>NZ_FCOX02000024.1 GCF_900044055.2 Caballeronia calidae | reverse complement strand
CCTTCCGGATCGGCGCCGGACAGCGTGTAGTAATCGGTGTGGCAAATGCCCGTCGCCTTCACTTCGATCAGCACTTCCCCCGCGCGCGGGCCTTCGAGATCGACTTCCTCGATCGTCAATGGCTTGCCCGCTTCCCATGCGATGGCTGCTCGCGTCTTCATGTTCCCTCGTCTTTCACGTTTCGAATGATCGGATGATCGGTCACGGTGACGCGCATCGGCGTCATTCGTGTGCGTCGTGGCGAAAATCGAGTGCAAGTTGGCCATAGCTCGGTGTCACCCACGCTTTGATCGCACGAGTTAAGCTAGTGTTTCCGCTCGCATCGGGATGTCGCCATGAGTCGAACAGATGGGCTAGCTCAAAGCCGATGGCTTGCCGATGCGCGCGAGGAAATCGCCGCGGCGCTGCGAAGCTGCGACGACGCCTGGCTGCACGACATGACCATGCGCTGGGGCTGCCGCCTTGCGATGCTCGTCGCGGATTTCGGCGTGCGCGTGATGCTTCAGGCGGACGGCATTGTTGTGAAGATAGAGCCGTCGACGGATGCGGCCAGGGTGTTTATCGACCGCGACGACGGCATGCCCGGTTCCCTCGGCCGCGCGGCGTGGATCAAGCTTTCGAAGTTAGAGGAGCACGCGACCGCCGTTCTGGAGGCGAGCGCGCTGATCCAAGGCAATGCGCAATGCGATGCCTGCCGTGAGACGATTCTCGCGTGGCGTCAGATGCTCATTGCGGCGAACGAATGGCCGAGAGCGGAAGCGGACACATACATCAGCCACGCATGCCGGCCGATACTGAAGCAGTTCATGAATCTCGCATCGTGCGCGACCGGCGGGCACCAATTCGAACTCGCCCGTGAGGGCGACTACGAGGAAGCGTGGCGCGAGTTCGAGCACTTCTGCACGAACGAACATGCGCGACCCGTAACGGGATGGGGCCGTACATACCGGCACTGGCGAACAGGCGGAATCGAGCTCTCGTCCATGCCCGATGCGCTCACGCTGCAACCCGCCGCTTCTCACGCTTCACAGCCGGCCGTCTAGACCCGTCGAGAGAGCGCTATTCCAACGCTCGACACACCACTCAGAACCGATGCCGCAGCCCCACCGTCGCCTCGACCTGATTGCTGGTCGAAGACGGCGCGGTGATCCCATTGATCCACGCCACGCCCAAAGGCGAGCCGCTGCCCGCGCTCACGCCCTGCCACACGCCCTGCAGGTAGACATCGGTGCGCCGCGAGAAGCTGTAGCCGGCCATCGCGCTGACCTGGTTCCAGTGCGGATTGCCGCCGCCCGTGACGCTGCTCGCGCGCGTATACGTGTAGGCGGCAGAAAGCTCGACCGCCGGCGTCAGCGCATAACGCAGGTTGCCTTCGAAGTTCTGGAAGTGCGTGCTCGGTCCTGTCTGGAACAACTGCGTCAGGTTGGTCTGCGTATAGACGATGCCCGCCACGGCCGGACCGAATGCGTAGTTCACGCCCGCGCCCCACGTCTGCTGACGACTCGACAGCGCGCCCAGCGGCACGGCGTTCGACGTGAACACGCCCTGCAGCGTTGAGCCCGATGTATCGGTGACGGCGCCATTCGAATTGATCTGTGCCGGCGTCTGCGCGTCGCTGTTGAGCTGGAGAAAGCCCGCGCCGAAATTGAGCGCTCCCCACACATACGAGATGCCGAGGCTGTAAGCACGGTTATTCGAAAAGCCGCCCGCCTGATTCGAGAAACCATACAGCGCGCCGAGCCTGAAGCCCTCCATTTCCGGGCTTTGATACTTCACGGCATTGTTGATCTGGAATGAATCGTTGAGATTGTCGATGTCGAACGGATGCGCGAAGTGCGTGCCACCGTACTGGGTGCCGGTCAACGAAAGCGGCCCCACGAAGTCGACCATGTCGTCGGTTTGACGGCCGAATGTGAGCGTGCCGAATTCGCGGCTCGACAGGCCGACATACGCCTGTCGATTGAAGATGCGATTGCTCGACGTGTTCTGTCCGTTGTTCAGATTGAAGCCATTTTCCAGATTGAATATGGCCTTCAGTCCGCCGCCCAGGTCTTCCGCGCCGCGCAATCCCCAACGGCTGTATTGGACAGGACCGCTCTTCAACTCCCAATTGCTGTGCCCTGCGCCCGTCGTGGGGCTGATCTGGCTATTCGTGTAGGTCACGCCCGCGTCGATCAGCCCATACAGCGCGACGCTGCTTTGGGCATGGGCCGCGCCGGCCAGTGTGAACATCGTCGTTGCGCCGGTTATAAGCAACTTGTTCATTAGCGTGGCTCCATCGATGTCGAACATCACGCGGTGTGCTTAAACGACATTATGCGACTGCATCGGCAACCGGCAACCTGAAATTTCGCGCGCGAGGACGGCGCGCAACGAATGCGCGTGCTTAAAAATCGTGGCGCACGGAGAACGTCATGCCTTTCTCGCGCTCATGCTTCACGCCGATCTGCGGGTTGGCGTAAAAATGCCATTCGTCCTCGCCGTTCGTGATGTCGTCGCGCGGTCTGACCGGCGCGGCAACCGAATTCGGCGAAGGTGATTGCGGATAGGCCCGCGCGAGCTGACTCAGATCGGGATGGATGTTCCTGTCGTATTTCGACAGGGTGACGGCATCCAGCGCGTCCATGGTGCCTTGAAAGGCATAGCGCGGATGATGCGGACTGACAGCGTGGAGGCTGGCGGTCGACACGACGACCGGATACGGAAAGAAGAGCAAATTCGCCGCGACCCGCTGAAAGGGAATCATGCGAGTTTGTTCATTGGCTGATGCGAAGCTGCCGACGAGAAAAGCCACGATGCCGGCGACCCAATATCTTCTGATATGGCGTGTCATCGAATGCCTGCGAGACGCTACTGGTCACGTAAAGCTCAGCGTTCTTAAAGTATTTTAATTCATTTGACGGCGCATTTCCTGACGATGTTGCCATCGGGGAAATAGTCGCTGATGCGTGCCGCCTCGCGAATCGCAGCAAGGCATCGTGCAGCGAACCGAAACAACGTCGGTCCATCGCTCAAGGCTGTTCACAACTGCTCGCTTAACCACTATCTTGTAGAGCAATCTGATCTGCTCACGCATTCTCTGGAGTTCACGCCATGTTCATGCGCACGCTGCACATCATTGCGTTGTCCGCCGCGACGCTCGTCGTCGCTTCCCCAGATGTTTCATTTGCAACGGAACAGGCCCAGCAGCGCCGCGCGGGACGCGACGTGCGCCAGGACACGCGCCAGCATTCGCGAGACACGAAGCAGGATTGCCGCGCGGCGAATCAGAAATCCAACGCCAGTTGCAGACATGACAAGCGCGATACGAAGCAGCAAGGGCGTCAGGCGGCGCGAGACATCAAGTACTGACATCGCAGGACCGCGCGCGTCGCATTTCCCCGACCTCCCGATGGACCTTCACTGAAAGGAGATGTCCTGATGAGCAAACATTCGAAAAATGGCGCATCGCATTCTTCTGCTCTCGAAGGCGATGAACTTCGCCTCGTCGATGCATGGTGGCGCGCGTGCAATTACCTCTCGGCAGGCATGATCTTTCTCGCCGAGAATCCGTTGTTGCGCGAGCCGTTGAAAGCCGGGCACGTGAAGCAACGGCTGCTCGGCCACTGGGGCGCGAGCCCGGCACTGTCGTTCGTCTGGGCGCATCTGAACCGCATCATCAGGCGCGACGACATCGACGTGATCTTCATGGCAGGACCGGGCCACGGTGCGCCCGGCGTGCTCGGTCCCGCGTACCTCGAAGGCACGTATTCAGAGGTGTATCCGGACAAGAGCGAAGACGCCGAGGGCATGCAGAAGTTCTTCAAGCAGTTCTCGTTTCCCGGTCATATCGGCTCGCACGTGACGCCGGAAACGCCGGGGTCCATCCACGAAGGCGGCGAACTCGGCTACAGCCTGTCGCATGCCTATGGCGCCGCGCTGGACAACCCCGGCCTCATCGTCGCGTGCGTCGTCGGGGACGGCGAGGCGGAAACCGGCCCGCTCGCGACGGCCTGGCATTCGAACAAGTTCATCAATCCCGCGCGCGACGGCGCCGTGCTGCCGATCCTGAACCTGAACGGCTACAAGATCGCCAATCCGACGATACTCTCGCGCATCAGTCACGAAGAGCTGGAAGCGTTGTTCGTCGGCTATGGTTATCGGCCGTACTTCGTCGAAGGATCGGATCACGCCGACATGCACCGGAAGATGGCGGAAACGCTCGATGCCGCCACCGGCGAGATTCGCGAGATCTGGGAGAAGGCGCGCGATGCCAGCAATGCCGAACGTCCGCGCTGGCCGATGATCGTGCTGCGCACGCCGAAGGGGTGGACCGGCCCGAAGGAGATCAACGGCCATAAGGTGGAAGGCTCGTGGCGCTCGCATCAGGTGCCGTTCTCGGATGTCCATACCAATCCGGCCAATCTCGCCGTGCTCGAGCGCTGGTTGCAGAGCTACAAGCCCGAGGAGCTCTTCGACGAAACCGGCCGCCTGCGCGACGAGATCAGGGAGATCGCGCCGGTGGGCACGCGGCGCATGAGCGCGAATCCTCATGCGAACGGCGGCATGCTGCGCAAGCAGCTGAAGCTCCCCGATTTCCGTGACTACGCCGTCGATGTAGAGCACTCGGCGGGCAAGACGCTCTATGAGAACACGCGTCCGCTCGGCGAGTTCCTGCGCGACGTCATGCGCTGCAACATGGACAGGTTCCGCGTATTCGGTCCCGACGAGACGGCATCGAACCGGCTGCAGGCGATTTACGAAGTCAGCAAGAAAGTCTGGATGGCCGATTACCTTCCCGAAGACGAGGACGGCGGCGAGCTCTCACGCGATGGCCGCGTGATGGAGATGCTCTCCGAGCACACGCTGCTCGGCTGGCTCGAAGGCTATCTGCTTTCGGGACGCCACGGCTTTTTCCATACGTATGAGGCTTTCGCGCATGTGATCGATTCGATGTTCAACCAGCATGCGAAATGGCTCGACATCTGCAAGAACCATGTGCCATGGCGCGCGTCGGTTTCGTCGGAGACCATCCTGTTGTCTTCGACAGTCTGGCGGCAGGATCACAACGGCTTCTCGCATCAGGATCCGGGCTTCATCGATCTCGTCACGAACAAGAGCCCGTCGGTCACGCGCGTCTATCTCCCGCCCGATGCCAACACGCTGCTCGTCGTGGCCGATCAGTGCCTGCGCTCGACGGACTGCATCAACATCATCGTCGCGGACAAACAGAAGCATCTGCAGTTTGCGACCATCGACGAAGCGATCGTCCATTGCGCGAAAGGCATGGGCGTGTGGCGGCGTGCCAGTACCGATGAAGGCGTGGAGCCGGATGTCGTGCTCGCTTCATGCGGCGATGTCGCGACGCAGGAAGCGCTGGCCGCTGCCGCGATCCTGCGCGAGCGCCTGCCCGAACTGAAGCTGCGCTTCGTGAACGTCGTGGATCTCTTCAAGATGCAGCCCGAGAGCGAGCATCCGCACGGATCGAGCGCGCGCGAGTTCGACAGCCTCTTCACGCTCGACAAGCCCGTGATCTTCAACTTTCACGGCTATCCGTGGCTGATCCACAAGCTCGCCTATCGCTTCCACAATCACGAGAACCTGCACGTGCGCGGCTACAAGGAAAAAGGCAACATCAACACGCCGCTCGAACTCGCGATACTCAATCAGGTCGATCGCTTCAATCTCGTCATCGACGTGCTCGACCGCGTGCCGCGCCTGCAGGCGAGGACGGCGCATCTGAGGGAGGACATGAAGAACGCGATCATCCGTCATCTCGAGTATGCGCACACGCACGGCACCGACCACCCGGAAATCGCCGAATGGGTGTGGCCGTTCTGATCACGGCGACTCCTTGAGCACGCGGAGTTCCGGCTGCACGGCGCCATCCGTTGCACGCCGGGTCTCCGCCTGCTCGCGCTCGTCGCGGTTGTTCGGCGACGTATGAAGATGCATCTGCGGCAACAGCATCTCGATGCCCGCTTCGTCCATCTTGAGCTTGAGCCTTGCGTTGAAGGCGCGCGCCACGCTCCATTGCTGCAGCGGGCGCGTCTTGATCTGCCCTTTCACCACGATGCAGTTCGCCTCGAAGCGGTCGAGCCCCCACACTTCGACAGGACCGATTATCTCGTTGCGAAAGCGGAAGTCCTCGCTCAGGTCCGCGCCCACTTCGGTGATCATCCGCGTGATGTCCTCCATCTTCGCCGAGAACGGCACCCTGACTTCGAACACCGCGTTCGCGAAATCGCGCGACAGGTTCTTCACGATCTTGATCTGCGAGAACGGAATGGTATGCACCGCGCCTTGTCCGTCGCGCAGGCGGACCGTGCGGATCGTGAGATCCATCACGGTTCCGGCATGACCGCCGTCGATATCGATCCAGTCGCCGACCGAGATCGTCTCCTCGACGATGATGAAAAGGCCCGTGATCAGATCGGTGACGAGCGACTTCGCCCCGAAGCCGACCGCGAGGCCGATCACGCCGGCGCCGGCGAGCAGCGGCGTCAGATTGATGCCGAGACTCGCCGCGGCGGCGATGGCCGCGATGCTCGCAACCGTCACGAAGACCGCGTTGCGCACGAGCGGCAGCATCGTGCGGGCGCGCACGCCGGGACTGAGCGCCTTGTTGCGCGAGCTGTTCGGGCCGAGCGCCTCGAGAATGATGGTGTCGATGACGATCCAGATGAACCACGCGCCGAACACCGTCGCGAGCACCGCGATGAGCCCGTGCCTGAAGCCCGGCGTCATCGCGCTGTGCTTGATGAGCCGCGCTATCGGCCCGCTCCATAGCTCCAGCTCGAAGCGCAGATACGCGAGCCAGATCAGCAGCACGAAAAGCGTGCACCCGAAGCGCACGAGCCGCATCAGATGCGGCGCGCGGCGCTGCGCGCGCGTGTCGCGGCGGCGTGTCAGATGCAGCAGCAACGCGGAAACGAAGAGCGTCAGGACGAGCAGCACCGCGCTCAGCAGCGACGGCCGCAACACGTCGCCTTCCGCGCCGCGCCCGTCGATGATCGCGACCACGGAAGCCGTCGCGATCAGCAGCATCGGGATATGCCACAGCGAGGCGAGGATATCGAGCGCTTCGGTCGCGAACTTGTGATCGCGTCTGCGCGCATAGGGCCGGTTGCGGATCAGGTGCGTGACGGGCCGCCGGTAAGCGAGCGCGAAGTAGCCGCTCAAGAGCGCCGCGGCCAGGTTCGCGAAGGTGGACAGGAGACCCGCGAGATTCGTGCCGAGCTGACGCGTGACGTCGGCGTTCGCGGTCGCATCGCCGAGCGCGCCGCACGCGCCTATCGCGAAGAGCGGCCAGAGCGTGCGCGCCAGGAGCTGCTGCACGGCCACGCGGCGGTGCGCCGTGCTGAACACCGAAAACACGATCATGCAGATCGCCGAGAAGACGAAGCCCGCGACGATCGCATACGCGATGACGAGCCCGAGCGTGCGGCCGAGCGCATCGGGCATCGCGCGCACGAAGAGCAGCACCGCCAGGAATGCGACGACCCACGGCCCCGTCTGCCGCAACGCGAAGGCGAACAGTTCGAACGAGGTCGGATTCGGCGCGAGCGCGACGTCGCGGCCATAGCGCGCGAAGATGTGCCGCTGGACGCGGATCAGCACGAACGCGCACACGCCCCAGCCCACGAGCGTCGCGCCCATGCCGGCGAGGAATTCGCCGAGCGACTCGCCGTTCCCGCCCGTCACGATGATCCGCAACTCCCTTGCCGCCGCGCTCGCGCGCGCCGCCCAGAAGCGCAGCGGCGAAAGCCCTTCGCTCAGATTGGTTTCGACCGATGCAATGCCCGATGCGATCGCGCCCAGCAGATCGCCATTGGCTGGCGGCGGCGGCGGTGTGATCGGCGTGGCTTTCTCGGTTGCATCGCGCAGCACTTTCAATTGCGCGACGAACGCGCTGCGCTGCGCATCGTTGTCGAGCGTGCCGATCAGGCTATCCAGTGAACGCACCATTTCGGCCTGGCTCGCGGGCGAAGGCGCGGAGGCGGCCTGAGGTCCGGCGGCCGTCCACGTCGATATGAGGCTTTGCATGGCCGCGGGCAAGGGCGCGGCCGCCACGGGAAGCGCGAACGCCGCGCATCCGATGAAAAGACCGAGCGCGATCATCCACGCACGAGCGTACAGAAGAACATGCCCCGCTTCGATGCGCCGCGTGAATGCGCTCATGGAGATTCCATCCAGGATGTCGGGCCGCGCGGCACATGCGCATGGGCGATCGGCTTCATCGCCGCCGGATTGCTGTAATCCGCGAGATAGCGCGCGAAGTCGAAACACTGCGAGCGCGGCCGCTTCGGCTCTCGCGCAAAGATTAGCGTATCGAATTCATGCATGCCATCCGCAATGCATGTTGCGATGAAACCTGTCCTGAACAGGAATTGTTTTGCGTGCGTCTTTACATGGGCCTGTGCGTCGGCCTGCGAGACGCTTCAGGCCGCGCCGCCGCCCAGCACCACGCGCCGGAAGAATTGCGCGAGCACGTCCTCGGCGAGCTGCCCCGGCACCGATTGCGGGTCCGACGAGTAGAAGAACTGCACGCCGTCGCAGAGCGCGATCAGGCCGAGCGCCATCTGCTCGGCGGGCATCGTGAGCGGCGTGCCGGCGCGCTCCGAGAACGCCTCGATGTAATCCGTCGTCCTCTGGCGCAACTCGCGCATGAGCGCGTTGAAGCTCGCGCGGAACTTCGGGTCGCGGCTCGCGTGCAGCTTCGCTTCGACCCACAGCAGAAAACACGCGTTGTTCTGGTAGCACTCGCTGTAGTACTGCAGGACGCGCGCTTCCATGTCGGCGCGCGAAGCCTCGCCGTCCTCGAAGATCGTGGACAGGCGCTGCATGATGGTGTCGTGATCGCGCTTCAGCACTTCGAGCAGCAGATCGGCCTTGCTCGAAAAGTTCGAATAGAACGCACCGCGCGTATAGCCAGCGTCGGCAGCCACGTCCTCGACGCTCGACGCACCGAAGCCCTTCTTCATGAAAACCGCCTGCGCAGCGTCGAGCAGACGCTGACGCGTCTGATCACGGCTCTGCTCGCGGGTGAGACGTACTGGTTTCATGCGCGAAGTGTAGCATCGCCGGCCTTACAAATCCGTCTTTGCATTCGGATACATACCTGTATTAGAATTCACTCCGCATTCTTGTCCGGGTCGTCGAAACGCCTGCCGGACGGGGCTTTCAGGTCCGCGCAAAGACCCGCCCCGCTCAGGGTCGCTTCTCGAATTCATTCGCCGGACGTTTTTTCCTTGCTTCGCCCATGAGTGGCGCGCCCCGGTTCGAAGGCTCGCCGCACCATGCCCTTGCGGGCGCCGAGGTTCCTGTGAAGCTCTTCCACTCATCCGCGTCGGTCGTGGCGCGCGCGGCGGTCATTCCAGTCGTCTGCATTTCGCTCGTCGCCTGCAAGCGGCATGAGGCGCCCGCACCCGCACCGCGTCCCGTCGTCGCCGTCGCGGCGCAGGCGGACGGTCATGCGGGCACGTCGAGCCTGCCCGGTCAGATCCAGTCGCGCTATTCGACGCCGCTCTCCTTTCGCATCAACGGCAAGATTCTCGAGCGCCGCGCCCGCCTCGGCGACAGCGTGAAAGCGGGTCAGGTCGTCGCCCGGCTCGATCCCGCCGATGCCGAGAAGAACAGCGCGAGCGCACGTGCGCAGCTCGACGCCGCCGAGCATCAGCTCGTGTACGCGAAGCAGCAGCTCGACCGCGATCGCGCGCAGGCCGCCGAAAATCTCATCGCGCCCGCGCAACTCGAACAGACGCAGAACGCCTACGCCTCCGCGCTCGCGCAACGCAATCAGGCGCAGCAGCAAGCGGCACTCTCGGGCGATCAGTTGCGCTACGCGACGCTCAGCGCCGATCACGCGGGCGTCATCACCGCCGAGCAGGCCGACACCGGCCAGAACGTCACCGCGGGCCAGGCCGTCTACACGCTCGCATGGAGCGGCGATATCGACGTGATCTGCGACGTGCCCGAAGCCGCGCTCGCCGCATTCGCCGTCGGCCGCGAAGCGAGCGTGAAACTCGCGGCCTTGCCGAAGCAGACCTTCAAGGCGCGCGTACGCGAGCTCTCGCCCGCCGCCGATACGCAGAGCCGCACCTGGCGCGCGAAGCTCACGCTCGAAGCGCCGACGCCCGATGTGCGTCTCGGCATGACGGCGGATATCGCGTTCGACTCCGCCAACGGGGAGAAAGGCGCGTTCACCATTCCATCGACGGCGCTCTTCCACGACAACGGCCATCCCGCCGTGTGGATCGTGAAGCAGCCCGGCGATGCGCTCGAACTTCGGCGCGTGGAAGTCGCGCGCTACGGCGAGCGCACCGTGACGCTCGCGAGCGGCATCGCGGCGGGCGAGCGCATCGTGTGGCAAGGCGTGCATACCGTCAGCGCGGGCGAGAAGGTGCGCGTCGTCGCGCCGCTGCATCCCGAGGACTTCGCGTCATGAGCGATACCCGCGAAGACGACAACGCGCATCGCGACGAAGAAGGCAGCTTCAATCTGTCGGCGTGGGCGCTGCGGCATCGGGCGCTCGTCGTGTTTCTCATCACGATGGCGACGCTCTTCGGCATCCTCGCCTACACGCGGCTCGCGCAATCGGAAGATCCGCCCTTCACGTTCCGCGTGATGGTCATTCGCACCTTCTGGCCCGGCGCGACCGCGCGGCAGGTGCAGGAGGAAGTGACGGACCGCATCGCGCGCAAGCTGCAGGAAACGCCGTACACGGATTTCATGCGCAGTTATTCGCGCCCCGGCGAATCGCTGATCTTCTTTCAGATGAAGGACTCCGCGCCCGCGAAGGACGTGCCCGAGGAGTGGTATCAGATCCGCAAGAAAGTGGGCGATATCGCCGCGACCCTGCCTCCCGGCGTGCAAGGCCCGTTCTTCAACGACGAATTCGGCGATGTCTACACGAACATCTACGCGCTCGAAGGCGACGGCTTCTCGCCCGCGCAACTGCACGATTACGCCGATTCGTTGCGGACCGTGCTGCTGCGCGTGCCGGGCGTCGCGAAGGTCGATTACTTCGGCGATCAGGAAGAGCGCATCTACGTGGAGATTCCCAACACGACGCTCACGCGCCTGAACATTTCGCCGCAGCAGATCGCGCAGGCCATCGACGGCCAGAACGCCGTCTCGCCCGCGGGCGTTCTGACGACGCCCAACGACCGCGTGTTCGTGCGCCCGAGCGGCCAGTTCAGGAACGTGGCCGCGCTCGCCGATACGCTCATCAACGTGAACGGCCGTTCGTTCCGGCTCGGCGATATCGCCACGATCAGGCGCGGGTATATCGATCCGCCCGCCACGCAGATGCGCTCGGCGGGCGCGCCCGTGCTCGGCATCGGCATCTCGATGCAGCCGGGCGAGGACGTCGTGCGTCTCGGCAAGTCGCTCGATGCCGAGATGACAAAGTTGCGTGCGCAACTACCCGCGGGTCTGAAGCTCACGGAAGTCTCCAGCATGCCGCACGCGGTCTCGCAGTCCGTCGACGACTTCCTCGAAGCGGTCGCGGAAGCGGTCGTCATCGTGCTGATCGTGAGTCTCGTGTCGCTCGGCGTGCGTACCGGCATGGTCGTCGTGATCTCGATTCCGATCGTGCTCGCCGTCACCGCGCTCTTCATGTATCTGTTCGATATCGGTCTGCACAAGGTGTCGCTCGGCACGCTGATTCTCGCGCTCGGCCTTCTCGTCGATGACGCGATCATCGCCGTCGAGATGATGGCCGTGAAGCTCGAGCAGGGCTGGAACCGCACGCGCGCCGCCGCGTTCGCCTACACGAGCACCGCGTTCCCGATGCTGACCGGCACGCTCGTCACCGTCGCGGGTTTCCTGCCGATCGCGCTCGCGAAGTCGAGCACCGGCGAATACACGCGCTCGATCTTCGAAGTCTCGGCGATCGCACTGATCGCGTCGTGGCTCGCGGCGGTCGTGCTGATTCCCCTGCTCGGCTACAAGCTCCTGCCCGAGCGCAAGAAGGAGGCGCATCTGCCCGACGATCACGAGCACGATATCTACGACACGAAGTTCTATGGACGCCTGCGCCGCTGGGTCGGCTGGTGCGTGGAGCGGCGCTTCGTCGTGCTCGCGATCACCGTCGTGCTGTTCGTTATCGCGATGGCGGGCTTCACGCTCGTGCCGCAGCAGTTCTTCCCGAGCTCGGATCGTCCCGAGTTGCTGATCGATGTGCGCCTGCAGGAAGGCGCATCGTTCGAGGCGACCTTGCGCGAAGCGAAGCGGCTCGAAGAAGCCCTGAAGGGCCGCGAGGAAATCGATCACGTGGTGAGCTTCGTCGGCACCGGCGCGCCGCGCTTCTATCTGCCGCTCGATCAGCAATTGCCCACGCCGAACTTCGCGCAGTTCGTCGTGACCGCGAAGTCGGTCGAAGCGCGCGAAGCACTGGCGCGCTGGGTCGAACCGATGCTGCGCGAGCGCTTCCCCGCCGTGCGCACGCGTCTTTCGCGTCTGGAGAACGGACCGCCGGTCGGCTATCCGGTGCAGTTCCGCGTGAGCGGCGACGATATCGGCACGGTGCGTCATATCGCCGAGCAGGTGGCCGCCGACATGCGCGCCGACGCGCGCACGGCCAACGTGCAGTTCGACTGGGACGAGCCTTCCGAGCGCTCGTTGCGCTTCGAGATCGACCAGCAGAAGGCGCGCGATGCGGGCGTCACGTCGCAGGACGTATCGAGCTTTCTCGCGATGACCCTGACCGGCACCACCGTCACGCAGTATCGCGAGCGCGACAAGCTCATCAACGTCGATTTGCGCGCGCCGCGCGCCGAGCGCGTCGATCCTTCGCGGCTCGCGACGCTCGCAATGCCGACGCCGCACGGACCGGTGCCGCTGAGCGCGCTGGGCCGCGTCGTCGATACGCTCGAATACGGCGTGGTCTGGGAACGCGACCGCCAGCCGACCATCACCGTGCAATCCGACGTGAAGGGCGATGCGCAAGGCATCGACGTGACGCACGCCATCGACAAGAAGCTCGACGAGATCCGCCGTGCGTTGCCGGTGGGCTATCGCGTCGAAGTAGGCGGATCGGTGGAGGAAAGCGGCAAGGGCCAGGCGTCGATCAACGCGCAGATTCCGATCATGGTGATCGTCGTGCTGACGCTCCTGATGATCCAGTTGCAAAGCTTCTCGCGCGTGATGATGGTCGTGCTCACCGCGCCGCTCGGCTTGATCGGCGTGGTCGTGACGCTGCTCGCGTTCGGCAAGCCGTTCGGCTTCGTCGCGATGCTCGGGGTCATCGCGATGTTCGGCATCATCATGCGCAACTCGGTGATTCTCGTCGATCAGATCGAGCAGGACATCGCGTCGGGATACAAGCGTTTCGATGCGATCATCGGCGCGACGGTGCGGCGTTTCCGGCCGATCGTGCTGACCGCCGCCGCCGCCGTGCTCGCGCTGATTCCGCTTCTGCGCAGCAACTTCTTCGGCCCGATGGCGACCGCGCTGATGGGCGGCATCACGAGCGCGACCGTGCTCACCCTCTTCTATCTGCCCGCGCTCTATGCCGCGTGGTTTCGCGTGAAGCTGGACGAACGCGAAGGAGCATCGTCATGAATCGAGCGCTATTGATGACTTTCGCGTGCATGACGCTCGGTGCCTGCGCGCTCGGTCCCGACGGCAAGCCGCCCGCGATGCCGCAGCCCGCGCATTACGGCGCAGAGCCGCAAACGGAAGCGAGCGTCACGGCGGAAGGCACGTCGCAGCGTTTCGCAGTCGGCGCGAAGCCCGTGCCGGAATGGTGGAAGCTGTATCGCTCGGACGCGCTGAATGCGCTCGTCGATGAAGGTCTGCGCGCGAGCCCGAATCTCGCCGCCGCCGACAAGAGTCTCGTCGCGGCGCGCGAGCAGTTGCGCGCGCAGGTGGGTTCGTCGCTGTTGCCGTCGATCGACGCGACCGGGCAGGCGTCACGTCAACGCGGCTTCGGCATTCCCGAGGCCGGGCCGCCGACCGTGCTCTACAACCTCTTCGTCGGGCAGATTCAGGCGCAATACACGTTCGATATCTTCGGCGCCGCGCGCTTCGCGAATGCATCGCTCGCCGCGCAGGTCGATCAACAAGCGTTCCAGCTCGATGCCGCGCGACGCGCGCTCGCCGCGAACATCGTGACGGGCGCGATCGGCGCGGCGGCCTTGCATGCGCAGATCGACGTGACCGGGCGCCTCGTCGCGCTCGCGAACGACGACGCGCACGATGCCGAACGCCGTTACGCGCTCGGCTCGGCATCGCGCGCCGACATGCTCGCCGCGCAGCAGAACGCGGCGTCGCTCGCATCGCAGTTGCCGGGCTTGCGCGCGCAATGGCTCGCGACGCGTCATGCGCTCGCCGTCCTGCTCGGCCGCACGCCGGACCGCGCGCCCGACGATCTCGATCTCGCGAGCCTCGCCGTGCCGTCCGATGTGCCCGTCGTGCTGCCTTCCGAGCTGTTGCAGACGCGCCCCGACATCCAGGCCGCCGACGCCGCGCTGAAAGCGGCCGCCGCGCAGGTCGGCGTCGCGACGGCGCAGATGTTCCCGAGTTTGTCGATATCCGCATCGATGGGCAAAGGCGGCTTCGACTGGCCGACGGCGCTCTCGGGCGCGGGCGCGCTGTGGAGCATCGGCGCGTCGCTGTCGCAGCCGATCTTTCATGGCGGCGCGCTGCTCGCGCAACGGCGCGCGGCCATCGCCACGTATGACGCCGCCGTCGAGCAATACAGGCAGACCGTGCTCGCGGCGTTCCAGAATGTCGCGAACACGCTGGCGTCGCTCGAAACCGATAGCGAAGCGCTCGCCTTCGCCGACAGCGCGAGCCGCGCGGCACGCGATGCATCGTCGGATGCGGCGGCGCGCGTGCGCCTCGGCGCGATCCCGCCGCGCGCCGCGCGCGGCAGCGAGCAGCAGTACCTCAACGCGCGGCTATCGACGATCCGCGCGAGCAGCGCGCGCATGAGCGACACGGCCACGCTGTTCCAGGCGATGGGCTCGCCCGTCGCCAACGCCGCGCGCGTTTCGCAGCAAGGTGACGACAGCACCATAAAGTAAGTCGAAGGCAGTCCGTAAACAGCATGAAAGCAATGGCTTTCCCATCGGGGGAAACCCTGCGCGATCTGTCTACGGAGAATGAGAAGAATGAAGGTCGTCACCAAACTGAGCCTGGGCTTCGGCATCGTGCTGTCGATGTTGTTCGCGGTGCTCGTCTTCGGGCTCGTCAGCATGTCGCGGATTCAGGCCCGCTTCGACGAAGTCGTCGAGGTCAACAATGCGGAGGCGAAGCTCGCGCATGCGCTGAGCCTCTCGATCAGCGACCGCATGATCGCGCTGCGCAACATCGCGCTGCTGACCGACCTCCCGGCGGTCGAGGCGGAGAAAGCACGCATCCGCACGCAGGCGCAAAGCTACGCGCAGGCTTTCGATGCACTCGGCACGCGCTTCACGGAAAACGGCAACACCTCGGCGAACGAGCGCGCCCTGCTCGACAAGCTGCGCACGAGCGAAGCCGCCGCCGCACCGATCATCGGGCGCGCGATCTCGCTCGCCGAAGCGCGCGAGCAGCAAGCCGCCATTCGCGTGCTGATCGACGAATTGCGGCCCGTGCAGCGCGACTGGATGAGCGCCGCGAGAGACATGGTCGCGCTGCAGGACGAGCAGAACGAGATCGCGAACCGCGACGCCGACGCCGCCTACGCGCGCGCGAAGGCGATCATGATCGCGCTCGGCGCCGTTGCCCTGCTCTCCGGCATCGTGGCCGCGCTCGTCATCACGCGCGGCCTCACGCGCGCGCTCGGCGGCGAGCCGGGCGAAGCGAAGGCGCTCGCCGCGCGCATCGCGCAAGGCAATCTGCGTGAGCCGGTTTCCGTCGATGGCCGCAGTCCCGACAGCCTGATGGTGTCGCTCGAAACGATGCGCGCGCGTCTCAACACGATCGTGCTCGGCATTCAGTCGTCGAGCGTGGCGATCGCCGAAGCGGCCAGCGAGATCGCGCAGGGCACCGTCGATCTGTCGAAGCGCACGGAATCGCAGGCCGCTTCGCTCGAGGAAACCGCCGCGAGCATGGAAGAGCTCGCGAGCACGGTCGCGAAGAACGCCGACAACGCCGCCGCCGGCACGCACGCCGCGACGCAGGCATGCGGCGATGCGACCCAGGGCGGCGACACGGTCAACGATGTCGTCGCAACCATGCGCGGCATCGCGCAGGCTTCGTCGCACATGGCCGAGATCATCGGCGTGATCGAAGGCATCGCGTTCCAGACGAATATTCTCGCGCTCAACGCCGCGGTCGAAGCGGCGCGCGCGGGCGATCAGGGACGCGGCTTCGCGGTCGTCGCGGGCGAAGTGCGCGCGCTCGCGCAACGCAGCGCCGTGGCCGCGAAGGAAATCAAATCGCTCATCGACGATTCGAACGCGCGCGTCTCCAACGGCTCCGCGCTCGTCGAGCGTGCGGGCGGCACGATCGAAGGGCTCGTCGCGTCGGTGAACCGCGTGACCGGGATCATGAGCGAAGTGGCCGCGGCATCGGGCGAACAGCGCATGGGCATCGATCAGGTGAACGTGGCCGTCGCGCAGATGGACGAGGTCACGCAGCAGAACGCGGCGCTCGTCGAAGAGGCGTCGGCGGCCGCGCAGTCGCTCGCCGGACAGGCCGAGGCATTGCGCGCGGCGGTCGCGGTGTTTCAGGTCGAGCGGTCCGCGTGGTAGTCGTGACGTGACGCGGCCCGGCTTGCGCGCCTGCGCGCGAGCCGTCGATATACCGATATCGCCCTTGGGAAACGCAGGAATACGCACTATGCTCAGGACGACGCGCAACGCGCAAGAGCGTGGGAGGAAGCGTGAGCCTGGTGATCTCCGGCCGCATCGTTCCGTTCGCGATGGACGGCGGCATCGCATCGTCCGAGAAGAGCACGTTCGCCGGCAAGGTGTGGATCGGCGACGACGGACGCATCGAGCGCGTCACGCGCGGCAACGCGTCCGGTCCGCCGGGTTTCGACAAGGCCGCTGTCGTCGATGTCGGGCATAACCTCGTGCTGCCCGGCTTCATCGATCTGCACAGTCATCTCGCCTACGCCACGCTGCCGCTCTGGATTGAGCCCGGCCGCACGAAGCCGTTCCTGCATCACGACTCGTGGCCGTCCGCGAGCAGTTATCCCGCCGATATCACGTGGCCCGCCTACGCGTTCATCGAAGCCGCGCCCGAGGAACTGCTCGCCTATGCGGAAGTGCGCGCGCTCGTCGGCGGCACGACGAGCATTCAGGGCTCGCCGCCGAAGAACCGGCCGCTCGACGGCTCGATGGTGCGCAACGTCGAAGACGAGACCTTCGGCGGAAGCATCGCGTCGAACCGCGTGCTGGCATCGACATTGACGCTCAAGCCCGAAGTGCTCGCGACGCGCTCGGCGCAGATGAAATCGGGCGCGAGCTTCATCTATCACTGCGCCGAAGGGCAGGTCGATTCCATCGTCGCCGGCGAGTATCGGAGCGCGCGCGTGTGCGGGTGCCTGCAAAAGCACTTCGTCGCGATCCACACGAACGCGCTCAATTCCGGCGATTACGACGCGTGGACCGATCCCGGCACGATCGTGTGGTCGCCGTTCTCGAACCTCTGGCTCTATGGCAGCACGACCGACGTGCCCGCCGCGCTCGCGAGGAAGATCCGCGTCTGTGTCGGGTCCGACTGGGGACCATCGGGCACGCGCAACGTGCTCGGCGAAATCAAGGTCGCCGCGCTGGTCGGCAAGCGCGCAGGATGGCAGCTCACGCCCTTCGATCTGGTGCGCATGATCACCTGCGATCCCGGCGACGCGCTCGCCGGTCCGTGGAACGTGCAGGCCGGACGCCTCCAGCCGGAAGCGCTCGGCGACGTCGTGGTCATCGAGGCCCGTGCCGCCGCTGACCCGTTCGCGACCGTGCTCGCCGCAACCGAGAAGGATGTGCAGCTCGTGATCGTCGGCGGACGCGCGCTCTATGGAAACGCGAACCTCATGAAGGCCGCGAAGGCGACGTTTCCATCGAACCTGAATATCGCGGGAAAGAAGCGCGTTCTGTCGATGACGAAGCTCGCCGACCGCACTCAGCCATGGAGCTTCGCGCACGTGCTGGCGCGGCTGGAAGAAGTCCGCGCCGATCCGAAGAAGGAAATCGACGCCGCCGGGAATGCGTTGGCCGCAGCCCGTATGGCAGGCGGCGCACCTCGTTTGCGGCTCGCGCTGGACATGCCGCTCGGCCGGGTGCCCATCGGCGGACTGCCGAAGAATCTCGGCGAGATCGTGGTGCCGCCGATTCAGCCGATCGCGCATGACGCCGCGTTTTTCGCGTCCATCGCCGGACGAGGATTTCACGGCGGCCTGCTCGACGGACTCGGCCACTTCTATGCGTGACATCGCGGGCGGATCATGGCAACGAAAACACCCTCGTTACTGAAGTCGCAGACCGGCGTGCTGCTCGCGGAGCGCGCGGGCCTCCTGAAGACGACTCACGCGAAGCTTCCCGCTGCACCCGAAGATCACCTCGATGCCGCCGAGCGCGAAGTCATCATCGATGCGCTCCGGACCGCCCTCGCCGGCGCGTACTGTCATCTGCATCAGAAGCGCGCGGGCTATGCGAACGATCCCGTGCAGGCGCTCGCGCTGCTGCGCACGCACGCCGCCGACATGAGCGAGGCGGAGTTTCATATGATCGTGACCGGCATCGTCGTCGATCTGCGGGATGCCCATACGCTCTATGCGGGACCGTCGTCGCTCGCGGGCGCCGTCGCGCAGCTTCCGTTTCTCGTCGAGCAGTACGGCTCGACGGACGCGCCGTCGTTTCTCGTCACGAAGGTCGGACACAGCAAGCTCATCAAGGACGCGAACTTCAGGCCGGGCGTGTTGCTCGACACCTGGAACGGCATGCCGTTCGAACGCGCCGTCGCGATCCATGCCGATCGCGAAACGGGCGGCCGCCCCGACGCCCGGCTCGCGCGCGCGCTCGAGTCGCTGACCTTCCGCTCGTTGCAGTACGGTCCGCCGCCCGATGAGCTATGGGTCGATATCGGCTTTCGCGACGGCCCCGGCAAGAAGCGGCGCGAAGTGCGCATACCGTGGCGCATCGTGTGGCCGGGCCGGCCCGCGACCGGCGTGCGGGCGGGCGCGCATACCGCGTTGCGCGTCGCGGTGAGTCCCGCCGCGGAGCAGGTCCGGCGCGCGAAGAAGCTGATGTTCTCGGGCAAGGAATGGCGCGCTGAAAATCGCCGCGCGGAGATGGCGCGCGATACCGGCTGGATCGAAACGCGCTTTCCCGACGCGCTCTCCGCCAGAACGTATGCGACGAAGGCGCTCGGCGAAGTCGGCTACGTCCGCATCTGGACCTTCGATGTCGACGATCACGAAGCCTTCGTCGACGAGGTCACGCGTCTCGTCGAGCAACTGCCCGACACGGGCCTCATCGTCGATGTGCGCGGCAATCCAGGCGGCCTCATCTGGGCAGCGGAGCGCCTGCTGCAACTCTTCACGCCGCACAAAGTGGCGCCGACGCGCTTCAGCCTCGTCGCGACGCCGCTCACGCGCGCGATGGCGCGTAGCGCATTCAATCGGATGGAGCTCGAACCGTGGATCTCGTCGCTCGAATCCGCGATCTCGACCGGCGAGGCGTACTCGCAGGCGCTGCCGATCACCGATCCTTCGTGGTGCGATGACGTCGGTCAGCGCTATGGCGGCCCGGTCGTCTGCGTCGCGGACGCCAACACGTATTCGTCCGGCGACCTCTTCTGCGCGGGCTTCCTCGATAACGAAATCGGCGCGCTCGTGTGCGTGGGCCAGGCCACCGGCGCGGGCGGCGCGAACGTGTGGACGAGCCACGATCTCACCGACGCACTGGACGGCACCGAGTTCGCGCTGCCGCGTCTGCCCGACGGCGTGAGCTTCACGATGGCGTTTCGCCGCGCGGTGCGTTCCGGCGACGCGGCCGGCGTGCCGATCGAAGACCTCGGCATCGCCGGCATTCCCTACGCGATGACCCGGCGCGATGTGCTCGACGGCAACGCGGACCTCATCGACTGGTGCGCGCAATTGCTGTCGGGCGCGCCGTATTCGAGCCTGCGCGTGACGCTCGGCAAGTCCGACCTCACGGTGACGACAGCCGGTCTCGACGAGCTCGAGCTTTATGTGGACGGCAGGCCGCTCGAAGCCGCGCGTCCGATCGATGACGGCGTCCTGAAGCTGCCTCGTCCGGCGGCGGGCGGCACGCTCGAAATCGTGTGCCGCAGGGCCGGGGCCGTGGCACAGCGCCGCAGGATCGCGCTGGCATAGCGGCGGCGTCAGTTCTTGTCGGCGACCACCTGATCGAACGTGCCGCCATCGGCGAAATGCGCCTGCTGCGCCTTCTGCCAGCTTCCGAA
The DNA here is from genome assembly GCF_900044055.2 of Caballeronia calidae. Classification (GTDB taxonomy): domain Bacteria; phylum Pseudomonadota; class Gammaproteobacteria; order Burkholderiales; family Burkholderiaceae; genus Caballeronia; species Caballeronia calidae. The sequence goes on along the minus strand of NZ_FCOX02000024.1, from coordinate 99,697 downwards.
CATCTGCTCGACGGTGAAGGTCTTCAGCGGCCGGAACTCGCCCGCATGCTTCGCGAGCACGGCGGCATCGCGCGGACGCAGATGATGTTGCGCGACGATCTCCTGCGCGGCGGGCGTGAACAGGAAGTCGAGATACGCCTGCGCCTCCTTGCGCGTGCCGCGCTTGTCCACCACCTTGTCGACGATCGACACCGGAGGTTCAGCGAGCAGGCTCACCGACGGATACACCGCGTCGAAATCCTTCGCGCCCGGCCCCGCGCTCATCAGGCCGACTTCGTTCTCGAACGTGACGAGCACGTCGCCGATGCCGCGCTGCGTGAAGGTCGTCGTCGCGCCGCGTCCGCCCGTATCGAGCACGGGCACGTTCCTGAAGATGGCTTTCTCGAAGTCCTGCGCCGCCGCGTCGGTCGCGCCCTGCTGCTTCTTGTAGCCCCACGCCGCGAGATACGCATAGCGCCCGTTGCCCGATGTCTTCGGATTCGCGATCACCACCTGCACGCCGGGGCGCGCGAGATCGTTCCAGTCCTTGATCTGCTTCGGGTTGCCCTTGTGGACGAGAAAAACCATCGTCGTCGTGTAGGGCGCGCTTTTATCCGGCAGGCGGCTGCGCCAGTTCGCGGGCACGAGCTGGCCGCGCTCGGCCAGCAGGTCGATGTCGTTGGGCTGGTTCATCGTCACGACATCCGCCTGCAGACCTTGCGTCACCGACAACGCCTGCGCGCTCGATGCGCCATGCGACTGCCGCACCGATACGGTCTCGCCGGTCTTCTTCCTGTAATCCGCGACGAAGGCCGCGTCGATGTCCTTGTACAGCTCGCGCGTCACGTCGTAGGACACGTTGAGCAGCGTCGTATCGGCATACGCGATATTCGCAGCGATGCCGAGCGCAGCCGCGATGAGCCGCTTTTTATAGACCGTCATTTCTTCTCCGGAGACAGGGGTTGGAAACCGCACAACAGAAACAGATAAACAGAGGAACAGAGAAACGGACAAAGGCCGCCCGAAGGCGGCCATAGATGCATCGCATCCGTTCAGGCAGCGGGATCAGCCGTACGCGCGCTGCCCCTCTTCCTCGTAGTCGGGCGACACGCGCCGTGCGAGCGTTTCGACGAAATGCTTCGCGAGCGGCCACGGACCGAATCCCGCCGCCGTGTTGATATGCCCCGCGTCGCCGAGATTCACGAACGCGCTGTTCCAGCGCTGCGCGAGCGTGCGCGCTTCGTCGAGCGGCATCCACGGATCGGTCTCGCTGCCGACGACGAGCGAAAGCGTATCGAGCCGGCGCGCGCTGAACGCGCCCGCGAAACGGAACTTGGCCGGGCTCGCGGGCGCGACGAACAGCACGCCTTTGACATTCGCCGCATGCGCCTGAAACGCCCCCGCGTGCGACAACGCATGCGCCGTCGCGAGACAGCCGAAGCTATGCGCCGCAAGCACGACGGGGCCATCGATGCCCGCCAGCACATCGAGCACGGCATCGCTCCAGATGGCGAGATTGGGCGCATCCCAGTCGCGCTGCTCGACGCGCCGCGCGCCGGGCATCTCGCGCTCCAGCCAGGTCTGCCAATGCGCGTCCTCGCTGCCGTGCAAACCCGGCACGATCACGAGCGTGACCGGCGGCAAGGACGAAACGCCCGTTACCCGTGCATTCCACGCGCTGCGCTCACTCATCTTGGACCCTCGCTGCGACTCGAACTAACGAGGCTCCATTCTCGATGAGCGCGCGAGCCGGGCTAACCAATATTTCGTCATTTGTTTATGGCGATGCGAGCGCACCGGTCAGCGAGCGACGGCGCGCCGCACATAGCGCGCGATGAACGTGCGCGTCTCATCGTCGGGAAAGCGCACCGCGACGCGCTCGCCGCTGACCATCTCGACGACGCCCTCGCCATAACGACGCACCCGCACGCGTTCGCCTTGCGTGAAACCGGCTGCCTTGCGCTTCGCTGATTCATCGTTCTTCGCGCGCGTTTGCTCGCGCACTTCGCGCGGACTCTCGATCACCTCCGGCGGATGCACGCAGTTATCGCACACACCGCAGTTGCCGCCGCCGAGCTCGTCATCCGGTGCGTCGTAATCCACGTCGCTGGCATGCAGCGGCTCGGAGGCGCGGCCGTCGTTCATGTCGTCGGCGAAATAGTCGAGCAGCATGCGCCAGCGGCACTGCGCGCTCTGCGCATACCCGATCATGCGTTCGAGCACCACGCGATCGCGCTCGGCGCGCGCCGCATACTCGCGCGAGGCTTCGTCGAGCTTCGCGGCGGACGCATCATCGTCGACGAGCTTCATGCCGCCGCGCCGCGTGCGCCGCGTCATGCCGATATCGTTGAGCAGCGTCGCGGCGACGCGCAGCTTGTTCGCGCCCACGTTCGGCAACGCATCGCGCAGACGCGCAAGCGGCTTGTCCAGCGTGCGGCCGCTGTCTTCGAGCGCAAGCTCGCGCACCGTCTCTGCGACCCGCGCGATGGTCTCGGCGCTCGGATAGCGTCCGCTCATGAAGAACTGCTGCACCTGCCTGTCCTTCATTTCGAAGAGCAGCGTGCAGCGCGCGGGCTCGCCATCGCGCCCGGCGCGTCCCGCTTCCTGATAGTACGCATCGAGGCTGCCCGGCATCTGCGCATGGATGACGAAGCGGATGTCGGGCTTGTCGATGCCCATGCCGAACGCATTGGTCGCGACCATCACCCGCGCGCGGTTCTCCATGAACGCATCCTGCGACGACGACCGCACTCCCAACGACAGCTTGCCGTGATAGCGCTCGGCCTCGACGCCCGCTTCGACGAGCGCCGCATGCAGCGCCTCGCATTCCGCGACGGTCGCGCAATACACGATGCCGCTGCCCTGCTCGCTCGTCGCGAGCGCGATGGCGCGCTGTCGCCTGTCCTCGGGATGGGTGAGCTGCTCGACGCTGAAATGCAGGTTGTCGCGATACACGCCCGTGTGAATCACATGGGCGTGGCGCATCTTCAGCTCGCGCACGATATCGACGATGACGGCAGGCGTCGCCGTCGCGGTGAGCGCGAGCACAGGCGGGCGGCCGAGCGTCCTGATCGCGTGAATCAGCTCGACGTAGGCGGGACGGAAATCGTGGCCCCACTGCGAGATGCAATGCGCCTCGTCGATCACCGCGAGCGCGATCGGCGGCATGTTCTTCGCGGTGAGCTCGGCGGTGAATTCGGCATCGACGAGACGCTCGGGCGTGACGAACAGCATGCGGATCTCGTGGTGCGCGATGGCCTGCATGGCCTCGCGCGCCTCGCCCGCCGATAGCGCGCTGTTGAGCACGGCGGTCGCGATGCCCGCTTCGATCAGCTTCGTGGCCTGATCGCGCATGAGCGAAATGAGCGGCGACACGATGATCGTCATGCCGTCGAACTGCAGCGCGGGCAACTGATAGCACAGCGATTTGCCCGCGCCGGTGGGCATCACCGCAAGCGTATCGTGGCCGTCCAGCACGCTGCGGATGACGTCTTCCTGCCCCGGCCGCAGATGCGGAAAGCCGAAGACGCGGCGCAGCGCGGTGTCGAGCGCGCGATCGAGCGGCCTGCGCGAGCGCGTAGGGATGGCGTGTCTGTCGTTCATTCGTCGATGGGCGAAGTGCATGCTCGATCGCAATACGCGACCGATGCTCAACCGCACGAGCAAGCACCGTTCCATCGGCGAATGCACGCGCGGGCAGAACGCTTGCTGGGAGCTTCGAATGACCTCCAACCCTCTTCGCGACTGGCGCATGCATCGCGCCGACGCATTGCGCATCTGCGCGCAGTCCCTGATTGCGAGCATGCTGTGCTACGCCGTCATGAAGCTGATCGGCTCGGCGAGCGTTTCATGGGCCGTGTTCTCGAGCCTCTTCTCGTTGCAGGTGAGCTTCGACCGCAGCCTGAAACACGGCCTCGGCCAGATGACCGGCGCGGTCGCGGGCACCGTCGTCGGTCTTGCTGCGGTGCACCTGTTTCCGACGGGCGCGGACGCGCTCATGCGGCTCGCCTTCGCCACGGCGATCACCTGTCTCGCCTCGACGATCTTTCCCGCCACGAATTACAGCATCGTCGTGGCCGCGGCGATCGCGCTCGAGCCTTCGTCGGATATCGCGGGCGCCCTGTCGCGCGCCGAAGCGATCATCCTCGGCGCGGCCATCGGCATCGCGGTGTCGGTCACGGTGTGGCCGCAGTTCGCCCGCTCGCGCGCGTTCGGCATCATGGCGAATCTGCTCGACGACTGTCGCGAGCTGCTGCACGTTCTGCCGATACTCGGTCCCGCCGACAGCCGCGTATCCGTCGATGCGCTGCACGAACGCTTCATGCGTCATCTCGTGGATGCCCGCGCGGTCTGCGGCGAGGCGCGCATCAAGGCGCACTTCACCGGTGGCCCGTCGCTGGGCGCCGTGCTGTTCGCGATCGAAACGCTGTGGCATGGTCTCGTGCTGCTCGACCGCACCGGCGAATCCGAATCCGCCGCGCTCGACGATGAAGATCGCAGGCTGCTGCTCGAACATGTCGATGTGGTGCGGCGCTGCGGCACGGCCTATCTGGACCGGCTCGCGGCGTATATGCGAAGCGGTGCGCCGCTGCCGGCAAGCGAACGCTCGCTGCAACCGCTCGACGACGCGCACGCCCGCGTCGGATCGCACATCGACGCGAGCCTGCGCTCACGCTGCGATGCGTCGCGCGTGCAGGCCATGAGCGCGCTCTCGTTCGCGCTCGGGCAGATCGGCGCGAACTTCGCGTATATCGGGCGCGTGCTGGAGAAGCGCGACGCGGCGCGTCATTGATGCACGCTCTGCGCCAGCGCGCGCAACAGGCTCGCGCCGTCGCCGCTCCATGCGCTGCCGTGCATGCAGGCGAGCGTCGTCGGCTCGAGTTGCGCGAGGCGCTCGAACATCGCATCGGCGTTGCGCGTGTGCGAGAAGTAATCCATGCTGCGCCGGAATGCTTCGCTCGGGCCCAGGATGTCGGATGTGGTGAGCGCCGGCAGCGTCGCGCCGCCTTGCGTGAAGAGATCGCCGCACAGCAGCGTGCGCGTGCGCTCTTCCATCAGGAAGCCGCATTCCCATGCGTGCGGAAGATGCGGCGTGTCGATCCATCGCACGCTATGGCGCCCGAGCGTGATGGCCTGGTTGTCGGCCAGGGCCACCGGCGCGCGGTCGGCGAGATCCGTGATGGACACCATCGCCGCGACGGTGCCGCACAGCGGCGCGGCCTCGGGCGCGATGGCGAGCCACTCGTTGAGCGAACCGCATTCGTCTGCTTCGACATGAGAGAACGCGATGTGCCGCAGCGTCGCCGGATCGATGATGCTGGCGAGCGCTTCGCGCACCAGCGGAAACATCTTGCGTGGTCCGGTATGGAAGAGCAGCGGCTCGTCGTCGACGATCAGGTACTGATTGAAGGAAAAGCCGCCCGCGTCGCCGGGCAGCACGACGGGCGTATTGATGCGATACATGCCATCCGCGATTTCCTCGACATTCGTGCCGGATTGCGAGTTCGTGGTGACCATGAGCGTCTCCTCTCGTGAGGACGATGTCCCAGCCCACACGATACTCGCGTTTGAAGCGCTTGCGCTCGTCACGCGTCCCGCAATTGCGCGAGCGACGCGCGCTGCGTGCCGTTCGAATCGAAGTTGTCGTCGGCGAGCCAGCGCTCGAATCCGCGGCGGATGCGCGGCCAGTCCCGGTCGATGATCGCGTACCAGGCCGTATCGCGGTTGCGTCCCTTGTAGACGATCGCCTGCCTGAAGATGCCTTCGAACTCGAAGCCGAGCCGCAGCGCCGTCTTGCGCGAAGGCGCGTTCAGGCTGTCGCACTTCCATTCGTAGCGACGGTAGCCGAGGTCTTCGAAGACATAGCGCATCAGCAGATACTGCGCTTCCGTGGAAATGCGCGTTTGCTTGAGCAATGGCGAGAACGTGACGCTGCCCACTTCGATGACACCGTGCACGGGCTCGATGCGCATCAGCGCGATCGTCCCGACCGCCTTGCCGCGCGCGGAATCGATGACGGTGTAATGCAGCGGATCGGTCGATGCCGCGGCTTTGGTCAGATAGTCGCGAAAGGCCGCGAAGTCCGTGAATGGCCCGACGAAGAGATAGGTCCAGTCGCTGCCGTCCGGTGCCTGGCCATAGGCCTCGAAGAGATCGGCTGCGTGGCGGTCCACGTCGAGCGGCTCGATCCGGCAATGCGCCCCGTCGATGCCGATGCACGCGGGCCGCTCGCGCGTCTTCCAGTCGATCACCGGTTCGCCGATGGGCTGCTGATATTCGTTGGTCTTCGTCATACGTCACGGGCTCCAGTTGCACGAAAGAAGCATTGCAGCCGGATAAGGTACACGAACGGCGAAGACCTCGATAGCCCGTACCCTCGGGGCGTCGCGCGCGAAGCCGCTCCATTCGCGGAGATGCCCGTCGCAGTGCACGAGGAAAGCGCTACGCTGCCTGCGATGTCCGCCTTGCCGGCGTCGCGGAAACCGCAGACAGCTTCACGCGTCGCTTCAGCTGGACGGCGCCGCACCTCCATTCGTGTTCATCCCCGACGCGCCATCGACGCTTTCCGTCGACGGTGCGCTTTGAACCGCCTTGACCAGTTCGAGCGATGGGCCGCCACCGTCCATGCCGTCGCGATAAGTCGTCTGCGCCGGCTCGGCGGCCGCGCCACCGACCGCGCGCAGCAGCGCCGCCGATGGCGGTCCCGCATTCGTCGCCGTCGCGGGACTTGCATCGATGGGACCTGTCGCGGGTTGCGTCATGGCGGACGTGCTCGCCCGCTCATCGGTTTCAATGACGATGCGCATGTTCGTGCCTCCTCAGTTCATCACCGCATAGCGGGCCTCGATGTTCACCGGAGCCGCGCTGACATTGCGCACCGTGATCCAGTACGTGATGTTGCTCGCGCTCGCGCGCTCGACTTCGACATCCCAGTCGATCTGCGGCGCGCCGGGCACGGGCGACGTCGGCACGACATTCCATTCGACATGCCAATCCTGCGGCCAGTTGAAGGTGAACCAGCGGGCCGACTGTCCGGCATTCACGGTGCCGGTGAACTGAACGCCAACTCTCATGATCTTCTCTCCCTTGGGTCACCAGCCGAGCACGGCATAGCGCGCTTCGATATCGCACGCCTGCGGGCTCAGGTTGGTGATGTCGATCCAGTACGTGATGTACGCGTCCGAAGCGCGCTCGACCTGAACGTTCCACTTGATCTGCGGTGCGCCGGGCCTGACGGTCGTCGGCACGACGGTCCAGACCATGTGCCAGTGAGCCGGCCAGTTGAACGTGAACCAGCGCGCCGTCTGCCCGGCCGGCACGGTGCCGCGGAACTGAACGCCGACCCATGGCGCGACAGTCGCCGTCACGCTGGCGATGATCTGCCGCAGATCCGGCCGGTTGCCGATGCGCTGCGTCGCGGGACGTCCGGGCGCATCCTGCTGCGGCGAACCCGTGCTGCGCAGGACTTCGCGCGCCCGCGCCGGCGACAGCGGTATGCGTCCGCGCGCGCGCAGCACGCCTTGCACGCACGCCAGCGTGCCGACGATGATCGGCGATGCGCTCGAGGTTCCGCTGAACTGGTCCGTGTACCACAGGTCGGCGTTCGTGCCGCCCTGCAGATCCCCGTAGCCCGTGCTGGTGACTTCGCGCCCCCAGCCCTGCGCGTCGATGCATGCACCGTAGTTCGAGAAGCCGAGCCGCGAACGGTCGGGGCCGTTGTCGCGTCCGTGCGTGCCCGGCGGCGGCGCGCCCGCCCCGACGAGCACCGCGCCGCATTGCGGGCTGGCGCGGTTGAACGGATTGGTCCAGGTCGCCGGAAAGCCTGACGGGCGCGTGGAATACAGCGCATCGTCGAGGTTCTCGGCGCCGTTGCCCGCCGCTTCCACGACGATCACGCCCCTGCTGCTCGCGTAGCGTATCGCCGCAAAATCGTCCGGCCACCATTCGACGGCGATATAGCCCAGTTGATCGGCGCGGCCCGCGAAGTTATAGCGCGGACCCGGCCGATGGATTTCGAGCAACATGATGTCGCCCGGCGACAGACGGTCCGCGGCGTTTCTGATCGCGGTGGCGGTGGGCATCGAAAACGCCACGGCGCTGATGACCGCATCGGGCGCGATGCCGGTGACGCCGAGCGCATTACGGTCGCCGCTGATCTCGCCGAGCACGGCGGTGCCGTGATTGGTGTCGGTCGAGCCGGTGCCCGCGACGATGCCGCCCTGGTTCTGCAACAGGTCTTCGTGCGTGAAGCGCCAGCCCCATTCCAGATCGATGATGCGCACGCCCGCGCCCGAGCCGCCCGCCTGCGTCCAGGCATAACGTGCGTCGATGCCGCCGGGCGCCGCATCGAGATAGCCCTGGCGCGAAGTGAAATCCGGCGTGATCGCGGGCGCGTCCTGCGCATCGGGCAACATCGTGTTCACGGACTCGATGGTTTCCTCCAGCGCCGCGTGCGCGAGTTCGGCGGGAGGCTTCACATACGCCGCCGCGACCGTCGGCTGCTTCCGGAGCCGCTCGGCCAGTTCGTCCATGCGTGCCTGCGGCGCATCGACGCGATAGAACACGGTCAGATCGGGCATGCCGACGGCACCGTCGGGGAATGGCGAGGGCGTCCGCAGCGTGTGAGGCAGACGTTGCGGGTCGCCGAACAGCGGCTCCAGCGCGATCTGCTCGGCCTCCAGCAGGCTGGCGAGCGGCGCGACGTCGACGCCCCTGTCGGACGTGATGCCCATCGGCGAGCTGCGCACCCCGGCATCGGGATCGAGCACGACGATCAGCTCCCAGTCGCTCATCGGAGCCTGCCCTCGGGGCTGCCCGTCGCGGGGTCCATCGATGCCTGCACTCGGCGGCCCGGCCACCGATACGCGGTCCTTCTTCATGTCAACGTCTCCTTGCTTGAGTCACTGCGGGTGCGATCCCGCAGGCGCTTCATCGGCCGGCTTGAAATAAGCCGCCTCGATTCCGGGTGTCGCCAGAAGCCGCGCGACGAGCTGCTCCGCCGCGGCGCGATCGGCCACATCGATCCAGAAGAAGCACGCGAGCGTCGGGTCGGCTTCGCCCGGATGCAGCGGCTTCGCTTCGATCCCGAGCTTCGCCGTGAGCTGGCCGAGTGCCGTCGATCCGATCGCCGACGCGCCCTCGCTGCCGACGCGCCGCGCCAGCGTCTGGTCGAGTTGAATAGTGATCTGCATGGTTTGATTACTATTGATACGCATCCCTAACGAGATAACACGCGCCATGGGATGACCGTCAATCGAATGCGACGAAAGAGGGGAAGTTATCTATCCGCACTGCGATTTGTACTGCGGCAGCGTCGATCGTTATTTTATTCTTCCGCTTTATATATTCCTGCCGCGATATTCCGATGTTCGGTACGGCGCGCTGCCCGGTCTCTGGCGTGAACTCAATCTAGGTTAGGGGTATGGGGATGTCAAGAATGTAAGGCCAGAGACCGGATATGCGCGGTGTTTTGGCGGCTGGGTACTCGTTCAAACGCGCAATTTTCATTGGTTAATGCGTTTAATTTACGCAGTGGCCTTGAATCAGCCTCAGTGAATGTCCGCCCCATAGCCGATCGATCCGCATGAATGACGTATTGCTACTATCTGCACTGCCTAGTATTGTTTCGAGATATCGGAAACGTTCAGTTCCGCACTCAATCGACCGTTCGTTGGCAGCCCGCCGACCAGGAGGCAATGTCGACGGTCGCTCGTGGCTGCCCGCCGTGCCGCGCGCCTCCATTCCGCCGCTTTGCCCACTTCGACAAGGGAGCAGATCATGTGCAATCACCCCTGGCATAACCGTATTCGTACGATCTACTGCATTCTTCCGCCGCACATGCTGAAAGAGATTGCGAAGAATGGCACGCCTCAGCAGCGCGTCCAGGCTATCGACACCTTGTCGACCGACCATACCTTCCGTCAGCTTCGCTCGGTCCACTCGGCGCTGCTCGCAGCGAAACCCAGCGTGAGCGTCTCACCCGTGCCCGCGGTGCCTTCCGCTCATCGAAGCATCTATACGGCGAAGAACACCGAAACGCTGCCGGGCACGCTCGTGCGGGCCGAAGGCGCGCCGAAGTCCAACGATGTCTGCGTCGACGAAGCTTACGACGGGCTCGGCGCCACGTTCGAGTTTTATCTGGAGATTTTCCATCGCAATTCGATCGACGATGCGGGCATGGCGCTGACCGGCACAGTGCATTACGGCGACCAGTACGACAACGCCTTCTGGAATTCGCAGCAGATGGTGTTCGGCGACGGCGACGGCACGCTCTTCAACCGCTTCACCATCTCGCTCGATGTCATCGGGCACGAGCTCACGCATGGCGTCACGGAGCACACGGCCGGTCTCGCCTATTCCGGGCAGCCCGGCGCGCTCAACGAATCCGTGTCGGACGTATTCGGCTCGCTCATCAAGCAATACACGTTGAAGCAGACGGCGGACAAGGCGGACTGGCTCATCGGCGAGGGACTGCTCGCAAAAGGCGTGAAAGGCGTCGCGCTGCGCTCGATGAAGGAGCCCGGAACCGCTTACGACGACCCTGTTCTCGGCAAGGACCCTCAGCCGGCGGACATGCGGCACTATGTTCAAACGACGCAGGACAACCACGGCGTCCACATCAATTCCGGCATTCCGAACAGGGCGTTCTGTCTGGCGGCGCTCGATATCGGCGGCTATGCATGGGAGAAAGCAGGGCGCATCTGGTACGAGACACTGAACGATTCGCACATCAAGCCGAATACCAACTTCAAGGCTTTTGCGAAGCTCACGGTGTCGAACGCCAATCGCCTCTACGGGGCGAGCAGCGCCGAGGCGAAAGCGGTCAGCAAAGCCTGGAACACGGTTGGTGTATTGTGAAGTGCGCGAAGGGCGTGCGGGAGCCCGCCTGCTGGCCGGGCTCATAGGGGTGTGTCTTCTGACAGGAGCCTGTACTTCCGATCCCATCCAGAAGGAGTGGCCGATGCACGCGGAACTGACCATCGACGGGGGCGTCGGCTTTTTTCCCGGCCTTGCCCGACCGATCGTGCTGGATGCAAAGGACCTGTCGCCCGACGAACGCGCCGAGCTTGCGCGCCTCGTGTCCGCCGCGCGCACGGAATCGGCCGCCCCGCGCGCGGCGGCGGTCAAACCCGTGCCCGATGGACGCAGCTATCGCATCGGCATTGCGTCCGATGACGGCACGCTCGACCTGAAATGCGCCGATCCCTCCGTTCCTACGGGCTTTGCAGCGCTGATGGCGTTCATCAAGCAGCACGGGCATCGTTGATGCGCGGCGGGCAAGGCGCGCTCCTCTATGCCGCGCCCGCCCCGCGCTCCGCGTGTGCCAGCGCGAGCGCCAACCTCGCCCCGACTGCGGCATTGTGTTTCACGAGCGCGATGTTCGTCGCCAGGCTGCGCCTGCCCGTCAGCGCGTGGATGCGAGCCAGCACGTAGGGCGTCACCGCTTTGCCGGCGATGCCTTGCGCGGTCGCCTCGGCGAGCACCTGCCGGGTCAGCGCGTCGATCTCTTCGACGGCCATCGCCGATGCTTCCGGCACCGGCGTGCTCAGCACCACACCGCCTGCGAGCCCCAGATCCCATTTCGTGCGGATGAAGCGCGCCTGGTCCGCGGCGTCGTCCAGCCTGAAATCCGCGCGAAAACCGCTGTCGCGCGTGTAGAACGCGGCGAAATTGTCCTGCTCGCAACTGAGCACCGGCACGCCGTGCGTCTCCAGATATTCCAGTGTGAGCCCGATATCCAGGATGGACTTCGCGCCCGCGCAGACCACCGCGACCGAAGTCTTCGCCAGTTCCTGCAGATCGGCCGAGATGTCGAAGGTTTCCTGCGCGCCCCGGTGCACGCCGCCGATGCCGCCGGTGACGAACACCTCGATGCCCGCGAGCGCGGCACATATCATCGTGCCCGCGACGGTCGTCGCGCCGAGGCCGCCGCTCGCCAGCACGGCCGGCAGGTCGCGGCGGCTGACCTTGTGCACCTGGTCGGAGCGGCCGAGCAGTTCCAGTTCGTCGTCCGTCAGGCCGATGTGGACGCGCCCGCCGATCAGCGCGATCGTCGCGGGTTCGGCGCCCGCGTCGCGGATCAGGGACTCCACTTCGCGTGCGGTGCGAACGTTCTCCGGGTACGGCATGCCGTGAGCGATGATCGTCGATTCCAGCGCGACGAGCGGGCGGCCCGCGGCTTGCGCGGCGGCCACGGGCGCGCTGCGGGTCAACCAGGATCGTGCGAGATCGGTAACCATGTCGATGTCCCCGGCGGTGCGATTGCCAAGTATGCAGCACGCAGCTCATCGACGGACCTGCAAACGAATCACGCATGCGCGCTAAACTGGATGCGCCGAGAAAAGGATCGATGGATCGGGCTCAGCGCGATGAATGTCACCGGGATGTTGCGCCGTCTCACTGTCGCGTGCCTGATCGTGTTCGCGGGAGCCGCTGTCTTGCAGGACCGTTTTCTCTACTTCCCCGAGAAGGCCCGAATCGAGGATCTGGCTTTCGGCGGACTGCGCGCGTGGCCGCCGGATGAAGCGTTTCGTGGCCTCGTGGCTGAGCCGGCCGAAGCCGCGCGGGCCACTGCCATCGTCTTTCATGGCAATGCCGGGCATGCCGGACACCGCTCGCACTATGCCGCCATGCTCACGCGACTCGGCCTGCGGGTGATTCTCGCCGAATATCCGGGCTACGGGCCGCGCGACGGCGCACTGGGAGAAGACAATCTGGTCGCGGATGCCCGGCAGACCATCGTGCTGGCGCATCGGCTATATGGCGCGCCGCTGCTGGTCATCGGCGAATCGCTCGGGGCCGGCGTGGCGGCCGCCGCCGGCTCGCGCGAGCGCGACAAGATCGCCGGATTAATGCTCATCACGCCGTGGGATCGGCTCGAACATATCGCGGCATATCACTATCCATGGCTGCCCGTGAAGTGGCTGCTGCGCGATCGATACGACAGCACGGCGCATCTGGCGTCTTTTGGCCGCCCTGTTCTCGTCGTGATTGCGGAACGTGACAGCATCGTTCCGCCGCGCTTTGGCGAAGCGCTCTTCCACGCGTTGCCCGAACCGAAGCGGATGATGGTGGTGAACGCAGCGGAACACAACGACTGGATCGGCCGTGTCGATGAAACCTGGTGGCGGGAGGCGACCGGCTTCCTGCTCGCGCCTTCGCATTGAATGATGAAAGCCCCATCCGGCTCAGAGCGTCTGTATATCCTCGACGCGAAAAACAGGCCCGTCGAGGTGTTCGATCGCGACGAGTGGTCGCGCTGGATGGAAGAGAACGAACTGATTTTCCGGCGCACGCTGCTGAACGACTCCGGCGTGACGGTCACGACCCGCTTTCGCGGCGTGTCCGATCAGAAAGCCGGGAAACCTTCGCTGTTCGTGACACGCATCGCCGGAATGAAAGCGCTGGACAACGAGAGCTATGGATCAGGCACGCTCGGCGCGGCGCTGGACGAGCACGAGCGCATCGTGCAGAAGATCCTCCGCATGTTGACCAGCCGATGATCGACGGCCACCTTTGCCCTATGCAACCGCTCAATCGCGATCACGTTCGTCCCGATGCTTCGGATCGGCCTCCGTGCCGCGAACGCCGCGTGTGCGCGAGCGCGACATGATCGCGTTGATCGTGCGTTGCGACGATGCGCGCCGGTCGTTCTTCACGATGCGTTCCAGCGTTCTGGCGCTATCGGGATGAAACGCCCAGTAAAGCGCGGCGAACCATCCCACGATGGTCCAGCCGAGCAGCACGTTGAAAAGCGCGAGCACCAGCACGGAGCGCCGTTTCTTGCGGTCGGCGATGATCGCGGGCAGCAGATAGATCGCCACGACCGCGATGGTCAGCAGAATGTCCCGAAGTGCACGCATGATGTCGTTCCCGCGACAGCCGCGCGATGCGGCAGCCGGTTCAGGTATGCGGACATCATGCGCCAGACGCGCCGACCTGGCATCGCCGCCGTCAGATCTTGAAACTCTCCAGCGTAGCCGGATGAAACAGATCTTCCGGCTGCAACAAGCGGCTCGACAAGCCTTCCTCATGATGCCGCCTGAGAAAGCGCGAGAGCACATGGCGGTTCGGCTCGAAACCGTATGACCAGAAATCGTCCCCGAGCAGTTTCCGCGCGGCGCGCAACTGCTCTTCGACGAACGGCAGCGTCACCTTGGTCGCGGACGTGTCGCTCAGCTTCGCCAGCGCAACCGCCTTGCTCTTCTCGAACGCCTTGGCGATCGCACCCGGCAGCCACGGATGCTGCTCCGCAAGCGACCGGCGCACGCCCAGCAGATGCATGATCGGGAACAGCTTCGTGCGCGTGTACCAGTCGGCGGCGGCCTTCTGCGGATCGTCGTAGAGATACCTGACGTTCGGATGGCCGTTCGTGAAGCACGAAGGCGCACGCGGGCCGATCACGGCATCGATCTCGCCGCACGCCAGCAAGCCCGAGATGGTCGCATTCGACGGCGCGTTCTCCAGCCGCACATCCGCGGGAAGACTGAGTTTGATCTTTTCCTCGCGCCCCGTTTCCTCATAGCCGCCGCGCACCCATGTGACGTCGGAAGCCTTGACGCCGTGATCTTCTTCGAGGAAGAGCCGCGCCCATACGTTCGCCGTCAACTGATATTCGGGCACGCCGATACGCTTGCCCTTGAGATCGGAAGGCGATTCGATACCGCGATCGTTGCGCACATAGATCGACGTGTGGCGAAACGCGCGCGACGGAAAAACCGGCACGCCGATATACGGGCTCGTGCCCGCCGCCGTCTTCACGCTATAGCTGGAAAGCGAGAGTTCGCAGATGTCGTAATCGGCGTGACGGAATGCGCGAAAGAAGATTTCCTCCGGGTCTTGCAGCATGAACACCGGATCGACGCCGTCGATCTGCACTTCGCCGTCCACGAGGGGACGCATGCGGTCGTAATTGCCCACCGCGACCGACAAATTGAGTTTGCCCATTGTGCTGTTTCCTTGATCCTGCGTTTCAGTGAATTAACCGCCGATGAGCACATCGCGCTGTTCCGCGCCCGAGCGCAGCATCGCGAGGCAGATTTCGAGCGTGCCGCGCGCCCAGACGCCGTCGTGCAGCGGCGCGATATCGCCATGCACGGCGGCGATCAGCTCGTCGATGACTTCGGCGCGCGGCACAGCGGGCGCTTCCAGTTCGATGCGCTCGCGACGCTCATCGCCATACACGACGATGCCGTCGGGCAGCGGCCGCAAAGCGCCGCGCTCGCACGACACGATGACCGGCCCGAAGTGCTGATGCCTGCGCGCGTCCGCTTTCGTCGGGGACGGCGGCGCATAGGCGTCGCCGCCATAGGTGCCCGCCGCCTTCATCGCCGCTTCTTCTTCCTTCGAAGCCACGTGCGACAGCTTGCGCCGCGCGTTGCCGTACTCGTCGGCGCTGCGCGTCTGGCCCATTTCGCCGATCCAGCCGGTCCATTCGTCCGAATCGAAATGCGCGTAGCCGTTGTAAGCGAGCGTCGCGAAGGCGCCGTTCTCGAACCAGAGCATCGCGCTGTACGCGCCTTCTGTCGGACGCGCCGCATCCCAGTTGCCGACCGCCGCGCGCACGCGCGTCGCGCGGCTGCCCGCGAGCAGGCGCACGATATCGACCTGATGCGCAGCCTGACTGAACACCGCGCCGCCGCCCTCTTCCGTCTTCAGTTCCTCCGGCCTGCGCGGACGGAACAGATAGTCGGTGTAGTTGAGCGCCTGAATCATCCGTACGTCGCCATATGCGCCCGATGCGATCAGCTCGCGCGTGCGCAGATACGGCGTGTCGAAGCTATGACAATGACCGACGATCAGATGCACGTTCGCGTCGCGACATGCGTCGATCATGTCGTCGCATTCGGCAAGCGACAGCGCCATCGGCTTCTCGACGAGCACGTGCTTGCCGTGCCGCGCCGCGATGCGCGCGTGCGCCGCGTGGAACTGATGCGGGCTCGCGATATAGATCGCTTCGACCTCCGGCATGCGCGCGAGCGCTTCGATATCGTCGAAAGCGGGCGCGGAGAAATCGGCTTCGAACTGCGCGCGGGCCCGTGCACGCGGATCGCATGCGCCAACCAGTTGCACGCGCGCGTCCGCGAGAAAGGTCGGCAGCATCAGCGAGAAGGCACGTCCCAATCCCGCGATGCCGAGCTTGAGCGTTTCCATCACGCCTGCACCTGATAGTTAGGCTCGACCTCCGCGGCTTCTTCGAGTTCGACCCACACGGGCTGCGCGGCGAACTGCTTCCAGTCGGTGTCCTTCGGCACCATCGCCTGGAACGAGCACACGCTGCGCGGAATCGCCTTGTCGCCGGTGCCGATGGCCGTCTCGCCCGCCTGAAATTCCTTCACGGCGTCGAGCATGCGGCGGCGGAACTCGACCACGGCCACATCGCTTGCGCCGAGGCGTTCCTCGGTGCGGTCGGCGATCGGGCCCATCGTCAACCACATCGCGATGTCCTGATTGGGAAAGCCCTTGATGCCCGTGAAGTTGCCCGCCTTCATCGCTTCGCGATCCTGCCAGAAGCGGTTGTCCATGTTGCGCAGCGGCCGGAAGTATTCGTCGAGATCCACGCCCACGCGCTGGCCGAGAAACTTGCGCCACGTCTCCGTCTCCGGCGTCTTGTCCGGATTGCCCCACGCCATGAAATAGAACGCGGTGCTGGTGTCGTCGCACGGCACGTTGATGTTGGCGACGTTATACAGATTGTTCGGCGGGATCAGCGCGGTGGCGGGCGCGACGAACACCGTCGAGCGCACGTAGTCGTGCGTCGCGGCGTTCTGGATCGGACGGCGCAGCGCCGCGTAACGGAAGCCGTAGCTCGTGCGATGCACCTGCATGCGCGGCGCCTTGTCCGTCGACGGACGCAGCCAGTTCTTCGCCGTCGCCTCGGCACCGCCGACGCGCGCCGGCACGAAGTCCGACGAGTGCAGGCTCGAGCTGTGCGCGGAATCGATCGCGCCTTCGAGAATCTGCGCCCAGTTGCACGGCAGGATCGCCTTCGCGATGGTGACGCGCGTGTCTTCCGTCGGCGCCCATGCCGGCGGCACGAACTCGGGAATCGCGTCCTGCGGGCCCATGTAGGCCCACACGAAGCCGCCCCATTCCTTCGTCTCGTAGGCCTTGTGCTTCACCTTCTTGTTCATGTCGCTGCACGACGGCTCGGACACCATTTCGATGATGTTGCCCTTCACGTCCATCTTCCATCCGTGATAGAGGCAGCGCAGACCGCAGTCCTCGTTGCGTCCGTAGACGAGCGATACGCGGCGGTGCGGGCAGTACTCGTCCATCACGCCGACGTTGCCGTCGGTGTCGCGGAACACCACGAGGTCTTCGCCGAATACGCGCGCCTTCACGGGGGCGCCGTCCGGCTCGCTGACTTCCTCGATGAGGCAAACCGGCGTCCAGTGACGCCGCATCATCTGGCCCATCGGGGCATCGCCTTCGACACGGCACAACAACATGTTTTCTTCATGCGTGAGCATTTGCGCTTCTCCTGACCAACGTATGCAAGGGGGATAACTTCTCAGAGATCCAGCACCAGTTCTTCGCTCTTCGCGCGCGAGACGCAGATCATGATGTGATCGCGCTTCTCGTCGTCGCCGAGGACCATGTCGCGATGGTCCGCTTCGCCCGCGCACAAGGTCGTGCGGCACGATCCGCAGGTGCCGCTCTCGCACGAGCTCGGCGCGCGGATGCCGTTGTCGCGCAGGATTTCGAGGATCGAGCGGTCCTTCGGAATCTCGAAGCACTGGCCCGTACGTTCCAGCTTCACGCTGAAGGGCTTGTTCTCCGCCGCGCGCGACTGGTCCACGCCGAAACTCTCGAAATGCACGCTGCCTTGCGGCCAGTGACCTGTCATGTCGCGCACGCCGTCCATCAGCGCGCGCGGGCCGCAGCAGTACACGTGCGTGCCGCTGCCGGTCTTTTCGAAGACGGGCCAGAAATCGAACGCGTTGGCGAGGTCGCCGTGATCGTGATGAATCACGACGTGGGGCTTCCATTCCGGGCCCGACAGCTCGTCGATGAACGCCGTCATTTCAGGGTTGCGCGTGAGGTAATAGAGCTTGAAGCGCGGACCGGCGGTGGCCTTGAGGTGACGCATCATCGCGAGGATCGGCGTGATGCCGATGCCGCCCGCGACGAACACGAAGCTGCGCGCCCGCTCGCTCAACCCGAACTCGTTGCGCGGCGCCGATACGTCGATGCGATCGCCCGCGTTCACATCGTCGGTCATGCTGATCGAGCCGCCACGGCCCGCCGCGTCGCGCTTCACGGCGATCACATAGCGGTCGGTTTCGTCCGGATCGTTGCACAGCGAATAGTTGCGGTTCGCGCCGCTCGGCACGCGCACCGCCACGTGCGCGCCCGCGGTGAAAGGCTCGAGCGGGCGCCCTTCCGGGTCGCGCAGCTCGAAAGTCGTGATGCCTTCCGCCACCTGCGCCTTGCTCGTCACCACAAGCGTCCTGAATGACGGTTCGTTGTTTGCCGTATCGCTCATCTGCGCTGCTCTCCTGCTTCGTTCACCCACCGCGTGACGCCTTTGCAGCAGCGTCGTCCCATGTGTTTATATTAGATCTCTAATCATTTTCAGGCAACGGGGTTTTCCCTGAAAACACGCCAGGTGCGCGGCAAAAAAAATCGGCGCCCGAAGGCGCCAGAAGGTACTGCCAGTGCTACGAGAGTTCGTGTTCAGCCGCGTTCCGCGTGCTCGCGCAGCGTGTTCGCCGGCACCCCAATGAGCACGGCGAGGCCGCCGAGCATCACGATGGCGGCGATCGCCGAGAGCCCGATCGCGAGACTGCCTGTCATCGTCTTGATCCAGCCGAGCGCGATCGGCCCGCAGAAAGCGCCCACCTGCCCGAGGCTGCTGATCGCGCCGATGCCCGCGGCAGCGGCTTCATCGGAGAGATAGGCCGGCGGAATCGACCAGATGATCGCCGCCGCGCCGAAGTAGGAAATCGAGATCATGCCGAGGCAGACGATGGCCGCGGCCGTGTTGCCCGACACCACCGGAAGCAGAAAGCCGCCGAGCGCGCCCACCGCCGTGCACAGGAAGAAATGCCAGCGCCGTTCGAGCGTCACATCGGAGCTGCGCGCCACCGCGAACATGCCGAGCGCGCCGATGATGTACGGCAGCGCGGACAGCAGGCCGACGTTGAGCACGTCCGCGACACCCGCCTGACGGATGATCGTCGGCGTCCAGTAGTTGAGGATGGTCCCGCACAAGGGCACCGTGCCCCAGCCCGCCGCGAGGATATAGACGCGCGGGTCCTTCAGCGCGACGAGCAGTTGATGACGCCCGTGCGTCGCCGCGGGCTTTTTCTCGGCGCGGTCGGCGGCGAGCGCATCGAGGATGATCTTCTTCTGCTCGTCGTCGAGCCAGCGCGCATCCTGCGGACGGTCGACGAGATAGAAGAACGCGACGATGCCCATCAGCAAGGCCGGCAAGCCTTCGAGGAAGAACAGCCATTGCCAGTTTCTGTAGCCGAGCACGTCGACGAAGTTATGCAGGATCCATCCGGACAGCGGTCCGCCGATAATGCCCGCCGCCGCGATCGCCAGCAGAAAGCGCGATGTGATGCGAGCGCGCCGCGCGCCCGGATACCAGTACGTCAGATAAAGAATGATGCCCGGCCAGAATCCCGCTTCGGCCGCGCCGAGCAGAATGCGCGCGATATAGAACTGCATCGGCGTGGTCATGAAGGCCATCGCCGTCGAAATCGCGCCCCATAGAATCATGATGCGCGAGATCGTCAGGCGCGCGCCGATCTTCTTGAGCCAGAGCGTGCTCGGCACTTCGAGCGAGATATAACCGATGAAGAACAGGCTCACGCCGAGACCATACGCGGCATCGGACAGACCGAGATCCTGCTTCAGATGCAACTGCGCGAAGCTCACGTTCACGCGGTCCAGATAGTTCAGCACCCAGCAGACGAAGATGAACGACATCAGCCGCCAGGTGACCTTGTGATACGTCGCTTCGATGCGTTCCGCTGTTGCGTGCGCTTCGGGCATGAACTGCGTAACTGTGGATTTGGACACCAGACGTCTCCGTTGCTCTTGCTGATGAGGACGAGGCGCCGAAACATGCCGGGACCATTCCCGTGTTCCGGACCGTCGACGATTTTTTATTCGATATCTAACTATAATGGTAGGGAGACGGAGCCGCGCGAACAAGTCGGGGTTTGCCCGAAGAGGCGTCCGGAACGCCTTGAGCGCGCGTGGCGCCGGAACGACCGCTATCATGTCGGTGAGACACGATTCGCTAAGGAAGACACGGTCATGACACGCAAAAAGAACCTGGAAGGCGCGCCGCGCGAAACCGCGGAGATGCTGCGCCATTGGCACGAATCCGTACCGAACGACCGTCTGGCTCACCTCGTGAAAGACGCCACGCGTTCGATGGTGCGCGCGTTGCAGATGCGGCTCGCGGAGCATTCGGTGTCATTCGGACACTGGACGTTTCTGCGCATCCTGTGGGAGACGGACGGCCTCACGCAGCGCGAACTGAGCGAGCAGGCGGGCGTCATGGCGCCCACCACGTTCGCGGCGGTGACGGCCATGGAAAAGCTGGGGCTGGTCGAACGTCAGCAGCGGCCCGAGAACAAGAAGAACACGCACGTGTTTCTCACGGCGGAAGGCCGGGCGCTCAGGGACAAGCTCGTGCCGCTCGCCGAGGAGGTCAACGAAATCAGCGTGACCGGACTGAGCGAGCGCGATATCACTACGGCGCGCAAGGTGCTGCTCGCGATCATCGAGAATCTCGCGGAAGACGAAGCCGGCTCGACGAATCCGATGCGGCGTGTACCGTCGACGCGGGAGCTGGGGAGAATCATCGCCGAGCGGGGCGAGACGTTCGAAGATGCCTGAGGTAGCGAGGGATCCGATCTCGTGTGGATGCGAGAGCGAGCTTATTCCGGGGACGAAGCGCCCTCGCTGCCACGACATCGGTCAGATTCCCCGCCTGCAATTCCCGACGAGCGAACACCGTACGACTATTGCTTCGACGAAACGGCCGCCTACGCGGGTTTGATATTTGCGGCCTGCTTTCCCTTCGGGCCCATCTTCACGTCGAAACTCACCTTCTGGTTTTCCTGCAGCGATTTGAAGCCCTCGGCCTTGATTTCAGAGAAGTGCGCGAACAGGTCCTCACCGCCGTCATCCGGACTGATGAAGCCAAAGCCCTTCTCGTCGTTGAACCATTTCACTGTGCCAGTAGCCATTTGAAACCTCGTCAATGTTGAGGGTCGAGTCGCGGTCGCGACCGCGGTCGCCGCCGCGCGATGCTTTCGCCGGAGAATCGAGGCGTGCCAGTGGCGCACGCGCGGCATAGGTCTCCCGCAAATTACGTGCAAGCTCGACGCCCGGTCGACTCAGGCCCTGTGCCGAGCTGATTGAGCCAGGACAGAAGGCTCGGCGGAGAAGCGCCCTTCCTGACGTAGCCATCGAAGAGGCTGCCCTCGTCGCTTCGGGTGATGAGCGCTTCTTCTCTCGCGGTGTACGCGCAAATGAAGGCGCCTGACGTCGGCGGATATTGTCTGATTGCACGGGCAGTCGTGAAACCATCGCGCTGCGGCATCATGAGGTCGAGCAACACCACGTCCGGAATCCAGCTTCGTATGATTTCGAGTGCATCGCCGCATCCGCCGGCCACGCGAGTCTGAATCCCGAACAATGACAAGTAATCGGCAACTGCGATCGCGGAAGCACGATAATCATCGACCACGAGAACGCGCGACACGGCATCGAGATGACGATGAGTCCAGTTTTCTTGCTCAATGTGCATTGCTGCGGTTCCCGAATGAAGTGGATCGCTCGTCTTCTCTTTGAAGTACGAAGTCGAGCAAGCAGCGTACCGAAGAACTTCGCGCGTGTCGGTGCGTGTTGCCACGCAGCGCGCTACGCGCAGGCGTCTGAATCGTTCTCGATCAGGTATGCAGATCGCCGTTGACCCGACCTGGCCCGTAGTTTGCTGTCAGTGTGACGATGTCGACGCGTCGCACTCGAAAACTTCAAAACACGACGGGGGCCTCGATTGGCAAAGAAGAACCTCGCCATGCCCGCACGGGTATTCGGCACACGAACGAGTCGTGTCATCGCGCTCGCACTGCTCGTCGTCGGAGGCGGAATAATTTTCGCGGCCTGGTTACAAACGGAACTCGACCACGCGCGACGGCCGCAAGCGACGGCCTTTGGACGAGTGGCGCGCTCATCCGGCGCTGTGACGCCTCTCGTCGAAACCCGAGCGTCGAGCGCCACACAAAAGGCAGACGCTATCGATGCGCCCGCTGAACCCATGCGAGCGCCCGTCGATACCGGCAATTTGCCGCGAGTGCGCCAGTCGGCGAAATCCACGCCTCGTCCAGCTCAGACCGAGCCTGCCGGTTCGCTCCAGCGTTCGAGGCCGGATCGCAAACCTCAGCAACGGTCTCGCGAACCCGCTTTCATGAACACCTTCGCGCACCACTAACCGGGGATTGCAGTCATTGACCTTTCGACGGTTTTCGCAACAGCGCGACGGCCGCGTCGACCATCGCGTGCTGCCGTGTCCGGTTCCAGGCGACCGCGGTGGTCACAACGCTGACCGTCTCCTTCAAAGGCCGGAAGACCACGTTTTCCGGAGTCAGCTTCTTCGTCGATGCGGGCACCAGCGCCACGCCCTGCCCGCATCCGACGACGGCTTCGGCTCGACCAAGGAAGACTATGCGGACATCGTGCATTACCCGGCGTTGGCCGGACGTCCCGTGATTGCGTATGACGCGCCCGGTTGCGGTGACACGCGCCGTGGCGATCCGTCGAACGTTTCGATCCCCTTTCTCGTCGCCACGGCAAAGGCGGTGCTCGCGCATGTCGATGTCGACCGCTTCCATCTCGTCGGCCATTCGATGGGCGGTCTCACCGCATTGATGCTCGCGCATGAAGCGCCGCAGAGCATCGCGAGCTTCATCGACATCGAAGGAAACGTCGCGCCCGAAGACTGCTTCCTGAGCCGTCAGGTGATCGACTATCCGTCAGACGACGCACGGTCCTTCTTCGATGACTTCATCGAGCGGAACTGGCATGCGCCTTATCATGCGAGCGCGCTGTATGCATCGAATCTGCGGCATAAGGTGCGCGCCGAATCGGTACGCGGTATCTTCATGTCGATGGTCGAACTGTCCGATCACGGCGACCTCATGACGAAGTTTCTGTCGCTGCCCTTTCCGCGTATGTTCATGTACGGGGAGCAGAACGCGGCGCTCTCGTATTTGCCGCACCTTTTGCGAAACGGCGTGCAGCTGGCGCAGATCGCCCACAGCGGACACTTTCCGATGTATTCGAATCCGGTGGGCATGTGGGCGAGTATTGCGGCGTTCGTGCGGCGGTCCGACTGAGCCTCACGCAGCCGCCACGATCACGACTTCGATCAGCTTTTCCGGTTGCGCCAGGATGGCCCCCACGGTAGCGCGCGGCGGCGTATGTCCCGGCGCCACCCATGCATCCCAGACTTCATTCATTGCGGGAGCCTGCTTCATATCCGAAAGGAAAATCTGACAGGACAGGATGCGCGACTTGTCCGAACCGTGCTCGGCGAGCAAGGCGTCGATCGACGCCAGCACCTGTCTGGTCTGCCCCGCCATGTCTTGCGTGATGTCGTCCGGCACCTGTCCCGCGAGATAAATCGTTCCCTGATGCACAGCGACTTCGGACAGACGCTTTCCAACGTGGCTACGCTTGATTTCAGTCACTTCCGATGCTCCACAGTTAAATTGATAGGCTTAACGCTCCAGGCCAGCACGCGCGGCCTGATACTTGATCGAAGAGACCACGCCGATGCGGCGGAACGGTTCGGGCGGCAACCAAGTGGGACCCTCGAGACTGAGCGCGTCCGACAAGCCGGAAGACTGCGCACCCATGGCCATCTCGCCCAGCAACTTTCCGTATGTGGTGCCCTTCAACACCCCCGCACCGTTACAGCCCAACGATGCAAACAGACCGGGCCGCAACTCTCCGAAGTAAGTCGCCCCATTGCGCGTCAACGCCGTGGTCCCGCCCCACACATATTCGAAACGATGAGACCTCAGGTTCGGAAAACGTCGCTGATAACTTGCCGTCAATTGCGCCAGCGTATCGGCGGGTGACTGCTCCTGCTCGTACGAATAAGCGCTGCGAACCATGAAGCGTCCGCCTTGAACGCGGCGAAGCGTCGTACCGAGACGGTTGGCCGGAATGACGCCCCACTCCTCAGAATCGCCGAGCTTCGCAAGTTCGGATTCCGGAAGCCGGGGCGTGAGGGCGGCATAGGTAAAGATCGTTATCAGACGATCATTCAGAATGCCCAATGCTTTTGCGAATCCGTTATTGGCAAGAATGAGCCGATCCGCGATGTACTCGCCACGACTCGTCGTTACCCGAAATGGCGCCGCTTCTCCAAGCGACACGACAGCTTCGTTCTCCGCCACCATGACATTGGGCGGAAGCGAGTCGGCCAGACCGCGAATCAGGGCGGCAGGTTGCACGAAGACATTGCTCGACGAGTGATAGCCGTATCGGTAATAGCTTGTGCCGAGCTTCTGCTGCAAGGCGTCGCGGTCGAACTCTTCGTAGTTCACGCCCCATTCCCGATACTGCGCGAGCGAGGCATGAAGATTTTCAACGCCGGCCTCGCTCGCGGCGGCATGAAATTTCCCCACGGGGTTCCACTTGCAGTCGATGCCATTCTCGCGAACGAGTTGCGCAAGCCACTTCAGGCCGGCGTCATACATTCGGATCTGCTTGCGCGCGACCTCGACCGGACTGGTGTGGCCGCCCATCTTCGTGTTGTGCGGCAAGTTGATGATGAAGCCGGAGTTGCGTCCGGCGGAGCCCTCTCCGATCGTCGACGCTTCGAGCACGAGCACCTCGTCATCAGGACACAACTCCGCGATACGCCGTGCCGCGGCAAGGCCTGTGTACCCGCCACCGATGACGATGGTCCCGAAGCGGGAACGGTTCGTCGCCTGCTCGGGGACGCGCGGCGGCAACATGGCATTCCAGCCGGAGCACTGCCGATATGCCGGAAACCTTTGTGCTGCGTCGAAAGAAAACTCAGGACGTCTCGCGCTATTCATGAGTGCCGCCTTGCCTCGATTCGTTCAGTTGCCTCCATTTTGCGTGGCACGGAATCGCATTGGCGCTTACATCAGGAAAGCTGATGCCGAGCTTTTGCACGGCTTGTACTTTTGCTCCGACGCATATGCGCGTTCACAGCGGAGCAGGATCTCCGTGCAACCATTCGACGAGGCCCGTTATCGACGAGGTGATCGATCGCCCATGCGGCACGACGATGTAATACGAGTCCGCCGGCTTGCATGACGCCGTATGCAGCCGAACCAGTTCGCCCGATGCCAGCATGTCGGTGACGAGCCGCCCCCATCCCAACGCCACGCCCTGTCCGCAGCGCGCCGCCAGCACTGCATCCGTGTAGATGCTGCAGCGGAGCGCGTAATTCAGTCGTGCGGGCCGGTATCCGACGGAAGCGAACCATGTGTCCCATGCCATCCATCCTTCCGATGTGGAGTCGGAGTCGATCAGCGGCATCCGCGCAAGCGCTTCGAGCGTGTCCGGCGCGCCGTTTTCGAGAAGCCAGCGCGGCGAGCATACG
Organism: Caballeronia calidae; assembly: GCF_900044055.2. Taxonomy (GTDB): domain Bacteria; phylum Pseudomonadota; class Gammaproteobacteria; order Burkholderiales; family Burkholderiaceae; genus Caballeronia; species Caballeronia calidae. The sequence goes on along the minus strand of NZ_FCOX02000024.1, from coordinate 74,106 downwards.
GGGAAGACTTCTTCATCGAACAGCAAGGTCGCGGTGCCGTCTCCCCACGAACCATCCCCGAAGCGCACCGCGACATCGACTTCGTTGTGACGTAGATCGGCGATAAACATCGGGTCGGTCAGGCGAAGCTGAAGCTTCGGCTGCAAGCGCTTCAGATTCGCAAGACGGGGCACGAGGCGCAGTTGAGAGAACGCCGCGGTCGAAGCAAGCACCAGCTCCTGTTGCTCGAATCCCGCCGATAAGCGATCGAACACGCCGGCGATCTTCTGCATCGATTCGGCTACGACGAGATAGAGAGACTCGCCTTCGCCCGTCAGCGATATGGACCGATGAGAGCGGTGGAATAGCTTCACCCCCAGCGTCTCTTCGAGGAATTTGACTTGCCGGCTGACCGCGGCCTGACTGACGCCTAGTTCGCTCGCAGCATTGGTGAAACTGCCGAGCCGGGCGACGGCTTCGAACTCGACGAGCGCGGTCATCGACGGAATGATCCGTCTATAACCCTTGGGGCCTTTCGCAACTTTCATCGGGCGACGTCTCCGGTCATGGATTAGCGCGTGCTTCGCATAACTTGCAGTAATGCAGACAGAACAATAAAGGGCGTTGACGCTCCAGGTTCGCACTCCAATACTGCGCGTACGGACTATGAGCCGTGCCTGCCGATAACACCTATATCTGGAGCAAAAACGTGTCTGTCACTCCCCTCAAGACTCATCGCGAACTCGTCGATAGCCGCGTACCCGGCTGCGGCTTTCCCGGCGACATTTTCAGTCGTCAGGACGTTTTCGATAACGACGTCGACGTCTTCTTCAACAAGCTCTGGATTCTCGCCGGCGTGACGGCCGATGTTCCCGAGCCGGGCGATGTGTCCACCGTCGAGGTTGGCAAGGCATCGATCATGATCGTGCGCGACGATGACGAGAACATCCGCACGTATCGCAACGTCTGCCGTCATCGTGGCTCCAGAATCATGAAGCAGGCCGGCAAGGCCAGTGTCGGGATGCTGGTATGCCCTTATCATCAATGGACATATGAGCTCGACGGCAGCCTGAAACACGCGACGCACATGGGTCAGGATTTCGACAAGACATGCAAAAGCCTGATACCCGTTCACACGAAGGTGATCGGCGCGCATATTTTCGTGTGCCTCTCGGATGAGCCGCCGGAAGACATCGCGAAACTCGAGCAGGTGATGACGCCTCGCTTTGCGCCGCATCAGATGCAGCGGACCAAAATCGCCTTCGAATCCGAGCTCATCGAGAACGGCAACTGGAAGCTCGTGATGGAGAACAATCGCGAGTGCTATCACTGCGAGGGCACGCATCCGGAACTGACCAATTCGTTCCTTCCCGAAGACTTTGGCTTCTGTCCCGACGGACTCGGCGAGGAAGCGATGAAGAATTACGATGCCTACGTGGCCCGCAATGCGAGAAACCGCGAAGACTGGGAAAGCGAAGGTTATATCTGCGAGTTGTTCGAATCGCTCGACGAAAGCGTGCACACGAATTTCCGGACCCAGCGCCTCGTCATCGCCGGCAGCAATGAGTCGCAGACGCTGAGCACGAAGGTCGCGAGCACGAAGCTGCTCGGCGATCTGCAACGCCGCGATCTCGGAGACGTTCACATGTGGGGCCATAATTCGTGGACGCATGTCATGAGCGACCATTCCATCGTCGCATTCATTCTCCCGATCGCACCGGACAAAACGCTCGTGCGGACCAAGTGGCTCGTTCACGAGGATGCCGTCGAAGGAGTCGATTACGATCTCAGGACGCTGACCGAAGTGTGGCTGGCCACCAATCAGCAAGATGCCGATCTGGTCGCGAACACACACAGCGGAACGCAGGACCCCGCGTACATTCCGGGGCCTTACTCGAAATACACCGAAGCGCCGCTCGACCAGTTCTGCCGTTGGTATGACGCGCGTCTGAAAGCACAAGGCATTTAAAGCCGCGAAGGCGTCAGTTTTCAATCGCTGACGCCTCCGTGGTTTCTATCGATACTGGGGCCCTTCTTATTACAGACGTTCGTCCCCCTGCGACCACTCGGCGTAGCTGCGTACCCGATCGATCACTTCCGAAGGCACGTCTATCTCTCGAACCTTGATATGACTGCCCGGAATGCGCACGCCCATATCGGCCAGTCGTGCGAGTTGCGTCGAAAGTCGCACGGGAAAGTCCGCCGAGAAGATTTCAGGTTTGAGCGCCACGAGAAAAAGCCCGATGCCCGGACTTTCACTGCCCTCGGCAAAAGAAGGCGCATCCATCGACCAGTTGGCTCCCGTCACCCCGGCAGCGAGCACTTCCATCATCATGGCGATGTTCGCGCCTCGTGCTCCACCGAACGCGACGAGCAAGCCCTTCACGGCTTCCCTGGCGTCCGTAGTCGGCTTGCCATTCTGATCGACGGCCCAGCCTTCAGGGATCGTCTCGTTGCGCTCCGCCGCGTTGCGAACGTTGACGAAGGCGGTCGCACTGGAAGCCTGATCGATCACCAGCGGCCGCCCGTTCGCAACGGGCGCCGCGAAGGAAACTGGGTTGGTCCCATAGACCGCACGGCCGCTTTCGAGCGTGGTCATCTGCGCCGTGGCATTGCAGGTCGCGATAGAGACAAGCCCGCGCTCCGCGAGGCGCCGCGTGTAGTAACCCAGCTCACCCACCGTGAAGCTGTTCGACATCGTCAATGCGACGATCCCATAGGTCGACGCTCGCGTAATCAATTCCTCGAACGCCTGATCGAATCCGAGCTGCGCGATGCCCTTGCGCGCATCCACCGTGATCGCGGCAGGAACCGGAAAGCGAATCGCCGGCTCGGAATCGACCGCGATTCTGCCCTTCAGAAAGCCATCGAGATAATCCGGCAAGTGAGCGAAACCCACCGCCCTGCTTCCGGCCAGTTCGGCCGATATGACCGCTTCGGTCAAGGAGCGAGCGACCGCGTCGTTCGCGCCGACTGCCTTGATCACGCTGTACGCGATCTGCTTTGCTTCATCAGTTTCGAATCGCATGGTCTCGTCATCGTTCCTGATACGTCATGCCCAGATGTCTCTCAACGTGAAACCGTTGGGGAAGGGATCATCGGGATCGAGCACGTATGTGTTGAATCCGTAAATCCATGAGCGGCCGGAGATCGTCGGAACGACAGCGGGAATGTCACCGATGCTCGCCCGTTCGACGAGCTTGCCCGTGAAGACCGTGCCGAGGATGCCCTCGTGCCGGAACGGCTGATTCAGGTCCAGCTGGCCCTTGGCGTGCAGGGTGGCCATTTTCGCCGACGTACCCGTGCCGCACGGACAGCGATCGATGGCGCCGGTCCATGTCGCCGGATCATCGAAGTCGATGGCTCCGCTCGCGACGGTGACCGCATTCTTCCAGTCCGCGTTCGGGTTATCGGTCGGACCGGAAAGCTGGGCGATCGTGATGCCATAACCCGGATAATGAGGATGCGAGACGGGCAACTGCTCCTGCGCCGCCTTGAGGATGAGCGCGGATACACGCGTGATTTCCTTGCCGTGCTCCGGCTTCAACTCCAATCCCTTGAACTGCCGCACATCGGCGATCACATAGAACATCCCGCCCCAGCCGACATCCACCGTCACCTTGCCGAGATGCGGCACGTCGATAACCTTCTCGATATACGGAGCGAAAGCCGGCACATTCCTGAACGTGACCGAGGTCACCTTCCCGTTGCTGCATTCGGCGCGAATGCCGATCAGACCCGCGGGCGCCTCGAGCTGAAACTCCGTGACAGGCTCCTGCATCGGCAGCATGCCGGTTTCGAGCAGCACGGTCGCAACCGAGATCGTATTGCCGCCGCTCATCACCGGGTACTCGACCTGTTCCATGATGATGTAACCCGCCGCGGCATCGGGATGCTTCGCCGGCACGATCAGGTTGCAACACAGCGGCGGATAGCCGCGCGGCTCGCGCAGCATGAGCATTCGAATCTGATCGTCGTTCTCTTCCAGCCACTTCATCTGCTCATAGACCGTATTCCCCGGGATATGAGGCACGCCTCCCGTGATCACCCGCATCGGCTCGCCCGAATGCGTCTCGACCGCATGAAATGTACGCTTGAAAGTCATGATCTTCTCGTGGGTTGATATGGGCCTCGCGCCGCGCTTCGTCTCCGCGGCGCGCTTCAGGTTCCAAGATACGCTCTGTCAGCGCCCCGCTCTTTAGCTTTGCACGGTCTTGTGCTGTTCATAAGCGCGAGTAAACGCAAGCCCATTGCAAAAGGGGACACGTCGAATGCGTGCCCCCCGTGCGCGTCAACGAACGACGCCTTACTTGGCGCCGAGCCAGACGGCGAACTTCTGATTCAGGTCGTCCGAGTGGTCCGCCCAGAACGCCACGTCGACGTCGACTGCCGTCTTCTGGTTGTCCGGATTGGTCGGCAGATAAGGCTTCACCGAAGGATCGACGAGCGAAAGCGAAGAGTTGCGCATCGGGCCCAGCGCGGTGGAAGAGCTCAGCTTCGCGAGTTGCTCCGTCGCTGTCGAGTACTTGAGAAAGTCCTGTGCGGCTTTCAGGTTCTTCGTACCTTTGACGATCGCCAGCCCTTCGATATTCTTGACCTCGCCATCCCAGACGAAGCCGAATGGCTTCTTGTCCTGTGCGATCGCCGTCCAGATGCGGTTGCAATAGGCGCTCGTCATCGTGACTTCGCGATCGGCCAGGAGTTGAGGCGGCTGGGCGCCGGCCTCCCACCAGACGATGGAAGACTTGATGGTGTCCAGCTTCCTGAAGGCGCGCGTGACGCCGTCCTTGGTGCCGAGAACCTTGTAGACGTCGGCCGGCTTCACCCCGTCCGCCAGCAATGCCCATTCGAGCGCGCCTTCGGGCGACTTTCTCAGCCCCCGCTTGCCGGGGTACTTCTTCAGATCGAAGAAGTCGGTCACTTTCGAGGGCTCCCCGTTCTTGAACGCATCCTTGTTGTAGGTGATCACCGTCGACCAGGCGACGTTGCCGACCATGCAGTCGGACAAGCCGCCCGACATGAAGTCCGACTTGGCGGGCTCGCCGGATTTTCCAGCCGGCAACGAAGCCGGATTGACTTTCTCCAGCAGACCTTCATCGCAGGCGCGAATGGCGTCCGCGTACTGGATGTCGACGACGTCCCACGTCACGTTGTTGGTCTGAACCTGGCTTCTGATCTGCGCGATGCCACCGTTATAGACATCCGACTTGACGTTCGTGCCTGTCTGCGCGGCGAAAGGTTTGACCGCGGTTGCGTTCTGGGCATCCTGATAGGAGCCTCCCCAGCTCGCAAAGACAATGTCGGCTGCGCTCGCGGGGACGCTGGCCACGGACGCGGCGAACAGCATCGCAATCGCGGTTGAGTATCGGGTCTTCAGTTTCATGCTTTTCGTTCCTTCATAACGACGTCTGTGGCACGTGAAGCCAATCGTCTCGGTTAAAAAATCACGGTACTGCGGGCTGTTCGTCCTCGATCTTCCGTTACTGATGTCCTTCAATGGTTAGACGCTTTTAATAAGGCTTCCTACTTATCATCATCAGGCACGTTCGTCCTTCGAAGCAGTCGCATCGAGTTCAAGCGCAGCGGCGGTTCACCTATTTATCTCTTGCTCGCCGCTCATTTTCGAATCCTCAGATCTGAACTGATGTTCAGCACTTGTCGGCAGAGCGGTGATCGTCTTTGCCGGAGACTTTGAACACATGTTCAGTACGCTGCAACTTGGCGCCACTATATACCCGATTTTTGCGTTAAAAAAGTGGTTTCCTGAGGCTCCGGCATCCGGTTTATCCCTATACCGCTTTCGTAGAAGGGAAATCCCGAGGCGGTTGACCCTATTCTCAATGAACGATTGTTCAACGATTACATGAATCTCGGGCAGTAGCAGAGGCCTACGCGTTCAGCTTCGATCAGACTGGACGGCCGGCCCGGCCGGCCCAGCCATTCGGATAAACTAGCGAGACCCAAACCGGCCGGGCGATTGCCCCGAAGGCCGGTACGCTCTCAAGCACACAAGTGGAAACTATCGTGAAGGCAGCCGTCGTTGCAGGATCCGGCCGCAAGGACGAAGCGGGTCCCTATGAAGGGATGCGGCTCAAGCTCATCGACGCCACGCTGGCGGTGGTCGGTGATGTCGGCCTGGAAAATCTGACGATCAGACGCGTCAGCGAACACGCCGGGGTATCGGTGGGTCTCGTTCATCACCATTTCGAGAACAAGCAGAGTCTCGTCTACAAGACGTTCGAACATCTGATCCGCCGCGTCCGCGAGCAGCTCGTCAACGGGCGACGGGACATCGCGGACCCGGTGGTACGGATGAAATTCACGGCCGACATGTGTTTCAACGACGAAGTGATGAGCCAGGGCGCAGCGAACGTATGGCCGCACATGTGGAGCTCGTCCGCGCATGAACAGGACGTGCGGCGCCTTTGCACGGCATTCTCGAGGCGGCTGCGCTCCAACTTCATCTTCGATTTCCGGCAGGCCGGATGCGATCCTCTGATGTCCCGCATCTACGCGATTCAGGCGATGGCGCTCGTCCACGGACTATGGATCGAGCACCGGGTCGCGGCGACCATCAGCATCGACGAGGCCATCGGCGTATTCCACGGCATGATCGACGATGCGACGCATCGGATCTGGAAGATGAACCTGCGGTCGTCTCATTTGCGATAGCCGGCCCGCACCCGGCCAGGCCTGAGCCGCTTCCCTCGGGCCGCTTAAACTAAAAATAGAAAGCCCTTATATTCCCGGCCCGCATCATTTCCGGTCGCAAACTTCCGCTATACCTTGCTCACAGAAGGAAGCGGACCGTGAATACCTATGATGTGGTTGTGATTGGCGCCGGCGTCATCGGCACTTCGGTGGCCTTTCAGCTTTCCCGGCTGGGGGCGAAGAACGTGCTCGTCCTCGATCGCGGGATGATCGGCGCCGGGACGACGTCGCAATCGTCCGGCATTCTCCGCACGCATTATTCGGTCAGGGAGAATGTCGAACTGGCCCGCAAATCGTGGGACGTATTCAATGATTTCGCGTCCTACCTCGGCGACGACGAAGCGTCCTGCGGCCTCGTGAAATGCGGCTACATGATCGCCGCGAGCGAGGGAGACAAGCTCGAACCGCTGCGCGCTTCCTTGAACCAGCAAAAAGAACAGGGCATTCCGCTGGAGTTGCTCAACCGGAAGCAGGCCAGCGAGCTGCTTCCGATCGCCCGCTTCGACGATGCCGCGCTGATCGGATACGAACCGGAAGCGGGCTTTGCCGATGCCTATCTCGTGGCCACCAGCTTCGCGCGCGCGGCGCGCCGCGGCGGCGTCACGATCAAGGAGAACGTATCCGTCGACGAGATTCTATTCGAGGGCAACAGGGTGGTCGGCGTGTCCACCAGCATCGGCGACTTCGCCACGTCGATGGTCATCAGCACGCAAAACATCTGGACCCCGGAACTCGCCGGATGGACGGGCCGCTCGCTGCCGATCATGCCCGAGCGCCACGCCGTGCTGGCGCTGGAGTGCGAAGCGGCCAAGTACACGTTCTCCATGCCTGTATTCAAGGACCTGGCCTCGCCGGGCATGCTCTATTGCCGCAGCTACGGCGGCAGCCAGATGCTCGTGAGCGAAGGCGTCGTCGGCGAGAAGCTGAACGTGGCCGACACCGAGCAAGGCGATATCCCGATGGATTACATCGTGGATGTCGGCACGCAGGTCGCGGAGCGTTTCCCCGACTACGAAACCGCCGGCATCGCGTCTTCGTGGACGGGCGTCTACGACGTCACGCCCGATTGGAACCCGGTGCTCGGCAAGCTCCCCGGCATCGAAGGCCTCGTCGTCGGCTACGGCTTTTCGGGCCACGGCTTCAAGCTCTCGCCCACGGTCGGCCGCGTGCTTGCGCAGGAAGCGCTGGGCCTGCCCACGGACGTATCGCTCAAGCCCTACTCGATCGAGCGCTTCGATACCGGTGAACTGCTGACGGGCAAGTACGGCCTCGGCGCAGTGTCCTGAATCCGAAGCGATGTCCGACATGGAAACGCTGTCGCTGGGTTCGATCGCGCCCGAGCTCTGGCGCAACGGCGGCGGCGTCACGCGGACCCTCGCGCGGGAAGGCGACGAATGGCGCGTGAGCATCGCCGAGGTGCAGAAGGACGGATCGTACTCCCGCTTCGAAGGCCTGAGCCGCATATCGTTCGTGCTTCGCGGCGACGGTGTCGTGCTGCGCGATGCGGATCACGCGATCGAACTGCTGCCTCGCCAGGCTATGGAATATGACGGCGACACGCCGTGGCAAGCGACTCTGATCGACGGGCCCGTCAGCGTGCTCAACGTCATGAGCAAGCGCGGACGATATCGGGTGAAGGTGACTTCGGTCACGCGTTCGATTGCCGTCGAACCCGGTCGCGCGGCTGTCGTTCTCGCGCTGGGGACCGGATGCCGCCTGAACATTCAGCCCGATGATGCGCACGAGTTGAATCCCGGCAACGCGGCGATCTTCCGCACGCTCGGGGCCGCATTGCGGATCGAGGCCCAGCGAGACAGCACCGACTTGCTCATCGTCATAACGATTGAACCCGTGCACGGGTGAGCGCACGTTCAAAAGGGAACCTGAAATGAAAGTCATGACAGCAGTGAAACGCGTGGTGGATTACAACGTCAAGGTGCGCGTCAAGGCGGATCAAAGCGGCGTGGATATCGGCAACGTGAAGATGTCGATGAACCCGTTCGACGAGATCGCGACCGAGGCCGCGACTCGCCTGAAGGAAGCGGGCAAGGCGACCGAAGTCATCGCCGTATCGTGCGGCGTACCGCAATGTCAGGAGACGCTGCGCACCGCGCTCGCGATCGGCGCCGATCGCGGCGTGCTGGTCGAGACGGATGCGGAGTTGCAGCCCTTGGCGGTCGCGAAGCTGCTGAAGGCCGTCATCGACAAGGAGCAGCCGCGCCTCGTGATTCTCGGCAAGCAGGCCATCGACGACGACGCCGGCCAGACCGGCCAGCTCCTCGCCGCGCTGCTGGACTGGCCGCAAGCGACATTCGCCAGCCACATCGAGATCGATGGCGAAACCGCCACCGTCACGCGCGAAGTCGATGGCGGTCTCGAGGTCGTATCCATCACGCTGCCCGCGATCGTCACCACGGATCTGCGACTGAACGAGCCACGCTACGTGACGCTGCCGAACATCATGAAAGCGAAGAAGAAGCCCATCGATGTGCTGAAGCCGGGCGACCTGGGCGTCGATCCGTCTCCGCGTCTGAAAACGCTCAAGGTCGTCGAGCCGCCGGCACGCAAGACCGGCATCGTCGTGCCCGATGTCGCGACGCTCGTCGAGAAACTGCAAAACGAAGCGAAGGTGATTTGAATGACGACTCTCGTAATTGCCGAACATGACAACGCGCAACTCAAGGCCGCGACGCTGCATACGGTGACGGCCGCCTCGAAGATCGGTGGCGGTGTGCATGTGCTCGTGGCTGGTGCCGCGGCGCGCGGCGTGGCCGATGCCGCAAGCCGGATCGCGGGCGTCGATCAAGTCATTCTCGTCGCTGCCCCTCATCTCGCCGATGGCCTCGCCGAAAATATCGCCGCTCAGGTCGTGGCGATCGCGAGGGATTACTCGCACGTGTTTTTCGCGGCAACGGCAGCCGGCAAGAACGTGGCGCCCCGCGTGGCCGCAAAACTCGATGCATCGCAGATTTCCGACGTGATCGCAGTCGATTCGCCCGACACGTTCCAGCGTCCCATCTACGCGGGCAATGCCATCGCGACCGTGCAGACGAGCGACGCGATCAAGGTCGCGACGATTCGCACCACGGCGTTCGATGCGGCATCGGCCGAGGGCGGCAGCGCGTCGATCGAGGAAGCCGCGGCGGTGCCCGACACCGGTCTTTCGAAGTTCGTGCGCCGTGAAATCGCGAAGAGCGACCGGCCGGATCTGACCTCCGCGCGCGCGATCGTGTCGGGCGGTCGAGGCCTCGGCAGCGCGGAAAATTTCGCGTTGCTCGATCCGCTCGCCGCAAAGCTCGGCGCGGCCATCGGCGCATCGCGGGCGGCCGTGGACTCGGGATACGCGGCAAACGACCTTCAGGTCGGTCAGACGGGCAAGATCGTCGCGCCGGAACTGTATGTGGCCGTGGGCATTTCCGGCGCGATCCAGCATCTCGCGGGGATGAAGGATTCGAAGGTCATCGTCGCGATCAACAAGGATGCGGAAGCGCCGATCTTCGGCGTCGCGGACTATGGACTCGTCGCCGATCTCTTTCAGGCCGTGCCTGATCTGACGAAGTCGCTCTGACCTGGTTGCAAGCACCTTCCCAGGGTGTTCTGCCGTCGCCGATGGTGCTGCCATCGCGACGGCTTTTTTCCGCTACCGGCCAGCTTGCGCGTTCGCGCGCACGGCGGCGGCGACCATGCGTTCCACCACCGGCTGCACGCGCTCGGCAAGCTCAGGCCGATATTCGAAAGGCGCGCTCTCGTTCATATAGGTCGATTGACACATCTCCAGTTGCACGGCGTTGATTCCATCGTCAGGACGGCCATAGGCTCGCGTGATGTAACCGCCCTTGAAACGGCCGTTGCCGACCCATGTGAACGGCTGACTTTCGAGTTCGCCGCAAATCGCATCGAGAATCTCCGGCCGGCAACTCGCGCCCGCATTCGTACCGACGTTGAAGTCGGGCAGCTTGCCTTCGAACAGGCGTGGCAGGATGCTCGCAATGGAGTGCGCTTCCCAGAGAAGCACGCTGCCGAACTTCGCGCACATCGCGTCCAGCTCGGCGCGCAGCTTTGCATGGTATGGCTCCCAGTACATCTGCAATCGATGCCGCACTTCCGCCTGCTCCGGCGCGCGACCGCTCCGGTACACAGGCTCTCCACGAAAGGTTTCGCCGGGGCACAGGCCCGTCGTCGTCTGACCGGGGTAAAGGCTCTCGCCGGTCGGCGGCCTGTTGAGATCGATGACATACCGCGATATCTTCGCCCCCAGTATCGATGCGCCGGCACGCTGCGCGAACGCGTACAGCCTGTCCAGATGCCAGTCCGTGTCCGCGACGCGCAGCGCTGCGTCAGTCATGTGTTCGGCGATCTCATTCGGGATATTCGTTCCCAGATGCGGGATGGAGATCAACACAGGCATGTTGCCCTGATGGAAACTGAAAACGTCCGACACTTCGCCCTCTCCTTTATATCGACTCGCGCGCTTGCGACCGCGAGATGCAAAACGTCCGTCGAGGCCGGAACGCAGCATGTCGCTCGTTGTGACCAGGACGGACGTCAATGACAGATGCCAATGGACGGACACAGCCCGCCCATATCGTCACGTTACGCGGCATCCTCGCTCATGACCATCAGTTGCGTATTGCCGCCAGCCGCGCTCGCGTTCACGGTCGTCACGCGTTCGCGCACGAGTTGCGTCCAGTCGTATCGTCCGGACGCCTCCGCGACGACCACGCTCGTCATTCGCGCGGCGCACAGGCGACGCAGGTTGCCGAGGTCGCGGTAATCGGCGGCGGCGAGAACGGCCTCGACGCGGACATCCCGCAATTCGCCAGCCAGTGCCCGCTTCACGTCCGCCGATGCGATCACCTTGCATGCACCGTTCAGCACGGCGGCGATCTCATCGGCGATGGCGGACTTCGGCAGCACGGCGTCGTTGCCGAACGCGACCGTCGCCATCACCTGCATGGCAAGCGAAAACGCCGACTCGCCCGTGCAAAGCACCTGTCCTCGCGGCAGGAGTTCGACCGTGTTTTCCTCGCCCGTCAGCGCCGGCAGACTGAGCGGCTTCGACGAGTCGATCAACTGGCTCAGGCGCGAGCGGAAGACTTCGGCCGAAGCACGTTGAGCGGCATCCATCTGCGCCAGCATCGACGCTCGCAAAATCGAATCGATCTTATGCCGACGATCCGCATGGGCTTGCGTATGCGCGGCGACACGCGGCATGAGACGTCCGTCGGCGGTCTCGACAGGAAACTCGAAGAACTTCTCGCTCACGGCCGCCTTCGACCTGCCGAACGGCCCCTGAGACGCTTCATAGGATGACGCCTCGTGGCGCGTGAGACTGAGAAGCGTCAGCGGGCCGCCGGTCATCGGACCGGTGCCGGCTGCACCGACACCGCCGGCGGGCTGCATGCCGGGAAACGCCTGATGCATGGACCGGTTGATGCAAATGCTGTTCGCTTTCGAGAAGGACAGCAGCTTGCCGCTGGCTTCGTTGATGCGCGTGTGAAGACCCAGCACGGCACAGCCGAGCGCATTGAGGCGCTCGATGAGATCGTCCATCGCGCCCGTCCTGAAGCGGACGACATGAAGAATGGGACCGGCGACGCCGGCATCGATGGCCCCGAGCGACGCCACATCTTTCATATCGACGATAGCCGGCGCGACGAAGTTACCGTCCGTGCATTCGGCCGACACCTTGCCTCGTGTGACCGCGAATCCCTGCCGCCGCAGTTGCGCGAGATAGGTCTCCGCGCGGTCCTTCGCCGCCCGGCTGACCACAGGGCCGATATCGGTCGACACGCTGAGTGGATCGCCCGTGTTTCGCTCGCTGAGCATGCCGTTGAGCATGCGCAAGACCTTGTCGGCGGTCGAGTCCTGAAGGCAGAGCAGGCGCAACGACGCGAGCGACTGCCCCGCGAAATGGAAAGCGGACCGGATCGCATCGGAGATGACCTGTTCCGGCAGCGCCGAGCTGTCCACGATCATCGCGTTCGCGCTGGCATGCGAAGCGATGAACCTGGCAGGCTGCGCGCGCTCCGCCAGCCGGGCCGAGATCGACGCGGCAACCTCACGCGATCCGCCGAACAAAACGGCAGCGACACGCGAGTCGGCGATCAATGCCTGGCCGATGGTCGCGCCATCGCCGGGAACCAGTTGCAGCACGCCGGCGGGCAAGCCGGCGTCGATGAACACACGCGCGGCCTCGAACGCGACCAGCGAAGCATCCGACGACGGTTTCGCAACGACCGCATTTCCCGTGGCGAGCGCCGCCGCAACCTGTCCGACGAAGCAGGACAGCGGCGATGCCGACGGGCTGATGCTCGCCACAATGCCGAGCGGCTTCGCATCGGCGAGCCGCGAGTCGCTCATCGATTGATGCGCGTAGAGCCGGCACATGTTGACGGCGCTACGGACCTCTTCGACCGCCTCGGACAGCGTTGCACCGCTCTCGAGCGCCAGCAGGGCGCCAAAGTGCGCGCCTCTGCTTTCCAGCGAGGACGCGACGCGCTCGAGCAGTTCGGCGCGCTCGGATGCCGACGATGCCGCCCACGCATCGCATGCCTGCGTCGCCGACGCAAGCGCGCCAGCGACAGCGTTCATCGTGCAGCTCGTCACGCTGCCGATCGTTTCGGCCAGCTTGCTGGTGCTATGCACGAGCGCGGTCGCATCGCCGGCTGCGTCTGCAGCCGTTGCAACGATGGGCTTCGCGTTGATCCGGCTCGTCCGGATCGCCGTCACGGCCTGCGCGAAGTCCTTCGAACCGGCAAAGTCCATCGACGCGGCGTTCAATCGACCCGGCAGCAATCCACGCGGCGACACGATGCCCGCGTGCGGCTTGCCGCCCGTGCGCGCCGCCTTCGCCACCGGGTCCTGCACGATATCGGCGATGCTCACCGCCGGATCGACGATCTGATTGACGAACGACGAATTCGCCCCATTCTCCAGCAAGCGGCGCACGAGGTAGGCGAGCAAGGTCGCGTGCGGCCCGACCGGCGCATAGATGCGGCACGGCCTGCCGAGCTTCGACGCGCTCACGACCTGGTCATACACCGTTTCGCCCATGCCATGCAGACACTGGAACTCGTAGTCCTTGTCGCCGGCGAGCGTGTGCGCCGCGGCCACCGTGAACGCATTGTGCGTGGCGAACTGCGGGAAGATGGCATCAGGCGCGTCGAGCAATGCCTTCGCGCAGGCGATATAGCTCACATCGGAATGCACCTTGCGCGTGAACACCGGATAGCCCACCGCACCGGCATCCTGCGCCAGCTTGATCTCCGTGTCCCAATACGCGCCCTTCACGAGACGAATGTTGATTCGGCGGCCATTCGCACGCGCCAGCGCGATGATCCATTCGGCCACCGCGCGCCCGCGCTTCTGATACGCCTGAAGCGAAATGCCGATGCCGTTCCACCCTCTCAACGACGGCTCGGCGCACAGCAGTTCGAGCATGTCGAGCGTCAGGTCGAAACGCGCCGACTCTTCCTGATCGAGGTGAAAGCCGATGCCATAGTGCTTCGCCAGTTGCGCGAGCTGCAGCAGGCGCGGATACATCTCCGCCAGCACGCGTTCGCGTTGCGCGAGTTCATAGCGCGGATGCAGGCCCGATATCTTCACCGATACGCCGGGGCCGTCGATCGGTCCTTGCCCCTTCGCGTCGCGGCCGATCGCTTCGATGGCGTGACGATACGACTCGAAGTAAGCCTGCGCGTCCTCGTCGGTCAGCGCGGCCTCGCCGAGCATGTCGTATGAGTAACGATAACCATTCGATTCGCGGCCCTTCGCCACGCCGATCGCCTCTTCGATCGTCTGCCCCGTGACGAACTGCTTGCCGAGCATGCGCATCGCATAGGCCACGCCGCCGCGCACGACCGCCTCGCCGCCCTTGCGCACGACACGCGTCAGCGCTTCCGCCAGCGCGTTGTCGTCCGGCTGCTTCAGCAGCTTGCCGGTCACGAGCAGGCCCCACGCCGTCGCGTTGACGAACAACGAAGGCGACTTGCCGATATGCGCGCGCCAGTCCGCATCGACGATCTTGTCGCGGATCAGCTGATTGCGCGTCTCGGTATCGGGAATGCGCAGCATTGCTTCGGCGAGACACATCAGCGCGATGCCCTCGCGGCTGTCGAGCGAAAATTCCTGCGTGAGCAAGTCGACGCCGCCCGCATCGATGCGCGCGTCGCGCACGCCTTGCGCGAGACGCGCCGCGAGATCCTGCGTCTTCTTCAACGTTGCCGCATCGAACTGCGCTTCCTTCATCAGCGCTTGCACGACGACGTCCTCGGGCAACGATGATGCTTCGCAGATGCGCTGACGCAGGGTCTCGAGTTGGGTTGCAGCGGGTTGGATCGATTGGATTTCCGACAGCATGATGAGGTTACCTGATGGATACTGGGTCATGGATGACACTCAGAGGCTCGCCATACCGCGCAAGCGTTCGGTCCTGCGGCGCAGAAGTTCCAGCGTGATGAGCAGCAAGGTCGAGATGACGACGAGCACGGTCGCAACAGCCAGAATCGTGGGGCTCAACTGCTCGCGAATGCCGGCCCACATCTGACGGGGCACGGTGCGCTGATCGGTTCCGGTCAGGAACAGCGCGACGACGATCTCATCGAAGGAAGTGGCAAAGGCGAAGAGCGCGCCGGAAATCACGCCCGGCGCAATGATCGGCATCTTCACCTGAAGGAACACGCGCAGCGGCGAGGCGCCGAGACTGCGGCCCGCCCTCGACAGCGTCTCGTTGAAGCCCGCCAGGGTGGCCGTGACCGTCACCACGACGAACGGAACGCCGAGCGCGGCGTGCGCGAGGATCAACCCGGTCAGGCTGTTCACGAGGCCGAACGGGCTGAAGGCAAAATACACGCCGACCGCCGTGATGATCAAAGGCACGATCATCGGCGACACCAGAATGCCGGTGATCAGCGCGCGGCCTTTCAGACGCGGATGCGTGAGCCCGAGCGACGCCATGATGCCGAGCGTCGTGGCAAGCACCGTGGACGCCGAGCCGACGATCACCGTGTTCTTGAGCGCGAGCATCCACTCGGGGCTATTGATGAAGTCGTGATACCAACGCAGGCTCACGCCGGGCAACGGATACGTGAAGTACGGTTGCGAGTTGAACGACAGCGGCATCACCACCAGAATCGGCGAGATCAGGAACACGAGGATCGCCATCGACAGAATGACGTGCGCCCATCGGCCGAGCCGTCCCCAGACCGTCACATATGCAGGAAAGTTGAACATTCGTTTCACCCCAGCTTGACACCGGCGCCGCCGGTCATACGAACGAAGATCGCGTAGATCGCCAGCACGCCTGCCAGCAGGATCGAAGCGAGCGCGCAGGCGAGTCCCCAGTTCAGCGTGTTGTTCACGTGATTGGCGATGTAGTAGCTGGCGAGCTGGTCATCGGGGCCGCCGACGATAGCCGGCGTGATGTAGTAGCCGACCGCCAGAATGAACGTGAGCATGCCCGCCGCGCCGACGCCCGGCAGCGTTTGCGGAAAATACGCCTGGAAAAACGAGCGAATCGGTCCCGCGCCGAGCGAGCGGGCTGCCTTCATGTAAATGCTCGGCACGCCCTTCATCACCGAATACAGCGACAGGATCGCGTAGGGCAGCAGGATATGCGTCATCGCAACCAGCACGCCGAACCGGTTATAGATGAGCTGAAAACCGTGTTCGGTCATCCCGAGGGTTTTCAGAAGATCGTTCAATACACCGTGCTGTTGCAGCACGACGACCCATGAGGTCGTACGCACCAGAATCGAAGTCCAGAACGGCAGCAGCACCATGATCATCAGCAGGTTGCTGAAGCGGGCCGGAATGTTCGCGAGGAAGTACGCGACCGGATAGCCGAAGAGAAGACACAGCGCGCTCACCGCGATACTGACCCACGCAGTACGCACGAACACGTCGACGTACAGGCGCTCGCTCGGGTTCTCGCGCACGATCGCGCCGCGATCGTCCCGCTTGAAGTCGAACGCTTTCAGGTAGTAGCCGAGCGTCCACGGCGACGATGCGTACTTGAGCGTCGACCACGCGCCGATGTCGTTCCAGCGCTCGTCGATGGCGCTCAGGCGCTCGTGCCACGTGCCGGTGCCATCGACGCTCAGGCGGCGGGCCGTTTTCATGATGAGGCTGCGCATGCCCGCCTCGTCATAGTTGAGTCTCGATGCAACGCGGCTCACGCCTTCACCGCCCTTCGCCGCAATGAGATCGTGCGCGAATGCGTCGAAGACCTGCTCGTTCGGCAGCTTGCCCTGGCCGGGGTCCCACTCGCGCAGCATGACCGATGCGTGCGGCAGCTCCTGCGACAAGGTTGCGTCGCGAAAGCTCTTCAGCAGCAGACTGCCGATCGGCACGAGAAACGTCACTACGAGAAACACGAGCAATGGCGCCACCAGAAGCATTGCCTTGATTCTTTCGGCACGTTCTGCGTTGCGAAGCCTGGCCTTCAGGCTCTTCGAGTCCTGGACGTTCAGCTGGGCGACCGGCTGATCCGTGGGAACGGCAATATCATGGGGAAGCATCATCATGGTCTTGCGGACTGAGCCGCGTCCTCCTGATCAATTCACACTGAAGCAGTCGTTTCCGGGCGAGCGAATCGCGGATGTCGTTGTGGTTTTGCCTTTTCCGGATTCGCGTGTTCTTCGCGGTCGCCGAAGAGAATCTGCATGTTGCCGCGAACACACCTTGATAAGTATGGCTAACTACATTCGCAACGAATCGGGTATGTCTCCGCGTTGTTATCGCGCTACGAAGATGCGCTCACTGCAAGGCGCGGCACGCTTCCGCCATCCATCCGACATGCACGGAATCACCGATGCGCAAGCGGCGCGCGTCGCCGTCGTTCGGCAGCTTCACGATGAAGTCGCTCTGTCCGCAGACCTGCATCACCACGCGAAGATGGTCGCCGTAGTAGATGAGGTCCTTCACGCCGCCCTGAAATACGTTGTCGCAGCGCTTCGCCAGATCGCCCACGGCCACGCGCTCCGGCCGCAGAGAAATGCTGGCGGAGCCGGTTTCCCGAACGGTCGGCCCCACGCTCGCCCTGATGCTCTGACCGCTTGCCAGCTTCACGGTGCAGCGCTCTTTCTCCATGACGGAGACGGTTCCCACGAGCTCATTGCTTTCGCCGATGAATCTCGCGACGAAAGCGTTTTCGGGTCTTTCGTACAGGGCCGGCGGCGGTGCGAGCTGCTGAATGACGCCGTTGTTGAACACGGCAATACGGTCCGACATGGTCATGGCTTCACTCTGGTCATGCGTGACATAGACCACGGTCAAACCGCTTTGCTCGTGAATCTGCTTGATCTCGTACTGCATCTGCTCGCGCAGTTGCTTGTCGAGCGCACCGAGCGGCTCGTCCATGAGCACCAGCGCGGGCTCGAACACCAACGCGCGCGCAACCGCGATGCGTTGCTGCTGCCCGCCGGAAAGCTGGCCCGGCATCCGGTTGGCGAACTTTTCCATGTTCACCATGCTGAGCGCACGCTTGACCTTGCGGGCGATCTCGTCCTTCGATACCTTGCGCACCTTCAGCGGGAACGCGAGGTTCTCCGCAACCGACTTGTGCGGAAACAGCGCGTAGCTCTGAAAGACCATGCCGATGTTGCGTCGCTCGGGGGGAATGCGGTTGATCGGCTTCCCCTGAAGCAGGATTTCGCCATGCGTGGCGGTCTCGAATCCCGCCAGCATCATCAGGCACGTCGTCTTTCCAGAGCCGGACGGCCCGAGCATCGTCAAAAACTCGCCTTCCTCGATGTCGAGGTTGAGATTCTTGACGACCAGCGTTTCGCCGTCGTAGGTCTTCTGCACATTCTTGAAAGAGACAATGGTTGACATGATGTGTCCTCAGGAGAAGCCGTAATCGAACTCAAGCGCCGAATTGCCAGTCGCGCGGCGGCAGATAGGTTTCCTTGACCACGCGCGGCGATGCCCAGCGCAGCAGGTTCAGGTACGAGCCGGCCTTGTCGTTCGTGCCGCTCGCGCGACCGCCGCCGAACGGCTGCTGACCGATCATCGCGCCGGTCGGCTTGTCGTTCAGATAGAGGTTGCCCGCCGCGTTGATCAGCACCTGCTCCGCGTGATGAAGCGCGAAACGGTCCGTGCAGAAGATCGATCCGGTGAGCGCATACGGGCTCGTCGCGTCGATCAGTTGCAGCGTGTCTTCCCAGGCGGCGTCGTCATAGACGTAGACGGAGAGGACCGGGCCGAACAGCTCTTCCTTCATCAGCGCATGCTTCGGGTCGCTGACTTCGAAGACCGTCGGCTCGACGAAGTAACCCGGATCGGACCAGGTCTTGCCGCCGGAGATCAGCTTCACGTTCGCGTCTTCGCGCGCCGCGGCCAGCACGCGGGAAAGCTTCTGATACGAAGCCTGCGAAATCACCGCGCCCATGAACGTGTCGTGATCGGCCACATCGCCGACCTTCAATTGCGACAGGCGCTCGCGCATCTCCTGGCTGACAGCCGGCCAGAGGCTCTTCGGAATGTACGCGCGCGACGCCGCGCTGCACTTCTGCCCTTGATATTCGAACGCGCCGCGAATCAGCGCGATCGCGACTTCCGACGCATTGGCCGACGCGTGCGCGAGCACGAAGTCCTTGCCGCCCGTTTCGCCGACGAGGCGCGGAATGGTGCGGAACGCATCGACCTTCGACGCGACGCCCTTCCACAAGGACTGGAACACCGACGACGATCCGGTGAAGTGGATACCCGCGAGATCCGGTGACGACAATGCAACGCGCGTCGTGAGCTCCGCATCGCCCGGCACGAAGTTGATGACGCCCGGCGGCAGGCCGGCCTCTTCGAGCGCCTCGAAAAAGATGTAGTTGGCGAGCGCCGACTTCTCCGACGGCTTCCACAGCACGGTGTTGCCCATGATCGCGGGCGCGGTCGTCAGATTGCCGCCGATGGCCGTGAAGTTGAACGGCGACACCGCGTAGACGAAGCCTTCGAGCGGACGCCAGTCGGCGCGATTGACGGCGGTCGGCACCGACATGGGCTGCTCGGCGTACACGCGCTGCGCGTTGTAGGCGTTGAAGCGCAGGAAGTCGATCAGTTCGCACGCGGAATCGGGTTCGGCCTGATCGATGGTCTTGCTCTGGCCGAGCACCGTCGCGGCGTTGATGCGAATGCGCTGGCGCGTCGCGATGATATCCGCGGCACGATGCAGGATCGTGGCACGGCTCGCATACGAGAGGCTCGCCCAGTCCTTCGCGACCGACTTCGAGCTGGCGATCGCTTCGCTGATCTGCGCTTCGGTCGGGCGATGAATCCGTGCGAGAAGGCGCTGATTGTCGTGCGGCGCGCGCACCTCGACAACCTCGTTCGAGAAGTAACGCTTGCCGCCGATGACCGTCGGAATCTCGACGACATCACGTTGCTGCAGCGCCTTGCCGAGCTCCGTTGCGGCGGCGGTGCCCGGTCGGAAACTCACTTCGGCTTCATTCGCCGGCAACGGAAATTGTGGACCTGAACTCACGCTGACTCCTTTGGGAAATACAGTTGGGACGGACTACCGGAGGACATCACGCCGGTGTGTGCTTCGACTCATTGCCTCGATGCCAGAGTAGTCCCTGACATCGATTCATCGGGTTCCTCAATCTCGCCTTATGCTTTGTTTTCGGTCGTCGTTATGGAACTGGACGAAGCGGCGGCGGAATCGATTCCTTGCTTCCGAACGTCGATCAGTGCGGCGGTCGACGATGATCGCCCGAGCGAACCACACTGAACATCTGTTCAGCCAGCAATGAATTTCGCCAACTATACTTCCGGAAAAGCGGCGGTCAATAGTGTTTTCCCCGGTCTAAGCTCGTGAAAATCACCTTATCTATGGGTTTTCACCTACATTAACCCGCCGATTTTTGATGAACACTTGTTCAGCATAAAGCGACGCAACACGGCTCATTGCCGTCATCGCGAGAGACACCCAGGCACGACCCATCACCGACCGATCATCATGGCGACTACGAAAGAGAACGCTCCCGAGAACTTCCCGGACTGGGGCCTTCTGGCGAGCTGGGTGGCCGTCGTCGAAGCGGGTTCGATCTCGGATGCGGCCAGCCGTCTGTCGATCTCGCAGGCCGGTGTATCGCTGCGCATCAAGGCGCTCGAATCGATACTGGACACGAGCCTTCTCGATCGCGCCACGCGCCCGGCGCGGCCGACCGCCGCCGGACAGCGTCTGTTCGAACACGCCACCGTGCTGCTGCAGGGCGCCGATCAGATGGTCGAAAGCGTGCGGAACGTGACGCGCGCCAAACGCATCGTGGTGAGGCTCGGCTGCGTGGATTCGTTTGCCGCGACCATCGGCCCGATCATCATCAGGGCGCTTTCGGGGACGTCGCATCAGATCAGGCTGTGGTCAGGCATCACGCCCACGCTCGACGCGCAACTGGAGGCCCGGCAACTGGACATGGCCGTCACGACGACCAGCTTCACGAATGCCGGCAGCATCAGGAGACAGAAGCTTTTCACGGAGCCGTATGTGGCCGTCTTGCCGAAGAGCTTCGAAGTGGACCGGTTCACGACGATCGCGGAACTCAGCCGCCACCTTCAATTCATCCGGTACAGCGCGCGTTCGGTGATCGGACAGCACGTCGATGCGTATCTCGCCGCTCACGGCGAAGATATCGATCGCACATGCGAGTTCGACGCCACCGACCCGATGCTCAGCCTCGTCGCCGCTGGCCTCGGTTTCGCGCTGACGACGCCGCTCTGCCTCTGGCAATCACGCCACTACGTTCAGGACGTCCGGGTGGTTCCGCTCTCGTCCTTCTCGCGTCATGGCAGGCCTTATCAGCAATTGAGCCGGTCTTTTTATCTGGCGTATCGAGAGAACGAACTCGGACATTTGCCGGCGGATCTCTACGATCTGCTGAGGCGCGCAGTGGAGAGACAGGTGTCCCGGGACATCGCGAAGGCATTGTCGCTGCGTCCGGAAGAGGTATGCCTCCCGGACGATGAATAGTCACGAAGTCGCGTGATATTGGAAAGCGTCCCGAAGCGCGCGGGGAAGGTCGGCCGGCGTGGTCGGTCCATCGAGCGTCGAAAGGGTGCGTTCGGCAGCATCGAGCAGTTCCGACATTGCGGCCTCGTGCGTGTCGATGCCCTTTCCTTCATTCCTGGCGAGTTCGATCTCTCGCCGCCAGTTTCCGGAAATCTCCAGCTCGACGACGTGAATGCCGCTCTCCGGTCTGCCATAGTGGCGCGCGGCGAATCCCTCGGCCGACTTCCCATTGACGACCCAGGCGCGCTCGCGATGGCGCGCCACCTGCGTCAAGGCCGATACGATTCGCCTGTCACAGGAATTGCCATTGCTCGTGCTGAAGTGGCAGTCGACTGTCGCGCGTTGCGAGCGAAAGGGTGACAGCCACGCGCCTGCGTGTGCAACCAGCATGAACACGTTGGCATGTGCCTCGCGGAGTCTCAGCAACTCCGCCAGTACCGACTCGTGAAAGGGCGTCCAATGATCCGCTACCCGTTGTTTCACGGCGGCGCCGTCTGGCTCGAGTCCCTGCGAATACAGGGCCTCGCCGTGAGCGGTATGTGTTCTGCACAAGTTGAGCCGGTTCAGCCGCTCGCTCAGCGCGCTGTCATGCGGCGCAACGTTCATGTCGATCACGCAAGGGTGGATCGCCGCGGCGATTCCCGTCATGCCGCGCGTTTGCGCGACTTCGGTCAGCGCCATGCCTCCGGGATCCGACTGGCGTCCGCTGATCGGTTCCCAGGCGGGATGGGCACGCAAGTCGATGGGAACCGCGCAACCTGCGTGAGGCGCGACCACCAACACTGGCGACCCGCCGCGGACAACATGGCTCTCGGTTCGCATAGGCATCCTCTTTCAATCGAGACATCGTTGAAGCGCTTTCCGGCACGCACGAAGTGAGCGTCGGAATCTCGTCGAAAGACTAGCGGCGGAACCGCCATGCGAACCCTGCTTTAGCGACGCTTATGTTGATGATTGGCCGGTCAAATGCGTCGCTCGGCGGAAGAAAACGTCATAAGGGATCGGTTGATGAACCCGGCGGCGAACTGATGCCTCTGCGCCGCCTGCCGCGATGAATTGGCCGCTAGCACGGTTCCGGTGTCCGGCTCGCGCCGGAACCGCGCTGCGTTCAATTTTCGCTCAGTCGTGATGGTGACGCTTGTGGCGCTTCTTGCTGTAGCCGTGGCTGTAATCGTCCGCGTACGAGTTCGAGCGCGAAATATTTCCGCCCAGCGCTGCACCGGCGCCGCCGCCGAGCGCCGCGCCGACGAGGCCGCCGCCACGGCCGCCCATCGCATTGCCTGCCGCCGTGCCCGCGCCGCCGCCCAGCGCGCCGCCGATGATGGCGCCCGTGCGCTCGCGACGGTTCGACGTGACCGCGCCGCCGGCGCCGCCGCCCACCGCCCCGCCGAGCACGGCGCCCGTGCTGCCGCCTACGGCGCCGCCCAGCGCTGCCCCGGCCACACCGCCGAGGGCGCCGCCGAGCGCATTGTTCATGTCGCCGGCCATGGCCGGCACCGACGCCGCAGCCGTGAGCGCTGCGATGGCAACAAACTGAATGATTCGCTTTGACATAGTTCGGACTTTTTTTTGAGACGGCGCCGAGTATAACCGCTGCGCAGAAAGGCTTTCGTAACGCCACCCGCCGCGGGCGGTAAGAGGTGTAACAAATTCCGATCTGAACGATCGCAAAGACATTCTTTCGTGCGGGAAAGGAAAGTAGCGGGAATGCGTCGAAAGCCGAGATGCGGGGCAAGGATGACGACGAGAAGCCTGATGCTGCGTCAGGCCTTCATTCGGATCACGAACTAATTAACGGGCCGACGCGGTCGCCGAGGGACGGTTTTGGAGAGACCTCGATCCGACGGAATCTTCGCCCAACACGCACCAGGTCATTGCCCGCGGCGATGCCCTTCGCATGCTGTATCTTTCAATGATGAGCACGATGTCCGTGCGCGTTTTCTCGGTCAGTTCGGTAAAGAACTCGGCCAATGGCGCGCCGCTAGCGGTTTTGGCGGTGGCGTGACCGCCACTGCGGCCGTCTCCCACAAAGCGGGGGAAGAGCCAGCCGAGGACTCGAATGTTGTGGCGCCTGAAAACTCATACATGACAAGGCTCCGGAGCGACAGCGCAAGGCTCGCGTTTCCAAATTGCTGTGCTATAACTTGGCGTGAAACTCCCTCCCGCTCTTTGGGGTTTTCTGAATTCCGCGTCGCCCCTTTTCGAGTCGCCATGAGTTTTGGCATGACTTACGTACCGTAGAAGGAAACGGGCTGACGCGATCAATATCGCCCTGTCGGCCGCGCACATCACTCACGGCCAGCGCTGAATCCATTGCAGCCATCGCGCGTTGTTCCGTTCACTAACGGAGGGAAGCATGGGCCCCACCATCGCAGATGTAGCCGAACAAACGCGCTTGAACGCCGCTCGTGAGGCGGGCATTCCGTGGAAGAAGTGGGGGCCGTACCTCAGCGAGCGGCAATGGGGAACGGTCCGGGAAGACTATAGCGATAACGGCGACGCATGGAACTATTTCACCCATGACCATGCCCGGTCACGCGCCTACAGATGGGGCGAGGACGGGATCGGCGGAATATGCGACGACGGGCAGCGACTGTGCTTTGCCCTCGCGTTGTGGAACGAGCGCGATGCAATATTGAAGGAACGCCTCTTTGGCCTGACCAACAGCGAGGGCAATCATGGAGAGGACGTGAAGGAGTATTACTTCTATCTGGACAGCACGCCCACGCACTCGTACATGAAGTATTTATACAAGTATCCCCAGAGAGAATTTCCATATCGAGACCTCGTCGAAACCAACCGCCAACGATCGCGCGAGCAAATGGAGTACGAGTTACTGGACACGGGCGTGTTCGACGACGATCGCTATTTCGACGTTTTTCTGGAGTACGCGAAGGCTGGGCCCGAAGACATGCTCGTTCGAATTACCGTGCATAACCGGGGAGCGCAGCCGGCCCGGATTCGAATGCTGCCGACGCTGTGGTTCCGCAACACATGGTCGTGGGGCGAGGACGAGCGCAAGCCGTCGCTGAACGAGGCCGGACCCGGCGTCATTCGCGCCACCCATCATGACCTCGGTGAGTACTGGCTCCACTACGAAGGTGCGCCGGAGTCACTCTTCACAGAGAATGAAAGCAACGCCGAACGTCTCTGGAATCAGCCTAACGCGTCGCCCTATGTGAAGGATGCTTTTCATACGTACGTCATCTCGGGAAAGCGCGACGCGGTGAATCCCGCCAAGACGGGAACGAAGGCCGCAGTGCACTATCTATGCGACGTGGACGGCGGCGGAAGCGCGACCATCCGCTTGCGTCTCGCGCCATCGAAACTCGACGATCCCTTCGGCGACTTCGATCAAACGTTCGACCACCGCCTCGTCGATGCGAACGAGTTCTATGAGCGCATTGCGCCCAAGTCCCTGAACGAAGACCAGCGCCGGGTGCATCGCCAGGCATTGGCGGGCATGTTATGGGGTAAGCAGTATTACTATTTCGACCTGGAACTCTGGCTGCGTGAGCACCGCAGCCACCCATTGCTCGATGCCGCCCGACGCGACGTACGCAACACGGAGTGGTTCCACATGCTGAACGCCGACGTGATCTCCATGCCGGACAAGTGGGAGTATCCGTGGTACGCAGCGTGGGACTTGGCCTTTCACACAGTCGCGCTCGCGCTAGTCGACTTCGATTTCGCCAAGGAGCAGTTGCTACTGATGCTGCGCAGCCTGTACGTGCACCCGAGCGGCCAGATTCCTGCGTATGAGTGGAACTTCAGCGACGTTAATCCGCCGGTTCATGCAGCCGCCACGCTCTGGCTTTACAAGTACGAGCGGGAACTGGGGCGCGCCGATCTACGCTTTTTAGAGCGGTCGTTTCAGGGATTGATGCTCAACTTCAACTGGTGGGTCAACCGAAAGGACCCTGCGGGTCGTAACGTCTTCGCGGGGGGCTTTCTAGGGCTGGACAACATCGGCGTGTTCGACCGCAGCGCGCAGCTTCCCACCGGCGGATCGCTCGAGCAGGCAGACGGCACTGCGTGGATGGCCTTCTACTGTCAGACCATGTTGGAGATGGCGACCATCCTGACCGAATACGACCCGATCTACGAGGAGGCCGCCTTCAAGTTCGTCCAGCATTTCATGTGGATCACCTATGCGATGGACCGCCGCGGTAAATGCGAAGACGAGATGTGGGACGAAGAGGACGGCTTTTTCTATGATCTCCTGCGGTTTCCGGACGGTCATACCATGCGCCTGAAGATCAGGTCGCTGGTGGGATTGCTCCCGCTATGCGCGTCGACCGTTTTCGAAGCGCCGTCCTCATCCCGCTACCCGAAGCTGATGGAGCTGATGGCGCAGTTTCGCAAGCGCTACCCCGAACTGGTAGCGCATGTTGCCCCGACGGACACTGGCTTTACCGGCTACAAGGACCGGAGACTTCTGTCGATCCTGAACAAGCGCAAGCTCGAGAGAGTGCTCGCCTATCTGCTCGACGAAAAGGAGTTCCTGGGCCCGCACGGCATCCGCTCGCTCTCCCGTTATCATCTGGAACATCCGTATGTGTTCCACGTCGGCGGGGACGCGTACACGGTGCAGTATCTTCCGGCGGAATCGAATACAGGCATGTTCGGCGGCAACTCGAACTGGCGCGGGCCAGTGTGGATGCCGGTGAACTTGCTGATCGTGCGCGCGCTCGTCAATCTATACAGCTTTTTCGGCGATGATTTCAAGGTCGAATGTCCGACCGGATCCGGGCAGAAAATGACGCTGTTCGAAGTCGCACAGGAAATCGTCCGCCGTCTGACAAGCACCTTTTTGCGTGGTGCCGACGCCAAACGTCCGGTCTATGGTGGCACAGAGAAATTCCAGAACGATCCGCACTGGCGCGACCTCATCCTTTTTTATGAATACTTCCACGGCGACAATGGCGCGGGACTCGGGGCCAGTCACCAGACTGGGTGGAGCGGCCTGGTCGCCCCGCTCCTCGATTTGTTCGGGCGTGTCGATGCCAAGACGCTTCTGGAGACCCCGCGCGGACGTGTGTTGTCCAAAGTCGTAAGGGAGCAAGTGAGTGGAGAAGCTGTGGGTGATAAGTGAGGAACTTAAAAATGGTCACCCCACGCTACCCGGCGCTCTACCAAATCAACACTCGCGTCTGGCTGACCGAGTTGTCCGTTGCGCTCGCAAGGCGAGCGACGCTCGACGACATTCCGGATGCCGAGTTGGATCGTCTCTCGAAGCAAGGATTCGACTGGATCTGGATGTTGAGCGTCTGGCAGACCGGGCCGGCAGCGCAAGCGATTTCGCGCGCGCATGCCGACTGGCGACGCGAGTTCGCCGCTACGCTGCCAGACCTCATGGACGCTGACATAGCGGGTTCCGGGTTCGCCATTCAAAGCTATACCGTGCATCGAGATCTGGGCGGAGAGCAGGCGCTCGCCCGGTTGCGTGAGCGACTGCGGCAACGCGGAATGCAACTGATGCTCGACTTCGTGCCGAATCACATGGCGCCGGATCACGACTGGATCGATGAGCATCCGGACTACTTCGTCCACGGCACCGAGGCGGACCTGGCCCGCTCGCCACGCAACTACTGCCGAGTGCAGACGTCGAAAGGGCCGCTTGTGCTCGCACACGGTCGCGACCCCTACTTCGACGGATGGCCCGATACATTGCAGCTCGACTACGGTAATCCGGCTCTCCAGCAGGCCATGATCGGTGAATTGCAGAAGATCGCCGATCAATGTGACGGCGTGCGCTGCGACATGGCGATGCTGATCTTGCCCGACGTGTTCGAACGCACGTGGGGAATCCGCGCCGAGTCCTTCTGGCCGACGGCAACGTCGGCCGTACGATCCGTGCATCCGCATTTCCTGTTTATGGCTGAGGTCTATTGGGACCTGGAATGGACGATGCAGCAACAGGGTTTCGACTACGCTTACGACAAGCAACTCTATGACCGCTTGCGGGCCGGGTACGCGCGCCCGGTGCGCGAGCATCTGCACGCTGGCCTCGACTATCAGGACAAGCTCGCGCGTTTCCTGGAAAATCACGACGAACCTCGGGCGGCGGAGACCTTCGATCAGCGCCGGCAAGAGGCCGCAGCCGTCGTCACGTTTCTCTCACCAGGACTGCGTTTCTTCCATCAGGGGCAGTTCGAAGGCCGTCGAAAACGCATTTCGCCGCACCTCGTGCGGGCCCCGCAGGAGCCCGTCGACGCGAAAACGCAAGCATTCTACGAGCACCTGTTGGCAGTGCTGCGCCAGCCGATCTTTCGAGACGGCGCGTGGACTCTGCTGGAACCGCAGCCGGCGTGGGACGGAAACTGGACCTCGGATTGCTTCATTGCGTGGTGTTGGGAGAAAGATGAGGACCAGCGAATCGTCGTCGTCAACAACGCTGACAACCAGAGCCAGTGTTACGTCCGGATCCCGTTTGCAGGTCTATCTGGCGAAACGGTACGACTAACCGACATGATGGGACAGGCCAGTTTCGATCGTGACGGCAGCGACCTTCTCGCACGAGGTCTCTACCTGGATCTGCCGCCTTGGGGATATCACGTCTTTGAAGTGGCTGTGTCGTGAGGGCTGCTTGCCTAGCGGCGCGAGTCCACTTCGACATGGCAGGCGGCGGTGACACACAAGACCCACGCCGCACCTCGATGCAGGACGCGAACGCCTTCGGCCGCCCCATCGAGCGCGCTGGTCAACGCTACTACGACCTTCGCTTCAGCTCATTCAACCGTATGGCGGCGCCTCCCACGCAATCGAGGACTCCGAGTGCACGATCATGCAACTCTTTCACGTGAAAAAACCCTCGCGGTGCGTCTACGGCTTCGTGAAAGTCGAGAAGAGCGGCTACCCGCTCCGTGTTGCTTACCTTCGACGCTTGCGCACGCACGTTTAACCGAAAGGAAGAAGGTCTCCCGCAAATGCCGCAGATAAGAAAAAAGTGGCCCAGTAGAATAAGAGCGCCCAACACATTTTTCATTTCGATCCTGGATGCCCAAGCCAGGGCAATCGGCCTCTTCGCGCGCTAATGGCAAGCGCCCTTTCGCTGCAAGGAGATGCCCGCGCTCGGGCTCACTTGGTCGGGCTCGTCATCGCCTTCGCAGCCTTTTCTTTTGCCGTTCTGGCGTCCATGATTAGCTTATAAGCAATGTAGTACTTGTAGATATTGCTGACATACGTCACGGTCTCCGCTCCGATTCTGTCGGCAGCGACGTACTCGACGTTGTGGAACCAGACGTTCGGGTCCAGTCCTCGCTCGGCGGCTTCCTTGCGAAGCTTCGCAACGCGAGCCGGACCGGCGTTGTATGACGCGAACGTGAACAGGGCCTTGTCCATATCGCTCATCGGCTCCTTGGCGTAGTACCTGTCTATCATCACGCGCATGTACTTGACGCCAGCCTCGATGTTTGGCTGGGTCTTGCTGATGTCCCCGACATTCAATTCCTTTCCCGTGTTGGGCATGACCTGCATCACGCCGACTGCCCCCACCCGGCTCTTTACGCTCTGATCAAGGCGGGATTCTTGATATCCCTGAGCGGCCATCAGTAACCAGTCCACCTGGTATTTGTCGCCATAGTCCTTAAAGAACTGCACGAGGTCTAGAAACTTTCTGCGTTCCGACTCGGACGCCGAGTTCTTGACATATTTTGCATTTTTCAGATACCGCACCAGAATCATGTTTCCCGCCGCGGTCCCCTGACGGTGACGAGCGACAAAATCGTCGAGAGCGGCCTTGAGCTTCGGGCTGCCTTTGCGGATCGCCGGTGCAATCTCGCCCGAAGTCCTGATCGCAATATCTTCGTGGACCGTGATTTTGGGAAAGACTTGTTTCCAAAGGTCGGATTTATGCTTGTCCATAACAATGAGCGGAATCAGCCCCGCGTTGAGCATCTCGGCCAGGTCTTCGTCTTCCAGTTCCTCGGGAGCGGGCTTGATGTTCACCGGGGGGCGATGCTGCGCGGCAAAGCGCTGATTTAGCGCTGTCAGGCTCTCATAATAGGAAGACGATTTGCGGACGAAAATCTCCTTTCCTGCCAGGTCGTCAACGCTGGACACCTTCGGTGAGGCTGGCCCAGACACTATGATTTCGCTGACGTTCATATACACGGGCGCGGAAAAGTCCACCAACTTTTCTCGTGCGGAAGTCATCGTAAGGTTAGCCGCCGCGATATCACCTTTGCCGGCAATCAACGCTGGCAATAGCTGGTCCCGGGCTACGGGGATCATGTACACCTTAACCGGAAGATGCTTCGTGGCGAGCTTCTTGTTCAGATCCCGTTCGAACAACTGAGCCCATTCGTAGGTTGCGCCGTATTGAACGCCCTGGTCCGTAAAGTAGAAGGTCTTACTGTAAACCGTGAGTATTCGAATGACTCTCCGCTGCACCATTCCATCGAGATCGCCAGTCCAAGGCTTTTGTATGTCTTTCGGGTCAATGACGAGTTTTCCCGACTGCGGATTTGTTGACGATTGCTTTGCGTCTGCTGCGCTAACCGGAGCGACGTACAAGGTACACACCAAGGCCGCAATTGCGACAAGGCATAGCCACAAGCGGGACGGAAGATGAGCCATGCGATGCGCTCGCAGGTGGGACATTCGCAACATGATTTGCGCCTCCAGTATATTTTCGCCCCCGCAGTTCGGCGCCTGCGGTCTTATTCTTGGACACCCAAATCGTTGCGCGCGGTTGTGCCCGCCAGCGGCTTTTGGCGCTCTGGTCATACCGTCCCCCCTTACATCTAACCTCAAGTTGCGAGGCTAGGGAGCAGGCAGAACAGGCCGCTCCAATCGGCGCGCAGTCCTTATCGATTTCTTAGAATAGTTTAGGGCAAGCCGCTCAATAGCAAAGGCAGAATCGTCGGCTCTCCAAGAGGGCCGGGTAATTACGACGCACGCATCCCCCTCGATCATGCTGCAGGGGCGTATTCCTTGCGGTGTGCATGCGCTGCACAGATCGTCCTCGCCTCTTGTCATCGTGCTCAATGACAGGAGTCTGAACCAGATCCCTGTACCCTGGAGGCAAGGCTTTATCGTCGTTGCGATCGTCCTTCGGGATTTGACGAAAGGCTCGTTCAATGCCGCACCGAAATGGACAAGCTTTTCTCACAGACAGCCGGACGCGCGGTCCATGAAGATGCGTGGATTGGCGTTGCCGACTACAAATTCAACCACCAGTTCGACGCTCAGGCCATCTCTTTCACACTGGCATGCGAGCGCCGGCTCCGTACCGGCGAACGCTCGACCGCGGGTAGGTCACGAGGCTACCGCGGTCAGTATCCAGGCGGTGGCTGAACCGGCATGTACACCACGCCGCTGTTCGCATAACCCTCTGCATACCAGGTCGCGCCACATTTATAGTACGGCACGCCCTGAACCGCGACCGGAGCCACGTTGCATGGCGGTCCGACCGGCGCGGGCGGCGGCGGCGCAGCCACAACGGTGGTGGTTGCGGGTGGCGGTGTAGCTGCGGCCGTGGCCGCCCCCACGACCATTGCACCGGCTACGAATCCGACCGCCGCAGAGCCACCGTCCCAGTCGTCGTCGCAATTGCTGCAATTGCCATGATAGTTATTCTGCACATTGGCCACGTTCGTAGCACGCGTGTTCTGCATCTCCTTGGCGGTGGATTGGCGCGCACTCTGATTTTGGCTGGTCGTTTGAGCCGCGGCGGCTTGTCGCGTGCTCTGATTCTCGCCCATCGTCGCCTGACGCTGGGCCTGGTTCTCGCTCGTGTTTTGCTGTCGGTTCGCCTGATTCTGGCTGGAGGTCGCCTGCATCGAACTCGCGTTTTGCTGCCGGTTCGCCTGGTTTTGGCCGGAGGTCGCCTGCATCGAGCTCGCCGTATTCTGGCGTTCAGTCTGATTCGTACTTGCGGAGGCTTGGCGTGAGCCCTGCCGCTGTTGGGCCGAAGCCTGCTGCTGGCCGCCGCCAGACCGTGAACGGCCTTGAGCAGCAGATGTGCTGCCGGAAGAGAGCCCGCCGGCCGACGCTGGCCCGCTCCGCGAATACTCGCCAGAGGCGTTGCCACCTCGGCCGCCGCCGCCTCTCTCGCCTCGTGCCTCAGCTTGATCGCTCAGGCCGAGCGTGAATACTGCGACGACCAATATCGTAAGGGCATTGTCCCACGATGCTGATTTCATCATTTGACTCCCTTCTTCGCAGGCGACTGTCGAGCCGTGGGCGACGCACGCGGAAGCTGCGCTGCGAAGGCGACTTTTTTCAGGCCGTTGGGGACCTCCGTCGAGAATGTCGCCTCATTGAACTGCGGTGCAAGATTCCAGTCGATAAAATCCGCCCAAAACTGAGGCTGGCCCACCGCATTCTTGTACGTCAGTACGATCCGCTGCAACAGGGGCTTGTCGCCATCTGCTACCCACATCTGAAAATCCACCGTGTCGGTACGCGCAGCGAGATGATAGGACGCAACGCCGGAGAGAGTCGTCTTTTCCACAAAGTCCACCGTCCGTACACGGGCTTGCAGCTCTTCGGGCAGACGATTAAAAAGGAGCGCCGCAAGCGGCAGCCGCATGCCGAGATCCCTGACGAAATACACGATGCTGTCGTCCAACGTGCCCGGCTGCTGCGCCGTCGCGTAGACCTTATTGTCGAAGTCGACCAGAAGGATCTCTTTCCCGTTGAGAACCACGAGCGTTTTTGCGCCGTCGCTCCGCTCGGTCTCCACGCGCATTCGATCGGGCCGGCTCAACGAAACCGTGCGGTATTCGCCGAATTCGATTTTTTGTCCCGACGGCTGCACGGCGTCGTACCCGCTGCGCACACCAACGCGAAAGCTCTGGGTGCCTCCAAGGAACTCTGCCATTTTTGTCAGGATTGTACGAGCCTGAACTTGTGAAGCGGTTTCAGGCTCGACTCTTACCGCGGCTGACGTGGGTCCTTTCTGCTCCGGGGCAGAGTAGGCGTACGGGCCGACGACTAGCAGCAAGATCGATATCCACGTAGACCGGGACGCGCGTCCAAGTATGTTAGTGATCAATTTATTTACTCCTTTAGCTATCTACTAGCCGCTTATCGACCTCGTATAGAGCATAGTGGATAGGAGAACTTTTACTATGCGTGACGTGTTGCTATCGAAGCGAGCGGGACAACCGCTTGCGACAGTGGCGAGGACCGTGAGCGCTATTCCGTTCGCGAGATCGAACCGAGCGCACGGCGCATCGCAGGCGGTGCCGCCCATATAAGATCGCGAAACAGGCCATGGCGACGCGTCAGCGCGAAGGTAGCACCGAGGCGTTTCTGAACCCGGCAGGGCGCGGCATTGGAGGCTCAAGTCACTGGGTGGCCGCGCCCAACGACTCCCTCGGTCCGCGGCCCCGAATCAGCTTCACTCCTCGACTATCGCCTGGATCCGCCCTTCCCGCATGGCGCGGATGAACGCCCGATAGTCGCGTCGATTTTGGGAACTGTAGTCGGTCGCGAACTCCGTGATCGCATCGTCGAAAGTCTGCCCTGAGCCCATGTATCCGGCGATCATCGCGGCGTCGCCCGAACGGGCGTGTGATCGGGCCAGCGCGTGTGCGCACATGCGCGAGTACTGACGCAACAAGCCCTCGTCCAGCTCTTCGATGACGACGGACATCTTCATATCCCGAAGCTGACGGAGGTAGAAATCGCGGCCGTTGCTGCCCCGAGTCCATCCGAGAAACACGTCGCTCGCGGACTGCATGATGCGCTGGCCGGCGATCACGCGCTGACCGTGGTTGGGATGCAGGCTCTTTCCCGCAAAGGGTTCGAGCACCGAGGCGCGCGCCTCCTTCACCTGCAGGAATAGGGGATCGTTGTCCGCGGCCATGAACAGGCCCACGGCACACATCGTTCCCACGCTTCCCACGCCGACCACCTTGACGGCGAGATCGATGAGATGAAAGCGGTCGAACAGGATGCGGACATGTTCCGGAAGGCTCTCGCGATAGGCATCGATGGCTTCTGCGTAGCCCGACGAGAGGCCGGGGGCCTGTTCCTCCGTAGGGTGGAAGATCAGCGGCGGATCGTCCTTGATCCTCGGTAGCGTGTCGGCTTCACAAACGAGCTTCGGATAGAGATGATCGGGTACTGTCTTACGCCGCTCGACCTCGATCCGCTCCGCAATTCGCTTGCGCGCAGCGGCAACAACGGCGGGATCACCCGTGCGGTCTTCATACTTCTGCAGGTCGATGCGCTCATACCAGACGTCGAGCGTCCGCATTGCCGCGTAGTCGTGCATCCGCTCCCGATATTCCTGAGCCAGGCTCGAGACGATGCGCGCAGCCACGCTGGGAGAAAACGCCAGATGTTGCGCTGCAATCTCCACGCTCGCCGCCAACCGCTTGACGTCCCACTCGAACGGGGCCGGCAGCGTCTCGTCCAGGTCGTTGATGTCGAAGATGACGTTACGCTCGGGCGTCGCAAAACCGCCGAAGTTCATCAGGTGCGCGTCCCCGCATGCCTGCACGCGGAGTCCGCTCGTCGGCGTGCTCGCGAGGTCGGCGGCCATCACCGCGGCCGCGCCGCGATAGAACGCAAACGGAGACGCGGACATTCGCCCAAAGCGGATCGGAATCAGGCTGGGGACACGGCCTTCGTTCGACTCGACGAGGATGTCGACGGGGTCGCGGCGCTCCTTTGCCGCCTTCCATCCGGCCTGGCTCGACCGTGGCACCGCGTCGCGCAGCGCCCGTCCGTGCGCTGCGCGTTCGTCGGCGGACTGATGAGCGGTATCTGGGTGAGAGGCTGCACGTGCTTGCTTCGATTTCACCGGCCTGTCCATAAACACTCCCGATCGATCGCTCTCTCGCCTTGCCATTCCGCTCGAAGTCCGAGAGCCTGTCGGTTGAACTCATACACGCAAAACCTTGGGGCGCAGAGGGCATGATGTCGAGGCAGGCCGAGTCAGCCGCTTTCCACCGTTCGACAACTAAACGGATACTTTCCGTGCCTGTCAAAGCCGGGTGATGATCGCGTAGTTGTCCTCCCCGGCCCCGTTCTTCTGCACGCGACCGCATGCAGCTTGAATTCGCCAACGCAAAACAAGATGCGATCGCAAAGGAATGGCGCGAAACACGAGTGCCTCCGTGGCGTTGCATGGTCCGCGCGGTTATGCGGCCCCGGCAACCCTCGCGAAGTGGCACATGTCGCCAGACCAAAGAGAACGCCCCCGTTCGAAACGTTGCAAGCAAACGCTGGGGCCGACCGATTCAATATATGCAATCGCCCGGGTCTCTGCCAGTACGTGCTACGCGACGACCAAAGGGCGGCACTGAGACCTCGATATTGCACTGAGGTCGCAGGCCATAACACTCACCTCACTCAGCGCCGGACCGAAGGGAGCGGGAGCATCATCACAGGCTGGAAGCCTGCGCGAACGTCATTACCCCCTTATGATCTCGTCATCCCGATGGCATTCGACGTCGGGCACGCACCGGTTGCGTGAGACTTGTTCACGCCGCACCGGGACACATCCGACTGAACGCGGCGAAAGCGAGTCGAAGCTGGGATCATGGATCTCCAGCTCGGTAGTTCGTAGCCACGCTTGTGCGTCGCTGCACAGTGCGGACTCGGTCGTCAGCAGCGGGATCCCGCTAAACGAAGAGAAACGCGATGATGGCCAGACCTCGAAACCTTGGTGCAGCCTTTCTGATCGTCATGCTGCTCTCGTGCGCGAGCCTGCCGCCGCAGACCGGACGCCCGCCGACCTATGCGCTAAAAAATACGGAAACGACGCCTCTCGCCAAGCTTTTCGCGTCCGGCGAGCGGGCTCATCCCGACCAGAGTGCGTTCCACCTGCTGCAAGATTCGGTCGATGCCCTCCTCGCCCGGGTAATCCTCACTGAAAAGGCCGAGAAGTCGATCGACCTCGAGTACTACATCTGGCACAGCGACCTGACGGGGCGCACGCTCGCCTCGGCCGTGCTCAAGGCGGCGGACCGTGGGGTCAGGGTGCGTGTGCTCCTCGACGACCTGGGCACGAACGCCGACGACGAGGCCCTGCTCGCACTGAGCGCCCACCCTAACGTCTCAGTACGGCTCTTCAACCCGGTAGCGAGTCGCGGATTCAAGACGATCTCAGCAGCACTTGACTTCTCGCGCGTCAACCGGCGCATGCATAACAAGGCGATGATCGCCGATAACGAAGCCGCTATCCTGGGCGGGCGTAACGTCGGCGACGAATACTTCGGTGCCTCGAGCGCGGTGACATTCGGGGATCTCGACGTGCTTATGCACGGGCCGATTGTTCACGACGTCTCGAACTCCTTCGACATCTTCTGGAATTCCGACGCGGCCTATCCGATCGACCGGCTGATGGGCCGTTCCGCGGACCCTGCGATCCTCGCGGCCTATCGCGCGGAGCGGGACCAATACGTCGCCTCAGAACAGGACTCGCCCTATGTCGTGCATGCGAGGCAGCGGCTGACGCAACTCGTCGAAGCGGGCGGTCTCGACTACGCCTGGGGCAAGGCCACGCTGTTCTACGATGACCCGTCAAAGATCACGCACGCGCCCGGCGAACCACAGGGTCAGTTGTTGACCAGCCTCAGGGCAGTGGACATAAACCCGCGTCACGAGATGCTGATCATCTCACCGTACTTTGTTCCTGGAGACAAAGGCGCGGCCTGGCTGCGCGGCCTGACGGAGAGCGGCGTGCACGTCACAGTGCTGACCAACTCGCTTGCCGCCACGGACGTCTCGAGCGTTCATGCGGGATATCAACGCTACCGCAAGGATCTCCTCGCTGCGGGCGTCCAGCTTTATGAATTCAAGCCCATTCGATCTAGCAAAGACGCGGCGGGAAAGAAGCAGCTCTTCGGTTCGTCGAAGGCATCGTTGCATGCGAAAACATTCGTGTTCGACCGTCAGCAGGTCTTCATCGGCTCTATGAATCTCGACCCGCGCTCGGCCTACCTCAACACCGAGATCGGAGTACTGTGCGACAACGAAGCGATCGCCTCGCAGGTCGTCAGCTACATCGAGCCGCAACTAGACCAGAACGCATGGCGGCTCGAACTGCGGACCGACGCGAACGGCAGTCGCAGGATCATCTGGATCGACACCGCGGCGGATGGGACGGTGACCGAACTGGACACGGAGCCGCAGGCGTCCTTCCTGCGACGCACCGGCGTCTGGTTCATGGGTCTGCTACCGATCGAGTCGCAGCTTTGAATCGGCGGCATCCCGTCGCCAGGGCGCCAACCTCGCAATGAGGAGAGATGGCCTCAAACGCATACTGTTTCCGTCGAGCCTACATCCACGCCTGTCGCACGCGCCCGAAACGAATCGTGCAGACGCTCCTTGACTGCGGACGCATCCCGTCTTATCAACCTCATCGCTCAGTTTCCTTCCGGCATCTTCGACGAATGATGGCTGGTGATCAGCCATTTGTGCCCATTCCACTCATACGTGAATGTATAGCGCGCCCTGACAACAGAACCGTCCGCGTACTTGAACGAGTAGAGCCCCGCGTCGATCGCGGTGTTGCACTCGATCATGATTTCACTGAGCTCGATCGTGCCGACCGGCTTGTGCTCGAGAAAGTGCCTGAAGTAATCTGCCTTTTCCTCAACAGTCAAACGCGGCTTGTTGGACACCGTCGGCAGCAATATTGAATGCGGCGCGTAATTCGCCACGACTTTCTCCGGATCGCCAGTCTTCAGCGAATCGTTCCATCGATCGAATAGTGCGGCAATCTGCTGTTTCGATGCAGGATGACAGGTCTCGGTCTTCGCGGATGCGCCGCCGCTGATGACAACGACCAGCACGGCACCGACGACGAACGACTTCGATAGGCGGATTTTCATGACTCACCCCGCGACAAATCGAACGCGCTTCCTGAGAAGCCGGGTTCGATGAGAACGCAACTTCCTGTCCTCGACGCAACTGATCGAGGGGAATGATTCGCGCTTCATCGCGGTCCTTCCGGTCCTTCGCTGAATGCGCCGAACTGGACCAACGCTCGGCGAGAGCGCGAGTCAACCGTTCCAATATAGTCGATGCTTCTACTCTTGAAACTCCGCTTTGCGCTCGCCCTCGTGAACGCGCTTGAACGCCTCAGCCGTGCAGGGGCTGTTCAGCCAGAAGCCCGGCGAGCATCGCGTCGGATACCGGAATCGACAGATCCAGCGCGATGCTGCTCGCAAGGCGCAATGCCGTCGGGATGGGCTCGCTATCGATTTCGAAGAGCACGTCGCTTGCGTTGCCCCCTCGTTGTGGTGAACCAGCACGCGCGTCATCCGGCCGGAGACCTCCGCGACGGCGGGCATGGCATCGCAGCTGGAGCGCACAATCGTACGAGCCAGGTGGTATAGAAGCTCAAGGATTCGTAGGGACCACGCAATAGGTGCCCCTTGCACAGACGTCGGCCCTGCCACGAAGAGGGTCTCGTGCCTGGGACGGCGACGCTGGCGCCGGCGATCGGCAAAGGATCGGCTGGGCTGTCGCGTCCTGCAGCCCGCTTATCAGCGGAGTTGCCCAAAGAGACAACAGTCGAATTCGAGCCCTCCCGTCGGGACGGGAGGACTCATCATGCAACCCGAGGGACGATCAGTGCCCCCCTTTTTCCCTGATTGTCAGCGAATTCTTCACGGACGTAACTCCGGAAACGCCCTTCGCTGCCGTACCGGCCTTTTCGACTTGGGACGCATCGGGGACGTGCCCTGCTAGCGTAATTGCGCTGCCCTTGACGATCACACTGACGCCCGCAGTGTCAACGCCGCTCTTTGATAGCGCACTGAGTACCTTCTTACTGACTGCCCGGTTTGCCTTCCTCACGTCAGACTTGGACATACCTTGCGATGCCGCCGATTCCGTCGACGTAGCAGCGGGTTCGCTGCTTTGTGACCAAGCGTTCAAGGATGCGGCAAGGATCAATGCGCTGCTAGCCAATTTGAGTGCTTTGATTGCGTTCATCGCTTATTCTCCAAGTAGGGGACCGCATCCCTCGATCGAGTCGTCGAGTTGCTGCGACTGTAAAGACGATTGCGTGTTATAGCCGCTTTATGAGACATCCGAATAAGAATCGCATCTGTCAAGTATTGAATCGCCTGTCCGTAGGGTTCTGCAACGCTCTACTGATGTCGTCCCTCCTCAAGGAGAAGCCCAATG
Source organism: Caballeronia calidae (assembly GCF_900044055.2). Taxonomy (GTDB): domain Bacteria; phylum Pseudomonadota; class Gammaproteobacteria; order Burkholderiales; family Burkholderiaceae; genus Caballeronia; species Caballeronia calidae. The sequence continues at coordinate 35,312 of NZ_FCOX02000024.1, read as the reverse complement.
GTGCTTTGCTCAGGCAGTTGCAAGAAATAGGCAGAGAATTAGCGCTCTTCCGCCTCATGACTTAAATGCACCATGCAGTCGAAACTAACCGCGCCTGTCAGGCTAAGCCCGATTGAGACTTCGGCCCTTGGCGACGTGACCGACTCACCCGCGTGCCCAGCATATTCGCGGCCATACCTGAGGACCGGTCTGCTTCAACATGATAGGGGATGTTAAGCAGACTGCAAAACTGCAACTGATTTTTCCCTGTCGGCTTGGACCTCCCTGCGTAGCCACGTAAGCCCCAACGAGGTTCGCGCTGGTCGCCCTCGTGCTCGCGTCGCCGGACCACTACTTGAATTGGCAGGGTTGTGAGGGTGATTGCAATACGGCCGAAGCAAGGTGCAGACGAAAAAAAGCCCGCCGGAGCGGGCCAACCTTGGAGCGCAACTGTGCCTCGTGTGCCTCGTCAACGGCGCAGCCCCTAGTTTAGACCGGCAACGACGATACGCAAAGAAACCCCGCCAGCGCGGACGAAAGACGGCATTGTCGAGAGATCGGATAACGCCGTAAATGTCGCGCATTTTCGACCGCACCGGCGCTTAGACATTGGACATTGATATATCGACAGTAAGGATATTGCACTTCACGGTTTCGTAAAGCATTTAAGGACAACGATCAGCACAAGCACAAATCGACGCGCCAATGTGTCGAGCACCGCGTTCGCGGCGACGAGTCGGGCCGCATCGCTATTGGAGTCGATTTCCGAACTGGGCGGCCCCGTACCCGGACACATAACGCACGCCTATCAACAGGATGACAGCCGACGCGACCCCAAAGATTGGCAATAGCTGAAGCGCCGGAACCAGGCCCAATCGGTCTGCCAGCGCGCCGGTGACGATGGAGCCAGGCGCAAGACCGAGGATGTTGTAGGCCAGCGCGAGCGTCGCCATGGCGGCGCCGTGAATCGGCGTCGGCGTGAGCTTCGCGACCATGGTGCCGCTCGGCCCCACAATGCCCGCGCTAAAGAACATGCCCAGTGCGATGAATACCAATTGGGCGGTTCCGACAGGAAGCTGAAACGCGGTAGAGAGCAGTATTGCGCAGGCCAGGTTGAAAGCAATCGCCAGAAACATTTTTCGGCGCGGCGAATCGCGGCCTACCCGATCGACCAGGACGCCGCAAAACGGCATGCCGCACGCACCGCAAAGGACAAAGATCGCGGCCACCGCACCCGCCTGGCTCAGCGGCATGTCATAAGCCCGATTCAGGAAGCTCGGCAACCAGGCAAGCATGCCGCCATTGATAAATAGCTGGAGGCCGCTTCCGAAATAGACGCAAATCAGAGCGGGCGACGAGAACACAGCTCTCAGCACACGTTTGATGGGCCACCGCGCGGCTGACCTATTGCCAGCCGAGGCGCCCGTCTCCCCTTCAATTCGTGAGGGGTTGGCGACCAGCATATAGAGAAGCGTCAGAACAATGCCAAAGACTGCCATGCCGGCGAAGGCACTCCGCCAGCCGAAGTGGCTCGCCAGTGCACCGCCCATGCCGATCCCCATTACTGAGCCGAACATGCCGCCAGCCATGAACGCGCCGGTGATCGTGGACGTGTACCTTGACGGGAAGATGCTGATGAGGATGGCCACGCCGACGCTGGCGTAGGCCGCTTCTCCAACACCGACCAAAAAGCGCGCCGACAGCAATGTGAAGTAGTTGTGCGACAAACCGCAGAGCAGAGTCGCTAAGCTCCAGACCGCTGCCATGATCGTAATGCTTCGCACACGTCCCCATCGGTCCGCGGCTAACGACAACGGGAAGGCCAGCAGACCAACGGCCAGTGAAACGATGCCGCTGAGCGAGCCAAGCTGGATGTCGGACAATCCCCATTCTGCCTTGATCTGTGGAAAGACTGCGTTGAGCACCTGGCGCGACATATAGTCGGATAGGATCAGGCCGAAGGTCAGTGCGAAGATGACCCATATATAGCTACGCGATAGGTGCGGTTGCTCACGTTGGTAGCATGCTGTTTGCAGGGCATCGAGTGCCATGATTCTGTCTCCATTCTTTGATTTACTGATTAAGCTATCTACGCGGGCCTATCTTTGTGACCTTTGCGCGCGCTGCGCAGTGGAAGGCTTGCCAGGGAGGCATCGGCAATCAATCAGTTCAATTGCGGGCCCATCTGACAGAGGCCCGTTGAAACCGAGCGACCGCCGGGACGCTCAATCCTCTAGCGATGCCAAAAATTCCAGGAGCAATTCGTTGACTTGCTCTACGCTTTCCTCCGCCGCACTGTGACCCACGCCGGACAGTAGAATTTTTTTTCGCAGCCCCGGCAGATATGCGTCGAGTTGATCATAGAGATCACGTGCCAGCTCAAGGGATGGATCGGCTGCACCACCAATGAACATGCTCGGCTGGCGCACCGCGGCCCCATTGAGGAAAGACGTGATTTCCCAGTTCCGATCGCGGCAGCGGTAGTAATTCAAGGCACCGCTAAATCCGGTGCGGTTATATTCGTCCACGTAGTAGTCCAGCGCCCGAGCACTCAACCATTCGGGGAATTCGTCCGGCTCAGTAAAGGCGTTAAGGATGCTCTCGCCCGGCTCGATGAGCATGCGCCACCGTTCGACGCCGACGGCGCTCCCTGAAATCGAGTAGAAAATGCTACGCAGCGTCTTACGCGTATCACGAGACAATTCGCGGTCAGGCTTGCCGACCTGCTGGAAGTACATGTGGTGATATACCTTTCCCTTGGCCATGGCCTGCCAGCCGACGCTGGGTTTTACCTTGCCTCGCGGCGGTACTGGCGTGTTCAGCATGACGAGGGCGCGAAACAGATCCGGCCTCAGCATAGCGGCAGTCTGCGCAACCCAGGCGCCCAGGTCGTGTCCCACGATCACGGCAGAGGTCTCGCCTAGAACCTGCATCAGCCCGACCATGTCGCCCACTGCCTGAGTCATGTCATAGGCCTCGATGGATTCGGGCCGGTCGCTTTGGCCAAATCCACGCTGGTCAGGAACTACGACTCGATATCCGGCGTTGACGAGGGCCGTGATCTGCCGCCGCCACATGTACCAGAGGTACGGAAAGCCATGAAGAAGGATGACCAGCGGCCCCTCCCCCTCGTCAACGTAGTGGATGCGAATGCCGTTTATTTCGGCAAAGCAATGATTGAACGCTTGTGGATCATCGACATTCACCCGTGCCACGGTGTCGCCGCTATCGCAGTGAACTGCTGTGCTCTTAGTCATCGTCTTCCTCCATTGATTTCGATTACTAAGATACCTTCGAAGGCGGCGACTATACTAAGCAGGTTGGGACACGTTCTTAGGAGACTGGGACATGGCCGCAAGCGGGCACAATTTGACCAGGGCGGCCACACTGACGGATTACGAACCCATCGCCCGAGCAGCCGGCCTTGATCCGTTCCGGATGTTACGGCTGGCGAAGATACCGGCCAAGGCTCTCGAGGATCCCAATCTATTGATCAGTGCCGATTCGGTCGGCTGGCTGCTCGAAGAATCAGCGCGCCTGTCCGGCCAGGAGGCATTTGGCCTGCTGCTGGCGGAAAAGAGAAGCCTGGCGAATCTCGGCATGCTGGCCCTGGTCATTCGCGAGGAACCCACTCTACGCGCCGCGATGCTGGCCTCCGCGCGATACCTGCGACTGCACAACGCGGGCGTGCAATTGCGGCTCGACGATGCCGGGGATCTCGCCATGCTCCACGTCGAAGTGGATTTCCGTCGCCCCGGCGTGTGGCGGCAGGCGATCGAAATGTCCACCGGGATTGCGCTGCGGACCTTTATGGTTTTGACACGGCATAGCTTTCACCCCGTTTCGATCGGCTTTACGCATGAGGCCCCTTCCAGTCTGGATATTCATCGCCGCGTACTCGGAACAGCTATCGAATTTTCGAGGGAATTCAATGCGATCGTCTGTCGCGGTCGCGAACTGGACATAGCCATTCCGACGGCGGTCCCGGAACTCAGTCGGGAAGTGAAGCGGTGGCTTGACGTGCAGTTGGCCAACCTGGAAGACGACCTGACCCAGCGAGCGCGCGCGGTGACCAGGATGCTGCTGCCGACCGGTCTTTGTTCTGTCGAGCGACTCGCCCAGCACTTAGGTATCAACCGGCGCACCCTCAATCGGCATCTGGCAAGCAGCGGCGAGAGCGCGACAACGATCATCAATGCCGTGCGGTTAGAACTCGCCGAGGAGTACCTCGCCAACAGCAGGCGCAAGTTGTATGAAGTCGCCGAACTGCTTGGATTCTCCACCGCAGGCGACTTCTCCCGCTGGTTCCGCCGCGAGTTCGGCAAAACCCCGTCGGACTGGGTGGCCAGCTATAGGCAGAGAATGGTCACGGCCCCACCCGGAGTGCACCGCGGATGACATCACCCGGCAGCTGTCTGAAGGAAGCGTGCATGGCTATTTCATTCACCCACAGCGACTAGCATCGCCAACCGGCCGAGTCCCGTCGTAGCGACGTCCAGCCACGCCCCACCTCTCAGCAGCGCCCTTTCGGAAGGAGACAATCGCCGTCGCCCACGATGCCCCTGGGCCTGCGTAATCTGCCATGCATGTCCCAGACTGCTAACTATTTGTCCCAACGCGCAAATCGCTGAAGAGCGACCAACCGTACCATAGCTGCATCCGAGTGGAATTCATCAAGCGCCGTCGCATTTGGCGCGCCGTTCCACCGAGGCCCCGCACATTGCGGCACAAACCGAGATTGGAGACAGCTATGACAGCAGCAACCACGGCGCAAATCAGCGCTACCCACGCCTCCCGCACGGCACCGGCCATCATCCGGCCATCGGTGCGCCAACATTCGATCAAGGTGGAGCTTTGCACGCCTGCCATCGGCGCTGAACTCAGCAACGTCAATCTGGCCGACGCTGCTCTGGACCCTGACCTCATCGCTCAAATCCGTGCGCTGTGGTTGAAGCACAAGGTGCTGTTTTTCCGTGATCAGGACATCACCCCCATGGAACAGCAGACCTTCGCAGCGCAGTTCAGCGAACTGGAATCGCACCCGCTGGCGCCGAGCCATCCCGATGCCGACAAGCTGCTCATGCTCTATCGGAACCTCGATTCAAGCAAACAGAATTTTGTTGAGAAGGCCAGCCGGGAGAACGTTTGGCATTCGGACGTGACCTACAAGAAGGCCCCTCCGCGCGGCGCAGTCTTGCGGCGTGAATTGGGCCCGGAAAACGGCGGCGACACGATCTGGTCGAATATGGTAATGGCGTATGAACGCCTGCCCGAGGCCATCAAGCAGCGAATCGACGGTTTGTACGCCAAGCACAGCGCCGAACATGTCTTCCTGGCTCAGTTTCCGAAGGAAGAACGCCACGCCGCCGCAGAAAAGAACCCGGGCAGTGAACATCCGGTCGTTCTGATCCACCCGGAGACCAGGGAAAAGGTTCTGTTTGTCAATTCGGCATTCACCACCCACTTCGTGAACTATTTCAACTTCACCGACATTCGCTACGGCCAGGACTTCATGCCCGAGTCACATCACCTGATGTACTACCTGTGCTCCCAAGCCGCCATTCCTGAATACCAGGTGCGACTTAAATGGCGCAATAACACAGTGGCGATGTGGGACAACCTGCTGTGCCAACACTATGCCGTCGCGGACTATGGCAATGCGCCGCGCAAGATGCTTCGCGCCACGCTGACGGGCACCTCGCTTTCCTGATCCGAAAAGTTCCACCGGAAAACCTTGAGAAGCCCCCGCCAAGTTATGGCGGGCGGCAACAGCACCTCACCCTGATCAATTTCGAGGATGGATGAGGCTCCGAACCGCACGTGTGTCGCAACACGCTGTGCAACAAATGCCGTCTAACACCGAATCACTGGAGACAGTCATGCTTTACCAACAAGTCGATACCGCAGTCATCGATGGCGAATCGCTGCCGTGGGTTCCGTTCACCCCGTATTCCGACGATGTGCTGCTGAAATACTTCAAGCTCGACCCGATTCGAGGCGAAATCATCGTGCTGATGAAGGCGCCGAAGACCATGCAGCTTCCCAAGCACCACCATTCAGGCACCGTTGTGGTCTACACGCTGGAAGGCCAATGGAAATACAAGGAGCATGACTGGATCGCGGGACCTGGCAGCGTCGTGTTCGAGACCGCCGCGTCCTGTCACACGCCCGAAGTCGTCAGCACGGCGGAAGAAGGCGGTTACATGCTGACGCTGGTTTCAGTGATGGGCGACCTTGTCTTTGTCGACGAGAACGACAAAGTTATGGCCATCGAGAACTGGAAGACCGCGATGCAACGCTACCTCGCGTATTGCGAGAAGCATGACATCGCGCCAAGAGATCTCACGGCGTTCAACTAGGCACTGCCCACGATGGCGCGGGATGACCGCGCTTTCCCCGGCAATTGAACCATTGATCCATGGCTGTCCCTCGATTCGCCGCAAGCGCTGCAGCCAAAGGTCAATCCTATCGAAACACCAGTACCACATCGACTGCTTGCCTCATCTTGACCAGCAGCCGATTGTGGCACTCCTGCACGACTTTCGCGAGCTCCGACAGCCCGCCCCATGCCGCAGCCTGGGGCGTCCTTGCGTCAGCGTTGCGGGCTGGCAGACAACAGTAGAAACGGGATAACGCCATGAATGGCCTGATGATGCAAAAGCAGTTGTTGATTTCCTCTCTCATCGTGCATGCCGATCGGCACCATGGCGATACGGAGGTCGTGTCGCGACGGGTGGAGGGCGATATCCATCGCTACACGCTCCGGGACTGCCATCGCCGCTCGCGCCAGTTGGCCGCAGCGCTCACGGCCCTGGGAGTCAAGCCGTCCGACCGCATCGGCACGCTGGCATGGAATGGTTATCGTCACATGGAGCTTTATTTTGGCGTCTCAGGGATGGGGGCCATCCTCCATACCATCAATCCGCGCCTGCACGAGGACCAGGTCGCCTATATCGCACAGCACGCCGAAGACCAGTACATCTTCTTCGACCTGACCTTCCTGCCTCTGATCAAGGCCGTCGCCAAACGATGCACGACGGTGAAGGCGTTCATCGTCATGACCGACCGTGCTCACATGCCGCAGGACGCCGGTATCGACCTTCTTTGCTACGAAGATCTGATCGAGCAAAGCTCACCCGAGTACGCATGGCCACTTCTTGACGAAGAAAGCGCCAGTACGCTGTGCTATACCTCCGGCACCACCGGTAACCCCAAAGGCGTCCTGTATAGCCACCGTTCATCGCTGCTGCACACGTACGCAGCGGCACTGCCAGACGCGCTGAATTGTTCGGCACGCGACGTGATCCTGCCCGTCGTACCGATGTTTCACGTCAATGCGTGGGGCCTCCCTTACATTGCGTGCATGGTTGGCGCCAAGCTTGTCTTCCCCGGACCGGCATTGGATGGCAAATCGCTATACGAACTGCTGGAAGCCGAGCAGGTCACGCTCTCCGCAGGCGTACCCACCGTCTGGCAAGGCCTGCTGAATCATCTTGAGCAGACAGGGCAAGCGTTCTCGAGTATGGAACGCACCATTATCGGTGGCGCAGCCTGTCCGCCTGCCATGTTGCGCCAGTTTCAGGGCAAGTACGGCGTGGCGGTACTTCACGCCTGGGGCATGACCGAACTGAGCCCGATCGGGACGGTTTGCTCGATGAAACCCGGGCGCCCGGGGATGTGCCAGGAAGATCGTTACGCCATTCAGTCCAAGCAAGGCCGTGCGTTGTTCGGCGTCGACATGAAAATCGTCAGCGCGGACGGCCGCGAGTTGCCTTGGGATGGCGTGACGACAGGTGACCTGCTGGTGCACGGGCCGTGGGTCGTACGGGAGTACTTCCGGAGCGAAGGCGGAAATCCGCTGCAGCTCGATGAGCAAGCCCAGGGCTGGTTCCCGACGGGCGATGTTGCGACCATCGACCCCAATGGTTTCATGCAGATCACCGACCGCAGCAAAGACGTGATCAAATCAGGCGGTGAATGGATCGGCTCGATCGACCTGGAAAATATCGCGATGGCGCATCCGGCCGTTTTCCAGGCCGCCTGCATCGCCGCCAAGCACGCCAAATGGGATGAACGCCCGCTACTGATCGTGGTCAGAAAGCCGCAAACGGATCTTACGAGCGACGAACTGCTCGCCTTCTACGAGGGCAAGATCGCCAAATGGTGGATGCCCGACGATGTGATCTTCGTAGACACCATTCCTTTGGGTGCGACGGGCAAGATCCTGAAAAATCGCTTGCGGGAACAATTCGGCGATCATTTGATGGCATTAGCTGCAGGCTGACGGTGTGGCCGCGGGATGTCGTGATTGTCCACGGCCCGTCGATACCGGCAAGCCGAACGAGCTTTTTCTCGTGACCTGCATGCGAGGTCTGTCGACCATCCCTGCTCCGCACGTACACTCGGATTCGAAATAAGCTGGCTTATACCGCGCGCACTGCCAAAGATCTTGGGATGGCCATTGATTCGCGTGATTCAAAACAAGATTAACCGCCCTTTCTCGGACTGCGGATCTACACTGTTCTCAATCATCACGCGTCATCTTCGCACGTGTCAATACGATTTCCCGAAGCAACTAGTGAATTCGAAAGTCGTAGCGTGGTCCGGATTTTTTGCGCGCACAGTGATCGATTCTTCTGAGACGCCTTTGATTCAAGTCAACCCGATGTCGAATCGGTCACTTATCCTTGCGACAGTGTGAACCCTGCATCGGCGTATAACGTCGTGTGGCGACTGATGCGACGCGGTGACATTCGCGCGATCGTGCGTTGCGCCACTGGCCGCCCCGCCTATAGCGGAGCAGCGAATACGGGAATCGCTACGACAGGTACCACGAGCCCTCGCCGATTCCACATCGATGAATGAACGACTATCTGCGTTTTTTCGCCTAATCTGTGATCTTCCGACTCGCGAAAATTGAAGCGCCAATCAGTAGCGGTAACTAACGGGAGGTAGGCAATTATGAAGACATTAGTTCACACATTGTGCGCGGCCGTCGTCATTGCTGTGCCAATTGGTTCGCTGGCGCAGTCGGACGGCTCGCTAACGCGTGCGCAAGTGCAAGGAGAGATCGCTCGGCTTCAACAAGCCGGCTTCAATCCGGCCAATGCGAATACCTCCGACTTTCCTACCGATATACGGACCACCGCTGGCAGTGCAACAGGCCAGAGCAACGGTTACGGCCCGTCGACCACCGGTTCGTCCCAGATGGGTCGTCCGGCCAGCACGAGTGGCATGAAGCCAGTGTTCTTTGGCGCGTCGTAATTTTCTCGTCTCACCAAGGCGAGCGGTTGGGGAGCATTCCGTATCTTCTTGTGACGGCATCTCCCTATACGTGCTTTCCTGAGTGGTTTTCGCTCTCTCGCCTGAACACCAAAACTGTGTCCGAGCGACCATCGTTCTGACGGGGCGCCTTCTGTTCGAAAGCGCGGTACCGCCCATTCGCGAATGCGGCCGCAGAGGAAAACAGCCTAACCTACGCCCTCAGCCAAGTATTTATATAACAGAGACATTAAGCTGGTTTCTTCTTCGCCAGAGTCCACGGAGGAACTTCTGGTTGAATATCCGATACTGATGAAAAGATGGTCGACGAAGCGCATAGCAGATTCGAGCTTGTTACCGCAATCGAACAAGCTCTTGCTGGAAAACAACCAGCGCCCTTGCGCAGCTTCAGGACGAAAACCACTGTGAAAGCGGCCAGCTACAAGCGGGGCGAGACACACACAGTGCGTGCACTTGATCACATCATCGGCCTGTACGTTGCACGCGGGTCATAGCGTCGTCGGACCACATCATATGTATACCTAACAATGTCACGGCCAGATACAAATGTCGTAGCGCCAGCTAAATACAGATGTCGTATCTGCTCTGGTGTTTCGTTCTCACGCAGCGCCGAAGCACGACGCTTGTTTGCAATCTGCTCCCGCCTGCGCGCTAGCCGAGTCCTCTCCTGACTTGTGCCGCATTCTGCTTCGACAGCGGTGACGACGCTAGTGATTGCGCCGGTCGGATCCACGCGCACATTACCTTCGACGAGACAGCTCCAATAGCGTTGGCCGCCGCACCAGAGCTTCACGCCGTTACGAGCGTCTCGCTCGTTCAGTCCAAGCGACGCCGCTCGGGCAAGCACGTCCTTGAGGACCCCAACCTTGAGCGGGACCTTCGATGCAGGACTGTGCGGAAAGGCGTGCGGGAAATGTCGTTGCAACGTATTGACGGCGCGCGCGGCTGCGTCAGCAGACGTTCGCGGTGGCTTCGATGGCTGCTCGATTTCACGTCCGACGCCTACTGGCGATGACGTCGAGGGTGCAGCAACCTTTTTGCGGTTCGCGCCTTGGTTCAGCTGCGCTTGGAGCGCAGCGCGATCTTCGAATCCAATAGCGCGTGCCTGAAATCAGTCGCCTAATTTTACTAGTCGCCCCCAAAACATCGCCGCCATCAGCCCGCATGGCGTCCTCACCGGTACATCCTCCCTACCAGAGTCCGTATGATGAGCTAGATACGGTGCAGTTTTCACCAAAGAGCACCTCACCATGTAGACGGAAAGCTGGGTAGGACAGATTGAACGTGAATGGCAACAGCTTCGCAGCGCAGACCCGATGCTGGACGTCGAGAAATTCTTCAAGCACGTGATTGCCGCGAACAAGACCGGCTTTCTCTCGCTAGAATCACTGGCGGCGATAGTGAACGCGCTCTTGACCAGCACCCTCTCTGACGCGCCAATCCTGGGACGTCGGCTTCTCGATCGTGTAGGTGTGAATCGCCATCCGTCGTTGCGGGTTGCACTTGCCATCGCCCTCGTCACGTCGACCGGCGGTGATGCGGACTACACACGTGGCAACGCGATCCTTGAAGATGTGGTGAAGGACGACAGCGCCAACGGTCGGCTTCGTGGCATCGCCGCCGCGGCGCTCGCAGACAGCGCACGAATCGGCAGAGGGATCGATGCGGACGCGGATCTTGCGCGCACGCTGTACGAACGAGCGGTTGACTTGGGTCACAAGGCTTCCGCACACAACTTGGGGCTGTATTGGGAAGGATCGTATTGAGCAGCGCGATCAGCGTCTTGAGCGCGGGATTGCCGCCCCGAGAAAGCGCGCGATAAATCGAAGGCCTGCTTCCGCCGCCCACACGCGATATCGCGCCGACGCCACCTGCCGCGTTCACCACATCGCGCAAGGCCGTCAGCGCGGCGGTGAAGCCATCGGGTTCATGGAGCTTGCGCATCGCGTCGCAGACGTATTCGGATGCGAATGCGCGATCGGTGCCGAGCCGCGCAATCAGTTCGGCATCCGGTGGCGTGTAGCGGACGATATCGGCGGTACGCGCGCGGATCGTGCGGCGCGCCGCCTTGCACGTTGTACGCATCCCCCTTAGTGATCGGTCTGCGTGTCGGCGACGCCGCCGTAGGCCGTGGCACCTTTGCTTTCATGCTGCTCGGCGAAAACGGCCTTGTTACGCGCGATGGCACGCGCGCTCGGCGGATAGTTCGTGCCGTTCGAGGGCAGCAGACCTTGCGCTTCGGCCTGAACGAGTTGCTGCTTTACCTCGGCACGCGTGAGGCCGCTCGTCTGCGCCTGAGCCTGGGCCGCGAAGCCGACGGTCAAAGATGCGATAAGCAGAAGAAGAGTCTTTTTCATGATCGGTTCCTTGGAAAACTGAAAGCGTTAATTCGGATTGGAGGATGAGTTGGCAAAGCGCGGGCCGTGATCACGTGCACAGGCATCGTGCGATACGACGCTCAGCGCGCAAATGAGGCTCAAAAGCACGCTCGCGTACGCGGTCCATCGCTTCATTGCGATGTCTCGCCGTTGCGCGCAGCGCCGCTCGCCTGCGTGTTGGCATTGGCGCCGCCGTACGCATCGCGCGCGGCGACCTTTGCTTCGGCGGCTTGCAGCGCCTGCGGATAATCCGCATCGTGCGCGCTCGGGCGATAACCCACCGCTTCGAGCTGCGCGAGTTCGGCGCGCACTTGCGCACGCGTCACGTGACCCGGCGCCGTTTGCGCGAACGCTGCAAACGGCATCACGGTCGCCGCTGCCAGCACCACACACATCAACTTTTTCATCGTCTTTACCCTCACTGATTCACGGAAGAATGGCGGAGGGTGACTGCCCTCCGAACGCCGCTGCGTTGTTCGCGACGTTGAGGACATTGTGGAATTCGAGCGCTGTAGAGAAGCTGACGCTGACGTTACAAGTTTGATATCTTGCGCGTCACGAACGCGAGGCCGCGTCCGGAAAAGACAGCACGAAACGCGTGCTGCGCGCGTCGCTTTCGGCGTGGGCACGGCCGCCGTGCAGTTCCATGATGGTCCGCACGATGGCAAGTCCCAGCCCCGCCGATCCGCTCGCCGCGCCCGCGCCGCCACGCGACGGATCGCCGCGATAAAAGCGGTCGAACACGCGTTCGAGCATCGATGGTTCGATTGGCGCGCCTTCGTTCTCGATGCATACGCGCACCAGCGCCGCATCCGCTTCGACGGAAAGCGTGATGGTTCCATCGCGCGGCGTGTAACGCACGGCATTGGCGAGCAGATTGCTCACCGCGCGCCTGAACAATTCGACATCGGCCTTGAGCGGTGCGGAACCGCGCACGTCGATGCGCACGCCCGCATCTTCCGCGAGCCCTTCGAAATACTCGGCGATGCGCTGCAATTCCTCGCCCGCTTCGAATTCACGCAGATGGCGCGCGAATTGCGGATGCTCCGCGCGCGCGAGAAACAGCACGTTTTCGATCATGCGCGAGAGGCGATCGCATTCCTCCAGATTCGATGCGAGCAGCGTCTGATATTCGTCCGTCGAACGCGGCCGCGCGAGCGCCACTTCGGTTGCGCCGCGCATATTGGCGATCGGCGTGCGCATGTCGTGCGCGAGATCGGCGGTGAATTGCGACATGCGCTGGAAGCTGCGCTCGAGTCCCGCGAGCATGCCGTTGAGCGCGGCGATCAGCGGTTCCAGTTCGCTCGGCACGTTGTCCATTGCAATGCGCGTATGGAGCTTGTCCGATGTCACCGTCGCCGCGCTGTTCGCCATATTGCGCAGCGGCTTGAGCGCGCGCCGCACGAGAAAGAAGCCGATCGCGAAGGTCAGCAGCACGCCGATCGCGCCCGCGAGATGCAGGCGATCGCGATAGCGGTCGAGCAGCATCCAGCGATCGCGCATGTCGCGCACCACGACAATGGTCGCGAGCGTGCCGTCCATCAGACGCGTGTCGGCGGCCAGCACGCGAAGTGGATCGCCATCGGCTTCGCGCATATCGACGATGGCCTGACCGGTAATCTGCGCGCCCGGCGGCACCGCATGCGACGGCAGAGCGACCTGCGCCAGCGCTGCATCGACATTGTGTTGCACGAGCGGCTTGCGCGCGGCATCGACGATTTTCAGCGACAGTGCGCCATTGCCGAGCACCTGACTTTCGAGCCGTTCGCGATAGCGTTCAATATCCGCATAGCTCTGCAATTCATCGACCAACCGCCGCGTATGGCGCGCGGCGAGCACGATGTCCAGATCGTCCTGCACGTGTACCTGATGTGCGAGCGCGAGATACACGAAGGTGCCGACCAGCGCGAACACCGCGAGCGTGGTCGCGGCGAACGCAAGCGCGAGCGTCGTGGTGAGCGAACGCGTATGCATCAATCGTGGCCGGGTGTATTGATCACATAGCCGACGCCGCGCACGGTCTGAATGAGCTTGACCTCGAAGTCGTCGTCGATCTTCGCCCGCAGCCGGCGGATCGCGACTTCGACCACGTTGGTATCGCTGTCGAAATTCATGTCCCACACATAGGATGCGATCTGCGTGCGGCTGAGCACTTCGCCATGACGGCGCGCCAGCAGTTGCAGCAAGGCGAATTCGCGCGGCGTCAGATCGATACGCTTGCCCGCGCGGCGCACCTTGCGGCGCGTCACATCGATTTCGAGGTCGCCCACCGAAATCAGGTCGCTTTCGCGCGGCGGGCCGCGCCGCGCCAGCGAACGCACGCGCGCAAGCAGTTCGACGAAGGCGAAGGGTTTGACGAGATAATCGTCCGCGCCGAGTTCGAGACCGCGCACGCGGTCCTGCACGTCGTCGCGCGCGGTGAGAAACAGCACGGGCGTGGCCTTGGTTTCGCGCAGACTGCGCACGACGCTCCAGCCGTCCATGGTCGGCAGCATCACGTCGAGCACGATGACGTCGTAGTTTTCTTCCTTCGCGAGAATCAGGCCTTCGGCACCGTCGCCGACGACATCGACGAGATAGCCCGCTTCTTCCAGCCCTTTCTTGATATAGACGCCCGCTTTTTGTTCGTCTTCGACAACCAGTATGCGCATGCTTGGGCCCGCCGACAACGATGAATGAGCCTTAGATTCTACGCAATTGCTCGAAGTTTCGATTACAGAGAGCGCGCGTGGGGTCCGGCACGAGGCGACGAGTCCAACTGCCTTTTCCGCACTGCACAAAACTCACGAGACGTGCTGTTGGATCCGATCGAAAACTTACGACAAGAAACGAGCGCAGATCCACGTGAATGCGCCCGCTTCTTACGACACGGATCAAGTCGCCGAAAACCGACCGCCATCAAGGGCCATCGATCTCGCCGACATTCGAGACGTTATCTCGCCAATTATCAAGGTAAGCGCGATCCCAACGGACAGCGCAGACAGTGTCGCGATGATCAGCATATCCACTTCATCCTCCTATAAAGGCGTCAAAGGGTATCCCCGTCGTCCTCAACTTTATTAGTGTCTTAAGCCCTGATCTTCTGTTCGGAGACTTAGTAGACGCTTAGCGCACTGCAGACTCGCCATAACAGATTACGCAAGCGCCCTTAGCGACACGAAGATGTATCTGCGCTACACGCGAAGAGGAATACTGTTTTGCATCGATGTTGCGATCTTTGGCCGATTACAGTCCGTGACCATGCGGTGCTGACGACAACACGACACGCGCTGCATCAGATTTGACTATCACCAACACGGGCTCCCTTCCATGAAAAGAAAACTGCTCGCCAGCGCGATTCTTTGCGCGCTCGCGTATCCCATTGCATCCTCGGCGCAAACTTCCGTCAGCCTTTACGGCGTCATCGACGAAGGCATTGACTACACGAACAATGTCAGCGGCCACTCCAACGAGCAACTGGCGAGTGGATTTGCACAAGGCAGCAGATGGGGGCTGAAAGGCTCGGAAGATCTGGGCGGCGGCAACAAGGCCGTATTCCGGCTCGAAAACGGCTTCGACGTGAACAACGGCAAGCTCGGGCAGTCGGGGCGTATGTTCGGGCGGCAAGCGTACGTGGGTCTGAGTTCCGCGACACTGGGAACACTGACCGTCGGTCGTCAATATGATTCGGTGGTCGACTATCTCGCGCCGCTGACAGCCAACGGCAACTGGGCCGGCTATCTGCTTTCCCATCCGCTCGATAACGACAACACCGACAACTCGTTCCGTCTAAACAACTCGATCAAGTACACGAGCAACAACTACGGTGGATTCACGTTCGGCGGTCTCTACGGCTTCAGCAATCAGGCGGGAGGATTCGCGAATAATCGCGCATACAGCGTGGGCGCGCAGTACGTCTCGGGACCACTCTCCGCTGCAGCTACCTATATGCAGATCGACAATCCAGGCGCCAACGCGGGCGGCTCCCTCGCCGCCGACGACACCGCCTTCTTCGCCGGACGCGAGCGCGTCTGGGGCGCGGGCATTAACTACGCCATCGCCGATGCGGCCACGCTCGGCTTCGTCTACACCCATGCCGACCTGAACGATGCCACCGGCTCCGTTTATGTCGGCAACTTTGCCAACACCGCGAGTTCGCTCAAGTTCGACAACTTCGAATTGAACTTCAAGTACCAGTTCACCAAGGCGATCTTTGCGGGCGCGATGTACAACTACACCCTGGGCAAATTCGACAGCGCGGCGGGAAATTCGAAACCGAAGTGGCATCAATTCGGCTTGATGGCGGACTACCAGCTTTCGCCACGCACGGATGCCTATATCCAAGGCATGTATCAGCACGTCGCGGGCGGCAGCGCAGCGGCGTCGCCGCTCGATCAGGCTTATATCACCGGGGCCGACGCTCCCTCGTCGACGCGCAACCAGTTTGTCGGCCGCATCGCCCTTCGCCACTTGTTCTAAAGAGAAACTCGCGGCCGATCCCGTTTAATCGTTCTCGCTCGAAACGCGCATCGCGACTGGATTCAATTCTTCTGGTTAGCCCGCGAATCGAGCGCTGTCTCCTTGCGGGCGCGGGCGCTTCTCCAACATCGGCGCAAGATTCGATATGAAGCTGGACGAGCCATGCTGCCGGACACTCATCAGCAACGATAAGCCGAGATTCTTCTCGTTCATCCGATACTTGCGTGAGATGACCTCTCGATGCTGCTGTTTCGAACGCCGAGCGAGCCTGGATCTTCGTCGCGGTGACGAGAGCAAACGAAACGACAAGCACGATGAGTCGCGTGGCCCCGTCACTGAAATCGTCGATTCGCCCGGACGCAGCCAGAACGAGCAGCGCCAGCACTTCAGTGATCGTAACCGACATAGCGAACAGCACGCCATTCGCGCGCATCCTGGCGAGCACTCCAAGTCGCATCCAAACCTCCCGTCAAGACCGCGAACTAATATCCCACGCTGGATTGTCGGTTCGCATCAACCACGTGACAAGAAAGACATCCGAAAAAGAGAATTCCTCGACGAGGAGGACGCGCGACGCAACCGGGACCCTGGCATCACTCGCTTAGCTGCGCCTTAGCGATTGGCTCGGTTAGAAGCCGGCGAGCCAAAGTTCGATGCAAATCTCAATTCCTAGCTCTTGCGTATGAACGCCCTGGCTCGAACGCTAGACTCATGTCGAACATCCGCATCCTGAAATCGCCATGAAATGCCTTCGACCCGCAGCCCTTCTTTGCTTTGTCTACGTTGCCGGCGTTCAGAGCGTTCACGCCACCGACGCATCTGAACTGAACCTCATCGCAACCATTCCCTTGCCCGCGATTACTGGCGGAGACTTCGATCATTGCGCCGTCGATCTGGCGCATTCGAAGCTTTATGTCGCAGCGGAAAAGTATGGGTCGATCGAGACGTTCTCGCTGCCCGACGGTCGTCATATCGAGAGCAATCGGTCGGTCGCCGTCTCGCCGCACAAGATCGAACTGATCAAGGACGGCCGGGCGTTGATGATTGCGGACGCGGGAGCCGCGCGCGTCGAAATCGTGGACACGAGCACCATGACCGTCGAGAAGCGCATTTCGCTACAGCCCCAGCCTGACAGCGGCATTCTCGACGCACGAACCGGAATCTTCTATGTCGGCAATGGCGGCGTGCAAAGCGGCAAGGACGACGCCTATATCAGCATGCTATCGGCGCAAAGCGAATCGTTGCTCGGGCGTATTCGCGTCCCGGCGGGTCAGATCAAAGGCATGGCGATCGATCCGCGGACCCGGCGCCTTTTCGTGAACTTCCGCGACAAGAACGCCGTCGGCATCATCGATACCGAGACCAACACGCTCGTCGGAACATGGAGCATTCCGGGCCCTTCCCGCAATTCCGCGATAACCCTCGACGCCGAACATCGGCGCTTGCTCATCGGATCGCGCGAGCCGGGAAAGCTCTATGTTCTGAATGTCGATACCGGCAAGATCGTGCAAACACTTGACATCACCGATATCTCCGACGAGATGGCCGTGGACCCCGCACACGCATGTGTGTATGTCGCTGGCGAAGGCGGACTCGACGTGATTCGACGCGAGCACGACGGCGCCTACACGAAGGTCCAGCACATCGATACCCACGGCGGAAAAACCTTCGCTTTCGTGCCCGAGTACCACCGCCTCTATGTGGTGAATACGAGGGGTCCACTCGCTTCGACAGCTGGCCTGCAGATCTTCGACACGCACTAGAAGCAAGATTACGAACTTGTCATTTTCCGGTCAGGGTTGGGCAAAGCGCGCACATGCAAACTGCGTCTCCTAGTGCCCCGACCCGGAAAAGACTTCGTGTGGATCGTTCGACTCGCCCTTCGCCGCCCCTATACGTTCATCGTTCTGGCGCTACTGCTATTCATGATCGGTCCGCTTGCCATTCTGCGCACGCCGACCGATATCTTTCCCAACATCAATATTCCGGTTGTCAGTATCGTCTGGTCGTATAGCGGGTTTTCCGCCGAGGACATGGCGAACCGCATCACGACGAACTATGAGCGTGCGCTCACTTCGGATGTCGAGAACATCGAGCACATCGAGTCACAGTCGCTCAACGGCGTATCGGTGATCAAGATCTTCTTTCATCCGGGCGCGGACATCAATCGTGCGGTGGCGGAAGCCACGGCCAACTCCGCTTCCATTCTGCGCATTCTGCCGCCGGGCACGCTGCCCCCGAATATCATCACGTATAACGCCTCGACAGTGCCTATTCTTCAGCTCGGCCTGTCGAGCGACTCATTGCCCGAGCAGACGCTCTACGACCTCGGCAACAGCTTTGTGCGCACGCAGCTCGCTACCGTCCAGGGCGCAGCCGTGCCTCTGCCCTTCGGCGGCAAGATTCGCCAGATCATGGTCGATATCGATCCACGCAAGCTTCAGGCAAAAGATCTCTCGCCGAGCGACGTGGTGAACGCCGTCAACGTGCAGAATCTGATCTTGCCCGGCGGCACGGCGAAAATCGGCGCCCGCGAATACAACGTGCAGATGAACGGCAGCACGAACAGCGTCGCCGCGCTCAACGATCTGCCCATCAAGACGATCAATGGCGGCGTGGTCTACCTGCGCGATGTCGCGCAGGTACGCGACGGCTATGCGCCGCAAACCAACATCGTGCGCAGCGACGGCAAACGCGCCGCGCTGCTGACCGTGGAAAAGACCGGCAGCACGTCCACGCTCACGATCATCCAGCAGATCCGCTCGATGCTGCCGCAGATTTCCGCAGGCCTCCCCAAGGCGCTGAAGATCACGCCGCTCGCGGATCAGTCCGTATTCGTCAAGTCCGCGATCCTCGGCGTCGTACGCGAAGCGCTTATCGCCGCATGCCTCACCGCGATGATGATCCTGCTGTTCCTCGGAAGCTGGCGCGCGACGCTCATCATCGCGGTGACGATTCCGCTCTCGGTCATCACCTCGCTCATCGCATTATCGGCGCTCGGCGAAACCATCAACATCATGACGCTCGGCGGCCTCGCGCTCGCGGTCGGCATTCTGGTGGACGATGCGACGGTGGCCATCGAAAACATCACGCATCATCTGGAGAACGGTGCGCCGCTTGCCGATGCCATTCTCAACGGCTCCGGCGAAATCGCGGTGCCGACCTTCGTATCCACGCTGTCCATCTGCATCGTGTTCGCCCCGATGTTCCTGCTTTCGGGCGTTGCGCGTTATCTGTTCGTACCGATGGCCGAGGCCGTCGTGTTCGCGATGTGTGCATCGTATTTCTTCTCGCGCACGCTCATTCCGACGCTCGCCATGTATCTGCTCAAGGCGCGCGGGCGCGGCGAACCGCGTGGACGCCTCGCGTTTCTGGCGCGCTGGCAGGCCGCGTTCGAACGGCGTTTCGAAGCCCTGCGCATGGGCTACAAGGATGTGCTTGCAAACGGCATCGGGCATCCGCGCACCGTGATTGCGATCTTCGTGGTGTTCTGTCTCGCTTCGATGACGCTCGTGCCCTTCACCGGCCGCGACTTCTTTCCGAGCATCGACACGGGCGAGATCCGCCTGCATATGCGTGCGCCGACCGGCACGCGGATCGAGGAAACCGCGCGGCTGGCGGATGAAGTCGAAGCGAAGATCCGCACCGTGATACCGAAGTCCGAGGAAGCGTCATTGCTCGACAACATCGGCGTGCCAGTGAGTGGGATCAATCTCACGTATTCGTCGTCGGCGCCCATCGGCACGGAAGACGCGGACATCATGATCGCGCTTACGCCCAATCACGCGCCGACCGCTTCCTATGTCACGAAACTGCGCGGCGTGCT
Organism: Caballeronia calidae; assembly: GCF_900044055.2. Lineage (GTDB taxonomy): Bacteria > Pseudomonadota > Gammaproteobacteria > Burkholderiales > Burkholderiaceae > Caballeronia > Caballeronia calidae. Next base: position 15,389 of record NZ_FCOX02000024.1, on the reverse strand, counting down.
CGCGGCTTCGTTTCCGGGCACGACGTTCTCGTTCCTGCCCGCCGATATCACGAGCCAGATTCTCAACTTCGGACAGCCCGCGCCGATCGACATTCAGATCGTCGGCAAGGACCTCGCGAAGAATCGCGTGGTGGCCAATCAGTTGCTCGCGAAACTGCGCCATGTACGTGGCCTCGTGGATGCGCACATCCAGCAGCCCGGCGACGCGCCCGCGATCAACATCGACGTGGACCGCACGAAAGCGATGCAGGCCGGGCTCACGCAGAAGGCGGTCGCGCAGGATCTGCTGATCTCGCTGTCCGGCAGTTCGCAGACCACGCCGAACTTCTGGCTCGATCCGAGAAACGGCGTGAGCTATCCGCTCATGACGGAAGTGCCGCAATACGACATTCATTCCTTGCAGACGCTCGCCAATCTGCCGCTCAACAAGAGCCAGGCATCGAGCGCACCGCAAAGCCTTCTCGGCTCGCTCGGCACGATGCGACGTGCGTCGCAGCAGGCCGTGGTATCGCACTACAACGTGCAGCCCGTGCTCGATATCTACGGTTCCGTGCAGGGCCGCGATCTCGGCAGCGTGGCCGCCGACGTGAACCGCCTCATCGACCAGGCCAAGGTGCATTTGCCGCCAGGATCGACCATCGTCATGCGCGGACAGGTGCAATCGATGACTCAATCGTTCAGCGGTCTCGGCTCGGGACTGGCGTTCGCCATCGCGCTCGTCTATCTGCTGATGGTCGTGAATTTTCAGTCGTGGATCGATCCGCTCATCATCATCTGCGGCCTGCCGGCTTCGCTTGCGGGCATTGCGTGGATGCTGTTCGCCACCGGCACCACGCTGAGCGTTCCCGCTTTGACCGGCACGATTCTATGTATCGGCATCGCGACGGCGAACAGCATTCTCGTCGTCAACGCGGCGCGAGAGAAGCTGCACGAAGGCGCCCGGCCTTGGGACGCGGCACTCGAAGCGGGCTTCACGCGCTTTCGCCCCGTCATCATGACCGCGCTTGCGATGCTGATCGGCATGCTGCCCATGGCGCTCGGTCTCGGCGATGGCGGCGAGCAGAACGCACCGCTCGGACGCGCCGTGATCGGCGGTCTTGCGCTCGGCACCGTATCGACCCTGCTGTTCGTGCCGGTCATGTTTGCGATCGTGCATGCATGGTTCGCGCGCCGGCGCGCCGCACAAGCTGCGCCATCCACCGACGCTCACTAAAGCCACCACTCAGGTCATCCGAATGAATCCGCAACACGACCCTCACACGCGGCCGCGAGCGCGCCGCTTCGTCTTCCCGCTGATCGTGGCAGGCGTCGCCGCCGCGCTGCTTGCGGCGGGCATTCTTCCGCGGCTTCGTGCGCAAGGCGCGTTGGCGGCGCAAGTCACGATGCAAAGCGCGCAAATGGTTTCCGTCATCGCGCCGAAAGCCGCGCCCGCCACGCAGGAGCTGCTGTTGCCCGGCGCCGTCACGGCTTTTTCCGATGCCGCGATCTACGCCCGCACGAGCGGCTACGTGCAGCACTGGTACACGGATATCGGCGCGCATGTGAAGAAGGGACAGGTGCTCGCCGATATCCAGACCCCGGAACTCGATGCGCAGCTCCAGCAAGCGCATGCCGACGAAGCCACCGCCCAAGCCAACTTCAATTACGCGAAGGCGACCGCGCAGCGCTGGCAGGACATGCTGAAAACGCAGTCGGTGTCGCAACAGGACGCCGACACCAAAACCGGTGACATGCTCGCCAAGCGGGCCATGCTGCAATCTGCGCAGGCGAACGTGCAGCGGCTCACCGAACTCGTCTCCTATGAGAAAGTCGTCGCGCCCTTCGACGGCGTGGTGACGGCGCGCAACGTCGATGTCGGCGCGCTCGTGACGGCGGGCGGTGCGCCGGGTCTCGCGGCATCGGCGGGTGAGTTGTTTCATGTTGCGCAGCGCGACACGTTGCGCGTGTTCATCGACGTGCCGCAAAACGATGCGCCCTACGTGTCCGCAAGCACGCAGGCGTATCTGACCGTGCAGCAGTTTCCGGGCAGACAGTTCGCTGCGCATGTCGCGCGCAGTTCGGGCGCGATGGACCCGGTGAGCCGGACTCTTCGCGTCGAGGTCGACGTGGACAATCAGGACGGCACGCTGCTTCCCGGCGCCTATGCGCAAGTGCATCTCGCGCTTCAGAACGGCAATCCGGCGCTCGATTTGCCGGTCAGTGCGTTGCTGTTCCGCCCGAACGCTGTGACCATCGCCACGGTGGACGCGGCTGGAAAGACGGCGCTCAAGTCTGTCACCGTGGGACGCGACTTCGGTACGCACGTCGAGATTCTGACGGGATTGCAAGCCAGCGATCGCGTCATCGACAATCCGGGCGATGCCTTGATGAGCGGCGAACCGGTGAAGATCGCCAAGGCGGGCCACGCATCGTGAAAGCGAAGACGATGAAGCTTCCAATGCGACGCGCGGCTTGCGCGCTGGCTTGCATGTTTGTCGCGGCGTGTTCGACTGTTCCGGATTATCGGCCGCCCGAAGTGGCTGTGCCCGCGCACTTCGCGTCCGCGCCCGGGTGGTCTGTGGCGTCACCATCCGATCAGCAGGCGCGCGGCCCGTGGTGGACCCTGTTTCAGGACCCGACGCTCGATGCGCTCGAAGCGCGCGTCGATGTATCGAACCAGACGCTCAAGAAAGCCGTCTCTCAGCTTCAACAGGCGAGAGCGATGGTCGACTATCAGCGCGCCGGTTTCTGGCCCACGATTTCGACGAGCCTCAGCCAGAATCGCACGCGGACATCGGCGAATCTGGAAGGGAAATCGCTCGCAGGAAAGACCGTGCCGGACTACGCCGTCGGCCTGTCCGCATCGTGGGAACCCGACCTCTTCGGCCGGATCCACGATGCAACGCTCAACGCGCAGGCCAACGCGGACGCAAGCGCGGCCGATGTCGAAGCGGTTCGTCTTTCCGTGACGAGCCAGCTCGCAATCGACTACTTCAACCTGCGCTCCCTCGACACGCAAAAGAAGCTTCTCGACGATTCGATCGACGCGTATTCGGCTGCGCTCAAGCTGCTGGATCAGCAACTCGCGAACGGCGCAATCGACGCCTCGGCGGTCGCGCAGGCCCAGACGCAGCTCGAAAGCACGCGCACGCAGGCGACCGAAACCGCCTCGCAACGATCGCAACTTGAACACGCCATCGCGACGCTGGTGGGACAACCCGCTTCGACCTTCTCCATTGCGCCGGTCGTCCAGCAATTTGCAGTGCCGGCGATTCCCGTCGCGCTGCCCTCGCAACTGCTGGAGCGTCGCCCGGACGTCGCCGCGGCCGAACGGCGCGTCTTCGCCGCCAACGCGCAAATCGGCGTGGCGCGCGCGGCCTACTTTCCGAGTCTCGTGCTCGGCGCGAACGTCGGCCTGGAAAGCACGTTCTTCGCGCCCTGGCTCACGGCGCCGAGCCTCTTCTGGTCGCTCGGGCCTCAACTGGCGGCAACGATCTTCGACGGCGGACGCCGCTCCGCGATGCTCGCCGATGCACGCGCGCAATACGAAGGCGCCGCCGCCGACTATCGCCAGACCGTGCTGACGTCTTTTCAGCAGGTCGAGGACGATCTCACCGCGCTGACCGCGCTCGCGGACGAAGCCCGAAGCCAGCGCCGCGCATCCGATGCCGCGGCACTGTCGCTCAAACTCACCAATAACCGCTTTCAGGCAGGCGCGGTCAGTTATCTCGACGTCGTGACGGCGCAGACGATCGCACTGAGCAACGAAAGAATCGCGGATCAGATCGACGCGCGACGCGCCATCTCTTCCGTCGGTCTGCTTGTCGCGCTCGGCGGCGACTGGAACGCGTCCGGCAAACGGGCCGCCGAATGACACATCAACGCCAAATCAAAGCTGGCAGCCATGAATCAACTCGAATCGATGCGAATCTTCGTCAAGGTCGCGGAGTGTCTCAACTTCGGCGTTGCCGCGAAACAGCTCGGGATATCCAATTCGGCGGTCACGCGAGGCGTCGGTGCATTGGAGCATCATCTGCGACTGCGCCTGATAAACAGGACGACGCGTAGCGTTTCGCTCACACAAGCCGGTCAAAGCTACTTCGAGAGCTGCGCCGATGTGCTCTCGCAAGTCAGACAGATCGAAGAAAAGGTGCGAGCAGAGGCGGAATCCGCGACCGGCCGTGTGAAGATTGCCGTATCCGCCCTGTTCGCGGCAACGGACTTGCCCAAGCTGCTGACCGAGTTCCACAAGAAGCATCCGCTCATCGCCTTCGACGTGACGATCTATGAAAATCAGGCGCAAATCTCTCCCGAGGATTTCGAATTGTCCTTCATGGTCGAGCGCAAGCTTCGCGATTCATCGCTCGTCTGCAGAACGCTTGGTCGGACGGAGGATGTCATCGTCGCAGCGCCTTGCTATCTGAAGTCTCGCGAGTTGCCGCTCAGCCCGAGAGATTTGCCCAACTATGACATTCTTCTCGATTCCGAATCGCTGATGCGCTACTGGACATTCAACGACAAGGACGGTGTTCACCGCGTCATGCTCGTACCGACGCTAACCGCTCGAAATACCTGCGCCGTCGTCCGTTCGGCGGTCGCGGGTCTGGGCGTGGCGCGGCTGCCTCGAATGCTGATAGAAGGCGAGTTGGAAAGCGGAAAGCTCCTGCCGCTTCTGAAGAATTTCGATCTCGACGGGAAAGAGCGAACTATCAGCATGCTGTATGCCGGCCAGCGTTACGCGACGCAGGCGATTCGATCGCTAGTGGACTTCGCTATCGAACAACAGGCGGAGATGTCGTTCTTTACGCGCAGCACCTGTGCTTGACGAATCGTACAAGTGCCTGTGACGCAGCCATCTTGCCGGACCAAAAAGTGCGGACCTTTTGACTGTACTGAGCCTCGACAGCCGGTCTCACGCGATAGTTCGGCACGAGCCCATAGCGGCAGTCAAGCGAGATTTCGCTGTTCTCGAGGCGAAATTCTCGAATCGTAAGCGCATCATAGCGACTCCTGCTGTCGATGACGGCGGCACGCAATGAAGGGTCTGTCGTCGTCAGCAGTTCCGCGATGTTGGTCGACTGTCACGGCCAGATTGAAATGTGATCAAGCGGACCTGTCGGCGGGCTACCCCATTTAACGTGAGTGCTCACGCTTTGAAGCGCACTGTCTCAGATTGTCACGGGCGTCAGTCCGAGGGACCGCGCTAACTCGTTCAAGCCGGTCTTCCTCATCTTCGTATCGCTCAAAGTAGCTCTCCGCAAGATAAAACCCACACCACCGTGACCAACCAGCCGGGTGTCAGGGCGATCAAGATCGTGCCCGAGATGATTAAGCGATCGTAGGGGCTGGAACGCCGAGCGAGCACGATTTACGGGTAACCGGAAAAAGCCGTCATCTTCGCATGTGAAAAGGGAGCAACGATGGACTATGAGACGCTTGCCCCCGCGCGACGCGCGATGTTCTTTCTATGCAATGATATGTTCACGAACCTCTCGCCTGACGGACTACGACTGCTCGATGCCGCTGTGAGATGGGCGTCCCAGGCCGAATGACGCCTGGTTCTGCCTTCACGGGAAGCGCATAGGTCCGTGGCCCGTCCTTGCTCCTAGGTTAGGAAGTATGTTGGCGAGTGCTTGCAATTTTCGAAAGACCGACGATGACGCCGAAGGTAAGAAGATAAACGACGATCTGCGAACCCGCGGGACGGGCCGTGTACCCAACCAGGGCATGCAGCATCTTGCCGGCGATTGAAGTCTCGTCAAGCAGCCATGAACTGTCCCAGACCACATCGCCCCAAGTGGGAGCGACTCCGGCCGAAATCAGAAAGCCAACACATTGACTCGCCATGCCCGCCGCGAGGAGGACAATCAGTGCATTCGTGACGGCGAAGAGCTTTTTGATTGGGATCTGCAGCAACCCTGCATACATACCAAAACCGAGGCTTACGCCGCCTACCAGACCAATCAATCCGCCCACCAGCATCTGGAGCGTCTCGCCGGGCGAGCTCACAAGGACGCCGTAGAGAAACAACACTGCCTCAGCGCCTTCGCGCAGCACGGCGGCACCCACCACGACTGATAGACCGATCAGGGGCTTGCTGCCCGTTGCGACCGCCTTTCCGACTGCCGATATTTGCCGGGCCATCTCCCGGCTGTGGCTGCTCATCCAAATGCTGTGCCAAGCGAGCATCACCACGGCGACGAACATGACCGCTGCGTTGAAAAGCTCTTGTCCCAACCCGGAAGCCAGATTCGACAGAGCATCAGCAAAAATCGCCAGTAGGCCCGCCCCCACGATCCCACAAACAAGCCCGCCCGCGACCCACCACCCGCGCCCTGCCACGCCCTTGCTGGCAGCAAGAACGATCGAAACAATCAGGGACGCCTCCAGCACTTCACGAAACACGATAAGAGCTGTAGAGAGCATGATCAGGCACCGTCCGCGACGCAAAAACCAGAAAGGTAACTGAAATATCCGGGTAAATGCTTAGCATTTGCTTACTAGGTGCTCATCCTTGCGGCGAACGAGAAGCACGCTCCCTTAAGCGGCGTCGTCAAATCATCAGACTTAAAAAATGACTTTCAAATACACTTGAAAAACAAATAAAAATCATTACCATTCTTCGTCGTGCTTACGTTCAAGTCCGTTTGTTGGACAACCTGGAGAGGAACATGCCCTGCCCGCGCTGCGATGTCGCAATTCGAGTCACCTGTGCCCTGTCGCTTGCATTCGTGACTTGTCAGTCTCGCGCACAAAGTTCAGTCACCCTATATGGCGAGATCGATGGCGGTGTAGCCTACGTGAACAATGTCGGCGATCACTCTCAGTACAAAGTGACGTCTGGTGTGATCGATGGAAGCTATTGGGGGCTCCAGGGAGTCGAGGACCTTGGTGGCGGAGCGAAGGCAATCTTCAGGCTGGAACGTGGCTTCTCGGTCGCGACGGGCGAGGGATTTAATGATCACCCGGTCTACGTGGGTCTCGGTACCGAGATGCTCGGGACGATCACCTTCGGTCATCAGTACGACTCGATCCACGATTATTTCGCGCCCTTCACCCTGACGGGCGGCACGGGCGGAACCGCCTTCGCACATTTACTCGACAACGATAATGCCAACAACTCCTTCCTCGCTGCGAACTCGGTGAAGTACACGAGCGCCAACTATGGAGGGTTCACCTTCGGAGGCCTCTACGCGTTTTCCAACCTCGCCGGGCAGTTCGCGAACAATCGAGCGTACAGCGTAGGGGCGAATTATTCGATGGGCCCATTCAACGTGGGCGCCGCATGGCTGCACAACAACGGACGGGGAAATACGGACAACGGCGCATACGAGCCGCTCGCGCTGCCGGGGTCTGACGGTGCGGTGTTCGACGCCATCGTCGCTCGTCAAAACACTTTTGGCGTCGGGGCCAGCTATGCATTCGGCGATTTCACGCTTGCCGCCGCATTCTCCCGCTCGATCAACTCGGGGGTAACCAATGCCGAAACGGGTGAGGCGGCAGCGTCCCTTGCGCTCAACAACTACGAGATCAATGGCGTCTATCAACTGACGTCAGCGTTCGCCTTGGCCGGCATGTATGTCTATACAAACGGCGGCGGGGCACATTGGCACCAGGGTGCGTTGCAGGCTGACTATTTGCTCTCGAAACGTACCGACGTCTACATCGAATCCATTTACCAGCGCGCCTCGTCGAACGCACCGGCGGTGATCAACACCAATGATCCGGCAAGTGGCCGCAATCAGTTGATGGTCGCTGCAGGAATCCGACATCGTTTCTAATGTGCCCTGCTCGCCTCTAAACACACGACGCCGCGCCCTCTGAACATGACGCGCCGCTCATTGGCGAAGGTGGATGCAACCCACCCGATTCGCCATGTCCTTGCGGTGGACTTGTTCACTGGGCGAGTTGAACGCCTTATGGATCGCGATCGTTCAATAGCCACCTTTCTTGCCAATGCCCGCGAGCGGAAAGCCGTATTCGATCGTCACGGCTTGAACCACGGGCCGACGCCCGTTTCCGTGTCGGGGTGACGGCCGAACGCCATGTGGCCTTCCTGCGAAGGCGGCGAGATATGCAGATTCAGGTGATACTTGCCAGCGCCGAAAAGCTTAACGTTGTCGCCGTAATGCGGCCCGTCGCTCGCGACCATCGGCATCAGGTCGCCCTTGATGGTCTGGGTCGTACCACCTTCGTGAGTTCGTACGTGACCTGTAGGAACGGCATCCAGTCGCCCTCGGCGAAGCCGGTCGGGTTGTTCTTGACCGCGTGGATGTCCGCTTCGAGATGGATGTCGGAATCCGACGCCCTGCGCATCATGCCTTCCGGCGCCATCGTAATCGGCTGAAGATACACAGCACCTGTACCTGTCTCCATCCCCCCTTCGATATGCTGCTTGCCGATCGGATACGTCTGCACGGGCTCTCTGAATTCAGCGAGTGCCTAAACACTAATACGACACATCGCATTTGCAAGAAATTTCCGGCTAGTTTGTGCTCGTACGAATACGGGCTTGAACATTTCGCCAAGTCTTCGTCGAATGTCCACGACACGATTGATGAAGATGCGTCTCGTTGCCGCGCGTTTCCTAACGAGGGTCTATTCTGTTTGAATGACGCAACCAGGCGAGCGATAGCATGCAAGGCGATCCGAAGGTGATTGAGTATCTCAACGCCGAACTGAAAAACGAACTGACGGCCGTGCATCAGTACCTTTTACATGCCCGCCTTTATAAGCACTGGGGACTTACGGAGCTCGGCGCCCACGAGTACAACGAATCGATGGATGAGTTGACTCACGCGGACAGGCTGATCGAGAGAATTCTCTTGCTCGATGGGCAGCCCAATCTGCAGGACCTCCATCCGCTCAATATAGGCAAACACACGCTAGAGGCTCTGCAAAACGACCTCGCGCTTGAAAAGACGGCACAAGCTCAGTGCAAAACCGGAATCGCTTACTGTGAATCGGTCCGGGACTTCGTCTCGAGAGAAATTCTCGTCGACCTGCTCGACGCAACGGAAGATCACATCGACTGGCTGGAGATTCAAATCGGGCTCATCGACACGATCGGAATTCAGAACTACCAGCAGTCTGGCATGCACAAGGTCGGTTGACCGGTTCAATCCGGGAATGCAATGACATGGAAATTGGGGTAGTAGATCTCGAGATCGTTGCCGTTGCTGTCGACCTGCTGGAACGTGAGCTCATACGTGTGCTTGCCCGGCTCCGCCTCAAAAACGGTGGTCCCGTCAAGGTTCTGGCGGTCATTGTCGTATTTGTCGATCTCGTGCACCGCAGGGCTGCCGACGTTTATTCGCTTGATGGGCCGGCCTTTTGCGCCGTCCATCGAAACAAGGGCGCGCACATAGCAGGGACAATTCTCGGCGTGTTCAGAGGAGATCTCGCTGGAGAACTGAACAAGGACTTTCGATTGTTTCTTTACGTCGAGAGAGAGGGTCGCGACGTTGAACGGCTGTCGGCCCTTAATGAGGTAATTCGTGTCCCAGCCGGGCGTGCTGAACGTGGCTACGACGGGCTCTGCCGCAAAGGCGACAGCGTTTGTAGCGAGCGCCAATGTGCCCGTGAATGCCATCTTCATCGAGAAACGGCGAGCAGTCGAATTCATGGAGTTCTTCCCCTTTGTTGATATGCCTTGAGTTTCCCGGGCGAATGCACCGCCCGGAACGACGATGTACTCATAACTTAGAAGTCCGTCGACAACGACAGCCAGAACGTGCGCGGCATACCGCTGATCAGATAGCCGGTCGGATTGGCCTGCCAGTAGTATCGGTTGAAGAGGTTCGTCACGTTCGCGCGCAACGTTACTGGACGGCCGAAGACGGGTGTGGTGTAGCGCGCGCCGAGATCGACGCGCGTCCATGAGGGCACGTGCTGCGTGTTGTCCTGGCTGACGTAGGTTTCGCCGGTATAAATGAGGCGCCCGGAAACGGTGAATCCGGGGAAGAAAGGCGTGTCCCATTCGGCGCCGAGGTTGGCCTGTACGGACGGCGCGCCGAATGCATGGTTCCCGTCGTACCGATTACCCGCGGTGCGCGTGAGCTTCGCGTCGATCCAGGTCACCCCGCCGAGCACGCGCACGCCGTGCATCGGCTCGCCGAAGCCATAAAGCTCGACACCTCGGTTGCGCTGCTGACCGTCGAGACTGAAGACCTTGCTGACCGGATCGACAACACCGCTCGGCACTTCGATCTGAAACAGGCTCAGCGTGGCGCCGAAGCTTCCCAGATCCAGCTTGGATCCCAACTCATATTGTTTGGTCTTGAACGGCGCGAAGACCTGATTGGGATTGGCAGCATCCGCGGGCGGCGTGGCGCCGGGTGTCAATGCTTCGATGTAGTTCGCATAGAACGACAACTGATCCATCGGGCGAACCACGAGTGCGAACGATGGCGTCGTCGCCCCTTGGTCGTAATGCGTGGTCGTTGCGCCCGAAACGGCAAAGTTGTTGCTCTCGACCTGCTGATGACGTACGCCGACCGTGAACTGCACGAGCCCCTGCGCAACCGATAACGTATCGGCGATCGCGACACTCTGGAGTGTCTGGTCGCTGCTCTTCGATTCGGGCGAGGTCGATAGGGGCGCACCCAACCCAGCCAGCCGCACCGGCGCGTAGATATTGGTTGCATAGCTGCCATAGATGCTCTGGCCGAACCACGTTGTCGTGTCGAGCCGGTTGCCGCCGACCACGAGTTGATGATCGATCGGACCGGTCTTGAAGCGCGCCCTCACCCCAGCTTCGGCGGACAGCGCGTGTGAGCGCCCTTGCTGATAGCGCGAAGTCGAAATCGCGTCGCCGAGTACGTTCGTGATCGTCGCGCCCGGGTCCTCGATCTTGTCGTAGCCGAAACGATTCATGCCGAGTGCGCCGTACAAGGTCACATTCGACGTGAGGTCATACTCCGCCCGGCCCATCACGGTAAGGCTGTGAGAACTCGAATACGAAAAGTCCTGCGCCAGATTGATCTTTGGATCAGGCGCGCCAGGAAGCTCAATGCCCGCGAGCGGCGTGTAGCCGCGTGCCGCCGCGCGCATCCAGTCGTCCTGATAAATCACGTCTCCCGACACGCGAAGCCGTTCGCCCTGGTAATCGAGTCCGACCGAGAGTGCGGTGCTGCGCTTGAACTGTTCATCGATCGGCGTATCACCTTCGCGGCGCGCGGCATTGACACGAATGCCAAAGCGATTATCGGGACCAAAGCGCCGGGCGAGATCGGCATGCGCACCGAACACGGAGTCGGATTCATACTCGGCAGTGACGCGATTGAGCGGCGTATCCCCGGCACGTTTGGTGAGCACGTTCACGCTGCCGCCGACGCTGCCGGACGGCATCATGCCATTAAGCAAGGCGCCCGGGCCCTTGAGCAGTTCGACACGTTCGATCGGATCCGGTCCCACGCGATAGCTCGGCACGAGCCCATAGAGGCCGTTGAGCGCGATTTCGCTGTTCTCGACGCGAAAGCCTCGAATCGTGAGCGCATCGTAGCGATTGCTGCTGTCGATGGCGGCACGCACTGAAGGGTCTGTCGTCGTCAGCAGTTCCGCGATGCTGGTCGACTGTTCGTCGCGAATGAGCTTTTCGGTATAGCTCGCCACGCTGAACGGCGTGTCCATGTAGTCCCGGTCGCCGAGGATGCCCAGCGCGGCGCCCGTCGCGACCTGACCGCCCGCGTAGGGGACGGGCAACGCGTCGCCCACCTTCTTGCCGACCACCGTCACAGCGGGCAGGGCGCTTTCGGTGACCACGCCTCCCGCAGCCCGAGGGACGCGCAGCGAGTAGCTGCCGTCAGCCTGCTTCACCGCTTCCAGTTCCGTACCGTTGAGAAGCGCGTTGAATGCACCATTCACGTCGAATGTGCCATGCACACCGGGACTCGTTTTGCCCGCGGTCAGTTCACCCGGCACGCTCAGCAGGATGTCCGCCTGATCGGCAAAGCGGCTCAGCGCGGCGGCCAAGGGGCCGGCCGGCACGTCGTAGCGTGTCGTGCCCGCCTGTGCGGCCCGGCCAGCCTTCTCTTCCGGGGTTTGCGCATGCGCATTGATCGCTGCAACGCTCCCCGCCAGCGCGATGGAGACGAACGCCATGCGCACCGCGTGAGCGACGGGACGGCGCGTCGTTCCGTGCGCACGGGCGGCGCTGTTGTCGCGCTCATGTCGGTTGTAAAGCGGGCTGGAAGGGTACGACAGGCGCTGCATAGGACGGATTCCTCGTTGGGTGCGTTGACAGGAAGAGGTCCGTCCGACAGCGTCGGTTGCCCGGTTCGTCTTTGGCCCTCTCCTTTGCTAATCGGACGAGGATCGAAAATGCGAACCGGTTCGAAGAAAAAGTTAGGAAATAAATCGCGAAGCCCTGTCTACCTGTCTATCGGGCTTCGATCGATGTCCACCAAGGCAGCGTCCGGCGGATGCGCAGGGGCAGATCGCGCTCGAGCATCGCCAAGACCTGGTCGGGGCGCGCGGCGGGATAACGACCGACGACCCTGATCGACGCCACCGCCGGATCGACGCCGAGATGACCGCGCGTGTAGCGGGAGAGTTCAGCGACGAAGGTCTCCAGCGTCACGTTGTCCGCGACGATGACGCCGCGCGTCCACGCCTCTCGCGCGACATCGGCAGACACCGGATCGGATATGGCGTTCGCATCGAACTGCCGCTGCTCGTTAGCGGCCACGATGCGCGTCTCGCCCGAACGCGTGCGGATCTCGACGCGGCCGTCGAATACGGCCAGCAACGCGAAACCCTCTGTCTGACGCACCGTGAAGCGCGTGCCCAGGGCTTGCAAACGGCCGTACCGTGTATCGACGAAGAAGGGCCGATTGCGGGGGTCCTTGGTGGTATCGACCAGAATCTCGCCCATTTTCAGCGTGAGCAGGCGGCGTTCGTCGTCGTAGTCGACATTCAGCGCGCTTTCGGTGTTGAGCCACACGCGCGTGCCATCGGCGAGGATGAGCTCGCGCTGCTCGCCGACCCCGGTCGCATAGTCAGCCTGCCATGCGGTGACGACGTCGGGCAACGGTGTGAGGCGCCACGTGAACCATCCGGCGACGCCCGTGCCGCCTAGCGCGGCAAGGCATCCAAGTACCTTGCGGCGCGTCGGGACGCCGCGTGCCGACACGCGCATAGCAACGATCGCAGCGTCGCGCTCGCCTTCCGCGCGTAGCGGATCGAAGCGGCGGCTGACAGCTTCGATATGCTCCCATGCCCGACGATGCTCGGGACGCTCGTTGAGCCACACGGCCCACGCTGCGCGCTGCGCTTGCGCCGAGTCATGGTCCGTCAGGAGCACGGCATACCAGTGCGCGGCCTGCTCCAGGCTTTCGAAGTCCGCTGCGACGCCGTCGCGCGCGCTGACAAGGGGAAGGCGCGCGGTCATGTGTCAGATCCGCAAGCCGGCATCGATCAATGCAAGATGAAGCATCGCGCGGGCGATGTACTTCTGGACCATGCGCTCGGACACCGTCAGTTCCAGTGCGATATCACGCGTCGACGCGCCGTGAATCTGCGCGAGGATAAAGGCATGCCCCACTTTTTCCGGCAATTGGCCGATGATCGCGCCGATCTCCATCAACGTCTCGATGATGATGGCGCGGTGCTCCGGTGAAGGCTCGTAGGCTTCGGGGCGAGACGCGAGCGTGTCGAGCCATGCCTGCTCGACCTGCCGACGGCGCCACAGATCCACGCACATGCCTTGCGCCATGGCTCGAAGATAGGCGCGCGCCTCGCCCGGACTCGCGAATCCCTGCGGAGCAGGCTTGACGAGCAGACGAATGAAAGCATCGTGAGCAAGGTCCGCAGCGTCTGCGGCGTTACCCAGTCGACGACGCAGCCAGCCTTGCAGCCACCCGTGATGATCTTCGTAGAGGACATGCGTGTCGTGAAACGACAGATGATCGGCGGCAGGCATGGGCGAATCCCCTCGAAACACGAGTGAAGTTTAATGAGAATTATTCGCGTTTATATCAAACCTCCTTGTGCTTGGCAACGCGTCGCCTCGAACGGCGAGGCTTTCGCACCACGAAAGTCATTCCGGTAATATTACAATTTAATTACAACCCAAACTCCGGATCGTGCGGCGATCGTGGCGAGCCCCGACTATTCAACTCATTGAATCGATCCCTGATTGAAGGTAGTTCTGCAGTCCGACCTTGTCGATCAAGGCAAGGTTGGTCTCGAGCCAATCGATCTGCTCCTCGATATCGTCGAGAATGGACGTCAGGATTTCGCGCGAAACAAAATCACTTACCGATTCACAATAGGCGATCGCCTCTTTGCTCGTGTTTTGTGAACTCTGTTCGAGCCTCAGGTCGCACTCGAGGATCTCTTTCGTTTCTTCGCCTATGAGTAGCTTGCTCAGGTCTTGCAAATTGGGAAGGCCCTCGAGCACGAAAATGCGCTTGATCAACGCGTCGGCATGTTTCATTGCATCGATCGATTCGTCGTACTCATGCTTTCCAAGCGCATCGAGGCCCCAGTTCCCGTACATGCGCGCGTGCAAAAAATACTGGTTGATTGCGGTGAGTTCGTTCTTCAGCTGTGCGTTGAGATACTCGATGACTCTCTTGTCGCCTTGCATGACAGACCTCCTTTCGGTACGACTACATCGCGGCGCTGCCGGAGAAACCAGATCAGGCAATTACCCTTCTCGTCCCTTTACACGATAGCCCATTGAATATTCCATCGCGGGAATTAGAACGGGAATAAGTCGCGAAGCGTCCCCGGTAAAAGCGGTCCAGGACGAGCGAAGTCGCCGATCTGTTGTTCGGTAGACTGAAGAAACAATGCGCCGGGAGCCTAGGAGCGTGCGCGGCAGAAATCTGATGTCATCCGGCCGAGCGGAGAAGACGTTGTTAGCAGATGCCAACAAGTTATCTCCCATACGAGCCGCAGCAGCAGATGTTGCTGCCCCACGCGCTGCAAGACTGGCTGCCGGAAGGGCACCTGGCTTATTACATCAGCGACACGGTGGATTCGCTCGACCTGTCAAGCTTCCATGCGCGGTATGCGGGCGGCGGCCCGCGCAATCAACCCTTTCATCCGGCGATGATGGTGAAGGTGCTCGTCTACGGCTATGCGACCGGGGTGTTTTCGTCGCGCAAGCTGGCCAGGAAGCTGCATGAAGATATCGCGTTCCGGGTCCTCGCCGCGGGCAACTATCCGGCGCATCGCACGCTTTGCGACTTTCGCGCCTTTCACTTGAAGGAACTGTCGGAGCTGTTTGTGCAAGTGGTGAAGCTGGCCAAGGAATGCGGACTGGTCAAGCTCGGGACGATTGCCGTTGACGGCACGAAGATCAAGGCCAATGCGTCGCGTCATAAGGCGATGAGTTACGAGCGGATGAAGAAAGCCGAGCTGGAACTCAAAGAACAGATCGATGCGCTGCTGGCCAAGGCGAA
>NZ_FCOX02000023.1 GCF_900044055.2 Caballeronia calidae | reverse complement strand
ATCGTCGCGCACGAAGGTGCGGATGCCGATCCCGTCGAGCGGTGGTTTTGTCTTGCCACCGATGCGAGAAACGATCCGGACATCACCGAGGCAGTGGTCCGGTTCCTCGACCAGCACGGCGCCCGATCAGTCGTCATGGTCGATCGCATCATCGGCTGTCCGCATGAGGAAGGCATCGACTATCCGGAAGGTGAAACCTGTCCGCTGTGTCCGTTTTGGCGCAACCGTGACCGGTGGAGCGGCCAGGTCATCAAATGACGGGGTTGGTTGATTCTCGCACCTGTCCGCGGGGCCGCCGCACGGAACGAGCCACGCATGCCAGTTGGCAGCATGCATGGGCATGCTCATCGATGTGCGCTGAACAACCGCAATAGTTCATCGCGCAGGTCGGATATATCGAGCACGTGCTGCGCGCGCGTCACCGCGACATAGAGCAGTCGCAATTCGTCTTCGTCCAACGTTAGTCGACCATTAACGAGCATGAAGCGGAAATCGTTCACAAGGCGGACTCGCTTCCATTCAAGCCCCTTGGCGCGGTGCACCGTCGAGATGACGTAATCGGCGTCACGTTCGGGTGTCATCCGCTGCGCGAGCGCCCGCAGATAGTCGGTGCCTCGCTCATCGACGATTTGGACAATTGGCAGTAAGTCCTGTCCTGCCGCACTGCGCGCGAATGATTGGACTTCCTTCCAGCTTTCGAACAATGCAAAGGCCAACGGGCGGAAGGCGCGTCGACCTGCGAGCAGTTGATCGGCGCCGTCCGCGAATGCGACGATCTCGCTGGGACTCATGCGAATGGCCGGCCGATGACCCATTTCGAGGCCTGCAGCCAATTGCCAGATGGCTGTCGCGTTCTTCCGGCAAAGGATGGCATCGACCGGCGGCGAAATCGCGGGGTCTTCTACCATGATCGAGCCAATGCCCGGCTGGCCACGTATCGGCGTGGGCTCGCCAAGCAACGCGAGTACGCGACTCGCGAGCGTGGCGAGCGTCTGTCCAAAGCGGAAAGATTCAGTAAGCGGTCGCTCCGGCGCGTCGATCTGCGCCATGGCATTGATCGCGCCTCGCCATTCATAGATCTGCTGGTAGGGATCGCCGACATAGATGATCTGCGCATGGCGCTGCCGACCGAGCACCGACAGCATGACACCGTCGCTGTCCTGCGCCTCATCGAACAGGATGAAATCGGCGTTGATGCGGGGATCTTGCTGAGCCCATACTTTCAGATAAACGTCCGCCAGAATCGCGCTGCGGCCCCGTGGATCGATGCTCTCATGCCAGAGTCGCACGACGCTGGGAAGCAAGTTTTCACGTAGCCAGTCGGCGGCCTTTTCATGCACCTTCTCGTCAACCTGGATGTGATACGAGCATGGTGTCGGATCTGGCGAACGGCAAAACCGACCCAGGCCGTCGACGATCATTCGTCCGATTTCGAATGGCGTGATCTCGACGTCTTTGCCGGTGATGGTGGGAACCTCGATCGCGCCGATTCCATACCGTGCAGACAGCTCGTGAGGTGGCTCTGCAGGAAGGTTCACCCGAGAGGTCAAGGTCGAGGGCACGCCAGCGTATGCGAGCGAATGCACGGTGCGCGAGCTGACCCGGGGCGGAAATCCGCGGCGGGCCGAATCCGCGATGTCTTTGTTGAATGCGAGGTAAGCTCCGCGCCTGCCCGTCAGTTGCTGAGCGACCAACCTCAACGTCGAGGTCTTGCCGGCGCCGGCATAAGCCTTGATTTTGAGGTCACTGCCGCCGAGAGCCGTTTCCACGACCGCATGTTGTTCAGCTGTGGGTTTGAAGGAAGAGGGCATGGAGGCCAAAATCAAAATCAATGAACTGCCAAGAGTCTACAAGAGTCTCTTCGGTCCAATTTCACTGCAAGGGCCCCAGAGCATCCTCGCTGGTATCGACGACGGTGTCGCGTCATCGTGCGTCCGACTTTGACGGGTCATGGCGCTCGGGGTCAACCTGAAACCGCGCGTAGATCGCAGACTCGGCAAACCTCTTGTACGAAGAGCACGCGAAAAGCACACAGTCCGGAATCAAATTTTTCCTATCGGGCTAATCTCATAATTAGACGTTAGGCATATCGCCCCGATTGAGCCATCAACAATCTCAGACTTTGACCACTCCGATGCGGTACTGGGCTACGAACGCGGGCCAGTCGACGTGTCGCGCCAGCGGCAGATCGTCGACGACGACTACGACTTTCGCTCGTGCTCGGTGGAAGAGAGCGATGCATGGCCGGAAAATTATTTCGAGAGGGATAACATGCTGGGTCTCGGATCATGGGCGACGCTCTTTTTAAGCGTGTCCAGACGTTCAGGTGGAGACGCTTTTCGTGCTGGAAACGGCCGAGGGAAGCGTTGCTGAAGATCGCGAGCCTACGGGCCAGCCCTCGACTCCGAGCCCGGCAACGGCGAACGCGTAGCGTCAGCCGTTTCTAAGCATTGGGCGTCTGATCTAGTGCTGGGACTGATTCCGGGGGGATGCAGTCGTAGGAAGCGCGGAACACGACACTGCGCGCTTGCAAGAGTATGCTTCGCAGACTGTCGACATGACGTGTTTGAAACCGGGTGGAAACATGCCTGACTCCAGAGCGCGCTCACGAAACGATACGCGGCGTCACCAGCGGCGTTTGGGCAGCTTCGGCCCGAACTTCATAGAGAGCTCTCGAACGCAAGATCGTCTAACGACGGTGCGCGAGCGCCACCCGCCAAGAGAGGTCGGCGCTAATCGGCTCGTCAGCATGACCGCTCGCTGCCTCAACCGCTTCGTCCTGTCGCGACGCCCGACTGAGCGGCGGTCTGATCGGAAGCGCCGCTGCAGTCCGATTTTCTCAGTGGCATCGCGCGCGGTACCGCCGATCGCGCACGGATTTTGACGTATTGAGTAAAATCAAGCGGTTCCATCATCCAGTCCATGTCGCTTTCGTGGATAAGGCCGGCAAGTCGGTGCATGGACATACCGCGATAATGAGCAACAAGGAAAATCAGTTCGGCGACTCCCTTCTCGACTGGGAACGGATCTGGGTGCGGTCGATGCCGGACCTCGCCGTGTTTCTGCTGACGCCGCACGGTCATGTGTCGAGTTGGAATCCCGGCGGCACGGCGATTTACGGATTCACCGAAGACGAAGTACTCGGTCGCCATTACAGTGTCTTTTTTCCGGAAGATGCGCGCGCAAGCGACATATTCGAGCGTGAACTCGACGAAGCACGTCAGCGCGGCAGCATGCAAACCGAGGGGTGGCGGCGGCGCAAGGACGGCTCAGTGTTTTGGGCGAGCATCGTGACGACCGCGCTCGTCGGGTCCCTTGGGGGGGTGCTGGGCTTCGCAAAAGTCGTACGCGATGAAACCGACAAACGAAAGGCGCACGACGCCGTCATAGAAAGCGAGCGACACTTTCGAATGCTGGTCGATGGCGTCACTGATTACTCGATTTTCATGCTTTCCCCGGAAGGTATCGTCACCAACTGGAACAGCGGTGCCCGCAGAATCAAGGGTTATACGGCCGACGAAATCGTCGGTTGCCACTTTTCGCGTTTTTACACGCCTGAAGACACGGCGGCCGGCGCACCGCAGCGTGCGCTGGACACCGCCGCCCGCGACGGGCGGTTCGAAGCGGAAGGATGGCGCGTGCGTCGGGACGGGACCCGCTTCTGGGCTCACGTCATCGTCGATGCAATACGTGACGAGTCAGGGACATTGGTCGGCTTTGCGAAAATCACGCGGGATGTGACCGAAAAACGCGAGGCGGACCAGCTGCTGGAACAGACGCAAGCCGCACTTTTTCAATCGCAGAAAATGGAGGCGATCGGGCGGCTCACGGGCGGCGTCGCTCATGACTTCAACAACGTTTTGCAAGTCTTGCGCGGCAATCTCGAACTCCTTCAGATCCGCGGCGCGCGTGACGATTGGACCTTGGACCGACTCGCAAACGCGATCAGCGCGGTCGAGCGCGGCGCAAAGCTTGCCTCACAGTTGCTCGCATTTGGCCGCCGTCAAGCGCTTCGGCCAGCTTCCGTGAATCTTGCCGCGATGCTTCGGAGTATGGACGAGCTCCTGCGCCGTGCGCTCGGCGAGACCATCGAAGTTGAAACCAGCGTAGCCGGGGGGCTCTGGAACGCATTCGTGGACTCGCATCAGCTCGAGAACGTCGTGCTGAATCTCGCGATCAATGCGCGAGATGCGATGCCGGACGGCGGTCGGCTGACGCTGGAACTCGCCAACTCGACGCTGGACGAACGCTATGTGCGCTCGTTTTCTGACGTGCAGGCCGGGCAGTACGTGATGCTCAGCGTCACTGACACCGGCGCCGGTATGCCGCCGGAAGTGTTGGAGCACGCGTTTGATCCCTTCTTCACGACCAAGTCCGAAGGCGAGGGCACCGGACTCGGTCTCAGTATGGCCTATGGCTTTGTCAAGCAAAGCGGAGGTCATATTCGGATTTACAGCGAAGTCGGGCACGGAACCGCAGTGCGTGTGTACTTGCCAAGATCGTCGGCCGAGGCATCTACTCCGGCAGCACGGACAAATGCGCCGATGCTCGGAGGCTCCGAAACAGTGCTGGTCGTCGAAGACGATCTCAAAGTGCAAGAGACCGTGGTCGAGATGCTGATCGAACTTGGCTATAACGTGCTGAAGGCTGATAACAGCGAACAAGCGCTCGTTGTATTGGACAGCGGCGTGCACATCGACCTGCTTTTTACCGACGTGGTGATGCCAGGCCCACTCAAAAGTCCAGAGATGGTTCGACGCGCGGTGCTGCTCCAGCCACACCTGTGCGTTTTGTACACGTCGGGGTACACCCGAAATGCAATCGTCCACGGAGGCCGGCTCGACCCGGGTGTAGAACTTCTTAGCAAACCCTACAGCAGGGAAGATCTGGCGGTAAAAATTCGCCAACTTCTCGACGCTCGAGGGGCGGCGAACGCTGGATCGTCGCGACCCTCAGCGGAGCCTACGTCGTCAGCATCAGCAAGGCGGGTGCTCGTGGTAGAGGACGACAAGTATTCACGAGACGCGGTTCTCGAACTGCTGTGTCTGCTGGGTTATCATCCGACCGGCGTTGAAAACGCGAGCGATGCAATCGAGACAATGAACGCTGCGGCTTTCGATGTCTTGCTCACCGACGTGCGCCTGCCCGATATGTCCGGCGTTGATTTGGCGCGGATGGCCATCGCCCGCCATCCAGCGATTCGCGTGCTTTTCGCCTCGGGCGAGATCCTTTCTGCGGACGATGCCACAGACTTCCCGTGGAAGGCACTATGCAAACCCTACTCACTGTTCGAACTCGAGGAAGCACTACGAGACGCCGGCCGCCCGCAATAGCGTTGGCCCCCTGTCCAGACCACTTGGGCGAGTCTGACGTTCGGCCGCCTCTGTGCGACATCCTCGGCCTTTGGTTCTCTATCGTCGCCTCTTGAATTTTTCCCGGAGTTTTACTACGTTATTTTTAGCTCAGGCAGTGTGTCCGCCGCCCGATCGGTCGCACGCTGCGTGTTTCGATTTGTTTGCTGGCAGCACGGCAGGCGAACTGGAGCGCGCAAGCCCGTTCTCTTCCTTGCTGCGTCGAAGGAGAAGACGATGAGCCACGTCTATCTGCGCTCGGACTGCATCGATAGCACCGAGCGTCGCTCTCAAACTTCAGCGCTTTTTTCTGCATTTCGCTGCTCGCGCAGCGCGACCGGCGCTCGTCTCGGGCCCTCCCTCGTGCCATTGATTCGCCAGCCTCCGTCTCACATCCACGGGCCATAGGGCAACGGGGATCGTCGGGAACGGCGCGAATATCCTCGTGCGCGACGCCGCAGCGCCTGAGAGCCGAGCGCGCCGCGCCGCGCGCCAGGATGGCCTCTAAAACCGGCGCCGCAGGGCGACGCGGAACAGTCGGGACGTCGCATCCTCGTGCCGGGGTGCGGGCGGCTTCCCATCGCAGTGGCCGATGAGAAAAAACTTCTGCGGAGTGCGCGCCGGGAATTGTCGATCAGCAGCGAAACGATTCGTGGACAGGCTTGAGATGAAAACGGTCATTCGTTACCGGAACGTGGCGAAGCTTTCACGTCCGGATCTTCATCAGATGATCGAGCGGCTCGCTGAACGGGTGCTCGGCCCGCATTTGTCTCACTTTCCGGCCGAACTGCTCCGTTTGCACGCTACCCTGGACAGGAGCCGCCACCATGGCTCCTATCACGTCCGTTTGCAGATGACGCTGTCCAGCGCGACGCTGGCGTGCTCAGAGGAATCGTCGCGGTTGGAGAAGGCAATCGAACACGCTCTCACGGAGCTGGATCGGCAGGTCGAACGCCACGTTGCACATCTGCGTCACGAGGACGCATGGCGTCGCAAGGAGCGGCGTGCCGGCATGCGGCAACTCAAGACGGCACTGGCCGACGAAAGCGACGCAGAAACGGCTTCGTTCAGCAGCCTCGTACGCCCGCTGCTCGCATCGCTGCAGCGATTTGTGCAGCGGGAGCTTTCGGACCTGCAGGCGCGAGGCGAACTCGACCCGGGCGAGCCGTCCGTCGACGAGATCGTCGATGAGGCGTTGGCCCGTGCGTGTGAGCAGTCGGCAACGCGCCCACGCAAGCTCGATCCGCTGCAGTGGCTTTACCAGATTACGCTGAGGGTTCTCGCCGACGAAGTGAGCCGCCGTCAGGACGAGGCAGGTCGCTGCATTTCGCTCGAGGGCAGACTGCCGATCGAGCTGCGCGAGCCGCGAGAGGACGAGGAAATCTTGTTCGCCTACTGGCAGCCCGACGAAGTCTTGCATCTTGAAGACGTCATGCCAGCACCGGACGCGACGCCCGAGGAGGCCGTGAGCGAGCGAGAGCTCCGCGCGCTACTCGCGACGCTCCTTTCGGAACTGCCGGCACCGTGGCGCCGCGCAGTTGTACTTTGTCGGTTGGAGGGGCTTTCAGTAGGCGCTGCCGCCCAGGTAGCCGGTGTGACGGCGCACGAACTTGAGCAGGGGCTGGCGCATGCCGACGCGTTCCTTCGGGCGAGACTCAGGGAGCTGCGGTTGATCCCGCAGGCGTCGGACGAGCCCGCTGGCTACGTCACGCCAGGTGTGCTGCCGCCGGCGTCGAGCCTTTCTCAAAAATTCGAGCAGGCAACGCTGCGCGACGTTCGAGAGCCAGAGAAGCAACGACGATGAGCATCCGCGCGATTGCGTGGGCGCAAGAAGTGTCGTAGAGGCCGCATGACTTACGGCGACGAGCGATCAGTAATTGAAGCGTTTGGGTACCGGTGAAGACATCATGAGCAAGATCATTGGCATCGATCTCGGCACGACGAACTCCTGTGTAGCGCTAATGGAAGGCAAGCAGGTTAAGGTGATCGAGAACGCAGAAGGCGCCCGCACGACGCCATCGGTTGTCGCGTATCTCGACGGTAATGAGCTGTTGGTGGGCGCGTCCGCGAAGCGGCAGTCGGTCGCCAACCCGAAAAACACGCTGTTTGCGGTCAAGCGCCTGATCGGCCGCCGGTTCGAGGAAAAGGAGGTGCAGAAGGATATTCGGCTCATGCCCTACAAGATCGTCAAGGCGGAGAACGGCGACGCGTGGGTCGAAGCACGCGACAGCAAGCTCGCACCGTCACAGGTCTCGGCCGAAGTCCTGCGCAAGATGAAGCAGACCGCCGAAGACTACCTCGGCGAGTCGGTCACGGAAGCCGTCATCACGGTGCCCGCCTACTTCAACGATAGCCAGCGCCAGGCGACAAAGGACGCCGGGCGCATCGCTGGACTCGAGGTCAAGCGGATCATCAACGAGCCCACGGCCGCGGCGCTCGCCTTCGGCCTCGACAAGCGCGAAAGCCGTGACCGCAAGATTGCCGTCTACGATCTTGGCGGAGGGACCTTTGACATTTCGCTGATTGAGATCGCCGATGTTCACGGAGAAAAGCAGTTCGAAGTGCTGTCGACCAACGGCGATACCTTTCTCGGTGGCGAAGACTTTGACCAGCGCATCATCGACTATCTCGTTGGCGAGTTCAAAAAGGAGCAGGGCGTTGACGTCTCGACGGACGTGCTCGCCTTGCAGCGCCTGAAGGAAGCGGCCGAGAAGGCCAAGATCGAACTCTCGTCGGGTCAGCAGACGGAGATCAACCTACCTTACATCACGGCGAATGCATCGGGTCCCAAGCATCTGAGCGTGAAACTCACGCGCGCGAAACTCGAATCGCTGGTGGAGGATCTGATTGAGCGGACGATGGAACCCTGCCGTGTTGCGCTCAAAGATGCGCGTCTGACGGCGGAGCAAGTCGACGACGTCATTCTTGTCGGTGGGATGACCCGTATGCCCAAGGTGCAGGAGACGGTCAGAGCGCTTTTTGGGCGCGAACCGCGAAAGGACGTCAACCCCGATGAGGCAGTGGCCGTCGGGGCGGCCATCCAGGCGGCGGTGCTGTCCGGGGAGCGCAAGGACGTCTTGCTGCTCGACGTGACGCCGCTCTCGCTTGGCATCGAAACACTCGGTGGCGTCATGACAACGATGATCGAAAAAAACACCACCATTCCGACTCGGTTCTCGGAAGTTTTCTCGACCGCCGACGACAACCAGGCGGCGGTCACCATCAAGGTGTATCAGGGCGAACGCGAGATGGCGAGCGGCAACAAGCTGCTGGGCGACTTCACGTTGGAGGGGATCCCGCCAGCCGCCCGCGGCGTGCCGCAGATTGAAGTCACTTTTGATATCGACGCAAACGGCATCCTGCACGTCTCGGCCAAAGACAAGGCGAGCGGCAAGGAAAACCGGATCACCATCAAGGCGAATTCAGGGTTGTCCGAAGCCGAAATCGAAAAGATGGTCCGGGAGGCGCAGGCGCACGCCGCAGAGGACCACCGGCTGCGCGAGCTGGTCGATGCACGCAATCAAGGCGATGCGTTGGTCCACACTACGCGCAAAGCATTAACCGAATATGGTGACAAGCTTGACGCCGCCGAGAAGCGCGAGATTGAGGCTGCGGTCAGGGAACTTGAAGATGCATTGAAACGGTCCGACAGGGAAGAGATACAAGCCCGGATCGGCGCGCTGGCGACAGCGTCGCAAATGCTCGGGGAACGGATATATGCGGACAATCCATCGCAAGGAAGCGGTTCGACGGAAACGGCCGGGCAACACGAATCCCACAGAGCGAACCAGGATGAAGATGTGATTGACGCAGATTTCAAGGAGGTGAATCGCAAACGGTGACGCTGGGACACTAACCCGTTCGTTAACGATCGGATGCAGGCGTGACCCCTGAGAGACCGCTTGTATCGCTCGTTCTATGGGATCGGCGGTGCGCGAGGTGCAGCGCCGCGGCGTTTGTCAGCCGGCGCTCATAGGTAAGAGGTTGGCTATGAACATGCAACATATAGGGTTCCTGACTGCGGCGGCGATTGCTATGTGCTGGTCCGGCGAGGCTGGTCCAACGAGTGCGCCTATTCGCACCCTGCCGCTGCAAGACGATATCTGGATTACCGGTACCATCCAGCGTGGCAGCGATCAATACGCTCCTGGCGACTACACGACGATTTTGCTGGATCGACCGGCGACCTCGCCCTGTAGCGACAAGGCGGTCACCGATATCCTTCTCGGTAACGGCGGCATCCCGGGTCCCGCACTGCTGCTTCCCTATCTCGATCAGCGGGTCGCTGTTAAGGGGCGCGTGAGCTGCCCTCGCTCGGGCATACAGTTCTCACCGCAGCCGGACGTGGTGTTTCCGGTCTGGTAGACGCCAAGCGGTGCCGGGGCGCGGCGCGTCGAGTACCGAGACGTGGGGCTCGACTCCGCGGGCGTCGTGCCGCAGGGCCGCCGCCCTGCGGCGGCCTGATGAAGACCGGGTGTGCGCGCGCTGGAGGGAAGTCCAACAACATCGACGGCGCTGCCGCGCCCCGGAAGCTCGGGCCTGAGGCTGGCCAAACGACGCGCTACTGGAGTGGCGGCACCACGCCTAACTTTTCGGCGAGCATCCTCTCGTAGACACCGAAATGCAGATCGACCTCTTCCTGCATCACCACTGTGACGAGGATATTGATTTGCGCAGGCTGCAAGCCTAAGACCGTCGCGATCGCCGCTTTGAGGTGTGGTGCGCATAAGCGGTCATCGGCGAACGTGCTGCCAACCGCGATTTCATAAGTAGATTCCTTTCGCGCCACGACTTCGACCATGCGCGCACGCGCGCTCATGTTGTTGTCGATCGCAAGCCGAATGACCTGGACCGCCGTACGCATCGTCTCAGTCGGAAAGCCTTTCGTCGAGCGCAGCCGGATACGGTGCCGGCCAAGGGTCAGCCAATCGTATTCGAATTCCATAATGTCCTCGCGAGGGCCGTCAGGAACGTTGAGAAAATATAGGATGCGGCCGCCCGATTTCAAGAACAGAAAACTCGCAACATCCCCTTGAAATTTCGGCGCGAGATCCTATCTTGAATTTCGCTCAGGCAGTCGCGCAAGCAGTTCGGCGCGCTGCGTGTTTCGATTTGTTTGCCCGCAGCACGGCAGACGGACTGGAGCGCGTAGGCCGGTTCGTCTTCCTGCTGGTTCCAAGGAGGAAATGATCATGAGCGATCTCTATTCCGGGACCGACCTTTTCAGTGAGCTCGATCGTCTGCAACGGCAGATGGCGAGCGCCTTCGGCGGTTTCCCGTCCAGCATCCGTTCTGGGCGTTTCGGCGCCTTCCCGCAAATCAACATCGGTTCCACCGACGATTCGATCGAGGTCGTTGCGTTTGCGCCCGGAGTTGATCCGAAGAGCTTCGACGTGTCAATTGACAAGGGCCTGTTAAGCATCAGCGGAGAACGCGCGGCGGCGCAAGCCGCGACCGCCGGTGAAGAAATGCGCACCTATGCGCAGGAGCGATTCGTAGGTTCTTTTCGGCGCGTCATTGAGCTGCCGGAGCATGCGGACCCCGACAAGGTCACCGCGCAATACACCAATGGCTGCCTGACGGTGAGCATTGGCAAGCGGGAAGCATCCAAGCCACGGGCCATTACCGTTCAATGAAACGTCACAGTCGAAGGAGAACATCATGAACGCCACGACAGAGCTTGCGAAGAAAGGCGAAACCGCGGTGGCCGGCCGGCAAGGGGACTCGTCCGAGCGTCGGATCACCATCGCGCCGCCGGTAGATATCTTTGAAAATAGCCAGGGCGTCGTCTTGTGGGCGGATTTGCCTGGCGTAACGAAGGACCGGCTCGACGTGAAGGTCCACGACGGTAATCTGTTCATCGAAGCCGAGGCGGTGGTGCCGACTCCGGCCGGGCTGCGGCTGCAGCACGCCGAGATCCGCCAGCCCCACTTCGCGCGAGCGTTCTCGCTCGGGTCCGACCTGGATGCCTCGAAGATCGATGCCAATCTGAAGGACGGCGTGCTGCAGTTGACGATACCGCGTCGGGACGAAGCCCGCCCCCGCCGGATTGAAGTGCGTACGGGCTAAGCCCGGCAAGCGGGAAAAGCAGCAGGAGACCTGAGGTGGCGGTCCGAGAGACCGCCACCCGCAAATTAAGTCGTTGGCTGACGAATCGGCAGGAGCAAACCATGAATACCGATCCAAGGAAATGGAACCCGTTCAAGTTCCTGCGCGGGTCGACGCGCAAGTCTGATGCGGACGCGGAGCACTCACCGGGCGGTGAACAGTCGCGCTCGGCGTGGCCTGACATGCCTCGATTCTTCTCGCGCGATCCGTGGCGCGCCGTCGAAGAATTTTTTCAGGACCCGTTTGCCGGACGCGGGGCGCTGGAAAGATGGTTTGGCGACTTCAGCTCATCGCGCTTCCAGCCGCGTATCGACGTGGTCGACGAAGGAAAGGTGCTGCGCGTGACGGCCGAGCTGCCAGGAATGGAGCGCGAGGACGTGAGCGTAAGCGTCGAGGATGGCACGCTCGTCTTGCGCGGCGAGAAGAAACAGGATGTCCGCAGCGAAGAGGACGGCTGCTATCGGCTAGAGCGAGCCTATGGGCGCTTTACACGGACCATCCCGATGCCGGAAAACGCCGAGCCGGATCGCGCCTTGGCTAAATTCGACCGCGGCATACTCACACTGACCGTGCCGAAGTCGGAGTCGGCACGCTCGGCGAGCCGCACGATCGATATTGGCTAGGAACCGCGTTGAGTGCTACGCCCGCAGCATATTCGTCACTTTCGTGGGCAAGTGGGCCGTTAGCTCGGCTGGTAGAGCAGCGGACTTTTAATCCGTTGGTCACTGGTTCGAATCCAGTACGGCCCATGAGATATCCCGACGTCAATGCTGCCGGCCGCAGGTGTCGCACTTTCGGTCTTGGTAGTCAGCGTGACGACCAATCGGCTGAGCCGATGGAGGCGATCAGCTCGCTGAAACGGGCGCGCTATGACGCGTACGGCTGGCGGTCGCAATCCTCGATGCATACTGGACCGCATCGTTGCTCGTGCCGGATCGAACGTCACATCAGAACTCCTGATGACAGGCGCCGAGAAGGCGGGCGGCCTGATAGCGGTGGGCGTGACTCGCCAGCCAAAACTGACACCCATCGAAGAATATCCTCATGGCGGGCCGCGCGGCGCGCATCGTACCCGTGCGGATGGAAGCCAAAGCGTCTTCTACGGCTGGGCTGCCCCCCGCCGCTCGCATCAGGACTTCATCGCTCACCGACAGTTGCGAAAACTTGAGGTAGTCCAGGGCGAGCACGCCGGATGGGAGCTTGGGGGACAGCGCGCTAGGCGCGCGAAAATATCTCGGCATATCACTCAGATGGCGTACGCACCGAGCAATTGATTACGTTATAGGACATGCCAATTTGAGGGCTCCTCGCGTGTGCACCGTTATCGCGCAGCCTTGGCCCCGTCGTCCGTTGGGCGAATTGATCGCGCTTGCCGCGTGTTCATGGGTCTCGTGAGCGCGGAAAAGCCGAGCCTGCGCAGCGCTGTGTTTGCTTGAGCCATGAAGGTTTCAGGCCAAGCGCCGCAGAGAAACTCAAAGGCGGGTCGGGCCTCTTTTAGCAGCGAGCAGAGCGCATCATTGCATGCAGCTTCCGACGGCGTGCAAGTCATCAATTCGCCGAAGAGAACCTGCTGGACGAGGGCGACGCCGCCGCGCTCTGCCACAAAAGAAATCACGGGATAAAAGCGCGGATCGTCGACGATGGCTTGGCCGTACGTCTCGGCCAACGCAATCAAAATCGCCATGTCCATGCGCGACGGCGCTACGGGAAGATGATATCGACTTGGCTTACAACCGCGCTGCATCGAGGTTTTGCGCATGAGCGTCACGACTCTCTCAAGTTCGGAGACGATGCGCGCGACCGCGCCATCGGGCATCGCCGCGCTGTTACTACCGCCCGAGCTCGCGAGGTCCGTCGAGTCGTTCGGTTTGTAGGCCCTGTTCATGATTTCATGCTCCATCGCAAGTCATTGACCAGTCATGAGGTGACGAATAATCAAAGCCGGGTCGGCGATGTCGAGGATCAGGCGACGGAAAATACGCTTGCGCATATGGTCCTCGTCAAGTACCCACGGCGCACCTTTTTCGCTCAGATAACGGGCGAGGGCGTCGCCAAGGTTCGCGTCGTGGGGCAAATCGAGCCGAAGCGCCAGGAGCGCCGCAATGACATCGTCGAGCTCGACTTCAAGCGGCTTCGAATCAATGCGAAGTTCGAGTTTCATGTCAGCTTGCTAAATGCCTAAAAAGCGGCGCCGCACGACGGAGTAAGATGCGGCGCCGATAATGAACCAATTGCATCTGCCATCAATACAACAGGCACTTCTAGCAACCCGCTGCAGGTCAATATTCCAGCTGCCGTGCGGGCGTCTGCATCGCATTATCGTCCTTTGGCGCTTCGGCGACGGTGGCATCGGTTGTGAGAATCAACCCTGCAATCGATGCGGCGTTCTGCAGCGCGGTGCGTGTGACCTTGGTGGGATCGACAACGCCCGCTTCAACAAGATCGCTGTATTCGCCGATGGCTGCGTTATAGCCAAAGTTGCCATGTCCTTCGACCACTTTGGCGATGACGACCGAAGGCTCGTCGCCCGCATTCGCGGCGATGACGCGCAGCGGCGCCTCGAGCGCATGCAATACGATCTGGATGCCCGCGTCCTGATCGCTGTTGGCGCCTTTGAGTCCGGTCACCGCTTCACGCGCGCGCAGCAGCGCCACCCCGCCGCCCGGCACGATGCCTTCCTCGACTGCGGCACGTGTAGCGTGGAGCGCGTCGTCCACGCGGTCTTTCTTCTCCTTCATTTCGACCTCGGTGGCCGCGCCGACCTTGATGACGGCCACGCCACCGGCGAGCTTCGCCACCCGTTCCTGCAGCTTCTCGCGGTCGTAGTCGCTTGTCGTTTCCTCCATCCCCGTACGAATTGACTTCACGCGCGCCGCGATGCGCTCTTCGTCGCCCGCGCCGTCGATGATGATCGTGTCGTCCTTGCGGACTTCAATGCGCTTCGCTCGTCCGAGATCATCAAGGGCCGCCTTCTGCAGTTGCTTGCCGGTTTCTTCGGAGATGACCGTCGCGCCCGTCAGGGTTGCGATGTCCTCGAGCATGGCTTTGCGCCGGTCACCGAAACCTGGGGCTTTGACGGCAGCGACCTTGAGGATGCCGCGCATGGCATTAACGACCAATGTCGCCAGCGCTTCGCCATCGATGTCCTCTGCGATGATCAGCAGTGGCTTCCCAGCCTTTGAGGTCGCCTCAAGCACCGGCAGCAGATCTCGGATGTTCGAGATCTTCTTGTCGTGCAGCAAAACCAACGCGTCGTCAAGATAGGCAGCCTGCTTGTCGGGATCATTGATGAAGTAAGGGCTGATGTAGCCGCGGTCGAACTGCATGCCCTCGACCACATCCAGCTCGTTCGCGAGCGACTTGCCGTCTTCGACGGTGATCACGCCTTCCTTGCCCACTTTTTCCATCGCCTGCGCGATGATCGTCCCGATCGCTTCGTCGGCGTTCGCGGAGATCGATCCGACCTGGGCGATCTCACGGTTGGTCGATATCGGCTTCGACAGCTTGCGCAGTTCGTCGAGTAAGGCCGTGACGGCCTTGTCGATGCCGCGCTTCAGGTCCATCGGATTCATGCCGGCGGCGACATGCTTCATGCCTTCCTGAACGATCGCTTGCGCAAGAACGGTGGCCGTCGTGGTGCCGTCGCCCGCCACGTCCGCCGTCTTCGACGCGACCTGTTTAACGATCTGTGCGCCCATGTTCTCGAACCGGTCCTTGAGCTCGATCTCCTTGGCGACTGACACCCCATCCTTCGTGATGGTCGGCGCGCCGAAGCTGCGTTCGATCAGGACGTTTCTGCCTCTGGGCCCAAGCGTCACCTTCACGGCATCGGCCAGCACATTGACGCCCTTGACGATGCGGGCACGGGCGGTATCGTGGAATTCGACCTCTTTTGCACTCATGTTATTGCTCCGGACTTTGTCGTTGACCAGCGGGTCGCGACCTACCGATGCATCGACCGGCGCAAATTACCTGCGCAACGACCAGCCGAGCGGCGACGACCCGATTTAAGTTCAGGCAGCCTTGCGCGCTGAACCGGCGTCCGCCTCGAGAACGCCCATGACGTCCTCCTCGCGCATGACGAGCAACTCCTCGCCATCGACCTTGACGGTTTGGCCTGCGTATTTGCCGAATAGAACCTGGTCACCGACCTGTAGCTGGAGCGGGCGCAGCGCGCCGTCCTGCAGCAGCCGGCCGCTGCCGACTGTGACGACTTCGCCTTGTTCTGGTTTTTCTGCTGCTGAATCGGGAATTACGATGCCCGAAGCGGTCATCCGTTGCGTTTCGATTCGCTTGACGATAACCCGGTCGTAGAGGGGACGAATATGCATTTCCATCTCCTGAGCGATTAAAGGATCACCAATAAGGGAATCCGGCTGCACGACTGCGACACGCTAAGTGCCACCGTGCAGCCGAGCCAAGCCTGGCGAAAAGCGAAATAAGGGTGGGCGTTTTTCGATTCAAGGGGTGGCGAAAGCTCGAGTTGTAACGTTTTGTTTCAGGGCGGTAGCAGGATGCGATTAACCTGGCCAAGCCGATAAACCGTGCGCCCCCGGTGGTCTCGCCGGCGAGATATAGGCGCTGCCGGACACGGGGGCCGGCGTCCGCCGTCAGCCCCCAATGTGTCGTCCGGTTCGTTGAGCACGCGCCACAAGCCAGACTGCACAGGTCGAAAAAGCCAGCGGAGATAGCCTCGGCGCGCAGCGAGTTGCATTAAGCTTTCGCGCTCGCTCTCGTCATCGTCTCGCGGTGCCCTGTTGCTCGCGTCTGCCTCGTAGAAACCGAACGCCTGCCGGCAGGCGAGCGCCTCTGCCGCGCTTGCGCCTATGACGTTGCAACTGCGCTGCTCGACACGCTCCACGTCCCACGCGCCGAGTTGCCAGGCTGCGTCAAGCACCAGCAAATCCACCGTCTCGAAGCTGCGCCATTGAAGATTCAGCGTGATGGTCGATGGGGGGACGGGACGTGACGAAATATCAACGCCAGGCAAGACGAGGGGCGTCGCACGCCGGAATCCGTGCCAGTGAAGTAACACGATCAGCGGCGTATTGATGTGCGCCGCAGCGGTGACGGTGACGGCAAAAAGCGGCAGCCGCACCGTGTCGATCTGCTCGTGAAGCCGGTCGAAAAGGTCCATGAAGCCTCCCCGTTGGACAAGTTGCAGAGCCCCTTAATTGCCCGTTCCTTGTGCAATTTTATGCATCGCTCCGACCGTCGACCAGGCGGCGAACATGCGTCGTCGATTCTGTGCCACAGGCAAGCGACTGCGTGGGCAGGCTGATTGGGCCGTTGCGCACCATATCGACCGCTTCCCGTCGCGTTTTTCTACTCGTTCACGATCGCGGTTGCGTCGCAGACCTCGGACGTCGTGCTACGCTCGCGCGAAAATTGCTGCGCGACGCTCGCTCAATCGATCCTGTCGTTCTATTTCAACGTTGCCGTGCTCGGCTTGTGCTTTGAACATCGCGGCGGGGCTGCTGGGCTTATGACACTGCCCGTGCGAGGTGGTAGGACGATTTTCACGCGAACGCCACGAGCGTGCCTGAGCGTTGCGACGCGGGTGCCACCCAAGCTGCGTGCGTCCACTTCAGGTGGACTCGAGCCTCGTCACCCCGCGGACCGCCTGACGCCAGGCGCTATTCCATCGCGTCAATAATCGACGCCTGCATAAGAATCCTCACCAAATGAATTTCCATGCCTCGCATGACGACGTGGCTCGGGCAATCACCGATATATCGAGGATATCGCTCAATGGTGACGCGAGATGAACGGTGAAAACGCCTCATATCTGCTCGCCTAATTGCGTGCTACACCACGCACTTCACGAGCGACCGTTGAACAATCGAAGTCGGCCCTTGGGAGTTCCGGCCACGGTCGTCGCAGACCAACGACGCGGGAAACTGCGATTATTGAATGGTTGAGACCTAGGACCGCATTGGGGCCGAGCTACGTTTCGACCCTTGAGACAGATGGTCACCTGACAATGTTCGTAAGGAAGTCGCTGCGCGCGAACGATGGCACGCCATCGGAAGTGAACGCGGAGACATTTGTCGATGGCCTTGACGATCCAACCGCATCGGGCGATCTCTTTGCCCGTTAGCTCGACCGTCGCCGTCTACCAAGCATCGTCCGATAGATTTGGGACGGCGATGTTAGCGGCGCAATCGGATCTTGTTGGCAGGCTGGAACGACCGAATTGCCGCCGAATGTGCTTGGACATATCGGCGTCTCTGTCGTGCCGTGGAAGAAAGGCACCGGCTAACCCAGGCAGGCGCTCAACATGATGCTCGGCGAAGCGAGGCGGTGTCTGTCCTACGTCAAGCTAACGGTTCACCCCGTGAATATTGCCTCGCAGCGGGTTCGCAGCATGCAGTGGTGTCTTGATCGAGCGCTTCCGAAAGACGGCGGCCTCTGGATTCGAGAGCCTCTTAGCGACCGAGTTGAACTAGTCACTGACGAATCTGTCTTCTCGCGCCTCTTACGCGCAGGCTTTGCGCGGTTTTTCGACGGCCAGGTTGTTCAATCTCTGCGACGGTAACGAGTCCCGCACCGGAAGCCGACGTGGCTACCACGGCAGCTTCGCCGCGAGTACATCGATGTTCATAATTTCTGGCGAGTTCTCCAAAAGCTCCGGGGCCCTCGCCATCAGCGCCTCGGCTACTTTGCCCGACAGGTGCGCCTGGCGTCCGGCGTCGTCGGGGAACGCGTCGAAGATGCCGTACACCGATGGCGCGATTTTCAACGCGAACCACGCGATCGTCGCGGGCTCCTGCTCGACGAGTGGCAATCCGGCCATCAGGAAGCTTTCGACTTCCTGCTCCCTGCCCGGCTTCGCTTCAAGCCGGACGAACAGCGCTGTCTTGACCATGTCTGCCCCTGTGTTGATGCCGCTTACGGATATCGACGGAAACTCCCTTTCGATCTCTTCACGCATGCGTGGCGCGCGCCGTAGCCATGTTACTCTTTTGACCACAAGAAGTTCCGCTAGTGCCTCCTTCGGTCGACTGCGGCAATCCGAAGAAAGTCGCGCCCGCTGCTCAGTGTTCGTGGCTACATGTTCGGCAACCCGTCAGGTTCAGCCATTCGGCCGAGCACTCTGTGATGACCCCGCGTAGATGAAGTGGGCCGGTTCAATTACCGCTTGTGGTCGCCAGCATCCGGCGTTTGAGTCTGGCCCATGTACGCCGCGGGTGATGCGTCTTGACAGAAGTCTCAGCACCCACCGGGTGTGACCCCGACGCTTGTAACGCTCCCTACGGCTTTAATCAATTCGGCTGCAAGCAAAGTTGACTACTCGGGTTCGTCGGCCCGAATTGTGAGGGCGCGGCGGTTGACACATTTGATGCGGCCCACCACCAGGCAGGTCGCCTTCAATGCCTTCCCAAGTGCGCTTGAATTTTGCGCGGGTCGAGGCCCGAGAGATCTTCATTGATCTCCTCGAAAATCATCTGACGCGTCTGCTCGCTCAGACGCTCGCGAAGCATGCCGAGAAATTTCGGCTCTACGGCAAATCGCAATCGCTGATACCGGTGATGAAGCCGTCCTTGTTCGACGTGATCGGCGACGGTCTTTGCGAATTTTTCGCGTTCCTTCTCGCTCAGCGCAGGCCCACTAGGGGCGACATTGACGAGGTCTTCGATTTCCCGCAGGTCTAGTTTAAGTCCCGGAGTCTCGAAGATTCGAGCACGGCTGCCGTCGGCGACGACAACCCAGGTAGTGTCAGCCATGGTGCGCCTCTCAGCGTGATCGGTCGCCAGCTCGGCGGCCATCGCAAATCGTCGCATGACGACAGCGGGCTTTCCGGTCAGCGACAGTCTATCTCCAGCGCCCATCGGTGACGGGCCGTGGGGCTTCCCCGCGCTCCTGCGCGAGCGACGGATAGTCGGTATATCCGCGTTCGCCGCCCCCGTAGAACGTGGACGGATCCGGCGAATTGAGCGGAGCGTGCGACCGCAAGCGCTCGGGCAGGTCGGGATTTGCGATGAACAAACGTCCGAACGCGATCAGGTCCGCGTTGCCGTCCTCGAGCCATCTTTCCGCGCTGCCTCCGTCGAACCCGCCGGCGACCATCAGCACACCACGATAAGTGCGGCGTATCATCTGGCTCATGCGTTTCGCGCGCTCGATGTAAGCCACATCCTCACCGGTCGCCGCCAGCATCGGATTGACGATGTGCAAATAAGCCAGCCCGTATCGATTGAGCTTTTCGATGACGTAGGAAAAGGTCGCTTCGGGATCGTCGTCGTGCATGTCGTTGAAGGTGCCAAGAGGAGAGAGCCGTACGCCGACCTTTTCCGGCCCCCACACTTCGCAAACCGTCTCGACCACGTCGAATAGCAGCTTGGCCCGACGCTCGCTCGATCCGCCGTATTCGTCCGTGCGGCGGTTCGTGCCGGACAAAAGGAACTGGTCGAGGAGATATCCGTTGGCGCCATGTACTTCGACGCCGTCCATACCGGCCGCCTTTGCGTTGCGCGCACCCCTGGAGTATTGGCGCACGAGATACGGCATCTCTTCGACCTGTAGCGCGCGAGGCTTGACGCACGGCGCGACGACACCTTCACCCCGCTCGTTCTCAATGAATGCCTCTGCTTTCGGCTGGACAGCAGAGGGGGCAACTGGCAGCATTTCATCGGGCTGCAATGAGGGGTGTGATATGCGCCCTACGTGCCACAGCTGCATGAACATCAACCCGCCCGTCTCGTGCACGGCGTCTGCCACGAGCCGCCAGCCTTCGACCTGCTCGCGACTATGGATGCCAGGTGTCCATGCATAGCCCTGTCCTTGCATGGACACCTGCGTCGCCTCGCTGATGATGAGCGCGGCCGCTGCGCGCTGGGTGTAATAGCAGGCGTTGAGCTGCGACGGTATGTTGCCTGGTCGGTTCGCGCGCGAACGCGTCAGCGGCGCCATTACGACACGATGACGAAGGTTGTACGGTCCCACCTTTATGGGTTCGAACAGCTTGTGTAGGGAATTTTGCGCGTCGTGCTGCCGGGCTTCTCTGGGTGCGATTTCCGTATCAGGCATATTCGCTCCTTGTGTTTATGGGCTCGGCCCGAAAAGCGCAGCCCTAGACGCATCAAAGCGTCGGCGTCAAATCACATCGACAGGATCCAACTACCGGCAGTCTAGCCATGACCTTGCACGCGCTTCTTTCCGGTTTCTGCTCAGATGTGTCACGATCCTGCGGTCATCCGGTCCATCGCTTCATCGGGGGGGCGTGCGCCCCTGCCGTGCCTCAGCTACTCTGCCGTTTTTGAAAGATTCACGTCTGAGCGCGCCTCGAACTTGGGCACGGGGGATGTATCAGCCGGGCCGAAAGAGGGGCGCCCTAGTCGATGCAGCGAGGTCGTCGCCGGGCGGGAGAA
Source organism: Caballeronia calidae (assembly GCF_900044055.2). Classification (GTDB taxonomy): domain Bacteria; phylum Pseudomonadota; class Gammaproteobacteria; order Burkholderiales; family Burkholderiaceae; genus Caballeronia; species Caballeronia calidae. Next base: position 100,226 of record NZ_FCOX02000023.1, on the reverse strand, counting down.
GGGCTTTCCACCTGCCGCCCAGTCGCTCATGGTCCGGAGAACCTTGACGATGATCGCGCTGGCTACGGGGGCGTCTTCAGAACCCGTATCGTGGTTCAGGCCCGGGCCGGCGTAGCAATTGCCTGGCGTGGGCTGCCCGACTGCGGCGAGGCGTCGAGATTGTCTCTCTTCGCGGTTGATGCGGTCGGCCCGCGAGGGTCGCCTTTTTTCTGCGTCTCTCATCAGCGGGTGGGACGATCATTGTATTAGCCGGTCCCTATCCGAATTAGCGACTACACTTAAAAGATCGTAGGCGCATGCTTACCCAAGTGGGAACGTATGCGCACATTCAGTCACGATCCGAACGTGCGACCGAAGGAGGTAGACCGATGCCAAAAACCGTTCGAACCCCTGAGCAGATTCGCGACGAACTGCAAAACCGCATGACGAAATTCGCCGCTGACGCGCCGGGAGCTTTGGACGTGCGCATACCGCTACCAGAGCGGCACCCGCCTGACGCATCCGGCCGCAACTGGAACATCGTGCCGTTCAATGACCTCGGTGCGGATTTTGTACATCACTTCCAGAAGGTGATCGAAGACATGCGTACCGAGTTCGTGCTTCCAGATTGACGCCGTGATACGAAACCTAAACGGATCATACAGCCGCACGCGTGTGCGCATCGAAGCTAGGAGACTGTTGTACGGCAAGGGCCGGGGCAGAACGGACACGGTGCGTTTTAGGCACACAGTGACTGTGCGTCATGCCGATAGCCCGTGGCGGAATTTCGTCCAGAGACGGCTCAGCCAGAATGACTGGCGCAGGAGACCCGGTGCGCAACGGCATCGGGTGGGGTACGCGTTGTTGTTGGCCGCAAGGAAGAGTCGCATGACCGATGTCATGGAATCGCCGGCAGAAAGCCAGCAAAATCCGGCAGAATCGCGAAAGACACATCCCTACGATGTCTCTAATGTGTTTGGGATATGGTCTCGTTGTTATCGAGCGCGTGCTGCTAGTCAGTGAAGGCATGAAACGAAAGAAACTCCTGAATGGCCTCAAAGGCGGACAAGTTCATGGTCAGGATCTATGGGCGCATGCGAAGCGCTAAAGGCTACGCGATACGCGACTTCCTCCATCGTTCCGATATACCGTTCGAATGGATCGAACTGGGCAGCGATAAGGAAGCGAAGGATCTGGCGCACGTGCAGCATCTTTCCGACTCCCGCTTGCCGATCTGCGTCTTCCACGACGGAACCCGGCTCGAATGTCCCACCGTTCGCCAAATTACCGAGAAGCTCGGCTGGTTTGCGAGTCCATCCCGAGAAGCCTATGATCTGGCCATTTACGGCGCGGGACCGGCGGGGTTGAGCGCGGCTGTCTACGGAGCGTCGGAAGGGATGCATACCGTACTGGTGGAGCGGTGGGCGCTGGGCGGTCAGGCAGGAAGTAGTTCAAAGATCGAGAACTATCTGGGCTTCCCACAGGGCGTGTCCGGCGCCGAGCTGGCAGAACGGGCGCGCGACCAGGCCATCAAGTTCGGCGCCGACATCCTGATAGCCCGCGCCGGCGTGCGCGCGGAGTTTCCGCCCGGCCAGGGCATCGTGTATCTGGAGGACGGCACACGTATTACGGCGCGCACGTCGATCTGCGCGACCGGCGTGGCATATCGCACGCTCGGCCTCGAAGGTGAAGCGCGCTTTCTCGGCGCTGGCCTTTACTACGGCGCGGGCGCGAGCGAAGCAGCGCTGATCCATGGCGAAGACGTCTACGTGGTGGGAGGCGGCAATTCGGCGGGACAAGCCGCCATGCACTTTTCGCAATCGGCCAACCGCGTCTATATGCTCGTGCGTGACACCTCGCTCAAGAACACGTTGTCCCACTACCTGGTGGATCGCATCACGGCGGCGCCGAACATTGAAGTTCGGACCAGCACTGAAGTGACCGCGCTCGCAGGCAGTGACACGCTGCAGGCAATTACGCTGACCGATGTGCGCACGGGACGGCAAATCTCGGTAAAGGCGAATTGGCTATTCGTCTGCATCGGCGGCGTGCCCCAGACCGAATGGGCGCAGGAGGTCGGCATTGTCCGGGATTACGCCGGTTATCTAGTGACTGGTCCCGACTTGCAGGAATATCGGTCGAGCCTGAATTGGCCGCTCGAGCGCGCGCCGCTACATTTGGAGACCTGTGTGCCTGGCGTATTCGCAGCGGGCGACGTGCGTCACGGGTCGATCAAGCGTGTCGCGTCTGCAGTCGGCGAAGGGGCGATGGCTGTCGCGCTGGTGCATCGCTATTTAAATAGCGCGTGAGCGTAAGCGCAACTTGTTTCGCATGCCTGCGCGCGTCTGTCCGAGGAGTACGATCATGACCCCTGGTTGCACGCATCTAGACGAGGCCCGCATCCTCCACACGCCCATCGACTATTGCGAGGAGTGCATCAAGCTTCGCCAGCCGTGGGTACATTTGCGGCTGTGTCTTTCATGCGGACACGTCGGCTGTTGTGACTCGTCGCCCAACCGGCACGCAAGCAAGCATTTTCACGCGACCGGCCATCCGCTGGTGCGCTCAATCGAACCTGGCGAGACTTGGATCTGGTGCTATCGCGACGAGATGGTCGTAGGTGAACTTAAATCGTGACGGGACGCCGCCCGTGAGGGCGGCGTCCCGTTCACGCAATGCCGGACTCACGTATGCGCCGGTTCTTCCTTCGCCCCTTCCTTCGTCGCTTCTGCGGGTGCTGAGCCCTTTTGCACACGTACAGAGTGGGAACCCGAGTCGTAGCTCATTGTGACCTTGTCGCCGTCGCGAACGTCCCCCCGCAGCAGCGCATCGGCGAGTTGCGATTCGACTTCAGCCCGGATCTTACGCTTGAGCATCCGTGCGCCGAACTCGGGGTCATAGCCGATCTCCGCGAGATGATTACGCAGCGAATTGTCGAACGACACCTCAATGTTCTGCCCGGCCGCAGTGCGTTGCACACGCGCGAGTTGCAGATCCACAATGCTACGGATTTGCTCCTTGCCGAGCGCATGGAACACGACGACTTCATCGACCCGGTTCAGGAACTCGGGCCTGAAGTGATGCCGCAGTATTTCCATCAGGCGGTCGCGCAGCGCGGGGTAGTCGAGTTGCTTCTTGTCTGAGCGCAGGTTGTCCTGGATCACCTGCGAACCGATATTGCTCGTCGCGATAATGATCGTGTTCGTGAAATCGACGAGACGGCCCTTTCCATCGGTGAGGCGGCCTTCGTCGAAGAGCTGCAACAGGATGTTGTGCACCTCCGAATGCGCCTTTTCAATCTCGTCGAGCAACACCACGCTATACGGGCGGCGTCGCACACGCTCAGTCAGCTGGCCGCCTTCCTCATAGCCGACATAGCCCGGAGGCGCGCCCACCAGCCGAGCTACGGTATGCCGCTCGGCGTACTCGCTCATGTCGATGCGCACGAGCGCGTTCTCGTCGCCGAACACCGTTGCGGCGAGCGCTTTGGCGAGTTCGGTCTTGCCCACGCCAGTCGGTCCGAGAAAGAGAAAGCTCGCGGTCGGCTTGCCGCCTTCGGTGAGACCGGCGCGCGAGAGTCGGACTGCCTTCGCAACAGCGCTGACCGCCTCGTCCTGACCGATCACGCGTTCCTTCAGGCGATCTTCGAGACGCAGGAGCTTCTCGCGGTCCTCGGCGGTGAGTTCAGACACCGGCACGCCGGTGAGCGACGACACGATCTGTGCGATGTCCTCCGCTGTGACCTCTTGCGAACTGGTGCCGCGTTCCTTTTTCCACGTTTCGGTCGCATCGTCAAGCCGCTTCTGTTCCGAAACGAGCTTGTCTTCAAGTTCCTTTGCCTTGTCGAATTGCTTGGCGGCGCTTGCCGCGTCCTGTTCCTGACGTGTGCGGCGGATGGTCGCCTCGATGTCATGCAACTGCCCTGGCCGAGAATTTGACGAGATGCGCACGCGAGCGGCCGCCTGGTCGAGCAGGTCGATGGCCTTGTCCGGCAGGAAGCGCGCTGCGATATACCGGTCCGACAGCTTGGCAGCGGCGGCGATAGCCTCCTCGGTGATCTTCACCTTGTGATGCGCCTCAAGGCGGTCGCGCAGTCCACGCAGGATTTCGATCGTCTCCGCGACGCTCGGCTCGGGCACGTTCACCGGCTGGAAGCGCCGTTCAAGCGCCGAATCTTTCTCGATGTACTTTTGGTATTCGTTGAGCGTTGTCGCGCCCACAAGATGCAATTCGCCCCGCGCGAGCGCCGGCTTGAAGACGTTGCCGATATCCAGCCCGCCTTCGCCGCCGCCCTGGCCAGCACCGACGATCGTATGCAGTTCATCGATGAAGATGATCAGCCGGTCCTGGTTCTCGACGATCTCGTCGAGCACCTGCTTCACGCGCTCTTCGAACTCGCCACGATACTTTGCCCCCGCCACCACGCTGTTGATATTCAACTCAACGACGCGCTTGCCACGCAGCACTTCTGGCACCTGGTCCTGGGCGATGCGCTGCGCGAGTCCTTCGACGATCGCCGTCTTGCCGACGCCGGGTTCGCCGATCAGCACCGGGTTGTTCTTGCGTCGACGCGCAAGGACTTCGATAGTCGTTTCGATTTCCTTGTCGCGGCCGATCACCGGATCGAGCTTGCCGCGCCGGGCGAGATCGCTGAGATCGCGCGCGTACTTGTCGAGCGTCGGCGTGGTGGAGCGGCCCTCGACGGTGCCTTCCTCGGCGCCCTTGCCGACCACCTTGACCGTCCTCTGCCTAAGCGCATGCGACGATAACCCGTACTTGCGCAGCAGCTCGCCCGCGAAGCCGTCTTCCTCTTCCACGAGCCCGATCAGGATATGCTCCGGTCCGACGTAGCTGTGGCCGAGTTCTCGTGATGCGGTGAGCGCGTTTTCAAGCGCACTCTTCGCGCGCGGTGATACGCCGATGCGTTCTTCGTCCGTCTTCTGCGCGCGGTTGCCGCGTGGCGCGTTCTGATCGATGTTCTTCTTGATCTCATCGGGATCGAGCTTGAATTCGCGCAGAATCTCCTGCACCACGTTATTGCTGACGAGTGCGAGCAGCAGGTGCTCGGTATCGACTTCGGACTTGCCGAACTCGACCGCTATCTGCGCGGCCGCCTGCAAGCGGTCCAGGCCGCTTTCGCTCAGGAACGTCTGCAGATCGACGGCTTCACGCGCACGGCGATGCCGGCGCGGTCGGCCGCCTGCGTGACCGCCGGCGGACTCACCCATTTGCCCGCTATCGGCGTCTGTACGCTGATCCGAGCCGCCGGGTTGTCCGGGCGCGCGTCCGATGCGTGGCCGGCTGCCCTGGCCACTTTCCATCTGCGGCCACATGTCGTCGAACAGACTGTCGAACAGTCCGCCGTGAAAGAGGGACTCAAGCGGCGACAGACTGCGCTGATTGCGCGCCATGAACTCCATGTAATGCTCATCGCACAGCATCAACTGACGACGCTGGCCGTTTTCGGTGATCGTGATCTGCGAGGTTGCCGGTTTGCCGCAAACGCTGCAAGTAGGCATGATGTTCTCCGTAGTGTGGACGGGGGATGGTCCGCGTCGTTACGCGCGCACAGCCTGACGGGTTTCGTCGCGAAGGCGGGGGTATCCTCGAGCGCCATGGAAGCTGTCGAGCTGTCGGATGTCGCCGTGCGCACCGCGCTATTTGATCTCGAGGCGCCGCTTCGCCGCGGGTTCATTCGCCGCTTTGGGCACCCGCACGGTGAGCACGCCATTCTCGAAGTTCGCCTCAGCGCGTTCGAGATCGACGCCAGAGGGCAGCGGAATGGCGCGCTGGAACTGTCCGAACGCCCGCTCCACCCGGTAGCAGCCCTTCTCGTCGCTCTTCGATTCGATGCGCTTCTCGCCGGTCAGCACCAGCATGTCCTCAACGACTTCCAGCTCCACGTCCTCGCGAGACAGTCCTGGCAATTCGGCCACGATGCGAAGCGCGTCGCCGTCGTCGACCACGTCGATTCGCGGCTGAAAGCGGCTGGGACTGAAGTCGCCGAACCAGTTGCCGAGCGGTCCCATTCCGCCGAATGGATCGCGGATGAGGTCGGTGAGAAGATGCAGGGGATCGGGCAGAGGCCAACGCGCCGCATCGAACGATGCTGGCCATGCGGACGCGGCCGCATCCGAGGTCGACGGCGCGGGGGCTTGCTGTGAGGGCGGGGCGTTCAGCTTCGCGCCCGCGCCCTTTTCCTCAGGACTCTTGCGCAGGAAGCGGAAGGGGTTCCACTTATCGAGGTCCAATAACATCGCTTTGCTCCTTGTTCCGATGAGCCGTAGGAGCGGCCCGAATCTTCAGTGACTGCCGCCTTGGCGCTCGCGGCCAATGTCAGCCCTTGACATATTCGAACTCCGGCAGTTTCTTGAGCGCGTCCTTGTTGGCGCCAACCAGGATTGCCTTCGGCGCTATCTGCTTGAACTGCTGAACGGGAATGGCGACACGGTGCGCCGCGACCCCGAGAAAGCCGCCGACGTCGATAATCGCGGCCGAAAGCGAGCCATCGGGCGCGACAATCAGGTCGTCGACGCGGCCGATCTTTTCGTTCTTTTCGTTGTAGACATCGGTGTGAATCATCTTGGATGCGCGCCAGCCTTTTGCGACCACTTGCTCTTCGGTGATGGTCACCCCGAGCGTCGCCTTGCCGGCGATGGGCGCATCCTGCGCGGTCGCGCCGCTGGCCGCAAAGCCACAGGCGCACAGCGCGAGGATGAATGACGACAGCCTTGCGGCCGATGCGAGATTAGTCTTCATGGCGTTCTCCAAATGCGCAACGGACTACGTGGACGCCGGGCGCGGGATGCACTCATGAGTGCAGCGGCGTGTTTTGCTGGTCGCGAAGGACGGCGCTGCGCCAATTCCGTGCGCCGAGGCCAAGGACGAACAGAAGCGCACCGGTCATGAACGCGTAGGTGCCGATCATCCAGACGAGGGCAAGCGCTCCAGCACCCGGGACGGCCAGCACGAAGATGCCAAACAGAACCGACAGGCTACCGATGAACAACAGCAGCCACTGCGTGCGGCCGCGTCTTTTCAGCCGAACCCAGGCGATGAGGTCGAGCACTCCGGTGACGATGGCGTTCGCGCCCATCACGGTGATCAGCACGAGCGCCGTGACGCCCGGCGCCGCGACGGCGATCAGGCCCGAAGCGATCATGCACAGCCCAAGCAGCAACGGGAGCCACCAGTCGGTGCGGATCGAACGATTTCGTATCGCTGCGCTGACCGCAGCGACGCCTCCGATGAGTGCATACGCCGCGAACATTGCGACCAAAAGCAGCAGCGTGAGACCAGGCCAACAGAGCGCGAGGAGGCCGAACAGGATTCCCGCGGCGCCACGCAGCGCGAGCATCCACCATGCGCGACCGAGCAGTTCGTCCATCGTTTGGGCTCCTCAGCCGGATCGCGAGTATTCGGCTAACAGTGCGTCCAATTTCTATTTGCTCAAGCCTACGTGCGCGCGGCGCGCTCTTCTTTCGAGTTCCTGCCCAAAGGTGTCGGATTTCTGCGTTTGTTGGTTGCTGACGGATTCAGTCGAAAAGGCCGCACGCCGGATCCTAGGGGCGGTGATGCGCAATGCGGAAAGCGCGGGGCGTACACCCCACATATCGATGAAATACTGCGGTGAAATGCTGCTGCGTTTGAAAGCCGACGCATGCTGCGATATCGATCAGCGGGAGGCTCCCTTCCGAAAGCATCGACTGCGCTAATCGCAACCTTTCGGTTGTCAGGTAGAAGTGCGGCGGATGCCCTGTCGCGTTCTTAAAAGCCCGCGCGAAATGCGACGGGCTCATGTGCAGGAGCACGGCGAGATCCTCGATCTGGATATTGTCCGCGATGTGATCGTGTATGAAATGTTCCACGACGCTTAGCTTTGACTGGGTGAGGCTCGTACCCGCGTCGCGCGTATCAGCGGTGAGTCCATACCGGTGCAGGAGATGAAGTGCAATTACGTCGGCGAACGCGGCGAGGCATCTAAGGTCCGGGCTACTGCTGGCATGCAACGCGGTAAGCGTGTCGCCCGCTTCGCGCAGGAAAGGATCCCACGCCTTGAACCAGCATGGGATCTCGCAAGCCGTGGTGCCGAGCGCGTTTCGAGCAGTTTCTCTCAGCCTAGCCCAATGGAGCGCGACGACAAGGCCGCGCGGATCGTCGTCATTGACGAGCTTGACACGAGCCCACGCCGGCACGATCGCGACGAACGGCGCGCTGACGCTTAGATGATGATAGGGGCGCGCGCTGCTGCCGACGGTGTTCGCGTGCGCGGTGGTCCGGTCCGCCGGGATGATACACAGGATCCATTGCGGCGAATTCAGGGCGCAGTCCGTGCATGACGCCCCGATCCCGTGGCAGCTAAGGCGGTGCAACTGTGGGGAACGCTGTAGTTGCTCCATTGCGCGCGTCCTTCAGGGGGCCGTTCGTTACGCATTGAATGGTAGTGTTCAGTTTCTGTCGATGTCAGCTTGTTTTGTAATATGCACGGAGACGTTCCGCACGAGCGCCAGCAAAATGCAGGTCCGACCTTATGCATTGATGCGCGGAGCCTGACATTGAATCAGGGACTTCGCTCAGCACTCCAGGCCTGCGCGAAGATTGAGCAAAACTTACAGGTATCGATGATCTTTGAGGGAAGATAGGTAAATCAATCGCGCTTTTCGCGATCCCGCACGGTGCGCTCTGCAATAGCCGAATCGACGGGATCGTCGCGTTGCCGCATTAGCCAGTAGACGCCGCCAAGCGCGAGCAGCGCGGCCGCGAGTGCGGCAATGCGACCGGGGTCCGTGGACGGATCAAGGATAATGAACTTGCGTGCTATCGCGAGCATCGCGACAAGGATCACTGTCTTGACTTGTACGATGTGGTCGCGTCTTAACATGACGCGGGTGATCGAATGCTTGAATTCCATCGCGATCAACAACGTCATCACCATCCCGAAAACCGCTTGAAAGATCGCATGATCCAACGGATTGAGTGCCCCGGACAGCAATAGCGCCATGACCGCTCGAATCAACTGCCACAGCGATACGACGATGATCACCGAGATCACGAGGCTCAGGATGTGGGCGATGATCTGCTCGAAGCGCTCGTAGAAGGTCAGCACGCGCCATTGCAGCCGAAATTCGTCGAGCTTCACGCGAACTTGCGCTGGTTTGCTCATGGATCAGTTTTGCAGGAAGACTCGGCTACGGGGTGACGCCGATCATGGCGGGATGCCCAGTGACGGCGGCAACGAAAGCCGTAGCCGGCCCCCTAATGTTGAGCCATGCGTGCGGCCTTTTCTTTCGTTTTTGTGCTGATTCTTTTCCCTTTTATGCTGTGCACAAGGTGTCTCACGTATGCCCCCCAGCTCGCGTAGCATTCATCTCGTGTCTGGCATCCTCAAGTGACGCCGCAATCGCTGCGCCGCCGACGCTGGGGCGAAGAAGGCATTCGCGGCGGACGTCGTGGACGCGGAACGCTTCTGCTCATACGTTCACGGGTGGGACGCGTTCATTTCATTGCGTACAATGGTCGCCACAACTGGGCAGGTATGTCCGCCATGGTCTTCTTGAGTGCGTTGACCACCGTGACAGCTCCGTAGCCGGCCAGCGAGGGTCCGTTTCTCGTGCGCGGAATAATTCCATAGCCTTTCTTCCGAGGTAAGTGCACGAGCACTGTGAAATGGCTTGAACTTTCTACCAGCGTCCCGATGGCGGATCGGCTCAGGCCAATGAAAAGGACGCCTTACGGTTAACGCCGACATGGCACCGACTCTGGGCGCTCAGAAAGAACGACGGTTTTGGTCGACTTCCATCCCGACCGGCTCAAGCTTGCAGAATCAATCGGCGCGATTGCGATCAATTTGGAATGAATGCTGGTGCATGAGATTCACTCTTCGCTGCGCCGCATTCTCTGCCGAGTCTCAGTGGCGGCACTCACGCCGGCTGAACTGGTCCGGCCAGCCTTGCCCCGCAGCGCGATTCGTCGATGCATAACGCACCAAGCGTCGCAATCGCCTTCTCGAGTTGCGAGGACCACTGATATCCGTAGTTAAGACGCACGTGGTGTCGATAGCCACCGTCCGCCGAGAAGATCGGTCCGGGCGCAATGCTGATGCCGTTTTCGAGTGCTATTTGGAAAAAGCGTATCGAGTCGATGTTAGCCGGAAGCTCCACCCACGTGAAATAACCTCCGTCAGCCCTCGTCGCCACCGTATCGGCTGGGAAGTAATGGCGAATCGCATCAAGCATCTGCGATTGCCGATGGGCCAACTCGCGACGTAGTTTGTGCAGGAAGCGATCGTAGCCGCCGCTCTGCAAATAGTCGGCGATTGCTCGCTGGGCCGGAACGCTGGCCGAAAGCGTGGTCATCCATTTTGCACGTTCCAGCTCGCCCGCGAACCGTCCTCCCGCGGCCCAGCCGATACGGTAGCCTGGGGCGAGGCATTTTGCGAACGATCCGCAGTGGATGACAAGACCGTTCCGGTCGAAAAACTTGGCCGAACGCACCGGCTCCGGAGCGAAGTGTAGTTCGCTATAAACGTCGTCCTCTATGAGCGGTACACCATGTCTGGCCAGTAGTTCGACCAGTGCCTGCTTCTTAGGTTCGGCCAGCGTCACGCCCGTCGGATTGTGGAAAGAGGTCATGAACCAGCACGCGCGAACGGGGCGATCTTCTAGCGCCCGTTGCAGCGCAGCCAGATCGTGACCCGCCACGGGGTCAACGGGAATCTCCACCACCTTCAGGCCCAGCCGCTGGATCGCCTGCAGCGCTGCATAAAACGTTGGCTTTTCGATCGCGATGAGATCGCCTGGAGCTGTGAGCAGTTGCACGCTCAGCGTTAGGGCTTCGAGCGCCCCACTTGTAATGATGATTTCGTCGATCGGCACCGTCATTCCCGCCATCAGGTACCGCAGCGAGATCTGTCGGCGCAAACCTTCGTGTCCCGGCGGTAGCGCGTCAACCATCGTCGCTTGGTCCGTTGAGCGATTGACCGCCGCGCAGGACTTGCCCACCCGGGCCATTGGAAACAGCGCGGGGCTCATGAACGCTGAACCAAGTGGGATTGTCTCGACTTGCCTGATCGTGCGAAGGACTTCAAAAACGAGATCGCTGATATTGACTGCTTTTGTGCCCGCCTGCGACGTCGCCCCGGACGTTTCCCGTGGTAATTCTTCGGTCGTCCGCGACACAAAGTAGCCGGACCGTGAGCGCGCGTTAATCAATCCGCGGCTTTCGAGCAGGTAATAAGCACGGAATACCGTCGCGGGGCTGACATCCCAGGCCCTGCATGCCGCCCGAACCGAGGGTAGGCGGGCGCCCGGCGGTAAATCAGCGTGCCTGATAAGTTCGCTGATCTGCTCCGCTAACCTCTCGTACCGTTTCAATCTTCTCCCCCTGCGTGCGAACTCTGTTGCCGTGTCCGATTCGGCGCGGCGGGGCCCCGGTCAACACTACAACACGCCGTAGATCTGATACGGCTTTTTTTTCGCAATCTGCTTCTATTACGCACGCTTGCGCACTGGCAAAGTGCCGCGGTGCGCCTTCTCTTTCTCCAGATGTTTCGAACGACCCCGCGTCCGGCGATTCTAAGGCCGGATCTTTTTCTCGTTAAGTCAACGGAACTCGCGTTCCTGGTAGCGCCGTTCGTGGACAGCGTGTGCATCGCGCTGTTTCGGTCCTCGCTACGCGCTGCCGCAATGTTATTGGCCATGTGGGCTGGCGCCTCACTCGCTAACCCAGCTCCGGCCGAGGGTGTTGCCAGCCGCGGTCGCGCGGAGGAGGGAGTGCAGCGTCACCTGACGGACTGGCTTACTGATCCGCAAGCGGACACGCCTCACTTCGGCACAGCTTGCACGCCCATTACGCGCTGGCCCGCTATGCCCGCCGCTCTCGGCGGACCGGTCGCTAGCCCAATGCTTCTTGCACCGATTGCTTGCGCTTTTCTGAACGCTTCCCGTCTGGACGCCACCGACACCGCTCCTGCTGTCGTCAGCCTGAGCCGGACGGCTGCGCCGCTGCCCGGCGAAGTGCGGTGGCAGATGAGTTACGAGGCGGCAAATCAAGGCGGTATCCCGGCCTCTGACGCAGTAGTGGCTTTCGCATTACCGGTCGACCTGGCGGACGGGTCAGCGGTGCCACCGACGACGCCCGCGGTCGATTGCTTGTTGGACGGGGCGTGTGGAACGCGAGCGGCCACGCCTTCGAACGGCGCCGACGAATTCGATCGGGCGCGGTTCTTAGCGGCCCCGACTCAGGGTTCTTCAGCATGGACCCTATTGAGCCACGTATTTTGGCCGATCCTCCTGTTTCTGTTGGCCATAGCTGCGGGCTGGAGTCTCAAAAGATGGTTTAGCTACGACAAGGCGCTGCTGCGTGCGGCCCGTGCAGGGCTGCGTCGCGGGGATTTCCACGTCGAGTACCAACCGATAGTTGACGTCAGGCGGGCCGTATGCGTTGGCGTCGAAGCATTCCTGCGTTGGGACAACCGGAAGTATGGCGCGCGAGGTCCGGCACACTATCTGGAGTTCATTGAAAACAGTAGTTTGGTCGACCGGATGACGCAGTTCGTCGTGTCGCGGGCCGCTCAGGATCTTCTTGAGATCGGAGCTCCGAAGTCGCTCTACGTAGGCATTACCGCTCCGGTGTCGTACCTTCTAAGTTCCGGTGTCACGGCGCACCGGACTGTAGTTGGCTCCCATGGTCTTCCACCACTGATTCTGACTGTCAGCGCAAGCAGCGTGAGGATGTTCAAAAAACGTCTTACTCCGATGATGGCCCAGGCGCGTGAGAAACGGATGCGCTTCGCCCTCTCGGGAGTGCGTTCTACTGATTACGAACTTGCACTGCCGACAGGGATGACCTTTGAGATAGTCAAGATTGACAGGGAAGTACTCGGATTGGATCCCGATGAGCGTGCCAAACACCTCGATGCGTTGACGCGCATGGGCCACGATTTCGGCGCGGCGGTGGTCGTCGAAGGAGTTGAGCACTCGGCGCACCACAAGCTTGCGCGAGCGAGCCGGGCCGAGTTTGGTCAAGGCTTCTTCTATAGCCGTGCACTCGACGCCACGGGGTTGAAGGTCTTTCTCGAGACCGCCAACGAGCGGTCCTCAAATCGGGCTGGAGCTGCGACCGTGCTCGGCTGGCGGGTTCGAAACTCCTAAGGGAAACCTCGCAAATGCGAACAATAATTCCTCTCATATCGCTCCAACACTTGAGTTAATTCGTATGCCGAAATAATGAAGCGATATCTTCATCTGGTCGCGCAATTCCAAAAAGTGATCGCGGACGGTACGCTTGAGCCGGGTATGCGGCTACCATCAGTGCGGCAGGCGAGCAGCTCATACTGCGTCAGCCCTTCAACGGTTTTCCATGCTTACTACGTCCTCGAACGATTGGGCCTGGTAGTGGCGAGACCTAGGGCTGGGTATTTTGTTGCACGTCGGACGGAGACGATGCAATCGGTAACGTTGGCGTCGGGGTGCAGTTTCGACGAGGTTAATGGAGACAGTCTACTCGTCCGCTTCATGAAGGCGCAGCGTCGTTGCAGACATCCGGGATTGGGTTCATCGGAGCCAAGTGCGCAGTTGTTTCCGTTCGCTCGGCTCTCGCGCTCGTTGGCGGTGGCGACCCGGAAGATGGCGCGCTGCCAGAACGTCTTGCCGGAAGGAAAGGCGGAAGAAGACCTTCGCCGCCAGATCGCCCGGCGCTACATTATCACTGGCCTTACTGTTCAAATCGATGAGATTATTGTGACGAACGGAGCTCTCGATGCGCTGACACTATGCCTGCAGGTGCTGACGCGGCCGGGTGATACTATCGCAATCGAACGGCCGGCTTCTTCTGTCGTGCAAGGCGTGGTTCGGCGCATGCATCTGAAGGCCGTGGAAATTCCAGTCGACCCGCAGTGCGGCCTTGATCTCGGGGCCTTAGCGGCCGCGTTGCGCCAGCATCCAGTGCGGGCTTGCTGGTTTATGACAACGCTACATCATCCGACTGGCGCGACACTTTCAGATACGCAAAAGAAGGCCCTCGTCAGCCCACTGACGAAACATGACGTACCGCTGATTGAGGACGATGTTTTCAGCGAACTGCACTTTGGCTTGACATCTGCGCGTCCAGCCAAGCACTTCGATCCTAACGGCCTCGTGCTTCACTGCGGTTCATTTTCAAATAGCCTCGCGCCGGGACTCCGCGTGGGTTGGGTCGCGGCAGGGCGCTACGCCCCGAGAATACAGCACAGCCGGATGCTGACAATGTCCTCGGCGTCCGTGCCCTCGCAATATGCAATTGCCGACTACCTCGAGCACGGTGACTACGACCGACTTTTACGCAAGCTGCGTCGCGAACTGGCATCCCTTCAATACCAAATGGTGGCCGCAATTGCCAAGTACTTTCCCCGAAGTACGGCAGTTATCCAGCCGCCCGGCGGATTCTTTCTATGGGTGGAGCTTCCAGAAGGCGTCGAAGCAGTTCAACTGTTCGAGACGGCGCAGAAGCACGACATCGCGATCGCGCCCGGTGCAATCTTTTCGCGCAACTCCGAATTTCGCCGTCATATCCGACTTAACTACGGCCGTCCGTGGTCGCCGGACGTAGAGAGGGAGATACGCACTTTGGGCATGTTGGTGGGCGTGCAACGGCAGAGCGAGGTAAGCGCCGAAACGATTCGAACAATGACTCGGGATACTTGAGAGATTGAGATTCATTGATTAAATCCAGTATGCTCATCGCACTGAGCGCGCCTTTGCTCGGCGAAGCTTTTCGGTCCGCGAACAGGGCCTGCGCTTTTGCGCTCTTGCGATACTCAGTGAGAACACTCGCATTTACCGATTTATCGATGCGCTTTACTCCTCCTCAGGCGCAAGCGCCGCCTCATGCAGAATCGACGATCGAATCAACATATCGTTGGGCCGTCATCGGAGCGCCCGCAGTTGCGATGCGTTTTTAGTCGCAGTAAGGCCCGCGGAGGAAGTTGATCGGTATGCAAAGTACTGCTTATGTTGACAGTTCGTAGAATTGATCAGCGGCAGACCGATGGGTTCCGCGGTTCTGCGAGCCCATTTCATCTATCCTTCGGCGGCCATGCGCATAATCTCAATGCCGGCCAAGAGGATCCGAGCACAGCGAAACGTTTTGAATCCCAGCATGGGGCGAGTGCGTCGCTTGATCGCGCGATGGTCCTGTTCGACAAGATTGTTGAGATATTTGGACTGGCGGATCTTGACGGGCGTTTCACGATAATCATTGATGGCTTCGAGTGCAGCGAGATTGGCGCCGCTTTTGCCGATGGTCACCGTCTGGGGCACGCCATTGTGGGCGATCGATTTCTCAGAGTAACGCTGCCGGGCTGCAGTCTTGTCCCGATGGGCGCGCAGTAGAAAGTCAATGGTGTTGCCATCCTTGTCGACGGCGCGGTAAAGATACCGCCATTCGCCCTTGACGCGAATGTACCTCTCGTCCGTTCGTCAGCTCGTTCCGACCGGCCGCTTGCGGCGGCTGAACGCCTTCTCCAGCACCGGCAATTGCTTGAACGCCCAGCGATGCACGGTTAAATGATCAATCACATACTAGGCTCTACGAAGCTATATGGACCAGTTCGACGATCCTTACGTCTATGCGTTGTCCCATGTGGACTGAGGTTTGCAACCACGGGCGCAATGGGCGGCATTGACTCTGAACGACAAGGACAGTTCCATCGGCATGGATGCGCGCGCATTCGAGGGTGATTTTCTCTTCTCGACCGGATCGAACACCGAAGTAGGCGGGCCGCGCAACACGCCATGCCACATGGACATTCCGACGCGCCATTGCACTGTGTCGCTGGGCGATAAGCCCGTCGTCATAGAAGGCCGCGCCGTCGACGGCCACTCTGTGGGACATCTATGACCTGAAAGTCTCCACCAAACAGACTGCCCACACCATGCCCGCGACCGACCGGCCGGCGAGAGAAAGCGAATGCGGTTCGGACTCGCGGACTCGACCCGGCGACCGGTCTTCGTGCATCAATTCAGTTTCGAGAGAGCTAGGTCCGAAACGTCTGCCTCCGGCGCTTCGATCAGCCGGCGCACCACAAACATGTACACGAGCGCGGCGCCGAACGCGACGCCCGCGCTGATCAGAAACGCATTGACGAACGAATGCGTCGTGTCGACGACGACGCCCGTGATGAACGGCGCGAACGATCCACCGAAATAGCCGCCAAAGTTCTGGATGCTTGCGAGCGACGCGACCATGTGCCGTGGTGCGGCAACAGTTGCAAGGGCCCAGCACGCGCCGCTCGCCATGTTCACGAAGAACATCGCGGCGCATAGGTAGACCATCGCCAGCGTCAGGTTCGGCGTGAACGCTGCGGGAACGGTGAAAACTGCCGCCCCGACGAGGCCCACGCAGATCGGCCATTTGCGGCTGCGCATGGGCGCCACGCCGCGCGCCATCAACCCATCGGCGACGAAGCCGCTCGAAAGCATGCCGAGCGTGCCGAACAGGTACGGAATCGAAACGAGCCATCCCGTGTTCGCTATCGACAGATGCCGCTCGTGTTCCAGGTACGCTGGGAGCCAGGTCAGATACAGCCACACCATGTAAATCACGCCCATGTTGCCGAAGATCATGCCCCAGGTCGTCGCTTTACTGAAGAGGCTGCGCCATTCGAGCATCGTCATGCGGCGCTCCACTCGTTCGCCGCTCTCGCCGTCAGTCAGATAGGCGAGTTCACGCGCGTCGAGCGGCATCGTGCGGCGGTCGCGATAAAGCAGATACCAGCCGATCGACACGACAATGCCCAAGACACCCATGATGATGAACATCGCGCGCCAGCCGAACACGAGCAGCAGCACGGTCAGTACCGGAGGGGCGAGCGCGGGCCCGATCGTGGACGACGTGATGAAAATGCCCGTCGGCCTGCCGCGCTCATGTACCGCGAACCATTCGCTCACGACCTTGGCGCCTGCCGGAAAATTAGGCGACTCGCCGAGGCCCAGTGCCACGCGGGCGACGAGAAATTGCGTGAGATTCGAAACGAGTCCGCCGCACAACTGCGCGGTCGACCAGACGAACATGCCGACGCCGAGCATGATCCGTGCGCCGAAGCGGTCGAGCAACACGCCGATAGGCAATTGCGCGAACGCGTAGGCGAACGAAAACGCGGAGAGGAGCAGCCCCATCTGGGAAGCGGACAAGCCCAATTCCGCACTCACCGAATGATTCGCGATCGACAGCGTGCTGCGATCGAGATAATTCACGATGCCCGCGATCGTCAACAACGCGATCGCCATGGCCTGGATTCGCTTCAGGTGTGTCGACTTCTCCTGCATGGTGTCTCCTGCAGAGTTTTTATCTTGAAGGCCGCAAGACGCCGCGACCGCTATCGCTTGTTCGGGATTGCAGGCGCTCGACCGAGGCCCATCAGCGCGGGCGAACCTTATTGATCACGGCATGCGAATACGGACCGAGCACGGGGCCGTCGCCCGCAACGGTCGTTCGGCGGAACACGCGGCGATACGTGCTCATATCGTAGGCTTCGGCCTTGTGCAGCATCGTGCGGTTGTCCCAGACGACGAGGTCGCCCTTTTCCCACTCGTGGAAATAGGTGAACTGCGGCTGCGAAATATGGTCGACAAGTCTGCGATGCAACGCGCGGGCTTCGTCCAGCGGCAGCCCGCTGATTTCGTTGCCGGCGTTCGCCGTGAGGTACAGCGACCGCTCGTAATTGCGGTCGGGATGCACGCGAACGAGCGGGTGACTCACGGGGGGGACGGCTTCCTTTTCGAACTTCGTGAGAGGCGGCAGTTCGGGAAAGAGCCGCCGGCCGAATTCGTAGGTGTGAACCATGTGCAACGGCTCGATCTCGTCCTTGAGATCGTTGGGCAACGCTGCATAGGCCGCGATCATGTTGGAAAAGCCGGTGCGCCCGCCCGGCGCGCCCTTGGGCATCACTTCGATTCCGTACAGCAGGGACACATACGCGGGCACGTACCGATACGAACTGTCCGTATGCCAGCGCGCGTTCACCTTCTGGAAAATCACCCGGAAATCGGTTTCTGGCAAGCTCTGACCGTCTGCCGACACGTTCGCAACGTGATAGACCGATGGCGCGGATACGGTCTTGTCTTCCTCCGGGAAGTCTTCGAGCGGACCCCACAGCTTCGAGAATTCGATTTGCTGCGCTTCCGTGAGCGACTGCTTGCGAAAGCACAGCACACCGTACGTCGCGATGGCTCGCTTCATCTCTGCGATCGTCTCGGGAAGAATCGGCTGCGCGAGATCGAGGCCGGTCACTTCGGCACCTAGCGCGTCCGCCAGCGGCGTAATGACGTAACCAGTATTGAGTTTCGCTTGCTCCATCGTCTTCGCTCCTTAGAAAATTTCGGTTTCCTTCTGGCATGTCACTGGCATGCCAGAGACGAAGTGATGTTAAGGTGCTTGTTGCGCGGCGGGCAACCGCGAGAAAACCCTAGCTGAAACAAATCGTTTGGCCGGACCGGAGCGAAAGGTTAGTCAAGCGTCAGGGGGTGAGGCAGCGTCGACTGCGCGAAAGTGGTGAGATAGTCAATCAGGCGGTTCGAGGCGTGTCCGGCGCGCGCCGGGTCGCCTGAAGCAATCGCCTCGACGAGGCTGCAGTGCACCGGACCGATCTCTCCGAGCGGATTGTGTTGGTCGTGGTGATAGAACCAGAAGCGGCGGGAGACGGTGTGCAGCGTCGAGGCGAGCGCAGCAGCCGTGGCGTTGCGCGCAGCCTTCGACAGCAATTGATTGAGTTCGGCGTCTAGCCGGAGGAATTCGCGCGTGTCGCCATCGGCGACGGACTTCTGCGTGCGCTCGAAGTTTGCCGCGAAGGCTTTGCGCTCCAGCGCGTTGGACCGTCTCGCCGCCGCCGAGCTGAGCAGCCGGTCGAGTTCGCGTCGCGTTTCGAGCACTTCGAACTGGCGGCGCACGTCGATGGTCGTCACAACCACGCCGCGCCGGGGAATGATCTCCACCAGGTATTCGCGCGCAAGCCGTTGCAGCGCCTCGCGTATCGGCGTGGTGCCGATGCCGAGTTGCCGGCTGAGAATGGCTTCAGATACGAGCGCGCCCGGCGCCAGTTCCAGCGTCACGATCATTTCCTCCAGACGCCGATAGGCTTCCTGGTTGAGCGTGGCCGCGGACTCTTGCCCAGGTGCCGTGGTCGTTGGGGTGCCTCTGACGTCCTTCAGGCGCTGCACGTGACGGTCTCCGGATGCCGTATTGAGCCAAGCTGGCAATATACCGCTTATTTGCGCGACCAGGTCCACGGCGCGTCGCTGCGCTCGCCGCTCTCGCCCGCGCGGGGGCTCGCATCCGATCAACGATACACGCCCGCGCTCAGCTCACCGGGCCCAAACCTCAACAGTCGCAGGAATTCTGGCCCGAATTCGTCGAGACGATTCACGCCGAGCAATCCCATATCCGCATGAATCTCTGCCTTCACGAGACCGATGGCATGCTCGACCCCGTCTTGGCCGCCCACGCACGCCGCGTAGTTCATCGGCCGCCCGATGAAAGCGCATTTCGCGCCGAGAGCGACTGCCTTCAATACGTCGGTGCCGCGTCGAAATCCGCTGTCGATCATGAGCGGCATGTCCGGACACGCTTCCCCGATGGGAGGCAGCATGCGCATCGGCGAGACCGATCCGTCGAGTTGCCGGCCGCCATGGTTGGACACGATGATGCCGTCGGCGCCGAGGTTTCGCGCGGTCGCGGCATCGTCCGGATGCAGAATGCCTTTGATCACCAGCGGCCCCTTCCAGCGCGCGCGAATTTCGCGGATCGCATCCCAGTCCAGATGCTCACGCCCGCTGAAATCCCGGTTGGCTCGACGCGAGAGCAACGGTTCGCCCCTTTGCGCCGAGGCATTCTCGAAATGCGGCATGCCATGACGAACCAACGTGCGCAGGAACGTGAAGAGCGACCAGGTCGGATGCGTCAGGCCGTCGCGCAAGAGCTGAAAGTTCGGCCTGAGCGGAGTCCTGAAGCCGTTGCGCAAGTTGTTCTCCCGATTCGGCACGACCGACGAGTCCACCGTGACGACTAGCGTCGATACGTTGGCGGCGCTGAGTCTCTCCACCAGCGCGCGCATCTCTTCGAGCGTTCTCGGCATGTAGACCTGAAACCATGTTCCCGGCGCGGCCTCGACGACTTCTTCGAGCCGGACGAGCGACGCCGCGCTGAGAATCATGGGCACACCGCACGCGCGCGCCGCCTGCGCCTGTGCGAGGTCGCCCCGGTAGCCCGTCAACGAACTGATGCCCATTGGCGCAATGCCGATGGGCGACGCGTAACGCACGCCGAAGAGTTCGATCGACTGGCTTCGCTGCGCCACGTTGCGCAGTACGCGCGGAACGAAGCCGAGTTCGTTGAAAGCCGCGCGGTTGTCCGCGAGGGACGCATTGTCTTCCGTCGCGCCCGCGACGTAACCGAAAAGAGGGCGCGGCAGCCTGCGCCTGGCCGCTGCTTCGAAATCGGCGAGCGACAGGAAGCCGCGCATTTGCCGGGAGACGCTTTTGGATTGCCTGATTGTGATCATGCTGCGCAACGACCTTCCATTTTCCAGTGGTCCCCGCGCTCGTCGGTCTTCGTCACGAGCGCGCAGACCGTTTTCATACGCCCCAGGAGGGCAGGCTTTTGAGCAAAATCAGCGCGTGGCGGTGACCGCATCGTTGCCGTCGCGTCCCGCCAGACCGAGACGGAACCACACGACCAGCGCCCCGGCTCCGAGCAACAGCAGGCTGATGGCCGGCACGAGCATCGGTGCTGATGTACTGTGCATCGTCTTGCCGACCCACGGCATGATGTTTTGCGCCAGGAAGCCCCCGACGCTGGAGCCCGCGGCAATGACCGCGAGTGCGGCGGCGCCGCCCGCGCCTTTCATGAACGATGCGGGCAAGAGTCGCGGCGGCAGCGCCCAGAAGCACGGAATCATCAGATACAGGCACGGCGCGCCGAGAGTAAGCGCCGCGAAACGCACCGCATTCGAAAACGGCCCGACGCTCGCGACGAAGCACAAAATGCCGAGGAACGCGGCAGCGAACGCTGCCATCAGCACGGTTCTAGGCGTGCGCAAGCGGCGGGGGAGCCAGAGCAGCATGAGTGAAGTCAGGAACCACGGAATCATGTTGAGCATACCGTTGACACTGCTCGATACGCCAAAGCCCCGGACAAGTGTAGGGAGCCAGTAGGCGATACCGTAGATCGCAATGGAGATCGTGCCATAGCCGACCGAAAACAGCGCCACGGTCACGAGCGAGTTGAATGACCAAGCGCCGCCGGTCGCCTGGACCGGCGCAGGATCACGGCGCAGATTGTCCTCGATGATCTCCTTCTCGCGCTCGGAGAGAAAGCGCGCCGAGCGCGGATTGTCCGGCAGGAAGTACAGGGAGACGAACGTCAGCAGCACGGCGGGCGTGCCCGTCGTGAGAAATACCCACTGCCAGCCTGCAAGGCCGAGCAAACCGTGCAGTTCGAGCGAGAAGCCGCCGATCAGCGAGCCGAGCATATTGCCCATGCTGCTGCCGAGCGTGAGCAGTCCGATGATGCCGGTGCGCTGGCGCTCCGGAAACCACATGCCGAGATAAAGAATGATGCCGGGATAAAGTCCCGCTTCGGCCGCGCCTAACAGGAAGCGCAGCACCTGGAACGCAGTTTCGGACGGCGTCCACGCGAGCAGCAGTGTCGCGACGCCCCACGTGAACATGATGCGCGAAATCCAGCGGCGGGCGCCATAGCGATGCATCGCCAGATTGCTCGGCACCTCGCACAACAGATAGCCGATGAAAAACAGCGACGAAGCGAACCCATACGATGCCTCGCTCATATGCAGGCTCGTGAGCATCTGCAATTTGGCGAAACCGATGTTTGCGCGGTCGATATAGGCGGTGAGAAAGATCGCGATGAGAAGCGGCACGAGCCGCCACGCCACGCGCGTGAAAAGTTGAGCTTCCGCACTACGGTTTGTCACTATGGTCTCCATGCCCGGCGGCTTTCTCCGCTCGCCGTGGCGCTCAAGGATATTGCAGTTGCGCCGCGCACCGAAGGCGTCGCGCAACTGTTTCGGCTTTGCCGGCCTAGTTGCTGCTGTTTGCTTGCCAGGCCTCGAACTCTGCTCGCGTCGACTCATCGGGCGGATAGAGGCCAAAGGTGGAACGGCCGTCGCGCACTCGCGCATCGACCCAATCCTCGAAAAGCGTCATCGCGGCCGCTTCCTCGGCGGTTTCGTTTGCCAGATGCGCTGGGATCACGACGACGCCTTCCGCATCGCCGACGACGATATCGCCGGGATACACGGCGAGATCGCCACACGCGATCGGCACGTTTAGATCCACAGCGTGGTGGTGTATCAGATTCGTCGGCGCGGACGGACGGGCCGCATAGCACGGGAAGTCGAGCGAGCGCAGATCCGGCGTGTCGCGAAATCCGCCGTCAGTGACGATTCCGGCGACGCCGCGCATCTTCATCCGTGTGATGAGGATGCCGCCCGCGGAAGCGGCGCGCGGGTCCTTGCGGGAATCCACGACCATGACGTAACCAGCCGGAATCTCTTCGATGCCGCGCCGCTGCGGATGACTGCGATCGGTGAAGACGGACATGGTGTCGAGGTCCTCGCGCGCCGGGATATAGCGCAGCGTGAACGCCTCGCCGACCATGCGCGCCGCCGCTGGATTGACCGGCAGCACGCCCTGGATGCAGACGTTGCGCAGGCCCCGCTTGAAGAGCGCAGTGGTCAAAGTCGCCGTGCTGACGCCACGAAGGCGCGCGCGGTTCTCGTCGGTGAGCGAACGGGTGGTATTCACTGGAAGCATCCTGTTGAAGGTGAAGCCGTGTGTAGCGACTCGTTAGAACTTGTGGCGCACAGCGAAGCGAACGGCGGCCTGCTGGTCCGACGACGATGGCGTAAGGCCGTTGAGTGACGCGCGTGCCGCGTGGCCGGTCGAGTCGGTACCTGATGCGTGTTGCAAGACGCCGATCAGATAAAAGTCGGTTCGCTTGGAGACTGCGTAGTCGGCAGCGAGCGCGCCCTGGTGATACCTGGCGTCATGTGCGCCGCTGTTTTTCGTGTAGCTGTAGGCCGCGCCGAGCGACAGCGCCGGGGTCAATTGATACTGAAAGTCGAGTTCGGCGCTGTTAAAGGTCGCCGTGCCGCTGGCGCCCGAAGGGTTGAGGACGGATACGGCGCCGCTCAGGCTCTTGAACTTGGTGTTGGAGTAGACGGCTCCCAGCGTCGCACGGCCGATCGCATAGGTCGCGCCGGCCCCGATGATCTGCTCGGTTTGCGCCGACGCATAACCGTTGATCACGGGAGAACTGCCGAAGTTGTTGCTCGCTGCGGTGGCGCCGACCGCCGTCCCGAAAAACGAAGCATTCGGGTTGCGCGCGTTGAGGTAACCCGCACCGACGTTGAGGGGACCGCTCGAATAGCCAACGCCCATCGACCAAATCTGATTCGCGCCGACGCTACCGGGAACGCCACCAAAGCTATAGAGCCCTTCGGCCGAAAAGCCGTTCAAGGCGACAGTGCGGTACTTGATCGCATTGTTTATGCGGTTCGCGTTGTTCAGGTTGTCGACGTCCGCCGGATGCGCGCCGATGCTTCCGGAGAACATCGCGCTCGGCATCAGCGCATGCACATAATCGACGAGCGGATCGTACTGGCGCCCGAGCGTAACCGTTCCGAGCTTCGCGGAGAGTCCGACATATGCCTGGCGACCAAATTCCAGCGAGCCTTGGCCCATCCGGCCGTTGTTCACGTCGAAACCGTTCTCCAGCACGTAGATCGCCTTCAATCCGCCGCCGATATCCTCCACGCCGCGCAGGCCCCAGCGACTGCCGCTCAGTATGCCGCTGGAGAGGTTGAACAGGTTATGACCGTTGCCGGGGTTCGTTTGGACGTTGCTTGTGTAATTCACGCCTTCGTCGATGATGCCGTATAGCGTCACGCTGCTTTGCGCGTGCACCTTGCCGGCCGCCGTCAATGCGCATGCGGCGGCGAGCCCGACCAGCGGAAGGTTTTTGAGGTAGGTGCGAACTTGGACTTGCTCTTTCATCAAAAGTCTCCGGTTTGTAATTGGTTCGTATAGAAGTCGGATGTGTACGGCGTAGTAGTCTGGAAATCAGGTTGTCAGACAAAGTGTGCAAAACAATCTGCGGCGCTCATCGCGAACGTGAGCGCCGCCGTGTCAGTCGTTGCGGGGCAGGTCGATGCCTTGACGCTTCGCCGCCGCGCGCAAATGGCGCTCGGCTGCTGCGGCTGCCTCTGTGCAATCACCGCGTTCGATTGCGTCGAAGAGCTCGCCGTGCTCGCGCCAGGCGAAATCGCCGGCGTGCTGCGCCGTCTTTTCCCACTGCGCGCGCCGCGCTATCGCGAGTTGGCTATGCAGGAAATCGTGGAACGCGACGAAGTACTCGTTCTTCGTCGCCGCCGCGATTGCGCGATGAAAAGCGACGTCCGCCGCCGACGCCGCTTTCGAATCGTTGCGCTTCAGCTCCATCTGCCGAATCGCATCGCTCATATGCTTCAGGTCCGCGCGCGTCCGACGTCGCGCGGCCGCAGTGGCTGCCTGCGTCTCTATCCACAGTCGAAACTCGAACAATTGCGGAAGATCGATATGACTACCGTCGTGACTGGGAAGGCGAAAGACCGTGCCCGAAGGTGTGCCGGAAATGAAAGAGCCTGCGCCCCGGCGCGCAACCAGCACGCCATCGGACTTCAACTGAGCGATCGCTTCGCGCACAACCGACCGGCTGACATTGAGCCGCTCCGAGAGTTGCTGCTCGGTCGGCAAGCGAGATTCCGCGGGGAAGTTGCCCGCCTGAATCTCCGCGCGGATCGCGCTCACTACTCGCTGCACCAGCGAGTCAGGTCTTTCAAGCTCAAGCATTGCATCGGCGATTAATCAGGTTGTCGGACAATACCGTGTTCGACGTGCTGTGTCAACGCCGACCGTGTCCGCCAACTACGGCGTTCGGAAAGCTTGGCCGTTGTCGCCGTTGGCTGAGTGTCGGCGTCTGCTGCGTCACGCTTTGCGTTACGAGCCTCGCGTATCGACGGCCGAACGGTTTTCACTGTTTGACGAATGGCGCCGTCGACACCGGGGGAAGATCCGGTACATAACCGGGTGAATCGCAGTGCGGCGCACGAAGCCGGCGAACATTCGCAATGGCCGAAGCGTCCCGCGTCCGCTGTCGGCCCCGATCCGGCACGTTGCTCGCAACTCGATCTCGTCATCGGCCGATGCTTCTGCGGCATCCCGAAAGGGTGGTTGGGTGAGCGCGCCGTAGGCGCTCGCCGCGAATACGCTCATCCGCTGCACAATCCAACTCAGCAGTTCTTCGGCCGCGCCGGAAAGCGGCCGTCGCGCCTTCACGAGAATGCGTGCTTTCGCTGCCTCGAATAGGGATGCAGGATGGGTAATGCGGCCAGCTCGCCCGCATCGATTTCCCGGTACAACACAGAAAACGCGCCGATTAGCGTCGCGCCATCGCCGCGGGTCACGAACTGGCGCAGTACCTGGAGCGAGTTGGTGACGAGCGTCGGTCTGACCTCGACATTTTCAGTGTAGGCGAGCATTTCGATGAGTTGTCCGAGATCGAAGGCCGGCGGCATCAATGCGAGCGGATACTGCAACATCTCGCCGATGGTGACAGCGCCGCCGCGTTGCGCAAGCGGATGCGCCGCATTGACCAGCAGTACGACCGGCTGCGATGACGTCGCCCGATACACGATGTCCGGATGCGCCAGCGGGTTGTACGCGAGGCCGATATGCGCCCGGCTCTGGGCGACTTCTTCCAGCACATCGTTGAACGGCAGGATATCGACGGCCACATCGAGCTTCGGATAGTGCATGTGGAAGTCGCTCAGAACTTCCTCCATCAGGCCGTCCGATATAGCCTTCGCTGATCGCAAGCCGGATCCGGATGTGCCCGCGCCGCAGGCCGTGCAACGCGCGCAATCGGTCTTCGAGTTGCTCCTGCTGCGCCTGACAGCCACGCCAGTATTCGAGCAGATGCGCTGCCGCCTCGATCGGCTTCACGCCGCGCGCCTGTCGTTCGAACAGCGCCGCGCCGACTTCTTCTTCGAGCAGGCGGATTTGCCGCGTAATTGGAGCCTTGCGCGAGCACTTCTTGAAAATACCGCGGCCTTCGCTGATTCAGTTCGCGCATTCCCGTCCCATTGTGGAAGCGTTGCCAAACAGGCAACGATAGCGGACTTCGGTTGCTCCTGCTCGTCGCATTCTGGCTGTTGCAGATACTTTTGCTTCACGACCGAAACGTTTATCCGAGACTCCCTTGTCCGCCATTCCCTCTACGCACATCACCGAAATGCACGCGGCGCTGTATCGCAAGCTCGACTGGCGGCTGCTTCCGTTTCTGCTGCTTTGCTACACGTTCGCGTACCTTGACCACGTCAATATCGGATTCGCCAAACTGCAGATGCAGAGCGATCTCGGTTTCTCCGACACCGTTCATGGCCTTGGCGCGGGCATCTTTTTTCTGGGCTACGTGCTGTTCGAGGTTCCCAGCAATCTTTAGCTGCCGAAGGTTGGTGCACGAAAGACCATCAGCCGGATCATGATTCTTTGGGGAGTGACATCGGCGGCGATGCTGTTCGTGCGCAGCGAAACGACCTTCTATGCGATGCGCTTTCTGCTGGGCGTGTTTGAGGCCGGCTTCGCGCCGGGCATGATCTTCTATCTGACTTACTGGTACGGCCGCGCGCGCATGGCGCAGGTGATGGCGATCGTGATGCTCGCCGGGCCGATTGGCGGCGTGTTCGGCGGGCCGCTCTCGACCTGGATCATGAAGTCTTTTTCCGGCGCGCACGGTCTCGACGGCTGGCAGTGGATGTTCCTCATCGAAGGACTGCCGTGCGTGCTGTTCGGCGTGCTCGCGCTGTCCGTGCTCTCCGACCGCCCCGCCGCTGCGCGCTGGCTCTCCGACGATGAAAAGCGTCTGCTCGCGTCCGAACTCGACCTCCAGCGGTCATCATTCGTTTGCGCAGGTGGCGCGCGATCCGCGGGTCTATCTGATGACCGTGCCGTACTTCTGCTTCATCTCGGGCATCTATGCCGTGAGCTTTTGGCTTCCGTCCATCATCAAGGCCGCAGGCGCCAAGGACATGATGCAGATCGGCCTATATTCCGCGATTCCCTATGTCGTCGCCGCCATCACGATGCTCGTCATCGGGCGCAGTTCCGACCGGCGCTGCGACCGGCGCTATCACAGCGGGGTTCCCGCGTTGGTCAGCTCGTTGGCGCTCGCGCTCGCAACCTTCTTCGGCGGCGATCTAGCGATATCGTTGAACTGCATGACCATCGCGAGCGCGATGATGTGGTCCGCCTACACGGTGTTCTGGGCGATGCCTTCGGAGCATCTGAAAGGCGATGCCGCCTCGGGTGGAATCGCCCTCATCAACACGATCGGGCTGATCGGCGGGTTTCTCAGCCCGACGATCATTGGCTGGGCGCAAAGCGCGACC
Organism: Caballeronia calidae; assembly: GCF_900044055.2. GTDB lineage: Bacteria > Pseudomonadota > Gammaproteobacteria > Burkholderiales > Burkholderiaceae > Caballeronia > Caballeronia calidae. The sequence continues at coordinate 72,769 of NZ_FCOX02000023.1, read as the reverse complement.
GGCAGCCTGCATGCCGGGTTGTACGTGATGGTCGCGCTACTCGCCATCGGCGCACTTGTGCTGATCGCCATGCGTCCGGCGCGTGCTGAGTGACATTCGCTCGTTCAACGAACAGACCACGAAAACGAGAGGTTTCTATCTTGCCAAGTTCCGATCGCACCATTCTCATCGCCGGCTTCCAGCACGAAACGAACACTTTCGCGCCATCGAAAGCTGCCTATGAAAACTTCGAGCGCGGCGAAGGTTTTCCGCTGATGTGTCGCGGCGACGACGTGCTCGCGCTGCGCGAGGTCAACATTCCCGCAGGGGGATTTATTCGCGCGGCGGAAGCGTCGGGGCACACGCTCGTGCCGGTCATCTGGGCGGGCGCAAGTCCGTCGGCCCACGTCACGCGCGACGCCTTCGAGCGTATCGTGGGCGAAATCGTCGATGCCGCGCGCACGCGTTACGTCGACGCGGTGTACCTTGATCTGCATGGGGCGATGGTCGCCGAGCATGTGGACGACGGTGAAGGCGAGTTGCTCGCGCGCGTGCGGAAGGCAGTCGGGCGCGACATCCCAATCGTCGCTTCGCTCGATCTGCATGCGAACGTCACGGAGCGCATGTTACACAACGCTGATGCGCTGGTTGCATACCGCACGTATCCGCACGTCGATATGGCGCACACCGGTGCGCGCACGGCGGCGCTGCTCGAACGACTCTTAGCGGGCGAGACGCTACATGGCGCGTCACGGCGGCTGCCATTCCTGATTCCGATCAACGGCATGTGCACGCGCTCCAGCCGTCGCGCGGCATGTACGACGCCGTACGCAAGGCGGAGGCGGGCGAGGTGGTGTCCGTGTCCTTCACGCCGGGTTTTCCAGCGGCGGATTTCCGCAATGCGATCCGGTGATCTGGGCTTACGTGCATTCGGCCGATGCGGCGCATGCTGCTGTCGATTCACTGTATCGCCGCATGCTCGGCAACGAGCGTGCCTGATGCGTGCTGTTCCTTTCGCCCGACGAAGCCGTGCGCGAAGCGATACGCCTGTCGGAGAAGGCGACCCGTCCGGTCGTCATCGCGGATACGCAGGACAGCTGGCGCGGGTGGCGATGCCAACACCATGGAGATGCTGCGTGCGCTGATACGCAATGGGGCGACTCGCGGCCTTCGGGCTGATCTACGATCCCGCTGCGGCCGCGCGGCGCACCGTGCGGGTATAGGCGCGCGCTTGGAACTGTCGCTGGGCGGGCAATCCGATGTGCCGGACGATGGGCCGCATCTACGGCGCGGAGGCGCTTCTCCGATGGAACCATCCGCAGCTCGGGCTGCTCACGCCGGCCGACTTCCTCAACGTGCTGCTTGAATCGCCGGCCTACGAGGCGACGGGTCTGTCGCCCACGACGATCCAGAACTGCGACCTGGCTGCACTGGTTTCGGAGGGAGCCTTGGCGTCCGGCGTATGCGCTTCCGTACTCGACATCGAGGTGACGGAGACTGCCGTCATGAGCGACTTCGCCGCCGCGTCGCGCGCGCTTTCGGCCGTACGAAGGCTCGACGTGACGGTCTCGCTCGACGATTTCGGCACCGGTTACTCCAGCCTCGCATACCTCATGCGGCTGCCCGTTGATCGCGTCAAGATCGACAAGTCATTCGTACAGGAACTCACTGCTAAGGAGACCTGTCGCCAGGCACGCGACGATGGTCGAAGCGATGGTGGCGCTAGCGCGCGCGTTGGGCATGCGAACGGTCGCGGAAGGCATCGAGACGGAAACGCAACTTGGTCTCGTCAAGGAGCTCGGGTGCGATGCCGCGCAAGGCTACTTCATTGGCAAGCCGGTGTCGGCAGCGCGCATCGAACCTTTCGCGGAGACGCGGTTCTGACCGGTGTCGGCTGCGGTTTCGCAATCTCACAACGCAAGAAGCAGGTCGCGTTAGCGGTCAACGCGTAGTCGGCCGTTCGCATTGTTTCAGGCTGCGCCCCGGTGAACCAACATTAGCCTGCGCGTCCCGACACGGGTGCGAAAGGGAGCGACCGATGTTTAATGGCCACGCGCTGAGAAGAATTCCGGAATCCGGAAAGAATTCCGCGATTTCGTCCCGGAAGAGCAAATCCGCAGCCTTGCTTACCGGTTGTGGGAGGAAGCGGGCAACCCTGAAGGCTGCTCAGACGAATTCTGGATCCTGGCGCAAAACCGGCTGACGAGTGACACCGGCGATGGACGGCAGGAGCATGCCACTCGTTGACGGATATGGCGATGCCCTTTTGCCCGTTATCGCCGCACCGAATTTCGGCGCCAGCCGTTCGGGTGCCCCTACGTTAAGAAGCAGGCAGAGTGGGCTGCCCGCCAGCGTACTCAACGTAGCGGTGTCACGCCATCGGCGACGCCTGCCGGCATGCAGATGTGCTTGATTTCCGTGAAGTCGGCGAGGGCATCGTAGCCGTGCAGGCGGCCGAGACCGCTTTGCCGATAGCCGCCTGTTTCCGCTTCGGCAAAGAGCTTGTTGTGGTCGTTGATCCACACCGTGCCATTGCGCAGCGCGCGCGCGATGCGAAAGGCGCGCGCGCCGTCGTTGGTCCACACGCTCGCGGAGAGGCCAAATACGGTGTCGTTCGCTTTGTCGATTGCCTGCGCTTCAGTGTCGAACGTCTCCAGCGTGACGAACGGTCCGAAGATTTCCTCCTGGCAGAAGAACGCTTTCGGGTCGCTGTGTTCGACGAGCGTCGGCGAGAGGAACGCGTGTCCTGAGCGCGTGCCGCCCAGCAGTACGCGATCGGCTTCGTCGCAGGCGCGGGCAATGGTTTGCTCGACCGCGTCGCGGGTGGCCGCGTCGATTAGCGGACCGATGTCCGTTGCCTCGTTGATGCCTTCGCCCACTTTCAGCGCTTCGAGCGCACGCGTCAGATGCTCACGCATCTCCGCCGCTCGCCGGGCATGCACGAGCACTCGGCGCGCAGCAGTGCATTGCTGACCTGAGATGATCGTCGCGGCGCGCGCGATACGCGGCGCGATCGCGGCGACGTCGGCATCCTCGAAGACGACACAGCACGACTTGCCGCCGAGTTCCAGCGAGAGCTTCTTCATGCTTTCGGCGGCGGCCGCCATGATCTTCTTGCCCGTCGCGGTCGATCCGGTGAAGCTCGCCACATCGACGTCATGCGACGCGACCAGCCGTTCGCCTGCCGCGTAGCCGATCTCGTTGACGAGGTTCACTGCGCCCTTCGGCAGCGCGGTCTGCTCGAAGCAACGCAGCATGGCCGCGATCACTAGCGGGGTCTGTGCGGCGGATTTGACGATTGCCGTGCAGCCAGCGGCGAGCGCGGGCGCGAGCGAGCGCACGAGCAACACCGCGGGCGCATTCCAGGGCACAAAGATGGCCGCGACGCCAGCGGCCTCGCGCAGCATTGTCGAGATCGTTCCCGGCCCTGGTTCTAGCACGTGCCCCGCGATGTGCCGAGCGAGTCCCGCGTAATATCGGACTTCGGAAATCGCGGCTGCGATCTCGCCGCGCGATTGCGCGATTGCCTTGCCGTTTTCGCGCGTAAGCAGGGTCGCAAGCGGCTCGCGTTGCGCATCGAGCGCGCCGGCCCATGCGAGCAACACGTCCTGACGCAGACGCGCGTCCTGTGCCCACGTCGTGCGGTCGAACACGTTCCGTGCCGCGGCGATGGCCGCATCGGCTTCTGCCGCCCCGCCGTCGGCGGACTGGCCGATGCTTTCGCCGGTAGCGGGATCGATGCTGTCGACCGACGGTATGCCGACCCATGCGCCGGCTATCCAATGAGGTGCTTTCATGCAGTTTCCTTAGAGATAAGAGGGGCGTTCGTGCCGGATGCGTTCGACACGCGATGCAGCTCGTCGGCGATGATCTCGATCAGCGCCTCGGCCGCAGCGGACAACGGCCTGCGCGGATGGCTCACGCGCACGATATGCCGCACGATGCGTGGCGCGAGAATCGGATAGGCCCGCAGCGTCCCACGCTGCACGGCCCGCCCAACGGCGATGCGCGGCAGGATCGTCGCGAAGCGAGTGCTCTCTACGAGCTTCACGATCGTGCTGAGCACGTCGATCTCGAAACGCGGCGCAAGCAGCACGTCTTCGTGCTGTGCGGCGGTATCGAGCACGCCGCGCAGGCCGTGGCGCTTGGTCGGCAACACGAGTTCGAGTTCGGGTAACTGCGCAAGCTCGATCGTGTGCGGCAGGTCAGGGCCGTGCTGCACGCTCGTCGCCAGCACCATTTCTTCATCGAGCAGCGTCTGCGAATCCAGCGACAGGCGCGCGCGGGGCTTGTTGATGAGGGCAGCATCGAGTTGGCCACCCGCGACCCAGTCAATGAAGGTCGCGCTGAAGCCGTCCGCCACGGTCACTTCGACATGCGGATAACGCGCATGAAAGCGCGAGAGCGAATCGGCAAGCACGCTTTCCGTCACCGATGCGATGAGCCCGATGCTCACATGCCCCGTCACCACTTCGTCGCGCTGCTGAAGCTGCTGCCGCGCGTGCGCGAGGTCGCGCATGATCGGCAGAAAGAGGCGATACATCAGACGTCCGGCGGCGGTTGGCGCCATGCCGTGCGCGCCGCGCTCGAACAATTGCTGATGTAACTCGTCCTCCAGCTTCGCGATCTGCATGCTGAGCGCGGGCTGCACGATGTTCAGCCGTTTGGCCGCGCGCGTGACCGATCCGTCCTCGAAGAGCGCGATGAAGTACTGGATTTGTTTGAGGTCCATTTCTCGTCGGATTGGCATCAATAAGAATAATGATGTTCGGTCGCGTTATCAGTCGGCATCCGCCGCCTGGCCTTGTCGGCCACTTCCCGCAATGCGCTGCCGTGCGTAAAGGCGTCACCACAGTATTGATATCGATCTGAAAGTCCGGTGTCATTAGGGCTAACGCTGATATCAACATTAATGATTCAAAACATCAAAAAACAGTATTAGAACTTATATCGCGATCTCGCTAACCTTCATTTCACCCCTTGCCGCGGCGCTCCGGCCGCAAAAACGCAGGGACAGATGGAGACGCAGATGAATATTCGCGATGCCGCGACGCACGGCACCTCTTCCACCTTTGCTCTTCCGTGGGCTTCGAATCGCTCAGCGACGTCAGCGCTCACGCTGCGCGACTGGCTCGCGCATCTCGCGAAGACCGGCCGCCTGGCGACCGTTGAACGGCCGGTTGCGCTCGAACACGAGCTCGCTGCGATCGCCAAACGGCTCGACGGTACGCAGGCCGCTTTCTTCACGCAGCCCGGCGGCAAGGATGTGCCGGTCGTCTCTGGCTTCATGTCGAAGCGCGGCTGGATCGCGGAGGCGATGGGTGTCGAGGAAGCGGGACTGCTCGCGCGCTTTTCGGCGGCGGTCGCGCAGCCGGTCGCATCGAGGGTGGTCGATCGAGCGGACGCGCCCTGTCAGGAGATCGTTCATACGAACGGCATCGACCTGCACGCATTGCTGCCGATTCCTACCCACAGCGAACACGACAATGGCCCGTACATCACGGCGGGTCTCGTTATTGCGCGCAATCCGCGCACCGGCGTGCAGAACGTGTCGATTAACCGCATTCAGGTGCACGGCCCGGACCGTATGGCGATTCTGCTGCTGCCGCGCCATCTGTACGCGTTCCAGAAAGCCGCGGAGGAAGCGGGCGATGCGCTCGACGTGGCCGTCGCGATCGGCGTCGATCCGCTGACGATGCTCGCTTCGCAGGCGATCACGCCGATCGATCACGACGAACTGGAGATCGCCGGGGCGCTGCATGGCGCGCCGCTGCCAGTCGTGAAATGCGTGACGAGCGGCGTGCATGTGCCGGCGTTCGCCGAGATCGTCATCGAAGGGCGTATTCTGCCGAACGTGCGCGAGCCGGAAGGCCCGTTCGGCGAGTTCCCGAAGTACTACAGCGCGAAGGAAGCACGCGAGGTGATCGAGGTGACGGCACTCACGCATCGCCGCGATCCGATCTTTCATACGATCGTGCCCGCCGAAATGGAACATTTGCTACTGGGCGCGATTCCCCGCGAAGCGACCCTGCTCGCGCATCTGCGACGCAGCCATCCGGGTGTCACGGATGTGCATCTGTCGGTCGGCGGCGTGTGTCGTTATCACCTCTGGGTGCAGTTCGAAAAGAAGCGGGAAGGCGAAGCGAAGAACGTGATTCTGTGCGCGTTCGGCGCGCATTACGACATCAAGCAGGTCGTCGTCGTCGATACCGACGTGGACGTGCACGATCCCGCCGAAATCGAATGGGCGATCGCGACGCGCTTTCAGGCCGATCGCGATCTCGTCGTGATCGAGGGGGCGCAGGGTTCGCCGCTCGATCCCTCCACGACGGTGGGCCAACCGGCGGACGCGCCGCCGCATCTGCAAGGCGTGAGCGCGAAGATGGGTCTCGACGCGACGCGCCCCGTGGTCTATCCGGAACATGTGTTCACGCGCGTTCGCATTCCTGGGCAGGATACGGTCGACCTCGACGCGCTCTTGGCCGGCGACAACGCCGCTTTCGAAGCCTACCTGGACCGCGATCATGACTGAGCGAAACAAGTCGCGCATCGTGGTCGGCATCTCGGGCGCGAGCGGCGCCGCAATCGGCGTGCGCCTGCTCGCCGCGCTGCGCCGGCTCGGCACGCACGAGACGCATCTGATCGTGTCGGCGTCGGGCGCGGTCACGGCGGCGCAGGAGCTTGGCCTCGGACGCGGCGACCTCGATGTGCTCGCCGACGTCGTCCATAATGTGCGCGACATCGGCGCGGCGGTGGCGAGCGGCTCGTTCTTGACCGACGGCATGGTGATCGCGCCGTGTTCGATGAAGACGCTCGCGGGCGTCGCCAACGGTTTCGCGGACAACCTGCTCACGCGCTCCGCCGACGTGATGCTCAAGGAGCGCCGCCGCCTCGTGCTGGTCGCGCGCGAAACGCCGCTGAACCTCGCGCATCTGCGCAACATGACGCTCGCCACCGAGATGGGCGCGATCGTTATGCCTCCGGTACCGGCGTTCTACGCGCATCCGAAGACGATCGAAGACGTGGTCGATCACACGGTCGGCCGCATTCTGGATTTGTTCGGCATCGAGCACGGCGAGATCGCACGGCGCTGGAGCGGTCTCGCCGACGCGTTCGCGAGCTGCGAAGAAGGAGCCGCGCGATGAACCAGCGCGAGACCTCTTTCGCGACTATCGACGCACGCGCCGAGCAGGAGCCACCTGCGAAGCGCCACGTCGGCCGCTCGATGCAGCGCCTCGAAGATCCGGCGATCCTGACCGGCCGCGGCCGCTACGGCGAAGACATCGCGATCAAGCCCGGCACATTGCACGCGGCCGTGCTGCGCTCGCCGCACGCGCACGCGGAGCTCGTATCGATCGATGCGCAGGCGGCGTCGAAGCTGCCGGGCGTTCGCGCTGTCCTTACGCGCGACGATCTGCACGCATGGTCGCGGCCGTTTGTCGTCGGCGTGAAGTCCCCCATGGAGCAATGGTCGCTCGCGATGGATCGCGTGCGTTATGTCGGCGAGCCGGTGGCCGTGGTGATGGCCGAATCGCGGGCGCTTGCGGAAGATGCGCTCGATCTCATCAAGGTCGAATACGCGATGCTCGATCCGGTGACATCGATCGAAGAGTCGATCAGGGACGATGCGCCGGTGCTGCACGACCGCGTCGGCACGAACGTGATCAGCGACCGGCATTTTCGCTACGGCGATCCGCAAGCAGCGTTTGAAAAGGCGCCGCATCGCGTGAAATTCGTCGCGCACTACCCGCGCAATACGTGTGCGCCGATAGAATGCGGCGTGGTGATCGCGGAGTATCTGTCGGGCGACGAAGGCTACGACGTCACCTCGAATTTCATGGGTCCGTTTTCGCTGCACGCCGTGATGGCGATGGCGCTCAACGTGCCAGCGAATCGTCTGCGTCACAAGGCGCCGCGCGATTCGGGCGGCAGCTTCGGCGTGAAGCAGGCGGTGTTTCCCTATGTCGTGCTGATGTGCCTCGCATCGCGTAAGGCGGGCGCGCCGGTGAAGTGGGTCGAGGACCGACTGGAGCATCTGAGCGCGGCAACTTCGGCGACCGCGCGCTTTTCCACGATCGAAGCCGCCGTCGAAAGCGACGGACGCATTACTGCGCTCTCATACGATCAGCTCGAAGATGTCGGCGGCTACGTGCGCGCGCCGGAACCCGCGACGTTCTACCGGATGCACGGCTGCCTGACGGGCGCGTATGCCATCGACCATCTCGTCGTGCGCAATCGCGTCGTGCTGACCAACAAGACGCCGACCGGACTCGTGCGTGGCTTCGGCGGTCCGCAGGTCTACTTCGCGCTCGAACGGCTGGTGCAGCGCATCGCGATCGAACTGAAGCTCGACGTGCTCGACGTGTACCGCCGCAACTTCGTTCCTGCCGATGCGTTTCCATATCGCGCGGCGGCGGGCGCGCTGCTCGACTCAGGCAATTATCAGGAAGCCTTGCGCCGCTCTCTCGCGGAAGGCGGCTCCGACGAGCTCGTCGCGCGGCGCGAGGCGGCGCGCAACGAAGGGCGGTTGTACGGCATCGGCTTTGCGGCAATCGTCGAGCCTTCCATGTCGAACATGGGCTACATCACGACCGTGATGCCCGCCGACGCGCGCAGGAAAGCCGGTCCGAAGAGCGGCGCGATCGCAAGCGCGACGGTGAGCGTCGATCTGCTCGGCGGCGTGGTTGTGACGGTGGCGTCGACGCCGGCGGGGCAGGGACACATGACCGTGTGCGCACAAGTCGTCGCGGATGTGCTCGGGCTCGATCCGAAAGACATCGTCGTGAACGTCGAGTTCGACACGCACAAGGACGCGTGGTCCGTCGCGTCGGGCAACTATTCGAGCCGCTTTGCGGGAGCAGTGGCGGGCACCGTACATCTCGCCGCGATACGGGTGCGCGACAAGCTTTCGCGCATCGTCGCGAAACAGTTCGGCTGCGCGCCCGAGGAAGTCTGCTTCGATGGCGCGCGCATCTATAAGAAGGGCGCCGAGGATCGCGCGCTGCCGTTTGCGCGCGCCGCAAGCAACGCGCCGCATTGGGCGCCCGCGCTCCTGCCCGAGGGCGAGGAACCGGGCTTGCGCGAGACCGTCTTCTGGACGCCCCCGAACATGGAAGCGCCCGACGAGGACGATCGCATCAACACGTCGGCGGCGTATGGGTTCGCGTTCGATATGTGCGGCGTCGAAGTGGATCGCGCGACCGGCCGCGTGCGAATCGACCGCTACGTGACCGCGCACGATGCCGGCACGCTCTTGAACCCCGCACTCGCCGACGGCCAGATTCGCGGCGCGTTCGCACAAGGTCTCGGCGCGGCGTTGATGGAAGAGTTCCGCTATGGCGCGGACGGCAGTTTCCAGTCCGGCACGCTCGCCGATTACCTGATGCCGACCACCTGCGAAGTGCCCGATCCGCTGATCGTGCATCTGGAGACGCCGTCGCCGTTCACGCCGCTCGGCGCGAAGGGTCTTGGCGAGGGCAACAACATGAGCACGCCGCCGTGCATCGCGAATGCCGTAGCCGATGCGCTCGGGGTCGACGATATCCGCCTGCCGCTCACGCCGTCGAAGGTGATGGCGCTAATCGGCATGGACGATCCGGAGCCGTCGCGGCCCGAACTGCGCGACGCGCCCGCGAAGAAGCCGGCGACGCCGGGCGGCAAGGCGCTGACGGCGCAAGGCACGGTCGATTTGCCCGCGACGCCCGAAGCGGTCTTCGCCGTCTTGCTCAACCCGCAAGCGCTCGCGAAGGTCATCCCCGGCTGCCATGCGCTCGACGAAACGGCGCCGAACCAGTATCGCGCGGATGTGACCGTCGGCGTCGGCATGATCAAGGCGCGGTTTGAGGCGCGTATCGGTTTGTCGGAGATCGAAGCGCCGCATCGGCTGCGGCTTTCGGGCGCGGGCATCTCGCCGCTGGGCAGCGCGCGCGGCAATGGACTCGTCGAACTCACGCCGACTGACCACGGTACGCGTCTGTCGTACGACTACGAAGCGCAGGTGTCGGGCAAGGTCGCGGCGGTCGGCGGCCGCATGCTCGAAGGCGCGGCGAAAGTGGTGCTCAAGCAGCTCTTCGAATCGCTCGGAAGACAGGCCGCCGGCCGGCCGGTGCAAGCGGGCGGTTCATGGCTATCGCGCTTCATCGCGCGTTTCAGGAGCCGCACATGAAGCCCGCCCCGTTCGATTATTTGCGCGCTATGTCGACGCACGATGCACTCGATGCGCTCGCTCAATTCGGCGAGGACGCGCGCGTGCTCGCGGGCGGACAGTCGCTGATGGCGGTGCTCAACATGCGGCTCGCGCAACCGCGCGTGCTCGTCGACATCTCGCGTACGGAAGAGCTGAACGCGGTTCATGCCGACGACAAGACGGGGCAATTGCGCGTGAGTGCGGCGGCGACGCAAGCGTGCGTCGAATGGCGCAAGAGCTTGTTCGACGAAGTGCCGATGCTCGCGATGGCGTTCCCACATATCTCGCACTTTCAGATCCGCAATCGCGGGACCGTATGCGGTTCGATCGCGCATGCGGACCCGAGCGCCGAACTGCCGCTCGTGCTTGCCGTGCTCGGCGGCGACGTGACGTTGCGATCGAAGAAGAAAAAGCGCGTGCTCGCGGCGCAGGACTTCTTTCAAGGCATGTTGATGACGGCGCGCGAACCGGACGAACTCGTGGAGTCCGTGCGCTTTCCGCTAAAGAAGCCGGGCGAGCGGTACGCGTTCACCGAATTTTCCGCGCGTCACGGCGACTTCGCGATGGTCGCGTGCGGGGCGGTCGTGACGGACGACGCGATCCGCATCGGGGTGGGCGGCGTCGCGGACCGGCCGACGGTCGAACATTGGCCGCGCCTCTCAGGCGACGACCTGCGGGGGGCATTGAACGATTTGAGCTGGAAGCTGGGCGCGCAGGACGACGCCCACATCAGCGCGAAATATCGCCGGCATCTGGTCCGGCAACTGGGATGGCGCGTGATTGAGGAGGCGAAGTGAGCAAGACATCGACGAACATCCTGCGGCAAGGCGAAGCGCAGCGCATCACGCTGACGCTCAACGGCCGCGAACGCAGCGGCCATTGCGAGCCGCGCGAACTGCTGTCGGACTTCATTCGGCACGAACTCGGCGCGACCGGGACGCATGTCGGCTGCGAACACGGCGTGTGCGGCGCGTGCACGGTGCACATCGACGGCGTTGCGGCGCGTTCGTGCCTGATGCTCGCGGTGCAAGTGCAGGGAAGGCGTGTCGAAACGGTCGAGGGTCTCGCACCCGACCAGACGCTCGGCGACTTGCAGCAGGCATTCCAGCGGCATCACGCGCTGCAGTGCGGCTTCTGCACCGCGGGCATTTTGATGTCGTGTGCGGACTATCTGCAACGCGTGCCCGATCCGAGTGAAGAGCAGGTGCGCGAGATGCTCTCGGGCCATATCTGCAGGTGTACGGGCTACACGCCGATCGTCAAGGCGGTGCTCGACGTTGCGGCATGTCGCAATGGCCGCGTTCGCGGCGAACAAGGCCAGGAGGTCGAGCATGCTTGATCTCGGCCGCACGTTCCTGCAAAGCGTCGAGCGCAGCCCGCATGCGCTCGCGCTCGTCGATGGCGATATGCAATTCACCTACGCGCAGTGGCACCGCGTCATCCTCGATGTCGCCGAAGGCTTGCGCAAACTCGGTCTCTCACGCGGCGACCGGCTGCTCGTCGTGCTGCAAAACCGCTGGGAGATGGCGACGCTGCACTGGGCCTGCCAGTTCGCGGGAATCGTGATCGTGCCGCTCAACTGGCGCGCCAAACCCGACGAACTCGACTACTGTGTGACTGACGCGGGCGTGAAGGCGATCGTCTACGAACCCGTGTGCGCGGATGCCGTCATGCAAAGCAGCGCGGCGCAAAACGTGCCGCGCATCGGACTCGATGATGCCCAGGGCCGCACGACCTCCTATGACGCGCTGCTCGCCGAACGCGCGCATACACGCGAAACCACCGACGCGAATGCAGACGATGTCTCGCTGATTCTCTACACATCGGGCACGACCGGCAAGGCGAAGGGTGTGCCGCGCCGCCACCGGCACGAACGCGCGGGCGCGCTTGCGCATGTCGCGCAGAACCTGTACCGGCACGGCGAACGCACGCTCGGGGTGATGCCGCTCTATCACACGATGGGCGTGCGCTCGCTGCTCTCGATGGCGCTCGTCGATGGTCTCTTCGTCTGTGTGCGGCGCTGGAACGCGCGGCTCGCGCTCGAGTCCATCGCGAAGCACGGCCTCACGTGCCTGTATCTCGTGCCGACGCTCTATCACGACCTGCTCGCCGATGGCGCCTTCGCGAACATCGATACCTCGTCGGTGAAGAAGCTCGGCTTCGCGGGCGCGCCGATGAGCGATGGCCTGCTCAAGCGCCTCTCGGCCGCGTTCGAGCCTGAACTGTTCGTCAACCACTACGGCTCGTCCGAGGTCTACACATTCAGCATCGACCAGGACGCGACGAAAAAGCCGGGCAGCGCGGGACGCGCGGGCATCAACGCGCGACTTCGCGTCGTGAAGCTCGACGCGAAGTCGCCCGACGATCTCGCGCCGGTGAACGGGGAAGGTCAGATCATCGCGGACCTGCTCGGCGACGAAGCGTTCGAAGGCTACTGGAACCGCCCCGATGCCAACGCGAAGTCGCTGCGCGAAGGCTGGTACTTCACCGGCGACACCGGCTACTTCGACGAAGACGGCGACCTGTACGTCTCCGGACGAGTCGACGACATGATCATCAGCGGCGGCGAGAACATCTCGCCGGTCGATATCGAATCGGTACTTTCGCTGCATCCGTCGGTCGATGAAGTGGCCGTCGCGGGCGTGAAGGACGAGCGCTGGGGCCAGCGCGTGGTCGCGTTCATCAAGCGCCGCGAGTACGTCGATTCAGCCGCGCTCGACGCATGGTGCCGCGAGTCGGACCTCGTCAACTTCAAGCGTCCGCGCGACTACGTGTTCGTTGACGATATCCCGAAGTCGCCGGTCGGCAAGATCCTGCGCCGCAAGCTTTCCGCAGGCGAATATCAATGCGATGACGGTCCGTCCGCATCCGCTGCACACCACACTGAAATCACGAAGGAGTAGACCAACATGACCGATTTGATCCATCGCGGCCAGGCACTGCTGCAGGACCTCGACGGCTTCTCGATCGAGATAGACGCCGGGCGCGAGCGCGCCGACATCATCCTGCATCGCCCGCCGTTCAACGTAATCTCGATGCACGCGCGCGACCAGTTGCGCGTCGCGTTCGAGGCGCTCGACGAAGACGATCGCGTGCGCGTAATCGTCGTGCGCGCGAAGGGCGAGCACTTTTCGAGCGGCGGCGACATCAAGGGCTTTCTCGAAGCTTCGCCCGAGCATGTCTCGAAGCTCGCCTGGAATATCGCCGCGCCCGCGCGCTGCTCGAAGCCGGTGATCGTGGCCAATCGCGGTTTCTGCTTCGGCGTGGGCTTCGAGTTGTCACTTGCGTGCGACTTCCGCATAGCGACCGAGACCACGTTCTATGCGCTGCCCGAACAGAAGCTCGGGCAGATTCCGGGCTCGGGCGGATCGGCGCGCTTGCAGCAGATGGTCGGCATCGGCAGGACCAAGGACATCGTGATGCGCTCGCGCCGCATACCGGGCAAGCAGGCGTACGAGTGGGGCATCGCGGTCGAGTGCGTGCCGGATGCGGAACTGGAAGCCGCTACCGATGCACTCGTCAACGAGTTGCGCACGTTCTCGCCGCTCGCGCAACGCACGGCGAAGAAGCTGCTCAACGATTCCGAAGATACGCCGCTCTCGATCGCGATCGAACTCGAAGGGCATTGCTATAGCCGTCTGCGAACCTCGGACGATTTCCGTGAAGGCGTTGAAGCGTTCCATGGCAAGCGCAAGCCGGTGTTCCGCGGTTCCTGAGAAGCCCGCAAAAGACGAGGAGACAGGCAAATGGATCGTTTCGACTACGTGATCATCGGTGGCGGATCGGCGGGATGCGTGCTCGCGCATCGGCTGTCGGCGGTGCCGTCGCTGCGCGTCGCGTTGATCGAGGCGGGCGCGGATACACCGCCGGGCGCGGTGCCCGCGCATATCCTCGATAGCTATCCAATGCCCGTCTTTTGCGGCGACACCTACATCTGGCCGGATCTGAAAGCGAAGGCGACGAAGACATCGGCGCCGCGCGTGTATGAGCAGGGCCGTGTGATGGGCGGTGGGTCGAGTATCAACGTGCAGTCGGCGAATCGCGGCCTGCCGCGCGACTACGACGAGTGGGCCGCGAACGGCGCGCCGGGCTGGGCATGGGACGACGTGCTGCCCTATTTTCGCAAGCTCGAGCGTGATGTGAATTTTCCCTCTGGCGAGTTGCATGGCAGCGATGGTCCGGTGCCGATCCGCCGCATCATGCCGGAAGACTGGCCCCCATTTTGTCACGCGTTCGCCGATGGTCTGCGCGCGAACGGCTTCGCCACCTTGCAGGACCAAAACGCCGAGTTCGGCGACGGCTTGTTTCCCGGGGCGTTCTCAAATATCGACGACAAGCGCGTGTCTACCGCTGTCGCGTACCTCGACGAAGCGACGCGTAAGCGGCCCAATCTCACTGTGTATCCGAACCTGCGGGTCGAGCGGATCGTGATGAAAGGGACCGCCGCTCAGGGCGTGGTCGCGGTGGCTTCGAACGGCGAGCGGTTGCATCTGGACGCCGATGAGGTCGTGATCTGTGCGGGCGCGCTCCAGTCGCCCGCGTTGCTGATGCGCGCGGGCATCGGCTCGAAGCATGAGCTCGGCGAGCTCGGCATTGGATGCCTCGTCGACCTGCCAGGCGTCGGGCGCAATCTGCAGGATCATCCGTCGCTCACCTTCTGCCATTTTCTCGAACCGCGCTTTCGCATGCCACTTTCCCGGCGCCGCGCAAGCATGACAGCAGCTCGTTTCACGTCGGGCGTCGATGGCGGCGAATCGTCGGATTTGTATCTGTCGAGCGCGACGCGTGCCGCGTGGCATTCGCTCGGCAATCGGCTTGGTCTTTTCTTTCTCTGGTGCAACCGGCCGTATTCGCGTGGCCGCGTGCAACTCGTTTCATCCGATGCGGCGGTCGCACCGCGTGTCGAGCTCAATTTGCTCGACGATCAACGCGATCTCGATCGGCTTGCGGTTGGCGTACGGGTGCTCGCGAAGGTCGTCGCGGCATCGGGTCTCGGTCACGATCAGCGCGATTTCTTTCCCGCGGCTTTTTCGCCGCGCGTGAAGGCGCTAAGCCGTGTTGGCGAGGGCAACGCGCTGCTGACTTCGATGCTCGGCACGCTGCTCGATACACCCGCGCCGATCCGCCGTCTGCTGATCGAGCGCTTCTTCACGCGGGGGCTCAGGATTTCCAAGCTGCTCGCCGATGAACGCGCGCTCGCGGATTTCATCCGCGCGAACGTCTTCGGCGTATGGCATGCGAGCGGAACGTGCCGCATGGGCGACGCGCGCGAGCGCAGCGCCGTCACCGACACCGAGGGCCGAGTGCACGGAACGCGAGGCTTGCGAGTGGTTGATGCATCGCTGATGCCGCGACTGCCTTCGGCGAATACCAATATCCCGACCATCATGATTGCCGAGAAGATCGCCGACGCGATGGTCACGGGACGACGCGCAGGCAGCGCATCGACGACGCCGCCGCTCGCCGCCGCGCACTGACAAGTTTCTTTAACGGCAATAAGAGCACGCCACAACTACGTGCCTTCAACACGGGGTCGATCGAGAGATGGCCCGGTGACATTCAAGGAGATGGAAATGTCCGTAGCAGCGCAAAATGGCGCCGCCGCACCCGCTGTCGATCAGCGGCAGGTGATGGGCGCAGTGGTAGCTTCGTGTCTCGGCTGGGCACTGGATTTGTTCGATCTGTTCGTGCTGTTATATGTCGCGCCAGTGGTCGGGCGTCTGTTCTTCCCCTCCGAGCACGCGATGCTTTCTCTCGCCGCCGTCTATGCATCGTTCGCGGTGACACTGCTGATGCGCCCGCTCGGCTCCGCGCTCTTCGGTTCTTACGCCGATCGCCGTGGCCGTAAAGGCGCGATGATCGTGGCGGTGGTCGGCGTCGGCCTGTCGACGGCCGCGTTCGGCCTGCTGCCGACCGTCGCTCAAGTCGGCCTGCTCGCGCCGATTCTCTTCCTCTTGCTGCGCCTCATCCAGGGCGTGTTTGTCGGAGGCGTGGTTGCTTCCACGCACACCATCGGAACCGAATCCGTCGCGCCGAAGTATCGCGGCGCGGTGTCGGGACTGATCGGTGGCGGCGGGGCGGGACTCGGCGCGCTGCTCGCGTCAGTAACGTTCCTCGCGATGTCGGCGTTTTTCCCCGGCGACGCCTTTGACGTATGGGGCTGGCGCTGCATGTTCTTCACCGGCATCATCAGCTCGGTGCTCGGTCTGTTCGTGTTCAACAGCCTTGAAGAGTCGCCGCTGTGGAAGAAGCTCGCCGCCGAAAAGGCTGCGAAGGCCGCCGCGCAGCTCAAGGGCGCGCCCGTCGAAGTCGTGCGCTCGCCGCTAAAGACGCTGTTCTCGCGCGACTACCGCAAGATCCTTTTCGTCAACCTGCTCCTGACGATTGGCGGCGGCAGCGGCTACTACCTGACATCGGGCTACCTGCCGACGTTCCTGAAGGTAGTCAGCCACGCACCCAACGGTGCGGCCGCGGCGATCCTGATGATCTGCAGCATCGCGGTTGTGATCGCGTCGATCGCGGCAGGGCACCTCAGCACGTTCATCGGCCGCAAGGGTGCGTTCGTGTGGATCGGGCTGATCCGGCTCCTCGCGTTGCCCGCGCTGTTTTTGCTGCTGCCTACCGCAGACAGCATCATGATGGTCGGCGTCTATGCAGTCCTTCTCAGCGCCCTCGGCAGCGCGGGCTATGCGCCGATCCTTATCTTCCTGAACGAACGCTTCCCGACCTCGATTCGCGCGACGGGCACGGGCCTCTCCTGGAATATCGGCTTCGCGATCGGCGGGATGATGCCGACTGCCGTGTCGCTGGTGGCGAAGGACGCGAGCCAGTTGCCGATGACGCTAGCGATCTTCATCGGCGCGATCAGCGTGATCTTCCTCGTGGGCGCATTCGTCGTCCCCGAGACGCTCGGCAAGCTCGAAAGCGGTTCCGCGCGCAATCCCTCCTGAGTCATTGGGCATAACGGCGGACGCCAACGGGCGCACGCCTTCATAACAGCCGGAGACATCGATGAAATACGAAGAAGACGTTCGCGCGCGTTCCTACAAGTTTCGTGACGAGTATGTGAATGCCACGCCATGGTGGTATCGCGGCGAAATGCACCTCGGCTTCACATTGCTCTTCACCGGCGGCGTGATCGTGTATTGCCTGATGCAGCTTCATGCGCCGACGCTCGCCGAATGGCTGGCGGTCATTCCGCTCTTTCTGTTCGGCAATTGGGCGGAATGGGCGGCGCACCGCTACGTGCTGCATCGTCCGACGAAGTATTTCAGCATGATCTACAAGCGCCATTGCGCGGTTCATCACCGCTTCTTCACGCATGTGACGCTTGAATACAAGGGCCACCGTCACTGGCGCGCGCTGCTGTTTCCGCCTTTCGCGCCGGTCGCGTTCGTGCTGGCGGCCGTGCCGTTCGCGCTCGTGATCGGGTTCGTATTCTCCCGCAACGCAGGCTACATCGCGCTGTTCACGATGGCGGCGTACTTTCTGATGTACGAGGGCCTGCATACGCTCTCACACTTCACCGACAGCCCGTTCCTCGACCGCGTTCCGCTCGTCAACACAGTGCGGCGCCTGCACGCTACACACCACGATCCCGAAGTGATGGCGACACAGAACTTCAACCTCACGTTCCCGATCTGCGACACGCTGTTTGGCACGCGCAGCGACGTGCCGAGTAGTGCGCGCGAACCGTTGGAACGCGGCCGCTAAGGCGCTTGTTTGCCCAATACACCCGTCGTCACGCGCTTTATCTCGTCAGTGATGATTGCGATGAGCGCCTGTGCGGCGGGACCGATCGGCCGCTTTGGATGCGTAACCTGGATGATGTGCCGCACGATCGGCGGCGATGTGATCGTGTGTGCGAGCAGCACGCCTTCATCCACCTTGCGCTGCACGACCACGCGCGGCAGGATCGTCGCGATATTTCCCTGCTCGACGAACTGCACGATCGAGCTGAGCAAATCGATTTCGAACTTTGGCTTGATGACGATATCGGCGGCCATTAGCGCGGCGTCGAGCGCGCCGCGCAGGCCGTTGCGGCGCGTCGGCAGCACGAGTTCCACGCCGGACATATTCGCGAGATCGATCTCCGGCGGCAACTCGACGCCGTGTGCGGCACTCGTCACGAGCACCATTTCCTCGACCAGCAACGGCTCGACATCGAGGGCGAGGCGACCGCGCGGCTTGTTGATGATCGCGGCATCGAGCCGGCCTGCCTCGACCGCATCGATGAGCTGTGTGCTGAAGCCGTCGGCGACCGATACCTCGACTTGCGGAAAGAGCGTGTCAAACCTCTCGAGCGACTCCGGCAAGACGCTTTCTGCTTCCGAGGCCACCATTCCAAGCGAGACGCGACCGGTGATGATTACGTCGCGCCGGCTCAACTGCGCGCGCGCGTGCTCGATGTCGCGCATGATCGGCGTGTATAGGCGATACATGAGGCGCGCCGCTTCGGTCGGCGCCATGCCGTGCGAGCCGCGTTCGAAGAGCGTCTGTCGCAGTTCGGCTTCGAGCTTCGAAATCTGCATGCTGAGCGCGGGCTGCACGATATTGAGCCGCTTGGCCGCGCGCGTGGCAGAGCCATCCTCGAAGAGGGCGATGAAATACTGGATTTGCTTGAGGTCCATGATGCCCGATCGAGGTGGGAAAGCCGAAGACTGCGAGTGTAGCCACAGGTCGAAGCGTGCTATCAACGCAGCGGCGAGCCGCCGAAAATGCTCAAAACGCGCCTGCGCGACACCGAAAGCGATGAGCAGATGCACGCATTATCGCCACTGAAGGATGGTTTAGGCGATTCGGTTCGCCACCGACGTCGAACATACTCTTTAGCCGCCCCATGGCAAAGCAGAACAGAGTGCTCGGTTAATGCAACAGGACCGGCTTCATTGTGCATGCCATTGATTGCGGCTTCGAAGGAATCGTCACTGTTTGAGCTGCTCGACAATGTACGAAAGGGTTCTCTGATGCGAAGCGCGTCGTACCGAGACACGCTTCGCTTGCGACCGCACGCCTTCATTCGCTTCAATCTCCAATTCGCGCCTCCCTCTTTCGGATTCTATTGCGCCGAAGGCCAGCTATCGCGACACGGTCGATGTGGCAAGGCAAACTGCCGCTCTTGGCATGCGCATTGCTCATTAACGAGTTCAAAGGAAGGAGACTGGTCATGAGCAACGATCGTTTGGAAGGACCGGGCAGCACCGATAAGCCGCTCGGCGATGCGGGTAGCGGAGCAAGCGGTGGCGGCTCACTGGGCAACCAGCCAGGACCGGGCGCCGCCACCGGCGGCGATCCCGCCCAAGGAGTGCGTCAACCAACTTCCGGCGAGGCGAAACAGTCTCCCGCGCAACACCCGTCGAAACAGGAAGTGCCACCTGAGTCGGGCAACACCACCGAGTCACCCGGCAAAGACGACGCGCTCAAAAGCGAGTGACAATGATCGATCGCTTCTCTCGGATTGGCATCGAAAAGGCGCGCGATCGGCCGCTTCCTTGTTAGGAGCGATACATCGACATCACCAAGCCAGCGCTGGGCATCGTGTATCTCGATTCTGCCGGCGGCATCATCGTACGGCGCACTGATGCGTAATGCAGAGGCGCTCGCCGTTCGGCAATCACGTCAACGCGTAACAGCACCCCTCCGGCCACCGCGACACGCGCTCCGCTGCCTGACTGCTTCCAATCAAAACGCTTGAAATGAACACCCTCAATCAGCGAAGAAACATGGTGTAACGCAAGCGATGCACCGGACAAGCGTGATACGCACCAAAGGTTTCTTACCGCTCTGGACGGCGGGCGCGGTCTCAACCGCGATGATGTGGCTGGAAATGCTCGCAGCCGCGTTGTTTACCTTCAAGACTATGAATTCGGCAGTAGCGGTCGCGGTGGTCTCCGCGTGCGGGAGTTTCCCGCTTTTGCTAAGCGGCGCGGTCATGGGCGTCGTCGCGGACGCAATGGATCGCAAGAGAATAGTGCTGCTCGGATTGTTGCTCGCGAGCGCTTCGTCGGCGACAGTGGGAGTCTTGTCTTTCCTCGGGGTTCTATCGACATGGCACCTTTGCGCCGCTGCGCTCGTGAGCGGTGTCGTCTATGCCACCAAGATGCCTGCGCGTAGGCGCATGATTGCGGAGACAGCGGGCACGGCGATGGCCGCTCGCGCGGTCGCTATCGACAGCATGACCAACTTCGCGACGCGATGTCTCGGGCCTCTGCTTGGAGGCTTGATCTACGGAGCACTCGGCGTCTCGACATCCTATTTCCTCTCCGCGACGGCGTCGCTTTGCGCCGCGGTGTGCATCTTTCGACTTTCGACCGTGCAGGCGCCGTCCGGACGCCTCTCCCTGACGCGGATCCGCGAGGACCTCCAGGAAGCGTGGCAATACGCGCTCGACAGTAAAACGATCATGGCGCTCCTGATCGTGACGACAATCACGAACCTATGCGGCTATAGCTATAACGTTCTACTGACACCTCTCGGGAGGGAGACGTTCGACTTGTCGGCCACGATGATCGGCGTGCTTTCGTCGGCGGAGCCCGCGGGATCTTTTGTCGCCGGCGCGATCATCGGAGGCGCTCGCCTACGAGGGCGGTCCTTTGTCTGGTTGATAGCCGGATCCAACGTGTTTTTCCTGGCTATTGCGATCGCTGGGTTCGCGAGTTCTTTCCGATGCTCGCTGGCTTCGTTGCTCGTCATTCTCTTCATGGGCGGCTTTGGTAGCGCCGCCTACAACATACACCAGACGACTATCGTGATCGAGTCCGTGCCCGGCATCATGCGCAGTCGTGTGTTCGGTCTGGTCACTGTCGGTATCGGATGTTGGCCGCTCGGAACGCTGTTAGCGGGCCTGCTTGCAACAGTACTCGGACCGACGGGAGCCTTGATCGCGTTGGGCGTCACAGGCATCGCGGGCAACAGTGTCCTGACACTTCGCGCGGTGAAGGAAAGGTCGCATCGGTAGAAAGGCCGACGGGTCGCGAGTGCCGCCGTCAGCCGTCGGCGTGCCAGAGAGCGGAACATGCATTCGATCGTTTCCGATCCTTCAATGGCAATTGAACAAGCAGTGATGAGTGACTGGTCGTGGGCGGAGCGGCGGCGATGCCGTCGTTCCGCCGTTCGTCGTGGCTTCGTCGTGGCGCTCAGGCGAGTGGAATGCGCGTGTGGTCCAGCGGGCGTAGCTTGCCGGGATGCACGGCGCGGCATAGCGCCTCGACGAAGTAGAAGTCGCCGAACATGGTCGCGCCGTCCACGCCGATATTGTGCGGCTTCGAGTAGCACGAGTTATGCAACAGCCCGTGCTGGCCGTCCCCAGTGAATTCGTCGCGGCATAGCGCTTCGAGCATCTCCAGGCCATGGCCTTGCCATTTCGCGGCGGCGTGCGCCTCGGGATGCACGCGTGCCATCTCCAGCAAGGCCGACGCCACCACGGCGGCAGCGGCCGTGTCCTTGATCTCGGCGTCGCGGCCGGTCGCATCGAAGTCCCACGGAGGCACCTGACGCCCGTCGAGGCGGCGCAGGTAGTAATCGGCGAGACGCTCGGCCAGATCCAGATACGCGCGCTTGCCGGTTTCCCGCGCGGAGTTGACGTAGCCGTAAATCGCCCAAGCCTGGCCGCGGCTCCACGCCGATTCGTCGAACGCGCCTTGAAACGTGTAGCCGCGTTTCCGGTCGCCGCTGTGCACGTCGTATTCGACGGCGTGGTAGGTCGAGTCGTCGGCGCGGACGAAGGCGCGCGCGGTCATCTCGGCGTGCGCGTCCGCGGCTTGCCGGTAGCTGCCGTCGTCGGCGTAACCGGCGGCCCAGTAGAGCAGCGACAGATTGGCCATCGTGTCGATCGCCGAGGCGCTCCGGCCCCGCGGATCGGAGATCGGTCCCCAGGACGCGAGATACGCGCCGTTGCGCGTCGTCACGAGTCGAGCGCGCAGCTTGTCGGCGGCTTCGAGCGCAATCTCGGCGAACCACGCGTCGCCCGTGATGTGATGTCCCGGCACCGCGCTGCTATCGAAGATGAAGCCGATGTCATGCGTGTTCGGATCCTGCGCGCGCTGGCGGACGAGCAACATTCGGGCGCGCGCCCATTCCAGAAAGCGCGCCTCGCCGGTGTGCACGTACGAGCTCAGCAGCAAGCCGACCCAGAAGCCGCAGAACCAGTTGCCGTGGCTCCATGCGTCGCCGTCGTAGCCCGCCGAAAGCGAGGCGGGCAGACGCACCCATTGACCATCGGGGCCGGTGACTTGCGGGAATTCGACGCCGAAGGTCAGCTCGTCGGAAGCGACCTTTTGCGCGGTTTTATCGAGGGTTTCGCGAAACAGCTCTGCCCGGGTCTCGCTGACTGACAGCGAGTTCATTGCGTTCGACACGGCGTCTCCTTGAGTTCGTCATTCGCAGGACGATTCTAAGAAGCGCCTGCGCGACCGCGTTAGGATGAAACGCATGAACTGTTGGACATTTCCGCATCGAAGCGCCGCATGTAGGCGCTCAGATGTGCAGCTTGTCGAGGCTGCGCCGATAGTCGATCGGCGAGCGGCCCGTATGCTTGCGAAAGCAGCGGCTGAAGTAGGCGGGATCGTCGAACGAGAGCATCGCGGCGATCTCCGCGACATTCACTTCGGAGTGCAGCAGCAGACGCTTGGCCTCCAGCATCACGCGCTCGCGGATCAGCTTGGGTGCCGTGCTGCCGAGCGCCTGACGCGTCGCTTCGTTGAGCGCGCGTTCCGTGACGTTGAGCAGGCGCGCGTAATCGGCCGCTTCGTTGACCGAGCGAAAGTGCTTCTCCAGCAGGCTCTTGAAGCGGCGCGACAGCAGCACGCTGCGCGTCGCGGCGGCATCGCGTATGGCGGCGGCATCGCACATGCGTGCGACCTTGATCAGAAACACGTGCAGATAGGCCCAGATCGCGTCGGTGTAGCCGACCTGCTCCTCCTGATACTCATGGCGGATGCCGTCCATCACGCGCGCCAGTTCGCGCACCTGCGCGTCGCTCAAGTTGACGCACGGGGCGAGCTGCTCGAAGTTATAGACGGGTACTTCCGTCTCCGTATGGCGGTTCTGCACGCGGAACGCGAAAAAATCCGACGAGAAACTGAGCGAATAGCCGAGCGTATCGGCGGACAGATCGAGATCGTGAATCTGTCCCGGCGCCATGATGTAGAGCGTATTGGGGCGCACGTCGTAGCGCACCGAGTCGATCACATGCGAGCCGCTGCCCGCGAGCACCCACATCATGTGATAGAAGTCGTGCCGGTGCGGATAGACCAGCGTCGATTTGAGCGCCTCGATCGGCGCGAGATGGAAGTCCGGCGTCTTGACGTGCGCGCCGTATTCGTAGTCCTCGATCCGGATCACCGGAACGTGACAGCAACATGCGGTATCCAACTGTCTCCTCCGTCGGCGGCGGAGCGTCTTTGCACCCGCCTGCATGCCCGCGCTGCGCGGGCGACTGCACGAGTGTAGCCGTGCCCGCGCCCGCCGGTTAGTTGGCATTTACACCATGCGGCCTGCGCGACGGTGTCACGCCGCCGCGCTGCGCGCCATCAGCGCATGATCGAAGCGGAGTTCCTTCAGCGCGGAAAGCCCGCTCAGCACCACGCGCCCTTGCTGATTGCGCACGGTCGTATCCATCACGAGGATGTGCTTTGCGGGCTTCTTTTCGACGACGCAAACGTTGATCGTCACCGTATCGCCGATATACACCGGCCCCAGAAAGCGCAGCTCCTGCCCGACATACGCGAAGCCCGGACCGGTCAATTCGGTGTGCGCCGCCGAGACCAGCGCGGCCGTCAACAGGCCATGCACGACGCGCCGTCCGAAAGGGGAGCATTCGGCGAAGGCATCTTCCATATGCAGCGGATTCAGGTCGCCGGACAGGTGTCCGAACGCGTTCACTTCGGCCTCTGTGACCGAGTGAACGTTGACCTGCGCGCGGCCGATCTCGACGTCGTCGAAGCGCAAGAGCGCCGGCCAGTTGTTCGGTTGCGCGCTCATGCTTCTCTCCTCGAAGTCAATGCGATGCCGCGTTCGACATAGCCGTCGATCTCCTGCGGCGTATAACCCAGTTCCGCGAGCACTTCGCGGGTATGTTGTCCCTGTTTCGGCGGATGCCGCCGCAGCGCAGGCGCCGCGCCGTCGTAGCGCACCGGATGCGCGAGCACGCGCACCGGTCCCGCTTCCTCGTGATCGAACGACATGATCATTTCGTTGTGCGCGACCTGCGGATCCTGCTCGACCTGCTCATAATCGTTGACGGGCGCGAACCAGATATCGTGTTCCTCGAAGGTGTGCATCCACTCTTCCGTCGTGCGCGTTTTCAGCGTGTCATAGACAAGACGGTTGATCTCGTCGCGCCTCAGCACGTTGTCCTTCGGATGCGTGAACGCGGCGAGCGCGGGACACGACAGCGCGTTTGCAAGCTTCTGCGTCGGCGTGAGCGACATCGCGATATAGCCGTCACGCGTCCGATACACGCCATACGGCGCGGGATGAAAGCGGCTGCCGGTCGGCGGATGCGTGCGTGCCCACAACGGCCCCTTGTTCATGTAGTACGTGAACGGCTCGATTTGCAGGTCGAGCGCGGCGTTGAGCAGGTTGCTCTCGATGCGCGTGCCCACGCCCGTGCGCTCGCGCGCCTGCAACGCGACGACCACGCCGAATGCGGCGAGCACGGCGGCATGCTGATCGACGATGGCGGAACCGACCGGCGTGGGCGGCGACTCCGCGTCGCCGGAAAGCATGGTCAGTCCGCTCATCGCCTGCAGCAGCAGATCCTGGCCTGGACGCTTCAGATAAGGCCCGGACGAACCGTAGCCCGTGCACGAGCAATACACGAGACGCGGATTGACTTCATGCACCTGCGCATAGCCGAAGCCCATCTTGTCGAGCACGCCGGGACGATAGTTCTCGACGAGCACGTCGGCTTCGCGGATCAGACGCCACACGATTTCGCGCGCGGCTTCGTCGCGCAGATCGAGCGAGATGCTGCGCTGATTGCGGTTGCCGAGCAGAAAGAACACGCTCACGCCTTCGAGGAATGCATCCGCGCCGGTCCAGCTACGTTCGAACGCGCCGCCGGGCGGTTCGATCTTGATCACATCCGCGCCGACATCGGCGAGCATCTGCACGGCGGCGGGGCCTTGCAGAAAATGCGTGAAACTCAGCACCTTGATGCCTTCCAGCATAAACATTCTCCTCTCGGTTTCGGCGCGCGATCACGCGAGCAGCGTGCGCGCGATGATCATGCGTTGTATTTCCGAGGTGCCTTCGACGATCTCCAGCACCTTTGCATCGCCGAATGCGCGCGCGACGGCAAACTCGGCCATCACCCCGTAGCCGCCGTGAATCTGCAGCGCCTGATGCGCGGCTTTCATCGCGTGCTCGGTCGCGAACAGTTTGGCTTGCGACGCTTGCGCATCGAAGGCCGCGCCGGCGTCCTTCGACGCGGCGGCGTCGTAGAGCATCAGACGCGCGGCGTGCGCATCGGTCGCCATGTCGGCGATCTTGAACTGCAGCGCCTGAAACTCGGCGATCGCGCGTCCGAACGCGCGGCGCTCCTTCATGTATGCGACCGAGCGATCCAGCGAGCCCTGCAGGACGCCGAGCGCGAGCGCGCCGATGAGAATGCGCCCCGTGCTGATCTGCGCGAGCGTCTGGCGCAGGCCCGCGCCGCGTTCGCCCAGCAGTTGATCGGCGGGAATCGCGCATTGCTCGAAGAACAGTTCGTGCGTGATCGATGCGCGCCAGCCGATCTTGCGCAGCTTTCTGCCCTTGCCATAGCCTGGCGTTCCTTGCGGCACGATGAAATTGGAGATCTCCTTGCGGCCATCGGGCCGAGTGCCGGTCACTGCCGCGATCACGGTCGGCCCGCCGATCTCCGTGCCCGAATTGCTGATGAAGGTCTTCGCACCGTCGATGATCCAGTGTTCGCCGTCGAAGACCGCGCGCGTGCCGATGTTGGCCGCATCGGAACCGGCATCGGGCTCGGACAATCCGATCGCGCCGATCTGCGTGCCGTCGAGAATGGGGCGCAGGAAGCGCGCTTTCTGTTGCGCCGTGCCGTAGTTGTTCAGCAGGCTCGCGACGGTCGAGTTCGCCATCAGCGCATTGGCGACGGCGCAGTCCACGCGTGCCAGTTCTTCGAGCACGATTATGAACGACAGCCAGTCGCCGCCACCGCCGCCGTATTCCTCGGGATACGGCAAGCCCGTGAAGCCGAGTTCGCCTGCCTGCCGCCAGATCGCGTAGGGAAACGCTTCGTGCTCCCAGAGCGCCTCCGATTGCGGCGCGATTTCCTTCTCGGCGAAGCGGCGCACTGCTTCGCGCATCATCGTGTGCTGTTCGCCGAGCCAGTGAGGTCGATTGAAGTTTGTAGTCATGGCGTGACCGGTGCGGTGTCGGCTTGCGCGGCGCGGCGCGCACGTTTGCGTTCCACGAAGTGCCGCAGGCCCGCGCGCGCGCCTTCGCTCGAAAAATTCACGGCGTATTGCGCGGCCTCGAAGTCGAGTCCGGCGGACAAGGGCAATTCGCCCGCGCGATTCAGCGCGCGCTTGGCCATCTCGGCCGCGAACGGATCGTAGGAGGCGAGGGTGTCGGCGAACGCGCGCACGGTATCGAACAGCTTCTCGGGCGCGGCGATTTCGTGGATGAAGCCGAACGCCTCGCACTCGCGCGCGGAAAAGCGCCTGCCGCTCAGCACGAAGCGTTTCGCGCACGCGAGCCCCATCTTGGCGACGGCCAGTTGCGTGCCGCCCCAGCCGGGCATGGTGTTCAAGGTGATCTCGGGAAACGCGAAGCTCGCATCGCTCGATGCCACGATGAAGTCGCACGCGAGCGCCAGTTCGAAGCCGCCGCCGAGCGCGTAGCCGTTGACCATCGCGATGGTCGGCTTCGCGCTTTCATGCAGACGCAGCAGCGCGCGCTGGCCGGCCACCATGTCGCGATAAGCCGAGACGCCGTCGAGCGACACCAGGCGCTCGATGTCGTTGCCCGCGGCGAATGCCTTCGCGCCGCTGCCGGTGAGCGCGATCACGCGCGTCGCGTCGTCGGCGAGCGCATCGGCGATTTCGGCTTCGAGCGCCGCGAGCATGTCGGGCGTGAACGCATTGAGCTTGTCGGCGCGATTGAGCGTCAGGAGGCGCAACGCGCCGTGCTGCGAGGCGAGAATGGGAAGCGTGTCGTTCGTCATGGCGTTACAGCACTTTCAGATAGGTCTTGCCCGATGCCACGACCACGCCGTCCTGGCGCGTCACGTCGGCGGCGAAGACGCACACGTTGCGCTCCTCGTCCTTTTCTTCGAGGGTGAGACGCGCGCTCACCGTGTCGCCGATGAACACCGGCGCGTTGAAGGTGATGTCATAGCGGTACGAAACGGCGCCGGGGCTCGGCGCTTTCCCGGCCATGTAGCCCATCACCGTGGAGAGAAATCCGACCGACAGGCAGCCCTGCGCGATGCGTTTCTCGAAGCGCGTGCCCTTCGCATATTCCTCGTTGAGATGCACGGCGTAGAAATCGCCGACGATGCCGGCAAAGCCATAGATATCGTATTCGGAGACGGTCTTGGCGAAATTGGCGGTGTCGCCAATCGCATAGCAATCCATATGAGGGCGTTTGGCCATGTCAATGTTTCTTCGTGATGAGTTGGGGTTATCGCTGAATGATGCGTTCTGACATCGCACCGTCGGCGTGGAAGTCACTTTAAAGAGGGGCCTCATTCAACCGGTAGGACGGTTCGCGCGATCTTTTGGACTTTCTTGCATCGGACCCGGCGATGCGAAAGGGCCGCGTAAAAAAGTCCAAGAAATTCGACGACTGGTCCTAACGCACCATCGCCGCGATCACAAATACTTGCGTCAACCCGCCGGCTCCGCATTCGCACCGGGCACTCGCACCGAACGATGCGGCGCACTCGCCGGGCGGTATCCCTATCGAGCAAGGAGACAACATGAGTTCGCTTTTCAGAGCGCAGAGCATGCTGCGCGTAGCGATGAGCGCGGCGCTCGCCGCGATGTGCGTGGCGGTATCGTCTGGCGCGATCGCGCAGGACAAGGTCGTGATGAAGCTCGGACACACGCTGGCGCCGGACAATCACTATCAGTTGACCGCGCAGGTGTTCGCGAAGGAAGTCGCCGCGCGCACGCACGGCCACGTCGAGATTCAGCTGTTCCCGCAATCGCAGCTCGGCGGCGAAGTGCAGATGACGCAGGCGTTGCGCACCGGCACGCAGGAGCTGATGATTTCCGCGCAGGCGCCGATCGATAACACCATTAAGCAATGGCAGATCTTCGATATGCCGTATCTCTTCTCCAGCATGGACGAGGCGAACGGCGTGCTGCAAGGCCCGGTCGGTCGCAAGTATCTCGACATGATGAAGCCGGTGAACATGATCGGCCTCACGTGGCTCGCGGTCGGTGAACGCAACCTGTTCACGACCAAACGCCCGGTCACGTCGCTCGCGGACATGAAGGATCTCAAGGTGCGAGTGATGCAGAGTCCGGGCTATATCGCGGGCTACAAGGCGCTCGGCGCGAATCCGACGCCGCTCGCCTACAACCAGTTGTTTCTCGCGCTGTCGCAAGGTCTCGTCGATGGTGCCGATACCTCGCCCGAGCAGTTCGTGCAGGACAAGTTCTCCGACGTCGCCAAGCACTTCTACGTGACGCGCGTGAACTATCTTCCGGTCGTGCTGGCGATGAGCAAGAGCTCGTGGGACAAGCTTTCGCCCGCCGATCAGAAAGCGTTCCAGGACTCGGCGAAGATCGCGGCGGACTTCGATCTCAAGGAATACAAGCGCGAATACGACGCTGCGATCGCTTCGATGAAAGCGAAGGGCATCCAGGTCACGATGGTCGATACGGCGCCGTGGGCGCAAGCCACCAAGTCCGCGCGCGACGAACTCATCGGCAAGATTCCGGACGGCCCGGCGCTGTATCAGGAGATCAACTTGGCCAAGCAGGCGCCGGCGGTCGCATCGAAATGACGGATGCGAACGACGGCCACCGCACAACCCAGGCACCACGGGAGGCGACACGCATGGAAAAGCTCGCGCGCGGCTTGATGTTCGTTGACGGCATCGTGCTGAAGATCAATCTGTTCGTCTGTAGCTGCCTCTTGCTCGGGGCGGTGATCGTCGCGGGGCTCGGGGTGATCTTCCGCTTCGTGCTGCACGATTCGCTATCGTGGTCCGACGAGGTGTCGGCGTATCTGTTCGTGTGGCTCACGTGCCTCGGCGCCGCGGCCGGCGTGAAGCTGCGCGCGCATCCGGAAGTGCGCGTGCTGGCCGATCGCGTGCCGGCCGCGTTCGCGCCGCTGCTCAAGGACTTCACGGACTGCGCGATCCTTGCGCTCGGCGCGGTGTTCGTCCTATACGGCACCGACATGCTCGCGCTGATGGGCACCGAAACCGCCGCATCGATTCCGATCTCGATGGTCTATCCGTATCTCTCGATTCCGGTGTGTGGCGCGCTGCTCGCGTTTCATTCGCTGGTGCGGATCGCCGTCTCGCATCTCGCGCCGCAGACGCAGACCGACGCCACGCTCGTCGAGGGCGTGTCCGAACATCTCTAGGAAGAAAATCATGTGGGCAATCGCTTTTGGAGCGGGGCTGCTCGGTCTCGGCGTGCCGGTGGCCATCTGCATCGGCATTGCGGCGACGCTCGCGCTGTCGATCAACGGCACGTCGCTGCTCGTGATTCCGCAGCAACTGTTTTCGAACCTCAACAACGTCGGCCTGCTCGCCATTCCGTTCTTCATGCTGACGGGCGCGATCATGGATTCGGGCGGCGTGTCGAAGCGCATCATCGAATTTTCGCAGGCGCTAGTGGGATTCATGCGCGGTGGCATCGGCCAAGTGACGATCGTCGCGAGCATGTTCTTCGCGGACCTTTCCGGCTCCGCGACGGCCGACACTGCCGCGATCGGCTCGGTGATGATTCCCGGCATGGTGAAGAAGGGTTATAACCGCGCGTTCGCGGTGGCGCTGCAATCGGCGGCGGGTTCGCTCGGGCTGCTCTCTCCCGTGTCGATGAGCATGCTCGTCTATGCGTACACGGCGAACGTATCGGTCGGAACGATGTTCATCGCCGGCATCGTTCCGATGCTGCTGGTGGTCGTGTCGTTCATGATCGTCAATTACGTGACCGCGGTGAAGAAGGGCTACAGCGCAGTCGAGCCGTTCGATGGGCGCAAGCTGTGGACGACCTTCCGCGAGGCGTTCTGGGCGCTGCTCACGCCGGTCATCATTCTGGGCGGCATCCTCGGCGGCATCTTCACGCCGGTCGAGGCGGGCGTGGTCGCGGCGGTCTATGTGACGCTGGTGAGCGCGTTCGTCTTCCGCACGCTCAAGCTCTCGCATTTCAAGGACATTCTGGTGAGAACTTCGGTGAACACCACGCGTGTCTCGTTCCTGCTCGGGCTTGCGTTCGTGCTCGGGCGCTATCTGATCGAAGCGCAGATTCCGCTGCATGTAGCAAACAGTTTTCTCGCGATCACCACGAGCGCGATCGTGCTGCTGATCCTGATCAACCTGTTCCTCATCGCGGCGCATACCGTGCTCGAAACGATCTCGAGCATCGCGGTGGTGATTCCGGTGTTCCTGCCGCTCGTCGTGCAGATGCACATCGATCCGGTCGTGTTCGGCGTGATCGTGCTGATCAACTCGGCTATCGGTATCAATCTGCCGCCGATAGGTTTTTGTCTCTTCACGGCGGCGTCGATCGGCGGAGTGTCGGTGGAGAAGGCGACACGCGCGATTCTTCCGTTCATCTTCGCGCTGGTGATCGATCTGCTGCTGATCATCTTCTTCCCGCATATCCCGCAGTTTCTGCCGCATTTGCTGGGCGCGAAGTAAGCGGTTGTTTGCTTTACTTCGGACAAGAAGGGCGCGAAAGCGCCCTTCGTCACATCATGCGTGCGCGCGTTGCAGCCATTGCTCCAGACCGATGCCGCCGCGACGCGCTTCGCCCGACGGCACGAGCGAGTCTTCCCTGATCGGCGCGCCGAGCGCGACATCCGCGACGATGGCCGCGACAAGACTGAACGAAACTTGCATCGGTGCGCAATGTAGTCAGCGCAGCGCGCGCGGCGCTGAAACGCAAATCTGCTAGCTCGAATCGTTGCATCGCTCGACGGTATTGCATGCCGCCCATCCGTGCAGCCGATTCCATCGGGATCGCAAGCGTGCGCTTTACATTGATGCAGGACCTGCGAAGGCGACAGACTGGACGACAGCAACGGCCGAGGGCTCGCATGCGCGTCAGCACGCCCGACTTTCGCGCTGGCGACGCTTCGAAGAACAGGAAAGGAACTTGGAGCGGCCGCATGAAGGTCGATACCCGAACGGCGGCAAAGACCGAGGCGGCAGCATTTGTTATGAGGCAGGGCTCAGCCAGTAGACGTCGTTCGAAAAGTGCGTCTACGCACCTATCGCCTGCCGAAGAAGCGCCGAATGCTACAGCATGGCAAGCGCCTCAATCGCAGCGGCGCACAGATCGAGCGTTCCGCCCTACGTCTCATTTCGAGGATCAAGCGCATCTCGCACGCCGTCGCCGACAAAGTTGAAGCTCGCCGTTGGGGTTGGTCGAGAAGTCATACTTGTGCAGCATGTTCGGAATCTACTTGGCCGGAACCTCAGGACCAGCAGGCGGGTGCAGCTTTCGGTACATGATCCAGCCTATGAGGCCGAGCCCGAGAATGACTTCAGTGCGACAAACGCACGCATTCCCTGAATACGGTGCCGGGACGCGACGACGCTCCCAAACGAGTCACGCCCGCCGGAGATCGGTCGGTTTTCGTCAACCAGCTCATCAATGTTCTGTTCGCGCCTGATCATTGCTCATCCTCGCTCTTATCACCCGCCTGAAGCCCGGAACGACCGTGGCGCTCGGGGTCGCCCCGCGTGACGGATCGAACTCGCTATCAACGATGCCGATGACCTTCTGCTGGCCGTAGCGCACGCGCCACTCCTTCGCCGTCGTTTCAGCGACGATGATGTTGTGATCCGCGCCTTCGACATGGGCGTTGACCGTGCTTTCCTCGCCATCGGAACTGATCACGAAAATCTCAGGCAGCTCGGCGTTGGCCGCGAACTTGAAGTAGGTGAAGCGGAAGTCGTCCCACACGTTGACCGGCGCGATCGACGCTGACGCTGCATCCGCCGACATCTGATAATCGATGTTGAACGACTCATGGGGGTCAGTCCGAGCCATCGCCCCTCTCAGCTTCGCTTTGGCGATCTCGGCTTTGGCCTTGGTCGCTTCCTCACTCGGGTACCGGTAATTCAGCTCGATCGTTGCCTGTTTCATCGACCACGGGTTGTTGATAAAGGCCCGCACGGGCTGACCGTCTGCGCCCGGCTTCATGTCGTGGCCGATAAACTGGAGCAGGATGTTGTACGTGTGCTTGTCGGTCACGATCGTCAGATTGGTATCGCTCAGATCGGCGGTCGGACGGATGAAGAAGTTGCTGCCGCTATGCGTGAACTGCCACGCCTTGGTGTCGCCGAAGGCGTGCGTCACGTACTTTTCATCTTTGCCCACCGTGATATGAATCTGGACGCCGAGCACGGCATTCAGCTCGACCGTGTCAAGCTCGTTATAGACCACTGACTTGATGCGATAGTCGTAAGGGGAGTTCTTCTTCGGCGACACAGCGATTGCCGGCGACGAGGCGAACAACACAGCCGCCACCAGTGCGGTAAGACCGACGAATGACATGGATCCGATGCGCCGCATCGTCAGCCTCCCAGCTTGCCCACGTTCGCCGGACTCTCTGGGTTCGGCCTGAAACTGGTGACCTGGAAGCCAGCCGGATTGATGAACGAGACTCCCCGAACGCCCGACGAAGGACATGCGGTCGAACGTACCGTACTCCTTACGGCACGACTGTCTATCGGCGGAGGATTTGATCTGGACTAACGCCCGTGCCGTGGCAATCTCTTGACCCCGCAGTATTTTGAGCTGATTGTCAACCGTTTTCGTATAGCGGCTGGCGTCGCGTCGGCCAGCTTGGAAAAACGCAAAGATGCCCAATATTCATAAAGCGCCTGCGAGCCCTTTGAGCTTAATATCGCTTCGGATTGACATAAAGGAATTTAGCGCCCGTGGAATAGGAGTACTACCTAACAGGGCGCGTCGGAGAGCGGCGGAGGCGAGTCTCCTGGGCGGACAGAATCCTAGACAGGCAGACCGACCGGCATCGCCGACGGTCGCGGTGATTCGTTGAATCGATGCGCTACGATGCTCCAAGCCTAATCGAGTTCGGGCCACAAGCGGCCGCTCGTCCAGAGTAAGAAGCTGCCGTTTCGAACGGCACTTGGGCGGGCGCATTGAAGTTCACAGCTTCAACCACTCTTAGTGCCGCGCGTAATGCTGTTCGATGCCGTGCGCGAGCTGTGTAACGAGCCGCTGCATCGCCACCTGAGTCCGCCATGCGACATGTGGAGTCACGATCAGGTCGGCGCGCGCGTTGGTCAACAGCGGATGATCGGCCGCCGGCGGTTCCTGCTCGAGGACGTCGAGCGCGGCATTTGCTATCAGCTTGCGGTCGAGCGCCTCGATCAGCGCCCCCTCGTCGACGATACCGCCGCGTGCGGCGTTCACGAGTGACGCACTGCGCTTCATTCGCTCAAATTCGGCGAGACCGAACAGATGCTGCGTTTCATCGGTAAGCGGGCAATGCAGGCTGATCACATCCGCTTCTCGCAGCACCTCGTCGAACGCAGCATAGCCCTCGCGCACCACCGCGGCGTGCCTGCGCTCGGCGAAGAGCACACGCATGCCGAACGCGCCGGCCAATTCGGCGAGTCGCTTTCCACCGTGACCGGCGCCGACGATGCCGAGCGTCGAACCGTGCAGATCCTCGATCGGATGCAGTTCAGCGTAGAAAGTGGGTGACCCGCTCCAGCCCCCATCATAGACGTCGCGCCAATAAGGAACCAGGTTGCGGCGCAGCGCGAGCATCAGTGCGAACGCGTGCTCCGGCACGGAGATCGTCGAATATCCCGGACACGCGACGACTTCGATGCCTCGTTGGCGGCATGTTTCCATATCCAGATGATTGACGCCTGCGGCCGGCACGCCGATCAGTTCCAAATGCGGCAACTGCGCGAGCACGTCGCCCGTCAGCGGCACCTTGTTAGTCACGACGATCTGCGCGTCACGGCAGCGCTCCACCACCTGTTGCGGCGTCGTGGACGGATATTCGACCCAGCGATGCGGAAAGGGAAGATCGGGTAGATCAGTGGACAGCGTCGCGCGGTCCAGAAAGACGATGGTTTTCAAAAAGCTACTCCAAGCTCATTAACTTTCGGACGGGCTCGTGGACACAGTGTCGAGCATGCGTTTCTTTCCCGTCTGCACGTGATTCTCGAAAGCCTGTGCAGCCGCGTCGGCCTGACCCGCACGCAGCGCCTCAAAAAGCTCGCGGTGTTCTTTCGAGGAACGCTGCATCTGCGTGAACGAATACACGCCTTTGTGAATGTAAAGGGTCAGCTCGTCTGCAACGGCCTGATTAATCGTGATCAGCCGCGGATTCTTGGTCGCCGCCATCAACTGACGGTGGAACTCGGTGTTCAGAGTCTGATACAGAGGGCTGTTGCGCTCGGCCACGGCGGAGTCCATCTTGTCAACGAGCAGGCTCAGCGACTGCTCCTCGTCGGTCGTCAGACGCAGCGCGGCGAGACGTCCCGCCGTGCGTGCGAGCCCTGCTCGAATCTCGTAGAGATCCATGGCCTCTTCGAGCGACAGCCGCCGTACTTCGGCGCCCCGATTGGGGACGATTCGCACGAGTCCCGCCTGTTCGAGCGAGCGCAGGGCCTCGCGCGCCGAATTGCGGCCGACCCCGATCTGGTTTGCGAGTGCTTGCTCATTCACACGTTCGCCGGGGCGCAAGTCCCCCCGCTGAATCATGCCGCGCACCTGTTCGCGAATGTCGTCGAGCTTCGACGCAATCACCTCAGGCGCGCGCGCGTTCACCTTGCCGTTCGCTTCATTGTTAAACGCATTTTTCATGTCCATTGCCCTTTCTGTGCCATTCAATACCTTTTATTTTGCTTGCAGAAAACCAGTCGATACCCACGGAACCAGCACGATCACGATGAGGGCCACCGCCAAAGCCCCCAGATAGGGCCAGACGCGGCGCATCGCGGTGGACGGATCGACCTTGCTGACCGCGCACGCCGCGTAGAAGCCAAGCCCAAGCGGTGGCGCGAACAGGCCCAGTCCCATCGCGAATACCACGACCATTGCATAGTGCACGTCCGAGATACCCATCGCACGCGCGATCGGGAACAGCAGCGGACCGAACAGTACGATTGCCGGAATGCCTTCGAGAAAGCTGCCGAGCACCACGAACGTAATGGCGGAGATCGCCAGGAAGCCGAGCGCGCCCCCGGGCGCTGCCATCATCAAGGACGCGAGTTGCGCGGAGAATCCTGACTGCGTGAGCGCCCATCCCATCGCCGCTGCGCAACCGATGATGATCAGGATCGCGCCGGACAGCGAGGCCGACTCCACCAGAATAGGATAGAGCCGGCTCCAGTCGAAGCGGCGGTACAGTAACAAGCCCGCCGCGCAAGTGTATGCGACACCGATCGTCGCCACTTCCGTCGCGGTCGCGATCCCTTCGACCACCGCGGCCCGGATCACGAAGGGCAGCGCGAGCGCAGGTAGCGAGACCAGAAATGCGCGGCCGATCTGGGCCCGGGAGGCCCGTTGCACGCCTTGCAGGATTTCCCCGCGGCTTTTGAACCAGACGACTGCCGCGAGTGCTACCGCGCCGACCACGGCCGGCATGAAGCCACCTGTGAACAGCGCCGCAATCGAAACGCCGGTTACCGACCCAATTGTGATCAGCACGAGGCTGGGCGGAATCGTTTCGGACATGGCCGCCGACGAACTGAGCATTGCGACGAGGTCGCCTTCATTCGCGCCGCGCTTCTTCATTTCCGGGAACAGGCCCGGCGCGAGCGCGGCCATATCCGCCACCTTCGAACCGGAGATGCCGGACACCAGGTACATGGCGCCGATCAGCACGTAGGCGAGGCCGCCGCGCTTATGCCCAATCAGCGAGGCGAGGAACCGGATCATCGCTTCGGCGAGCCCCATCGCTTCCATCAGCGCGCCGAGCAGGATGAAGAGCGGGACGGCGAGCAGGATCAGGCTAGACATTCCCTGATTCATGGTGCTCACGACGATCGACAACGGTGCGCCGGTGACAGTTGCGAGATAAGCAAACGTGCACACGCCAAAGGCGACCATGATCGGCACGCCAAGACAGATGATCGTGACCACGCCCACGGCGAAGAAAAGGATCAGGCTGGCTGCGGTCAATGGAGCGAGTGCTTGCCGTGCAAGGTAGAGCGCAACAGCGACCCCGCCCACCAGCGCGAGCGCCTTCACGCAATCGCGCAGCGACGAGCGTTCGAGCAACCGGGTAATGGCGAGCACGAGCATCAGCCCAGCCGCCACGGGAATCGCGGCCGCCGAAACGGTGTTCGGCAGATCCAGCGCCGGCGTACTGATGATCCACTCGTCCATCGCCCACTCGGTCGCCGGCCGTACCAGCAGCAGTACGAACGTCATCACGATGAAATTTCCAAGCGTTTCCGCGAACGCGCGGCTTTGCGGCGACATTCTGGCGACGAACATCGTCAGGCGCATATGTTCGCCGCGCCGCAACGCTACCACCGCGCCGAGCATCGACAGCCAGATGAACAGGATCGACGCGAGTTCGTCGCCCCAGATCAACGGATCGTGCAGCACGTAGCGGCAGGTGACGTTCGTGAGCAACAGCACGACCTCGGCCACCAGGAGCAACGCGGCGGGCACTTCGGTGATCCACTTGATGGCCGTTTCCAGTGCGCTGCCGACGCGCACGACCTTCGATGTCGCATATCGGTCTTTCGGCGCGCCGATGTCGTGGGCGAACCCCTGCTCGGGATGAACTCGGGAAGTCATGACTTGCTCTCCGGAAACTCTTCGATGGTCCGCGCTCATGCGAACTTCTGCGTGTATTTTTCGAGCAACGCCCAGGCTTCATCGCCATATTTCTTGCGCCACTGATCGTAAAAGCCGGCTTTTTGCAGCGAGGCGCGGAACGGCTGGATATCGGGCTTGTTGAACGCCATGCCGTGCGATTGCAACTTGTCGATCAGCGATGTGCTCAGTGCGGCGACGTCCGCGCGTTCAGCCACTGCGGCCGCATTCAGGTGTTTCGCCACGATCGTCTGCAAGTCCGGTGGCAGCTTGCCCCAGGACCGCGCGTTGCCGAGAAACCAGAAGCCGTCCCAGATATGGCCGGTCAACGAGCAGAACTTCTGGACTTCATAGAAGCGTCCGGTTTCGATCAGCGCGAGGGGATTTTCTTCTGCATCAACGACCTTGGTTTGCAGCGCCGAATACGCCTCGCTGAAGTTGATGCTGGTGGGCGAGGCGTCGAGCGCCTTGAACATCGAGGTCCAAAGGGGGCTGACCGGCACGCGAATCTTTAGGCCTTTAAGGTCGGCCGGGCTTTGCACTGGCTTCACCGAGCTCGTGAGATGCCGAAAGCCGTTGTCCCACGGTTTCTCCATCGCGACGAGCCCGACTTTCGAGATCGCCGCGCGGATGTGGCTGCCGAGCTCGCCGTCCATGGCTGCCCAGACCTGGTTGTAATCCTTGAACGCAAAGCCGATGCCGTTGATCGCCGAGACCGGCACGAGCGTCGACAGCACCACGCCACCCTGGGTCAGGAAGTCGATGGCGCCCGATCTAACCTGCGACAGCATGTCGGTATCCGTGCCCATCTGACCGTTCGGGAAAATCTGCAACTCGACCCGGCCGCCGGATTCCTTCTTGATGGCGTCCGCGGCTTCTTTCGCGCGAACGTTGAGCGGATGGGACAGCGCGAGATTGTTCGCGTACTTCAGCTTGAACTGCGCGGTCTGCGCTCGAGCGAGCGACGGCAGGACGCCGGTCCCCGTCACGGCCGCCGTGGCGGCTCCGAGAGTCTGAAGAAAGGTACGACGGGAATACAAACTCATTTGTCTCGCTCCATGGAAAGGAATGCTAGGTGAGGCATTCGGCGGCGCCGGTGGCGTTCTTGTTGAATCTTCCGCTAGGCAAAGTGCATGCGGATGAATGCATTTCGCTGACACACACTCTAAAAGTGTTGACACTTTGATGTCAAGGTGTTCATATAAATAAAAGAGTGCATGCAAGAGAGTCCCCGGGAAAGCACCTACAAAGCCGGGAACATCCGCCATACCCGTCAGGAGGAAGCAAATGGAACTAGAGGCGCACTACCGCGAGCACGGCTTGCTGCTCGGAGGCCGCTGGAAAGCCGCAACGGCTGACGACGGCCAGCTCTCGATCAATCCGGCGACGGAAGAGCGGCTGGGCTACATGCCACTGGCCAGCCAGGCGCAGGTGACCGAGGCCGTCGACGCCGCGACTGAGGCCTCGGCCGCAATGCGCAAGCTCACACCATGGGAGCGCTCAGCGCTGCTGCGCCGGGCTGCGACGCTCATCCGCGAACGCACGCCGCAGCTTGCGCGAATCGTGGCGCTGGAAACAGGCAAGCCGATCGCACAGGCCAGTGGGGAAGCCCACGCGTCCGCTGAGTCGATCGACTGGTTCGCCGATGAAGCGCGCCGTGTGTTCGGCATGTCTTACGAAAGTCGCGTCAAGGGCGGACGGTATCTGGTGCATTACGAGCCGCTCGGGGTGGTCGCCGCCTTCACGCCGTGGAATTTCCCGCTGCTACTGCTGGCCCGCAAGATGGGCCCGGCGCTGGCCGCCGGCAACGCGATCGTGATCAGGCCGTCAAACGAAGCGGCGGGCGCGACGATGGCACTGGTGCGCTGTTTCGTCGATGCCGGGTTCCCAGAAGGCGCAGTCAATCTGGTGATCGGCAAAGCCGACACCATTACGCCGAGGATCATGGCCGACCCGCGCGTGGCGAAGATCAGCTTCACCGGTTCGGTGCCTATCGGCCGTCAGATCGTCGAAATGTCCGCGCAGACCCTCAAGAAGGTCACGATGGAACTCGGCGGCCATGCGCCCGTGATCGTGCATCGCGACGCTGACATCGGCGCTTTCGCGCACCTCGCGTCGCTGGGCAAGTTCCGCAATGCGGGCCAGGTTTGCGCATCCCCGACTCGTTTCTACATCCATGAATCGATCTTCGACAAGACCGTGAAGGCGCTGGTCGAGCGCTCCAAAGCGCTCCGCGTCGGCGATCCGTTGCAGCAGGACACCGATCTGGGACCGCTGACCACGTCGAAGCGCCGCGACGCGATCGAACGTCTCGTCGATGAAGCCGTCGGTGAAGGCGCCAGCGTGCTGTGCGGTGGGCGGCGCCCCGCGCCATTCGGTCGCGGCTGGTTCTACGAGCCGACGCTCGTCGCCAATCCCGCTTCGCACATCGGCCTGATGAACGACGAACCGTTCGGCCCCGTCGGGACGCTCACCCCGTTCGCGACGATGGACGAAGTCATCACCGAGGCGAACCGGCTGCCGTTCGCGCTCGCGGCGTATGTCTTCACGCGCTCGATGCGCAACACGCTGGAAACCACGGAGCGTCTGCAGGCCGGCGTGATCGGCGTGAATACGTTCGTGGCGTCGACGGCGGAGACGCCATTCGGCGGCAGCAAGGACAGTGGGTTCGGACGGGAAGGCGGACCGAACGCGATCCGCGACTACATGGACACCAAATTCATCAACCTCGAACTGGCGAACGACGAGCCGCTCGACGCCACCGCCTGAATGGGATCGATCATGCGAAGCATCAAGAATCACGCGAAAGCGCAACTCGCCGCGGGTGAACTGGCACTCGGCATGGGGCTGCGCCAGGCCCGCACCGTCGATATCGCGCAGATCGCGCAGACGGCGGGTTTCGACTGGCTGTTCATCGATATGGAACACAACTCGATGGACATCGACACGGCCGCGCAGATTTGCGCCGCCGCTCTGGTGGGCGGTGTGACGCCGATCATCCGCGTGCCGGGACACGAGCCGTTCCACGCCACTCGACTGCTCGATACCGGCGCGATGGGCATCGTGGTGCCGCACGTGAGTACGCCCGAGCAGGCTGCGCGGATCGCCGACATGTGCCGCTTCCCGCCAGCCGGCGGACGGTCGATCCCGGGCATGTTGCCGCAGGTCGGCTTTCAGGCTCTTCCGATCGCCGATGTGGTTCGCGCGATCAATGACGAGGTGCTGGTCGTGGCGATGATCGAAACCCGCGAAGGGCTCGAGAACGCCGACGCGATCGCGGCCGTGCCGGGCATTGACGTGCTGCTCGTCGGCGCGACCGATCTTGCGGCGGATCTCGGTATCACCGGACAACTCGGCCATGTACGTGTGGCGGCCGCCATCGACGCCGTGTGCGCCGCCTGTCACCGGCACGGCAAGGTGCCGGGCGTGGGCGGCGTGTACGACGAGGCATTGATGACCGCCTACGTGCAAAAAGGCGCGCGTTTCATTCTCAGCGGCTCGGACCTTGCGTTCCTGATGACGGGGGCGAAGTCGCGTTCGCAGATGTTG
The DNA here is from genome assembly GCF_900044055.2 of Caballeronia calidae. Taxonomy (GTDB): domain Bacteria; phylum Pseudomonadota; class Gammaproteobacteria; order Burkholderiales; family Burkholderiaceae; genus Caballeronia; species Caballeronia calidae. The sequence goes on along the minus strand of NZ_FCOX02000023.1, from coordinate 32,098 downwards.
CGTGCCATCCCGCTCGGCCAAGCGGAACAAGAGACGGCGCAACGCAAGGCATCCTGATCGGTAAAGAAGGAGACATAGTGAATCCCGAATACGCAAGCAATCTGGTCAACCGGCGCGACCTGAAACCCTACCTGAATGCCGATCAATTCGAGTTTAGAGATTCGGTGAATCGGGTGCTGACGCGCCATGCATCGCCGGAATACGTGCGCCAGTGCGACGAAGAGAAGCGCTTCCCACTGGAACTCGTGAAGGTGGCCGCCGAACAGGGCTGGTTCGGCATCACGCTGCCCGAAGAATACGGCGGCATCGGCGGCTATCTCGACATGGCCGCTTATCTGGAAGTCGTCGCATATCACACCATTGCGCTCGCGCGCTTCTGGAACGCCAACGTGAACATGTCGGGCGGCGCGCTGGCGCGCTTCGCTACACACGACATCAAGGCGCTGGTGTTGCCGAAGCTGGCCGAAGGGCGTGCCTTTCTCGCCTTTGCGCTGAGCGAAAACGGCTCCGGCTCGGATGCCGCCTCGCTGACGACGCGCGGCGTGGCCGACGGAAACGACTTCATTCTCGACGGCACGAAGATGTGGATTTCCGGTGCACTGCAGGCCGACTACATTCTGACCGCGGTGCGCACCAATCCGGAAGCGAAGAAGCACGACGGGATCAGCCTCTTCCTCGTACCGAAGGAATCCAGAGGTTTGACCATCAATCCGATCGATTTGCTCGGCGGCCACGCTATCCGGACCTGCGAAGTGGTGTACGACGGCGTGCGTGTCCCGCAAGACATGATCGTGGGCGGCCTGCACGTGGGTTGGAAGAAGCTCACCACGGTGCTGTCGAAGGAGCGCATCGCGTTGTCGGCGATGTGCGTGGGCGGCGCGCAGGCGGCGATCGATCTTGCCCGCTGGTATGCGAACGACCGCAAACAGTTCGGGCAGTCGATCATCGATTTCCAGGCCGTGTCGCATCTGCTCGCCGATATGCAGACGCGCGTGGATGCCGCCCGGCTGATGGCGTTTCGGGCCGCGAAGCTGCTCGACGAAGGCGAAAACTGCGACGTCGAGTCGTCGCAGGCGAAGTATTTCGCGTCGGACACCTACGTGCAGGTCGCGACCGACGGCATCCAGATCATGGGCGCCAATGGCTATTCCGCCGAATACGCGATGCAGCGTCATTACCGCGAAGCCAAGATGTTCCAGATCTTCGGTGGCACCAATCAAATTCAGCGCAACATCGTGGCACGCGCGCTCAAATCGTAAGCGGAGACAGACGTGACGGCAGTTCGGACGTTGGAGAAATTCGGCTTTGGCGTCGACCACGCGCAAGCCGACGTGGTGGTGGTCGGCGGTGGCGGCGCGGCGTCGCGCGCTGCCGTGTCCGCGGCGCAGGCGGGTGCGAAGGTCCTCATGCTGGCCAAGGCGCCGGTTGGACAGGGTGGCAGCACGGTGCACGGCGCGAGCGAAATCATGAGCATGGGGGCATCCGGCTACGGCAGTCCCGACGATAGCGCAACCGTGCACTACGAAGACACGATGCGTCCGGCAGCCGGCTTCATCGACCGCGACCTGGTGCGCGTTCTGGCGGAGGACGCACCGAAGCGCATCGCTGACCTGATCGAACTCGGCGTGCCGTTCGACCGCTTCGACGATGGCTATAAGCTCATCCGCAGCGACTTCGGCAGCTATGCGCGCGCGCTTGGCGTCAAGGGCAAAACCGGCAAGGCCTTCGTGAGCGCGCTCGCGGACGAAGCCAGAAAGCTTGGTGTCGAGACCCGTCAGCCAGCGGCGTTGATCGATCTCCTGCGCGACTCGACAGGACGCGTGAGCGGCGTGGTTGCGATGGACCTCGAATCGCGGCGGCTGCTGGTGGTTTCGGCGGGGGCCGTCGTGCTTGGCACGGGCGGCGCGCACGGCCTGTTCTCGCAGCAGGTGTCGACGGCGGAGATGACCGGCGACGGCCAGGCGGTCTGCTTCCGCCACGGCGCGGAACTCGTGAACATGGAGTTCCATCAGTTTGGGCCGGCGATGGTGCACCCTTACGTGCAACTCTTCAGCAAGTCGTGCTTCATCCTGCATCCGAAGATGCTCAATCGCGACGGTCACGAATTCCTCCCGGACTATCTGCCGACGGGCGTGACGCCCGAGGCTGCGATGGACGAGAAAGTGTTCCCGTTCACGATCTCGAACGAGTCGCGCTATATCGATATCGCGATCGCGACGGAAATCGCGCAGGGCAGAGGCACGGAGCGCGGCGCGGTGCAGTTCTCTTTCGCCGACATCGCCGAGGAACGCCTAGCGGCCACCATTCCGAACACCATGCGCTGGATGCGCGCCAAGGGACTCGATCCGAAGCGTGATCTGCTCGAGGTCGGGATTGCTTTTCAATGCCTGAATGGCGGTGTCCGGATGACCGACACCGACGCGATGTCGACCATCGAGGGGCTCTTCGTGATCGGCGAACTCGCGGGCGGCGTGCGCGGTCCGGATCGTCCGGGCGGCAACTCGCTTGCGGAAGGTCAGGTTTTCGGCCATCGCGCGGGCGTGGGTGCGGCCGCATTCGCACGCGGCAGCGCGGCGCCCGGCACGTCCGATGTGGCGCCGCTTGCACGGCGCCTCGAAACGGCGCTCAAACCGAATGCGTCGTTCGACGCTCGACGTATCGCCTCGGATCTGCGTGCGGCGATGCAGGCGCATTGCCTCGTCGAGAAGACGGAAAGCGGCCTGAACATCGCGTTGGCCGCCGCTCGCGAGGCGCGCGCGGAGTTCGCCGCAGGGGGCGGGGCCACGCCGCCGCAGGTGATCGACGCGTTGACGATCGACAATATGGCGACGACTGCCGACGTCATCGTGCAGGCGTGTATCGAGCGGCGCGAATCGCGCAGCAGCCACTATCGCACCGACTGTCCCGAGCGCGACGACGCGCATTTCAGTCACGCATTGACCATCACGCGCGGTGAGGCCGACCCGTTCCGTCTCACCTTCGACGTGCTCGATTACCCCGGTGCGGAACTCACGCACGCATCGCATTCGCAGGCGGCAAATCATGGATAAGAAGCAAGTCGGCCCGTTGTCGGGCTACCGCATTCTGGATCTCACCGTTATGACCGCGGGTCCGGTCGGTACGGTGCTGCTCGCCGACCTGGGCGCGGACGTGATCAAGGTGGAGGAACCGAAGGCCGGTGACCTCTCGCGCAATCTCGGCAATCAATTCGTCGCGGGGGAAAGCGTCCAGTTCCTGTCGCAGAACCGTAACAAGCGCAGCATCCGCCTGGACCTGAAGTCCCCGAAAGGACGGGATGCATTCCTGCGCATGGCGGAGCAGGCGGATGTCGTCGTCGAAAACTTCCGGCCGGGCACGGTGGATCGGCTCGGCATCGGCTACGAGGCCGTGAAAGCGCGCAATCCGATGATCGTCTATGCAAGCGTGTCGGCATTCGGACAAAGCGGTCCTTACGCCGCATGGCCCGCGAACGATCCGATCGTGCAGGCCGTGGCGGGTCTCATGGACATGACGGGCGAAGCCGGCGGCAATCCGGTCCGGCTCGGGGCGCCGTTGCCCGACTTCGGCGCGGCTGCGCTGATCGCGTTCGGGATTTCGGCGGCGTTGTTGCACCGCGAACGGCATGGCGAAGGGCAGCGCATCGATACGTCGCTGCTGTCGGCCGCGCTTTTCAGCACCATCCCGCGCGACGGCGAGACGCTAAGAAGCGGCAAAGCGCCGGAGCGCCTCGGCAGCGGCCATCCGACGATGGTGCCATATCGCAACTATCAGGGGTCCGATGGCCGCTATTTCTTCGCGGCCTGCTTCACCGAGAAATTCTGGCAGAACCTTTGCCGGGCGTTGGGCCGCGAAGACTTGCTGAGCGATGAACGCTTTGTCGGCAACACCGCGCGGACTGCGAATCGGCACGCGCTCGACGTGATCCTCGAACAGCAGTTTCTGCTGCATACCGCCGAATACTGGGTGGCGCATCTTAGTGCCGCGGACGTGCCATGCGCGATCGTGCAGGACTATCACACCGCTCTGACGGAGGACCCGCAGATCGCGTATAACCACGCGGTCGTCGAGATCGAACATCCGCTTGCGGGCAGGGTGACGAACATCGCGAGTCCGGTGAATTTTCACGGCAGCCCGGCGGCTTACCGCCGTGCGCCGCCTACGCTCGGACAACACACGGCTGAAGTACTTGCCGAGTTCGGTTTCGCCGACGAGGAGATCGCCACACTAGAAGGTCGTGAACTGGCCGTTGCCGGAGCGAAGTCATGAAATCGTACACAGCGGACTACGTGATCGTCGGCGCGGGGACGGCGGGTTGCGTGCTCGCAAACCGCCTGACCGAAGATCCGAACGTCAAGGTGATTCTTGTCGAAGCCGGCGAGCGCGATCGTCACCCCTTCATCCACGTACCGGCCGGCTTCGTGCGATTGCTCGATCATCCAACCGTGACCTGGCGCTATCGCACGCGGGCCGACGCCGAGACCAGCGGCCGTGCAATCCTGTTTCCGCGTGGACGCGGACTCGGCGGGTCCAGCGCAATCAACGGCCTGCTTTATGTGCGCCCGTTTGCGGAGGATATCGATAGCTGGGAGCAGTCGGGCGCCAAGGGCTGGACCTTCGCCAACTGTCTGCCGTTCTACTGCCGCTCCGAAACGTGGACCGAGGGCAACAGTCCGCAACGCGGCACGCAGGGTCCGATCCAGGTCAGCCGGGTGAAGAATCCGCCGGACATTTGCGCTACGGTGGTGCAAGCCGCCCAAAAGGCCGGTCTCGAGTTTGTAAATGATCCGAACAGCGACACGCGCGGTCCGTCGATCTGGTACTACCAGCAAACGCGCGACGGACGTCGCCGCTCCAGCGCAGCGCGCGGTTATCTGCGGCCCGCAATGGCGCGGCCGAATCTCACGGTGGTGACCGGCGTCCAGGTGTCAGGGCTCGAAATGAACGGCACGCACGTGAGCGGCATCAATGCGACGACGACCGCAGGCGCTTCTATCCAGTTTCGCGCGAACCGCGAGGTCATTCTAAGCGCCGGCGTCATCGGCACGCCGAGGCTGCTCGAAATGAGTGGCATCGGCGATAAGGACGTGCTCGACAATGCGGGCATTCGAACACGCATCGCGTTGCCGGGCGTCGGCAACAATTTGCAGGATCACTATGTAGTCCGGCTCGGCTATCGGGTACGGGGTGCAGGTACCGCGAACGAGCGCTCGCACGGACTCGCGCTCGCGCGCGAGATGATGCGCTACGTCGTGTCGGGGACCGGCGTACTCACATATAGCGCGGCGATCGTCGGCGGCTTTGCACAGACATCGCTTGCAACCCGGCCCGACGTGCAGTTCGTGATCGCGCCAGGCAGCTTCGTCGAGGGACGGATCGGGGTCCTGGAGTCGGAGCCCGGTGTCTCCTGCGGCGTCTGGCAGATGCGCCCCGAAAGCCGTGGGCACGTGCACATCACCAGCAGCGAGATCACGGCGGCGCCGACGATCGCACCGTCATATCTCAGCAGCGAACTGGACCGCAAGACGATGGTGGAAGGACTCAAGATCGGCCGCCGGATCTTCGCGCAGTCCGAGATCGCGCGCTATATCGTCGACGAAACGGTACCGGGCCGTCAGGCGGACACCGACGAGGCGTTACTGCAATACGTGCGTGACAATGGCTCGACCGTGTATCACGCGGTTGGCACGTGCCGGATGGGAGAGGACGAAATGAGCGTCGTCGATTCCGAAATGCGGGTGCGCGGAACGACCGGCCTGCGCATCGTCGATGGCTCGGTGATGCCGTCGATAACCTCGACCAACACCAATGCAACGGTGCTGATGCTGGCCGAGCGCGCAGCCGACATGATCCGTTCGCCGATGACGGCGCGCGCGGCGTCGACACATGACAAGGAGACGGTATGAAAGTGCTGGTGGGGGTAAAGCGGGTGGTCGACTACAACGTGAAGGTCCGGGTCAAGTCGGACGGCACGGGTGTCGACGTTGCGAACGTGAAGATGTCGATCAATCCGTTCGATGAAATCGCGGTTGAGGAAGCGGTGCGGTTGAAGGAAGCCGGCGCGGTCAGCGAGGTCGTGGCGGTTTCTTGCGGTGTGGCTCAAGCGCAAGATACGCTGCGCACGGCGTTGGCGATCGGCGCGGATCGTGCGGTGTTGATCGAGTCATCCGAAGACCTGCAGCCTCTGGCCGTCGCCAAACTGCTGAAGGCGCTGGTCGACAAGGAACAGCCTTCGTTGATATTGCTGGGCAAGCAGGCCATCGACGACGACTCGAACCAGACCGGGCAGATGCTCGCCGCTTTGGCGAACCTTCCGCAAGCGACGTTCGCTTCGAAGGTGGTTGTGGCTGACGGGAAGGCGACGGTGTCGCGCGAAGTGGACGGCGGAGCTGAAACGCTGTCGCTGACGCTTCCCGCCGTGGTCACAACAGATCTGCGCCTGAACGAGCCGCGCTACGTGACGTTGCCGAACATCATGAAGGCGAAGAAAAAGCCGCTGGAAACGATCAGACCCGAAGATCTCGGCGTCGATGTCACGCCGCGTCTCAAGACGCTGAAAGTCGCCGAGCCGCCCAAGCGCTCCGCCGGCGTGACAGTGCAGGACGTGAAGACGCTGGTCGAGAAGCTGAAGACCGAAGCGAAGGTAATTTAAAGTAGAACGCGGAGACAGGGCAAATGACGAATCTGGTTAGCCTGGTAATAGCAGAACACGATAACGCGGCGATCAAGGCAGCGACGCTGACGACCATTGCCGCCGCGAAGAAGGTCGGCGGTGACATTCACCTGCTGGTCGCGGGTCACAACGCGCAAGCCGCGGCCGACGCTGCAGCGAAAATCGCGGGCGTCAGCAAAGTATTGCTGGCCGATGCGCCGCACCTCGAAGCGGGCCTCGCGGAAAACATCGAAGCGACCGTGCTGACGCTTGTGCAAGACCCGGCAAACGATTATTCGCACATCCTGGCTCCGGCGACCGCCTACGGCAAGAACATCGTGCCGCGTATCGCCGCGAAGCTCGACGTCGCTCAGATCAGCGACATCACCGCAGTCGATTCACCCGATACGTTCGAGCGTCCGATTTACGCGGGCAACGCAATTGCAACGGTGCAATCTCAAGACCCGATCAAGGTCATCACGGTACGCACGACCGGCTTCGATGCAGTCGCAGCCGAAGGCGGCAGTGCAGCGGTCGAGAAGATCGAAGCGGCGCCCGATGCCGGCACCTCACAGTTTGTGAGCCGTGAAGTGACGAAGCTGGACCGTCCGGAACTGACGTCGGCAAAAATCATCGTCTCGGGCGGCCGGGGTCTGGGCAACGGCGAGAACTACACGAAGGTGCTCGAACCGCTGGCCGACAAGCTGAACGCCGCGCTGGGCGCCTCGCGTGCCGCAGTCGACGCGGGCTTCGTGCCCAACGACTATCAGGTCGGGCAGACCGGCAAGATCGTCGCGCCGCAACTGTACGTGGCCGTCGGTATCTCGGGTGCGATCCAGCACCTCGCCGGCATGAAGGACTCGAAAGTGATCGTCGCGATCAACAAGGACCCGGAAGCGCCCATTTTCAGTGTCGCGGATTACAGCCTCGTCGGTGACCTGTTCACCGTCGTGCCCGAACTCGTCGGAAGCATATGAGGCCCTTGATGACTGGCTGCTCGCGTTCACTGGCGGAGAAACCATTGGATCTTTCACAAGAGATCCGGCGAAGCGCAGCGATTGCGGCGAACGCCGAAGATGCGGACGTTTGGCGATGGTTTGCTAACCTTGTCGAGGAACGCCGCGTTCGCTGGTGTCTTGCCGATGATAGCTGGTTGGTGAGCGTCGATCATCGTCACGTCGCGACAGATCAAAGCTTCGACGAGGCAATTCGCGGTGCCAAACTCCGCACTCAAAGAAGGGATGACGAAGCGGTTCGAGGCGATCTTCTACGACGACGCGTCGCGTGAATTGGCAGCGCTTGCTGCCGTGCCCTGTCGCCAAACGAAACTTTGTACCGCCGACGTTACCGTAAGCGATCGCGCGCTTTTTCGCTTTTTCAACGCCGGGACACCTGGTGTTAATACGTATGCGTCTCAATGATATGGTGCAGCGGCGCTGCGCAAACCAGTGAGCCATCCCAGAACCAAGCATCGTTGATCTTGACTGCGGCGAACCACGGCGGCAACGAGCCGGACGCCGCAACCATCGGCGCAACAAGGCCACTGTCGCGATTTTCAAAGTAACGCGTCTTGCCCGTTGCCACGTTCGTCGCGACCACGCTCACGTGCGTGTTGCTGCGATTCAGTTCTTCAAAGTCGCACAGGCTTTCGAGTGTACGGTAGAGCGGCTCGAGGCCCATGATGCTGGCGAGTTCCGGCGACCCGGTGCTGTTGCCGCGCTCGACCGACGAAGTGGCGCGCGCACTCGCGCTCTGCAACGAAGCGGGCCAGCCCGTGGTGCCGCAAGGCGGCATGACGGGACTCGCGGGCGGCGCGATCGCGCGCGGCGATGAGATTGCGCTGTCGCTCGCGCGCTTCGCGGGCATCGAAGAAATCGACGCGGCCTCGGCCACCATGACCGCGCGCGCGGGCACGACGCTGCAAGCGGCGCAGGAAGCCGCGAGCGCCGCGGGCTTCGAACTCGGCGCGCGCGGCTCGTGTCAGATCGGCGGCAATCTCGCGACGAACGCGGGCGGCAATCGCGTGATCCAGTCGGGCACGGCGCGCGATCAGGTGCTCGGTCTCGAAGCGGTGCTCGCGAGCGGCGCGGTGCTGAGTTCGATGACGAAGATGACGAAGAACAATACGGGCTACGACCTGAAGCAATTGTTCATCGGTTCGGATGGGACGCTCGGTATCATCACGCGTGCGGTGTTGCGGCTTCATCCGCCGCGTGGAATACGGCATACGGCGCTCGTCGCACTCGACGATTACGACGCGGCCGTGAAGCTGTTACGCACGTTGTCGTCGCGCTTCGGCAACGACATCGGCGCGTTCGAGATCATGTGGCCGGACTTCTTCGATTTCGGCGTTGCGCTGACGGCGCAGGCGCGCTCGCCGTTCGCGCAGGCGCATCCGCTGTATGCGCTGGTCGAGCATGCGGGTCTCGACACGACGGATCAGGGCGAAGCCTTCTTCGCCGCGCTCGCTCAGGCACTCGATTCCGGTCTGGTTCGCGACGCGGTGCTCGCGCAATCGGTGGCCGATGCACGTGCGCTCTGGGCCGTGCGCGAATGCACGGCGGAGTTTCCGGCACGCATGGACCCGGTCAATTTCGATGTGAGTCTGCCCATTGTTTCCATCGGCGAATTCGTCGATACGTGCCGCGCGGCGCTCGATGCGCGCCGGCCTTCGAACCGCTCGTACTTCTTCGGGCATATCGGCGACTCGAACCTGCATGTCACCGTGGATGGGCATTCGGTTCCGGACGTCGCGCACGAAGACATCTACGCCTTCGTGTACGACATGCTCGCGCCGTATGGCGGCTCGGTGTCGGCGGAGCATGGCGTTGGTTCGCTCAAGCGCGCATACCTGCCGCTTTCGCGTTCACCCGAGGAACTCGCGGCCATGCGTGCGATCAAGGCCGCACTCGATCCGAAGGGCATTCTCAATCCCGGCAAAGTAATCTGAGCGGGCGATCGCGATGTGCAACCGGTGTTGAAGACACGAATGCACAATGCGAAGGTTTGACATCCTAGTGATTTGTGACGCGATGAACGCGAGAAAGCGCCGGGCGCCAATGCCGCTTGTTTCCATCTGCCGCCAGAATGCCTCGCCTAGGAAACTACACATCACATCGCTTGTTGTAAGGTCGTCCAGCCCCAGCTACGTTTGAAATCTCCATTATGCGGGCGCACTCAACGCCGAGCGGACCGCGCGTGAAAGCTCGTCGAGTTGAAATGGCTTGCGCAGCGCTGTGAAGCGCTTATCAGCGATCGCCGAAATATCGACATCTGCGTAGCCTGTGGCCAGAATTACCGGCAGATTCTCGCGCAATTCGTGGGCCTTCTCTATGACCTGTAATCCGTTCATTCCAGGCATGGCATAGTCGACCATCAGCAGGTCAGGGTCGTCGACGCGAAGGCGCTCGAGACCGCTCACGCCGTCACGAGCTTGAGAAACGGTATACCCGAAAGCCTGCAGGCATTCGACAAGCATGCTTCGGACGTCCTCGTCGTCCTCGATTACAAGGATGTGGCGCCCCTCCACCGCGCGGTTATCTAAGTTTGAACCGGCGACGATTTCCTGCGTTTGCTTTTCTACGAGCGGCAACCACATCTCTACAGTGGTGCCTTTCCCCGGTTCGCTCTCAATGCGCGCAACACCGCCTGCCTGCCGTGCGATTCCGTACACTTGACTTAACCCCAGTCCGGTGCCTTTGCCAACCGGCTTTGTCGTAAAGAACGGGTCGAACACGCGAGAGAGGACGCCTGGCTCGATGCCCGTCCCGGAATCGCTCACACTGACGACAACGTAGCGTCCAGCGACAAGTGTTTCGTCCGGCGCAGGTCGCTCGCCTGCGTGGAGGGAAAGGCGACCGCCGCCCGGCATGGCATCTCGCGCGTTGATGGCCAAGTTGAGGACGGCGAGCTCTAACTGGTTGGCGTCTGCCCGCGTCCAAAGATCTTCCGCATCCGCATGGGTAGAGAATGCGATGGCCGGACCCAGCGAGATCGAGATGATGTCACGCATGCCTTGGAGCAGCGAAGTAACGTTTACGGCCTTCAGGTCGAGATTGCTCGTGCGTGAGAACGTGAGCAATTGGGCGGTGAGCTTGCCTCCACGCTCGGTGGCGCGCTTGATCGTCGCAGCCATCTTGCGCACCCGCTCATCATCGCTCAGCCGAGCAAGCAGCTCGGCGTTGGCCATGATGACATTAAGAAGATTATTGAAATCGTGTGCAATGCCGCCGGTCAGTTGGCCCAGCGCTTCCATCTTTTGCGATTGCACAAGCACGGCCTGCACCTTGGCGCGCTCATGGATCTCTTTCATGAGCCGGTCATTCGCCGATGCAAGCTCACGCGTGCGTTCGCTGATACGACTTTCGAGCGATTCATTCAGGTGCTCGAGCGCCTCTTGCGCTTTCACGCGTTCGATCAGATGCTGCTCGGATTCCGCCAGATTCTTGCGCGACTCATATTGCCGGGCGCGGGCGCGCAGGGACGATGTCACCGCACGACGCAAAGTTTCGGAATTTAAGGGCCGCTCGAGAACCAGTACGTTCCCAAGCCGTTCGAGCAGGTGGAGGCTCGCCGCAGAACGGCGGCCGGTGAAACGCCCTGAGAGCAGGATGATGGGGAGATCGGACCAGGCAGCTTGATGCTCGAGCCACTCTCCGAGCCCGCGCGCGCTATCGTCCCGAATGGATTCTTCCGTAACGATCGCAACGCCCGCGCCCCTTTCGAGTTCCTTCAATAGACATTCCGAGTCAAGACAAGAGAAGCAGCTTCGACCGTCGCTCGCGAGAACGTCGGCGATGACATCGGCGTCGCGGCCGAAGGGCGCCATGATGAGAACGCGAAATTCCATTGCGCTAGTCGGAGGAGGGGTTCTTTTTGCCGTTCGAAGGGGGCAGCATAGCCGTCTCCCCCTGGTACCTGGGAAGACCGCCCAGAACGCCTTCGAAATCACGCAACGCTTCGCCGACGATTAGGCCGCGGCTGCCGAGCTGGAACTGGCGGATCGAGCGCTCGTGCCCACTCGCACGACTTTTGACCGCGGTCACCGCGGTGAGGACTTCACCCCGACGCTCAAAGTAGCGGAACAGTACGACCACATCGCTGAGATAGCTAATATCAATGTCGCTCTGAATCTCGCCGATGACACCATGCTGCCCCAAGACCAGCATGGTGATGATGCCGCGCTGATTAAGATAGGTGAGCAACTCATGCATCTGCAACAGCAGATAGCGTTCTCCAGGCATGGCTTGCAAGAACGCGTTAAGACTATCGATGGCGACAAAGCGTGCGTTGTCCTGCTCGACGCTGCGACGCACATCGCTGGCAAACTCGCCGGGCGAGATTTCGGCAGGGTCGACCTGGCGCAGAGTCAGTAACCCACTTTCCAGGTGGCGCCTGAGATCGATGCCGAGGTTGGTTGACCGCCGTAGCAACGTGGTTCGGGTCTCGTCAAAGAGGTAGTAGACGCAGGCTTCTCCGCGCTCGAGTGCAGCCAGCAGACACGAGGTGACGGTGGTCGTTTTACCGACTCCAGATGGGCCGATGAACAGCGTGTTCGTGCCTGGAACAAGGCCGCCGCCAATGAGTGCATCGAGTCCTGGTGTCCCAGTGCTCAATGCATTGGCCGAATAGTCACTGTGATGCTCCGCGGCGACGAGGCGGGGATAGACCTTGATGCCCCCCGTTTCAAGCGTCATGTCGTGGTAACCCTCGCGAAACTTAATGCCGCGCATCTTGGCAATGCGCAGCCGCCTGCGTTCGCCGCCATAGTCGTGTACCAAATTGTCGAGGCTGATCACGCCGTGCGCGATGCTATGCAACTGGAGATCGCCAGGTTCCGAGGTGTTGTCATCAAGCAGCATCACCGTGCAGGCACGGGTCGCGAAATGGCGCTTCAACGCAAGGATCTGACGCCGGTATCGCAGCGGGTTCTGCGACAACATTCGGAGTTCGGACAGGCTGTCAAAGACGAGGCGGACCGGCTTCAGGTCGTCGACCCGCGCGATGACGTCACGGACGGTTTCGCCCAATTCGACTTCCGCGGAATGTAAGATCGTTTGTTCGTAACGAGGATCGAGGCCCTCATCCGTGAGTAGTTCAATGATCGTGATGTGGGCGGTGTCCCAGCCGTGACTTTCAGCGACGGCCTCGAGTTCGGCCTTCGTCTCCGATAAGGTCACGTACAACCCTGGCTCTCCGACTTCAGCACCCTTGAGTAAGAACTGCATGGCCAAGGTGGTTTTGCCTGCACCTGGGGCGCCTTCAAGAAGATACATGCGGTGCGGCGTCAACCCGCCGCCCAGGATGTCGTCCAGGCCGTCGACGCCCGATGAGATACGGCCCGGATTTGGCTGATCGATTATCGCTGACATATGTTTCAAGTGTGGTGGCTGTACCGCCGGCCGCTAGGGCATGCAAAAACTGGGCCACGCTGGCGTCCGCGTGCGACCGGGTTGCGGTGTGTCGGTTCTCGCGGCACCCTCACCACGGGCGCGGGCAGCACGGGTAAGGGAATAAGCGCCGGCACGGCTGGTCGGTAATGTCCTGATGCCGCGGGCGAGCAGGGTCGAATTTTTCGTTCGGCGTCATTGCGCCGGGGCTGGGGCGTCATGCGACTAGGCCTCAGTATCGTCATACGAGTGGAATTTCCGGTCCTGCGCGCCGAGTGCGCCGTCCCATTTTCGCGATTCGGGCGCGGCTAATAAGGCCGCCGGAGCCGGCACTAGGCGTGCATCCCGCGTAAATAAGCTCAGACGCTTCCACGGCACGCGCGACTGCACGCCGTGTTGCCGCGCTCGCGGACAGGCGATGCTCGATGGCAACCGGACAACCGCGAGACGCGGCGTGTTCCACGTGCTCGATCGGTGCAACTGAGGCCAGCTAGCCGGCTGCACCGTAAGGCCGCCGCCGGTTGCCATTGCTGTTCGGGCTACGGTGGCCCTGACATCACTGTATCGGTGGCACGGCACCGACCTTTTCCGCAAGCATCCGCTCATACACACCAAAGTGCAGGTCGACCTCTTCCTGGGCCACGATCCGGACAAATAAATTGACCTGATCCGGCACAAGGCCCATCACTGTTGCGAGAGCGGCCTCCAGTTGCGGCGCACAGATCCGATCCTCCGCTACAGTAGAGCCGACGGTTATGTCGTAGGTCTTCTCTTGCCGGAAGACGATGTCGACGACGCGCGCCCGCGCACTCATATTGTTGTCGACCGCGGTCCGCGTCACTTCAGCGAGTTGGTGCATGACTTCGGTCGGGAAGCCTTTGGCCGAGCGCAGCCGGATGCGGTGCTTGCCAAGCGTACGCCAATCGGTATCGAATTCCACGATGTCCTCCCAATCGATCTATTTGCTCGGGACGATATGGGCAAAGCGACAATTTTCAAGCCGCAGTTGGACCGGAAGAACGAACACCAGCGGTCAGGCGATGTCATGAGCGACGACATCGTCCCCGGAACGGAACCATGGCGCTGTGAACCTGTCACGACGGCGTCGACGCCCGTCGCCGCCCGTCGCCGACGAGCCGTGGGTTCATGGCTCCATTGGCGGTGCAGTGGAATGAGGGCCGCGTAAGGAATGCGTTTGTGGCGGCGCACTGTGTTCGACCTCAGTTCGCTGTCGTTCGTCTTCACGGACGTACGACGGGAGTCGTGTTGTCGCGTGCGGCGGCGCTGCTGAGCCCCGTCAGTCCATCGCGGTGCCTTGAAAGTTTCGGAGAGATTTAGTACGTTATTTTTAGCTCGGCAGTGTGTCCGCCGCCCAACCGGTCGCACGCTGCGTGTTTCGATTTGTTTGCTGGCAGCATCGCAGGCGAACTGGAGCGCGCAAGCCCGTTCTCTTCCTTGCTGCGTCGAAGGAGAAAACGATGAGCAAGCTTTTTTTGCCCTCGGCTTCGTTTGGTCTGGTCGAGCATTTCCATCGCAAGAGCCACGTGCTTTCCAGCCTACTCTGGTTGCTCGTTCGGAGCGCTCGTCGCATGCGTCACGGGCGCTTCCACGCCTCGAGACTCCGCCAGTTTCCCCTCCTGTCGGAGGGCAGTAGCGCAACGCCGTTGGGCGTGCAGGCAATTGTGCGATGCACGCCCCATGTCGTTGTCTAGGTGCATGCGCGACTTTCAGGTGCCACGATAATGCCGCCCGCCAACACGCTTTGAATTGAAGAGAGCGATGGATAGGGGAGCTGCCAGTGGATCGTTTGAAAACCTGACATAAAGGAATCTGACGTCGTTACGTAGGGTTACTACATTTCACGTTAATGGACGTTGCGAGAAGCGAGTTACTGATGATCCGCGGTGGCTCGTCGATGAATCGACGCGCCATGCGGCGGACCCGACCTGACCTGACCGAGTTCGGGCCATGTGCAGTCGTTGGTTTCCACGGCATGAAAGGACAGTCGAACGGCGGCTTTGCACCGTATAGCTGTCCGTCACCCAGCTATTGTGATCAAGACATCTCCGTGCGCTGACTATATCCCCCGATAATTTGGCCGCGGTCCTCGCTGATGCGGATCGTGCCAAAGCGGGACATGACGTTGATTGAGCTGCTTCAGCGGCTTCGCACTGCCTTCTAACGCGACCGGACAAGCAGTCAAA
Source organism: Caballeronia calidae (assembly GCF_900044055.2). Classification (GTDB taxonomy): domain Bacteria; phylum Pseudomonadota; class Gammaproteobacteria; order Burkholderiales; family Burkholderiaceae; genus Caballeronia; species Caballeronia calidae. Next base: position 16,856 of record NZ_FCOX02000023.1, on the reverse strand, counting down.
TCAACGCTACATACGGCGGCCGCAAATCAAAGCAGTTGTGCTGACAGTTCAACCGGAAAAACTAACCTGTTCATCGCAATTGAAGTCGTACCGCTTGCCCTACTCGACCTGCGCTTTGCCCGGTGCGTGCGCGGCTATTTCGCACGCGAGTTGAACAAAAGAGCCTAGCGCAGCGGGCGGGTTGGGTTCCTTCCACGCGAGGTAGAGTTCGCTTTTCGCGTGCTGTTCGCGCAGCGGACGATAAACGACGTTCTCCATGTGCGTTCGTTGAACCGACGCAGGTACGAGCGTCACACCAAACCCGGCGCTTACGAGGCCAAGGGACGCGTAGATCTGCCCCATTTCGAAGCTCGTGGAAGGAGAGAAGCCGGCCAGTGCGCACAACTGGTTGATGGTGGCGTGATAGTCCGGCGCGACATCTTTCCGGTAATTGATGACGCGCAGGCGCATACAGTCCTTGATGGAAATCTGCCGTTTCGCTGCGAGAGGGTTGTCCTTCGCGATGGCAACGTAAAACGGTTCCTGAAGCAACAAGACGCTGTTTAGTTGGGTTTCCGGCGGCAAAGAGCGAACGAAGGCCAGATCGACGTCCCCTCGATCCAGCGCATTGATCTGTTCCGCAGAGGAAAACCATCGAAGTTCGACTGTCACCGCGGGGTAACGCTGCTGGAATTCACGCAAGAGCGGCGGCAGCAGCGTGTACGCGATGTGCTCAAAGAACCCGACGGCCACCCGGCCGATTTCCCCTCTTGCTGCGCGTTGTGAATCCACGATCGCGGAGTTCGTGTCCGCCAGAATTCGCCTGGCCCGTTCTTCGAAAACCTGGCCCGCCGATGAAAGGAACACGCGTTTGCCCTGGCGCTCGAAAAGCGCCACGCCGAGTTCCGCTTCCAGTTCTCGTATCTGCCGGCTCAACGGCGGCTGGGCCATGTGCAGTTCCTCCGCCGCCTTCGTGAAGTTGAGTGTGCGTGCGACCGTGAGAAAGTAGCGAAGATGACGCAACTCCATTTGGGACCTTTTAGGTATCGATATGCAACTAATTATATCTTTTACATTGGACTCGACGGGTCTTAGGATCATGACATCACACCAACAAGTCAGGAGATGCCCTCATGAAACTTACCGCGTCGCAACTGGAAGCGTACGAGCGCGATGGATTCGTTGTTCTGCCGGAGCTTTTCTCGGAAGAAGAAGTCGAGCATATGAAGAGCGAGTTGCGCCGGATCCAGAAGATCGACACCGACCATCTCGTCCGTGAAAAAACGGGCGGCATCGCGAAGACGATCTACAAAGTTCACGATACAGAAAGTCCGACGGCATCGGCGGTCTTTCACTCCGCAGTGCGCTCCCCCAGATTGCTCGAGCCGGCACAACAACTGATCGACGATCCCGAACTCTACGTCTATCACACGAAGTGCAATCTGAAGACGGCTATCGACGGCTCCGTCTGGCAATGGCATCAGGACTTCGGCACCTGGCACATCGACGGCGTGAAAGAACCGCAGATGACAACCGCGTTGGTCATGCTCGACGAGCCGACCGAAATGGGCGGATGTCTCTACTTCATCCCGGGAAGCCACAAGCTTGGTTCACTCGATCCGACCTTCGATGAGGCAACCGGTTACCGCTTCTACGTTGTACCCAAGCCGACGATGCTCGATATTTTGTCCAGTCATCCCAAGGCCGTGCCTATCATCGGCCGCCCGGGAACAGTCGTGTTCTTCGACGCCAACATCGTGCATGCCTCGGGTCACAACCTCTCCGGTGACGATCGATGGCAGGCCTATGTCGTCTACAACCAGGTGAAGAACAAGCCTGAACAGGTCGAGCAGCCGCGACCGGATTATGTGCGCTCGACCAATTTTGTTCCTATCGAGGTTGGCTCAGACGAGATTCTCGACAGAGTTGAGATCGGCTGAACTTGCGCGCGCGTCGCTCGCCGGGACGCATGTACCTGGCGAGCAGCGGCAAGTCGCATCAACAGGGTAAGCCTTGTCTCCTGAATGTCGGGCGGCCGACGCGTGACCTCGCGTCTTCTCTCCGAATGCGGCCATCACGACGACGCGTCAGGCCTGCTGCTCTGATGGACGCAGGTGAAGCAATACGTACGCAGAGTGCCGCGCAATGACGCATGAAAGGTAAGCGACATGAAGGTCATAAAGATAAAACTAGAAGAAGCACGAGACACTACTTCCGAAGCAGCGTTTCTCGAAGCTCTGCGGGTTGCGGGACTGGAGGGCGAGATCGACGTCAGCCATGCGACGCGCACGGTGCTCGCAACGGACAATTCGATCTATCAGCGCAGACCGACGGCTGCGATTTTCCCTCGCAACGCCGCTGACGTTGAGCGCATCGCGCGGCTGCTCGCCGAGGAGCGATTTCGACGCGTCGTGGTATCGCCCCGAGGCGGTGGCACCGGCACCAACGGCCAGTCATTGACCGACGGTATCGTCGTCGACCTGTCCCGCCACATGAACCGCATCATTGAAATCGATCCGATTAAACGCACGGCAAGGGTTCAGGCAGGCGTCGTCAAGGATCAATTGAATGCGGCTCTCAAACCGCACGGATTGTTCTTTGCTCCGGAGCTGTCCACGTCGAATCGCGCCACAATTGGCGGAATGATCAGCACGGACGCCAGCGGACAAGGCAGCTGCACGTATGGAAAAACGCGCGACCACGTCATCGCTCTGAAGAGCGTGTTGCTTGGAGGCGTTCCGCTCGTCTCCGAGCCGGTCGACGATTCTGCCCTGGAACAGCTTTGCGCACGGACGGATATTGTCGGACGGGCCTACAAAACTGCCCGCGAGATTTCCGACAACCAGGCTGAACTCATACGAGACACTTTCCCGCCGCTTAATCGCTGCCTGACGGGCTACGATCTCGCGCATCTTCGCGAACGTGACGGAAGGCTGAACCTGAACAGCCTGATTTGCGGCGCGGAGGGTACGCTCGGCTTCGTTGTAGAGGCGACATTGAACGTGTTGCCGATACCGCTTCATTCGGCGCTGGTGAACATCCAGTATGAAGGATTCATGGGTGCGCTGAGGGATGCGCGCGCTCTGATGGAACATCGACCGCTGTCCATCGAGACGGTGGACTCCACGGTACTCGCGCTAGCCCGCGATGACGTTGTCTGGACTTCGATATCCGAGTTCTTCCCGGACTATAACGACGAGCGAAGCGCGCAAGGTATCAACCTCGTTGAATTCAGCGCCGATGATCTCGGTCAGCTGCAAAGCCGTGTCGCTGAATTTGTCGAGCACATCTGCACGGACCAGAGCGTTCGGCGTCTCGGCCACACGATCGCCTGGGGACATGTGGCGGTCAACCGTGTTTATTCAATGCGAAAGCGCGCAGTTGGCCTTCTTGGCAACGTACGCGGTAGAAGGCGGCCGCAGCCGTTTGTCGAGGACACGGCTGTCCCTCCGGAGCAGCTTGCGGAGTACATCGCAGAGTTTCGCGCGTTGCTCGATTCCCATGATTTGAAGTATGGGATGTTCGGCCATGTCGACGCCGGCGTGCTGCACGTGCGCCCTGCGCTCGATCTGAGAGACCCCGATGATGCTGCCTTGATCAGGCCCATCTCGGATGCCGTGTCGGAGCTCACCATGAAGTACGGCGGACTTCTTTGGGGCGAGCACGGGAAGGGTGTGCGCTCGGAGTATGCACCGGCCTTCTTCGGGCGCCTTTACCCCTCCTTGCAGCGAATCAAGGCAGCGTTTGACCCGTTTAACCAGCTCAATCCGGGAAAAATCGCCGTACCTGAAGGCGTCGATAGCACGCTTCTCAAGATTGATGCCATCACCTTGTCAGGTGAGCTAAATCGTGAGATCAGCGACGCCGTATGGGAAGCGAACAGTGACGCAGTTCAATGTAATGGAAATGGCGCTTGCTTCAATTTCGATCCGGACGATTCGATGTGTCCGTCATGGAAAGCGACACGTCAACGCATTCATTCGCCGAAAGGCCGTGCGTCGTTGATGCGTGAGTGGTTACGTCTGCAGGTAGCGGCGGGTACCGACGTGATCGCACGACCGCGTGCAATGCGCTTACCCGTACGTTTCTTGAATTCCCTGCGTCGCGGTCGAAACAAAGATGATTTTTCGCACGAGGTGTATGAGGCGATGAGCGGCTGCCTCGCGTGCAAATCTTGCGTCGCTCAGTGTCCTGTCAAGGTGAACGTGCCGGAGTTCCGATCACGATTCCTGGAGCATTACCACACGCGATATCTTCGCCCGGCTCGGGACTACATGATTGCTTCTCTCGAATACACGATTCCACGGCTGGTTTCCGTGCCCGGGGGGCGACAGTTTTACAACGGCGTTGTGGAAAGCCGGTTCGCGCGACTATTGCTCAAGCACGTTGTTGGAGTGGTCGACACACCGAGTATCGCCCAGAGCGAAGTCAGGAAAGCGACCCGGTGCGCTATAGCGACGCCTGAGATTCTGATGCGCATGGACGCAAGCGAACGCAAGCGTTGCGTGGTCATTGTTCGCGACACTTTCACGCGTTTCTTTAGTGGCGACGTCGAAACTGCTTTTGTCGAACTCGCGGAATCTTTGGGATTTCACGTCCTTTTTGCACCCTTTCATCCGAATGGTAAGCCGCTTCACGTTCTGGGCTTTCTGACACCATTTGTGCGAGCCGCACGTAAGAACGCCCAGACGCTCCTCGATATTGCTAATACGGGTGTCACGTTGGTTGGAGTCGACCCGGCCATGACGCTGACGTATCGCCAGGAATATTCCAAGGTACTCGGGAGCGAAAACGTCCCGAATGTGTTGCTGCCACAAGAGTGGCTCGCGGCTGCGATCACTTCGTCACACACGCCTAATGAGATACGCAAGTCGTTCAAGTTACTAGCTCATTGCACGGAGAAGACGAATGCCGCGCAAGCTACGGCGCTTTGGAAAGCGGTCTTTGCCGCGGCAGGTCTGGACTTGGCGATGCCATCGACGGGGTGCTGCGGGATGTCCGGCACTTACGGTCATGAAGCGAGGAACCTGGCTACATCGACCGACATTTTCACGCTGTCGTGGGCGCACCAGATTCCGGAGTCTGCTTACCCGACCATCAACGAAGAAAGCCCGGAGGTCCTGGCGACAGGCTATTCCTGTCGCTGTCAGGTCAAGCGTCTGCGGGGACAGACGCTTCGTCATCCCGTGCAGGTGCTCGCGGATATCTACCGCCGATAGTCGTTAGATGTAACTCCGGTCGTAGCGCTGTTCAATACAACAACTAATACTTATTTCCGAGAATATAAGGAGACGGAATGATCGAGAAAGTCCAATAAATTAAAGGGTGTACAGGTAGCATCAATAGCGCTTCTGACGCTGGCCGGGATTGTCAACTATCTCGATCGGAGCACGTTGTCTATCGCGAACCATTCCGTCAGCAGTGAACTCGCGTTCTGTCTGCCTTTTCGTTCACTTACGCCTTTGCGCAACTGCCGGTCGGGGTGCTTCTCGACAAATTTGGTTCGCGAGTGATGCTCGGACTTGGAATGTTCGTCTGGTCCGCCGCTCAGTCTAGCGGAGGGCTCATAACAAGCCTTTCAGTTGATCATTGCGCGCATCGCGCTCGGAGTAGGTGAATCGCCGAACTCTGGTACTTGATCTATCGTGACGGGAAAAGCGTAAAGCTCTCGGATGGAGAAACTGCCTATCTGAACGAAGGTGCGAGCGATGCTAAGGTCGAGCGCAAGATGACCATGTCGGAATGGCGCAATCTGTTTCCGACGCGTACCACCTGGGGCATGATTCTCGGCAATACGGGCATCATCTATATGCTGTGGCTCTATCGACATGGCTGCCTGCGTATCTCGAGCGCGAGCGTCATTTGTCGCTCGCCAGCACCGGATGGTTGGTGTCGACCCCCTGTCTTTTCGGCACGATCGGCATGCTATCGAGCGGCTTCGTCGCTGATGCGTTGCAGGCCCGCGGTGTCGCGCCGATTCGCAGTCGAAAATGGCCTATCTGTGTTGGTCTGATCGGCGGGGCTGTATTCACGGTTCCCGCCGCGTTCACCCCGAATCTGACACTTGCCATCTTCTATCTCAGCGTAGTGATGTTCTTTGTCCAGATGGCATGTGGTGCTTCCCGATCGCAATACCGGCCTGGAAGATCGCACCGGCTCTTGCGTACGGGAATTGTGTCGTGATCAAGCCAGCAGAACTGGTGCCGGGATGTGCGTGGGAACTCGTGAAAATCCTGTCTGACGCCGGGGTGCCGCCTGGTGTCGTCAACCTGCTGATGGGACCCGGTGCGGCCGTGGGTGAAGCGCTCGTGCGGTCTTCCAACGTCGATGCAATCAGCTTCACGGGCTCGGCGATGACGGGTCAGACTGTCGCCGAAAAATGCGTGTCGAGCGGAAAAAAGGTCCAGCTAGAAATGGGGGGAAGAATCCGATGGCCGTGCTCGACGACGCCGATATGGACGTCGCGGTCGATGCCTGCATCAACGGATCTTTCTATTCGACTGGACAGCGTTGCACTGCATCGAGTCGTCTGATCGTCGGTCGCGGCATTCATGACTCGTTCGTCGAAGCAATGCATGCACGCATGAGAGTGCTGAAGGTAGGCAACCCTTTGGATTCGCAGACGCAAATAGGGCCGGTCGTCGATTCGAGGCAGCTCGGCGGTCGCAAAAAGTCCAGCTACGGAGCGAGAGAACAGGGCAGCTATGCGCAAGAGTTCTTCACGACGGTGAAGACCGCTTACATCGCGGCGGGTATCGTGTTACCTAGGTTCCCTCGCCCCATTGTTTGATGTGCACTATTTAATGCGAACAGCCGAGGCTCCTCAAAGTTGAAACATTCGGATCATTGGCGAGTATTGCGGTGTCGAAGATGAATAGCCTCGGTCTTCCGCAGCACTTGGAAGGCCGGTTCAACAGTCGGAGCGACGTGACCAGTCTTTCGACGTCCGGATCTGAACGTGTCGATCGATGCGCCAAGCAGTATGACCGTAGTGACCCAAGAAGGGACGGCGAAGACAGCGGCAGTTGAAAGGCAGATGCGGGTCGGGTAGCGAAGTTCGCGTCGCGTTCTCGGCGGCTAGCAGCACTTGGCTTGCGAACTTCTCTTCCGGCCTGTTGATAGGCGCGCAAAACTGACCCCCTTCTCACGCGTTTCGTTCGCGCGGCAGGCCGACGCGTGCCGCAGCTCCCGTCGACATCCGGAAGGCGCTCGCACTTCGAGACGCCTTGCACGCGCATGTCGCGAGGTACGGCGTCGCGCTCGGAACACTACGGGACGGCACAAGTCACATTGCGCTAAAGTGTTTCCACTCGTCCCCCAGGAGGCACCATGCCGACGACACCGATTGCAAGCAGCACCGCGTGTAAGGCCGTCGAGCGCATCTACCGAGCGTTCGCCGCGCACGACGTCGCGTTGCTGCGCGAAGCTGTCACACCAGACTGGGAATACGTTCCCGAGCCGCCCGGCCAGAAGCCCGGCCCCGATCAGATGATCGCCATCTTTGCCGACATGGCCACCGCGCTGCCGGACATGCGCATTGAGATTCTGGATATGCTAGTGCAGGACGACCGCGTGGGCGTGCGCGCCGAAGTAAGCGGCACGCAGTCCGGCCCGCTGATGGGCATCGCCCCGACCAGCAAGCCTGTGCGTTTCGCGATCCATTCGTTTCATCAGGTGCGCGACGGCCGCATCGCGAAGACGTGGCATCTCGAAGACTGGCTGAGCGTGTTTCGCCAACTTGGCGAGATGCCGCGCAGTGCCGGGCGCTGAGCCTTCGAATGCGGGGACATGTCCGCCTCAAAGGTCGACGAGCCGCGCGTCGCGCCTTTCGAGCGCGTGCACCAGGTCGTGGTGAGCCGGGGCCATCGCTTTCGAAGGAATCGGAGGACAGCGATTCCCGCTCGCGCGCCGCGCTGCACGTCGGCCACAAATGCGCCTCGCCGTAAGGTGCGGTGCATCTGAACGGTGCGTGGCGAGCAAGCGCGAAGGGATCGGGAGGACGTTCGCCGCGGTTCGACCAGTTCCGGCCGCTCGTAGAGATTCGTCTGCGGCCGTTGGAACGACCGCGTCTCCCGAAAAACGGACAAAACTGGCTGGTCTTGGCTCGGCGAGACGCTTCGATTTGCCTCTCTGTCGTTTAGACCGATGGCGAATTGTTTCCATGACTTCGCCTCACTCCAGTTATGGTCGGCTTCGCGCCGAACGCGCCGTCTTAAATGCATCAGACCGCTACGCACCCTACATAATTCTAAGCAGCGACATAGCCGCGGAGCGCGACGTTGCCACGTGTTCGAGTTCCGCGACCTGCCGGCGTTGTTTCTTCGAAGGGTGACGTCGGATCGCACTGGAAAAACATGCGCTGCACGCCCGGCGAGCGCATGCTGATGAGCGCGAAGCCCCGATCGTGCCGAGCATAGATGATCTCGTCGGAAGAAGGCGGCGCTTCGACTAGAATGCCGAACCAGCCCAACGGATATGGCTTATCGCGTGGTCTGCAACGCCATGCCGCGCTCGGTCAAACTTCTGAGTTCTTCGAGTAGACGCGCGGCTGGACGTGGCAGTATCCCGTTGCGGCGCTGAAACGCAGTCAGTGTTCTGGCCGCGCTAATGCCCGGAATAGGCAGAGTCCCCATGATCCCTGCCTTGCTTTCAGAGTCGTACATCGGTTCGGGCATCCAGCTCAGAAACGAGCATTCGGCTACCAGACTTTTGAGCACGGTCACCGACCGCGTCCGGACAGCAATATCCGGCATGTCGAGGTTGCGAGAGAGGAATGTCTCTCGCATATGTTCGTAAGGGGCTGTACCTTTGGGAGGGATGGCCCACCGCGCAGTCAAAGTGTCGGCGAGAGTGAGCTTAGGTTTCTTGCGCAATGGATGGCTGAAAGCTGCAACCACAAAGCTGTTGTCCTCCCATCGGCAGTCAGGCACGGCCACGATCTCGTCGCTGTCATTGGTAGCCGTACTTAGAGCGAGGTCGATCTCGTAATTGATGAGCCCCTCAGCGAGGCGGTCCCACACGCCTTCGATGATTTCGACGTGTAAGTTGCCCCATTTCCCCAAGACACGATCGACGGCCAAAGGAAGGAAGTGAGCAGCGAGACTGCCTACTGCTCCCACCTTGATCGTTCCTTTGGCGAGTCCGCGCATCGCGTCAATCTCTTCGCGCGCATTTTCCGCCTCGCGCAATAGAAGCTGAGCATGCGGCAGCAAGGCAGCGCCAATATCCGTCAACTGCATACCTTTCACGTGCCGCTCAAAGAGCGACGCGCCCACATCTTCCTCCAGGCGCTTGATAGTTCGACTTAGTGCTGGCTGAGTCACATTGAGCAATGCCGCGGCCCTTCCGAGACTACCGGACGACACGATAGTCGTAAAAGCATGCAATTGATGGAGGTGGAAGCTCATGAGTTCGCAGTAGGTCAACTCGATGCCGGCAAGCGTCGGACGGCGGAACGCGCTACGGCGCATCTCGGGATGTTCCCTAGGGACACTGGCCTGCAGTACCGGCCATAAACAGCAAATGGACCATTAAAACCCTGAAGAAACAGCCGCTTACATAAACGTATGATATTTTCCACATGCCCCGACCCTTAACCTTAAGGTAAATGGTTTCGCGCAAAAAAGCAATATTCAAGCAAGTCTCAGAATCTCATACTCGTTTTACCGAAGAGCAGAAACGCTCTTGAACCAAAAAGGAATTGCAATGACAGGCAGCGACAAACAAGGCGAAGGAAGCAGTCCGTCGACACAAGCCAGCGTTAGGGACGTCGTCATCAAGCTTGTGCGTGAACTGGGAATGAGGTCGATCTTTGCTAACCCGGGATCGACGGAGCTCCCAATGTTTCGGGACTTCCCTGCCGACTTCCGATACGTCTTGGGCTTACAAGAAGCGGCAGTCGTCGGGATGGCCGATGGCTATGCGCAAGCGACCGGAAACGCAGCGTTAGTGAACCTCCACTCTGCGGCCGGCGTCGGCAACGCGATGGGCAATATCTTCACGGCATTCAAGAATCAGACGCCGCTTGTTATTACGGCGGGTCAACAAGCCCGTTCGATCTTGCCCTTCGACCCGTTCCTTTCCGCCGCACAGGCAGTCGAGTTGCCCAAGCCGTACGTGAAGTGGGCGATTGAGCCCGCGCGTGCGCAAGACGTGCCGCGCGCGCTGGAGCGCGCGTATCACGTTGCAATGCAGGAGCCACGTGGGCCTGTCTTCGTTTCAATTCCCGTGGATGACTGGGACCAGCCTGCAGAGTTTCATGAGCGCGCCACGGTCAGCAACTCGGTCCGTCCTGACCCAGAGGCATTGGCGAAACTCGGCGCGGCGCTGGACGCATCGAGAACGCCTGCTCTCGTGGTGGGCGCGGGAGTCGACCGGGCTGGCGCATGGAAGGAAGTTGTTCAACTGGCCGAGAGACATAACGCACGCGTGTTTGTCGCACCGATGAGCGCTCGCTGTTCGTTCCCCGAGGACCACCGGCTTTTCGCGGGATTTCTACCCGCGATGCGTGAAAAGATCGTCTCGCTGCTCGATGGGCATGACGTCGTTTTTGTCCTTGGCGCGCCTGCTTTTTCGTATCACGTCGAAGGTACAGGCCCGCACGTGCCTCCGGGCACGGCCCCTTATCAACTCGTCGACGACCCCAATGTCGCGGCGTGGACGCCCGCGGGGGCCGCGGTGGTCGGTAACGTCCGCCTCGGCGTGCTTGACTTGCTGGCGCGTGCGGCTCCGGACACGCGTCCTTTGCCTGAGCCTCGGCCCAGGCCACCCCGTGCTGAGCCGTCGCCCGTGATGTCGGTCGCCTTCGCGCTGCAAACCCTGGCGGAGGTTCGCGACCCGAACGACGTTGTCATTGAAGAGGCGCCGAGTTCTCGCCCGGTCATGCAACGGTATCTGCCGTTCACAAAGAGCAATACGTTTTTCACGATGGCTAGCGGCGGCTTGGGGTACGGCATGCCTGCAGCGGTCGGCGTTGCGCTCGCTGTTCCCAACCGCAGAGTGATTGGACTGATCGGAGACGGCTCGAGCATGTACTCCATCCAGGCGATCTATAGCGCTGTGCAGATGCGTTTGCCAATCACGTTTGTCATTTTAAACAACCAGCGCTACGCCGCGCTTCAAGAGTTTGCGCCGGTGTTTGGATTCGCTTCCGGCGACCCGGTTCAGGGCACCGATCTTCCCGGTCTGGATTTCGTGTCGCTTGCCCAGGGCATGGGTTGTAAAGGTCTCCGTGTGACGGACGCCGCGGAGCTTGCAGAGAAGTTGAAGGAAGCCCTCGAGGCGGGCGAGCCGCGTCTTGTAGAGGTTGTGGTTGCCTGACGGACCTCGCTCAGGAAAAGAGAAACCTACGGCGGAGACTATGAAGACAATTTCGATGCTCATCAACGGAGCGCATGTCGGCGCGAGTAATGGCGCGACATTCCAACGCTCCAACCCCTTGGATCAGGACGTCGCAAGCGTGGCCCCTGCATGTACGCTGGACGACGTTCGTGATGCAGTGGATTCAGCTGCTGTCGCGTTTGCTCATTGGTCTCAACTGGGCCCGACGCAACGTCGTTCCTATCTCCTTAGCGCGGCGCAAGCACTCGAAGCGAAGGCGGATGCGTTTGCTTCCGCGATGGCGGCCGAAACGGGCGCTTCGCGCATCTGGGCTGACTTCAACGTGCGATTGGCCGCTGACGGTCTGCGGGAGGCAGCGTCACTGACCACGCAAATTTCAGGCGAAGTCATTCCGTCCGACGTACCCGGTAGCCTGGCCATGGCGGTTCGGCAACCGGCAGGCGTATGCCTCGGGATTGCGCCGTGGAATGCGCCTGTCATCCTTGGAGTCCGTGCGGTAGCCCTTCCACTCGCTTGCGGTAACACGGTGGTACTGAAGGGCTCGGAAATCTGCCCGGCGACGCACGCACTGATTGCGGAAGCCTTCATGGATGCACGGTTGCCTGCAGGCGTTGTCAACTTCGTCACGAACGCGCCTGCTGATGCCGGTCCGGTTGTCGAGGCGCTGATTTCGCATACGGCTATCCGACGTGTCAATTTCACGGGCTCGACAAAGGTCGGGAAAATTATTGCAGAAAGCTGTGCACGGCATCTCAAACCGTCTGTTCTCGAATTGGGCGGAAAAGCCCCGCTGATCGTGCTAGACGACGCCGACATAGGGGCAGCGGTCGATGCTGCAGCTTTCGGTGCCTTCGCCAATTCAGGACAAATCTGCATGTCCACCGAGCGCATCATCGTTGACCGCGCGATCGCCGACGAGTTTGTTCTTCAGCTTGGTGAAAAGGCTAAAACGCTGCCGCTCGGCGACCCTCGAAAGGGGCCGGTCGTGTTGGGCTCCGTTGTCGATATGGCGACGGTACAACGATGCAACGCTTTGATCGATGACGCCCTGCTCAAAGGCGCGACCCTGGTCTGCGGGGGAAGAGCAGACAGCACGCTTATGCCTGCAACGCTCGTCGATAACGTCGGACCGAACATGCGGATCTACAACGAAGAAACGTTTGGCCCTGTCAAGGCAATCGTGCGCGTCGACGGCGAAGAAGAAGCGATCCGATGCGCTAACGATAACGAATATGGTCTTGCTGCGGCCGTGTTCAGTCGCGATGTCGCGCGCGCGATGCGGGTAGCCGGCCGCATCCAATCCGGGATTTGCCACGTCAATGGGCCAACCGTCCACGACGAAGCGCAGATGCCCTTTGGAGGCGTCAAAGGTAGTGGCTTTGGCCACTTCGGTGGACACGCAGGCATTGCCGCGTTCACTGACCTCCGCTGGGTCACTGTGCAAACGTCGCCGCGACACTATCCGTTCTGAGTTACACCCCTGTCACCCTCGTCAACTCATTCGACAACCAGGTAAGACCGCAGCCGCGGTCGACATGTCAATTATGGAAATCGCCGTACTCGGTGCAGGAGCGATGGGGTCGTTGTTCGGCGGCTGCCTCGCTAAAGCCGGTCACGCAGTGACGCTGATCGACATCAATCAACCGCATTTGGAAGCTATCCATGCGAAGGGCCTTCGCCTGGAGATGGATGGCGATACTCGCGCCATCAGGAACATCAACGCGATACGACCCGAAGCTACGGATAAATCACCTGACTTGCTGTTGGTTTTCACGAAATCGATGCACACTCGCGCGGCCTTGTCTGGCATCGAGCATCTGCTCGGCGAGACAACCGCCGTGCTCACGCTGCAAAACGGACTCGGGAACGTCGAAGCGATTCGAGACTTCGTGCCGCTCTCTAACGTGCTTGTTGGAGTTACCACGTGGCCGGCGGACCTTGTCGGGCCTGGCTCGGTGAGCAGTCACGGTGAAGGGAAAATTCGGATGATGAGTGCCGACGGTGAACGCACTTCCAAAGTCAGTGCCGTCGCCGAGGCTCTCAATTCCGCCGGATTGAATTGTCAGGTCGACGACGACGTCTGGGAAGCTATCTGGGAAAAGGTCGCGTTCAACGCTGCGCTCAACAGCATCTGTGCGGTCACTGGGACGACGGTGGACCAGCTGGCATTATTGGATGACAGCAAGAACTTGGCGCTGGCCGTTGCCGCCGAGGTCATCTCAGTGGCGAATGCCGCCGGAGTTTGCGCGGATCTGAGCGTGTGCTCGGCAAACATCGTTCATGCGATTGAACAGCACCGCGGTCACAAGCCGTCGATGCTGCAAGACGTTCTAGCCGGGCGAAAGACCGAGATCGAAGGCATCAACGGCGCAGTCGTTGATGTGGCCCGCAAACTCAACGTGTCTGTTCCGCACACCGAGACATTGGCGAAACTCGTCAAGCTGATTGACGCGCGAAACGCATCAGCCGTTGCGGAGTAGATAGCCGCGGGCACGCCGACAGAAAACAACAAGCGTCCGCGTTCATGCATCAAAAGACGCGTCGATCAACTCGGCGCAGCGTACCTAGGAGACATCGTGATGAAGATATATTTTGCTATGCTCCCGCGCGACGTCGCGGACCCTGTTGCAATCGACAGACCATCGAATGCGTGCGCGGAGGTCAAGTAATGAATTCGCAGACCTTCAGCTCTTCAAAGACTGCTGACATCGGCAGTCTTCTCGACGACGGACCATTTACGCTCATTCAGAAGTTCGTCGTTTGCTTGGCCGCGCTGTCCATCATCATGGATGGCTTCGATGGCCAACTCATCGGTTACGCCATTCCCACTATCATCAAAGAATGGGGCATAACACGCAATGCGTTCGCGCCGGCCGTAGCGGCGGGTTTGGTTGGCATGGGCGTCGGGAGCGCTTGCGCTGGCTTGTTCGCCGACAGATTTGGCCGGCGCTGGGCGCTCATCGGTAGCGTCGTGGTGTTCGGCGCGGCAACCTGTGCCATCGGACTTGCCCAAAACATAACGATGATTGCCGCGCTTCGGTTTATCGCGGGCCTGGGCATCGGCGGAGCGCTTCCGAGTGCCACGACGATGACGGCAGAGTTCACCCCGGCACGTCGCCGCACGCTCGCCGTCACATCTACCATTGTTTGCGTGCCGCTTGGAGGCATGCTTGCTGGATTCTTCGCCGGTGCCGTCTTGCCGACCTTCGGTTGGCGTGGCTTGTTCTTCATCGGTGGCACGATCCCCTTGGCCCTTGGCATTCTTCTGTTTTTCGTGTTTCCGGAGTCTCCCCGCTTTCTCGCTCGCAAAGAACAGCGCTGGACCGAGTTGCGCACGCTCCTCGCGAAAATGTCGCGGCCCACTAGTGCGCAGACGATTTTCGTTGACGCCGCGGAGCAAAGGCTCGAGCAACGCGACGGCTTCGGGTCACTTTTTGAGCCGGGTCAGCGACGTAACACCATTGCTATCTGGGGTGCGTTTTTCATGTGCCTGCTCGCCGTCTATGCCGCCTTTAGCTGGCTACCGACCATGCTTGCATCCGAAGGTCTTCCCGCGGCACTTGCGGGTTCGGGCCTGACCGCATACAACCTGGGCGGCGTCTTCGGCGCACTCATCTGCGCCTTGGCCATCACGCGTTTTGGTTCGCGTTGGCCGCTCTTGGTGTGCTGCGCCGGAGGATGTGCGAGCGCTTTCTTCCTGCGAGGCGTTGACGTGGCAAGTCACACGAGCCTCTTGGTTATCGGTCTGGGCGTACACGGTCTCTTTGTCAACGCAGTTCAGTCGACGATGTACGCCTTGTGTGCGTATGTTTATCCGACCCGCGTGAGAGCAACCGGCCTCGCTTCGGCGCTCGCGTTTGGACGACTCGGTGCCATTCTCAGCGCATTCGCTGGCGCCATCGTCATCACCGTGGGCGGGGCGTCCCTTTATCTCGCGATGCTCGGAGCCGCAATGCTGTTGGTACTGATTTCGCTGTCGGCAGTCAAAAACCATATCCCGGCGCTTCGTCAGAAGCGGCTGGTCACTCAAGTCGTCACTGAGTAACGCGGGAACGGCGACTGGGATGGCCGGCGCTTTCTCGTTCCGCCTACCAGTCGCAAGCGCCGAGGCGTTAAGACGGCGCGGTCTGTCGCAACAGTTCAAAGCATTGCATAACCCGCGTCGTGGCTACCCCGTCGAACGACCTGAAGGCTCGTCGCGACTGGCACCGCCTGACTGGCTTCGATCTTGTTCCAAGATTGGCTTGCGTATCACGAGCTGATTCTCGCAATAAGTCGATGTGTTGCTGCCGGTCTAAACTGCGGCTGGTCTTCCTCGGGGGTTTGCGCTCGGCGGTCATGTGGGGAGCGATATGAAATTGCTTTCTTTCCCCGCTTTCCAGTTCAATCACGCAAGACGCAATCATGACAAGAGCATTTCCCGGTATCTTCTCCGTCGGTGACTATCGTTCCGAGGCTCGGCGTCGGTTACCAAGGATGGTATTCGACTATCTGGAAGGCGGGGCTGACGACGAGTCCGGCCTGAGGCACAATCGAGCGGCCTTTGATAGGTGGGAATTGCGCCCCCGGCGTCTTATCGATGTGAGCAAGCGGGTGCAGTCTACCGAGCTTCTGGGAAGACAAATTTCCTCGCCGCTTGTGATCGCGCCGACAGGTCTCAATAGTGCGTTTTGGCCCAACGGAGATCTTTCGCTTGCTCGCGCTGCGAGCAAGGCTGGCATTCCGTTCGCACTCTCTACCGCGTCGAATATGTCCATCGAAGAGGTATCAAGGGGAGCGGACGGAGACTTGTGGTTCCAGTTATACGTGGTGCACCGGAATTTGGCGAAGAGCTTGGTCAGCAGAGCGCGAGAGGCTAACTATTCGACGTTGATCCTGACCACGGACGTTGCGGTGAATGGGTTCCGGCAGCGTGATCTGCGAAATGGGTTCGCTATGCCATTCAAAGTCACTCCACGAGGCGCTCTCGATGGCATTTCACATCCCCGTTGGCTCTGGTCCTACCTAACGAATGGTATGCCGCAGTTGAAGAACTTCGCGACCGACCACGCGTCTGATACCGCCTGCCAGGCTGCGGCGCTGCGGCGGGAAATGGACGCGAGCTTCGGCTGGGACGACCTCCGTCGCTTGCGCGACGACTGGCCTGGGAAGCTGCTTGTCAAGGGCATAGTGACGGCTGAAGATGCCGAGCGATGCGTGGAAATCGGCGCGGACGGTGTCATAGTCTCGAATCATGGCGGACGACAGCTTGCGGATCTTCCTGCACCTATCGACGCATTGCCGAGCATTTCCGATGTAACTCCGACCACCGATCTCATTCTGGACAGTGGTATTCGCAGAGGGGCCGATGTGGTAAAGGCGGTCGCATTGGGTGCGACGGCCGTGATGCTCGGACGCGCCACCTTGTACGGGCTCTCCGCGAAGGGCGAGGCCGGTGTGTCTGATGTCGTCGCAATGATCGTAAGCCGTCCATCTTTGACGTCTGGCGGTGATCGACTGGAGCGAGGAGCATAGGTGTCCACCAATTTCGAGGTGGA
>NZ_FCOX02000022.1 GCF_900044055.2 Caballeronia calidae | reverse complement strand
GGCTCGCGAGACCAGTTCGGTCCGGGCAACAAGTTCATCACGCCGATGATCGCGAACGGCAAGGTGTATGTCGGGACGAAGAGCGGGGTCGCGGTGTTTGGATTGTTCGCGAAGTAAAGTCGCCGGCACGCCGGAACCGGCACGCGCTATTTTGTCGCGACAGAATAGCGCTTATCATGCTCGCACGACTTATCGATCATCATCTGCGTGATGGCGGCGCGCAGTATTGAGCGCGCCGAATCAATGCGTAATTCCGTTCGAGCCGCAGCGGCTCGAAACGCTCGTCTTAGCTCGGTTCACAACAGCACGTTTCGCCGCGGAGCGAGTCAACGAAGCAATCTCTCGCTTGGGACCGATTTCCTGGAAGTGGGCCGGTGTTCAACAAACGAGCTTTGCATGGAATCACACGAGCAGTCCATCGAGCGCGTTCAGAAGCTCGTCGATCAGGCCGAACGCCTGCGCATGCGAGCCGTCGCGGTCCCGCTAAAGGACTTGCGAGCCCTGCTCAAGCTATGCCAACCGGAGAGTGCTCAGCAGCATTCCGCCAAATCGTCGCGTCGAATCTGGCTTGGTCAGCGCATAAAGCCTGGCATGGACAATGTTCCGGGAACGGACGATGACAGTGCCTCAGCCGCGGAAGGCGGAGCGCTCCCCTGACGCATCCCATCGCAATTCCAGATGTTGGCACTGGAAAGGCTTTCGATGCGACCGCGTCGCGTGATCTCGATGATGGTGAAATCGGGCCGCCGCTAAGCAAGGGCAAGGCCGCGTTGAGAACTACCGGGGGCCAGCATCAAACGTGGGACAAGGTTAGTCCCTCAATCCGGATAGTTGGATGAGCGATCTGAAGAAGTAGAGCGATAGGACGCAATGCGGCGCCTGGATTTCAGGGCCACGCCGACGAAGCCTCGTCGACGCGCGGGCTCGTCGGCACGGTTGCGACGCGAAACCGATTCGTCTCGAGAGCCGGGTCTTAGCAGGTCGGCGACCGCCAACAGCGCAAGCGCGACCGTGACCCAGAAAAAAATCGTGAATACGGCTAGAACAAGTCTCATCGGATCTCTGAACATTTCTACTTGTCCTATCGAAGGAGACGTCATCGATTCGCCTGCGCGCTCACGCACTCATCCGCTCGATTGATTCGAAGCACTGCAGCGGCGCCCACGCTGGCGATGATCCAGTTTTCGCCTCAATGCCCTTTTCATGAGGCCTTTTAGAAAGTAGATCGTCCGGCGCTTTCTACGCTCCCGGCGCTTCTGCAACGTCGCGTAGCGGATTACAGATAGCCCGGAACGATTCTGTTCGGCGACAGCCCGCGCAGCGACGCCATGCCCAGACCCGCCCGCACTCGCAAGGACGCCGTCAAAACTTGCCGCGTGATTTGCATCATCACCGTGCCGTCCGTCGTACCTAGCATACGTCATGAAGAAAAAAAATCTGGCCAACACCTTGGTCAATCCTGCCAAGCATCCTCGTCCCCGGAATATGACGCGCGAGCTCCGAAATCGCTGCTCACCGAGGGATGCTTTCGAGTTACCTTAGGTCGAAAGCATTCGCTAAACCTGTGACCCTTTTTCCTTCCTTCATCGCATTCGAAATGCCAAACTTCTGTTAAACAACGGGTAAGAAACCACAACGGCGTTTTTCGGCAATGGACGTCTGGCAATTTTGAAGCAGAAAATCACCGCCTTATCCAACGCAGAGCATGCACCTAAGTCAATGAGGAGAATCCCTATCAACAACCTCGGGGTTTCCACAAGGAGGGGCCAGAAAAAACGTTTGCGAGGTGCGACCGCTGGCAGTCTCGCGCCGTGGCTTTACCCCGCCCCCATAAGCGCCACGGGGCTACGGAGCGATCTTCCGTCATAACGATGCAAAACTTACTGACCCGATTATTTCAAAAATAGCTAGTGTGCGGTTCCCCACAGTCGTTAGAGATTCAAGGATGCAGTATCGAGATCATCGATAGCTTTGGCGCTCGCGCCTTCGCACTTGTGGTGGCATCTGAATACTATCGATTCAATTACATTCACAGCTCTACTTTACAAACGTTCGTTTTCCCAATGAGTATGGCTGCGTGTAAACCCCTCATTGGATCCAGTAGATCATAGGTTCATCGGATACATCGTCAGTACACCGCTTCACGCAACAAGCGCGTCGATACATGAACTCAGGAATGTCGTATCGTTTCTCGATCGCAGACTGTCTTTGACTCCTGCCATCATGAAGGTACAGCAAACAGGTTCATCCTCCCCGTGACATATTACGCAGTACACAGTATGTGCAAAGGGCATTTAATTAATGATATGAACCTTTGAGGAATCACGGCCATGTCTCGCGCCATCTACGCCTGCAAAGCAGAGTTCAGCAGTGACGCCAAGCGATCCGCCGGGAACGTTGTTAAGCGCATAGGCATCGTTTTATACGACGGCTTCTCTCTCACCGCAACCGGCACGATGATAGAAGCCCTCCATATGGCAAACGAATTGCAAGAGTCCGTCGACAGAAAGGGCCTGACTTATAACGTTTGTTTGATATCTGCCCGTGGGGGCATGGTTACGTGCTCTTCCTCTGTGTGCGTGTTCACAGAACGCCTGGATGCACAGTGCTTGCATGACTTCGATGCCATCTATGTCGCCGGTGGAGCAGGCGCCACGCGTGCCTCGGAAGACGACCGACTCATTCATCTGCTGAAAGTCGCAGCTTCCCAGGGCATCGCGATCAACGCGCTGGGCAACGGGCACGAGCTTTTGACGACCGCCGGTCTGATATTCAGCAACTGGTCGTTTCTTGAACGCGACGCCTCGGCGAAGGATGCTAGCCGGCCCCAGGCCGACCGCAGCGATGCCCTGGTCCATTCGCTGGCGCTGCTCAAACGGGATATTGGCTACGATATCGCGGCGTCGGTGGCCGAGCGTCTCGTGTTCAACAACGACCAGCACGTATCGAGCATCTTGAGCAAGCTGGGTACGCCGACCGTAGCCGAGAAGGCAAGGGAATCCGCGCGTTGGCTGGAGCGCAATTGCGGCAACCCGGTCTCCATGATCGACGCTGCGCGACTTGCCGCAATGAGTGAGCGAAACTTCTGGCGGCTGTTCAAGCGGGAGATCGGACTCACGCCTTCGCAATACCTGTTGCGCGCGCGCCTGCAACTCAGTTGCCAGTTGCTGACGAGTAGCGAACTCCCCATTGACAAGATCGCTCGCCGGACAGGCCTGAGCAACGGGGAACGGATGTCCAAGTTGTTCAGAAAGCAGTTCTCCATGTCGCCCACCGAATACCGTGCGCGAAACCGGGGAGTAAGCGCAAGCCAGCCTGAATATGTGGATGTTTCATAGCGCCAACCACTAAGCGCCTTGCCAGTGCGAGTGTATCGGCCGGAAGTTTCTAACTGCCCCGACCTTGGAGATGGCGACTTTGAACTCACCTTTCATCGATGCTCGACTTTCCTCCCGCGCCGGCAACAGCGACGGAGGCTCCTCATTGCGTGACACGCTTTTCTTGATGCGCGATCACGTTTGGACGCTGCTGGCATGCGTGGTGGGCGCGGCCGCGCTGGCCGCCGCCTATGCGTTTCTTGCCACGCCGATCTATTCCGCAGACGCCATCGTTCGGGTCGACCCGACCGACTTGAACGCGCTCGGCATTTCAAGTCAGACGAATACGGTACAACAACAGCAGCAGCAATCGGGACATCAGGCCACGGCGGCAGAAATCGCCGTGATGCAAAGCCGTTCCGTGCTGGAACCCGTGATCGGGCGGTTCGGGTTTGACGTCGAGGTGAAGCCCCACACATTTCCGATATTGGGTCGCGTGGCGGAGCTGTTGGCAAAGCAAGGCCATCCCTCGTCGCCGTGGCTCGGGCTGGATTCATTTGCATGGGGCGGCGAAAAGCTACGAGTAGGCTCGCTCTATGTGCCTCCGACTCTGGAGGAAAAGCCGCTGGAACTGACGGTTCTGGACAAGGGAAGTTATGAACTGCGCGGTCCGGATGGAGAGATCATGCTGCGCGGCATTGTCGGGACACAAGCCAAGTCCGCGGAGGGCGTTTCGATAACCATCAACGAGATCGTCGCCAGGCCCGGGACGCAATTCAAGGTCGTCCACCACAATACCTTCGATGCGATCGAAACGATGCGACGCCAAATCCGCGTCGCAGAGGTGACGAAGGATACGGGTATCGTTCAGATATCCTTCACCTCGTCTCACCCGATACTGACAGCGGACGTCGCCAATGCCCTCGCCGAGCAATACATTGCGACGGCCGTGAAGCGGCAGCAACTCAACGACACGAACACCCTCGAATTCATCCGCCAGGAGCTGCCTCGCCTGGGCGCCGATCTGAGGCGTTCAGAGGAAGCCCTTAGCAGCTATCAGTCATCGTCGCAATCACTGCATCCGACGGCCGAAGCGCAAGCTTATCTTCAAGGCAGCATCGAACTTCAGCAACGGCTCGCCAGCTTGCAATTGCAGCGGACGCAGTTGATGCAGCTCTTCACCGCGAATAGCCCGCAAGTGCAAAACATCGATAAGCAGCTTGCCCAGTTGCAGAAAGCAAGTAGCGCGTTCGATACACGCTTCGGCAGGATGCCCACGTCCGAGCGGCGCAGCGCAGAGCTTACGCGGGACGCAAAAGTCGCCGAAGCGATCTATCTCAGCATGGTCAACAAGGCCGAGGAGCTTTCGGTCCGACGTGCCAGCACGAGCGGCGGCGCCCAGATAGTGGATAAGGCTTTGCGTCAATACAAGCCAATCAAGCCGAATCGCCTTCTTATCATCGGAGCGGGCGGCGGACTTGGCTTCTTAGGCGGCATGTTGCTCATCTTTCTGCGTCGTCACGTAATGACCGGTGTCACAGACCCCTTCTTCGTGGAGCGTCGCTTGAGCGTGCCAGTGATCGGTGAAGTGTTGTTCAGCCAGAAACAGGCTCAACTGGATCAGGAGATTGCGACCACGACGATGCGGCATGTGTCACCCCGCTCATCCGCTGGCTCGACGAGTTTGATCAAATCCGGTGAGCTACGCGACTCTCATCGCAATCCGCAGCTTGAAGGACCCAGCGTTACGCCGGAAATAGTACGGGAGCGCGCGCGACTCCTTGCGCTGAGATTTCCGAATGAACCTGCGGTCGAGGCACTCCGCGCGGTGCGCACGGAGGTATGCGAGGAACTGGCGCAGAGGCGAATCAATATCGCCATGTTGACGGGTCCGAGCCCCTCCGCGGGCAAGAGCTTCGTTGCAGCCAACCTGGCGGTTCTCCTCGCCGAAATCCGATTGCGTGTTCTCCTGATTGACGCTGACATGCGACGCGGCAATCTCGCTTCCTTTTTCAGGCAATCGAATCCAGGCGGTCTTGCCGACGTTCTCGGAGGGACCATGCACGTGTCCGATGCCATCCGTTCTGTTGGCGTGCCTGGCCTGTCCTTCATGTCGTGCGGTTCCTATCCAAGCAACCCGTCCGAACTTCTGATGATGCCTGAGTGCAAGAAGACCCTTAACGAGCTCAGCGAACAGTTCGATGTAGTGTTGGTCGACACACCGCCGATCCTGGTTTTAACCGATGCCGCGATCATCGCGCGGCAGGCCGGCGCAACCATCCTCGTGCTTCGGTCCGGGATGCAAAGCGAAGACGAGATATCGGACACTGTGAGGAAACTGCAGCGTGCGGGAGGAAACCTTCTCGGATCGGTGTTCAACGCGATACCCATGCGGTCAAGTAATTGGCGAAGCTATGGATACCCTTCGGAGTACATGCGCACGATACAGTGACTTCCTTTGGATTGAGGTTCAAACGTCTCATAGTGCTGCTTTTGGCTGACACTATTCTTATCGAACGCTCCACCACTCAGCTTCGACAAGTGTAAGCGATATGTCCAGACGAACCTTGATCATTGCGGCCACGCTGATGGGCGCTGGAATGTGGCTGGGAATACTGCTATATGCCGATCACTCCCGCTCCAAAGTACCACACGGCGCCCACGATGCCGCACAAGGGACAGTCGAAAATGCCAACGCTACTTTGCCGCCCCCACCCAAGATCACCTGCGGAACGAGAACGACAGGGATTTTTTATGGAATAAATGGTCACGTGCAGCAAGGCGGCGCGTATTCGGAAAGCAGCTTCGATCTCCAGCTGTCGCAACTTCGCGAACTCGGCGCGACGATATACAGACAGGACGTTAGCGATGCGGAAGGCGCGAGAACCGTGTCCGAACTCGCCAGAGCAGCACAGTCGCACTGCATTGGTGTACTCGCGGTATTGACGCCGGCCGCCCAGAGCCATAAAGATGAGGCGGCTGCGTACGCGGATGGCTACAGTCTTGGTCGCACGGCCGCGATGATACTGAAAGGGGCCGTAAGCTACTACCAGGTAGGTAACGAACTCGAAATCGACGTCATTCATGCTGGGGCCAGCGGCAACGAACCTGCCGACTATGACAACACCAAGTTCAAGAAAGCACGAGGATCGCTCCTCGGCATGATTGCGGGGGTAAAGGAGATCGATCCGTCAGCCAAGATCGTGCTCTCTGCACTGGGCTGGATCCATTACGGCTTCTCCGACATGCTGCATGAGGGTTCGCAGCCAGACGGCACTCGTGGACACCCCATCGTCAATTGGGACATCACCGCATGGCATTGGTATTCCGATATGGGTTCGATCACAGCCGCGGGAGATGCGCGCACCAATGTTTTAGAACATCTGCGCGTGGCTTACGGCAAGCCGATCTGGATCACCGAATTCGGTGTGCGACCGGACTACAAGGACGGAGATGCGGGATCCTACTTGACAGGTAATGAGGCACTCGCGGGATATGTCGCCAATGCAAAGACTTATGGCATTCAGAGTGTGGTTCTGTACGAACTCTATGACGACCTCCGATATGGAGGGGACGGAAATTACGGTTTGATCAACGACGATGGCAAGACCCGTAAGCCCCTTTTCGAAACCGTCAGAAATTTCATCGCGAAGAATCAGATGCCTTGACAAGCCAGGGCGCGGCGGAGCGCACCACGATTCATTCACTGCTCCGCTCGAGGCCTACGTCAGCTGGACATCGATCTGCCGATTTTCGTAAGCCCTTGCAAACCGCTGCTGTCGCAACCGTGAATAAGCAATTGCAACGAAAGTCCACGGCGCGAGATAGGCAAACTCCGGTACGGACACCATCAGCATCACCCACGTCGCGACACAGCACTGACGTAGCGCCGTCCCCCTCACGTCCGAATCCAGCCTGAAGGCCGGGTACAACAAGAGCAGACTTAGGGAAAGCGTTCCGATCAGTCCAGTGTTGACAAGCATCGTGGTGAGCAGATCCGTCGATCTTATGTATCCGAAGCCGATCCCGAACAACTGATTGGCGAGCGATCCGTCCATCCAAAGATCGAGAGACGCGCGGAAGAGATCAGATCGCTCGGCCCCGGATACGTTGTTACCATCCATTTTGTCGATGATGAGTTGCTGGAACATGTCGGCGATGTAGTTCCTTGCCACATAAGCCACCACGCCCAGCAACAGAATCCCGAGTATCACCTTTACCGGATTGAAGCGAAGCTTACTGAGCCGGATCAACGCGTAGACGCAGAATCCAATGAAAGCTGTCGATGACGTGCTCATGACGAGCGACGCTCCGAGAATCCAGACAGGCCAGCGAATTTTCGATGTCGCGTTGAAATAGATCCAGAAGGGAAGCATCGACACAGCATACATCGACGGTTCACCGGTAAGACTCTTGAGTCGCGGCATCTCGAAGCCATGAATCGTAACTGACTGAAAGAGGCTTCCAATGACATTGCCTTCTTCCGCGGTTCCCCCGCTGTTCTGAAAATCAGCACCAAACGCGCGATTGGTAAGAAAATCGCCTGGCTTGCCCATCACGCAAAAGTATACGAATTCATACATTCCGTAGAGCGCAAGCACCGTCGCCGAAGCGAGCAGCCACTGCTCCCACGAGGGCTTGAAGAAGATGTACAGGTACGCGCCATAAAGCACAACCGCCAGGAGATAAATGGACTGTGTGAATAGACTCTTTCTTAAGATAAATGTCCACTGATCGGTCTCGTCCATCAATACTACTTTTGTAAAATTCGGAAAGTAAGGCGCCATCGCATTCGCCAATTGCGATCCGAGAAACATCACCGCCCATGAAAAAACGGCGACGAGCAGGAAAACCATGTAGCGACTGCGAGCCGTCCCGGCGCATGCAAGCGCCACCGGCAGTGATAAAAAACACAAGAGATAGCCGGCGGTGCTGCCAGGGATCGAAGGCAGGATAACTACCGACGTAATGGGCATGGCGAACGCCCATACAGTAAAGTACCGGTCGATGAGGGACGAATTACCTGTTTTCATTGTCGATCGGACTATCTATGAAGAGCTGCAGTTCGCGCCGGGATTTCGCGCGCTGCGCTGGATTGATCGATTACCGAGCGATGCGCGGCACGAGAATGATGAAGTCCTGCAGGGAGACGTGGCGGCCGCGTTTACTTAATGGATCATTCGACCGATTCGTTAGTTAGTATGTGGGCTTGCACACTTTGACGGATTGATTCTGCCCGGCACGCCGTCGCTACCTGCGTGAAGCTTCACGACATGCCGCCAAAGGTCTTACGTTTCGCCGGCGCGTTATGCCGGTCTATCGAGGGCGGCTGTCTTGCGTCTTTGAAGCGGTGCCTTCTCTTGTCGTGCCGTGTGTCGTTGGGATCTGACGTGATTGCGCCGTTGCTGGCGTACTAGCCCTCCACCCCGTTCGCATGATCGCTTGTTCCAGTAGGGACTGCGATTCGGCGTGTTGAGCATCGAGCGCAAGCGCTTTGCTCGCATGTTCCCGAACGCATGCCCACGCGCCAACGTTGGCGCACGATCGCGCAAGGGCCACCTCCGCATCGCGGGTATGAGCAGTCGAAGTGGATTCGCTCACGGGCGATGAGGCGTCGATATGGATCGCTTTCGACTCGACCGTACCTTCGTCCGGTACGGCCACCGCCAGATCCACTGCCTTGCTGTCATGGCGCGCCGCGCTCGGGCCATCCTCGTCAGGGCTTCCATCGATGCCCGGCGAATTTCGGTCACTGTACGCTTGCGTCACCGGCGCCGCTTCGTTGCGCTCCCCTACCTCCACGAAAATGATTTTGCTTATTGCGAGAGTCAGGAGGAATACCATGCCTACGGCAAAAGCAAGGAAGCGCCTTATTACAACACTGCGCTTGTTGGCAGCACCCGCAACATCGTCCGTGCGATTCCAACGGACAAACGGGCTTGCTCCCGCTCCAACCTGGCTCTCTGGGCCAAGATCCATATCGCAATGCGGACATACCTCGGCGTCAGACGCGACCAGCCTCTGGCAATTCCTGCATGCATAGAACCGGTGTCTGGGAAAGGAAAAGATGCTGCTCATGCTGATCCTCAGATGCAAGCAAGGTTACGGGCATGGCGCATTACAACGGACGATAGATCATCGTAGCTTGATATCCGCGAGTGCGCAAACGATGTCTTTCTCTACCGATCCAAACTTCTCGCGGCACAACCGATAAACAACGAGGGACGGGTCGACGACTTCGCTGCAACGTCGCATGTAGGGGCGATAACAGGCTGAGATGACAAATTACCTGCATCAGAAAGAAGCAATGTCGTGCTTAATATCGTTGTTGCTGGTCATGGACCAAACTATTACTATGACTATGAAGCACGTCGCATCTTTCGAGCGACGCGAAAGTCTTCTTTCCGCCCTGGCGATAGTTCATCTACACGTACTCTGGGCCGTAACGCAATACTTTTCTGCAAACCACAAGCGTCTTCGCCCGTCGCGCGCACTGCGCTGTATGGAGAGATTCGTACGTCGAGGAGACAGGCATGCAGCAGTGCAGAGTGTTGGTAATCAACGATTTTGTGCAAAAAGGCGGTGCCGAGGAGGTCTACCGCCAATCCGTCGAGTCGTTGAGGGCGATGCCGGGCGTTGATGTCAGATGCTTCGACAATAGTTGTCTTGATCCGCACGCGCCTGCGTCGCCGGCGTGGAACAGTGCTGCGGCGAAAGCCCTGGAGGAGGCTATCAAGGACTTCAGGCCGCATCGCGTGATGGTTCACAACTATCACAGCGTGTTGTCGGCGTCGGTGCTCGGCACCATTGCCCGGTACAAGCGAAAGTTGGGCTATTCGACATACATGACGTGCCACGACTATCACGTTGTCTACTACAACCCATTGCTGCAGTACTACACAAAAGATGGCACTCACACGGTGCCGCTCGAGGCGTTGAATACCCTGCGCACCCTACGCTTGCGATCGAGCAAGAAGGGGCTGATTCATGACGCGCTGAGAAAGTGCTATTGGCACGCAATGCGTGCATTGATCAAACCCGAGCGCGTGTTCGATGCTGTCCTGTGTCCGAGCCCATTCATGCAGCAGGCGTTGCGTCGGCGTGGCATCGTCAATACTGTGATGTTGCCCAATCCGTCGGCAGTCGATTTGCCGCCAACGCCACTCAAAGTGAGCACATCACCGCGCCTCAATCTGGCGTTCGTAGGACGGGTCGCACCGGAGAAAGGGCTTGTGCAGTTCATCGAGCTCGCACAAGCCGCCGGCTTCGCGCATATTCAGCGGATCGAGGTCTATGGCGACGGTCCCGATCGCGCCGTGATCGAGCAAAGGTTCGCATCGCTCGTTGCAAGCGGCCAGTTAGTCTTCTTCGGCCGGCTCGCGCAGGACGATCTTTTCACGCAATTGCGCGCGTCCGCAGATGCGCTCGTGCTACCGTCGTTATGCGCCGAGAATGCACCGCTTGCGATCATCGAGGCGGCTTCGCTCGGCCTTCCTGCTCTGGTTCACGATGTGGGCAGTTTGTCGACGTTCGGTAATGAGGTCGGCAACAAGGTTATGTTCCGGAGCGATCCGTCCAGTCTTCGAGCAGCGATGTCACAACTCGTCGAACACCTGTCGCAGACAGGACGCGAGTATGACATCAGCGAGTATTCGTCTCGTCATTACGCGACACGGCTTGCTTCGCTCATGCGAATCGGCGATGGGAGCGCGATGCCCGCTTAAACCATTTGAGCCGATGCGCACGCGGAGTCGAAACGGTACTACGCGTAGTCGACCGTGTCGGCATCAGTTCGCGCTGAGTTGGCCGTGGCATAGAATCTTTCCAGGCCAAACGTCAAGGCTGCGGCAAAAATTCCAATCACGACGAGATCCGGCTCATCGCAGTCCGGTTTTTGCTGTACGAATCATGTTGGACCTTCAACCACCGAGAGCGATCGATGAAAGCGAAAACGCTGTTAAGAGAGACCTTTGCGCGCATCGTCGTATATTGCGGCATCGCCAAGGCAACGCGCTCATTGCTCTGGCGCGATCGTGTGGCGTTCCTCCTCTATCACGACCCCGACCCCGCCCTCCTCGACAAACATTTGGAGTACCTTAAAAAGATTTGCGACATCATTCCGATCGACCAGGCCAACGTGCCGGGGCGCGGTCGACCGAGAGCGGTAATAACGTTGGATGACGGTCACGCGCGCAATGAGCTGTTGCTGCCCGTCTTGATCAAGCATGGCGTCAAACCGACCATCTATCTATGTAGTGGCATCGTTGGGCACGCTCGCTCGTACTGGTGGCTGGACCCCGCAACAAAAAACGCGGATTTGGAGCGCCTGAAGCGGCTGACGAATCGGGAGCGACTCACCGAACTCGGTGCCCGCGGCTATCGCCAGGACGGCGACACGAGTCCCGAATACATCGGCGGCCTTAACGCTGCGCAACTCGAAGCGATGCGCCCATATGTCGACTTCCAATCGCACACGAGGTTTCATCCGATCCTGACACGCTGCGACGATCAAGAATGCGTTGACGAGATCGCCGGATCGAAGCGCGAAGTCGAGGAACTGCTAGGCGGGTCCTGCGAGCATTTCGCCTATACAAATGGAAACTACGGCCCACGCGAAGTCGCGGCGCTGAAACAAGCGGGATATAAGACCGCCCGCACGTGCGACGTCGGCTGGAACGATGAGCACACGGACCCGTTCCGGCTCAAGGCCTTCGAACTCCCGGACGACGCCTCCGTTTCATGGCTTGCCGCGAACCTCACGGGCATCCCACTGTTTCTGCGCCATCTGCGGCTCGGCGGTAACTGGAAGGGCTATAAACCACAGTTTTGAAGTCACGGCGACGTCAGCATACTCCAGCGTGCGGCTGATTCGATTCGTTCGAATGCCGAACGACACGTCGACGATGCTGACGAACGTCACACGACAGCCCAATTCCGATAGAGATGTCTCGAGCTATCGTAGACGCAAGTGGACGAGCTCGTCCCAGCGACTACTCGAAATTCGGTCTGACCGAAAGACGAGGCTTCGCCGCAACGAGCTCGACGGCAGCGCTCTCTTGTTTGAATCGCCTGCCTGCCACTTTGAAACAAGCCTGAAGATGTGAGCGGGACCTAGTCGCCTCCCATGACCAGCACGTCCGGCATGAGGCGCGAAACCAGTCGTTCGGGTGTGTCCTCGGATAACGGGACCACCCAATCGACGCACGATAGCGCCGACACCATGCGCATGCGCGTAGAGAGAGGATTGACCGGACGTCGTACTCCTTTGAGACGCGTGACGGAAGCGTCGTCATTGACGGCCACGATCAGCTTGTCTCCTAATGCGCGCGCCTTTTCCAGAGCATCGATGTGTCCAGGGTGAAGCGTGTCGAAATATCCATTCGTCAATACGATACGCTCACCTCTTGTTCGAGCACCGCTTATCTGACACAGCAAACCGTCTTCTTCGAAAATGCCTCCGGCCGCGAACGCCGCCTCATAGCTGAGCGCTTGCTGAAGCTCGACGGGACTGACTGTGGCGGTGCCCAATTTGGTCACGACAACACCCGCCGCAACGTTGGCAAGTGCGACGCACTCCGGAAGCGAAACGCCTGCGCCCAATGCAGCACTCAGGGTCGCGACGACGGTGTCGCCCGCGCCCGTCACGTCATATACTTCCCGCGCGCGCGTCGGCAAATGCAGCGGTGCGTGGTTGCGAGCGAGCAATGTCATCCCGTTCTCGCTTCGAGTGACGAGCACTGCTTCAAGGTCGAGCGTGTCACGGAGTGCCTCGCCCTTGCGTTCGATATCGGCTTCGTTCTCGCAACGTCCGACTACCGCCTCGAACTCCGACAGGTTTGGCGTAATGACCGTGGCGCCGCGATAGCGCTCGAAATCCGTTCCTTTTGGATCGACGATTACAGGCTTTCCGGCTTTGCGCGCGGCGACAATGAGATCCGCTGACCGGCGCAAGGCGCCTTTCGAATAGTCCGACAGGATGACTACGTCGACATCGCTTAGCTGTCGCTCAAAAGCAAGCAGTAACTCAGCGAAATTCCAGTTGAGAAACGGATCTTCGAAATCCGCCCTTATCAGTTGTTGGTGGCGGGAAAGAATGCGAAGTTTCGTAATGGTTCTGCTACCCTCGACCCGCTGCACCAGACATTCGACCCCCCCGGCGATCAGCATCTGTTCGAGTTGATCGGCCTGAGCGTCCTGCCCTGCAAGACCAAGAAGGCGAGTATGTGCCCCGAGAACGGCCGCGTTCAACGCTACGTTGCCGGCCCCACCTATCCGCGTCTCCTCCATTTGGACATGGACCACAGGGACAGGCGCCTCCGGTGAAAGACGAAGCGCCGGTCCGTGCCAGTATCGGTCGAGCATGACATCGCCGACCACCAGGACACGCGCTTGCGAAAAATCGGGTTGCGCGAGGAACGGCGGGTGATTCCGTGTCTCCGGCATGTTCATGGCTGCTCCAAATTCGCTAGTCCGAGCGCCACTTCCACGGCGCCGCAAATCGTGTGGCCGATAAGGATGTGTGCTTCCTGGATACGCGCCGTGACGGAAGACGGGACAATGATGCTCATGTCGCAGAGTTTCGCCAGCTTGCCGCCGTCACGGCCGAGAAGCCCAATGGTGCGAATGCCCATGTCCTTTGCCGACTCCACCGCGCGCAATACATTCGCGGAATTCCCTGACGTCGAAATGCCGATCAGGCAATCGCCCTTGCGTCCCAGTCCGGCGACCTGTCTGCTGAAGACATCGTCGTATGAATAGTCATTACTGATGCAGGTGAGCGCGGACGTGTCCGTGGATAGTGCCAGCGCCGGAAGCGGCCGGCGATCCTTGATGAACCGCCCCGTGAATTCAGCTGCCAGGTGCTGGCTATCGGCCGCTGAGCCTCCATTTCCGCATAGCATCAACTTCCCGCCTGAGCCCATGGAAGTCGCAATGATGTCGATAGCCGCCCAGATCTCGTCATTCAGACTGGCCAGCTTGGAAATCAATGCTGCGTGCTCGTCCAGATTAGCCAGAAATATATTTGACATATCGCCCCCTCAGCAATACCCGCTAGATAATGGAATACTCCTTTCGGAGAGCATTGACGACTGCATCAACGCTGATCTTGTCCATCAGATACTTCGGCTTCTTCGGATACTCGAACCCCAGGTTTAGATACATCCCCCCCTCTCTTTCCGATACCGCGAGAACACCTCTTTCCTTGGACACGGGTCCCCATCGCGAGGGATTCGTGGGACCGTGCAAGCTGATCATGGGGGTATCCAGCATGGCGGACAAATGCATGATTCCGGTGTTCACACAGATCACGCACGCCGCCCCACGGATTATCTCGGCCACCCCCGAAAACCCAAACTTCGCCGCGGCATTTATTACGCTCGCGCCTCCGATCAGCTTCCGCAATTCCTCCGCGCGATCAGCGTCACCGGGCCCCCCTGTAATGACGATGGTATAGCCCGTCTCGATCAACATTTCAGCGAGGTTGCACCAGTAAGTGACGGGCCACTCGCGCATGGCACTATTAGTGCCAGCCGCCCAAGGGTGAAAAACGATATATTTATCGCTGGTAATATGCGACGCCCCCGTTGCTTGAACGTCTTTGGTTATTCGCGGGTACTCCCGCGACTCGACCCCCAACGGATTCAATAGCTTCCTGAAATTGTCCACTTCATGCACAGTGCTGTTGTGCTCGACGCAGGCGTCATAGGCATAGTGACGAAATTGCTGACGCGTCTTGAATCCGATCGTAAATTTCGAACGCGTAAAGGCCGCGAGGATCGCAGCTATCCTGGGCCACTGTGAAGTATCGATCAGGATATCGACGTTGAACTGTCTCACGAGTCGAATGGCCTGGAATGGATTTGTCACCGGAACGATCGAAATTTCATCGAACCCCTTGAACAGGTCATATATTCCCGCATTACTTTTTGAAGCGAAGACGATGACCTTCGAGACGTTCGCAAGTCTTCTTACTTCAGAGATCAAGAACGACGATAAGATCGAGTCGCCGATCGCGGCGAATGCAAAGATTCCCACCGTCGAGTATTCGGACGGCATGCTCCTCTTCTTGCGAATCGCGCCTAACACGTATAGGAAGACGCCACCCACACAAAGATCGACCCGCTTCATAAGGCCCTGCCCGCGCTCACTTTTCATATCAAATTCCGATAGATCAAGTCAATTACACGACTGACGGCAAATTCACCACGCGACAACATCGCACTCACACGGCTCACGTTACGTTCCGGAACCAGCGCCTTCGACCATGGGGCGCTTGAGGAACGGCACGCCTTCGCGGTGCAGCGTGACGGCCATTCCGACGGCCACCAGCGCCTCGACGATCAGGACCGTAGCTGCCGCGCCCTGCTCGTTGAAGAACTTCGCAAGCACGGCGAGCAAGCCAAAATTCAGCACGGCGGACGCGACGAGCACCCGGCTGAACTGCGACTTCATGCCGAGCGGAAGCATCGTCTGAACACCGAACAAATCCGATAGCCCAACCATCAACGGCACGAACGCCATCCAACGCAACACCTCCACGGTTGGCAAGAACTGCGGTCCATACAACAGTTTTACTGCGAGGGGAGCACCGAAAAATATCGTCAAAGAGATCAGCGACACCACGATGCCTTGTGCGACCAACATTCTGCGCAGAAATGCGAATGCATCGTCCTTTGCGTGGTGCATGAGGAAGCTCACGCGTGGATAGGCAGCGGTCCTGAGCGGCTGAAGTATGTTCGTCGCCGCGCGGATCAGTTTGTCACCGGCGGCGAAATAGCCGCCTGCGACGTTGCCTGCAATGAAGGTGAGCAGCACGATGTTGCTCGATGCATAGATGTCGACCAGCGACGTGGCAATGAACACACTCCAGCCTTCCTTCAGACGAGCGAGGATAGTCTTGAACGACACCTTCACAAAGTCGAGCTCCCGACGAAAGTACAGATACGTGCATAGGGCGATACCCGAGACCAGCGGCACCAGCGCGTTCACCACCATGGCAGTAATCAGGTCGTCGCGCTCGCGAACGAAGATGTACATTGCAGGAACGCTCAACGCGCGACCTGCGAATACCAGCGCGCTTTCCATACCCAGTTCCTCGATACCCTGGAAGTACCATGTCGGCAGCAACATGGCGCCGACCGCCTGGCCGTAGCCGATCAACAACAGTTCGCGATTCTCCTCGAGGTAGGGAACGATGGATGTCAACGCGATCAACACCACAAAGCCGGCGGCCGCCAGCGCCGCTTGCGTGAGAATGGTTTCCCAAAAGACCTTCGAGCGCAGTTCGCGGCTTTCGCGATTGATGGCAATCTTCGGTGTGGCCGTCAACGAGAAGCTGTAATTCGTGATCGAAATGAAATAGGCGGTGAAGGCCATGGCGAACGAAAGGCGTCCATAGTCGGTCGGACCCAGGACGCGCGCGAGCCAAGGCAACGTCAGCAGCGGTGCAAGGTATGTGGACACCTGCAACGTCATCAGAATCGTTAAGTTCTTTCGAAAAGAAGCCATGCGACGGTCCCCGGATTTATCGCAGCGTAGTTTTGATGGTTATGACGCAAGGTGGCGAACTCGCCGGGCAGCCGCCTGATTCGAAATGGGCTTGGCCGGCAACGCCTTAGAAAGGTTACCTCGCGCGCGGATCGAATGGAGGTTTTTTAGCAGAGGCGTCATGGTGGAGCTTGTTATGGTTTCGGCCATTAACGACCCGTGTCGTCCGCAGCGGGACCACTGTTATAGACGGCATTCGGCACTTTCGCCCGGCGCGACGACGTCAACGCGTGCGCGAACCGGATACAAGGTGCTTCGACCGCCCGAAAGCTCAGCCACGAAAGACCGACCGCCAGCACCGTTGTAGCGATCATGTACACGCCGAGCGGCGCGCCGACCCAGCCAGCGCGCTCGCATACCCAATAGAGACAATACAAGGGTATGCCGTGCAGCAGGTAGATCGAATAGCTGATCTCGCCAAGCCACGCGAAAAGGCGCAGATGTATCTTCCATACGGTCGCCAGCAATGCAAACAGCGCGAGCCCGAGCACATAGCTGATCGAATTGATCATGTGCTGGCTGTCGTTATGCACAAACGCGACGGCGCCCGTCAGCATGGCGGTTCCAGCTATCAAAGCCGTCATCGCAAGCAACCACGTCTTGTAGGACCACTCTATTCGCAATGCCAACGCGCCCGGCAAATTGAAGGTCATTCTTTCATTCGGCGCATCGTACGCTTTTCGGAAGCATGCGCCCCAGAACATGATCGACAGGTGGTACAGCATGCCCTTGTACTGGCCTAGCGCAGTGGCGGGAACGATCTTGAAAGCGGAGGTGATAACAAAAGCGACACAAAGCCCGATGCAGGTCATGCAAAGGGCGCGCATGTGCTGCACGCCTCCCAGCCAGAACAGTGCGAGGCACAGCAGGTAGAACGCAAGCTCCGTTTCAAGTGTCCAATAGTGGCCCATCACTTCGGGCTGTCCAAGCACGACAGGAATCATCGTGGCGTTTGCCAGCCAGCCCGCGACGTCGAGTTTCCTGTTGAAGAGCGTCCAGTAAGCGAGATACCCCAAGGGTATCGACAGCCAAAAGGCCGGATAGAGCCGGAAAAAGCGTCGAATGAGAAATCGACGCGTGCCGTCGACAGTCGACCCGGTCAAGCCTTTTGGAATCAGGAGACCACTGAGTGCGAAGAACACGACAACGCCAATGCGGCCGAAGCCTCCATATTGTTGAAGGCCATTCAGCCATTGTTGCGAGCCCGCAATCGCGGAAAACTCCTCCGCGTAGTGCGTCCACATGACGAGCAACACTGCTACGGCACGGATGGCGTCCACGTGGGACATACGATGCGGCTGCACTTCTTGTGTCGTTCTCAACGGTACACCCCTCCTGAAGCAAGGAACCGTTATTCACTAGAATTCCTCGAAGCAACGATTCGTCATGCCACGTCGTCGGTGAGGCCACCTTCCTGGTGTACATGAATCAGATTCGGGTCAAGACATCTTCGACCAGTTCCTCTGCGGCCAATCCCCAGTCATAGAATTGCACGCGTCGCTTTCCCTTCTCGATCAACTCTCCTCTTATCACCTCGCTTTGCAACACTTCTTCAATGACCCTTGCCATATCTTCGGGCGAATGCGGGTCGAAATACCGCGCGGCGTCGCCGCACACTTCGGGAAGCGATGCCGCGTTCGAACACACTACGGGAACGCCCAGCGCCATCGCTTCTATGGTGGGCAGGCCGAAGCCTTCGTACGTCGATGCCTGGACGAAGCAAGCCGCGTGCGTGTAGAGGGATCGGAGCTCGTCTTCGTTCACGTATCCTGCAAACACGCATTTCTTCGCGTCGACGTCGACGGCTGACGAGAAAAGACTCAAGTCGGTTCCACCGGCGACCACGAGCACATGATCGGTATCGATCCGGCTCACGGCGGCAAGCAGGTTATGCAGATTCTTTCCCGCTTGGCGGCTTCCGACTGCCAAGAGGTAAGACTTTCGCTCCACTCCTAACCTGCTCAAGACATCGTCCGATCGACCGTTTCTCAAAACGTGACCCGCGCCTTCCCGAACGAGAATGAAGTCGTCATTGTGCTTACCGAGCGCGGACGCCAGCCGGCCCCTCGAGAAATTCGATACGGATGCCAGCCGACTTGAACCGGCCGCCAACAGTCTCATCTGGAAGATCGCCCAACGCCGATACAACTTCGAGTAATTCTCGGGAACGTCGAATACGGCAGCGTCATGTAGAAGCACCAACTGACGTCCATGAGCAAAAACCGGCGCGGTATTACACAGGTTGACGAGCGCACCGCGACGAGCACGGAGCGGCAAAATCAGCTGCTCCCACAATGCCGCGATAACGGGCCTGAGCTTCGAACGCGCAATCCACTGCGGGGGTGTCAACACCTCACAGGCAACATTTCTCCTCCGACATTCATCGACGATCCGATTAGTCAGCTCATGGCCCACGCGCTGGACACCCGTCAGGCGCGTGAGTCGATACTTTCCGTTAATGAAGATCATTGTCGATCATCGCGTTGAATTTTGGAGGCAGTGTCAAGACACACGCTTATCAGTAAGCCCCATCCTTCTCGAAAACAACCTTGAAGGTTCGCAAAAGAATCGTCACATCGAGCAAGACGGAGCGCTCTTTTACGTAGGAAACGTCGAGCGAGACTCTCGTCGCATAGTCGACGTTATTTCTTCCGCTGACTTGCCATAGCCCTGTCATACCAGGCTTCACCATCAAGTAATAACGCGCGTCCGTGCCGTACCGCGGCAACTCCTTTTCTACGATTGGCCTGGGACCGACCAGGCTCATGTCACCGACGAGCACGTTCCAAAGTTGTGGGAGCTCGTCAAGACTCGTGCGACGTAGAATCCGTCCGATGGGCGTTATCCGGATATCGTTCTTGAGCTTGAAGTCTCGATTCCATTCCTCTCGCGCCTCGGCATCTCTCGCAAGGAGATCGGCAAGCACCGCGTCGGCGCCGTTGATCATGGAGCGAAACTTGTAACACCGAAATACCCGACCGTCCCGCCCGATCCGACTGTGGCCAAAGATCGGGTTTCCACCGTCTCTCGACACGATGAAGCTTATGGTTAAAAAGAACGGAAGCAGCAGGATCAGCAATGTCGACGATCCGAAGATATCAATGGCGCGCTTGGCGACGTTGCTGGCAGAAAACCGCTCGGCGGCGTTTTCGGCGAGCCCGTCCGATGGAATCGATTCGCTAGCGCCTGCGTACTCGGACCCACCGTCGATGCCCGAACCGGACAGTCCCCTGCCACCCGAATGCAAGGCGTTCGAGCAGGAGAGATTCTCGTGTTCGTTTGAACCTGATTCCCAAACCTTGTCGACTAAGGCCATTGCTGTCCCCGGTTCAAAGTTATGTGACGTTAAATCAATGTTTCATATCGAGTTCATGAATCGGCGTGCGTTTGAACGAGATCCTTGCCGTCTTCGCACCGCCGGCTATCATTCCCAGGCGGAATGACGCTGCTGTCGAGTCATCCGTATGCGGCGGAAGCTCGACCGTACGTGTCTTCGAGACGTACGATATCGTCCTCGCCCAGGTAGGCGCCCGATTGGACCTCGATAATCTCGAGTTGCACTTTTCCCGGATTCTCAAGACGATGTCGAACGCCGATCGGAATGTATGTCGACTGGTTTTCCGACAACAGGAATTGCTCGTCGCCACGAGTCACCAGCGCGGTACCGCATACGACGATCCAGTGCTCTGCACGGTGGTGATGCATTTGCAAAGATAGTCGCGCACCGGGCGTCACGACGATGCGCTTGACTTGAAAACGCTCGCCGTGTTCGATCGAATCGTAGAATCCCCACGGGCGGCGCACCTTTCGATGCGTTTCCGCTTCGGGCGCGTGCTGCTCGTGAATCCGTTCGACGAGTCCCTTGATATCCTGTGCACACGAGCGGTCCGCGACAAGCACCGCGTCATCGGTCTCGACAACGATGAGGTTGCTCGTGCCAACGCATGCGACAAGTCGCCCGCCTTCGGACCGCGCGTAGCTCGACGTCGCGCCTTCGAAGATCACTCGTCCGCTTGCGACGTTGCCAAACTTATCCTTTTCCATCGCTTCCCAGACCGCATCCCACGAGCCGAGATCCGACCATCCAGCGACAAGCGGAACGACGGCTCCCTCGCAGGGCGCGTTCTGTTCACTGAGACGCTCCATCACTGCATAGTCGATCGAGTCGGATGGCACACGGCCGAATGCTGCCGGACAGGGACGGATGAACTTCCCGTCGTCGTGGCCTCCTTTTCGCGCAGCGATGCACTCGGCATACATCTCGGCGTTGAAGCGGGCGAGCGCACGGAGCCACACGCTTGCGCGCACGATGAAGATGCCGCTGTTCCACCAATAGATGCCCGACGCAACATATTGCGCGGCAAGCTCCGGCGCAGGCTTTTCGACGAAGCGCTCAATGAGGTGCGCGCCGTCATCGAGCGCGTCACCGATGCGGATATAGCCGAAGGCGGTATCGGGCCGCGTAGGTGGAATACCGAGCGTCGCGATCATGCCACGTTGAGCGTATACGGCGGCGACGGAAATCGCATGGTGAAGAGCAGCACTATCAGCGATCGAATGGTCGGCGGGCATCGCAACGATGATTGCATCCTGCCCGTCCTTCATCGCCTGGAGCGCGGCCAGCGTAAGCGCGGGAGCTGTGTCACGCCTCACCGGCTCCACGATGATGGTCGCTTCGACGCCGCAGGAGCGCATTTGCTCATCGGTCGTGAAGCGATGCTCTTCGCCGCAAACGATGATCGGTTGCACATCGACGTCGAAGTCGCCTGCAAATCCTCTCATTCGCGTGGCGGTGGCCTGAAGCAGTGAGGTGGTCGCGACCACGCCGATCAACTGCTTCGGGAACTGCCCACGCGACATCGGCCACAGCCGCGTCCCCGAGCCGCCAGCAAGAATAACCGGAACCAGCCTGCGACACGGCTGACTGGCAAATGCCAGCATTGCGCTTTCAGTTGTGCCCTCCGTCGCATGATCCTGGGCCGTTGTATTCAGCATTTATGCACTCCTAATTGGTGTTAGGAATTACATTGACGCTCTTGCTCGACCGCTTTAGGTCATCGATTCGACAGAACGAAAGCCCGCTTTCAGGCGGTGAACAGCGAAGCTGCTCCGTGCAGCTTATATAGAGTAATCGGGAACACCCTGAAACATGATAGATCGCACTGTCGGGTTACTTCGTACGAGTGGATGCGACCAAGCACTTAGGATACTTCATGAGGGAAAAATTTCTCGCCAACACCTTGGTCAATCCTGCCAAGTTCCTGTTCCGCCGGAAAGCGCGGTCGGGTCTGTACCGGCGCGCTGAACGAGGTTCGCGCTCTATGCGCGGCGGGGCAAGGCTACCGTTATGTTCTGGCGGATGCGACCGGCACGCGACGGGTCAGTTTCGTGCTTCTCCGCCGAGGCGGCTTATGCAGCGCTGCTCTAACCAGGCTCTTTTCTTCTGTAGCCCTGTATTTAACGAACGTTAGAACGTGTGTTCGCGCGAGAGTAACTCGCTTCACCACCGCGATTTTATTGATCGTGTTCGTCCCTCGGTGTTCTCGATCGCGCGACGCATAGCGCGCAGACGAAGACTCCGATCAACACGCCAAGTATCAAGCACGCGAAATGGGTAATAAAGCTCATCATTTTAATGAAGTCCTTGATTGGTGTAGATGCCTTCAGACTTACCTCATGTTCCCGAGCAGCGGCATACCCATATTGCCGTGCTTCCGATATGACCGACCGTGCACACGTTTATATTCCGCCCCCTTCGACCTCAAGCGTCGCTCGCTGTTTGCTTCGGTTTCCGTACCCCATAACGAACCGTTCTCGCCTTTACTTAAGCGCGAACGCAATACAAGAATGTAAGTGTCGATTTCGGCGGCGGCCCAATTCAGTCGGCTTGGATTATAGGCTCCGGCCTTCTTACCGCACGGAACTCTTGGCGTGCGAGCGAGAGGTGCGGCAATTTTTTCTCGATCGGTTTCTGCGAGACGAACGTTCGGTGGCTGCGACAGTTGCTTCGAACTACCGATAACTTTCGCTAAGCCTAAGACCGGGAAAACCCTTGTACACGCCAGATTAGTTCATATGAATAAGCCATCAAGCGACGCATTCGGTAAATTGTCCCGCAGATATTACTTACACCTGATGATATAGCGGCAAATATTATTTCATGTTATTATCTTACTATAGAACGTGCCCAATCATATGATTAATGGTGTGTAAGAAGGCGCGA
Source organism: Caballeronia calidae (assembly GCF_900044055.2). Classification (GTDB taxonomy): domain Bacteria; phylum Pseudomonadota; class Gammaproteobacteria; order Burkholderiales; family Burkholderiaceae; genus Caballeronia; species Caballeronia calidae. Next base: position 98,409 of record NZ_FCOX02000022.1, on the reverse strand, counting down.
AGGGGAGAAAGTCGGCTTGTTTTTTCGGCTTTCAATGCAAACGTTTGCGGCTATATGGGCCGCAGCGGGGTTAGCGCGGCAGTCGGTCAAAAATGCCTGTCAAGCTATTGAGTGTCCGATGACGGTAGCGTCGTCGGATGACGACTCTCGCCCTGCTGCCTCGTCGTCGATACGTTTAATACAGCGGTCGAACACGAAACGTCATCGCCCGATATGACGTTCTCGATGCATGCATCGATCGTGCCCTCGGTTAAACCCTTTTAATTCACTATCGTTTTCAGTACTCCTCATTGATGAATCGCTCAAACTTTCCCTTCCGTTTCACGACCGTCTTTCCCATCAATCGGGTCAACAATCAGTCTTCGTGGGCACCTAAAGCCCGTCTGATCGCAGCAGCGATCGCCGGCGGCGTCTTGTTGTCGGCTTGCGGTGGTGGTGGAGATGCGTCGGACAGCTCGGACACAAGCGCAGTCCAAAATGCAACACGAAGAAGCTACTCGGCATTCACCGTCAGTTCACCGGCCGCGAACGCCAACGTTTCAGGCACGGTGACGGTCAAGGGAACGGCCGGATCGAAGTGGGTTAGCGTCGCGGTGTACGACTCGGCCAGCGGAAAGCAGATCGGTGCTTCCGTACAGCCCTCCAATGGACAATTCTCCGTATCGGTCGATACGTCGAAGCTGTCAGCCGGCTCGCATACCTGGCAAGTAGTCGCTTCCAGTTCTCAAAATGGCATCCGCACTACGATCAACCTGAATGTCTCGGTAACCCAATCGACTGCTGCACCTTCGAGCTCCACCAAGGCTTCGGTGACGGGCAGCCTGTTCTACGGTATCAACGGCCATATCACGCAAGGCGGCTCGTACGACAATTCGAGCACAGAGGTGCAGCTCGCACAGCTGAAAGACCTGGGCGTCAAGATCTATCGCAATGACGTCGGTGACCGTACAGGTGCCGCACGACTCGCCGCAGCCGCCAAGACGATGGCCGCCGGTGGTGTGACGCTCTATCCCGATATCGTGATGGACATGTCGTTCAATGACGAAACCTCGGCTTACAACTTCGGATACACGCTGGCGCAACAAACAGCGACCGAGATGCATGCACCGTACTACGAGATCGGAAATGAGCTGGAATTGGACGCTTTGGTCGGCAATGTGGATGGCACGCGTCCCACTGACTATGACAACGGCCGGTTCGTCGTTGCCCGCGGTGCGATTCGAGGCATGATTGCAGGCGTCAAGTCTGTGGACCCGCAAGCCAAGATCGTCATGGGCGGGCTAGGCTGGCTGCATTTCGCTTTCGACCAAATGCTCATGCAAGGCACGCAGCCAGACGGTACGAGCGGGCATCCGGTCGTCTCGTGGGACGTCACCGCGTGGCACTGGTACTCGGATTTCGGTGACATTCAAAACGCGTGCGGCGGCACGGGATGCTACAACGTACTGGCCACGCTCCGTGACTTCGGCAAGCCGATCTGGCTCACGGAGTATGGTGTGCGCCCCGACATGGGCAGCAACTCCCAAGTGGCGACGTACCTGACCGGCAATTCCATGATGTCGCAATACGCATCGATTGCGTCCACCTATGGCCTCGAGTCGATTCAGATGTATGAGCTCTACGACGATCCTGATGACGGCGAGGGTCCTTACGGAGTGATCCAAAACGACGGAAAGACCCAAAAAGCGGCATATAGCGCCTACAAGTCTTTCGTAGCTTCCCATCCGAAATGAAAAGAGCTGCGAAACGCCCGGGCAGACTTGCATTCGCATAAGCACTTGACGCGCGGACACGTTGTCCTCTCAGGATCGTGTGTCTGTGTGTGAGATGAAGATCTCCGACTGCGACGTCTTCCCGGCGGATGCGGAACGACGATTTGCTTCCCAACCGCAACGGGCGAACAGCTCGCTGGTCACTTCTACACTGCAAGCAGGGCGGGTTGATCGCCCTGCTGCACAACTCCGTTGTTACGTTAAGACTCCGCTTGCAGCATCAATGAAGACCCGGCGCACCGAGGCACTATCTATGCCATCGGCGTCTTACAAACCGGTCCTAGCAACGGATTTCTCCAGTCGAGACTGACAAGTTTTCTCGGTGTCCGGCGCCGATACCGAACAGGCAGACGCGCCCGCAGCGGGGTTCGACGCTATTGGAAGCAAGATTCGTATCGATATCGGCATTCTCTAATGCGACAACAATTCTCGAAACGTTCCTTAGTACCTTCAAGCATATAGCTGGAAGTGGAACAGACGCGAATTCTCACAGTTCGCGTAGTGCGAGGTTTGCACGCGAATCCGCAGAGCCACGGACGCGTGCCAGATGTATCGGGGCGGCACGAGTTGAAATCCGGTGGTGCAAGTTTAAAGAGCGCCACGACTATGACGGAGGACATTGCAAATGTCCATCGAGACCTTCGCTCGGCCACGGAGTTCATTGCGGACAAGAAAGACGTCTCCGCGGCTTCCTGCGCGATATGACGCTTGCGGTTCTTTCCGGAGCGGCTTCTCCGCTTTATGCACAGCATGCCGGCATGGTAGGCGTCGTTGGGCCACCGACTTTCCTCGGCGATTTCCCGCTGGTGGATCAAAACGGAAGGAAGCGGCGACTCAATGATTATTTGCCGCAGAGCGTAACGGCCCCACAACGATCTACACGGGCTGTGGGTCGGTGCCCTCTTCACGGAGCGTTATTTAGCGCCGTTCAGGACCGCATTCCCCAAATCAGTAATAACCGTCAGGTTCGATTCCCGTCGATCGGGATCGATCCGCTCTCCGATTCGCTGTCCGCACTGCGGTGCGCCGAGCTACGAACAATCGACGTCCGCCGCGAACGCCACGCTCATCGACATTAACACTGGCACGGCGACCGCGATCGGCCCGATGAGTTACAGGCGCGTTTGTCGACGGTGTCGTGCTGCCGAACGGTCAAGTGGTCGTGCTGGGTGACCAGACTTTCGCTCAACCTTTTTCCGACGATACCGCTGTCCTCACGCCGGAGCGATCGCAGTAACGGCAAGCAGCGACGCGCAGGCCTTCGCGTTGATGCGGCTGTCATCGGTGACCCATTCGCTCAACGGCGAACAGCGGCGTATTCCTGTGGTTTTCACTGTTGACACGGGCGGTGAGTTCCTCGTGAAGGTGCCGTTGGATCCCGGCGTAGCAGTGCCAGGCTATTACATGTTGTTCGCCCTGAATGTGAAGAAGGTGCCGAGCATTTCGAAGACGCTGACGCAGCATCAATGACATTGCGGGTAGCACTAAGCCGGACCTTTCGCGCTGCGATTGGACACGCATTCATGAGCGCGATACATGCAAGCAGCGCGGCGCAGTCATGCTCTTCCGCCGATATCGGACGCGCGATTTTCACGGGAGAGTGCGCGTTGGCGGCACATCTTCGGGACGATGACCGCCGCTTACCGCCTTCCACTACCCGATGCGTGAACTGTCATGCCGGCACCCGTCAGGCAGCGCCCTTCGGACCGCGCCTGACACGAGACTACCTGCTCTCGCCGACAGCCCGGCCCAGCTACAAGCAGCAGAATTTCTGCAGAGTGCTTAGAAGCGGGGTGGACCCGGCAGGCGTGGTTGCGCGCAAAGCAATGCCACGCTATGAGATCTCCGACAGCGACTGCGAGTCGATGTGACGCTATCTCGTTACGCAATAGCACCACTGCCAGTTACTTTATAACAACAGCGACTTGTTCGTGCTTCGCGTTGTAGCCGATGTATTCATAAGCGAGATGATGTGCTTCCAGAAACTCATGAAACGCCTTTATCTCTCCATCTTTCCATCCGGGATAATTAAGGTATTCATCGAATACGATGATGCACCCCGGCTTTATTCTCCCTCCAAGATTCTCGAATATGACTTTGGTCGATGAATAAAGGTCACAATCTATATGCAAGAAAGCCACATCCTTGGTCTGATTTTTAACGAACTCGGGCAAGGTTTTATCAAACCATCCTTTAATCAAGACCACATTCTTTTCGACTTTTGGCAGTCTGTCCACTTTGAAGAAGCCTCGGTCGAACCCATCTCTCCAGCGCTCAGGAAGACCTTCGAAAGAGTCGAAACCATAGACCACGCGGTCTACGTGGCTCGCAATATGGTTGATCGATTTCCCGCTGAACACGCCAAATTCACAGACCAAGCCATCGCCTTTTACCATCGACAGGGCTTTCGATAGCAGTTCATGCGCAGATGTCACGGAGTCCACTCCGAGCATCTTTCTTTCTACATAATCGATAGTTTCCTCCAGCGCTCTTCTCTGGAGTGCGGCTTGGATATTCTGATCTCTGAGCGTTAAGGAAGAGTTAATTTCAGATCTTATTAGATACCTGAGCGGCCTACTTACGAAGGTTAGCGGCAATTTTAGAAAGCTATGCATTTTCGTCGCTCCATTCAAAAGTAATCAGCCTGCGCATCATTTAGAAGGACTCGATTGGCTTCGCGAAGGCCGGGTTTTTCGCTTGGTATAGTGGAGCCACGGGAGATACTCCTTCAGAAGGCCCATGTAATTGACGAGATTCTTCCGTCGCACGGGGTGACTGCCTTTCACTGCATGCATGAAAAACACGGGATTGCCCAGTCGCCCACTCGCATACGTTTTTCCCACGATGCTCCGCTTGCCCTGCAAGACTTTTATCGACGCGCGCAGTCCGTAGCGCGAGAGTACCTGGTTCAGTTCAGACCATGGGCTCGTCTTCGCCCCGTCTCCTGTGCCGTGCCCCGCCGAGCCGATGGGGCGCGTATGGAACACGGAAACCCGGTCGATAATCCCGACCTTTCCCAATGAGGCCACCCGTGCGGGCCACACGAAATCAAGGCCCCAACCTGATTTGGTGTTTTCGAAGCTGTCCTTTATCGCATGCAAAGCATGCGACGAAAAACATGGCACCATTACCTCAACAAAGTTTGTTTCTCTAAATTCGAACGCCCTGTTTTGCAGTGTCGCTGCGTGACCGAAATAGCTTCTCTCGTCGAGAGAGGGTTGCGCGAGCGCAAAATTCTCCCGTTCCACATACTCAAAGAACTCATTCAGCGTTCGAACATCGGTCAGGATATCGTCGTCCGGGAGCCAAATATAACGATACTCCGAGATCAACGGCGCATTGTGCAACATGAAGTCTTGGATACCTTCCCACTTTGACCCTTTGAATCGATGTATGGTCTTGGCAAAACCGTCTGCGTAGTCTTCATTTTTCCCGTAATAACTCAGCACCAGATCGAAGCTCGGGGCATCCCCACCGGTGAACCATTGCGGATGCAAGGAACTGTCTCCACACCTGAGAATGACCAGATACTTTTTCATCTCTCAATCCCCTATGACGTCAGAGCCAGATTGCGGGAAACAAGAAGACAGTCACTGGCGAACACTTGCATCCGACCGAGGCCGTTCGCGCGAAAACCATGAAACAACGATTGCTGACAGCTGTTTATATGAGTCCTTCGACAGCCTTGAGGGCCGCACCGATAACCTGGTCCATGTTGTAGTAGCGATATTGCGCGAGCCTGCCCACGAAAGTGACATCGACCGCTTCCTCCGCGAGTGCGCTGTAGCGCATGAACAGTGCCTCGTTCTCCTTCCGTGGAATCGGGTAGTACGGCTCACCTTCAGCTCGCGGATATTCCTTCACAATCGACGTTCCCTGATGCTGTTGACCGGTGAGATGCTTGAACTCCGTAATCCTCGTGTATTCGTGATCGTTCGGATAGTTGATCGTACCTGTCGACTGAAATCGCTCCACGTCGCTCAGATGAAGATGTTGAAAGTGCAGGCTGCGGTACGGAAGTTTGCCGAAGCGGTAGTTAAAATAGGCATCGATCGGTCCAGTGTACACAAGATGACCATATTCGATAATCGCCTTCATCTCGTTGTAGTCGGTCGAGAGGCGCACTTCGATATCCGGACTGGCAAGCATCTTCTCGAACATCGCGGTGTAGCCCTGCGCCGGCATGAATTGAAACGTGTCGGTGAAATACCGGTCATCGTCGTTCGAACGCGTCGGAATTCGCGCGGCGACACCCGCGGACAGCTCGGACAGATCGAGTCCCCATTGCTTGCGCGTGTAGCCCCGGAAGAACTTGTCACAGAGATCACGTCCGACGTTACTCAGCACCACATCTTCGCTGGTAGTGACGGTATCGCGCGCTTCGCGCACAGACTCGAGGAACGCCACCGTGTCCTGTTCGCTCAGATCAATACCGTATAACTTGTTGATCGTCGTGCGATTGATCGGTATCGGATAGAGGTCGCCATCCACCCAGGCCTTCACGCGATGCTCGTAGAAGCGCCAATCGGTGAAACCGGACAGGTATTCGAATATGCGCTTGCTATTCGTATGGAAAATGTGCGGACCATACGGATGGATCAGCACGCCGTTCGCATCCTTATGATCATGGGCATTGCCGCCGATATGATTGCGCTTATCTACGACGAGCACGCGCTTGCCGTGTGCCGCCAGGCGTTCGGCACAGACCGCGCCTGCAAACCCGGCGCCTACGATAAGGAAGTCATATTTCATCTCTGCGCATCCTCGTATGGAAAGCCGGAATTCTGCGTTTGATCAGATAGAGCGCCATTAAGGTCGTGACCAGAAATTCGGTGGCAAGCGCCGACATTGCGGCGCCCTGAGCGCCGTAGATCGATGCAAGCGGAATAAGCAAGGCGAGGTTGAACAAGCCGGCGACGATCAATATCTCGCTGACTTTCTTTTTCATGCCAAGGGGAAGCATCACCTGAACGCCAAGCACATTGCTCAGGCAGATGAGCAAAGGCATGAGCGCCATCCACTTCAACACGATGACGGCCGGTTCGTATCCGGGGCCCATTGCAATACGAACGATCCATTCGGCGCCGGCCCAAAGCGCGACCGAAGCCAGCAACATCGTCGAGCCCAGCAAATAAAGCATCTTGCGCACCAGTACAAACGCCCTTTCCGAGTCTTCGGAAAAGAGCGCCGTCACGCGCGGGTAGATTGCGTTGGAAAGCGGTCCGAGCGGCGCTTGCGCGACGTTCCGAACCTTGTCGGCTACGCCGAAATAGCCGACAGCGACGTCTCCGGAAACGAATCCGAGCACCACGCTGTTCGTGGTCGTGTAGAGACTGATCGCTGCCGTGGAGATGAACGTGTGCCAGCCTTCACGCAGTGCCTCGATGACGTCCGCCCTGCTCGGCATCAACGCCATGACCATCCGGTTCTTCGCTATCAGAATCGTCGCGACGACGCCGGCAACGACCATGCTCATCGAGTTGATGAGCGAAGCAATCCACGTATCAGCCGACGACCGCACCAGAACGAACGTCAGGGGCAGCAGGAGCAAGCGCGCGCTCAGGACGGAGATGGTGGTGAACGTCATCCGTTCCAGCCCCTGGAAAAGCCACTGCGGAAACAGAACGGTTCCAATGACGAGCGGATACGTAGCCAGCAAAACCGGCAACATTGCGCGTAGCCTTGGCACGAAGAAAGCGGCTAGCAGCAGAATGGCGAAGCCGGCCACGGCGATAAGGGCCTTTGCGCCTTGTGTCGCCCAAAAAATCCGGGATACCGCATACCGATCATGCTGGGCCCGCGCGACCTGGGCCGTGGATGACCAGTTGAACCCGTACTCGGTCAAGAGCACGAGATAGCCAACGATGGCTTGCGCGAAGACGTAGGCGCCGAAGTTTTCCGGACGGAGAACGCGCAACAGATACGGGAACGTTGCAAGCGGCAGCAGCATATTCGCCGCTTGCAGAACTGCCAGCGCAACGATATTCCGTCGGAGTCGACTCGCCATGACTTATCTCGTCGTCAGTACATGATGGAGATCGCTTGGAGACCCTTCGTTGTACACGAGTCAACGGAGTCTCTCACGAAATGCGCATAGCGTTTCCCCGACGGCGAGACCAGGCGATGCCAGATGCCCATGTCCGCCCCCATCACGCTTTTGGCTGCGGAATCCAGGTGGGATCATCGAGAAGCCACGCCTGGGGCGAGTGGGACTGTGTCTGCGCCCGGATCAGGCGTTGCCGAACCCGCTCTCAGGCACGGGAAACCCGGAACATCTCGCGTCTGACCAAGGTTGGAAACTTCAGTTCGCACTGCGGCGGAAGTAACCGGCGCGCAGGCAACGGTAGGAAGAATGAGGAACCGCTCGCGGGCCGGAGACAAGACTATCGCGATCTAGGCGCAGGCGCACCATCTGGCGCGGGCCTCTGAAGACATGCTTCGCGAACACAAGGCGGTTGAGAGAGAGCTACCGGCGATCCCTTGCCATCGCCGAAGCGCGGCGATAACTCAGTCGGGCGGATAAGAATCCGATCGGACGTTCGTTTGATTTCTCTCGATCGAATTGCTCTTTGCGGCGTGCTACCGCGGGGGCGGGCGGCTGCTGCCAGCCGCGCCCGCGTCCAGCACGCTTCAGACGATGGCTTCCATCTGGCGGCGGGGCAGCATCCGGTCGAACTCACGCTTCACGATGCCGTAGCATTCGCATGCGCGCTCTTCCAGTGCGGCGCGATCCAGAATCTTGATGCAGCCGCGGCTGTGATGAATCAGGCCGGCGTCGTGCAACTTTCCCGCGGCTTCCGTCACGCCTTCGCGACGCACGCCGAGCATGTCGGCGATCATCTGCTGCGTCACGCGCAGTTGATCCGACGGCGTGCGGTCCGTCTGAATCAGCAGCCAGCGGCACAGTTGCTTCGAGAGCGAGTGATGCCGGTTGCATGCCGCCGTCTGCGCCACTTGCGTGAGCAGGGCTTGCATGTACAGCAGCATCACGCGGCGCAGGAAGTCCGAGCGGCCGAAGTGCTCGCGCAACGCGCCTGCGCTCATGCGATACGCGAAGCCCGCGCACTGCACCTGAACGCGCGTCGGCATGGTGTCGCCGCCCGTCAGCACGGGAACGCCCGACATGCCTTCACGTCCCACCGCCGCGACCTCGACGGAACCGCCGTCTTCCATCGTGTGCAGCAGCGAGATGATCGCCGTGGTCGGGAAATACACGTGGTGGATGCGTTGGCCGGAATCGCACAACAACTGCTCTGTGCGCAACTGAACCAGTTCGAGATGCGGTGCCATGGCTTGCCATTCTTGCGCCGGAAGTGCGCCCAACAGATGGTTGCCATGCAGGTCTGATTGAAGTGTGAGCATTTTTTTAGTCTCGTGCGTGTGCGCTTCGCGCTATTACTTTCTTCTGGCTCGCAACAGGATTCATGCAGGCATCTGACGGCGTGCATCGAACCCTGTTGCGACCAGCCCCGTAACATGAAGTCATCGCTCGTTGTTTTTGGTTAAGCGATCGCGGTGATCTTCGTGCGTGGTCGTACATTAGCGAGAGCTATGCCAGCGCGCGCCAATCCTTATACCAGTGAGGGTTTGCTCGATCCCAGCCGCAACGGCCGCGAACGTGCGCTCAAGTACGAACAAAATTGATTCAATCGTGAAAAGCGACCTTCATAGGGTGTGCCTTCCGGGGCAGGCCAATGCCAAACGTTTTCCTCTGTCGAATGCCCTGTCAGTGCGAGATCCCGGCGATGCCTTCAGAAGGCAAAACGCTGATCATTGGCGGCTCGAAACCCTTGTCGCAGTGGAAACAGGCCGTGCGCCAAAAATGTTGCAAACGTGGTCGATACACCGCCGATACTCATCGGGCGATTCGCCATCGATCACGCTGGAAGCCTTGTGCGACGGCCCTCGGCGGGAATCGTCGAGATTCGTAAGCCGGACTTGGCGCGATCGGGGCCGGAAGTGCCGAGTGGACAAAAACGTTGCATTGCCTAAACGAAGACACAGCAGGGCCGAATTGCCGAATGTATGAATCTCACTCATGCATCCTTGAACAACCTTCGTTTGTATTCAGCCTTCGCCCGCGGCACCATGCATGACATACCCACTTTCATCCGCATGGAGCGAGAACATGAGCGACGTCATGGAGACCCCCGGGAAGACCGCAACGGCCATCGACCTCAAGGGCCGCGTTTCGATTTATCAGCCGGAACAGGAAGGCCTGATCTTCCCCGAGCTGCCGGCGTTTTCCAGCCACGCCGAGCATCGCCAGTATCTGAAGGAGCGTCTCGTCGCCGCGTGCCGTGCGTTCGCACAGCAGGGCTTCGATTACGGTTTCGCGGGCCACCTCACCGTGCGCGATCCGGAACATCCGTCGCTCTACTGGACCAACCCGATGGCCGTTCACTTCGCGCAAGTGAAGGTCTCCAACCTCATCTGCGCGGATCACCAGGGCAACGTGGTCGAGGGCAATCATGCGATCAATCGCGCGGGCTTCGTGCTGCATGCCGCCGTGCATGAGCAGCATCAGGACATCGTCGCGATGTGCCATGCGCATACCGTCTACGGCACCGCGTTCGCGGCGCTCGGCAAGCCGCTGATTCCGATGTCGCAGGACGCCTGCGCGTTCTTCGAAGATCACGTCGTGATCGGCGACGAGGCGGGCAAGGTCGCCGTCGAAGTGAAGGGCGGCAACAAGGTCGCCAATGCGTTCAAGGGCGTGAAGGCGGCGATCCATCAGAATCACGGCCTGCTCACGGCGAGCCGTCACAGCATCGATTCGGCGGCGTTCTGGTTCATCGCGCTCGAGCGCTGCTGCCAGCAACAGCTGATGATCGAAGCGACGGGCATCACGCCGAAGCTCGTGCCGGAAGACCGCGCACGCTATAGCCGCGAGCATGTCGGCAGCGACTACATCGGCTGGCTGCACTTCCAGACCATCTGGAACGACCTCGTCGCCACGCAGCCCGACATGTTCGACTGAGCTTCCCGCTCTCAGCAATACCTCGCCTTCGGAGAAAGGCGAGGCGATTTCATTTATAAGAACTCGTCCGGCAACCTCGCGGGCTTCGTGAACCCATCGATCGGCGGATTGCTGGTGCTGGTGCTGCTGATGCCGAAGCGGATGGTGAATCGCTGATCCGGAAGCGCCTGGCAGAAAAAGGGCGATGCGGCGAAATCCGCATCGCCCTTTTTTGTATGATGGCGGACCATCTCTCACAAACCACTCGAGGACCACCGCCATGACCGCCGCAACGCAATTCGATCAGGTTTCCGTCATCAAACGCGCCAACGTCTACTTCGACGGCAAGTGCGTGTCGCACACGGTTCTCTTCGCCGACGGCACGAAGAAGACGCTCGGCGTGATCCTGCCCGGCACGCTCAACTTCGGCACCGACGCGCCCGAGCTCATGGAAGTGCAGGCCGGCCAATGCCGCATCCGTCTCGACGGCAGCGACGAATGGAAGACGTATGGCGCAGGCGAATCGTTCTCGGTGCCGGGCAAGAGCCGCTTCGATATCGACGTGATCGAAACGCTTGATTACGTCTGCAGCTATCTCTGATGGTCTCGGCAAGCGGCTTGTCCAATTTTTCACGCTGTCCACGTTTCGTGTACACTGACTGAAATTGGACAATCGATCCACCTATGCCGCCCGCCGATCACCCCATCGAGCAATTCGTCGAAGCCGCCGCAGCCGCCTTCACCGATGCGACCGGCCTCGCCGCCCGGCGCGTCAAGGCGCCGGCGCGCGGTGATTTCGACGCCGCCATCGAGTTCCGCATCGGCGGTGCGCGCTTCAGGCGTCCCGTCGTCGTGCGGGAAAACATCGACCGATACGGCGCGTTATCGGCCATCGGCGCATTGAACGGCGCGAAGCCCACGCTCGTCACCACGCATCTCTCCGCGAATATGATCCGCGCATGCCGCGAACTGGGCGTCGATGCGCTCGATCTCGCCGGCAATGCGAGCCTCATCGAAGACGGTAGCGTCGTGATCGTTTCGGGCCGGCCGCGCGTAGCGGAAAGCCGGGCGCGCCGCGCCAGAACGTGGACGAAATCCACACTGCGCGTCACGCTCGCCCTGCTCATTACGCCTGCGCTATTGGAACGCGGCTATCGCGATATCGCGCAAAACGCGGGCGTCAGTCATGGCACGGTGCAGAACGCCGTGCGCGCGCTCGTCGATCATCGCGATGTATTCGAGCGGCCCGATGGACGCGGCCTGCAATTCGCCGACAAGGATCGCCTGATCGACGAATGGGTCACGCTGTATCCGCGGCAATTGCGCGAATCGCTCGTCATCGGGCGCTATCGCGCGGAGTCGAACGACTGGTGGCGCGACGTCCCCGATCTGCCGGGTCAGTGCCAGTTCGGCGGCGAGCCCGCCGCTGCGATACTCACGGAATATCTGAAACCCGCGACGGTCACCGCCTATTGCGCCGATGCCGTGCCGCGCGAGTGGATCATGAAAGCGCGATTGCGCCCCGACCCCGCCGGAAACGTCGAATTCCTGCGCGCGCCCATCGCGCTCGCGCCCGTCGACGGACTTCCGCCGAACGTCGTCGCGCCGCTCATCGTCTACGCCGATCTCGTCGCGAGCGGCGACCCGCGCAATCTCGAAACCGCCAGGATGCTGCGTGAGCGCTATCTCGCCGCTTGAACTGCTACCGCACCGGCCGATCGTCGCGTCGACGGCCGCGATGCTGCGCGAAGTCGTCGCCGCGTCGCATCTGACGAACATCGCGTGGTTCGTCGGCGGAGCGAGCGCGCGCGACATCCTGCTCACGCACGTCCACGATATCGAAGCGATCCGCGCAACCGCCGACGTCGATATCGGCATCTCGATTCAAAGCTGGACCGGCCACGACGCGTTGCGGCGCGCGCTGCTCGCATCGGGCAATTTCAAGGCACCGAAGGGCTCGGCGCATCGGCTGAATTACAGCGTGCCGAAGACCGGCGAGCGCACATGGCTCGATATCGTGCCGTTCGGCGGCGTGCAGGACGCGCACGGAGAAATCGCGTGGCCGCCGGACGGGTCGGTGCGGATGAACGTCGCGGGCTTCCGGCAGGCGCTCGACGCGGCGATTCCCGTGCGGATCGCGAAGGATTGCGTCGTGCCGGTCGCGTCGCTGCCCGCGCAGGCGATGCTCAAGATCGTCGCGTGGCAGGACCGGCACGCGGCCGACCGGAAGGACGCGATCGACCTGCTCTTTCTGATGGCGCGTTACGCGCAGGCGGGCAACCTGGACCGCCTCTATTCCGATGCCTTCGATCTCGTCGAGCGGCACGGCCACGATCCGGATATCGCGGGCGCGGCGCTGCTCGGCCGCGACATGGCGGCCATTGCAGGCGACGCCGACATCCGCGCGCAGATTCTCGCGATCCTGCGCCCGGACGATCCCGCGCCGCCGATTCTCACGCACATGCTCGGCTCGCGCATGCCGGTCTTCGAAGCCGATACGTCGGAAACGATCGCCGCGCTGTTTTACGCATTCCGCGAGGCGTTCTAGACAATCAGCCGTTGCGGAACAGATAGCTATACGCGTTGATCGCGGGCACGCCGCCGAGATGCGCGTACAGCACCTTCGAGCCTTCCGGGAATTCGCCGTTGCGCACCATCTGGATCATGCCGTCCATCGATTTGCCTTCGTAGACGGGATCGGTCAGCACGCCTTCGAGCCGCGCGCACAGACGAATCGCCTCCAGCGTGCCTTCGTTCGGCAGGCCGTATTCGGGGCCGCCGAAGCGCGTATCGAGAATCACGTCCTCGCGCGTGATGTCCTGCCCGAGATCGACGAGTCCCGCCGTGTGCTTCGCGATGCGCACAATTTGCTCGTGCGTCTGCGCCGGTTTCGCCGATGCATCGATGCCGATCACGCGCCGCGCGCGCCCATCCGCCGCGAAGCCGACGACCATGCCCGCCTGCGTGCTGCCCGTCACCGAGCACACGACGATGTAATCGAACTTGAAGCCCAGTTCCGCTTCCTGCGCGCGCACTTCTTCCGCGAAGCCGACGAAGCCGAGCCCGCCCAGCGGATGCTCGGAGCAGCCGGCCGGCACCGGGAACGGCTTGCCGCCCGCCGCGCGCACGCTTTCCATCGCGTCCTGCCAGCTTTTGCGGATGCCGATATCGAAGCCATCGGCGACGAGGCGCACGTCCGCGCCCATCATCCGCGACATCTGGATATTGCCGACGCGGTCGTACACCGCATCGGAGTAATTGACCCAGTTCTCCTGCACGAGCACGCACTTCATGCCGAGATGCGCCGCGACCGCCGCGACCTGGCGCGTCTGGTTCGACTGCACGCCGCCGATCGAAACGAGCGTGTCGCAGCCTTCGGCGATCGCCTCGGGAATCAGATATTCGAGCTTGCGGGTCTTGTTGCCGCCGAACGCGAGGCCGCTGTTGCAGTCCTCGCGCTTCGCGTAGAGATCGACCTTGCCGCCGAGGTGCGCGGAAAGGCGCTTGAGCGGCTGAATGGGCGTCGGTCCGAAGGTGAGCGGATAACGGGGAAAACGTTGCAGGTTCATGATCGGCATCCTCGTGAGGGTGGGACTGCATGAACGCAATCGTAGAGATTCTCGCGGCCATCCGGGTTGCGAAAAAAAGGCGCTCGGCCTAACGTTTCATGATGTCCGAAATCGGACACTTTCTTTTATTTCGCTAAATTCGCCTTCAACGCAATGAAAAGAACCGCATCCGCCGCAAAGCCGCGTCCGGCAAGCGCTCAGACCGACCGCGTCGATCGCGCGATCCTGCGTCAGCTCCAGCGCGATGCGTCGATCTCGAATGTCGCGCTCGCCGAGAAGGTCAATCTGAGCCCGCCCGCGTGTTTGCGGCGCGTCGAGCGGCTGCGCGAGGCCGGTCTTATCCGCGCGACCGTCGCGCTGCTCGACCCGAAAGCGCTCGACGCCGGCATGCTCGTGCTGATCGGCGTGATCCTCGATCGCTCGACACCGGACTCCTTCGCCGCCTTCGAAAAAGCCGCGCAGAAAGTGCCCGGCTGCATGGAATGCCACGTCGTGACGGGCGAATTCGACTTCTTCATGCTGATCCGCACGCGCGACAGCGAGAGCTTCAACCGTCTCCATGCCGAGAAGCTGCTTTATCTGCCGGGCGTGCGGCAGATCCGCACGTTCATCGTGCTGCGCGAGATTCTTTCGACGACGGCATTCCCCATCGGCGAATCGGCCGGCACGCGCACGGCGTAGCCCCGAAGACACACTGCGCAAGATTTGCTGAAAAATTACGCTACGATTCAGGGTTTTCCATGTCTGGGCATCCCGTTTCGTTGTGACCGCGTCTGAAATCAAAGCCCTGGCCAAGGCGGTTCTGGCTCGCCTCGCAGCGCGGCTGCGTCCGCATCTGCGTCCCCGCACGCTGCTCCTGCTGCCAGCGCTCCTTCTTATCTATGTGCTGGTGCTGATTCCGTTCACGCCCGGCATCCGCGATATCCGCCGCGCAAAGGTCGACCAGCCCGCGCAGATCTATTCCGCCGACGGCAAGCTCCTCGCCGAGTTCAAGCCGACGCATCGCGAATGGGTGAGCCTCAAGGAAATCTCCCCGCAGGTGATCGACGCGCTCATCGCGACGGAAGACCGGCGTTTCTACGAGCATCACGGCATCGACTTCAGGCGCACGGCGGGCGCGGCGCTGCGCACGTTCTCGGGCGACCGGCAAGGCGGCTCGACGCTTACGCAGCAGCTCGCGCGCAATCTGTATCCCGAGGAAATCGGCCGCTCGCAGACGCTCACGCGCAAGCTCAAGGAAGCGATCACCGCGTTCAAGATCGAAGCCGTCTATTCGAAGGACGAGATCCTCGAGACGTATCTGAACACGGTGCCGTTCCTGTACAACGCGTACGGCATCGAAATGGCCGCGCGCACCTACTTCGACAAATCCGCGGGCCAGCTCGACGTGCTCGAAAGCGCGACGCTCATCGGCATGTTGAAGGGCAACAGCTACTACAACCCGGTGATCAATCCGGAGCGCGCGCTCGACCGGCGCAACATCGTGCTCGGGCAGATGGTGAAGTTCGGCCACTTGCAGGCCGCGAAGCTCGACGCGCTCAGGAAGCGCCCGCTGCGCATCGATTTCGAGCGGCAGACGGAAGAGCCCGGCCGCGCGCCGCACTTCGCGCAGCAGTTGCGCAAGTGGCTGATCGCGTGGGCCGACGACAACGACTACAACATTTATTCCGATGGCCTCGTCGTGCGCACGACCATCGACTCACGCCTTCAGACGATGGCGACCAACGCGCTCGCGTGGCAGGGCAATCAGCTTCAGTCGATCGCCAACGCGGCGTGGGGCGGGCGCGGCGGCTGCGCGGGCGCGAACGCGGACCTCGCGCATGCGTTCATCCGCGAGACGGATCAATACCGCGCGATGCGCACGAGCGGCGCGACGGACCCCGATGCGCTCAAGCATCTCGGCTCGGACCGCGCGTTCATGCGGGCGCTGTGCGAAAGCAAGACGCGCGTGCAGGCCGCGTTCGTCGCGCTCGATCCGCGCAATGGCCAGATCAAGGCGTGGGTCGGCAGCCGCGATTTCACGCAGGACCCGTTCGATCACGTCGCGCAGGCGCGCCGCCAGCCCGGCTCGACCTTCAAGCCCTTCGTCTACGGCGCGGCGTTCGAGCGCGGCGCGAAGCCCACGGACACGTTCATCGATCAGGCGGTGGAAATTCCGGTGCGCGGCGCCGAAACCTGGCGTCCGACCGACGATTCGCCGCCCTCGGGCCGCCCCGTGAGCCTGCGCGACGGCATCGCGTACTCGAAGAACCGCATCACCGCGCAGCTGATGGAACAGGTCGGGCCGGGACGCGTCGCGCGGCTCGCGCGCGACATGGGCGTGCGCGAGAGCCATCTCGACGTGGTGCCGTCGCTCGCGCTCGGCACGAGCCCGGTCACGCTGAAGGAAATGGTGTCGTCGTACGGCACCATCGCGAACGACGGGAGTTATATAGAGCCGCTGCTCGTCACGCGCATCGAGAACAAGGACGGCGACGTGCTCGCGCAGTTCGAAAGCACGCCCGAGCGCGCGTTGTCGGTCGATGCGACCCGCAAGCTCGTCGACGTGATGCGCGACGTGATCAATCGCGGCACCGGCACGGCGATCCGCACGCGCTTCGGCGTTCGCGCGGATGTCGCGGGCAAGACCGGCACGACACAGGACAACGCCGACGGCTGGTTCATCCTGATGCATCCGCAACTGGTCGCGGGCGCGTGGGTCGGCTTCAACGACAGCCGCGTGACGCTGCGCAGCGATTACTGGGGGCAAGGCGCGCACAGCGCGTTGCCGATCGTCGGCGACTTCATGCAGCGTTCGCTGCGCTCGCATCTGATCGACGCACGCGCGCGCTTCGACACGCAGGAAACGCCGGGCGTCTGGCAGACGATGGTCACGCGCGTGCACGCGTGGTTCGACGAGACGTTCTCGAAGGCGCCGAAGCCGGGCGCGCCGAAGACGGCGCAAACGGCGGCGCAACGTCCGGTGCGCGCGAAGCGCGCGGCGTCGGAGCCGGTCGCGGAAGTGACCGAAGCGCCGCCGCAAGCGCCGGTTTTCACGACGATGCCGCCGATCCTGCCGCCGCCGGGCGAAGGCGCGAGCGACGCGGCCACGGCACCGGCTCCGGCTCCGGCTCCGGTTCCGGCCGAAGCGGCTTCCGATACACAGCAGTAACGATCATCGCGTGCAGGCGGCTGGCCGCATGGCGCCGCCGCACGATCGTCCTTTTCCCGCCTTTCCTCCGATATGAGCGCCCGCGTACATAACGCGCGGCGTAACGATGGTTCGATTCCATTAGGCGAAACGAGCTGACCCAAGATTTCGCCGCACCCGCCGGCGCGCTGTGGCCACACGCGCCAGTCAATCCGGACAAGAACCGGTTCTGCTGAGTTTCCCCATTCGAAGGACGTGCGCGGCGTGATGCGCAACGTCCAATAAAAACACCCGGCTGGTATCGGAGAACGAAGTGAACAAGCGATTTCCTCGCCTCAGGCGAGCCCTCGTGGCCACCGCACTCGCACTGCCCTTCGCATCGTCGAGCTTTGCGCAGACCGTCAGCGCTACCCTGCCGTGGACCGGCACATGGTCCGCCGCGCCGATGAGCACCGGCGACGGCGGCTTCAATAATCAGACGATCCGGCAGATCGTGCACACAAGCATCAGCGGCACGGCGGTCGGCGTGCGGTTTTCCAATCTGTACGGCAACAAGCCGCTCGTGATCGGCGACGTGCACGTCGCGTTGCGCGATAGCGGCCAGCGCACCGTGTCCGGCAGCGACCGGCCCGTCACCTTCAACGGGCAAACCTTCGTCACGATTCCGCCGGGCGGCTCGGAAATGAGCGATCCGCTTGCGTTCCAGGTGCCGGCGCTCGCGGACATCGTCGTGAGCGCCTATCTGCCGCAACAGACGCCGATGGAAACGACCGGTCACGCCGAAGGCTTTCAGGACGTGTATATCGCCCCGGGCGATGTCAGCACCGACCCGGAATTCAAGGGCGGCGTCGTCAACGCACTCGGCGCGCAGTCGTATTACTTCCTCACCGACGTCGTCGTGCAGAACGCCAGTGCGACGGGCGCGGTGGTCGCGTTCGGCGCGTCCATCACGGACGGCTCCGCATCCGCGCCGAACACGAACGGCCGCTGGCCCAACCTGCTGGCGAAACGCCTGCAGGCGTCGGGCATGACGGTCGGCGTGCTGAACCAGGGCATCGCCGGCAACGACTTCTTCACCAACGACTCGGGCGAGTCGGGCCTCGGACGCTTCAAGCGCGACGTGCTGGATCAGTACAACGTGAAGTGGGTGATCATCTCCGACGATGCGGTCAATAACCTCATCGGGGGCGCGCCGCCGTCGGCGGACAGTCTCAACAACGCGCTCGCCGAACTCGTCCGGAGCGCGCATGCGGCGGGCGTCGGCGTGATCTGCTCGACGCTCACGCCGTTTCGGGGCGTGGATTCGTGGACGCCGGATATCGAGGCGTCGCGCGAATCGGTCAACGCGTTCGTCGCCACGTCCGACAGCGGATGCGACGCCGTGCTCGATCAGGCCGCGGCGCTCGGCGATCCCGCCGACCCGGCCACGATGCGCGGCGCGTACGACAGCGGCGACCATCTGCATCCGAATCAGGCGGGACTGCAGGCCATTGCCGATTCCGTGAAGCTCGACTGGTTCAAGTAAGCGCCGCGAAAAAGCAAAAAACGCCATGCGGAAATACTTCCCGCATGGCGCTTTTCATGGCGTCGCCGATTACGACTTGACGATCGTCGGGTTGGTGACGTTGATGCTCGGGCCACCGTTGTCCCACTGCTCGACGATCAGCGGGTACTTCCACTTCGGATTCGAGCTGCTGATCTGGCCATTCACGGTGTAACCGTCCAGGAACAGGCCCTGAACCGCGAACGAACCGCCCTGGCTCGTCGTGTCGACGTGGTTGGTGATCGCGATCGAAACCGTCTTGGGCTGCGGACCCGCCAGCGAGCCGAACCACACGTTGATGCCGCCGCCCTTGCAGTTCGCCGTCGTCGGGCTGTTGATCGTGATGTTCTTGAACACGGCCGAGTTGTCGTTCGGTTCGAAGTCGAGACCGCACGCCGGCGCCGTGCCGTTGATGTTCTGCCACGTCGGGCTGTTGAACGTGATCGTGTCGCCCGAGATGATCGACACGCCCTGACGGCGGCAGCCGTCGGCCTTGTGGTTGTCGACGCGCAGGTTGTACGTCGGCGTGCCCTTCTTCGTCTGGCTGTCGTTGATGTAGATGCCATCGCCCCACGTGTTGATCGTGGTCGGCGACGTGAGCGTCACGTTCGTCGCGCCCATGATCGTGAAGCCCATGCCGTGCTCGCCGCCCGACGCCGAGTTCAGCTCCTTGCTGCCGTCGAGGTAGGCGTTTTCGACCGTGACGTTGCTCACGTCGACGATACGGATCATCTGGTAGATGTCCGCGTTGTGCGCGAGCAGCTTGATGGAAGCGCCCGATGCGAAGCGGATGTGGCTGTTCGAGCGCAGCGTGAGACCGGTCGTGTCGATGCGGACCTGGCCCGAGATCAGGAGGATCTGGCCGACGGTGCCGTCGATGGCGGCCTGCAGCGCGGCGCGGTCATTGGTCTTGCCGTCGGCCTTTACGCCGAACGACGAAGCGGAGACGGTGCCGGCGGTGTTGTCGGCCGCGGCAGAGGTGGTCGAGCTCGCCGCAGCGGGCGCGCTCGCGGTGGTCGTGGCGCTGGCCGACGAAGCGGGTGCGGCGTCGCTTGCCGCAGCCGTCGAGTCGGCGCTCGAGTGCTTGCGTCGTCTCCAGCGATCTGCAACGGAATCAGGCGTCGCACCGTCGCCGCCGCCGCCGCATGCGGCGAGCACGAGCGCACCGCCGCCCGCGATGAGCGAGGTCAGCAGCTTGCGACGGGTTGCGAGGGGAGCGTCGACTACGGTGTTTTCTGCCTGGTTGTTGTTCGAAAACATTTTCTTTCCAATGGGTCGTGGCGATTTCGACGGGTGAACCCGTTCCTGCGACATCGGCCGCACGCGACGTTTCTTTATGGGCGATGAGATGCCCGACGCATAAAAAGCAGGTGCAAACGATCGCACCGCTCAGCGCTCGGCAGTCGCGCATGACGACTCCGACGGGCATCTCGGCGAATACAGACGAACTTCGGGATTGGAGAAACCAGATATTCCGGAAGAACTCGTTTACCCGTGTCCCGATGGGTCCGCGAACGGACCGATGAGACTACCGGTTTCGACGGCAGTTATTACCGTCTTTTATTTATACTACAGAACGTTACAAGGTGTTTCTACGGTGGACTTGTTACAGAATGTACGCTTGTAACTTTTCATTTTTCGTTTCCCGCGTTTTTTAGCGTTGCATTTTCCGCTTTAATCGCCGGCGAGTTAAATAATCTTCTCCGCGTTCATTGTTAATATGAAACCGGATGAAATGCAGCGAAAAAACATTCGATAAGACGATTAAATATTCATCCGACGAAAGGCGGCGCGGAATTAAAAAAAACGGGTAAAGATATCGTGTCGGATCGCTCCGCGCCGCCCTGCAAGCCTTTGCTGGCAAGGCCACTGCCTGTCGAAACGATTACAAACATTCGGATCATTTCGCTCGATAGTGAGATTTTCCATTTCATCATTCTTATTACGAAACGAGCTTTTTCCTCATTTAGTATGATCGTGAATGCACCGCAACCATCAATCAGACTCTTTTCACTCGCTTTCAGCCGATGAATCAGATTTTGTAAGTGCAGCGCTAAAACTTTTTTCCGGGCTTAAAGTAAAAACCCTACAGTGGTTACCCCTATCGGGTTTATACGAAGCTCAGCCAGACATTCGTCTCGTCCACGCTGCGACAAGCGTTCGCGGCAATTGGTAATAATCAGATCAAAGCATAAAGAGATAATCCGCAGACAAATAACAGCTATTGCGGAAATTCTTGCCTTCGAAATCGGCCATTTGTTCCGCGTCGGACTTCCGGAGCGCGGATACGGACCGCCCGTGACCCGCGCGGCGCTATCGGCAACGACGGGTGCCCTTGCCAACATTCGCTCCGGCCGCTTTGATGCATGCTCCTTCACTTGCGAAGAGCGTTCAGGCCTTCGCGGCATTGAGTTGCATGACGAGTTCGTCCTGACGTCGGGCCACGCGACGTAAGGCTCCCACGCAGGAGGAGTACAGTGCTGAGCGCAGCGGTGCAATCGGTAAGACGACGCTTCGGCGGCGTGCATCAGGATCACAAGCGAATCGCGAGAAGCGCCGTCGTTCTACTGATCTTCGTGATCGCCGGGAAGTGCATCGGCGCGTCGAAGGAAATGGCGATCGCATATCGCTACGGGATCAGCGGCACCGTCGACGCGTATCAGTTCGCGCTCACGCTCGTCACCTGGCTGCCCACGATGCTGACGAACGTCCTGAGCGTGCTGCTCGTTCCCGCGCTCGTGTCGCTCAGGGAAGACAAGACCCAGCAAAACGGCTTTCTCGGTGAGCTGGAGGGCATCGGGCTCGTCATCGGTCTCGCGTTCTGCCTTCTGCTCTGGCTCTTCTGGCCGTATCTGGCGGACGTCGTCGCGGGCAGTCTCGCGGAATCGACGCGCGACATGTGCCGCGAGATGATCATCAGCATGACGCCGGTCGGCGTGCTGACCTTCACGATCTGCATATCGTCGTCGCGGCTGCAGGCTTCGGGCAGGCACATCAACACCTTGCTCGAATGCGTGCCGGCCATCGGCCTGCTCCTGTTCGTGCTCGCCGCACGCGATAACACGTCGATCATGCCGCTCGTCGTGGGCACGTCGCTCGGCTTCGTGGTGCAGGCCGCGTGGCTGCGCGTGCTGGCGAAGCGCGCCGATACGATGTCGGCGCTGCCGCGCGTCTCGGCGCGCGCGAAGCAGTGGCCGGAGACGATCCGCTCGATGGGCACGCTAACGGTCGGCGCGGTCGTCGCGAGTCTCTGGCTGCCGCTCGATCAGTATTTCATGGCGCAGCAGGGCGACGGCGCCATCGCCACGCTCGGTTACGCGAGCCGTCTGCTCTCGCTCGTGCTCAGCATGGGCGCGCTCGCCATCACGCGCGCGACCTTGCCGATCCTCGCGGAGATTCTCCATCGCGGCGATCACGCCCGCGCGCGCAGCACCGCGCTGAAATGGTCGGGCATCATGGCGACGGTCGGCCTCGTCGGCAGCATCATCGCGTATGTGCTCGCGCCTTACGTCGTGAAGCTGCTGTTTCAGAAGGGCGCGTTCACGGCGGACGACACCATCGCCGTCACGACGCTCTTCCGCTACGGGCTGCTGCAGGTGCCGTTCTACTTCGGCATGTGCGTGCTCGTGCAATTGTTCGCGAGCGAGACGCGCTATCGCGCCATCTCCGTCATTTCGCTGATCGGCTTCGGAACCAAGGTCATCGGCAACGTCATCCTGGTGCGCTTCTACGGCGCGCAGGGCGTGCTGCTCGCGACCGGCATCGGCGCGATCGCCGTGCTCGCGTCGTACATCTTCTGGACGCGCTTCGCACCGCCTTTCACGGGCGCCGGTCCGAACGCCGGAGCGGGCACGTCGCTGTAAGCGTGGCCTGCGTGGGCGAGCGGTGAGCTCGCCCGGCTTTTCTTCCAAAGTCCCATACGGTATCTGCAAGGCTCGCTCATCGCGCCTTGCGCCGTCTTTTCCCGATCCGAAGCC
The DNA here is from genome assembly GCF_900044055.2 of Caballeronia calidae. Taxonomy (GTDB): domain Bacteria; phylum Pseudomonadota; class Gammaproteobacteria; order Burkholderiales; family Burkholderiaceae; genus Caballeronia; species Caballeronia calidae. The sequence continues at coordinate 75,459 of NZ_FCOX02000022.1, read as the reverse complement.
GAACAGCCTCGTCTAAAGCAAACGCAGGCGGCCTTTCCTCAACGCCGAACCCGAACGACCGAAACGCCTGGTCGAACGCGCACGCACGCGACCTTTCCTCGATCCCAAACCCGAACGACTCGAACCGCCTGGTCTAACGCGCACGCACGCGGCCTTTCCTCGACGCCCAACCCGAACGACCCGAAACGCCTGGTCTAACGCGCACGCACACGTCCTTTCCTCGACGCCCAACCCGAACGACCCGAAACGCCTCATGAAACGAACACGGCCTCCCGAAGGAGGCCGTGCACTCGGCAATCTCGCCAGCCAGTCGCAGGCTACGAACCCGCCGCCAGATTTTGATCGAACACCCGCCTGAACATCGGCACGAGGAAGCGATTGCCGTATTCGCTCATGTGATGGAAATCGGAATACAGCGGCCGGCCGTCGTGCGAGCCCATGCACTTGCCGTCCGGGCACAGGTAAGGGCGCGGGTCGAGCAGATGGATGCCGCATTGCTCGTGCGCCTGATCCATCGCCTGCAACAACGCCCCGTTGCGCGCGACGTAATCGGACAGCGTGATCGACAGATCCGGCGCGTTCGGGTCCTTCACTTTCTCGTGCGCAAGCGTCAGCGGCACATTGAAGTCGAATTCGGGAATCGGCTCCACCAGATAGACGGGACGAATCTTCGCGATCCGGCACACGGTCGAGAGCAAATGATCGCGATAACGCTCGGTCGAGAACGGCGCGGGCCGCTGCCCCGGCCGGTCGAGGTTGACGAACGAGAAATCCGCCATGCCCGGGCTCGACCAGTATTGCGACCAGTGATTCGCGATGATGACCGGCGTTTTCGCCGTCTCGTCGCGGCTCAGGATATCGATGTACTTGCGGTCCTGATCGAAGCAGTCTCCGTTGCCGCGGCGGATGCCGTAGATCGTCGGGCAGCCCTCGATCGTGATCAGCAGCACGTCGCCGTCCTTGCCCTTGGGCACCGCCGCGACGACCGCCTCGGCGATCGCCTCCGCGTGACTGTCGCCGAGCACGACCACGCGGCTCTGCTTCTGCTTGCTCGCGACGTCGCACGGATCGATCATCATGTGGCACTTCGTGCGGTGCGGATTCGTGTCGTAGGTCTCGCTGTCGGCGACGAACACCGAATGGTCGAAGCGCTCCGGCACGCCCTGGCTCGCGTAGATGCTGCCGCCGCCGACCGCGAGCAGCGTCGCGAACACGAGAATCGGGCGCAGCGTAATGAACCTCGGGAACGCGCGCGTCTCGCCGCCCCTCGGCTTTCTCGTCTTCGATTCGATGAGCGCATACGACAGCCAGCCCATCACGAAACCGCCCGCGATGGCGCCCACGCGCCACGGCAGCGAGCCGTCCTTGTCGAAGTACGTGAGCGCGACGACGAACGGCCAGTGCCACAGATAAACCGAATACGAAATTTTGCCGATGAACTGCGCGAGCCGGTTGCCCGTGAAGATCGACCTGCCGCGCGCCGCGAGCAGCACGAGCGCCGTGCCCAGCACCGGCACGAGCGCGAGGATGCCCGGCCACGCATTGTCTTCGTTGAAGGTGAACGCGCCGTACATGATCATCGCGATCCCGGCGAACTCCATCGCCCGGCGCACTGGGCGGCCCGGCCGGATCGGGAACAGGCAGACGAGACCGCCCGCGAGCATCTCCCAGGCGCGCGTCGGCAGCAGGAAGAACGCGGCCGTCGGCCACTTGGTCGGATCGGAGAGATAGACACACAGCCCGAACGAGACGAGCGCCGCGCCGACTAGCGCGACCACCGTCCCGCGTTGCCCGAACAGCTTGCGCACGAGCAGAATGCCGAGCGGATACAGCAGATAGAACTGCCACTCGACCGAAAGCGACCACGTGTGCAGCAGCCACTTCAGGTGCGAGCGGACATCGAAGTAGCCCGCTTCGCGCCAGTAGACGATGTTGGAGAAGAACCCGAGGCTCGATCCCGCCGCCTTGCCGAACGCACGGAACTCCGAGGGCAGAAGCACGAGCCAGCCGAACACCGTGAGCGCGAAGCAAAGAAACGCGAGCGCCGGAATGATGCGTCTCGCGCGGTCCGCGTAAAACTCGATCACCGAGAATTTGCCCTTCGCGATCCGCCTGAAGATGATGTCCGTCATCAGGTAGCCGGAAATCACGAAGAACACGTCGACGCCGAGGAAACCGCCCTTGAAGCCAGGCACGTCGAAGTGAAAGAGGACCACAGCGAGGACTGCGAACGCGCGCAGTCCGTTGATATCGTTACGAAAGTTCATCGCGACTTTTCTCCTTTTCGTGCGTGCCGCGCGCGTGACGGCGCGCCGCGATGGCGTTCGCCATCGCGTCGTACCGCGTGAGTCAACTTTCTTTCAAACGAACAGACCGAACTCCATCTCCGCAAGCCGGTTCTCTTCGGACTGCGTGGCCCGCGCGACTTCTGCCATGGTCGCGGGCTGCACGCCGTAGGTGTCTCTCAGATGAACGTGATGCCTGAGCACCGCTTCGAGCACGGCCAGATTCTCGGCGAGATTGGCGCCGAAGTTATGCGGATGCCACCACAGGTGAAACGACCTTCCGGTGCGCGCCGCCGAGGTCATCGACTGCTTGATCCGATGGATGCGCAGCCACTCCAGCGCGCGCTTGTTGCGCGCATACGGGCGCAGAAAGCGGCTCGAGCGCACATCGACGAGACCGCGCGAAGGGCGCGGATCGAAAGCGTGATCGCCCGAAAGATTGACGTAGGCATCGGCGAGACGCGCGGCGCGCCGCAGCGCGGCTTCATCGGCGCGCGATGTTTCGCGATACATCCAGTTGCGCTCGGTGCCCCGGTAAGCGACGAGCCCCTGCGCCGCGCAGACCGAGAGATACGCGTTGTTCACCTGATTGCGCGGAAACACGATGCTCGCGGGCGGATCGGCGAGACGCCGGATCGACGCGACCGACGCTTCCATATCCGCCGCGAATTGCGCCTTGTCCTGGCCCGCTTCGAGGCAGTAGTAATGGCAAAAGGTATGGCTCGCGAGCTCGCTGCCTTCGGTGTCGACGATCTGGCGCGCGAGCGACAGGCCGTAGTGGTAAGGATCGCTCTTCTCGTTGTCGCCGATCGAATCGAGATAGCCGTTCACGTACGGGCTCAGCTTCGCATCGGTGTACGTCGGCCGGACGTCGGGCAGGTTCGCGAGCAGCTCCTTCTTGTTATCGAAGAGCAGCATGCCGACCGTCGCCCATGTCGCCTTCACGCGATACTTCGTGAACATCGCGAGCATGGCGGGAATCGCCTCGCGCACGCCGAGGATGTTCTTGCCGTATGTGGCGATCGTGCGATGGTCGCGCACGCCCCACATCAGTTCGAAATCGAGCGAAATCAGGAAGTAGGACATCGTCGTCAGGGCATCAGGAAGTAGTGGTAGACGCCTTCGAAATAGCTCTTCGTGACGTCGGCGGCGACGGCCACATACACGCCAACCGTGATCGCGAGCACGATCGCGTTCTTGAACTTGATCTGCGGGGCGAGGAAAGGCAGCAGCAGCGGCACGCAATACCAGACGCGGCCCTTCGCGAACGGAAACACGAAGAAGGCGACGATGAGATACACGAACAGGCCGACATGCATGATCGACAGCCGCGTGAGGCTGCTCTGTTCCTTCGTGTCCGGCGAGCGCCACGTCGAGTAGAGCACCATCACGGACGCCATCGTGTAGAAGAACAGCAGCGCGAGCAGCTTGATCGTGAAGTTTTCCTGATAGCCGGTGTACTCGTCGATACGCCGGCCGCCGTAGGTCGCGAACAGGAACCTCGCCGCCGATGCCAGCACGACCGCCGCCACGCTGACCGCGACGATCGCGCGCCCCTTCTTCTCGCCGAAGAAGCCGGCGGTCAGCAGGAACGCCGTGGGCACCGCGAAGGTCGTGTGCACGAAGCTCGCGAGTCCCATGCCGAGCGTCGGCCGGTTGAAGCGGAATGCGAACAGCATCGCGATCGCGAGGCCGAAGCCCTGACGGATCTGAAACAGGCCGACCGTGGCGAGCGCATACGGAATCACGAGCCACAGCACGAGCCCCACGAGCGGGCGGCGCGTCTGCAGCAGCGCATACATCACGATGAGGTTGAGCAGGATCACCGTCGTGCGGATGCCGCCCTCGGGCGTCACGCCGAACGAATTGAGCAGGATGACCCACGAACGCCAGCCCAGCTCCTCGGTGATGAGGCTGACGAGAAAGCCGAAGTCCGACTCGCGGTTGCGATAGAACTGCACGAGCCAGTGCCAGTCCGTCGAGCGGAAGTACTGGATGTACGCTTCCTGGTCGAAGATCAGGCCGACGCTGCGCTCGCGAAACGCGACGATCGAAAGCGCGGTGGCTGCGAGCACGAGGAACGCCCATCCCGAGGGCGTCATGAAGTACGCGAATCCGGTCACTCGCCTCGCCGGTGCGCGCTGCTGCGCGGTGTTGTCCATGGTCGTTGCTTGCATCGTTTTGGCCTTTTTTCCGCTTTAGTTATTGTGTGCAGGCGCGGCTTTCACGGCACGAGCCTCAGGTTGTTGACGACGATCTTCGGTCCCGCCTTGTCATAGTCGATGCTCTCGACGGTCGTGAGCCGCGGGCTCACCCATGTCGGCGAATGGCTCGCGATCTTCCCCGACACCATGCGCCCGTTCAGCTTGAGCGACGACACGGCGAACGCTGCATCGCTCGCGCCTTCATCGCGATGATTCGTGATGTCGATGTCGATATGCTTGGGCACCGGCCCCACGATCTCTTCCAGCCAGACGATGATCCCGTACCGGCAGTTGCGCGTCGTCGGATTGACGATGCGGATGTTCTCGAGAATGTCGGCGTTGCTGTTCGGTTCCGCGTCGAGGCCCGCTTCCGGCTGCGTGCCGCCGATGTTCTCCCACAGCGGATGCTCGAACACGATATTGCGCCCGCTGATGATCGACACGCCCTGACGGCGGCAGCGGTCCGCATGATGCTTCACCACGCGGATGCCGCTGCTGTACTTGTGCGCGACGTTGTAGCTGTTTGCGATATAGATGCCGTCGCCCCAGCAGCCGACCGTCTTCGGCGCGATCAGCGTCACCTCCGTGCTGCCCGCGATCGAAAAACCCATGCCGTGGCCGTTCTCGCGCAACGCCGGCTTGGCGGCGTTCAGCTCCTTGCTGCCGTCGAGCACCGCGTTCTCGACGAGCACGTTGTTCACGTCCCAGATGCGGAACATCGAGTAGAACGACGTGTCGTGCGGCAGCAGCTTGATCGACGCGCCCGGCGCGAAGCGCACATGGCTGTCGCGGCGCAGATCGAGCCCTCTTGCGTCGATGCGGCATTTCCCGGTGATCAGCAGCGTCTGGTCCACCGACCGGTCGATGGCCGTCTGCAGCGCGACGCGGTCGTTGGTCTTGCCGTCGCCCTTCACGCCGAACGACTTGTCGGTGACGACATCGCGCTTCATCGCCGCGCGCGCGTCGAGTCCCAGCGCGCCCGCACCGCCGGCCACGGCTCCGATCAGCAAAGAGTGGATCACGCGCCGCCTGTCGACCATTACGCTTTTTCTCCCGTGACCGTGCGCGGGTAAGCCGCGCTCTTGCCTTCGTCGCCGCGTGCGCGCGCGCCGAGCCGCGCGAAGATGCCGTCCCACTGGCGCAGGATCGCCGGCGACGAGTAGCGTTGCCGCACCGAGGCCGCCGCCTTGCGTCCGAGCTCGGCGCGCAGCGCTTCGTCCGACATCACGCGGCGCAGCGCGTCGATGAGCGCCGCCTTGTCGCCGGGCGGCACGAGCACGCCGTCCTCGCCGTCGCGCGTCAGTTCGCGCGGGCCGCTCTTGCAGTCGAACGCGACCGTCGCGAGACCGAGCGCCATGCCTTCGAGCATCGCCATCGGCAGGCCTTCGTAGCGCGACGACAGCACGAAGGCATCGGAACGCGCCATCTCTTCCCAGGGCGTCGTCGTCTTGCCGGGCATCAGCACGCGCTCGCCCATCTTCAGTTGCGCGACCTGCGCTTCGAGCACCGCGCGCTCCGGGCCTTCGCCCCAGATCCACAAGTCCCAGCCCGGGAACTCGGGCGCGAGCGTCGCGAAGACATCGATCAGCAAATCGAACTGCTTCTGCGTATTCAGCCGCCCCACCGCGACGAGCCGCCTGCGCGCGCTCTTCTCGACGGTTTCGGGCCGCAGCAGAAGCAGCTCGTCCGGCAGCGGATTGGGCACGACCTCGATGCCCTTCACGCACGGCACCATCTTCCGGAACGAGGCCTCCATGTTGTCCGTGAGCAGCGTGAGCAGATCCGCGCTCGGATAGACGAAGCGGCACATCTGACTCATGAGCTGCGAGCGGCCGTCGGCGGACGGGTCGATGTGCTCGCTCGCGATCACCGGAATGCCGAGCCCGCGCGTGGCGAGGATCGTCGTGATGTTCACGTTCGAAAGAAACGACACGATCACGTCCGGCGCGCTCTCGCGAATGAGCGCGCGCAGCGCCCGAAAACGCGCGGGATATTGCAGCATGCGCGCGCCGGCCTTCACGCGATCCGCGAGAAAGATGCAGCGCACGTTCTCATGGAGCGGATAAAAGCACGCGCCGCGGCCGCTGTACGTGATGACGAGCGACACGGTATCGCCGCGCTGCGCCCAGGCATTGACGAGCGATGCCGCGACGCGCTCCGCGCCGCCGCTTCCCATCGAACTGACCACGAGCATGATGTTCATCGGCTGCGGCTCCTCATGCTTTGCCGGGAACGCGCAGGTTCGCGCGCCGCGGAACCGCCACGCCGGACTCTTCGAACACTTCCTGCCACAGCGCGATGGTCTTCGGCAGCGCGAACGTCTCGTTGACGGAGGTTGCGCGAAGCGCCATGCGATGCCGCTCGGCGTCGTCCTTCATCAGCGTTTCGAGCGCTTCGGCGAGCGCGTTCGCATCGCCGACCGGCTTCACGAGCAAGCCGTTCGTGCCGGGCGTGACGATCACGCGCGGCCCGGAATCGCAGTCGTAGCTCACCGCGGCGCAACCGCTCGCCATCGCTTCGACGAGGGTCATCGAGAAGCCTTCGAAGCGCGAGCTCAGCACGTAGAGATCCGCACGCTCGTACCAGTCCGCGACGTTGCCCGCGCGGCCCGGCAGGAACACGCGGCCGTGCAGCTTCGCCTCGTCGACGCGGCGCTCGAGGCTCGCGCGAGCCTGTCCTTCGCCGACGATCACGAGATCCCATTGCGGCAGCGTGCCGGCGATCTTCCTGAACGCGTCGATGAGACTGTCGAAGCCCTTTTCCGGCGACAGCCGGCCGACCGCGAGCAGCACGCGCCGGTCATTGCGCACGACGTTCTTCGGCTCGATGACCGGGTTCGTGCGCGCGATCGGCAGCGTGAACGGCGGCGGAATCACCTTCACGTCTTTGCAGCCGCAATGCGTCTCGATCCATTCCCGGGTTTCGTCGGTGAGCGCGACGACCTTGTCCGCGAAACGGTAGGTCAGGCGGCGCAGGCGCTCCCAGAACGGCGTGAGCGGCGCGCGCGGCGGATGCGTGTGCTCGCTCGCGATGATCTTGTACGGCAGGCCGATGCCCGCGAGCACGGTGAGTACGTTGGCGGTCGCCATGACGCCGAGCGCGACGGTCGGCTTGGTCTCGCGCAGCACCTTGCGGAAGGCCAGGACGCGCTTCACGTTCGACATCAGCGTGCGCGCGAAGCCGCCGCCTTCCACGCCGCCCGCGAGACCCAGCTCGATGCGCTTCACGCCCGGATGGAACGGATAGACGTCGCCTTCACCGGCCGTCAGCGTGACGACAGTCACGTCCCAGCCGAGCGCCGCCCACTCGTTCGCGAGATTCGCGGTGACGCGCTCCGCGCCGCCGCCGTGCATCGAGTAGATGAAAACGACGATCTTCATGCGGGCCTCGTCGCCATGTCGGCTTCGGCCGGCACGCGCCGCCCGGAGAGGAAGCGGATGTACCAGGGCATCGCGATGGCGAGACCGTCGGCGAGCGGAATCGCGCCCGCGTAGCCGAGCAGTTGCGCGGCCTTGTCGACATTGGCCTGCGAATGGCGCACGTCGCCGGCGCGGAACGGCGCGTATACCGCGCTGCCGTCATTCACCACGCCGTTTTCGGCGAGCACGCGCTTCAGGCCGTCGTACAGCTGATTGAGCGTCGTGCGGTCGCCGACCGCGACGTTGTAGACCTGGTTGCGCGCGTCGGCGTCCGATGTCGCCGCGAGGATGTTCATCTGCACGACGTTATCGATGAAACAGAAGTCGCGGCTCGTTTCGCCATCGCCGTTGATGGTCACCTGCTCGTCGTCGATGAGCGCGGCGGTCCACTTCGGGATCACGGCCGCATACGCGCCGTCCGGGTCCTGGCGCTTGCCGAACACGTTGAAATAGCGCAGGCCGATGGCGTTCAGGCCGTAAGTGCGCGCGAACACCGATGCGTACAGTTCGTTCGCGTACTTGGTCACCGCATACGGCGAAAGCGGCTGGCCGATGCGATCTTCAACCTTCGGCAGCCCGGGATGGTCGCCGTAGGTCGAGCTCGACGCAGCGTACGTGAAGCTTTCCACTTTCGCGTCGCGCGCGGCGACGAGCATGTTCAGAAAGCCGCTGATGTTGACTTCGTGCGTCGTGATCGGGTCGTTCACCGAGCGCGGCACCGAGCCGAGCGCGGCCTCGTGCAGCACGTGCGCGGCGCCCTTCACCGCGGCGCGGCAGTCGTCGAGATTGCGGATATCGCCCTCGATGAAGTGAAAGCGGCTCCATTGCACGGGCGTCACGAGCGAGCGCACCTCGTCCAGATTGCGCTGATGGCCGGTCGCGAAGTTGTCGAGCCCGACGACTTCCTGATCCAGCTTGAGCAGCGCCTCGAGCAGGTTCGAGCCGATGAAGCCGGCGACACCCGTGATCAGCCACTTCTGCGGGCGGCGCTTCAGTTGTTCACGGACCGATTCGTAACGATCAGACATGAAAGTCTCCAAATTGACCGACGGGCGCGGCATGCTCGCGGCGCTCGCCTTCAATCACGATCGAGGGCACCAGCTCGCGATACACGGCGAGCGTCTTCTCGATCACGATGCGTTCGTCGAAATTCTCGAGCGCCTTTTCGCGTGCGGCGAGGCCGAGCTTTCTCGCAAGCGCGCGATCGTCGTCGAGCGTGCGGATCGCATCGGCGAGCGCGCGGGCGTCGCGTACCGGCACCTGCAAACCGTCGACGCCCGATTCGCTCACCACTTCGCGGCAGCCCGGCGCATCCGTCGTGATCAGCGGCAATGCGCAGCCGGCGGCTTCGATCAGCGCTTTCGGCAACCCTTCGCGATAGCTCGGCAGCGCCATCACATCCACTTCCTTGAACAGCTTCGGCATGTCGCTCACGTGGCCGAGCCATTCGACGAGCCCTTCCTTCACCCAGCCCTGCACCATCGCCGTGCTCACCGACGCCGGATTGCCGTCATCGGGCGAGCCCGCGAGCAGGAAGCGCACGGTGCGGTTCTCGCGCCGCAGCATGCGCGCGGCCTCCACATATTCCTCGATGCCCTTGTCCCACACGAGCCGCGCCGCCAGCAGCACGCGCAGCGGCCTCGTCGCGTCTTCCGGCGATTCCTCGCGCACCTTGAAGCGCGTCAGATCGACGCCCGATCCCTTGACGAGCCGGATGCCGTTCTTCTCGACGATGCGCGCGGCCTCGAACAACTTGATGTCGTCCGGGTTCTGCAAGACGAGAATGCTGCCGCGGCCGTTCAGCGCCGAGCGCATCACCGAGCGCACGACCGGCTTCAGGAGCCGCGCCTTGAGGTCGCGGCTCGTGAAGACGTAGCCCATGCCCGCCACCGCGTTCACGCGCGCCGGCACGCCGGCCAGCTTGCTCGCGAACGAGCCGTACACCGCGCTCTTGATCGTGAAGCCGTGCACGAGCTGCGGCTGTTCGCGGCGGAAGAAACGCGCGAGCCACAGCACGAGCGCGAGCTCGCGAAGCGGATTCAGGCTGCGACGGTTCATCGGCACCGCATGCCAGCGAAAGCCCAGATCGCGCAGCTTGGGGCCGTATTCGCCGTCCGGTGACAACAGGATGACCTCGAAACCCGCGTCGCGCAGTTTGCGAGCGAACGAAAGACGAAAGTTATATAGATACCAATCGGTGTTGGCGTACAGAACTACCTTGGGCATCTTCATTGCAGACTCCGAACGTCCGGTTGACATCGCCGCGGGCAACCCCCGAACGTCGAGAGCCGAACCGCGGCGATGTTGTGCGACGGGTTGCATCGGCCGAACCGGATGTGGCCGTCATTCCCTGGCCCCGCCCGTCTTCCGATGACGCTCCAGCCTCAGAGACGCATGTCGCTCGCCTCGGGCGGCAGGACATATTTGAGGTCGCACAGGACGTGCTGCGCCTTGCCGTAGGCGTGAATGCCGTCCGCGCCTTCATCGGCGAACTGGCGGTGCGCCACGGCGAGGACGATCGCGTCGTAGACGCCCTTGGCCGGCTGATCGATCGGATCGATGCCGTACTCGTGATGCGCCTCTTCCTTCGACACCCACGGGTCGTAAACGTCCACCTGGACGCCGTATTCCTTGAGGTCGGCGATGATGTCGACCACGCGCGTGTTGCGCAGGTCGGGGCAGTTCTCCTTGAAGGTGAGGCCCATGATGAGCACGCGCGCGCCCGAGATGGCGATATCGCGCTTGGTCATGGTCTTCACGAGTTGCGAGACCACGTAGTTGCCCATGCTGTCGTTGAGGCGGCGCCCGGCGAGGATGATCTCCGGGTGATAGCCGATCGCCTGCGCCTTGTGCGTCAGGTAGTACGGGTCCACGCCGATGCAGTGGCCGCCGACGAGACCCGGACGGAACGGGATGAAGTTCCACTTCGTGCCGGCCGCGAGCAGCACCGACTCGGTGTCGATGTTCATCTTGTTGAAGATGATCGAGAGCTCGTTGATGAGCGCGATATTCACGTCGCGCTGCGTGTTCTCGATCACCTTGGCCGCTTCCGCCACGCGGATGCTGCTCGCCTTGTGCGTACCCGCCGCGATGATCCCGCGATACAGCTCGTCGACGAAATCGGCCACTTCGGGCGTCGAACCGGACGTGACCTTCTTGATGTCCGGCAGACGGTGGGACTTGTCGCCCGGGTTGATCCGCTCCGGACTATAGCCGACGAAGAAGTCCTCGTTGAACTTCAGGCCCGACATCTTTTCGAGCACCGGCACGCACTCTTCTTCGGTCGCGCCGGGATAAACCGTCGATTCATAGATGACCACATCGCCCTTCTTCAGCACGCTGCCGATGGTCGTCGACGCGCCGATCAGCGGCGAGAGATCCGGACGCTTGTAGTGGTCGATCGGCGTCGGCACCGTGGCGATGAACACGGTGCAGCTACGCAGATCCTCGACATCGGCGCTGTACTGCATCAGGGTGGCCGAGGCCAGCTCGGCGTCGTCGACTTCGAGCGTGACATCGCGGCCTTCGCGCAGCGCGTTGATGCGCGCGCGGTTGATATCGAATCCGACGACAGGATGGCGCTTGCCAAATTCCACGGCGAGCGGCAGGCCCACGTAGCCCAGACCCACAATGCCGAGTTTCAACTCATGCGGCGAGAACATATTCACTTCTCCTCGTTTTACACACTCAGGACGTTTGGTTTGATTAGTAGTACTTTTTGATTCAGAGTCCAACAGGAGCGGATGCCCGATGAGTCAGCCTCTAGTCTTCCTTGTCGGCCTTGTAGGCAGCGTAGGCGTAGCCCCCGTACTGACGCGCCTGGGCGTAGTTGCCGTAATGCACCTTGAAGCCGTTGAGCAGCACGCCGGTGACGCTCGCGCCCGACTGTTCCAGCCGCTTCACGGACTCCGAGATTTCCCCGGAGCGCGTATCCCCATAACGCGCGACGAGGAAGATCGAGCCCGCGACGGGCGCCATGATCGCCGTGTCGGACACCGCCAGGATCGCCGGTGCGTCGAGCAGCACGATGTCGTAGTCCTCCGATGCACGGTTCACCGATTCCGTGAACGCGTTCGACAGCAGCAGCTCGGCCGGGTCCGGCGGATAGAAGCCGGCTTGCACGAAGTCGAGGTTGTTCAGCACCGAGCGGTGCACGGTCTCTTCGAGCGTGCTGGAGCCGTTGACGATATCCACGAGCCCCTTGCCGCGCGGCAGGCCGAAGTACTGGTTCAGGTGGCCGCGGCGCAGGTCGCAATCGACGAGCAGCACGCGCTTGCCGCCGGCCGCCAGCAGGGTCGCCAGGTTCGCCGACACGAACGACTTGCCGATGCCCGGCAGCGGGCCGGCCAGCATCACGACGTTGTTCGGCGCGTCCATCAGCGCGTGGTGCAGGGACGAGCGCATCATGCGCAGCCCTTCCACGGCCGGGTCGGTCGGATAACGCGAGGCGAGCGCGAGCTGCTCCGGTGCCTTGTCGGCGATGCGCTTCGCCAGCTCCTTCTGGCGCTCGCTGTCCGGAATGGTCGCGAATACCGAAAGACCCGTCTTCGATTCCAGTTCCTTCGGATCGAGCACGCCCTTGAACAGGAAATCGCGAGCGAAGGCCAGCACGATGCCGAGGAAGAGGCCGATGCCGGCCGCCATCACGAGCACCAGCGCCTTGACCGGCTTGACGGGACGCTCGGGCACTTCGGCGCGGTCGAGCAGTTCCACGGTCGGCACGCGGCCAGCCTTGATGAGACGCATCGTCTCGATGTTGTTGCGCAGAGCCGAATAGACGTCGGTCGTCACGCGCACGTCGCGCTGCAGGCGAAGCGCGCCCTGCTCGGCCGCCGGCATCGCCTTGACGCGCGCCGCGAGGTCGTTGATGTACTTCTCGGTCGCCGCGATCTGCTGGTCGATCACCACGACGCTCGGGTGCGCCGCCGAAAAGTGGATCGCCAGGTCCGAACGACGACGCTTGAGGTCGAGCAACTGGGCATCCGCCTGGGAGGCCTGCTGCATGACGATGCGGCCTTCCTCGTCCGGGTTGAACAGCGTGCGGCTGTTACGGTAGGCGTTGTAATTGTCCTCCGCCGTTTCCATCTGACGCTTGGCGTCCGGAAGCTGCTGCTCCAGATACTCGAGCGACTTCTCGGCGTTGATCCCGCGGCGATCGGCGTTCTGCTTGACGTACATGCGCGACAGTTCGTTGATCGTCGCCGCCACGAGCACCGGGTCCTTGCCTTCGAGCGTCGTGCTGATCACGCCGGACTTGTTGCCCTGCTCGGCGATCAGCAGCGAGTTCTGCAGCCGGTCGATGGCGTACGTGCGCGAGTTGCGCGTGAGATCGAACTCGACGCCCTTCTCGCCGTGGATGAAGCTCACGAGCAGCGAGATCGGGCCCGCATCGGTATCGAAGCGCTGCACGGCGCCGATCTGGCCGCCGACGCCCGTCTCGACGCCCGGGCCGCGCACCTGATACTGGCCGTTGCCGAGATAGCGGAGCGTGTATTCCTTGCCTTCGTATTTGCGCGGCACGTCGAACGCGGAGACGTCGATCGATTCGGCGCCCCACGCGTAGCCGCCGCGGCCGAAGAGGCCCGGCGTGGACGTTTCGTCGCTCATGCGCGCGATCATGCCGCCGACGATCGGGAAGCGATGCGGCGCGGCCTGGATATAGAGCTTGAGCGCATCGACGACGGGGCCGAGCACGAACTTCGAGCCCATGACCTGGATCTCGCCTTCGGCCGTCGCCCGCTGATCGAACATCGACGCGGCCGTCCTCACCATGTCGCGCGGATCGCCCTGCGGCGCGGCGGTCGATTCGTCGACCTTGACGAGCATGCCGGCCTGATAGATGGGCGATGAGAAGAATGCGTACACCACCCCGAGGCTGAAAACGATCGCCACGGTCGCCGCGATCATCTTCCAGTGGCGGCCTAGCGTTTCGAGGATCGAGGTGAGCTCGATCTCGTTGTCGGTCTCGGCCGTTAAGACTGACGCCTGATTTTTAACTTTCATGGAACGTCTCGTTACTGGCTCTTATGGGACCGGCGCGCGAAGAGCACACCGGATGCGGATCGAAACACCAGCAGCGCGCCTTTCAAGAAAAGCGCAAACCCAATATTTGTATTGATGACTTCTGAGCTGCCATTCGGAGCCGTTAAAATCCCGCCCCGGCATTGCAGTCGTATTGAAACACACGACTCAAAAAAAGAGAAATACCACCAGACGATTTTTGTTGTTTAACGAACCTTTCAGCGCAAGCGCCCGCTCATTTGCGCGCTTTTGAAAATCCGTCGAGTATGCGGGCCATTTGACCAGATCGAAAATTATCACAGCGCACCTTGTTGTATGCGCGGCACCGCACATATAATCGCTGTTAATCGGCCTGCTAATTATTAGAAGAAAGCCAGTTCAGCCTGCAGGCGGTTTCCGGACATTTTTTCGCTGCCAGACAACAGGCTTCAGACCCTTGCTGGCGGTAGAAAAGGGCTGACAGCACGGCTCCCACAGCAGAACGTACCGACACTCGATAAAACCGCAGCCGAAGGTGTGTTTGCGCACCGACGAATTACGGTTTATCAATCACGAATTTCAGAAACTCGTTTCTGGAAGCGATATTTCTCTTCGATTTTAAATGCCGTTTGTATGAATAATCGGGGGAAATCCCAATATAATCATACTTGGCTCGGTTTCACACATTAAAGCGCCATAAACCCGTGGACAATGACTGGGGTTGTACCTAACATACGTTTTCGGGTTTTGATATTCGAAAAGAGATGCGCCCTCTTCGTGAGTGAGAAAAATGTTAAACCTTGCGCTTGGCTTCATCAGTTCTTTCTGCATGACGCTACTTATTGTTCGATTCGGGGGACGCTACGGGGCGCTCTCGCTGGATCATGATTTGAAAGGTGTTCAAAAGAATCATTCCTATCCGGTTCCGAGAATCGGCGGAATAGCGTTGATGGTCGCGGCCTGCGTGACCTTCACGCTCGGCGGCACGGTCTTCGACGGAAATCCGCTCGGCGAGTCCATGTTGCTGCTGCTCTGCGCTGCGCCCGCGTTCGCGAGCGGCGTGATCGAGGATCTGACCAAGCGCGTGAGCGTCAGGGCGCGTCTTTTGAGCGCGATGCTGGCGGCGCTCGTGGGCGTGTTTCTGCTGAACGGCGTGATCGGCCGCGTGGACCTGCCGCTCATCGATCCGATCCTGTCCGTCGCGCCCATCGCGATCGGATTGACGGTGCTGGCCGTCGCGGGGCTCACCAACGCGGTCAACATCATCGATGGTTTCAACGGGCTCGCCGCGGTCGTATCGATCCTGATTTTCGGCTCGATCGGTTATGTCGCGCACGAGGTCGGAGACTGGCTCGTGATGAGCGTCGCGCTCACGATGATCGGCGCCATCGGCGGCTTCGCGATCTGGAACTATCCGGCGGCATCCATTTTCCTCGGCGACGGCGGCGCCTATTTCATCGGCTTCACGATCGCTGAACTGCTGGTGCTGCTCGTGGCCAGGCACCCGAACATCTGCGCGTGGTATCCGATCGTCGTCGCCATTTATCCGGCCTTCGAAACGCTGTTCTCGATCTATCGGCGCAGGATCGTGCGGGGCCGGCCGGTCGGCGCGCCCGACGGCATCCATCTTCACACGCTGATCTTCAAGCGCGTCGTGCGCAAGGGCACGGACCCGCGTCAGCGTCAGCGCAGAAACGCGCGCACGTCGCCGTATCTGTGGGTGCTGAGCATGATCGGCATCGTGCCCGCCTCGCTCTTCTGGCACAACCCGGTGGTGCTCGCGGTCACGGCCGTCGTGTTCGTCGTCGCGTACGTCTGGCTGTACACGGCGATCGTGCGGTTCAGAACGCCGCGCTGGCTCGTCAGCAGTCAGGGCATCGTCACCGCCCCCGTTCCCGAGCAGACCCATCACAAGCAATCCGAAAGGTCGTAATTCCGGCGCGGCGCGCGCCGGTGATTGGTAAAACCCGAAAAGAGGCCCCGGTCAGCACGACCGGGGCCTTTGTCTTTTGCATCCTTGTCTTTCGCATGTGCGGTTACGTGCGCGGATATCGGCTCTGCATTCGCAGCGGGAGAAAATGATCCGAATCCGGCCCGATACGCGACGATGCATCGGCGCTGAATGAATGGCCTTGTTCGCGAGCGATCAAGGCCGTTTTGTACCTCGATGTGAGCCAGCCGCTTCGGCGAGACAGCGAGTATCGCGCGACGCGGCGACGCCGCGACGCAGACCCACGAGGCAAAGCAAAAGGCCCTGGTCTGATCGACCAGGGCCTTCGCTGTCCTGCTTGAGTTGCAGCGTGCGGCGTCTCAGCTCGCCACGCCCGCGAGATCGGCCGAGCGGGACGTGAACAAAGGAATCGACGAAGCCTGCTGATGCTCCAGCCACAACTGGAACATCAGCACGTTCCACAGCTGCCGATGCCAGTTCTGCTCGCCCGACAGATGCTGCTGCCACTTCGCGCGCACGATGTCCGCATCGAAGAAGCCCTCGCGACGCAGCCGCGACGCGTCGAGCAAGGCTTCCGCCCAGTCGCGCAGCTCGCCGCGCAGCCAGTGCGTGATCGGCACGCCGAAGCCCTGCTTGGGCCGCTCGATCATCGCCCGCGGCACATGCCGGTAGAGGACCTGGCGCAGCGCCCATTTGGTCTGCCCGTCGCGCACCTTCATCGACTGCGGCAGCCGCCACGCGAACTCCACGACGCGATGATCGAGGAACGGCACGCGCGTTTCGAGCGACACGCCCATCGCGGCGCGATCGACCTTGGTGAGGATGTCGTCGGGCAGATAGGTGATCATGTCGAGCGCCATCATGCGCTGCACGTCGTCGAGGCCGGTGAAGGCCGGCGCGTTGCCGGTCATCAGCGTGGGCGGCTGGCGGCCGCCGATCACGAGCGCGGCCGGGTCGTTCCATTGCGACATGAGATGCAGATACACCTCGTCGCGCGTCTTGCACGACAGCAGTTGCGCGCCCTTGTGCAGCTTGTCGCCGACCTTCACGCCGCGCAGCGACGACGGCAAAATCGGCTCCATGAGGCCCGCCATGCTGTTCCAGCGCTTGGGCGAAATCCCGACGATGCCCGATGCCGCCAGCTTGCGCAGCGGCGCCGGCAGCACGGTCATCTTGTCCCACATGCCGGGCGCGGTCCGATAGCGCTGATAGCCGCAGAAGAGCTCGTCGCCGGCGTCGCCGGACAGCGAAACCGTCACGTGCTGCCTCGCCAGTTGCGACACGAGGAAGGTCGGCACCTGCGATGAATCGGCGAAAGGCTCGTCATACAGTTCGGGCAGCCGCGGGATCACGTCGAGCGCCTGGCGCGCCGTCACATACAGTTCCGTGTGTTCGGTGCCGAGATGGGTGGAGACGGCTTTCGCGAGCTTCGCTTCATCGAAGTCGCTTTCGTTGAAGCCGATCGTGAACGTCTTCACCGGGCGCGACGACTGCGTCTGCATCAGCGCGACGATCGTCGACGAATCCACGCCGCCCGACAGAAACGCGCCGAGCGGCACGTCGGACAACATCTGCTGGCGGATCGCGTCCTTGAGCAGTTGCTCCAGTTCGTCCACAGCATCTTCCGCGCTGCCCGCAAAGCCGCGCGCGGTGCCGTTGACGGCCGCCTCGACGACTGACCAGTAGGACCAGACGCGCGGCTCGCGCCGCTCCATCGACACGGAAAGGATCTTGCCCGGCTCCAGCTTGTAGATGCCCTCGAAAATCGAATACGGCGCGGGCACGCAGCCGTGGCGAATCTGCAGCGTGAGCGCGCCGCGATCGACGTTGTTCTCGAACGCGGGATGCTCGCGCAGCGCTTTGAGCTCGGAGCCGAACACGAACGCGGCTTCGTCGCCGTGGCCCTGCCAGCCGTAGTAGAGCGGCTTCTCGCCGATACGGTCGCGGGCGAGCGTGAGCTGGCATTCCTGCCTGTCCCACACGGCGAATGCGAACATGCCGACCGCGCGCTCGATGGTCGCCTGGATGCCCCATGCGTCGAAGCCGGCCATCAGCGTTTCGGTGTCGGAGCTGCCGCGCCACACGGGCGCGCGCTGCGCGTCCTCGAGCTGCTCGCGCAGATCGAGATGGTTGTAGATCTCGCCATTGAAGACGATGACATAACGTCCGCTGGCCGACGCCATCGGCTGATGCCCCGCCGCCGATAGATCCTGAATCGCCAGCCGGCGATGTCCCAGCGCGATGCCGCGCAGGTCATCGGTCCAGTCGCCCGCGTCGTCAGGTCCGCGATAGGCGATGGCGAGCGCCATCTTCCGGACCGTTGTCTTCGAGTCGCCGGGTCCGATGCCGCGACCACCCAGAAAGCCGACGATACCGCACATGTTCGTTCTCCTTCGATTGCGGCCAGAGGCCACGCTTATGCGATGCTCATTTTTCTGCGACGAGCCGCAGGTAGATATCTTCGAAACGCTCGCGCGCGCGCATCATCGTGAATTCGGCATGGATGCGCGCCTTCGCCATCTGACCGAGGCGCACGCGCTCGTCGGATGTCATGTCGACCACGTGGGACAGTCCCGCCGCGAGCGCGTCGCTGTTTTCCTTTTCGACGACGACGCCCGTGTTCGCCACGAGCATGGCCGCATCGCCGACATCGGTGACGACGCACGGCAGCGCCATCGCCATCGCTTCGCCGACCACGTTCGGGAATCCCTCGGTGCGCGAGGACAGGCAGAACACGTCCATCGCCGAGAGACACGCGGGCACGTCGCGCCGCTCGCCGACCAGCACGAAGCGCGATGCGAACCCCGTCTGCGCGATCCAGTCCGCGAGCTCGCGATTGTTCGCGTCGAGATCGCGGCCGACCAGCATGAAGCGCACGTCGGGATGGCGCGCGGCCAGCATGCCGGCCGCGCGCACGAAATTCTGATGATCCTTCACCGGATGAAAGCGCCCCAGAATGCCGACGACGATCGTTCTGTCATCGAATCCGCATTGCTCGCGGATCGCGCGGCGTTGCTCGGGCGTGGCGGAGAGGCGCGCGACGTCGAAGCCGTTCGGCACCACCATCATGCGGCTCGCGTCGTAGCCGACGGAAACGTGCGCGCGACGCGACGCCTCGGCCGCGCAGACGATCGTCTGCGGCACGTAGTAGGAGAGCCACGCGCAGATCTTGCGCAGCAGCACGGTCACGCGCGAGCCGCCCGATCTGACGTCGGTGGTCCGCACGCCCCACACGATGCGCTTGTGCGCCGCGAGACGCCCCGCCAGGCCGCCGAGGAAGTCGGCGTGATACATCCATGTCTGGATGATGTCGGGGCGCACCTCGCGGATCAGCTTCACGAGACACAGCAGCGCGCGCGGAAACCCGAGCGGCGAGCGCATGCCGAGGCTATGCACGTCGATGCCGCGCGCGGCGAGCTCCTCACCGATCTTGCCGGTCGTGGTGAGCGAGCAGACGACGTGACGAAAGCGCGGATCTTCGATGTGCGACTCGATGAGGCGCTGAAGCATGCGTTCAGCGCCGTCCGCATTGAGCGCAACGATGACATGGAGAAGCTTCATGGTCCCGGCTGCCGTTTTTCTGAGAAGGGCCCGTTCGCTGGCAACCGCGGCGCGCGTCGCGGGCGGAAGTGCTCGTGCTGACGGGTCTGTTTTATGTTGATGAGCTGCCTCGCCGAAGGACTCGTGCGAGGCACGCGCGAGGCACTGCGCGATGCGGGTTTCGGTCTCCGGTGAACCATCAATGTATGTCGGCGCCGGCCGCACGCTCTGTGCGACGCACCACACGCCGGATTCCTTGCCGGCGCGCGCCCCGCGCCGGGCCACATGCGTGTTACGCGCGCCTCATTGCCGCGCGCCATGGACTCCATTTGCGAAGCTGCGTCTTCAGATCGATGACCGTGATCCCGCCGACCGCATTCCACGTATGCAGCCCCTGATGGCCGCGCGGCGGATTGCGCACCGACATCGTCCGCTCGGCATAGGTCGTGGTCGTGAGCTCGGTAATCTCGCG
Organism: Caballeronia calidae; assembly: GCF_900044055.2. Lineage (GTDB taxonomy): Bacteria > Pseudomonadota > Gammaproteobacteria > Burkholderiales > Burkholderiaceae > Caballeronia > Caballeronia calidae. Next base: position 55,588 of record NZ_FCOX02000022.1, on the reverse strand, counting down.
GAACGTCAGCGCCGCGCCGTATTCACGCTCGCAGTTCTGCGCGGGGCGGATCAGGCGGTTCTGCGCATCCTTGAAGAGATTGCCGGCCATGCGCGCGAGGCGGCAGTCGGAGACGACCGGATTCATCGGATGCGCGGTCCATTCGCCGAACGGGCTGTCGGAATGGAAGATCGACAGCTCGTCCCAGTTCGATCCGCCGTCTTCGGTGATGCTCGTGAACATCCACCAGGTTTTGCCGTCGTGATGGAGCGTGGTGTCGGCCGCGACGACGTCGCGCATGATCACCTTGTGCAGCACCCATTCGGTCGGGAACGTGGCCGCCCGGTACATCTCGATCGTGCGGTTGCCGCAGGTCTCCGGAATCATGAAGATCTCGCCTTCATGCTCGAACAGAAACGGATACGACAGGTGATAGTTGCAATCGAGCACCACACGCGGCGTTTCCTGCCAACGCTGTGTGGCCGCATCGAACGCGATATGGCTGATGGTGCCGCGGTTGGTGTCGTAGGGAAGACTTTCGAAGAACAGGTGATAGTCGCCGTTCTTGCCGCGCCACAGGAAGGGGTCGGCATGGAACTGCGTCGGCATGCCGGGCAGCGTGATCCAGTTGCGGCTTGCGTCGCCCTCGATGCCGCTTTCGCCGCGCAGCTCGGGCGGCGCGTCGGTGCGCCGGTAAGCCAGTACCCAATGTCCACGCTGCACGAGCAGCTTGAGCGGCTGGTTCAGCACCTTGCGGCCGAGATGCCGCAGCGCGAAGCATGCCGATGTGAAGGGCGAGAGGCGGGCCGGTCGGGCTTCGCTTCTGACGAGCGGAAAGTCACGCGGCGAAGCAGCGGCGTCCAGACGCCTTTGCGCCCGCTCGACGAGCACGGCCACACGCTGGAGACTCGTCTGAAGGGACTTCAGGAAGAAGAGCTTCTCCGGAATCGCGACGTACGACTCGGCGAGCAGGCGCATTTCGCCAGACTCGGGCGATTTCCATGCGACCTGGAGATGCGGCGTCCGGCATTGCAGCAGCGCCTTCCACAGCGCTTCGATGTTCTCGTGCCCGTCGTAGAGCACGACGAGCGGTGCGCGGGCGGAAACGCCAGGCTGAAGCGCGTGGCCGGGCTCGTCGCGATAGAGACGCTTTTCGATGTTCGTCCACCACTGAAGCACCGAAGGAAATGTGGATTGCGCCATGTTTTTTCTCGTTGCAGCGGCAGATTTTCAAGTCGGCTGAATTAGCCGTCCGTAGCTAAACGCTTAACTGTCTTTATGCGCAATGGCCTGGCGCTTTTGCAGCGAACATCAGTCCATTCGACGCCACTAGCGGCGAGGAAAGACTAAGGTCTGGGGAAAATGCTTGCGGTGCGCTGTCGCACACTGTTCCGACAGCGAATTAATGGAGGGAATTTGAACGGCTGTGCTGAAGCACTGGGCCTGAGTGCCGATCGGCGTGCCTGTGCGGTGAACCGCCGATCGGTGAGAAAGAAGTGATTTCAGTTTGGCGTGGAAATACTGACAAGCCCTTGTGGATCAAGGCGCTTCGTCACGGCGCACGGCGACCTCGCGCCACTTGCGATACCACGTGTGGCGCCGGTGGGCGGGCCCGCTCTTTTGATCGGCCCCCTGGCCGGCCGAAGGCGAAAAAATAATATCGATCACGGCCAGCAAAGCCAGGCCGATTATTGCGAAAAAAACAATTGCGCCTATTACACCGACTACAGTCATGCTTCCTCCGCGCTCATCCGCGTTGAATCAAGCATTTGATAAACCACGTTGTGGAAAGTTTTGACGGAATGAGTTTCTATTTATTCCTAATTCTATCACATGGCGATCGGGCGATTTACCCGTCAACCATTGAGTAAGATTTTCCAACAAAACTCACGAATGTAAATTGCTGAACAGATGGGGGAAACCGGCTCTGTTCGTCCCGCCGGGGGCCATGGCAGCGGCATAGGGCATCCGCCGAGGGGCGGCGGATAACGGCAAGGGGCACAAGCGGGGGACGCATGCAGCAGAAACACCGGCCGGTCGAGCAATTAAATTGCCGGCTTTAGCGTCTTGAAAGGCAGCACTTCGCGATTTTGAATGCTTTCGTCGGATATTCGACAGTGGACCGTCACCGCCCAGCCTATTCACCCGACGATTTAATCCCTACCGGCGAGAGAAGGCCCGCGCTTTCACGCGAGCCGCTCTTTCTCGATTGGTCTGTCCGAGGGCGTGAAGAGTATGTCCGCCACCGCCAGCAAAGAGAGCCCCACCACGGCGACGAATCCGACAGTGCCGGCGAACAGGCTGACGAGCTTCATGGTTTCCTCCGCCAATCGAGAGCGAATGCGTCCGCGCCAGGCTTGGGCGTTCGTTTGACCTTCTCACGAGCGCCGGCGGCCGTCCAAACGCAAGCATAGGCGCAACTTCGCCGAAAAAGTATTCATTTTGCGGCGAAGGATGCGCCTGCGCGAGGAAACGCAAACGTGAAACTATCGTCAACAGCGACGACGCGCCCGATTCGGTCAGCGGCCGCGCCTGCCGAAGCCCGCGCCCATTCCCGATCGGGCGTCGTCGCCGCGCCATCCGGACCTCGTGGTCTCGTAGCCCAGGCCCATCGCGCGATGCAGAATCGCCCTCGTGCCCGGCGTGATGTCCACATGAGCGGCGCGCGACGGCTCCACCCACAGCAGCTCATCGAGCTTGCCTCCGGCTTCGGGTCGCGGATGCACGCCATCCGGTATCGCGACGCGAAAAACATGATGCAAGTGATGCGCGGAAACCTGCTGAAACAGAAAGGCCGCCGCGCTCGCCTCCAGACCCGTGTCTTCGTGCAGCGCTCGGATTGCTGCAACGATGGTCAGTTCGTCATATCCCACAGTCCCACCCGGCAGCAGCCACGGACCGCCGCGTTCGCGAACCAAGAGTACTGACTGGTGACGAACCAGCAGTACAGTCGCTCGTTCTCTCATCCCCGTCTCCGGTATCGCACCCCGGTTCGTTATTGGATTGACGGCGCGATCCGGCGCTGCGGTGTGCCGTTTTATATATTCGCAGGCGCTCGGATCCTGGGTGAACCGGTGTGCACACTCGATCTTCACAGTCCTCGCCGCGCTGCGCAATGCGTGATGTCCCATGTGAGTGGGTAATACCACACCGCTCGACACAAAGAACGGCAAAAACTGCCGGTCGATGTCAGAACGCGAGGCTTCGCGGGCGTGAATCTTTCCGGCTGATTACGGCGGATTCGCGGAAGCAGAAAGAAGCGATGAAGCTCGCCGGCCGCGCTCGTGCTGACACGCGGCTGGCGATGCCGACAAAGGAACGGCGATGCCCGCAGCGGAACGATTATTCGCCGAGCGCGGGATCGCTCATGCTGTCGCGTCCGGTTTCGACGTGGCCCGCGAGGCGTCGCAAGAACGCGCGATCCGTGTCGACCTTGATTTCGACGTCGTACCAGCCGTGCGCGTCGCGAAGATCGAGATAGACCTGCGCGGTGTCGCCGCCGCGCACGCGCCGGCTGATGGTCTTCGACGGATCGTAGGCATTGGTCATGCGGAACGTGCAGGCGGCCGTTCCGCGATTCGCGAGCCTCAATTGCAGATTGCCGTTCGCGACGTCATAGCCTTCCGCGACTTCCGGCGCCGCCTGCTCGCGCGACCACCCGCCGTGCGCGCCGGTCTTGCCTGCGATCCGCCGAAGGAAGCCGTTCGGGCCATGCACAACGAAATCGAAGCTGCCGTCCGCATTCGCCGCGACGCGATCCGCGAGACGCTTGCGGGCCTCGACGGTGTACGTGCGCGGCGCGTCGGTGCTCGCATTGCGGTAGAGCAGAAAGACGGCGCCCGCGCTGCCGGTATTGACGAAATCGAACGCGACGGCGTCCTTCGACGCATCCGCCCGCGCTCGCACGAAAAGCTCGTAAGGCAACGCGCGCGCGGCACGCACGCCGGGCTCCTGCTTCGGCATCGTCGGCGTGGCGGGCGGCACGGGCACGTAGTCCTGATGACGCAGCTTGTCGGCCGGAACATACGCGCTCGTGCCCGGCAGCGTGGGCATCGTACTGTTCGGATTGCGGAAATCGAATGCCGACGTCAGGTCGCCGCAGATCGCGCGGCGCCACGGCGAGATGTTCGGCTCGTCGAGACCGTGCGCGCGGCCGAAACGCTTCTGGATGAAGCGGATCACCGACGTATGGTCGAAGGTCTCGGAGCACACCCAGCCGCCTCTCGACCACGGCGACACGACGAGCATCGGCACACGCGCACCGAGACCATAGGGGCCGCTCGCGTAGTCCGCGCTGCCCGGATAGATTTCCGCGCGCGTATCGACGGTCGAGAGCCCGTTCGCGTCCGAGGTCGGCGGGAACGGCGGAACGAGGTGGTCGAAGAAGCCGTCGTTCTCGTCGTAGTTGATGATGAGCGCGGTCTTGCTCCAGACATCCGGATTCGATGTCAGCACTTGCAGCACCTGATCGATATACCAGGCGCCGTAGTTCGCAGGCCAGTTCGGATGCTCGGAGAACGCTTCGGGCGCGACGATCCACGAGACTTGCGGCAGCGTGCCGCTCGCGACATCACGCTCGAGGATCGCGAAGTAGTCGTCGCCGGCCGCGGCGTTCGTGCCGCGCCGCGCTTTTTCATAGAGCGGACTGCCGGGCTGCGCATTCTGATACTGCCTGAAGTAGAGCAGCGAGTTGTCGCCGTAATTGCCGATGTAGGCGTCGTCGGTCCAGCCCCACGCGTTCTTCGAGTCGAGCCCTTTGCCGATGTCCTGATAGATCTTCCAGGAGATGCCGGCGCGCTCCAGCACCTCGGGGAACGTCGACCAGCCGTAGCCGGCCTCCGCGTTGTCGACGACCGGCCCGCCGCCGGTGCCGTCGTTGCCGACGTAGCCGGTCCACATGTAGTAGCGGTTCGGATCGGTCGATGTGTTGGTCGAGCAGTGGTACGCATCGCAGATCGTGAAGGCGTCGGCGAGCCGATAGTGGAACGGGATGTCGTCGCGTTGCAGGTACGCCATCGTCGTCGTGCTCTTGAACGGCACCCACTGGTCGTACAGGCCGCCGTGGAACGCGCCCTGCCCGTCCTTCCAGCCGTGTGGCAGGTCTTGCAGAAACTGCAGGCCGAGATTCGACGCGCCCGGATGGAACGGCAGCACTTCGCCCGAGCCTGCGGCGATCGGCTGATTGAAGACGGGCTTGCCGCTGGGAAGCGTCACGGCGCTCTTGTCGCCGAAGCCGCGCACGCCGCGCAAGGTGCCGAAGTAATGATCGAACGAGCGATTCTCCTGCATGAGCACGACGATATGCTCGATATCCTCGATCGTTCCATGACGGCTGTTCGCCGGAATCGCGAGCGCCTGGCGAATGCCGAGCGGCATCACGTTGAGCGCGGCGGTCGCGCCTGCGGCCTCGACGGCCGCGCGCAGAAAGTCACGACGGTTCTTGTTTTTCATGCGTTTCGCGGGGAAGTGAGTGGGAAGGGTCAGTCCACCGTGTGAATCACCGGTGTCGCAAGCGGCTCCGACGCGGCGCGCACCATGGCGCGCCGCGCGGTCTGATCGGATGGGCCGCCTGTGGCTTGCTTCGCCCAGTCCTGGAGCTCGCTCGTTGCGCTTGTTGCGGGTAGCGCGGACGGCTCGATGCGCGCCGCGGCGACCGATGATGACGCGTCGACGTCCGGCTTGCCGCAAGCGCAAACGATTGCGCAGGCGCAAAGGATGAATCGCGCCACGATGACGTGGCGGCCTGGAACAGTCGACATCGGGATCTCCGGCTTCAGTGGTGCGGATCGACGCAGCGCTGCGAAGCTTAGCCACGGCTTGTGTAAGCAATGTGACCGGTCCGCGATAACATAAGCCGGCAAACGACGATAAAAAGGACGACAAGAGCGTGATAGAGCGTAACGATGCAGATGGAGACCTTTGCGAAACCCGCCCCGCTTCGTTCAGCGCGAGCGTCCACGAAACCGATCGCAGGCAGGCGCTCCTGTTCGCAGTGGCGTTGTCGCTCGGCAGCGCCATCGCGCTCGGGCTCGCGCGCTTCTCTTACGCGCTGCTCCTTCCGCCGATGCGGCTCGATCTCGCCTGGAACTTCGCGCAGGCCGGCGCGATGAACACGGCGAACGCGTTCGGCTATCTGCTCGGCGCGCTCGCCTTCTCCCGCTTGTCGATGCGCTTCGCCGCGCGCTCGCTGTTCGTCGCGGGCTGCGTGCTGACGGCGCTGTTGATGGCCGCGAGCGGCACGACGACCGATACCGACGCCCTGCTCGTGCTGCGCGTCGTGACGGGCATCGGCAGCGCGCTCATCTTCGTGAGCGGCGGTGTGCTTGCGGCGCGGCTCGCGTCGCTGTCGGTGCGCGATGCGGGGCTCGTGATCGGCCTCTATTACGGCGGCACCGGCTGGGGCATCGTGATTTCATCGATACTCGTTCCGCTCGCGGTGCTGCCCGTCGCGCACGGATGGCGCTTCGCGTGGTTCGCGCTCGCCGCGGCCTGCGCCGCGTTTTCGGGCATCGCCGTGTGGGCCGCGCGGCGGATCGAAACGGCGCAGCCGCTTTCCTCGACGCGTCACGGCGCGCGCGCGTCTATCGGCCCGCTGCGACGGCGCCGCTTCGCGCTCGCGCTCGCCGGGTATGGCTGCTTCGGCATCGGCTATATCGGCTACATGACTTTCATCGTCGCGCTGCTGCGCAACGCGGGCATGAGCGCGTCCGTGGTGAGCGGCTTCTATATCCTGCTTGGCGTGGCGACGGTCGTATCGGCGCGGATGTGGTCAGGGCTTCTCGATCGCATGCGCGGCGGACAGGCGCTCGCGATCCTCAACGCCCTGCTCGCGGCCGCGACCGTCATCCCCGCGATGATCGCGCATCCGCTCGCGGCATTCGTTTCGGGCACGCTGTTCGGCGCGACATTCCTCTCCGCGGTGGCCTCGACGACGGCCTTCGTGCGGCACAATCTGCCGGCAAATCAGTGGCCGGGCGGCATCAACGCCTTCACGATCGTGTTCGCGTTCGGGCAGATCGTCGGCCCGGTGGTGATCGGACGGGTATCGGACAGCGCGGGGCTGACGCGTGGTCTCGTCTATTCCGCGCTGGTGCTGGCGACGGGCGCGTTGCTCGCGGGCTGTCAGAAGCCGTTGAATGCGGTCGCGCGATCGAGATGAATGAAGGAGAGAGCAGGATTCCGAACGAATTCGTCTCGTTCGTCGAAGATCAGAGCGGGCTGCCTGCGCGCGCCTTTTTCATCTTTACGTAGACGTGAGAACAGAACGCGTCGGCGACCACGCGATTGACCGTCAGGATGTTATCCGCGTTCAGGCTTTCGCGTGAAAGCCCCTGCTTCTCGATGAGCCGCTGCGGAATCAGCTGGCTCACGAACGAGTGGCACAGATCCTTGCGTGCTGGCGCGTCGACGGATTCGAAGTATTCGCGGCCCGCGCGGATTTCTTCGCTCATCTTGGCTTTCGCCGTATCGTTCTGAGCCTGGATGCTGGCCTCGAGATGCGCCTGCGCGTTATCCCGTGAACGACGCTCCTTCTTGTCGTCCTCGAGTTGCTTCGCCTTGATGGACGCCATCTTCCGGTCCGCTTCGCCGATCCGGTAATTGCCCTCGAGGGCCTTGAACAGATAGCCGCGCGGACTGACCGTCACCTTGCCTTCGTTGAGCTTGAAGCGCGTGTATTCGATCGCCTGCTCGAGCCGCTCGTCCGTCCAGATGTCGCGGCGCTTGGCGAGGCGCTCGAAGTCGGGCGTATCGAAGGCGAACTCGTTGTGCAACATGAGATACATCGAATCCTGAATGCCGGCGCGCGCGGCATCGGCGCCCTGCTTCTTCGTGAAACGAAAGCGGATCTTCAGTTTCTCCGGCGCGACGCGCTCGGCATTGGGCTCCCAACTGACGTCGAAGTCCGAGACTTCGTTGAGCTGGTCGATCGCGGGCTCGAGAAAGCGCTTCTTGAACTCCTTCACTTCCTTGCGCGACTCGCCGACCTTGCCCGGCCATTCCAGCACGTCTTCATACGGAAACCACTCCGTCACGCCGTGGCCTTGGCAAGGAATAAGGCGGTCGTAAATGGCCCGGGCGAGGGAAAGCGAAAAAGCCGTCGATGCGCGCAGACTCAACCAGTGTGCCTTGTAAGGGCTGATCAGGTACTTGATCACGCGTCCGGCGAGCAAAATGCAAACGACATTGCGCTCGATGTAGCAGTCGCCGAGCAGGCTGATCGTGCCCCACGAGTCTTTCTCGGTCAGTTCCTCGATCGAGGGCGCGGTCATGATTTCGACGCGCGCCCGCGCCGCGGCTCTCATCTGCGCGATGAGGTGACTGTGGTTGCGGCTGTCGTAGCGCATCAGCCACTTGAAGTAGTTAATGTCGGCCGTGAACGTGTAGACCTTGTCGTCTATCAGTTCCTCGGGCGCCTTCGTCGCGACGATGAAGTACGCCGCATCGAGCACGCGTCGCGCGGCGATACCAAGCCCACCGACGCGCGTGAAGATGTTGTTGCGCAGGAACCCGATGTCCCTCGTCGATTCGCAGATGGCCGAGCCCTGTCCGGACATATCTTCGTAAATGTCCAGCGCCAACTGCTGCGGGGTGACAGTGAAATCTGGGTTTTCCATGCGTCCGATTCGGCTTCGATCCCCGGCACTCTATCAGGCGAACAAGGGGTGTCAACACAAAAACCACCCCGCCTCCTCGACAGCTTATCCGCACAAAAACCGTCCCACTCGCGGCGGGCGATCACAATTTCCACCCCGGTCGCCACAATTTCCGCCCTCTGCTGCCCAATTTGCACCCGGTCGCGCACAAAAACCGCCCTGCTCTTCACAAAAAGCGTCCCTATCCACAGGGTCAGTGCTTGATTTCGAAGGAAAAATGGGCAGCCTGTTTGTTGGTGGGTGGGTCTAGGTTTACAAAAAACAAAACGAACTGAAGTCGAAGTTTACGGGAAAAGGCTTTATGAAATCTCGTTAAGTGCCTGAAATTCAAGAAGAAATCGTCTTGCACAAAAACCACCCTCGGGGCGGTTTTTGTGCGTAGACGATTCATCGCTTATCAATGCAGGCGAATGGCGAAGGAAAGATCGAGAAAACTACAGAACTGCATTTTGAACGGGCGAAAAAACGCTTCAAAATCAAGGAAATGAGCGCTTGCCGTCTATCGGATGGTTAAATGTCCGCGCAATGTAGCCTTGTTTACGCGTATTCGTGTATTCTGCGCTTCAGCGTCAATACAAGGAGAAAGCGCAGAATGGCAAACGTAGGCACCCTACCTATGGAAGACCGGAAGGTTACGCTTCGCGAAGTGGCGGAGTTTGCGGATAACCTCGAACCCTTTTCGGATAACCTCCGGGAGCAGATCCTTGCTCCTCGCCCGCGCAAGCTCGCGCCGTTTTATACGATCAGCGAACTGGCCGAGATGTGCAATCTGACGCGGCAGCAAATCCAGTATTTGGTGACCAAGGGCGAAGGAGGTCTGCCGGCCGGTACGCTGAACGGCAGCGGTCGCAGCCGGACGTTTACTCTGCCTGAGGTTCGGATGTGGGTGAAGATGGCGTCGGATATTTATCAGACGCGATTGGACGACGGGGAGAGCACGTTCCGGGGCAAGGTGTTGACGACCGCTCAGTTGAAAGGTGGGTCGGCGAAGACCACGACGACCGTTTGCCTTGCGCAAGCACTGACCCTGCTCGGCCGCAAGGTGCTACTCATCGATCTCGATCCGCAGGCCTCGGCGTCGGAGCTGTGCGGCCTCTATGCGGAGAAGGAAATTTCCGGCGACGACACGGTGCTGCCGTATATCTACGACCAGAACGTGGAAGGTGGCTTGGGTGCGAGCGTGCAGTCTACGTACTGGGACGGACTCGACATCATCCCTGGTCACACATTCTTATATGGAGCGGAGTTCTTGTTGCCCGCTCGCCAGAAGACAATTCAGGGATATCGGTTCTGGGCTGTCTTGCGCGAAGGACTCGAACCGCTGCGTTCGCAATACGACTACATCTTGATCGATACGTCGCCGTCGCTGTCCTATATGAATCTCAACGCGCTCCTTGCCGCCGACGCATTGGTCATGCCGATGATTCCTGAGAATCTCGATTTCATTAGTTCGTTGGCGTTCTGGCGGCTGTTTTCGGATGTGGCAGAAGATTTCCTCCCGTACGAGGAGGACAAGGTATACGACTTCATCTCCATCTTGCTGTCGAAGGTGGATTATGGGAAGACGTCCTCGGCGCCGGTCGTGCGTCAATGGGCGCAGAGCGCTTATGGGCGATGGCTCGATCCGTTCGAGATTCCGTCGAGTTCGGTGATGAGTGGCGGAGCGCTTTCCTTCTCCACCGCGCTGGACGTCGTTAGTACCCACTCCACGGCGAAATCGCTTCAACGAGTGCGACAACCCATGATGCAATATGCTAAATGGCTGGATGATATGTTCGTGAAATCGTGGAAGGAGCCGGCATGAGCAATAACATCAGAGAGCAACTGATGGCCAAGACGGCCAACCTGCCCAAGCCGGCCGATTTCAAAGGCGAGAACAAGAAGGACAAGACGAGCCGCGGCCCGCAGACCATGCCGGGGATCACGAGCGCGTTAGCAGCGGCGCAGCTTCGAATTCAGGAACTCGAGTCGAGAGGCGTCGAGACCGAAATTTCGGTCGACGACATTGTGCCGAATCCTTGGCAGCCGCGTCGCCAATTCAATGAGAGCAAGCTCTCGGAGTTGGCGCGATCGATCGGTGAAGTGGGATTGCTCCAGGCGGTGACGGTTCGCCGTATCGGAGACGCGTTTCAACTCGTCGCGGGCGAGCGTCGCTGGCGCGCGCACAAGCTCATCAATAAGCCGACGATTCGCGCGGTGGTGATCGAATGCACGGATCAGGATATGGCGGCGTTGGCGTTGATGGAAAACGTCACGCGCGACGATCTCTCCGATTACGAGATCGCGATTGCTATTCGTCGCGCGGAAGCCGAGTTTCCGAATCGTACTCGTCTCGCGGAAGCGATGGGCATCACGCGTAGCGACCTTTATCGGTTCCTTGCCTACGACGCGCTTCCGGATTTTGTGAAACGAGATCTGGATTTGAATCCGTCGGTGCTGGGAGCGTCGTCGGCACAGGATATCGCCAACGCGCTCAAGAAGTCAGGGGAACAGGGACTCAAGGCCCTTCAAGAATTATGGCCGCTGGTTCTGTCGGGTGATCTCGTGCAGACCAAAGTCGCGGCGAGTTTGAGCGCTCAGGCGAGTCGCGGCGAGTCTGCGACTGATTCCGGAGGCCGCAGCATTTTGAAGATTTTCGCGGGGAAGGTGCAGGCAGGAAGCATCACCAAGGACGTCAAGGGATTGACGTTCAAGTTCAAGGCGGGCGTGATGACCGAGGAGCAGGAGAATCAACTGCGAGAACATATAGGGAAGATGTTCTCGATTCAGTCCGAGTCACCGTAACGACAACCCGCTTCGGCGGGTTTTTTTATGGCTTGGTCGTGTGCCGATATCGGGCGGTGTCCGAATTCGGACACTGGACGCAGGACAGGGACCAGCTGGCATGTTCAGGTGCATGAATTCAACGTGCCGGCCCGGGTGCCGAGCCCATACAACGGCATTCGCGCTGCGAGACTTCTACGCGCACAGCTTGCAGCGGGCGAGGGTGTCCGAATTCGGACACCCTCGAGGCGTACGATCTCGGCTCGGTTTCATATCGCAAAGTGGGTCGTCTAACTCGGACCCGTCCCGGCTGCGCTGGGCCCTTCCAACGCAAACTGTCCGAATTCGGACACTTTGGTCAGGTACGCACGACTTCACCGTCGGAGCGTACCAGTGCGCATGCGATGGGACCGGATTCGGACACCTTCGAGGCGCAAGATCTCGGTTCGAATTCGTATCGCAACGTGGCTCTTCGAGCTCGGACCCGTCCCGCTGCGCTGCGCGCTTTCAACGCAAACTGTCCGAATTCGCGCACTTTGGTTGAGTTCGCACGACCTTCACCGTCGGTGCGTACAAGTGTGCATGCGAGGGGTCCGAATTCGGACCCCCTTCGAGGCGCTCGATATCGGCTTGAATTGCAACGTGGCCCTTCGAACTCGGACCCGCCCCGCTGCGCTGCGCCTTTCCAACGCAAGCTGTCCGAATTCGGAAACGTTGGTTGAGTAGGCACGACTTCACTGTCGGTGCGTACCAGTGCGCACGCGGGGGGTCCGGATTCGGAGACCTTCGAGGAGCAGGATCTCGGCTCGAATTCATAGTCACAAAGTCGGAATTCGAGCTCAGACCAGTCCGCTGCGCTGCCTCTCTTCCGCGGCAAACTGTCCGAATTCGGACACATTAATTGAGTGCGCACGACCTCGCCGTCGGTGCGTGACAGTGCGCAAGCGAGATGTCCGGATTCGGACGGTTGATGAGCGTAGACCTGTCCCGACGCTCAGAATCGCCTAAGTAGTTGACCATCAACGCGCTTGGAGGAGAGCATGGATTTCATCCAAGAGCGCGGGCGTTCGAGCAGTATCAGGGGATACGTGAGCGACTGAGTTCACAGGCAGCCGTACCGAGCATCGAACTCGAGGAAGCGAAATCACGGTGCCCGAAGTCCAGGACGCGACGTCACGCGCACGGGCCGGAAAGATTCGTTGGCCCGTTTCGCCATGGCACTGGGAACAGAGCTGAGCGTGTGCAGGTTTTCGAAAGACTCGCAGAGTTAGTGAAGCGCGATCCTAGGGAGTCATGCATGCGGGATTACGTGATCTGTGAACGAAGAAAGCGCGTATGCCGAATGGCCCCACCTCTCATTTCCTTTAATCGGTCTGAAGGTTCCGGAATTCGATCATCGACCGCTTTGTTCGATCGACGGCCGCGAGCGCTCGGGCGGGCGTCGCCGAAGTGGCACTCTCATGCGCTCCGTTGGTAGGGCTGCTTGGATAGAACATCAATGAACCGCGAGCCCCGCTTCACGTTGGACAAATACGTCAAAACGTTCTGACCTCAGAATCGAACCATGGGTCCGGCCGGTCGGGCGCACACTTCCAACGACTTAGGCGAAGCTGGCTCAACGACAAGGCCGTCACAAGCGCTGAACCGCCACGAATCGAGTGTGAACAGATCAAAGCGTCGAAGATTGGCCGTGAAACAATCGCGGACGATTTGAGCTCGTATAAAATCGTTTATAATCAATGGCTTATATTAGAAAGCCAAACTTGTTTCACGGAATTATGCTTAAATGTCCCTCAAGTCGCCGATCAACTTCCCGCAAGTAGGCCATCCCGGAACCGGGACAAAGAACATTTTCTGTGATGTATCGAACAATACGATTCTCGTATCAGCGCTAGACGCTTGAATTCTGCCTCACAGGATCGAGCCAACGAATAATCGTCGGCACAAAGCATTGGCGCAGTCGCTCGACGACAGCAAGACCCATAATGCGCCGCGCCAGAAATATCAGGCGCGATCGGCGCGCAGCTAAGCAGACATGTCCCGTGCGTCAGGCATCGATCATCGACACTCAAATCGCAGGACGACAAACAACGCCCGTCGGCTGGGAAAAATAATCGGCCCATTACCGATGGGCCGAATCACCCGCGAAGAAGACGCGGGGAATCGACGTGCAACCGGCGGCATCCATCCAGAAAAAAACCGGTCCAGCATCCTACCCGACGCATCAAGCCACAACGACCCCGTCAGACCGGCGCCGACTTCCGCGCATGCATCGGCTGATAAGCCTCACCGCCCTTGAATCGTTCGAGCCGCTCGCTCGCGACCGACAGCGCGCCGAGCGATGCACGCCGCAACTGATGATCGTAAAGCGACACGATCGCCGCGAGCCGGTCGAAGTCTTCGGCCGCGAGTGTCCAGGAACCGGACGCGCGCCCGGCGTCGAACACGGCGCTCATCGTCCGGTCCGCGCGAATCAGCTCGTCGTGCGAGAAATCGCCGTGTCCGGCTTCGGCAAGGAACTTGGCGAGATACATCGCCTCGGTGATGTGCTGCGCGGGCGCGATGTCTGGCGAGCCCGAACGCAACGCGGCCAGCGACATATGCGCCGCGAGCGCGAGTTCGTCCGCCACCGCGCGCGGGATAGGAAGCAGTTGCGCCTTGCTGAACCGCGCGCGCGTCGCCTGGGGCGAGCGCTGAAATGGAATTGTGCGTGACATGCGAGGATCGATGGTTGACCTTTTCAGGTTAACGTTCATCGATCGCCGAATCTGAAGGGTGATGCCCGCGTTCCTGCTCGAAATGTTCGACAACCGCGATCGCCCGTTCGCACTGGTCCGCGTCGAGCGTGTGGATGCTGCACTTGTCCGGCTCGACGCCGATCGATTGCGCGAGCCACTTCATCCCCTTGGAGCGCGCCTCGAAGACATTGCAACCGTCGCGCCGGACCTTCGCCTGAACGAGCGGTTCGAGCACCGCGTGCAGCTTCACTTTCAGATCGCGCAAACGGGCATCGGCGAGCCGGCCGAGCGGAACGTTGCGCGTGCTGCGCGGAAAGATCCCGATCCATGCCTGGCAGTTCGCGCACATCCACAGTGGACCGTGATCGTCGCGGTACGGATAGGCTTCGTCGCCCGCGCGCGTCAGAGACGCGGGGGCGCTGCAGTAATCGCAATTCGGATGGGGTAGAGGTTTGACAGGTCGGCCGACACGCATTGCCAGAAACTCCCGGGAGGGAAAGCCAATATAGCAAAACCGCCGGACCGGCTCGGAAAGGTGCTGCCGCACAAGCTCCGTGTAAGGCCCGATGTCATAGCCTGCTTAAGCAAGCGCGTTCGCAACGTGTCTGTCATGGGCTCAGGCATTGGCGCTCGCCGATCGGGAATTTACTTTTCGCGTCCACGGTATACCGTAGTGGAGCGTACTACCTCTACGCGCTTACAAAGCCTACAGGCTTCACGCTTCCACAGATATCCGTTCAATCAGAAGTCCGGAAGGCGCGCGTTCTTCGCGCCGGCAACTGGATTTTTGCATGCGTGCTCGCAGGCCCGTCGCGAGCGCGCAGTTCTCCATTCGGTTACTTGATTCAAGAGGTGATGCGATGAGAGCAACTCTGCTATTGGCAGCAACGGCCGCCGGATTGTTGGCGATGAGCGCCGTCGTGCAGGCGCAAGATACGCAGATGTCGCCGCCACAGGGCGGCGCCGCGCAGCAAAGCGCACAAGGCGGGACAACGAACGATTCAAGCTACGGCGGAGCGATGTCGACGAGCAAGTCCGGCAGCGCCTCGCGTGACGGCGCGATCGGCACGAGTCAGCTCTGCGCGCCAGGACTCAGCTGCAACATATATAGCGGTCAGTGAGTCGGCACGACGCCAGCGCTTCGCCGAAGGCATCGGTCTCATTCTTCCACCAGTCGATCGCCCGCCATCGCGCAGTCCCATGATGGCGGGGTGATGCCCCTCCTTATGCGTGGTTTTCGACGACGACCGTTCGGCCGATAGTAACGCTCATCACAAGACGGCCCCTTCGGCCACGCGTGGCGGTGGCTCCACACGACAAGCACTCATCTGCGGCAACAGGCTACAACGCGCGACATGCGCGACGCTCCTGATTCGGTAGCGAAATCATATTGCCGGCGCTCGCGGATCTCTCGGCCTCACATTCGTCGAGGTCACGTTCGTCTTCTCTGCATGAGCACATCAGGGCAGCCGCACCAAGCGGCCAGCAAGGAGGTACCGAAATGAGATCCCATCAAACGAAGCGCGCAATGTTCCTGGCGATCGCCCTTCTGACGTTCGGCGCGGCGTGCGAAACGACGCTCGCCGCGAGCGCGACGGAGAGCGCCGACGCACGCCCGATCGACGGCGGATCGCTCACATTGGACATTCAGACGCCCGCGGGCGGAACGTCGCGCCTGACCTATGTCGATACGGACGGCTGGCGCATGGACGAACGCGATGCACCGCTCAAACCCATGGAGGGGCGCATCACGCCCGCGTCGGCGGAACCGCAGAAGGAAGCGTCCGCCGGCGAGCGGCCGATGACCGTTTTCATCGACGGCCCCACGGGGTTCACCTACGTATGGACGCGCGATCAGGGATGGAAGTACGTCGGCCGGATCTCCGACCGCAAGCGCTGAGCACGTTCTCGTGATACGTCGATCGCGCTCGTGCCTGGGCGCCTGCATGCTCGCTGTGTCGCTCGCCGCGCATGCGCAGCCGCCCGACCCCGCCGATGCGTCGCTCGCCGATGCGCGGCGCGCGGTGCGCGTGGCCGACTGCGCGCGCTGCCACGGCAAGGATTACGACGGACTCGCCGCGCCGTCGATCGTCGGCTTTGCGCGCACGCAGAGCCGCGAGCGTTTCATCGCCGCGGTGCTCGACGGCAATCCGTCGATGGGCATGCCCGCTTATCGCGGCATTCCGTTGATCGAGAGCCGCATCGACGCGATATACGACTACTTCGCGAGCACGGTCCCGCGTCGCGAGTGAGGGTCATCGACGAATCGCTTTACATCTCGACGAAAGCAATCAGACTTTAATAGCGCATCAGGAAGCGCGAACGGAGATTAATCATGAACTCCACTCAATCAGCGAGCGACGGCACCGGCTGGACCGACAAGCTCGACGACGCCACCACGCTCGCGATGCTCGTCAGGGAGATCGGGGCGCAACAGACGAAGCTCGCGGCGAGCCATCATACGGGCCTGAACGGGCAGGTCGATCGCGCGCAACATCAGAAGCAGTTGCTCGGCGCATTCGGAACGCTTCGCATTGCAGACGATATTCCCGACATCGCGCGATTCGCTCCGTTCGAAAAGCGCGGTGCCGCAGCCGGACCGATGTCGTATCGCGTCGCGTGCCGCATTTCCAATGGACAGCCGTGCCCGCAGGCCGACACGGCAGCCGATGTGCGCGGCATCGCGATCAAGTTCTTCACGGAAGAAGGCGCCGAAACCGATCTGCTGATGACGAACGAGGGAGGCCGCTCGCACGCGCGCAACGCGGTCCAGTTCATGGCGGTCGCGGATATCATCGTCGCGTTGCTCGCCGAGGGGCCGGTGAGCGGCATCGCGCAGGGCTTGCGCGAAATGATGATGGCCAAGCTCGGGCCGGTCGAGGCCGCGCGCATCCTGGCAGTTCTCTTCAAGGAAACCAGGGCGCATCACGTCGAAAGCGTGACGACGGAGAACTACTGGGGATCGGTCGTGCAACTGGGTCGCGCGGCGATCAAGTACTCGCTTCATCCGCATCCTTCGACGTCCCCCGGCACGAGAGCCGAACGCCACGGTGACAACTATCTGCGCGCGGACATATTCAATCGTCTGGAGCAAGGCCCGGTGAAGTGGCAACTCGGCCTGCAATTCTTCGTCGATGAAGAAAAGACGCCGGTCAACGATGCATCGATCGCGTGGAAATCGGACGTGGTGATGATCGGCGAACTCGAACTCGATGCGCCGCCCTCGCGCGAGGACGAGGCCCGCATCGACCAGCTCGCGTTCAATCCGGGCAACGGCTTTGCGCCGCTCGGCATCACGCATGCGCGCAGGGATGTCTATGCCGCGAGCGCCGCGAATCGCAAGGGCCGCGGCGTGCTGTCGAGCGAGGAAGCGCGCATGTTGCTGAGCGTGCGCTGAACGCCGCCATCGCGCGACTGCGCAAATTTGCGCGTCGCGCGACGCTTTTCTCCGATAATGGAACGCATTCAGAAACAGGCGCCCGCGCCTTTCGCGTTCCATTATCGGAGCCCGCCATGCATCTTGCCGGCATGATCCTTCCGATCTTCGCCATCATCCTGACCGGATGGGTGGCGCGCGTCTCGGGCTACATGCCGCACGCGCTGGCGCCGTCGCTGATGCGCTTCGCTTACTACGTCGCGATGCCCGCGCTGGTGTTTCTGACCATCGCCGACGAATCGCTGCGCTCGCTGCTCGAATGGGGCTTTCTCGCGGCGTTCGGCGGCGGCTCGATCATCTGCTTCGCGCTCATGCTGCTGGCCGTGCGCTTCGTGCGTCATGAAGGACTCGGCCCGAGCGCGATGCTCGCTGCCGCCGTTTCGATGACCAACACCGGTTTCGTCGCGCTGCCGATTCTGAAGACGCTGTACGGCAAGCCCGGCGTGCTTGCGGCCGCCGTGGCAACGGTGTTCGTCGGCGCGGTCATGTTTCCCGTGCTCGTCGTGCTGCTGGAAATCAGCCGATACGATGCGTCGCGCAAGATCGACATGACGGCGCTGATTCGCCAGATCGCGACGAACCCCGTCATTCTCGCGACGATCTGCGGACTGCTGTGGTCGGTCATCGGCCTGACGCTGCCGGCGCCGGTCGCATCCTTTCTGACGATACTCGGCGAAGCGCTCACGCCGTGCGCGCTCTTCGCGATCGGGCTCGACCTGACGCTGAGCGAATTGCGCGGACGCCTGAATCTCTACGCGCTTCTCGCGGCGATCAAGCTCGTGATCGTGCCGCTCGTCGTCTATGCGCTTTGTCTCGCGACGGGGCTGAGCCGCACCGCGACCATCGCCGCGGTCGTCTGCGCCGCCGTGCCGACCGCGAAGAGCGCATACGTGCTCGCGTCCGAGTACGACATCGAGAAGACCGTGGTCGGCGCCGTCATCTCGATGACCACGCTTTTCTCGATCGTCACCTTGCTCGCGTGGCTCTACATTCTTTGATGCGCTTCACGCGTCGCCGAGTTCTTCGTCGACATTGCGCTCTTCGTCGTCGGGCGGCGAAATGCCGAGCGCTTTGTCCCACTGCGGCTCGCGCAGATAGCGCTCGCGCAGAAAATCGACGAACGCTTTCACCTTGCTCGTCGATCGATGCGAAGTCGGATACACCGCCGACAGCCACAGCGGCGGCGCCGCGTATTCGGGCAGCACGCGCACGAGGCGTCGTTCGAGCAGATCGCTCGCGGCGACCATCGTCGGCAGATAGACGACGCCCGCGCCCGCGCGCGCGAATTCGAGCAGCAGGTGCACGCTGTTCGTCTTCAACACGGGGTTGAGCGCGATTTCATAACACTCGTTGCCTTTCATGAGCGGCCAGTTGTCGCCCCACGGATAGTGCGCGTAACGCGCGAAATCATGGCGCAGCAGATCGAGCGGTGTCTCGATGGCCGGCTCGTCCTTCAGATACGCGGGTGTCGCGCACAGCACGCCGCGCACCGGAAAGAGCTTGCGCTCGACGAGCAGATTCGACGCGGGCGGATAGATTTGCAACGCGAGATCGAAGCCTTCCTGCACGGGATCGATCACGCGATCGTTCACGGTGACGACGAACTCGATGCGCGGATGGGCCTCGCGAAACGCGATCAGCGCCTGCGAGAAGTGACCGAGCGCGAAGCCCGGGAGCACGTGGACATTGAGCGTGCCCGACAGCGATTGCGTTTCCGCGCTCGCACGGCCCGACAACTCGCGCACCTTCGAGACGAGCAGCAGGCAATCGCGATAGTAGGATTCGCCGACTTCGGAGAGACGCACCGCGCGCGTCGAACGATGAAACAGCGCGACGCCGAAATGCTCCTCGAGCTGCTTCACGCGCGACGTGACGACCGATTTCGCCACGCCGAGCTGCCGCGCCGCGCTCGCGAAGCTTTGCGCTTCCGCTGCGCGAACGAAGGCTTCCATCGACATGAAGAGATCCATGCTGTCTCCTGTTTCCCGTCGCTACGCTGCGCTCTTGCGGTAGCGCAGCGGCGTCGTGCCGAGCCGCCCGGAAAAGAGCGCCGTCATATGCTGCTGCGATGAAAACCCGCACGCGGCGGCGACATCGACGAGCGGCGCGTGACCTGAGCGCAGCATCCGCGCGGCGGCGTCGATGCGCTTTTCCAGCACATAGCGATAGAGCGAATGACCGGTGCGCGCCTTCACGCCGTCGAAGACGACGCGCACGGGCAAGTCGAGCTCGGTCGCGATATCGGCGCAGGAAAGATTCTGGTCGATGTTATCGGCGACATACGCTTCGAGCATCGCGAAACCGGCATCGGTGAGCGCGGACTTGCGCTCGCGCGCGGCGCGTTCGAGATGCCGCGTGGTTTCGATCCACGCGAGCGTGGCGACGCATTGCAATTCCCACGGATCGATCTGGCGCGTGTCAGCGTGCGCCTTCTGTCGCGCATAGCGCACGAGATGCCGGATCGAGTCGGCGCCGAGATTGCTGCGGCTGCCCGCGCGGCGCAACGGCTCCGCGCTGCGCTCGCCGATGCGATTCACGAAGGCATCCGCATAACGAAACGCGATAAAGCCGTGCCGCACGTCGTGCGCGTCGATGCGCATGCTTTCGCCGCGCGGATGATAGGCGGCCGTTTCCGCGCGAAAGGTGAAGGGCGCGGCGGGGCCGTCGTCGTAGCGCGTGTCGGAGACGATCGTGCCGAGCAGAAGGCAGATCATGTCCGACGAATTGCTCAACTCAAGCGAATAAGGGCGCGGGCCCGAGATGCAGTATTCGAGTCCCGGCACGCCCGCGACCGCGCTGAAGCGATCGATGCGGGCGGTCACGGCAGGGGCGCTCATGGTCGTGTCTCCGTTTTCATCGCGGCTTGCCGATGGACGCCGCTGTTCACGCGAGTATAGATGTGCCCGCGAAGCCCCTGCACGCGCGATGGGTCGCCGTTCGCGAACGCCGCGTGCGCGCTTTGCGCCCTGGTGTTAACCCGTATCGGTATTGCGGCATTCGTTCGCGGTTCGTCCGGAATCTGTAATCCGCGAAACCTGAAAGACCGGCGCGTCGCGCCTTCGTAACGTTCGCTCATACGACACGAACGACCGGAGACGACGATGCAAACGCGGCACCCGAGACCAACGATACGAAGACGTCACGCATGGGCGCTCGCCATGCTCGGCGCAACCTGCACGATGTCGCCGGCCGCCGACGCGCTCGCCTCGGGCATTCCCTTCGCGACGGACCGCCCGCAAACCTGGCAGTTCAGCAGCGACTTCGAAGGCACCTACGATTCCTTCGGTCAGAACCTCGAATGGAATCACGACAGCCGCGCGTTCGATTCGCAGGGCAATCAGGTCGCGGGACCGGGCACGAATACCTTCGTCGGACTTTCGACGTTCATCCACTACTGGAAAGTGCCGTCGCTGCCGCAAATGGGCTTCAACGCGAGCATCACGCTGCCCGCGATCCGCACGCAAGGCTCGCAATTCGCGGCGAGCGGCATTGGTGATCCGCTCGTCGGCGGGCTCGTCTGGTACAACCCCGCGCCCGCGACGACGCTCGGTTTTCAGGCCTACGTGCAGGTGCCGATCGGGCAGGACGCGGTATCGACGAATACGTGGTCGTTCTGGCCGTCGGTCTTCTATGACGACTGGTACGGCCACCTTAACGTCGATCTGCTCATGGGCGGCATCGTTCGCGGACGCACGCTGCGCTCCGGCCACGACGATCTGAGCCCGGGCAACACCTTCCATCTGAACCTGCGCGTCGGCTACAGCATCTCGCCGCTCGACAGCCCGTTCGCGATTCCCTTCGTCGGTCTCGACTATCAGACGAGCGGCGGCACGTTCGACCAGACCGCCGCGATGCCCGTCGCGAACAGCGCGAGCCGCGAAACGACCGTGGGTATCGGCGTGTTGTTCCAGTTCAAGCCGAACAGCCTGCCGTTCCTGCACCAGAAGATGTACGACCAGCTTTCCATCCAGTACCAGCACTCGGTCTCGGGCCGCAACACGACGCTCACGAACGGAATCCTCGTGCAGGCGTGGCACTACTGGTGATCGGCGATGAATCTCAAGGAGACGAACATGAACGATATGCAAAGACCACCCGCCGCGTCACGGCGCAACTTCATCAAGGCCGCGGGCGCGGGAACGGCCGCCGCCGCGTTCGGCGCGGTGTCGCTCACCGCGCGCGCCGCGAGCGAGATCAGGTTCGATGCCGAATACGACATCGTCGTGTGCGGCGGCGGTGGCGGCGGCTTGCCCGCCGCGCTCTTTTCGCGCTGGCTCGGCAACCGCGTCGTGATACTGGAGAAGGCGGGCAGTGTCGGCGGCACGGCGGCGAAGGCCGCGTTCTGGTACTGGGTGCCGAATAACGAGCCGATGCGCCGCGCGGGCATGGCCGATCCGAAGCCCGATTACATGCGCTATGTCGCGCGTCTTTCGCGGCCCGAGCAATACGATCCATCGCTGCCCAAGCTCGGCCTGTCCGACTGGGAATACGACATGTGCGAGGCGATCTACGACAGCGCATCACCGGCGGCGGAGCTGCTCGCGAGCAAGGGCGCGCTGCCGTATCGGCATGAGGCGACGGTGCCGGATTACTGGGCCGAGCTGCCCGAAGACAAGGCGCCGCGCGGCCGCGTGCTGTTTCCGAAAGATGGCCTGCCGAGCATGTCCGATGGCGGGCGTGTCGCGATCCGTACGATGAGCGCGGCGGCACGGCGCGACGGCATCGACATCAAGACGGGTTATCGCGTGCAGAAGGTGCTCGTCGATGAAGCGGGCGCGGTGATCGGCGTCGAATCGCTGACGGAAGAGGACACGCTCTTTCGCGTGCGCGCGAAAAAGGCGGTGATCTTCGCGACGGGCGGCTTCACGCACGACCCCGAGTTGCGCAAGAACTTCCTGCACGGCGCGGTGTACGGCGGATGCGCGGCGCCGACCAACGAAGGCGATTTCGTGCGTATATCGAGCGCGCTCGACGTGCAGTTGCGCAACATGAACTACTCGTGGATGGCGCCGATTTCGCTCGACAAGGCGATCGCGAAAGATGGCTCGCTCTCCGGCATCTTCACGCCGACGGGCGATTCGATGATCTACGTGAACAAGTACGGCAAGCGCGTCGTCAACGAGAAGCTCGCCTACAACGAAGTCTGCGCGACGTTCTCCGAATGGGACGGCGCGAAGGGCGAGTATCCGAATCTCGCGCTGATTGCGATCTGGGACCAGCAGGCGCAGGACCATTGCGCGAGCGACGACTACGGCAGCTTCATCGTGCCCAAGGGATCGAACGACCGGCACGTGCTGCGCGGCAATACGCTTGCCGAACTTGCGGGCGCCATTCGCGAACGCATGGCGCAGTACAGGAGCGCGCTCGGCAGCGCCGATCTCTCCGGCGACTTCGTACGTAACTTGGATGCGAGCATCAAACGCTTCAACGGCTTCGCGAAGACGGGCGTCGATCAGGACTTTCATCGCGGCGAGCGCATCGTCGAGAAGCTGTTCAACGGGCCCGTATCGAAGAAGACGGATCAGAAGAACGAGACGATGTATCCGCTCTCGGCGAAAGGGCCGTACTACGCGGCGCTCATCGTTGCCGGAAATCTCGATACCAAGGGCGGCCCGAAAACCAACTCGCACGCACAGGTGCTCAATACGCGCGGCGAGCCGATCAAAGGCTTGTACGGTGTCGGAAATTGCGTCGCGTCGGCGTCGGCGCGGGCTTACTGGGCGGGCGGCGGCACGCTCGGACCGATCATCGCGTTTGCTTATCGCGCCGCGCAATCCGCCAATGGAGGTCAATCATGATTCGGATGGCCAAGGTATTCGTTGTGCTCGCATTCGTCAGCGCCACGGCGCACGCACAACAAGATCCCGTCGCGCTAGGCAAGAAGCTCACGACCAACAACTGCGCTGTGTGTCACACCTTCGGCAAGGGCGAACCGAACGGACAAGGGCCGAACCTCTTCGGAATCGTCGGCAGGCCGCTGGCGTCCGAATCGGGCTTCAAGTATTCGGCGGGCATGAAGGGGGCGGCAGCGGGCAAGGTGTGGGACGAAAAGCTGCTCGATGCCTGGCTTACCGATACGCAATCCGTCGCGCCCGGCAACGCGATGACCTACTTCGAAGGCGATGAAGCGCGGCGTCAAAAGATCATCGCTTATCTGCGCACGCTGCATTGAACTCAACATCAGGAGACGAGAGCATGAACCCCATCACCATGACCGACGAACAGCGCAAGACCATCGCGCTCGAATATCTGCGCAGGCTCGATCGCGGCGCACCCTTCTTCGATCTGTTCGACGACAACGCCGAAGTCTATTTCCCGAAGTGGGGCATCGCGACGGGCCGCGCGGCCTTCGAACAGCTCTTCGCAGACCTGGGCTCGATCGTCGCGAAGTTCAAGCATGACCTCGCGTATCTGAACGTGATCCAGCAGGGCGATACGGTGGTCGTCGAAGGCACGAGCTACGGCACGACGAAGAGCGGCGTCGACTGGCGCGCGGGCGTCACGCATGCGGGCCGATGGACCGATGTGTTCGAAATCCGCGACTTCAGGATTCAGCGTTGCTTCATCTATCTCGATCCCGACTACGAAGGCGCGGACACGCGGCGCTATCCGTGGCTGGCGGACAAGCACGCACAACAGTAAGTAGTTTCCCTAGGGCGGCGATCGAGCACACATCGTTCGGCAAACACGAACCTCGATTCATTGCCTCGCGCGCTCCGCAGCCCTAATCTTGATTCCAGCGCGGCACTGACATTCGCCGCGAAAGATCGACGAAGACATGGAGACAGACATGCAACAGACCGTTCTCGGCAGCCTCGACGACTATCGCAAAGGCTCGATAGAAATCATCAAGGGCAAGGCTTCGCATTACGTGATGTCCAACGTGTTCGAAGTGGCGAGCCATGCCGCACCGTATGAAAAAGTGGTCGTGGGCAAGAACCTCAAATACGTGATCGAAACGCTGCGGGCGGAAGGCGTGTCGCCGTGGTTCAGCGCATCGCACGATGAATTCGTGATCGCGCTCGATGGCGAAATCGACGTGCACTTCATCAAGCCGTCCGATGGCGCGCTCGTCAGCGAAAACATCGAAGGCACGGTGAAGCTCGAAGGCGAACCCTCGGGCCAGAAGATGGGCTTCGTGCGTTTGCGTCGCGGTCATCAGGCATTGCTGCCCGCAGGCGCGGCCTATCGCTTCGAAGCGAGAAAGACCGGCGTGTTGCTCGTGCAGACGATTCTCGGCGCGCAATCGGTCGAGAAGTGGGCCGATATCTGCATTCAGTAACCGTCAACTTTCGGAGCACAACATCATGGATCAAACGGCTTTCCTGCAAAGCGTCGTCGCCACCGACCCCGATGCCAATACCGGCTACCGCACCTTCAAACTGGGCGATTTCGAATTCAGCCGCGACGCCTACTTCGTCACGGTGAAGTGGCCCGCGCAAGGACAGACGCGCTCGCACCAAATGCACGCCGATGACTTCCTGCGCGCGATGATGCGCGATGTCGCGTGGGGCTTCTTCTACGGCTGGGTCAACTTCGACGAAGTGATCGGCACGCGCAATCACTACGGCAAGGTCGACATGTACGCCGGCGCCTATAACGCGAGCTTCCGCGAGGCGGGCGTCGATTACACGCAGCAGTTCGAGACGCCGGTCATCATGGCGACCTTCAAGGCGATCCTGAAGGACTGGGTCAACGAAGGCTTCGATCCGTTCGCCGCGCCCGAAGAGACCGGTTCGGCGTTCGGCGCGAAGCACGGCGACAACATCGCGGCGATCGACCGCACGCGCATCGCGACGAAGCGCATGCCCGGCCTCGAAGGCGATTCGCCCCTGCGCGACGACTTCCCGGTGAATCGCCAGTTCGCGGATGTGTCGCAGGACGAGCCGGAGATTCACGCCGAGCCGGGCTTCGAAGGGCAACTGCATGCGTTCAGCCTCTTCAAGTATCTGTCGCGCTCGGATGTGACGTGGAATCCGTCGGTGACGTCCGTCTGCAAGCAAAGCCTCTTCTGTCCGACGACCGAGGAGTTCGTGCTGCCGGTATTTCATGGCAATGACCGCGTCGAATGGTTCCTGCAACTGTCGGATCAGATCATCTGGGATGTCGCCGATAAAGATACGGGCGAGCCACGCGCGCGCATCACGATGAATGCGGGCGATATCGCCGCGATGCCCGCCGACATTCGCCACAAGGGTTATTCGCAGAAGCGCTCGATGCTGCTGGTCTGGGAGAACGCGACGCCCGATCTGCCCAAGCGCTACGAAAGCGGCGAGCTGCCGCCGTATCCGGTCGCGCTTTAAATCCCCTACGTTCTTCCGCTTCACGACGGCGCCTTGAATAAGGCGCCGCGGGGAAGGCTTCGTCTTCAATTCTCGACACGAGCAAGACATGCAAACGCAACTCTTCATCGATGGCCGCTTCGTGCCTGCCCTTTCCGGCGAAACGCTCGCGACCCTGAATCCGCACGATAACAGCGTGATCGCGCAAGTCTCGATGGCTGGCCGCGAGGACATCGACCGCGCGGTTCAGGCCGCGAAAAAGGCGTTCCCGGCGTGGAGCGCGATGGCGGCGGCAGATCGCGGACGTCTGTTGCTGAAGCTCGCCGATGCGATCGAAGCCAACGCCGATGCACTCGCGCGTCTCGAGTCGCTCGACACGGGCCACCCGATCCGCGATACGCGCAATCTCGACGTGCCGCGCACGGCCGCGACGTTCCGCTACTTCGGCGGCATGGCGGACAAGTTCGAAGGCTCGGTGATTCCCGTCGAAGCGGGCTTTCTCAACTATCTGACGCGCGAGCCGGTGGGCATCGTCGGGCAGGTGGTGCCGTGGAATTTTCCGCTGATGTTCACGAGCTGGAAGATGGCGCCCGCGCTCGCGGCGGGCAATTGCGTCGTGATGAAGCCTGCTGAACTGACGCCCTTGTCGAGCCTCGCCATCGCCGAACTGATGGCCGAAGTCGGCTTTCCCGCGGGCGTCGTGAATGTGCTGCCGGGTTTGGGGCACGTTGCGGGCCAATACATCGCGGAGCATCCCGAGATCGGCAAGGTCGCGTTCACCGGATCGACGGCGGTCGGCCGCAAGATCGTGCAGGCATCGAGCGGCAATCTGAAGAAAGTGCAGCTCGAACTCGGCGGCAAGGGCGCGAACGTCGTGTTCGGCGACGCCAATCTCGATGCCGTCGTGCAAGGCTCCGCGTTCGGCATCTTTCATAACCAGGGGCAGGCGTGCATCGCGGCATCGCGTCTCATCGTGCACGAGTCGATCGCCGATGATTTGCTCGAGCGCTTCACATCGCTCGCGCGCTCGATCCGCATCGGCGATCCGCTCGATCCGTCGACGGAGATGGGGCCGCTCACATCGCAGATGCATCGCGACCGCGTGCTCTCGTATGTCGATGTCGCGCGCGAGCAGGGCGGACGCGTGCTCGCGGGCGGCAAGGCGCCGGATGCATCGGCGCTCGCGAACGGCTGCTATGTCGAGCCGACCATCGTACAGGCGAAGCCGACGGATCGCGTCGCGCAGGAAGAAGTGTTCGGCCCGTTCGTCACGGTCAGCACGTTCGGATCGGACGAAGAAGCGCTCGCCATCGCCAACGGCACGGAATACGGCCTCGGCGCGGGTCTGTGGACGCGCGATCTGCAACGCGCGCATCGCTTCGCGCGGCAACTGAAGAGCGGCATGGTGTGGATCAACTGCTACAAGCGCGTGAGCCCGGGATCGCCCTTCGGCGGCGTTGGCGCGAGCGGCTACGGACGCGAGATGGGCTTCGAAGTGATGCGCGAATATACTCAGGCCAAGTCGGTGTGGGTGAATGTCGACGCCAATATTCCGCCTTACTATCCGCGCTGAGCGCATCGGGAATCATGCAATCGTTCATCTATCAGGGCATGCCTTCGCGCGTAGTGTTCGGCGCGGGAAGCATCGAACATCTCGAACGCGAGATCGAGCTTCTGGGCGCGCAGCGCGCGCTCATTCTTTCGACCCCGCCGCAGCGCGATCAGGCCGAAGCGCTCGCCGAACGCATCGGTTGTCGCGCGGCGGGCGTGTTCGCCAAGGCGGTGATGCATGTGCCCGTCGAGACGGCGCGCGAGGCACGCGAATATGCGCAGCGCATCGGCGCGGACTGCGCGATCGCCATCGGCGGCGGATCGACGACAGGACTCGGCAAGGCGATCGCGTTGACATCGTCGCTGCCGATACTCGCCGTGCCGACCACCTATGCCGGCTCGGAGATGACGCCCATCTACGGTCTCACCGAAGCGGGACTGAAGAAGACGGGCCGCGACATGCGCGTGCTGCCGAAAACGGTCATCTACGATCCGCAGCTCACGGTATCGCTGCCCGCGTCGCTTTCGGTGACGAGCGGCATCAACGCAATCGCGCACGCGGCCGAAGGGCTCTACGCGCAGGACGCGAATCCCGTGGTGAGCCTGATGGCGGAAGAGGGCATTCGCGCGCTCTCGCAAGGCATCGGCAAGGTGGTTGCGAAGCCCGATGATCTCGATGCGCGCAGCGACTGTCTCTACGGCGCGTGGCTGTGCGGCGCGGTGCTCGGGAGCGTCGGCATGTCGCTGCATCACAAGCTGTGTCACACGCTCGGCGGCACGTTCAATCTGCCGCACGCGGAAACGCATACGATCGTGCTGCCGCACGCGCTCGCTTATAACCGCGACGCGACGCCCGACGCGATGAGGCGCATCGCGCGCGCGCTCGGCTCGGACGATGCCGCGCAAGGCGCATTCGAGCTCGCGCGCGCGAACGGCGCGCCGACCGCGCTGAAGGACATCGGCATGAAAGAAAGCGATATCGATATCGCCGTCGATGTCGCGCTGAAGAGCCCGTACTGGAACCCGCGGCCGGTCGAACGCGCGCCCTTGCGTGCGTTGCTGGAAGCGGCCTATGAAGGACGACGACCATGAACGAGTCACTGACGCACAACGTCACCGAAGCCTTCGTCCATTGCGCCGATGCGCGCACGAAGGAAATCGTCACCGCGCTCGTGCGGCATCTGCACGCCTTCGCGCGCGAAGTGAATCTCACGAACGACGAATGGCGACGCGGCATCGAGTTCCTCACCGCGACCGGCAAGAAATGCGACGGTATCCGGCAGGAGTTCATTCTGTTGTCGGATACGCTGGGACTGTCGATCGTTCTCGACGACATCAATCAACATCACGATGAAGCCGCGACCGAAAGCAGTCTGCTCGGTCCGTTCTATCGCGATGGCGTGAAGGAGTCGGCGTTCGGCGCGAACATCGCGCAAAGCGAAGGCGAGCCGGTGTTCTTTCATGGCGCCGTGCGTGATGTGAGCGGCAAGCCGGTCGCGGGCGCGCTGATCGAAGTCTGGCAGACCGCGCCGAACGGCATGTACGAAGGACAGGACCCGGAGCAGCCGGAAGGCAATCTGCGCGGCCGGTTCCGTACGAACGCGGACGGCGAATACGCGTTTCATTCGATCAAGCCGACGAGCTATCCGATCCCCACCGATGGCCCCGTCGGCAAGATGCTCGTCGCGACGGGCCGTCATCCGATGCGGCCCGCGCATATCCACTTTCGCATCGAAGCGCCGGATCATGAGCCGCTGACGACCGCGCTGTATTCGTCGGACGATCCCTATGTGAACTCCGATGCGGTGTTCGGCGTGAAGCCTTCGCTCATCATCGAGTATGTGCCGAAGGAAAGCGGCTATGACGTAGCACGCGATTTCACGCTGATCGCGAAGGAGCGTGCGTGAACGCAATTTGCGCGCTGGATGACGTACCCGACGGCGGCGGTCTCGAAGCGGCGCCGTCCGTTCTCGTGCTGCGTCGTGGCCGCGATGCCTGGGCGTATCGCAACGTATGCCCGCATTTCTCGATTCCGCTCAACTACGAGCCGGACGCCTTCTGGACCTACGGAGGCGGACTGCTGATGTGCGCGCATCACAGCGCGATGTTTCGTTTCGAGGACGGCGTTTGCGTCGACGGCCCCTGTCTCGGCGCGAGCCTCAGACGCATTCCGATACGCATCGAAAACGGCAGGGTGATGATCGAGGAAGACATCGCCTGAGCATCCACCCGCCGTCGCCGCTTACATCGGATGCGCCGCGACGAAACTCTTGAACGCGCTGTAGGCGGGCTTCGGCGTGAGGCCGTCGAACTTCAGAAGCCCGAACGCGCCTTCGCCGTAGACGGGATCGTCGTCGTACAGCTCGTAAGCCTGAATCGACTCGATGTCATACGTCGATGCGAGCGCGACGAACTGCGCCATCATCGTGTTGCCGACCATATACGCCGCGATCTGCTGATCGGTGCCGTAGTTCGGGCGCACGCCGAATTCGTTGATCCAGATCGGCTTGCCGAGCGCGTGGAGCGCGGCGAGCACGTTATGACATCCGGTGCCGCCGCACGCATTCGTGATGTCGCCCTGCTCCGAGTACCAGTGCCACGCGGTGATGTCCCAGTCGACGACCGGATGACCAATGCTGTTGTCCGGCTCCATGCCCGCCGCGAGCATCTGCGCGAAGCCGTAATGCAGCCACGTGCCGCCGCCCATGATGATCTTGCCCGAGGTGTCGACGGACTTGATGCCCGCGATCATGCCGCGAATCACGCCGCGCAATATCCTGAACTTCACGAGATCGTATTGCTCCGGATAGATGCCGTCGACATTGCCGGTGAGTATCTCCGATTCCATCTCGTTCGTGACCTCGTAATACGGATAGCGCCGCGAGGTCGCGGTCTGTTGCCCGAGCGCGAAGCCGGCGTTATAGCCTTCGGTTTCGTCGTTGAAGGTATTGATGTTCATGAGCATCACCGGATACACGGTGATGCCGCCCGCTGCCATCGTCTGCGCGATGCCTGCGAGCTTGTTGGCAGTGCCCGCGCTATACACCTCATTGCGATAGAGCTTCGCGCCGAGATCCTGCAATTGCGAAAGCTGCAGGGCGGGACTGGAGATGTCGTAGGCGCCGCCTTCGTTGTTGTGGCCGTTCACGCCGTAGAAGAGCCGCGCGGGTTGAGACGGCGCGATCGTGCCGGTGTCGATGACCGGGCTGCTCGCACCGTTCGACGGCACGCTCACAGAGCCAGTGTCGGAAGAGGCGGGGCTCGTCGTCGTCTTCGAGGTTCCGTTGCCGGACGCAGGAGCCGTCGTCGTAACGGACACGGCGGATGCGGATGCGGATGCACTGCCGCTGCGCGCGGCGTCGGTGGACGATGCGCTGCCCGTGCCATCACTGCCGCCGCCACCGCCGCCGCATGCCGCAAGCAAGACGCTCATCGAGGCCGCAAGAGTGGCGGCTTTGAAGGAACGCGAAGATTGAAATCCCGGCTTGCCGGTGCGATTCAAGTTCATCATGTCGATGCGCACTACTTGATGGTCAATTTCCATGTCCACGAAGTAGGCGCACGTTCCGCAAGTCTTCCAAGGAAGACGGACGGACCGATGGCGGACCTTCATCCCGCGAAAAGCGCAAGGACGTATGGAATGCTCGTCGAAAGAACCCCGTGAGCCGCACAAAGGACGATGCCGCCGGAGGCAAGGGGTGAAGAGAAGACCGCGTCGACGCCGGTCTCAATAGGGTTTACGGCAGGGAGGGGCGAGACTTGAGCGAAGCCTGCGCAAGCAAACGTTACGACGGCGCCGATCCGGGAAGTCTTACGGCTCCAGCGCGGCGCCGCCGAGGATCGTGTTCGCGTCGGCGCGTGCATTGTCGAGCTGCACGACGCTCGCCTGACGCGCCGCGAGCGCGTCGCGGTTCGCGATGGCCGTGAAGATCGCCTTGTGACGCGGCAGCGACAGTGCGTGCGTGTTCGGATGGCGGCTCGTGAGCTTGATCGATTCGGAGAGCGCGAGCGACAGCATGTTGCCGATATACGCGAGCATGTCGTTATGCGTCGCCGTCATGATCGCGCGATGAAACGCCAGATCGGGATCGAGCAGATCGGCGGCGGTCTTTGCGCTTTCCATGCGTTCATACGCGGCGCCGATGCACGCGATGTCGTCGTCGCTGGCGGAGATGGCCGCGAGCGCGGCGGCGGCGGGCTCGATGATCTGGCGCACCGTCATCAGCGAGCGGAAGAACTCGCCTTCGGGAAGATGGCTGATGGTCCACACGAGCACATCGGGGTCGAGCATGTGCCATTCGTCGCGCGCACGCACGACGCTGCCCACGCGCGGCTTCGATACCACGAGCCCCTTCGCGGCGAGCACGCGCGTCGCTTCGCGCAGCACCGGACGGCTCACGCCATAGGTTTCGCAGAGCGTGGGCTCGGCGGGCAGACGCTCGCCCGGCTTGATTGCACCGCTCACGATCCGCATGCCGAGCTCCTGCACGATGCGTCCGTGCATGCTCTTGCGTTGCCTGGGGTTGCGGTAATCCATGATGCGGCTCGAACGACGTCTAGTTTGCGGTCGTCGCGCGCATCGCCCGATATTCCCGCCTCACGATATCCATCAGCTCCGCGACCGATGTATTCGCGCTGCGCTGCTCGTACGTCACGCGGCCGCGCTGCATCAACATGATGCGATCCGCGATATCGAGCGTCTGCGCATAGTTGTGCATGATCATGATGATCGAGAGCCCGCCTTTCTCCTTCAGGCGCATCACGAGATCGATGATGAGCGCGGCTTCGCGCGCGCCCATCGCGGCGAGCGGTTCATCGAGCAGCAGGATCTTCGCGTTCGAATGCACCGCACGCGCGACAGCGATGGCCTGACGTTGCCCGCCGGACAGGCGCTCTACGGGAAGATCGACCGAAGGCACGTGCACGCCGATATCGTCGAGACATTGCGCGGCGCGCTCGCGCATCTGCTTGTGATCGACGAGCCGCAAGATGCGGGCAGGCCCGCGCCGCACGATCTCGCGATTGAGAAACATGTTGTGGTAGATCGACAGCGAATTCGCGAGCGCGAGGTCCTGATAGACGCATTCGATGCCGAGCGCGCGCGCATGATCGACCGACTTGAGCAGCGTCTCCTCGCCGTGTACGTGCAGTGTGCCGCTCGTCTGCTGATGAAAGCCGGTCAGGATTTTCACGAGCGTCGATTTGCCCGCGCCGTTGTCGCCGAGAATGCCGAGGATTTCGCCCTTGCCTAGCGTGAGCGAGACGCCATCGAGCGCCGTGACGGCGCCGAAGCGCTTCACGAGGTTGTCGCCGCGTAGAGCGAGATCGTTCATCACCGTGCTCCTCTGCGGCGAATGCGCCCGACGTGGATGTTGAAGATCATCGCGGCGAGAATCGCGGCGCCGAGAATGATGTTGAACGTGAAGGCGTTGATGCCGATGAGCGTGAAGCCGTCGCTGAGAATGCCGAGCACGGCCGCGCCGAGCAAACCGCCGACGATCGTGCCCGAGCCGCCCGTCAACGGCGTGCCGCCGATCACGGCAGCGGCGACGGCAAGAAACATGATCTGGTTGCCGCCCGCTTGCGGATCGATCGACGTGATGCGAAAGCTTTCGAGTATCCCGGTGAAGCCCGCGAGCACGGCGGCAAGGACGAAGTTACCGAGCCGCAGCCGGTTCACGTGGATGCCCGCCTCGCTCGCGCCGAGCGGGTTCGCGCCCGCCGCCTGCGTATGCAGGCCCCAGCGCGTGTGCCGCAGCAGCACGTGCATCACGAACGCGATCGCCGCCGTCCAGATGATTTCGCTGTAGCCCCATGCGCCCATTACGGCGGCGAGTCCGGGCGAGCCGGGCGTCGCCGCCGGCGTGCCGCGCGAAACGGTCAGCGTGATGCCATTGATGAGAAAGAGCGTGCCGAGCGTCGTCACGAACGAAGGCAGGCGCAAATACACCGTCACCGCCCCGTTCACGAAGCCGATGATCGCGGCGGCTATAAGTCCCGCGACCACCGCGAGCCACATCGGCGCGCCCGCATCGTTCGCGAAGACCATCATGAACGGCGCGAACGCGAACACCATGCCCGCCGACAGATCGATATCGCCGCCGATCATCAGCATGATCTCGCCGAACGCGATGATCGCGACCGGCGCGACATACTGCGAAAGATTGACGAGGCTCGCGTTGCTGAGCAGGAAGTCGTGATTGACGAACTGAAAGTACGCCGCGAGCAGCACGGCGACGAGCAGGATGCGCAACTCGGGCGCCCAATGCGACACCCACGCGCCGCGCGGATTGTCGATCCGCGCGGGCGCCGCTGCTTTACGAGGTTCGTTCACCGTGTTCATCAGGACTTGATCGCGCCTTTCATCGGCACGATTTGCGGCTTGGTGGTCTTGCCTTCATAACGCGTCGATGTATTGAGGTACGGCTCGACGGTCTCCTTCGTCACGAACTTGAGACCCGTGTTGATGTTCGCCGGCCCGACGAGCCCGCCCGACGCGAGGAACACGAACGCCTCCATCACCGTGTAGAAGCCCTGCACGTACGGCTGCTGGTCGATGGTGAAATCGAGGAAGCCTTCGTGAATGAGCTGGATGGTTTGCGGCAAGAGATCGAAGCCGCCGCCATGCACGCCCTTCGACGGCAGGTTCGATTCCTTCATCACCTGCGCGACGCCCTGCGTGCTGCCGGCATCGACGGCGAACATGCCTTTCAGGTCCTGATGGCCGAGATAGAACGACTTGATCTTCGAAAGCTCTTCATTGACGGTCGCGCCGGTGGCCACGGTCTGAATGTCGATCTTCTTGCCCGACTTCTTGATCGCATCGCTTGCGCCGTCGAGACGCGGCTGGATGTTCAGCTGCCCCGGCGTCGCGATGAAAAGCGCGACCATGCCGCTGTCGATCAGGCTCACGATGCGCTCGCCCATCTGATAGCCCGACAGATACAGATCCTGTCCGATATACGCGAGCCGCGGATTGCTCTTGCCGCGCGGCGCGTCCGCGTTGTAAGCGAATACGGGAATGCCCGCGTCGAGCGCGGCCTGAATCGGCTTGTCGAACGCGTTGGGATCGACGATCGGCACGGCGATCGCATCGGCTTTCGCGGCGATCGCGGAGTTCACCGCGCGCACCATTTCGCCCGCATCGGACGTGGCCGAGCCGGTCCATTGATAGTCCATGCCGAACATCGCGCACGCATCCTGAATGCCGTATTGCGTCGGCACGAAGAACGGATTCGTCGTGACGTGATTGACGAAGACGATCTTCCATTTCTTGTGCTGCGGGAACGCCGCTTCGGCCGCCTGTGCGGTCGAGATCAGGCCGCCTCCGCCGGCCACGCCGCCCAGCAGCGACAATGCGGCGCCCAGCCCCGCGCCCTGCATGAGGCCGCGCCGGCCCGAACTGATGAGGCTGCCGCCGTCTTTTGCATCGTCATCCCGATTCTGCGCCATGACTTCCTCCGGTCTCTTCTTCGTTGGTCGATGGGGTCGACTCATCGTCGATCACGTTCAGATACTGGGTTTCACGGCACGTCATCCGCACGCGGCTTTCATCGACGAAAGATGCAGGCGTGACAGATGACGATGCGAGCAGTGTGCGAGAGGGGCGATTCGAGAGCGCGGCGTTTTGAACTAGTAATTGGGATATGCGAAGTCCGCGCGTCGACTTCAATAGACAAACTATATGCACGACGTTTTGACGTTTCGATTAGCGTTTTCCCGGTACGCGCCCTCCATATAGTCATGCTATTTATAGGTCTTTCTCACACAGTGAGCAAAACCATGAGCGCCCCGGAATCCAAACGTAAGCTTCGTTCGGCAGCATGGTTCGGCACCGCCGACAAGAACGGCTTCATGTATCGAAGCTGGATGAAGAATCAGGGCATTCCGGATCACGAGTTCGCGGGCAAACCGATCATCGGCATATGTAATACGTGGTCCGAACTAACGCCGTGCAATTCGCACTTTCGCAAGCTCGCCGAGCACGTGAAGCGCGGCGTGTTCGAAGCGGGCGGCTTTCCCGTCGAGTTTCCGGTGTTCTCGAACGGCGAATCGAACCTGCGGCCCACCGCGATGTTCACGCGCAATCTCGCGAGCATGGACGTCGAGGAAGCGATACGCGGCAATCCCGTCGATGCGGTCGTGCTGCTCGTCGGTTGCGACAAGACCACGCCCGCGCTCCTGATGGGCGCGGCGAGCTGCGATGTGCCGGCGATCGTCGTCTCCGGCGGCCCGATGCTGAACGGCAAGCACGAAGGGCGCGACATCGGCTCGGGCACGGTCGTGTGGCAACTCAGCGAGCAGGTGAAGGCGGGCAAGATCTCGATACACGAGTTCATGTCGGCGGAAGCGGGCATGTCGCGCTCGACGGGCACCTGCAACACGATGGGCACCGCGTCGACGATGGCGTGCATGGCCGAATCGCTTGGCGTCACGCTGCCGCACAACGCGGCGATCCCTGCCGTCGATTCGCGCCGTTACGTGCTCGCGCATCTGTCGGGCATGCGCATCGTCGAGATGGCGCTGGAAGACTTGCGTCTCTCGAAGCTGCTCACGCGCGAGGCGTTCGAGAATGCGATCCGCACCAACGCGGCGATCGGCGGCTCGACGAATGCGGCGATCCATCTGAAGGCGATCGCGGGGCGCATCGGCGTGAAGCTGGAGCTCGATGACTGGACGCGCATCGGGCGCGGCACGCCGACGCTCGTCGATCTTCAACCTTCAGGACGCTTCCTGATGGAGGAGTTTTATTACGCAGGCGGCTTGCCCGCAGTGCTGCGGCGTCTGGGCGAAGCGAACCTGATTCCGCATCCGGATGCGCTGACCGCGAACGGCCGCACGCTCTGGGAGAACGTGAAGGACGCGCCGCTTTATAACGACGAAGTGATTCGCCCGATCGACAAGCCGCTCGTCGCGGATGGCGGATTGTGCGTATTGCGCGGCAATCTCGCGCCGAGCGGCGCGGTGTTGAAACCATCGGCGGCGACGGCGGCGCTGTTGAAGCATCGCGGCCGCGCGGTCGTCTTCGAGGACTTCGACGATTACAAGCGTCGTATTGCCGATCCCGATCTCGATGTCACGAAGGACTCCGTGCTCGTGATGAAGAACTGCGGGCCGAAGGGTTATCCGGGCATGGCGGAAGTCGGCAACATGGGCCTGCCGCCGAAGCTGCTCGCGCAAGGCGTGACGGACATGGTGCGCGTGTCGGATGCGCGCATGAGCGGCACGGCGTATGGCACCGTCGTGCTGCATGTCGCGCCCGAGGCGCGCGCGGGCGGGCCGCTTGCCATCGTGCGCGATGGCGACTGGATCGAGCTCGATTGCGACAAGGGCCTGCTGCGCATCGACATCGGCGACGATGAAATCCGCACGCGCCTCGATGCGTGGGCCGCGGCGCGCACCGAGATTCCCGAGGATCGCACCGGCTATCGCAAGCTATATGTCGAGCATGTGCTGCAGGCCGACGAAGGATGCGACTTCGACTTTCTCGTCGGCTGCCGTGGCGCGGACGTGCCGAAGCATTCGCATTGAAGCGTCATTTGCGCGGCGTCCATGTGGCGATCGCGACGCCGAGCACCGCGACGCCCATCGCCCACCATGCGGCTGCCGGCAGCACTTCGCCGAGGAACACGTAGGACAGCACGGCGGCCGCGGGCGGCACGAAGAAGAACAGCGACGCCACTTGCGACACCTTGCCCGCGCGCGTCATTGCGAGCAGCAGCGTGATGGCGATCAGCGAATTGCCGATGACGAGATACGCGAGCGTCGCGATGAACGTCGGCGTCCATTGCACTTGCGTGTGCTCGAAGAGAAGCGCCATGGGCGCGCAGAACACGAAGCCGACGCTGTATTGCACGAGATTCGATGTCAGCGGATCCTGCGTCGTGCCCAGGCGCTTTTCATAGAGCATCGCGCCCGTGATGCCGATGAGCGCGCCGATCGCGAGCAGCACCGGCCCGAGCGACTCCGCGTGCAGCGGCCCGCGCGCGACGATCACGCCCGCCGCGCCCGCGAGACCGAGCAGCAGGCCGGTCCAGCGCCGCGCGCCGATCCGTTCGCCGACGAACTTCGGTGCGAGCACGCCGACGAGAATCGGCTGCAGGGACACGATCAACGCGAGCACGGAAGTCGCGATGCCTGCCGTCATCGACAGATAGCTGAGCCCGAAGTACATCACCTGCACGAGAAAGCCGACGACGACGAGATGAAGCCACGCGCGCGCATTGCGCGGCCATTGCGGGCGCCTGACCACGCACACGGCGAGCAGCACGCCGACGCTCAATGCGAAGCGTATCGACAGGAACGTGAGCGGCGATGCGTAGTGCAGCCCGGTCTTCGCAATCGGAAACCCGGCGGACCAGAGCAACAGGAACACGAAGGGGCCGACGGTCGTGAGCCAGCGCCGTTCGCTTGTGCGTTCTTCTTCGTTGCGGTCGATGTGCGGCGCTTGCGCCATGTTCGCGTCCTCGTGCTCGTTTGCCGGTTCGTTTGCTCGTGCAACGAAAGTACCTGATTGTAGTGTTCGGGACGATATCGACGAAGTGTGAGACATTCCCGGCTTTAGCCTGGACATCGAGCCATGAACGACAAGACGAATGCAGCACCGGACAGCACGGCCGCGCGTGTCGCGATGTGGCGCGCGCTGCATGTCGAAGCCGATGCATCGCCGCATGTACTGGAAGACCGCATCGGTCTTCAGTTGCTCGCGCCCGAAGCGAACTGGCGCGAGCGCGGCGACATGAACCCGCAGTTCACGCGGCCGTTTCGTGCATCGATCGTCGCGCGGGCGCGCTTCATCGAAGATCTCGTCGTGGAGCAGCTCGATCGCGGCGTCGCGCAATATGTCATCCTCGGCGCGGGTCTCGACAGCTTCGCGCAGCGCAGGCCGGAGATCGCGTCGCGCCTGACTATCTTCGAAGTCGATCCGCCGGGGCCGCAGGCATGGAAGCGCCGGCGTCTCGTGGAACTCGGTTATGGCGTGCCGGACTGGCTGCGCTTCGTGCCGGTGGATTTCGAAGCGGGCGAATCATGGCGCGAGAAACTCGTGATGAACGGCTTCGATGAAAGCAGGCCGGCTATCGTCGTTTCGACGGGCGTCAGCATGTATCTCACGAAGGAAGCGAACGCCGGCACGTTGCGTGAAGTCGCAGGCTTTGCATCGGGATCGATCTTCGCGATGACGTTTCTGCTTCCGCTCGAACTCGCGGACCCTGAAGTGCGTCCCGGACTGGAGATGGCGGAGAAGGGCGCGCGTGCGAGCGGCACGCCGTTCATCAGCTTCTTCAGGCCCGCGGAGATTCAGGCGCTGGCGCTCGATGCCGGATTCCAGGACGCGCGACATGTGTCGGCGGCGGATCTGACGCAACGTTACTTCGCTGATCGCACCGATGGGCTGCGTCCGCCGGAGAATGCGGAAGAGCTACTGGTAGCGACAGCCTGACCAGCCATGCCCAAGGACGGCACGCCGATCACTCAGCCCTGATCAGCCACGCGCACCGCGACATCAGCCGCCGCAAGACCCTCGGCCATCCATTCCGGCGGCGGCGCATCGGTAAAAAGCGCATCGATCTGACTGAGATGCCCGAGCTTCACGAGCGCGGCGCGGCCGAACTTCGAATGATCTGCGACGAGAAACACGGTGCGCGACTGCTCGATGATCGCCTGCGCCACGCGCACTTCGGCGATATCGAAATCCCTGAGCGTGCCGTCCTCCTCGATGCTCGAAATGCCGATGATCCCGAAGTCCACCTTGAACATCCGGATGAAGTCGACGGCCTGCTCGCCCACGACGCCCTTATCCCGTGCGCGCACCTTGCCGCCCGCGACCATCAGCTCCGCATCCGACTCGTCCGCGAGAATGGCCGCCACGTTCAGGTTGTTCGTGATGACGCGCAGCCCCGTGTGCTGACGCAATGCGCGCGCGACTTCCTCGGTCGTCGTGCCGAGATTGATGAACAGCGTCGCGTGATTCGGAATCTCCGACGCGACGAGCTTCGCGATGCGCCGTTTCTCGTCGAGAAACATCTGCTGCCGCGCGGCATAGGCGGCGTTCTCGGAACTCGTCAGCGCGCTCGCACCGCCGTGATAGCGGCGCAGCAGGTTCTGATCGGACAGCCAGTTGACGTCGCGCCGGATGGTCTGCGGCGTGACCTGGAATTGCGCGGCGAGATCGTCGATGGTCGCGAAGCCGTCCCGGGCGACGCGGTCCAGCAGCGCCCGCTGCCTGCCGTTCAGTGCATGGTCGGATGTCATCAGCTTGAGCGGAATCGCAAAAAAATGAAAATTGCCGGATGCGCGCAGTGTACGACGATAGCATGCCTCCGACCAACGACGGCGCGTGAATTAGAACGGCTGGAGACCGCACCGCCGCCATCTTTGCGTCATCGGCACGCGGTGCTAGGATGATTGAAAACGAATATCATGATTCGTTTTCGAACATGACTTGAACCGGCTGTCTGGAGTGGCGGAATGAGCCAGCGACGTTTTATCCTTGCCCTCGACCAGGGAACGACCAGTTCCCGCGCGATGCTCTTCGCCCGTTCGGGCAGCGTGATCGCCAGCGCGCAGCGGGAGTTCGCGCAGCATTATCCGTCGCCCGGCTGGGTCGAACATGATCCCGGCGATATCTGGCGCTCGCAACTGGCCGTCGCGCACGAAGTCATGCGCAACGCGGGCGCGCAGGCGTCGGAGATCGCGGCGATCGGCATCGCGAACCAGCGCGAAACCACGCTGCTCTGGGACCGGCAGACGGGCGCGCCGGTGGTGCCGGCGATCGTCTGGCAGGACCGGCGCACCGCGGCGCACTGCGCGCGGCTGATAGAAAGCGGTGCGCAGGCGGTCATCGAGCGCAAGACCGGTCTGCGCATCGATCCATATTTCTCGGCGACCAGGCTCGCGTGGCTGCTCGACAGCGCGCCCGGCCTGCGCGCGCGGGCGCGTCGCGGCCGCGCGTGGGAGCGCCCCGCCGAACACGCTGTCTGCACGGACTGACATGCAAACGAGAACACCCCCTCACCGGGCGGCGCTGCTGCGCGAAGTCGATCAGACGCCGCTCTTCGATGTCGTCGTGATCGGCGGCGGTGCGAGCGGCCTCGGCACGGCCGTCGATGCCGCATCGCGCGGCTATCGAACCCTGCTGCTGGAAGCGCGCGACTTCGCGAAGGGCACGTCGAGCAAGGCGA
Source organism: Caballeronia calidae (assembly GCF_900044055.2). Classification (GTDB taxonomy): domain Bacteria; phylum Pseudomonadota; class Gammaproteobacteria; order Burkholderiales; family Burkholderiaceae; genus Caballeronia; species Caballeronia calidae. The sequence goes on along the minus strand of NZ_FCOX02000022.1, from coordinate 15,004 downwards.
CCAAACTCGTGCACGGCGGCGTGCGCTATCTCGCGCAGGGCAATATTCCGCTCGTTCGCGAAGCGCTGCGCGAGCGCGGCCTGCTCGCGCGCAACGCGTCGCATCTGGTGCGTGCGCTCGGCTTCATCGTCCCGGCATACAAGCTCGGCGACAAGCTGATGTACGGCGCGGGCCTCAAGTTATATGACTGGCTCGCGGGTTCGCTGAACCTGAGCGCAAGCCGCAGCCTCGGCCTTGCGGAAACGCGCGCGAGGTCGCCGATGCTCGCCGAGAGCCTGCACGGGCACGCATTGCGCGGCGGCACGCTCTATTTCGACGGCCAGTTCGACGACGCGCGCCTCGCCATCGCGCTGATGCGCACGCTGTTCGATCTCGGCGGCGTCGCGCTGAACAACGCCGCCGTGCGCGGCGTCGAACTCGATCGCACCACGGGACATCATCGGCTCGCGGTGGAAGACGCCGAAACCGGCGACCGCTTCACGGTGAGCGCGCGCTGCGTCGTCAATGCGACGGGCGTCTGGGTCGATTCGATCCGCGCGATGGCCGAGCCGGGCGCCCGCCCGATCGTCGCGCCGAGCCAGGGCGTGCATCTGACCTTGCCGGGCCGCTTCCTGCGCAGCGAAAGCGCGATTCTCGTGCCGAAGACGACGGACGGCCGCGTGCTCTTCGTGGTGCCGTGGCACGGGCATACGATCGTCGGCACGACGGACACGCCGCGCGACGACCTGCCGCTCGACCCGCGCGCGAGCGACGAGGATATCGACTTCATCCTCGCGACGGCCGCGGATTATCTGTCCGTCAAGCCGACGCGCGACGATGTCCTGAGCGTGTGGGCCGGCCTTCGTCCGCTCGTGAAAAGCGACGGCAGCGCATCGACCGCGTCGCTGTCGCGCGAGCATACGATCGAAATCAACGCGACCGGCATGATCACCGTGACGGGCGGCAAGTGGACGACGTACCGGCTGATGGCGCAGCAGGTGATCGATCTCGCCGTGACGAAGCGGCTGCTGCCCGCCGCGCCGTGCCGCACGGCGTCGTTGCCGCTGCATGGATCGACGGCCGAGCAGCACGGCCATTACGGTTCGGACGCGCCGTTCATCGAACGGTTGCCGGGCGCGGAGAACATGCTCGTGCGTGCGAGCGGGCTGACCGAGGCGCAGACGCGCTTCGCGGTGCGGGCCGAACTCGCGCGCTGTGTGGAAGATGTGCTGGCGCGGCGCAATCGCGCGCTGTTTCTGGATGCCGCCGCTGCGCGCCGCGCCGCGCCGGAGGTCGCGCGAATCATTGCGGAGGAACTCGGCAAATCCGCGCAGTGGCAATCCGACGAGGCTGCGCGCTTCGACGCGTTCGCGCAAACCTGGATGCTTCGATAGTGTCGCCGGCGAGGCGCGAGCAGCGCCTCGCCGGCCGCAACCGCATCAGAATGCGTGGCGGATGCCGACCATCGCGACGAACTGCGAAGGCCCCGACGATGGCGTCCCGTTCTGCGAGTCGCCGACGACAGCCACGGCATCCGCGATCGCCGTGCCGCCCGCGCCAGCGACTGGCCGCGCGCGTGCTGATACGCCTGCAGCGCATAGAAGGTCGTGCGAGAAGAAAGGCTGTAGGTTTACGATGCCGTGAGCGTCATTCCAACCCTGGACATGTCGCGTTGCCCGACCTACGGCGAAGTGATCAACATTCCCGCCAGGTACGTTGTAAAGCATCCGGCGCGATTGACGTTCGAGCAGGCCGCTGCATCGTGGATGCAGTACGTCACCGCTTGGGGGGCGCTGATCGCACAGGGCAAACTGAGCGCTGACGATTTCGTCATTGTGTCGGCGGCATCGAGCAGCGTTGGCATCGCCGCGATTCAGATCGCGCGAAGCGTCGGCGCTACCGTGATTGCCACGACAGAAGAGGACCTGGCGACCCGAGTCAGAGACATCACGAACGGAAAGGCGGCTCGCGTCGTGTTCGATCCGATCGGCGGCCCGGCAATCGCTCAGCTTGCGGAGTGCATGTCGTTCGGCGGCATCCTTCTCGAATACGGCGCGCTGAGCACGGACGAGGGGACGTTTCCTCAGTTCGCTCTGCTCGGCAAATGTCTGACCTTCAAGGGCTATCTCTACATCGAGGTCACGAGCAGTGACGAACTGCTCGAACGTGCGAAGGCGTTCATCAATGAGAAGCTCGAGTCGGGTGCTCTCGTTCCTCTTATTTCGCGGACCTTCGAGTTCGATGAGATTCGGGAAGCAACGCGGTTCCTGGAATCGAACGAGCAAGTCGGGAAGATCGTCGTGACGGTGGACTGAAGCGGGCGCCCCGCGCGCGCCGTGATGCCGTTCGCCTACAACTGCATTCTCAATGTCGTCCCTATCCAGATCGAGTTGGTGATCGGCGTCCGGCATGATCCGCGCATCTGAGCGACGGCGAATCGACAAGCTGGTGGGACGAGGTCACGGCGGAGGCGGCGCAGGTCGCCTGTGCGAGGATGTGAATCGAGGGACCGATGTGACAAAATCGGCCGCGAGTTCTCCATCCCGCACGGTTCTTGACATGAGACCGCTCTCTGCCACCGTACCCATTTCCGTCGTGAATGGTTTCCTTTCGGGCGCCGACCGCGCCGCGGTCGTCCGGTTGGCGGAGCATTCCGGCATTCCGCATGAATTGCTCAGCATGCCGGCCGCGCGGGTCACGCAGGAGCAGTTTTCGACGCTCTACCGTCTGCTCGCGATGGAGCTCGATGACGAAATGCCGGGCATCTTCGCGCGTCCGCTGCGCAACGGCACGCTCAAGTTCCTCTGTCTGAGCCTGCTCGACGCGCCACGGCTCGAGGTCGCGTTACATCGCTTCGGACAGTTCTTTCATCTGGTCCTGGATGAATTCCAGCTCGTGTCGCGTCGCGAAGGACGCTATGCGACCGTCGAGTTCGTGGCGAATCCGCATGGGCCGGAGGCAAGCCCGCTCGCGCGGGAATTGGTGCTGAAGCTGGTGCACGGGGTGGCGTCGTGGCTCATACGCGAGAAGATTCCACTGGTCGAGGCGGCGTTCCAGTTCTTGCGTCCCGCGCAGACCGGCGATCTGCTTTACCTCTTTCCGGGCCCCGTGCGTTTTGGGCGCGATCGCACGTTCATCGCCTTCGATGCGGCCTATCTCGACCGCCGCATCCGGCAGCGGAAATCGGATCTCGACGCCTTCCTTCAGCGCGCGCCGGAGGATTGGATCTTCGTGTCCTTCACCGAAGAGATGGTGTGTCACCGGGTGCGGCAATGCATCGCAGGCGGCCTGCCGACGACACCGACGGTCGATGCCGTCGCGCAGGAACTGAACTACTCGGCGCGGACGCTGTGCCGCCGTCTCGAAGCGGAGGGAACGACCTTTCAGGCGATCAAGGACGAGGTGCGCCGCGACATTGCGATCCAGCGGCTCACCCGTTCCGACGATGCCATCGCGGCGATTGCCTTCGACGTCGGGTTCGACAATCCGACCGCGTTCCATCGGGCGTTCCGGCACTGGACCGGCAGCACGCCCACGGCGTACAGACAGAGAAAAGACGAGTAAATCCCGGACGGACCGGGCGATCCGCCAACGATCCGTTTTTGGCAGGTTTTGTCAGTGAAAGGGCGGATTCCGGTAACGATGAAACCGGGTGACGTTGATACCATGCATCGCAACATATCAACGTTTTCCGCCGCAGCGCGACTTTCCTCTGATCGCTGGGCGCCAGGAGTTATCGATGAGTTACACGCCCCCCGTCAAGGAAATGATGTTCGTCATGGAAGAGCTGGCAGATATTGCAAGCGTCAGCCAGCTTCCGGGTCTTGCGGATTCGAATGCGGATACGGCGCAAGCCATCCTCGACGAAGGCGCGAAGCTGGCTGCCGAAGTCATCGCGCCGTTGAACGCAGCGGGCGACCAGCGGCCGAGCGAATGGCGCGACGGCACGGTCACCGCGACGGCCGGCTTCGGCGACGCCTATCGCCAATACACGGAAGGCGGCTGGCAAGGCATCAGCCATCCGGCGGAATTCGGCGGACAGGGGCTGGCGAAGCTGGTCGCGTCGCCGTGCATCGAGATGCTGAACGCGTCCAACCTGTCGTTCGCGCTGTGCCCGCTGCTTACCGACGGCGCCATCGAGGCGTTGCTGATCGCGGGCTCGGATGAACTGAAGGCGCGCTATCTGCCGAAGCTGATTGCGGGCGAGTGGACGGGCACGATGAACCTGACCGAGCCGCAGGCGGGCTCCGACCTGTCGCTCGTGCGCTCGCGTGCCGAGCGGCAGGACGACGGATCGTACAAGGTGTCCGGCACCAAGATCTTCATCACCTGGGGCGAGCACGACATGGCCGAGAACATCGTCCATCTCGTGCTGGCCCGCACGCCGGACGCGCCGGAGGGCGTGAAGGGCATTTCGCTGTTCGTCGTGCCCAAGTTTCTGGTGAACGAGGACGGCAGTCTCGGCGCGCGCAACGACGTGCACTGCGTGTCGATCGAACACAAGCTCGGCATCAAGGCGAGCCCGACCGCCGTGCTTCAGTATGGCGACAACGGCGGCGCAACCGGCTACCTCGTAGGCGAGGAAAACCGCGGCCTCGAATACATGTTCATCATGATGAACGCCGCGCGCTTCGGCGTGAGCCTGCAGGGCATCGCGCTGTCCGACGCGGCTTATCAGAAGGCGGCCGTCTACGCGCAGGAACGCATCCAGAGCCGCCCCGTCGATGGCTCGGGCGCGCAAGCCGTCGCGATCATCCGGCATCCGGACGTGCGGCGCATGCTCGGCACGATGCGCGCCATGACCGAAGGCGCGCGTGCGCTGGCCTATGTCGCCGCCGCGCATGCCGACATCGCGCATCATCACGGCGATGGCGAAACCCGCGCACGGCATCTGGCGATCCACGAATTCCTCGTGCCGGTCGTGAAAGGCTGGAGCACCGAGATGGCGATCGACGTCACCAGCCTCGGCGTGCAGGTGCACGGCGGGATGGGTTTCATCGAAGAAACCGGCGCGGCGCAGTTCTATCGCGATGCACGCATCCTGTCGATCTATGAAGGCACGACGGCGATCCAGGCCAACGATCTCGTCGGCCGCAAGACGATGCGCGACGGCGGCGCGGCCGCGCATGCGCTGCTGAAGGAGATCGACGACACGCTCGCTGCGTTGCAGACAGTCGATGCAGGCGACGCCGCGCGCGTATTCGACGCGATGCACCATCGTCTCTCCGAAGGACGCGACGCGCTCGCGAACGTCATCGCGTATGTGCTCGAAACGGCCAAGCGTGACCCGCGTGCGGTGTTTGGCGGCAGCGTGCTGTATCTGAAGCTCGCGGGGATCGTGCTGTCGGGCTGGCAGATGGCTCGCGCGCTGCTCGCCGCGCAACGCAAGCGCGCCGAGGATCCGCAGTTCTACGGCGCGAAGATCGCGACCGCGCACTGCTTCTCCGAATACGTGCTGACGCAGGCGCGCGGCCTGGAGACGGCCATCGTGTCCGCACGCGGCGACGATCCGCTGTTCGCACTGAGCGACGCGCAATTCTGACGCGTACGCGTACTCGAGATCGATGGAGGCAGCATGACGTCGGCAACGGCAGGGACACTCGCGCCCGAAAACTGGATCGAGCAATACGGTCCGCGTGAATCGATGGACTACGACGTGGTGATCGTCGGCGGCGGCCCCGCCGGACTGTCCGCCGCGATTCGCCTGAAGCAGCGTGCGGCGGAAGAGGGCGTCGAGCTTGGCGTCTGCGTGCTGGAGAAAGGCTCGGAGATCGGCGCGCATATCGTGTCGGGCGCCGTCATGGACCCGCGCGCGCTCGATGAACTCATTCCCGACTGGAAAGCGCTCGGCGCGCCGCTCGATGTCTCCGTGACCGAGGACCGCTTTCTGTTCCTGTCGGAAACCGGCGCGCGGGCCGTGCCGAACTGGGCGCTGCCGGACAACTTCAAGAACCATGGCAACTACGTCATCAGCCTCGCGAACGTGACGCGCTGGCTGGGTCAGCAGGCCGAAGCGCTCGGCGTCGAGATCTTCGCGGGCTTTGCCGCGGCCGAAGTGCTGTATCACGATGACGGCTCGGTCAAGGGCGTCTCGACGGGCAACATGGGCGTGGGCCGTGACGGCCAGCCCACCGATGCCTTCCAGCTCGGCATGGAACTTCACGCGAAGTACACGCTTTTCTGCGAAGGCGCGCGCGGCCATCTCGGCCGGCAACTGTCGGAACGCTTCGGCTTGCGCGACGGCGTCGATCCGCAGGTGTACGGCCTCGGCATCAAGGAACTCTGGGAGATCGATCCAGCGAAGCACAAGCCTGGCCTCGTGATTCACACGGCGGGCTGGCCGCTCGACAGCGACACGTACGGCGGCTCGTTCCTCTATCACCTCGACAACAATCAGGTGATGGTCGGCTTCGTCGTCGGCCTCGGCTATTCGAATCCGTATCTCTCGCCCTTCGAGGAATTTCAGCGCTACAAGACACATCCGGCGATCCGCACCTTCCTCGAAGGCGGCAAGCGCGTGTCGTATGGCGCGCGAGCGATCGCGGCAGGCGGTCTGATGTCGTTGCCGAAGCTGGTGTTTCCGGGCGGCGCGCTCGTCGGCGATGACGCGGGCTTTCTCAACGCATCGCGCATCAAGGGTTCGCATGCGGCGCTCAAAACGGGCATGCTCGCCGCCGATGCCGCGTTCGACGCGTTGCAGGCCGGCCGTCGGTCGGATGAACTCGCGGCCTATCCGGAATCGTTCAAAGGTTCCTGGCTGCACGACGAACTGCACAAGGCGCGCAACTTCAAGCAATGGATGGGCAAGGGCCTCTACCTCGGCACGCTGATGGTCGGCATCGAGCAGAAGCTGCTGGGCGGCAAGGTGCCGTGGACGCTGCATCACCGGCATGCGGATCACGAGACGCTCCGGCCCGCCGCGCAATGTACGCCGATCGCGTATCCGAAACCCGACGGCAAGCTGAGCTTCGACCGGCTCTCGTCCGTGTTCATCTCGAACACCAATCACGCGGAGGACCAGCCCGTGCACCTGACGCTCAGGGATGCGAGCGTGCCGGTCGCCGTCAATCTGCGCACCTACGCGGGGCCGGAAGCGCGCTTCTGTCCGGCGGGCGTGTACGAATTCGTCAAGGGCGATGCAGAGGAAGACCGCTTGCAGATCAATGCGCAGAACTGCGTGCACTGCAAGACATGCGATATCAAGGACCCGACGCAGAACATCGTATGGGTGACGCCGGAAGGTGGCGGCGGACCCAACTATCCGAACATGTAACCGGCACTGCGCAGACGCGCAGACGAACAGGAGCGACTCGATGGGCGAAGCAATGCGTGAAGTAGTGGTAGTGAGCGGCGTGCGGACTGCAATCGGCGACTTCGGCGGCAGCCTGAAGGACTTCTCTCCGACCGAACTGGGCGCGATGGTCGTGCGCGAAACGCTTCAGCGCGCGAACGTAACGGGCGATGACATCGGTCACGTGGTGTTCGGCAATGTCGTCCACACGGAGCCGAAGGACATGTATCTCGCGCGCGTCGCGGCGATCAACGGCGGCGTCGCGCAGCACGTGCCGGCGCTGACGGTGAACCGCCTGTGCGGCTCGGGCCTGCAGGCCGTGGTCTCCGCCGCGCAGACGATCATGCTGGGCGACGCGGACATCGCCATCGGCGGCGGCGCGGAGACCATGAGCCGCGCGCTGTACGCGCTGCCGGGCGCGCGTTTCGGGCAGCGCATGGGCGATGGAAGGCTCGTCGACATGATGCTCGGCGCGTTGCACGACCCGTTCCAGACGATTCATATGGGCGTGACGGCAGAGAACGTCGCGCGCAAGTACGGCATCACTCGCGAAGCGCAGGACGCGCTCGCGCTCGAATCGCATCGGCGCGCGGAACGTGCGATCGCGGAAGGGCGCTTTCGCGACCAGATCCTGCCGATCACCGTGCGCGCGAAGAAAGGCGAAGCCGTGTTCGACACCGACGAGCACGTGCGCCACGACGCGAGCGACAGCGATTTTTCGACGCTGAAGCCGGTGTTCGTCAAGGAGAACGGCACGGTGACGGCGGGCAACGCATCGGGCATCAACGACGCAGCGGCGGCCGTGCTGCTGATGGAGCGCGGCGAGGCCGAGCGGCGCGGCGCGAAGCCGCTGGCACGGCTCGTGTCCTACGCGCATGCAGGTGTCGATCCCGCCTACATGGGCATCGGCCCGGTGCCGGCGACGCGCAAGGCGCTCGAGCGCGCCGGTCTCGACGTCGCGCAACTCGATGTGATCGAGGCCAACGAGGCATTCGCCGCACAGGCCTGCGCGGTGACGAACGAGCTGGGACTGGACCCGGCCAGGGTCAATCCGAACGGTTCGGGCATTTCGCTCGGGCATCCGGTCGGTGCGACCGGCGCGCTGATCACCGTCAAGGCGCTTTACGAACTGAAGCGTATCGGCGGCCGGTATGCGCTCGTCACCATGTGCATCGGCGGCGGTCAGGGCATCGCGGCGATCTTCGAAAACCTTCAGTGACCCACGGAGGGACAGGCATGAACATCGAATCGATGGGTGTCATCGGCGCGGGCACGATGGGCAGCGGCATTGCGCAGACCGCCGCCGTCGCGGGGCTTCGCGTCGTGATGATCGACGTCACCGACGCTGCGCTCGGCAAGGGTCGCGCGGCGGTCAAGGCGAGCCTGGAGCGGCTCGTGTCCAAGGGCAAGCTCGACGCGGCGACGCAAGAGGCCGCGCTCGGGCGCATCGAGACTTCGACGGACTATGCGCGGCTCGCTTCGGCCGATATCGTCATCGAAGCGGCGACCGAGAACGTCGAGCTGAAAGGACGCATTCTGAAGCAGATCGAGGCGGCCGCGCGGCCGGATGCGATCATCGCGACGAACACGTCGTCGATCTCGATCACCGCGCTCGCGGCGCAGCTCGCCGAGCCGTCGCGCTTTCTTGGCATGCACTTCTTCAACCCGGTGCCGATGATGCCGCTCGTCGAGATCATTCGCGGCCTGCAAACCAGCGACGAAACGGCGGCAGCCGTGCGCGCACTGACCGAGCGCTTCGACAAATCGCCGATCGGCGTGCGCAATTCGCCGGGCTTCGTCGTCAATCGCATTCTCGTGCCGATGATCAACGAGGCGTTCTTCGTGCTGCATGAAGGCGTGGCGAGCGCGGCGGAAATCGACGAAGGCATGAAGCTCGGCGCGAACCATCCGATCGGACCGCTCGCACTCGCCGATCTCGTCGGGCTCGATGTGTGTCTGTCCGTGATGGACGTGTTCCTGAAGGACTTCGGCGACCCGAAATACCGCGCGTGTCAGTTGTTGCGCGAACTCGTCGCGGCCGGACGGCTCGGTCGCAAGTCCGGACGCGGGGTGTTCGATTACTCTGCGTAGGCGTGCGCTTCGGTCGATGAGCTTCGACCAAGGCCTTCGCTCGCGAGCGGTCTCGCACATGAGCGCGCCAGTTCTTTGGCGCGCTCAAACCCCATCAGGCTCGCTCCGCCGCGCCTTTGCAGGCCGGCGCCGGCGAAGCTGCTGACGAAGGCTCGTCGATCTGGAGTTCGAGCTTTCCATCGACCGCCTGCACGAGGAAGGTGCCGACACTCAATCCTCCCGGCCCCGGCATGCGTCCCGTCCTCAGATCGAAGCGCAGACCATGCGCGGGACAGCGCAGCACGCAGCCGTCGAGCTGCCCGCTCGCGAGCGACGCGCCCTGATGAGGACACGAATTTTCGATGGCGTGGATGACGCCCTCGATGTTGAAAAGAACGATGCTGCGGCCATCCAAGAAGACGAGCTTGCGCTGGCCGGGCAGGAGTTCGTCGATCGTTCCGACTGGGATTCGGTGTGACATGCGGTTCCTTTGGTCGCGGTCCGTCGGCATCATTACTTCGACGGTTTGCCCTTGATTGCTGCGCATCCTATCGCGTGGGCGTTTCGCGCGCCCCTCTCGCGGTGAGGGGGGAGAGAGGGTCGGAGCGAACAATGGGCGCACGATTCTCCTAGCGATTAGCAGGATCGTCATAACGCGCTCGTCACGACGGCGGTTATCGTGAGTTCTGACTCATACCGCGATGGCGTGATGCATCATCCGCGACGCCGGGCGGTGCGGTCGAGTCATCCCACCGGTCTCGTCGCCGGATCTGCAGGTCGGCAACCCGCATTCAGGAGGTTCGCATGGCAACACTCACCGCGTCATTCGTCAATGGGCATGGTTCGAGCATTCGCTACCAGATCGTCGATACGAGCCGCGACCCCAACTCGCCGCCCGTTCTGTTCGACAACTATCTCGAACCCGATCAGTCCACTGGCGATCTTCAGCTCTATAGCGCCGATGGCGTCTACGCGAGTGTCACGTACTTCCGATCCGACGGCTATAGCGAAGTCAAGCCCGATATCACCGATGGTTCGGCTGTCCGGCTCAACTGAAGTCCTTGCCTGCGGATTCGCGTCCGCGCACGATCTTCGTCAGGGAGGTTCTCATGGCGGATTTAGTCGATATCGACGTTGAAGAGGAAGTGGCGAGCCTGCAATCCGGCGCGCTATCCGATTGGCCCAGCTGGGACTTCTGTCTTCTGTACAACAGTGCCCCATACAAATCGATCAAGCTTGCGGCGCCATCGCCCGAGGCGGCGGCAGACACGATGACTCAGCTCGTCCAGCGTCTGAATGCGATAGCGCAAGGTCTCAACTATCCGCCGCTGTTCGGATGGGCGAGCGGTTGTTGCTAGGGAAGCGGCCACCGGTATGTTCGGACGGCGCCCGCCGTCCGATATCCGCGTTCCCCCTGCGGCTCAATTTGTCGCCGCCGCCGGAGCCCGCACCCAGCCTTCCATGAGCACGCGCGCGCTACGGCTCATGATGGCCTTCTTAACCTGCCATTCGCCATTCGATTCGACCGCTTCCGCACCGACGCGCAACGTACCCGACGGATGGCCGAAGCGCACCGACTGACGCGCGCCGCCGCCCGCCGCGAGATTGACGAGCGTGCCCGGAATCGCCGCCGCCGTGCCGATCGCGACCGCCGCCGTGCCCATCATGGCGTGATGGAGCTTGCCCATCGACAAGGCGCGCACGAGCACATCGACATCGTTCGTGCCGATCCGCTTGCCGCTCGATGCGACATAGTCCGCCGGGGCCGCGACGAACGCGATCTTCGGCGTGTGCTGACGTTTGGCGATTTCATCGAGGCTCTTGATCAGCCCCATGCGCAGCGCGCCATACGCGCGGATGGTCTCGAAGCGTTTCAACGCCGCATCGTCACCGTTGATCGCGTCCTGAAGCTCGGTGCCCGTGTAGCCGATGGCGTCCGCGTTCACGAAGATCGTCGGAATGCCCGCGTTGATCATCGTCGCCTTGAAGGTTCCGACACCCGGCACTTCGAGATCGTCGACGACATTGCCCGTCGGGAACATCGCGCCTTCCGCGCCTTCTTCCTCCGCTGCGGGATCGAGAAACTCGAGCTGCACTTCAGCGGCCGGGAACGTCACGCCGTCCAGCTCGAAATCGCCTGTTTCCTGCACGGCGCCGCCAGTCATCGGCACGTGCGCGATGATCGTCTTGCCGATATTCGCCTGCCAGATGCGCACGGTCGCCATGCCGTTGTCCGGCACGCGTTCCGGATCGACGAGTCCGCCCGTGATCGCGAACGGGCCGACCGCCGCCGACAGATTGCCGCAATTGCCGCTCCAGTCGACGAACGGTTTGTCGATGGAAACCTGGCCGAAGAGATAATCGACGTCATGGTCGGGCCGCGCGCTCTTCGAGACGATGACCGTCTTGCTCGTGCTCGACGTCGCGCCGCCCATGCCGTCGATCTGCTTGCCATAGGGGTCCGGGCTGCCGATGACGCGCAGGAAGAGCGCGTCGCGCGCCGGGCCGGGCACGCGCGCCGCTTCGGGCAAATCGTTCAGGCGAAAGAAGACGCCCTTGCTGGTGCCGCCGCGCATATAGGTCGCGGCGATCTTGATCTGAGGTGCGTGTGCCATGTTGTTTCGAATCCGTTGTTGAAGAAGACGACGCCCCGCGCCGTCTCCGTGCGATATCAGGCCGCCTCTTTCGACGACTCCAGGAAGTCCTGAGCGAAGCGTTGCAGCACGCCGCCGGCTTCGTAGATCGAGACTTCTTCGGCGGTGTCGAGACGGCACGTCACGGGCACTTCGACACGCTCGCCGTTCTTGCGATGGATCACGAGCGTGAGATTTGCGCGCGGCTTGCGCTCGCCGATGACGTCATACGTCTCGGTGCCGTCGATGCCGTAAGTCTGGCGATTCTCACCTGCCTTGAATTCGAGCGGCAACACGCCCATGCCGATCAGATTCGTGCGATGAATGCGCTCGAAGCCTTCCGCGACGATCGCCTCGACGCCCGCGAGCCGCACGCCCTTGGCCGCCCAGTCGCGCGACGAGCCCTGTCCGTAATCCGCGCCCGCGATGATGATGAGCGGCTGCTTGCGCTCCATGTAGGTTTCGATCGCCTCCCACATGCGCGTGACCCGGCCTTCCGGTTCGATGCGCGCGAGCGAGCCGTTCTTCACCTGACCCTCGACGACTGCCATTTCGTTGATGAGCGTCGGATTCGCGAAGGTCGCGCGCTGCGCCGTCAGATGATCGCCGCGATGCGTCGCGTATGAATTGAAGTCTTCTTCGGGCAAGCCCATTTTCGCGAGATATTCGCCCGCCGCGCTGTTCGCGAGAATTGCGTTGGACGGCGAGAGATGGTCCGTCGTGATGTTGTCGCCGAGCACCGCGAGCGGACGCATGCCCTTGAGCGTGCGTTCGCCCGCGAGCGCGCCTTCCCAATACGGCGGGCGGCGAATGTAGGTGCTTTGCGCGCGCCAGTCGTACAGCGGGCTGATCGCTTCGCCGCTCGTTGCGGTCAGCGCGAACATCGGCTCATAGACCTTGCGGAATTGCTCGGGCTTCACGCTCTGTTTGACGATGGCGTCGATTTCCTCGTCGCTCGGCCAGATGTCTTTCAGATAGACAGGCTGGCCGTTTTTGCCGACGCCGAGCGCATCGCGTTCGATGTCGAACCGGATCGTGCCTGCGATCGCATACGCGACGACGAGCGGCGGCGATGCGAGAAACGCCTGCTTCGCATACGGATGAATGCGGCCGTCGAAGTTGCGATTGCCGGAGAGCACGGCGGTCGCGTACAGATCGCGATCAATGATCTCCTGCTGGATGGCGGGATCGAGCGCGCCGGACATGCCGTTGCACGTCGTGCACGCGAACGCGACGATGCCGAAGCCGAGCTGCTCCAGATCGGGCAGCAGATTGGCTTCCTGCAAATACAGTTCGACGGCCTTCGAGCCCGGCGCGAGCGAGGACTTCACCCACGGCTTGCGCGTGAGACCTTGCGCATTCGCATTGCGTGCGAGCAGCGCCGCCGCGATGACGTTGCGCGGATTGCTCGTGTTCGTGCAACTCGTGATGGCAGCGATGATCACCGCGCCGTCCGGCATCTGTCCGGGCACTTCTTCCCATTTGCCGGCGATGCCGCGCGTCGCCAGTTCGGAAACCGGCAGGCGCTTGTGCGGATTCGAGGGGCCTGCCATGTTGCGCACGACCGTCGAGAGATCGAAGCGCAGCACGCGCTCGTATTCGGCGCGCGTCAGCGAATCGGCCCACAGGCCGGCGGTTTTCGCATAGTGCTCGACGAGGCTCACTTGCTTGTCGTCGCGGCCGGTCAGGCGCAGATAGTCGATCGTCTGCTCGTCGATATAGAACATCGCGGCCGTTGCGCCGTATTCCGGCGCCATGTTCGAGATCGTCGCGCGGTCGCCGAGCGTGAGGCTCGATGCGCCTTCGCCGTAGAACTCGAGATACGCGCCGACCACCTTCTCCTTGCGCAGGAATTCGGTGAGCGCGAGCACGATGTCGGTCGCCGTGATGCCGGGCTGCCGCTTGCCGCTCAGTTCGACGCCGACGATATCCGGCAGACGCATCCACGACGCGCGGCCGAGCATCACGTTCTCGGCTTCGAGCCCGCCCACGCCGATCGCGATCACGCCGAGCGCATCGACGTGCGGCGTGTGGCTGTCCGTGCCGACGAGCGTGTCCGGATACGCGATGCCATCGACCGCGTGAATCACGGGCGACATCCGCTCCAGGTTGATCTGATGCATGATCCCGTTGCCCGGCGGAATCACGTCGACATTCTTGAACGCTTTCTTGGTCCAGTTGATGAAGTCGAAGCGATCCTCGTTGCGCCGGTCCTCGATCGCGCGATTCTTCGCGAACGCATCCGGATCGAAGCCGCCGCACTCCACCGCGAGCGAGTGATCGACGATGAGTTGCACGGGCACGACCGGGTTCACTTTCGCGGGATCGCCTCCCTGGTCCGCGATTGCGTCGCGCAGGCCGGCGAGATCGACGAGCGCCGTCTGACCGAGAATGTCGTGACAGACCACGCGTGCGGGGAACCACGGGAAGTCGCGCTCCCGCTTTCTTTCGACGAGTTGCATCAGCGATGCCTCGAGGATCGCCGGATCGCAGCGGCGCACGAGATTTTCAGCCAGCACGCGGGAGGTGTACGGCAGCGTGTCATAAGCGCCGGGCGCGATGGCTTCGACGGCAGCGCGTGCATCGAAGTAGTCGAGCGAGGAGCCGCTCAGGGGTTTGCGGTGTGCAGTATTCATCGCCGTGTCTCGGTCATTGCATGGTCTCTCGGATGCCATGCTCGAAAGTATCGTGGGGCAGACCCATCGGTTTCAAAAGTCGGGCTATCCGGTCGCCACTGGCTTCACCGTTCGGGACGGCTGTGTTGCCAGAGTATCGAATTGCCAGCGGATTTCACTTGCCTGTGGAAAGCATCATGAATTGAAGCATAAAAAGGGGCCCAACTGCCGGATGTGACAGCAGGGCCCAATCCCTCACGTATCTCGCGTATCACGTAGAGGGAACCTGAGCCATTTCACGAACGCTTGGCCAGCGGGACAAACTCGAGGTTCTCAGGACCGGTGTAATTCGCGCTCGGCCGGATGATCTTGTTGTCGATGCGTTGCTCGATGATGTGCGCGGCCCAGCCCGACGT
>NZ_FCOX02000021.1 GCF_900044055.2 Caballeronia calidae | reverse complement strand
ATCGTCGCGCACGAAGGTGCGGATGCCGATCCCGTCGAGCGGTGGTTTTGTCTTGCCACCGATGCGAGAAACGATCCTGACATTACCGAGGCAGTTGTCCGGTTCCTCGACCAGCTAGGCGCCAGATCGGTCGTCATGGTCGATCGCATCATCGGCTGTCCGCATGAGGAAGGCATCGACTATCCAGAAGGTGAAGCCTGTCCGCTGTGTCCGTTTTGGCGCAACCGTGACCGGTGGAGCGGCCAGGCCATTAAATGAAGGCGTGGGGAGATTCCCGCGCTTGTCCGGGGGCGGCCCGGCTCACGGAACGAACCACGCAACGATGCAGGCGCATGCTCATCGATGTGCGCTGAACAACCGCAATAGCTCCTCGCGCAAGTCGGAGAGATCGAGCACGTGCTGCGCGCGCGTCACCGCGACATAGAGCAGTCGCATTTCGTCTTCGTCCAACGTTAGTCGACCATTAACGAGCATGAAGCGGAAATCGTTCACAACGCGGACTCGCTTCCATTCAAGCCCCTTGGCGCGATGCACCGTCGAAATGACGTAATCGGCTTCACGTTCGGGTGTCGTTCGCTGCGCGAGCGCCCGCAGATAGTCGGTTCCTCGATCATCGACGATTTGGACAATTGGCAGTAAGTCTTGTCCTGCCGCACTGCGCGCGAATGATTGGACTTCCTTCCAGCTTTCGAACAATGCGAAGGCCAACGGGCGAAAGGCGCGTCGACCTGCGAGCAATTGATCGGCGCCGTCCGCGAACGCGACGATCTCGCTGGGACTCATGCGAATAGCCGGCCGATGACCCATTTCGAGACCTGCAGCCAACTGCCAGATAGCCGTCGCGTTCTTCCGGCAAAGGATTGCATCGACCGGCGGCGAAATCGCGGAGTCTTCTACCATGATCGAGCCAATGCCCGGCTGGCCACGTATCGGCGTGGGCTCACCAAGCAACGCGAGTATGCGACTTGCGAGCGTGGCGAGCGTCTGTCCAAAGCGGAAAGATTCAGTAAGCGGTCGCTCCGGCGCGTCGATTTGCGCCATGGCATTGATCGCACCTCGCCATTCATAGATCTGCTGGTAGGGATCGCCGACATAGATGATCTGGGCATGCCGCTGTCGACCGAGCACCGACAGCATGACACCGTCGCTGTCCTGCGCCTCATCGAAAAGGATGAAATCGGCGTTGATGCGGGGATCTTGCTGTGCCCATACCTTCAAATAAACGTCCGGCAGAATCGCGCTGCGGCCGCGTGGATCGATGCTCTCGTGCCAGAGTCGCACGACGCTGGGAAGTAAGTTTTCACGTAGCCAGTCGGCGGCCCTTTCATGCACCTTCTCGTCAACTTGGATGTGATACGAGCATGGTGTCGGATCCGGCGAACGGCAAAACCGACCCAAGCCGTCGACGATCATTCGTCCGATTTCGAAAGGCGTGATCTCGACGTCTTTGCTGGTGATGGTGGGAACCTCGATCGCGCCGATTCCATACCGTGCAGACAGCTCGTGAGGTGGCTCTGCAGGAAGGTTCATTCGAGAGGTCAAGGTCGAAGGCATGCCAGCGTATGCGAGCGAATGCACGGTGCGCGAGTTGACGCTGGGCGGAAATCCGCGGCGCGCCGAATCCGCGATGTCTTTGTTGAACGCGAGGTAAGCTCCGCGCCTGCCCATCAGTTGCTGAGCGACCAACCGCAACGTCGAGGTCTTGCCGGCGCCGGCATAAGCCTTGATTTTGAGGTCACCGCCGCCGAGAGCCGCTTCCACGACCGCGTGTTGTTCAGCTGTGGGTTTGAACGAGGAGGGCATGGAAGTCAAATTCAATGAATTACCAAGAGTCTACAAGAGGTCTTCGATCCAATTTCGTTGCAGACCGCCCGCGCAGGAATCGACTGCCGTGTCACGTCATCTCGCGTCCAACGCTGGCGGGTCAGTGCGCATGGTGTCATGCTTGAAACCGCGCGTAGATCGCGGACTCGGCAAACCGCTCGTACGAAGAGAACGCGAAAAGCAAATCGACGTCACGAAGCACCGCGAAGGTGGCAGGGGCGCGAGATCAAAACGGACCGGCAAATTTTTCTAACCGTTATCAGGTTGATAAATATATTTCGACTGCGTGCTCTTAAATTCGGCATCGACTGTTAGCCTTACGAATCACATATTTCTCTCTGTAAGGATTTGGACATGGCGACGGGTACGGTGAAGTGGGTTCGTCACGCCCGATGACGGTGGCGACGACTTGTTCGCTCACTTCTCGGAGGTGCGCACCGAAGGATTCAAGACGCTGGCCGAGAACCAACGCGTGAGTTTCGACATCAAGCAAGGACCCAAGGGCAAGCAGGCTGGCAATATCCAACCGGAGTGAGATTAAGCGAGTTGCGCCGCGGAGGCGTTGATCCTCCTTAGTGCTGTGTGTTGACGCACGGGGCGGAGAATCACCGCTCGAACGGCTGGTCCAGCTCGAAACCCGACTGACACTCGACCGCGCTTATCGGCCACAAGGCGCCGTTCGCCAGACCACAACGTGCGACTGAAACTCGAACGTAGTGATGGTACTGAAGGCGCCACCGTGTTTCGCTTGTCGGCGTGCGACTGCGGCGATGGTCACCGCGTAGCGAAGGGCGAGCCTTATAACGAGCACAGCGCGTCCGGAGACTTTTCCCGTCAGCGCGAAGTCGACGCGGCCAGCTTTATACCAAAGGCGACGAACACACCGCCCGTCAACCTGTCCAGCGTTTTGACGGCTGCGGGGCGTCGCAGGAATCGCCCCAGGGGGACCGTGGCGGAAATCAAGATGGCGAACCATACAAGCGTCAGCGCGACATGGAGGCAAGCCAGCCAAAAGCAGTAGCTCGCGGCATTCGCGCCTGCCGGTACAAACTGCGGAAGGAAGGTGACGTAGAAGACGCCGACTTTCGGATTCAGCAGGTTGCTCAGAAATCCTCGCCAGAACATCGCCCCACCTTCGATAGCTTGCGGGGCAGCCTCGGTATTCAGTGCAGCGCGCGGCTTCAGCAAAAGCTTTACACCCAACCAAAGAAGATAGCCGGCTCCAGCGATTTTCACGACGGTGTAGCCCAATTCGGACGCCCGCAGCAAGGCACCGAGCCCAAAAGACACAGCGGCGCCCCAGGCCAGGCATCCAAGAGCAATTCCCACTGCGGCGAACGACGCTGACCGGCGACCGTCTGCTGTCGCCGCACGAAGAACGATGGCCGTATCCACGCCCGGCGTGATGACAAGAACGGATGCCGTACCGATGAAAGCAAGGAGCAACGGGAGATTGAACATGACAGCCACTTCTGAGGTTGAAAAAAGCGAAAGCCCGGGCGGGTTATCGTCCGGGCGTTAGTAACGGGTCAGCTGTGCTCCGTGTGTAGAGTCGTCGCGATGCCAGTTACCAGGAATCAGTGAAGTGCCCCGTCGGGGTTTTCCGGCCGCGAGCGTGGACACACAGGGCGAACGCTGCGAAAACCAATCCGAGGGAGCAGACCGCCAACCAGCCTGACGTGCTCCACGCAAAGCTCGCGGCTGCGGAGCCGAGTGCGCCGCCCAGGAACATACCGCCCATCAGGATGGCATTCAGCCGGTTTCGCGCTTCTGGACGGAGCGCCTGAATCACGTGCTGGTTGGAGACCTGCGAGCCTTGGGCCCCGAAGTCGAGAAGGATAACACCCGCGACCAGACCGATGACCGCGCTCCAGGCAGCGAACACCAGCCACGAGGCGATCATGATGATACTGGCGAGCCCAATAACAAAATGAGGGCCGCGTCGGTCGGCGATCCGTCCGGCTAT
Organism: Caballeronia calidae; assembly: GCF_900044055.2. GTDB lineage: Bacteria > Pseudomonadota > Gammaproteobacteria > Burkholderiales > Burkholderiaceae > Caballeronia > Caballeronia calidae. The sequence continues at coordinate 118,983 of NZ_FCOX02000021.1, read as the reverse complement.
CGGAGCGAACAGTACACCGACCGCGCCGATGATGCCGAACAAACCCGCCACATCCGCGCCGAAGTGAAAGCGGCTATCGAGTTGCAGAGCCAGGGTCGTCCACAGCGCGCTAAACGATCCGAAGACGCACGCCTGAATCAAGGTCGCGTTGCGCAATTGTGGCTCTTCGCGCCAAAGTGCGACCAGCGAGCCAAGTAACTCGCCATAACTGGCCTGTGTCTTCGGCGGGCTCTTCGGAAGCGCAACGGCGAGCACTGCGCCCGCAATGATTGCGAGCAGCGCGCCGAGCCAGAACATCGCCCGCCACCCGAAATGTACTGCCACGGCACCGGCAAGCGCGCGACCAAACAGGATGCCGCAGAGCAGCCCGCTCATGACGATGCCAATGGTCGCACCACGGCGATCGGGAGAGGCCAACGCCGCCGCGAACGGCAGGATTTGTTGCGCAACGCTTGCCGAGACGCCGACCAGTGCGGAAGCCGCGACCAACGACCACGCGTCAGGCGCGAGCGCGGTGGCACCCAAAGAAAGCGCGAGCGCCGCGAACTGGATCACGATGAGCAGACGTCGCTCGATACGGTCACCCAGAGGAACGAGTAGCAGCAAGCCAATCGCGTAACCCAGTTGCGTCGCTGTGGGGACAAATCCTGTCAGCGACCGCTGTAGCGGGAACGTCTTTTCGATGATCCCCAGCATTGGCTGGTTGTAGTAGATGTTGGCGACCGCCATCCCACAGGCAATCGCCATGATCAAAGTGAGCCCCAAGCCGATAGACGGAGCGGGGGAATGGTTGGCTGCGGGTTGCCTGTCGTCGCAGGTGGTCGGTTCTGGAACGGATAGGTTTTCCAAGTTTCACTCCTCATATTTCTAAACGACGGAGCGACGCTCCTTACTCAAATCCGCCGACTACACCCGAGACTTCGAACAGGTTGGCTGTATCGCCTGTGTGGAGGAAGGCCACATTACTGCCCGGCGCCACCTTTCCGCTGCGGATATGTTCCAGAAGACCGGCAAAGCCTTTTCCGGTATAGACCGGGCCGAGGAAAACGCCTTCCTGTCGTGCCAGCTCCTTGATCGCGGCCATACTCTCGGATGAAGGAACTGCGTAGTTGTCGCCGATGAACCTGTTGTCGACCTCGATCTCCCGCAGAATTGCTTTCTCGGGCAAAGGTTCAATCGAGAACGACCTGAAGATGTGTCTCACCCTCTCGGCGATGATGGCTTCGTTGATCCAGAAGTCGGGCTGGTAGTTCGATATCGAGATCGAACGAAACTTCACTGGGTGTCCCGTCAGCAGCTTCGCGGCCAGCATGCCTGGCAAAGCTGTCCCGGTGCCGGTCGTGTGATAGATGTAATCCAGCTCGACGCCCGCCGAGCGAGCCTGCCCGACCATCTCCAAAAATGTCCGTACATGCGCGGCAAACCCCGCTGGATGAGCGCCGCCAGTAGGCACAATCAGCACCTTGCGGCCCTGAGCTTCCAGCTCAGCTTTTCGGGCGTTCATCGCATCCAGCACCCGTTGCTTGTCATCGGGGCGATTGATGTATGCGCTACCCGGAGCCGACAGATAATGCGTCTCGACATCCATCAGCTTGTCCAGCAGCAGGTTGCCGCGGTACTCCGTCAACTCGCCATGCTGCTTCTCATCGCGCGTGAGGAACAGAATCGGTGTGATCCCCGCGACCAGCGCGGCCGTCGCGAACTGCATCCCGGAGTTGGTGAGATGCGCGCCTTGCGTGATGATCGTGTCCACTCCATCCTGAAGCGCCTGCCCAATTATCATTTCTGCCACCCGCATCTTGCTGCCACTCAATGCACCGGGGCCAGCCATGTCTTCCCGCTTCATGAAAAGATTGATGCCATGAGACCGGGACATGTTTTGCAGCCGGTGGAAAGGCGTCGGATAGAAGCCGATTTTCCTTCTCGGTAGCTTGTCGAGAAAGTCTTCGAGTTCGTTGAGTTGCATAGGGCACTCCTGTTTGCTCGCGTGATTGATGATTCCGTGGATCTCTGACGGTTCAGGATGGCTGTTCGGATTCGCGCAACTGTCTTAGATACGCGCGTCCCTTCTGTTCGTCGTATTGACCTTCCCATCGAGCGATGACTAGCGCGGCTAACGCGTTGCCGACCACATTCAATGCGGTGCGCCCCATATCCATAAACCGGTCGATACCAGCGATGAGCGCAAGGCCCTCAAGCGGCAGTCCTGCGCTCGACAGCGTGGCAAGGAGAATCACGAACATGAAACCGGGAACACCTGCCGCACCCTTTGAGGTGACGACCATCGTCAGGACCAGAACGATCTGCTCTTGCAGTCCCAGATGGATACCGTAGAGCTGCGCGACAAATAGCGTCCCGATGCCGAGGTACACCGATGCGCCGTCCAGGTTGAACACATAACCAGTGGGGATGACGAAGGTCGTGATGGCCTTCGGTGCGCCATAGTCCTCCATCTTTTTCATCAATTGCGGAAGGACAGTCGCCGAACTGCACGTTGTGAAGGCAATCAGAAGCTCGCTCTTGATGATGCGCAAGAGGGTGAAAATGTTGAAACCCGCTATGCGAGCCGCGATGCCGAGAACCACGACGGTAAACCCGATGATCGCGAGGTAAGTGACACCAAGCAGCTTCATCAAGGGCAGCAGCGATGCGAAGCCGAAGTTGGCTACGGTTGCAGCAATCAGCGCGGCAACACCGATCGGTGCATACCGCATGACGATGCCCGTGACCTTGAACATCGCATCAGAAATGCCACGAAGCGTATCGACAACCGGCTGGCGATATTCCCTGGAGACACTTTGCAAAGCCAGGCCGAAAAGGACCGAGAAAAACAGCACCGGCAGAAGGTCGCCCCGCGCCATCGATGCGAGGATGTTCTCGGGAATGATATTGAGCACCAGCTGCATGAAACTGTGATGCTCGCCGGCAAGCGCAGCGGAGCGTTGAACGCCAGATATGTCCGCGCGGCCCAACCGCGAAATGTCGGTGCCCAGTCCGGGCTGAAACACGTTGCCAAAGAAAAGGCCGGCGACAATCGCAACAGTTGTGACCAGCTCGAAATAGACGATCGTCTTTAAGCCGATTCGTCCAAGAGACTTCCCGTCTCCGACACCAGCGATGCCAACTACCATGCTCGTGAAGACGATAGGAACCACCACCATCTTGATCAGCTTGATAAAGAGATCGCCCGCTGGCTGGATGTAGTGTTTTATCGCGGTAGCGCGCAACTCCGGGTATTTGTTGAGGACCATGCCTACCAGAATCCCGACGACCATCCCGATTACGATCTGCCATGCGAGACCAATTCGTATCGCGCTTCGTGTCCGAGGCAACCCGGCCTTGTCTGCTGAAATGTTCACTGTGTCTCCAAATTTTCGTTACGAGCCACGTGTCTCCGCACGGCCCTCGTCCTCTTTCGCGGCGCTAAAGTACGTCGCGACAAGCCCAATATAGGAGTCGCACCCGTTGCGGTCCAGTGCTCGATTTTCAACGGGCCGTTGCTGGAACTGCAACGGAGAATGGCGGGGACCACAGAACACTGAAGGGCTGTATGCAGCGATGAATTGGGGGCGGGCCCACACAATCACCGGGGTCTGGTGATGCGTTTTTCACGCTAGTTTCTGATACTCTGACACCACACCAGCAACACCCACAGGGTTGTGTTCAATGAGGCATTTACAGGTCTACAGATTCATTGCGGAGGTCGCGCGGCGTGGCTCGATTCGCAAGGCGGCGGACCAGTTGCATATCACGCCGTCTGCTTTAACGCGGAAGATCCAGGACTTTGAGGAAGAGTTGGGGACGCCAGTCTTCGAACGGTTACCGCAAGGCATGCGTCCAAACGCGGCGGGAGAGTTACTGCTTCGCCACATCCTTGATCAAAACGCGGATTTCGAGCGTTTGCAGGCGCAGCTGTCCGAGCTCGCCGGAGTCCGTCGCGGCCACGTTACCGTGGCGTGTTCTCAGGCATTTATCGATAGTGTCCTGCCAGATGAAATCGCGGCCTACAGGGCGACGTACCCCCAGGTCACGTTTTCACTGGATGTACGCGACAATGTGTTGGGTGTCGGCGCGCTTTCGAACTATGAGGCTGATCTCGCTCTGCTGATCGACCCACCGCTCTCGCCGGACGTGCAGGAGTTGTTCGTGAAACACGAGCCACTCTGCGCGGTAACGAGCAAGGCGCATCCGCTAGCTCAGTCGGGATCGGGTCCTGTCCGGCTGAGGGACTGCCTCAGGTATCCCGCTGCGATGCCTCGCGAGTCGCTTGCAATACGCACTGTCCTTGACGAGGCCATCTGGCGATTGAAGTTGCAGGCCATGATCGCGGTGGAGTCAGATTCGCTCGAATTCCTGCGCAGCTTCGTCGTGAGAGAAAACACAGTCGCATTTCTGCCGCAGAGCGGTGTGCCAATCACAGACGCGAGAATCTGCGGGCGTCCCATCAGCAATCACGACATCGATCCGCTGCGCGTGATCCTCGGCCAGCTTCAAGGAAGGATTCTCCCTGTCGCAGCCGAAAAGTTTGCAGAACAACTGGCCGAGCGCTTACCTGACGTCCATTGAATTCTCTTGAATCTCGACGCTCCAGCAAGCGGCCGCCCTACTGGGCGACAGGCAGCTAGGCAGCTCGAAGCGGACGTTGCGCCCCGAAGGCTCAATGGCCCTGATGGGTCGATTACGGAATTGCGCCGAGACGTTAGCGTCAGCGGCGGGCGCCCGATCGCTGAAACAGGAACGAACTGTGGAGGCTTACTTCAACAAAAGGTGTGATTCAATTGGAGTCGTGTAACCTCTCATCCTTGGAAAGGCTTATGGCGTTCGGGCTGTATGCCCCTGTCGAAGTTCTGATGTTGATGTTGATAAAAATATGAACAGTGACTCCGTGCCAGAACAGCAACGAGAGGTTCAACGTCTTCTAGGCCGCTGCATGCTGCGGCTCCAGCAATATGAGCGGCTGATGAAGGCGCTCCTCGTCGACCATGAAATCGATGGCGAGATCTACACATTGAAGCAAGCTCGAGCGCAGCGCGTTGACGAGTTCGCGACTGACACTCTCGGTCTTTTGGTGAAGAAGCTGTTCGGTTCGTTCGTCGTCGCTGATGATGCTCACAAATCGATGCCCAAAAGGCGAAACGTTGCTCCAAAGGCTCCTGCGTTCAGCTACCGGATCAGTCTACAGATGTCGGCAGCGGACCACGCACAGGTTGTGGCGGAGTTGGAGGATCTGGTCAACGTGCGAAATCGGTTGGTGCACCACTTCATTAACTACTTCGATCTTTGGTCTGTCGATGGTTGCGCTGCTGCACAAGTCAAGCTTAGCGAGCATTACGCGCTCATTGACGGACACTGCAATAGGCTGCAGCACTGGTCCACACGAATGAATGAAGCGAAGTCAGCCATGTTGGACGAAATGGGGACGCCGGCATTTTTAAACTTATTGGTCGACAGCAGATTACCTGGCGAGATGATTGAAGGCGCGATCGCTGGAATCGTTTGCGCGCTGCGTGAAGCTGCAGCCGAACTGGCGATCGATGGTTGGACAAGGCTCGATGACGCAGTGGCGTTCGTTGTCGAAAGGTACCCTGCCCAAACACCGGACAAGTGCGGTTGTCGGTCCTGGAAGCAGGTGCTCCACGAATCGCGCATATTCGAGTTGCGGTACCGTACGAACGGCGGTGATTCTCGCTTCGCCTGGTTCAGGGAACGAGGGGCGTAACACCGACGCACGTTTTCAAACTTCCGCGCCGGACAGCAGCCGATCGGTTGGAACCCGCATACCACCGAGAATCGGACAATCGTGCATCGCAGCGGCGTTTGCATCCCATCCGCACCAACCAAGAGCGCTCCATGTCTGCGGCCATCGGTCATCAGAGGAATTTCCCGAGAACCGTCATTCAAGCGCGTCACCCCTTGGTCAAGGGGTTCGGTCTTCGGTCGCTGTCGCTACCAGCGAAACTTTGGGTCTACTATCGGCTGACGATCCATTCACCCAAAGAGATTGAAATGATCATTCCTGCTGTGATGCGTCCTTCAAGCGAGCTCGTGGGTCGATATCGAGAGTTAATCGCGTCGTACGACTCCGTGACGTGTGCGTTGTCCGACTGTATGGGCCGATTCGGTGCGATGTCGGTTTCCCTTCGGCCCATCTTCGAACCTCTTTCCTTTGTGGGCACCGCAGTCACGGCCAGGGCGCTAGCGTCGGACCTCGCGGCGCCGTTCAAGGCGATTGACGTAAGCGAACCGGGGGACGTCATCGTGATTGACGCCCATACGTCGGCTAGTACCGCGTTCTGGGGGGAGAACATGACGTTGTCCGCGCTAAACCGTGGCGTTGTCGCTGCAGTTATCGACGGAGCCTGCCGCGATGTGCCGGAAATTCGCCGACTTCGGTTTCCGGTCGTGTGCCGCGGTATCGTGCCCAACGTTGCGGCCATCGCCGGTTACGGTGAAGTGAACGTTCCTGTTCAGTGTGGCGGCATACCGGTCTCACCAGGCGATATCGTTGTGGGAGATGAAAACGGTGTAGTGGTGGTGCCGTTCGCCCGCTGCGAAGAGATCATCGGCAAGGCCGAGGAGCTACTGGAAACAGAGCACGTTCTCCAGGACCGGCTACGTGCGGGAGGCACGATTGGACAGCTCGTAGATGTCGACTCGGTGTTTGCCAATACGTTTTCGTATCAGCAGCGCGCCGTGCGTGATGACAAATAGAGCATTTTGACCTGTCCGGCGCGTTCGAGGATCAAATGATCGAAGGTCTGTTTCCTGAAATCCGATCGACCGCAAGGGGTCCCAAGTACGCGTTGCCGGCGGGTCCAGCTCAGCATTCGCAATTGCCGAGGCACGAACGGCGGGAAAGCGTCGCATGGCTGCCCGACGGAAGTCTGTAGCTCAGCTTCGACAAGCCGATTGGCGGTCCGCAAGTAGTGGCCTTTGGCCGACCGCATAGCGATCCTTACTATCCATTGGATCAATGACACGCGATTGTCGATTGGGGAGTAGGACGGTCTATTCCCACGATTGCAAGCTGCGGTTATTCAGTTCAGGTCGTTCTAATGGACTCGTCTCTTAAGGGCGCTCTTCGTCGATCACGGCGAAAACCCGAAGCGGGCTACCCTTTCATCCGCGCAAGACTATTCGACAGATGCATCCGCATGGCCGCGCGTGCAGCCTCCGAATCCCGGCGCGCGATCGCTTCGTAGATATTCAAATGCTCGGTGTTCACGCGCGCAGAGTAGTTTGCGGGATCGAGTCGTGCGCGCGGCGCGAATGCCGGATCGAGCGTCGTCAGCACATCGACGAAATAGGCATTGCCGGTTGCCTGCGCAATGCGCATGTGGAAGCGGAAATCGTACGGCGCGGGGTCCTCGCCGGCACGCGCGTGCGCGTCGATCGCTTCGAGCGCCTCGAGGATTTCCGCGTGGTCTTCCCGGGTCGCGCGCACGGCGGCGAGCGCGGCGCTCTCCGCTTCGATGCAGATTCGTAATTCCAGGATCGCGAAGACATCGCGCCGTCCGCTCGCGGCCGCAGGCTTGAAATCGACCGCGGGTGCGGGACTCGGCAGGACGAAGCTGCCGATGCCATGACGCGTTTCCACGAGACCGTTGGTTTGCAGCCTCTGCACCGCCTCGCGCACGACGGTCCGACTTACCGCGAACTCCTCCATCAGCGCCACTTCGGTAGGCAGCTTTTCGCCGACCTTGAGCACGCCTGCACGAATCTTTTCGATGAGCCGGTCAATGACTTCCTGCGCGCGCGCCGCTGGGCGTCGGATGGAAGGCGAAGTCGAGGTGTCGGGCGGCATGGAGATTGGCGCGAGCGGTAACGACGGAATTATACGATCCCGTGTGATGTGACGACGGACGTTGAGTCATTCAGGTTGATAAGTATTAATACTGAGTGATGGTATGTCATGGTCGACGGTTGTCGATCGGGAAATCGCAAATCATCACCGACACATTGAGTCTAAGTAATTGATAAATATACTAATATAGCTAAAAGCAAAGATTTTATCCGCGATTACGGGTTAACTCTCATTTGATGAGTGATGTGATGACCGTAGTATCCGTCGCTATCTTGTACGACGACGAATCACTTTTAGAAGTCGTCGTAACACTTCACACCAACAACGATGGAGACGACATGGAAAAGGTCCGGTCACGAGCGCCGCGCTTCATGGGCAGCATCCTTGGAATGCATCGAATCGGGTTCGCGGCGGCGGTCTGCGCCGCATTTCCGGTCGTCGCGAATGCGCAGTCGTCGATCACCCTGTACGGCGCGGTCGACGATGCGCTCGCGTATATCAGCAACCAGCACGGACACTCGAACATCTTCCTCAAGAGCGGAAGCCTCGAGTCCAGCAAGTTCGGGTTCAAGGGCGTGGAAGATCTGGGAGGCGGAACGCAGGCGCTGTTCCGGCTCGAAAGCGGCTTCAACCTGAATACCGGCGCGATGTCCGACAAGGACACGATCTTCGGCCGCCTCGCCTGGGTCGGCGTGACCAACCCGCAATACGGCACGTTCACGTTCGGCCGCCAGTACACGCCTTATCTGCTCTATGTCGGCGCGCTCGGCCCCGCGCCGGCGCTCACCGGCGCGACCGGCGCGCACCCCGGCGACATCGATCAGCTGGACGTCGACAGCCGCGCGAGCAACGCGATCACCTATACGACGCCGTCCTTCCACGGGCTGCAGGTGAGCACGCTCTATGCGCTCGGCGGTGTCGCCGGCCAGTTTCCGTCTGGCAATACGTTCAGCACGGCGGCACGCTATACGGCGGGCAAAGTCGATGTCGCGGTCGGCTATCTGCGGGTGACGAACAACAACGTGGCCGGCACCTTCAGCCCGACCGCGACCGGCACGTTCGACCAGTCGCCCATCAATGCAGGCTATGTGAGCACCCATGCGGTCCAGTACATCGCAGCCGCCGGCAAATATGCGTTCGGGCCGGTGAAGATCGGTCTCAACTATTCGAATACGCAGTACAAGCCGGGTTCGGGCTCGCTTTTCACGGACACGGCGATCTTCAACAACTACGGCATCACCGCCGAGGCGAACCCGACGCCCTTCACCGGGCTCGCAGCGGGGTACAGCTATACCCGTGCAACCTCGGCGAACGGCATCAGCGATCCGGCCAGGTTCCATCAGTTCTCGTTCGAGCAGACCTATTTCGTCTCCAAGCGCAGCACGGTCTACTTGCTCGAGGCCTATCAGATGGCGCGAGGCAAGACGCTCGGCTCGAAAGGCGCGGGCAATATCGTCGATTCGGTCGCGACCGTCGGACGGATCGGCGAATCGATGCCGTCCTCGGGCGGTTCGCAGTTCGTAGCCATGGTCGGTTTCCGCCATGCGTTCTGATCGGGCCTCGGCCGATACGAAGTTCAAGTTCTCACAGTGACAGGAAGTCTCATGAAAATCGAGCGGGTCAAAGGCGTCGCATTTACCTATCCGAGCAAGCGCGGCGTGGACAGTGAAGGGCATTCGCACGTGGGCGAGGAGCGCCCGGCCGAACTGGCGATGCTGACGGTGGAAACCGACGACGGCCACGCCGGCCACGCATTCGCGCCGCCGGAGGTGATTCGGCCGTTCGTCGTCGATTCGGCGCTGCGCAAGTCGCTGATCGGCCGCGATCCGCTGATGCGCGAGCAGATCTGGCATGACCTCGCGCTGCGCCAGCGCGGCAGCGCCGGCCAGTTGACCGACCGTGCCCTGGCGGCCGTCGAGCAGGCGCTGTGGGATCTGGCAGGCCGCGCGTTCGGCGTGCCGGTGTACAAATTGATCGGCGGCTACCGCGACAAGGTGCCCGCCTACGGCAGCACCATGTGCGGCGACAGCCTCCCCGGCGGACTCGCGACGCCCGAGGACTTCGCGCGCTTCGCGGAGAAGCTCGTCGAGCGCGGCTATCGCGCGATCAAGCTGCATACGTGGATGCCGCCGGTTTCGTTCGCGCCCGATCCGAAAATGGATGTGAAAGCCTGCGCCGCGGTGCGCGAGGCGGTCGGCCCGGACATCGCGCTGATGCTCGACGGCTACCACTGGTACAGTCGGATGGACGCGCTCTACATCGGCCGCGAGCTGGAGAAGCTCAAATTCACGTGGTTCGAGGAGATGATGAGCGAATCGAGCATGGCGTCCTACACGTGGCTGTCGCAGCAGCTCGACATTCCCGTGATCGGCCCCGAGACCGCGAGCGGCAAGCACCACACGCGTGCGGACTGGGTGGCGGCGGGCGCGTGCGACATCCTGCGCGCCGGCGTGCCGGGTGTCGGCGGCATCGCGCCGACGCTGAAGGTCGCGCATCTGGCCGAATCGTTCGGCATGGATTGCGAGGTGCACGGTAACGGCGCGGCCAATCTCGCCTGCGTCGCGGCCATCAAGAACTGCCGCTGGTACGAGCGCGGCCTGCTGCACCCGTTCCTCGACTACGATGAAGCACCGGCCTATCTGAATGCGCTGCCGGACCCGATGGATGCCGAGGGCTTCGTGCATCTGTCCGCGTTGCCGGGGCTGGGCGAGGACATCAACTTCGGCTATATCGAAGCGAACGCGACGCGCGCGTGGTAAGCGCGTAACAGGCCATCGATATTTCGCGCAAGACGCCGCTGCCGCCCCGACGCACCGGGCGCGCGACAGCCGGCGCAGGAGGAGACGCAACATGAAACTGCCGTACGTGCCGGCGCTCGCCGCCATGCTCTGCGCAGGATACGTCGCGGCCGCGCATGCCGCGACGCCCGCCGACCAGTTGCTGGTCGGCATGAACATGAACAACGTGCTGACGCTCGACCCCGCCGCGGCGACCGGCAACGACGTGATGCCGGTTGCGGCGAACCTGTACGACTTCCTGGTCGAACTCGATCCGAAGCAGGTCACGCACATGTTACCGGGGCTCGCCGAAAGCTGGACCGTGTCGCCCGACCGGCGTCGCATCGACTTCAGGTTGCGCGCCGGTGTGACGTTCCAGTCCGGCGATCCGCTCACCGCCGACGACGCCGCGTGGTCGCTGCAACGCACCGTCAAGATGAACCGCGCGCTCGCCTCGCCGTGGAAGAGCTACGGCTTTTCCGCGCAGAACGTCGACACGCTCGTGCGCGCCGCCGATGACCGCACGTTGTCCATCACGCTGCCGCACGCCGTCGATCCAACGCTCGTCATCTACACGCTCGCGACCTCGATCGGCGCGGCGGTGCTCGACCGGCGCGAAGTGCTCGCGCACGCCCGTGGCAACGACTACGGCGGCGGCTGGCTCGCGACGCACGCGGCGGGCTCGGGCGCGTTCGCGCTCGCGCAATGGAAGCCGGAAGACGTAATGATCCTCACGCGCAATGCCGCGTACTGGCGCGGCCCGGCGAAGCTGCGGCGCGTGGTGCTGCGGCACATTCCGGAATCGCAGGCGCTGCGCTTCATGCTCGATCGCGACGATATCGATCTCGCGCTCGGCCTCTCCGCGCCCGATCTCGTCGCGATGCGCCGCGACCCGCACGTCGACGTGATGACGGTGGCCACCGGCGCAATGTACTACGTCGCGCTCAGCATGCAGAGCAAGCCGTTCGCGGATGCGCGGGTGCGCGAGGCCGTGCGCAGCCTGATCGACTACGACGGCATCAACCGCTACGTGATGGCGGGCTACGGTGTGCCGCATCAGCGGCCGGTGCAGTCCGGCCTGCCGGGCTCGCTGCCCGACCCCGGCTACCGGCTCGACGTGAGCCACGCTCGCGCGCTGCTCGCGCAGGCCGGCTACGCCGACGGCTTCGACACGACCATTCGCGTGCTGGCCGACCCGCCGTTCCTGAACATCGCGACATCGCTGCAGGCGACGCTCGCGCAGGCCGGCATCCGCGCGCAGGTAATTACCGGCACGGGCAATCAGGTGTACGGCGCAATGCGCGACCGGCGCTTCGATATCGTGGTCGGGCGCGGCGGCGGAGGGCTCGAGCCGGACCCGTTTTCGAACGTGCGTGCGCTCGTCTACAACCCCGACAACCGCGATGCGGCGAAGCTGACCAACTTCCAGGGCTGGCGCACCGGCTTCGCGGACGAGCAGATCAACCGCTGGTTCGCGTCCGCGCAGGCGGATCCCGATCCGCAAAGCCAGGCGAAGCTGTATCAGGCGATCCAGCAGCGCTACGCCGAACTCGTCGGCCCGATCCTGCCGGTGTCGCAATCGACCAACACCGTCGTCGTGAGACGCGGCGTGGACGGTTACGTGCCGAGCCCCGTCTGGACCACCCGGCTCTGGGCCGTGGGCAAGACGTCGTGAACCTCGCGCAGTTCCCAACTCCATTCCGTGCAGGCGACTGAAATGAACCTGACTTTACCGATGTTCTCCGGCGCGACGCGCCGGCGCGTGGCCGGCATCGGCGCCCGCGTCGCGAAGGCGGGCGTGAGCCTGATCGGTCTGCTCACGCTGACCTTCGTGATCGGCCGCGTGATGCCGATCGATCCGGTGCTGTCCGTCGTCGGCCCCGACGCCGATCAGGCGACCTACCGCGAAGTGTATCGACAGCTCGGCCTCGACAAGCCCGTCTGGGCGCAATTCGGCTCTTATCTTGACCATCTCGCGCATGGCGATCTCGGCCGCGCGCTTTTGACGGGCCGCCCGGTCGCCGAGGATATCGTCCGCGTGTTCCCGGCAACAGTCGAGCTCGCCACCGCGGCGATCGTATTCGGCGCGCTGCTCGGCATTCCGCTCGGCGTGTTCGCGGCGACGCGGCGCGGGCGCTTCGCGGACCAGGTGATCCGCGTCGGCGGCATGCTCGGCTATTCGACGCCCATCTTCCTTGTCGGCATGCTTGCGCTGCTGGTGTTCTACGCGCATTTCGGCTGGACGGGCGGTGTCGGACGCGTCGGGCTGGGCGAGGAGGGCGTCGTTGCGCCCGTGACCGGCTTTCTGCTGATCGATGCGGCGCTGCGCGGCGACTGGGCCGTCTGGAAAAGCGCGCTCCATCACCTGATGCTGCCCGCGACGATTCTCGGCCTGCACTCGACCGCCTATATCAGCCGCATGACGCGCAGCTTCATGCTGACGCAGCTCTCGCAGGAATACGTGCTGACCGCGCGCGTAAAAGGGCTGTCCGAGCGCGCGGTCGTGTGGGGGCACGTATTTCCGAACATCCTCGTGCAATTGCTGACTGTCGTCGCGCTCGTATACGGCACGTTGCTGGAAGGCGCCGTGCTGATCGAGAGCGTGTTCGCGTGGCCGGGCTTCGGCCAGTACCTGACCAGCAGCCTCCTGCTCGGCGACATGAACGCGGTGATGGGCTGCGTGCTGCTCGTCGGGCTCGTCTTCATCGTGCTGAACCTGTTGACCGACGTGCTGTACCAGGTCGTCGATCCCCGCACGCGACCATGAATGCGCCGCCGCTTCCGTCACGCGCCTCATCGCGCGCCATGCTGGCCTCCACTCAACCCAACCCGTTGCCCGATACGATGAACCCGTCTTCCGTTTCCGTTCGCCCGCAGCCGGCTTCGTCCGACCGGCTCGCCGCGCTCCTGCGTCACGCGCGCCGGCTACTGCGCACTCCGATGACCTGTGCCGGCGCGATCGTGGTCGCACTGCTCGTCGTCGTGGCCGTGCTGGCGCCACTCGTCGCGCCCGCCGATCCGTACGCCCAGCATCTCGCCTTCGCGCTCGCGCCGCCCGGCGCGGGCCACTGGCTCGGCACAGATGAGTATGGCCGCGATATCCTGAGCCGGCTGATTTATGGCACCCGCATCACGCTGTTCATCGTCGTGCTGGTGAGCGTGATCGTCGGGCCGATCGGCCTTGCCATCGGCACGGCGTCCGCGTATTTCGGCGGCTGGGTCGATACCGTGTTCATGCGCGTGACCGACATCTTCATCTCGTTTCCGAGCCTCGTGCTGGCGCTCGCGTTCGTCGCCGCGCTCGGGCCGGGAATCGAACACGCGGTGATCGCGATCGCGCTCACGTCATGGCCGCCGATCGCGCGCCTCGCGCGCGCCGAAACGCTTTCGTTCCGCAACGCGGACTTCATTGCCGCCGTCCGGCTGATGGGCGCGCGGCCCATGCGCATTCTCGTCTGGCACGTGTGGCCGATGTGCGTGTCCTCGGTCATCGTGCGTCTCACGATGAACATGGCGACGATCATCCTGACCGCCGCAGGCCTCGGCTTTCTCGGCCTCGGCGCGCAGGCGCCGTCGCCGGAGTGGGGCGCGATGGTGTCGGCGGGGCGGCGCTACATGATGGATGCATGGTGGCTCGTCGCGGCGCCCGGCGGCGCGATCATGATCGTGAGTCTCGCCTTCAACCTGCTCGGCGACGGATTGCGCGATCTGCTCGATCCGCGCGCGAACTGAACCACGGAGCGCGACATGACCAATCAATCCTTCAGCCTCGCGGCAGATCCGAAGCTCGTCGTCGATGGCCTGCGCGTCAGCTTCGCGACCGAGACCGGCATCACGCACGCCGTGCGCGACGTGTCTTTCACGCTTGGCAGCGAGAAGCTTGCGATCGTCGGCGAATCCGGCTCGGGCAAGTCGACGGTGGGCCGCGCGCTCCTGAAGCTGCATCCGCGCCATGCGGCGATCGACGCCCGCGCGCTGCGTTTTGCCGACACCGATCTGCTGCGCGCCGACGAAGCGACGATGCGCACGATCCGCGGTCGTCGCATGTCGATGATCATGCAGGACCCGAAGTTTTCGCTGAATCCGGTGAAGACGGTCGGCGTGCAGATTGCGGAGGCGTATCGCGCGCACGTCAGGTGCAGCGCCGTCGAAGCGCGCGAGCGAACGCTCGTGATGCTCGAGCGCGTGCGCATTCGAGACCCGCTGCGGGTGTACGGACAGTACCCGCACCAGATTTCCGGCGGCATGGGGCAGCGGGTGATGATCGCGATGATGCTGATTCCCGAGCCGGACGTGATCATCGCGGACGAGCCGACTTCTGCGCTCGACATCACCGTGAGGCTGCAGGTGCTCGAGGTGCTCGACGAACTGATCGCGAAGCGCGGCATCGGGCTCATCTTCATCAGCCACGACCTGAATCTGGTGCGGCACTTCTGCGACCGCGTGCTCGTGATGTATGCGGGGCGCGTGGTCGAATCGTGCGCGGCGGACGATCTCGAGCACGCGCGGCATCCCTATACACGCGGGCTGATCGACACGCTGCCGCGCATCGACCGGCGCCGCGAGCGGCTGCCGCAACTGCAGCGCGACCCGGCATGGAAAGGACTCTGAGGAGACGGCATGAGCATGATCGATATCGCAGGACTCGACCTGACCTTCGGTGACGGCGAGCGCGCGCACCACGTGCTGCGCGACATCCGGCTGTCGGTGCAGACGGGCGAAGTGTTCGGGCTCGTCGGCGAATCCGGCTGCGGCAAGAGCACGTTGCTGCGTTGCCTCGCGGGGCTGATCCGTCACTGGAGCGGGGACATTCGGATCGACGGGCGCGCGTTCGGGCATGCGCTTTCGCCCGAGCGCTGCCGCACCGTGCAGATGGTGTTTCAGGACCCGTACGGCTCGCTGCATCCGCGCCATACGATTGCGTCGGCGCTTGGCGAGCCGCTGCGCATTCACGGCATGCGTGACGTGGATGCGCGCATCGATCGCGCGCTGACCGATGTCGGCCTCGACGCTTCGTTCCGGACGCGTTTCCCGCATCAGTTATCCGGCGGACAACGCCAGCGCGTGGCGATCGCACGCAGTCTGATGCTCGAGCCGCGCATCCTGCTGCTCGACGAACCGACCTCGGCGCTCGATGTTTCCGTGCAGGCCGAAGTGCTTAATCTGCTTTCCGACTTGCGGCGCGAGCGCGGTCTAACTTACGTGATGGTCACGCACGATCTCGGCGTCGTTGCGCATCTGTGCGACCGGATTGCAGTAATGCGCGAAGGGAAGATCGTCGAAACGCTCGCGGTCGAATCGCTTCTCGAGGGCCGAGCGCAGCAGGATTACACACAGTCCTTGCTCGAGGCCTCTATTAGGTATGCATGACGCATATCGGGTCCACTAGAGGCCGCTCAGATGTCACCTTGCTCATGTTGCGTCACGCGCGAGGGCGCGGGGACGCATGCACTTTTCATTCGCTGTTGCTGTCAGACCGGATCCGGCCCATGAGGGGTAATTGTCCTTTTCGTGCATTTTCTGGCGGTAACGGCGGCAGAAGCCGCTTGTAGCAAGGCTGAACGACCTCAGACGCTTTTGCAACCTGACGGATTTTCAAGCGGTTGATCTGAAAGCGCTTTTTCGTGAAAACCGTTAGAAAATGCACGAAAAGGACAATTACCCCGCGTTCCGCGAATTGGTGATCGTCTCGGAGACCTTCTGCCGATTGATCTTTCATAGCTCCTTTGATCGCCTGACACGCATAGAGGCGACGCTGCGTAACCGCGAACAACTGGCTGCGCTTGGCTCGCTTGCCGCAGGCCTCGCGCACGAATTGGACAATCCCGCCGGCGCTCTGGTGCGGACGGCAGACCGCGAGGCCATGAAAATCCTGGGGAGCCTGGGCAATCGCCGGGACGTGACGAGCGTAATGTCGGGTATCGACGCGCTGAAGCAGACTCAGGCTGTCGATGCGCTCTGCGACTGGCTCGTCGCACAGGGTGTGGCCAAGCCCTGGCTCCAGGCGCCATGCCGCATCGATTCGGGCATCCTGCAGGAGGAACTTGGCCCGCTTGCAGTCGTTCTGTCCAAGCAGCAGTTCTCAGCCGCCATCCATTGGCTGGCGTCGACATTGGAACTCGACGCGCTAATGGAAGACATCCGCGTGGGTTCGATTCGGATCTCAGAGATCAGCCGGGCGATGAAATCCTACTCGCGTATGGATCAGGCACCGCAGCAGGAGGTGGACATTCACGAAGGGATTGAAGACACCCTCATCGTAATGCAGCACCGGCTCAAGCAGGGGATCACCGTGCAGCGAGACTACGATCGCAGCCTGCCGCGTCTGACAGTGTACGGCAGCGAGCTCAATCAGGTGTGGACCAATCTGATCGATAACGCGATCGATGCAACGAATGGCCGGGGCGACATCATTGTCCGGACGTACCACGAGATAGACGAGGCGGTGGTTGAGATTACCGACAACGGGACAGGCATCGCGGACGATGTCATGCCGCATCTGTTCGAACCGTTTTTCACCACCAAGCCGTTAGGTCAGGGCATGGGTCTGGGCCTCGACATCTCATATCAGACGGTGGTCAACCGGCACCGTGGTGCGCTGCTCGTCAGCTCACGCCCAGGACGAACGACGTTTCAGGTGCGTCTGCCGATGGTGGGGAATCACGGTCAAATATAAGCGCCCTGGACATCATCATAAGCAAAGGACTAAAAAATAGGCATTGCTGACGCGTCGGGTCCAGACATGCACGATTCGAACGATCCCCTAACTTGCCGTCGCCTTGTCGGGCGGTCAAAGCAGCATGTGTCGCTGATGCGTGGGTCAGATCTCCCACGTTCAAGCTTCGCATTTTGATGCGCTTAAATGCATGATCACGCGGACTATTGATGGAGCGCACGACAGGCTGTGGCGCGAGCATCCGGACGCTCGGATATCGAATCTTGCTCATCGAGAGAGCACGTATCCCGCTCGACACCGAAGTGGACGCCCCCGCAACTGCTCGCCCGCACGGCCGTGTGTTCTTAAGGACTCGAAGGGCAGGCGCGACTGCGCATGTTTTACGGAAGGATGAGCGGGAAGCTGGTCGAGACGAAAAGCCTTGACCAACCACCCGTCGAGATCTATGCAACAGGTTCGGGCCGCTTTGTCGCAAGACAATCAACGGTATCTCGCGCGCCGAACGCGAGCGCAAAGCTCGACACTTGATGTCCAACCGTCCTAACCTGCTCGACCACCTTGGGATCCGAGCACGAATCGGTCGACTCGAAGCGTGTCTCCAGCGTGTTCACCGTCGCACCGAACGGCGTCGGCCAGCCGCGCAATGCATGAATGACCGAGCGTAGCGACGTCAGCACAGTGCCAGCCGCTTGCCATCCATATACCGTGACAATGCTGCCCACGGCCCGTCCGTCCAGATAGGGACGATCGTCGTTACGGAGTTCGTCTAACGTATCGAGGGCGTTCTTCACCAGACCAGAAATGCCGCCGTGATAGGCAGGCGTAGCAACGATGAGCGCATCGGCGGCCCGTACCATTTCGATGAGTTCATGCTGTTCGTCGGTCAGTTGCCGGGTCTCGGGCGCGTAATGGGGAAGACTGTGCAGGAATGCACCGCCGAAAAGCTGCACGCGCGCGCCAGCGTCCTGGGCGCTCTTCAACGACAACGCAAGCGCGCGTTCCGTCGACGATGCTGGCCGCGTCGCGCCGCCAATTCCGACCACGAGAGGACGGTGAGATGAGTGGATTCGAGTCAAGGTCAGTGCTCCAATTGGACTGGCGGAATGAGCGTTTCATTCCCGGTTGGACGCTTTGCTTCACCATGGAGATTGTTCAAGCCCGCTGGATCTTCGGCTTAAGCTTTCTGGGTGTCTTGTTTCGAAAATGCGCCATGGCACATCGACCAACTCATTCGACGCCGCCATTCATCCGCTGGCGCCGTTCGAAGCGCGGCGTCGAGCGATAGGTGATTCGAGAATGTGACCACGAAGCTAGCTTCCGTAACATGAGACAACGATATGCATGAGTCGAATCTATCGGCCTGCTCAGGCAAAGACGAAGTACTTGCGCACCGTCTCCACCACCTCCCAGGTCCCTTTCATGCCGGGTTCAATCACGAATACGTCACCGGCCTTGAGGTGCACCGACTCCTCGCCTTCCGGCGTGATAATGCAGTAGCCGTCGAGGAAGTGGCAGAACTCCCATTTCTCGTAGTTCACCTCGAACTTGCCCGGCGTGCAGATCCAGGTACCCATGATCTTGCTGCCGTCCTTGGAGAGATAAGCGTTGAGGTTCACGGTGTGCGGATCGCCGCCGATGCGCTTCCACTTGGTGGCGTCAAGGACCGGAATCGGGCAGGTTTCGCGCAAAACGGTGATGAAATCGGACATGTCAGCTCCAAACGATCGGATAAGAGGTCCTCACCTTAGTTCAATAGCGTTACTGAGGCTAGTACGCTTCCGACATCGACTCAGCTATTTTCGACACCGACTCGGCTTTAACCTGAGCGCTAGGCCGCCTGTTGGTCGCCTACGGCGTCGAGCTGCACGCGAACGCAGTGACGGCGCTTAGCCTCAGGCGCACTTGGCCCTGATGTGTTCGGCACGCGAGAGTCTTGACGCAAGCCGGCCGGCGCTACATTGACTGATTACCGACTACTGATTACTGATTGGAATTTCACGACGTTCGCTCGTGCCCTGTGAAGGGTCCCTTCGATTCCAGTGCTCTTTGCGACGGTAGCGCGATCTAGGGCTAATGGGGTTTGCGAGACAACCCTTCCGCTTGGGACGAATCGAGGTAGTCGTACCTTTCGTGCAAAATCTGGCGGTTGGTTTCGACCGACGATGCCTGATGCAACGCATTACGCCCGGTGTCCGGTATCGCGCGACCACGCGCTCACACAGGCTTCGTCTCCTCCACGATCTTGCGCGCCACACGGTCCGTCAGCACGGTCCGGTCGCACAGGCCGACGAATGCTTCGGCGCTGTCGACGAGGGCCACGAACCTGCCTGACTTCCCGATGATCGAGCGCGCCATCGATTCCTCGGTGAAACCCTTCTGCACGCGGGCACGTTCGAGCTGCGTGCCGAGCATGGACGGCAGGCCGGCCGCCGTCACGTATTCGGCGAGCTCCCACGTCTTCATGCCCTGTTTGGCGGTGCGGTCGATCTCCAGCCAGGGAGCATCGGGGCGCGTCGGGCCGACCGGGGTAGCCGGCAATGAGATGGCCGAAACGGAGGAAAGGAAGCCTTTTGCGATCTGATTCAACGCGTTCTCGCTCAGATCGCCGTTCTGAAAATCATTCAGACTCCATGCGGCGAGGTCCAGATTCTTGTATGCGTTGAGCCACGCCGATTCGTATTCAGGAAAGCGCGCGCCGATCGAGGCGCGCACGTCGCGTGGCGCGGCGGCGCCGATGTATGCGCCGGACTCGCCCGTGAAGACGATGCAGCGCGCGGCTCGATTGCGGTCGAGCAGGGCGCTGAACACGAACAGGCGGGACGTGAGCCACGCGCGCGCGCGCTATCAGCGCCGAGGGCGATCAATGCGTAATCGGCCGAAGCAGAACGCGTGACGCCCGCGATCATGATCTGCACGCCGCTTTCCTGAACGGCCACCTGCTTCAATGTCTCCGCCGATGTCGCGAGCAGCGGGTTGGCCGGCGAGAGTTGCGCCAGCTCGACTTCGAACTGGAAGACCTTCAGTTTCGTTGCCCGCTGCTTCAAGGACGAAAGCAACTCGATGAGCGTGCCCTGGAATTTCAGCAGCAGAAAGACGATGGTCGCGGGCCATATGACGGCTTTGATCAGTTCAACCATGCTCATCTCCCGCGCCCGGATCGAGCCGCCTTTGTCAAATCTATAACAAGGACGATCCGGATCAAGGGGAGTCGTACCTTTCGTGAAAATTCTGGCGGTTGGTTTCGAAAATGCCTTTCTGAACAGTGGCTTGCAAGATTCAGCTTTGGCAAGATGCCAGAGCCCTGCGGAGCGGATAAGGGTCTGATCTAACTCACCGCCAGAATTTGCACGAAAGGTACGAATACCCCTTTCCAGGTATTCAGTGCCAAGCGCATTACCCGTATCCCAAGGCCATGTATGGCGCTTGACGCCATATCGGCTCTATGGCATCCTCCGCCATATGAACAGGAAAGCCACTCTAGTGTTCGAAGATCGTTCGGTCTATCCCGACGGGGCCATACTCGAAATGCGCATCTGGCGATTGCCTGAGAGCGACGCTGAAAGACCGCACGGTCTGAAGTACAGCCTTTTCTACGGTCGAGATGGCCAACGAATCATCGGCTACGACAATGAGCGTGGCAAGGGCGACCATCGGCATTATCGCGATCGTGAAGAGCCCTATGTTTTCTCGACAGTAGAACAGATGGTAGGGGATTTCCTGGATGATGTGGAACGTGAGCGAGGTGAAACATGAGCAAGCTTAATGTGCATGTGGGTGGTGCTCGGGATATGGGTCGCCGATTTGCGTCGGCCTTCAACCGCGCGCAAGCAGGCGAAAAGTTCGAAGAGCGGCATGTAACCTTTCTGTCGTTGGAGGAAATGCTCGCCGCGCTGTCACCGAAGCGCCTGGAGATGTTGCGTCATCTTCACCGCGAAGGCGCAGAAAGCGTGAAGGCGCTTGCGCTCGCCCTGAATCGTGACTACAAACGGGTCTATGAGGATGTAGCCATTCTGGAAAACGCGGGTCTCATCGTGCGTGAAGAGGGACGTCTGATTGCGCCGTGGGATGCGTTGACCGCTGAAGTCTCGCTGTGAGCGGTAGCTCTCGGATCTTGTTCAACATTGTTGTCCGGGGGGAGCTGTTCCTAGCTCACGCGATGTGACGCAACATGGACACGAACGCTCTATACTTCCTCTGAACGCATGTCCTCCAAGCAAACGGAGAATCACCGTGAGAACGAAGCTAGCAGGCGTTGCTGTGGCATTCCTCGTGGGCGTTGCGGGAACGGTTGTGGTTCCGCTTTCGTACGCTCAGGTTAGTAGTACGAACGCAACCGACGCGACGCAAGCAGCTTCTATGACCAAAGCGGAAAAGAAGGCTGCGAAAAAACAAGCACGCGCGAAGAAGAACGCCGAACTGAAGAAGCTTGAGGACGCAGGCTACAACCCAGGTCGAGCGAATGACCCCAACTATCCCCAGAATTTGCAGGACGCGCAAAAGAAGGCGGGGATCGGGGCGGCTGCCAGCCAGTAGATTTCGCAGCACGCGCGAACGAGTCCCGCAGGCAGCGACAGACCTCGTCGCGCCGGGCAAGAAGAATATCGAGCAGGAACTGCCATCCTTCGAATGCTCATTGCATTGCGCCAGGTCGTTCCATTCCATGAGCCATCCATCGATGATCACGCACGGCTGAGGAGCGTTTTCGCCCGGTCCACCCGATGCGCATCGACGGTCATGTCGGCGATCTGGAGGCGGCGGACATCGGATTTCGGGAGGAACACCCGGTTGACCGGGATTCTTCACGCAGCGCCGGTTCAACTGGAGACAGCCTTCGGTCATGGACTACCACGTGGTAGAACTTTGGCTATATTTCAGCCGGGATGAAGTTTTCCCTGTGCGTTTTTTAGTGCCGAAAGCGCGCATGGGCACGGCACACTCCCTCATGTAAGCAATTTGCGAAAAACCGATAAATTGCGTTATGTCAAGCTGCAGGGATATTTCTGGCGTCAGGTGCCAATGACCGTTTATTGAGTTCAACTCGCTACCCGCGCCGGGTACCGTTGCGCTTCAAGACTGATCACCGCCAGATTTCGGCGTTCGCTCCGACTTCGATGGTCGATATCTAGCGTTTGACCAACCCGAGTACGTACGTGCATTTTTCGTCGGTCGGATTTATGAAAGTACACGGAACAGGGGGTCCGAGTTGCAAACAATCTCCTGCATTCAGCGTGTGTGTAGCGTCGCCTTCCTCGAAAACCAGCGTCCCCGAGGTCACCCAAATTTGCTGATGCTGGAACGTGAACGCGGATGGCGGATAAGCGACCCTCACGCCTGCGGGCAGGCTGACCTCGACCAGTTCAAGTACTGAACCATTCAACGGCGAAAGCACGCGCCGCGTATAGCCCGTTTCTGGATCCTGCCAGATCGGCTGAGAGTCGGCACGGCTGATCCTCAGCCCCGCTTGCTCTGCCAACGCTAGCAATGTCGAAAGTTGCAATCCAAAGGCCCCAGACAACCGGCCGAGCACCGTGGCAGTTGGACTGGCTTCGCCGCGTTCGATCTTGCTGATCATCGCTTTGGAAACGCCCGAGCGCTCCGCGAGCTCGGAAAGTGACCAGTTTCGCGTTTCGCGCTCGATCTTGACGCGGGTGGCGATGGCGTCGGTCGGGTCACTTGTCACTCAGAACCCCATAGTCGGATCAATGTCGGAGCGACGCATTATAGACGCGCGCACTGAACGTACTCGTGCCAGGACTTTGATTGGTCCGGGCAGCGAGCGTAAACCCTATAAAAATTATTTTTACAGTGGTCGAGCGTCCACTATAGTAAACGCAACGAAACCACTCTAGGCCACGAGGCCGACAGTTCCAAGCGTTATTTGAATACAGGACACGACCATGCCGCAAGAAATCCGCCTCAACGCCTTCGACATGAACTGCGTCGGCCACATCCAGCAGGGTTTGTGGGCGCATCCGCGCGACCAGTCCAGCCGGCACGGCGAGCTCCAGTACTGGATGGACTACGCGAAGAAGCTCGAAGCCGGACTCTTCGACGGCCTGTTTCTCGCCGATGTCGTCGGCGTCTACGATGTCTATGGCGGCAACGCCGATGCGTCGCTGCGCGGCGCGGTGCAGGTGCCCGCGAACGATCCGCTGATGATCGTGCCTGCCATGGCCGCCGTCACGAAACATCTGGGCTTCGGCGTCACGTGCAACCTCACGTACGAGCAGCCGTTTCTGTTCGCGCGGCGTATGTCCACGCTCGATCATCTGACGGGCGGGCGCATCGGCTGGAACATCGTCACCGGCTATCTGGACAGCGCGGCACGCGCCATCGGCATCGATCATCAACTGGCGCACGACGACCGCTATGACCTCGCCGACGAATACATGTCGCTCGTCTACAAGCTCTGGGAAGGAAGCTGGGCCGACGACGCCGTGCTCAACGACCGCGCGAACGGCGTGTATGCGTCGCCGTCGCGGGTGCGCGCGATTCATCATCAGGGCGCGCAATACAAGGTCGATGCCATGCATCTGTGCGCGCCCTCGCCGCAACGCACGCCGGTGCTATATCAGGCTGGTTCGTCGACGCGCGGCCGGCAGTTCGCCGCGACGCACGCCGAATGCGTGTTCGTGAACGGCCAGAAGAAGGACGGCATACGCGAGATCGTCAGCGATATTCGCGCGCGCGCCGTGCAGTACGGGCGCGACGCGAACGACGTGAACGTCTTCATGGGCGCGACGCTCGTGATCGGCCGCACCGATGCGGAAGCGCGCGACAAGCTCGAGGATTACCGGCGCTACGTGAGCTCGGAGGCGGCGCTCGCGCACGCGGCGGCATCGCTGGGCATCGACTTTTCGCGCTATGACATCGACGAACCGGTCGATACGCAGAAGAGCCAGGCGATCGTCTCGAACGTCGAAGCGATGACGCGCAGCGTCGGCCCGCAATGGACGCGCCGCAAGCTGCTCGAACAGATGGTGCTCGGCAGCCGGCAGAAGCCGTGGGTCGGGTCCGCGCAGAGCATCGCCGATCTGATGATGGCGTGGGCCGAGGAAACCGGCATCGGCGGCTTCAACCTGTCGCGCACCGTGGTGCCCGAATGTTTCGACGATGTCGTCGATCTGCTGATTCCGGTGCTGCAGGAGCGCGGCGCGTACAAGACGTCGTATCGCGACGGCACGTATCGCGAGAAGCTGTTCGGCCATGCGCGGCTGCCGCAGTCGCATCCGGCGGCACAGTATCGCGGCGGCTTCGACGCGAACCTTTGATCCCTCATCTTCCTCATCCGCAATCGAATCGGGCGACATCATGATCGACAAGACAAAGTTTCGAGAAGCCATGGCGGGCCTGGGCGCGTCCGTCAACGTGATCACATCCGATGGCGCGGCGGGCCGCGCGGGCTGCACCGCGTCCGCCGTGTGCGCGGTCACCGACGATCCGCCGACGCTGCTCGTGTGCATCAACCGGTCGAGCCGCAACAACGCGATCATTCGCGAGAACGGCGTGCTGTGCGTGAACGTGCTGTCGGCGGAACAGCAGCACGTCGCGGCGCGCTTCGCCACTAAAGACGCCAGCATGGACGAGCGCTACGCGTGCGGCGAATGGCACGCGCTCGAAACCGGCGCGCCGGTGCTCGAAGACGCGATCAGCGCGCTCGATTGCGCGGTGCAATCCACCACGGAAGTCGGCACGCACACGGTATTCTTCTGCACCATCGAAGCGACGCGCACGCGCAGCGAAGCCGATGCGCTCATCTACTACGCGCGCAATTTTCATCGCGTCGGCAATGCGGCGGCGGGCATGTCGCACGTGGCGGCGTGACGTGTCGAAATACGATCGAGATTCTTCAATGTCAATGGCAATCGATTACCCGAAAGTTCAGATGCTCATCGGCGGACAATGGCGCGACGCGCCGGGCCGACCGGTCATCAGCCCCGCTGACGAAACCGCGATCGGCAGCGTGCCGAACGCCACGCCGCGCGATCTCGACGACGCGCTCGCAGCCGCGCAAAGCGGACTTCAGGTCTGGAAGCGCACGTCGCCTGCGCGCCGCGCCGAAATCATCCTGCGCGCGACGGAGTTGCTGCGCGAGCGCGTCGAAAGCATTGCGCCGGTGATCGCGATGGAGCAGGGCAAAACGCTCGCTCAGGCGCGCGCCGAAGTGCTGCGCAGTTGCGATCTGATGGCCTGGGACGCGAACGAAGGCAAGCGCCTCTACGGACGCGTGATTCCCGCCGAGCCGGGCATGCGTCATACGGTGATTCGCGAGCCGCTCGGTGTGATCGCCGCTTTCACGCCATGGAATTTCCCGATGAGCTCGCCCGCGCGCAAGATCGGCGGCGCCCTGGCGAGCGGCTGCGCGATCGTGCTCAAGCCGGCGGAGGAAACGCCCGCGGGCGCGGTCATGCTCGCGACCGCGCTGATGGATGCCGGCCTGCCGCCGGGCGTGCTCAATCTCGTCTATGGCGATCCCGCGCAGATCTCGGAGCATCTGATCTCGAATCCGGTGGTGCGCGGCATCACGTTCACCGGCTCCACGCCCGTCGGCAAGCATCTCGCGGGGCTCGCGGCGCGCTTCATGAAGCCCGCGATCATGGAACTCGGCGGACACGCGCCCGTGATCGTCTGCGATGACATCGATATCGATTCCGTCGCGCTCACCTGCGTTAAAGGCAAGCTCAATAACGCGGGGCAAGTGTGCGTGGCGCCCACGCGCTACTTCGTGCATCGCGCGGTGTATGACGCGTTCGTCGACGCGTTCGGACGGCACGGCAAGGCGATTCGCGTTGGGCATCCGCTCGAAGCGGGCAGCGATATCGGCCCGCTCACGAGCCGTCGCAGGCTGGAGGCGATCGAAGCGCTCGTGCAGGATGCCGTGGACGCAGGCGCGCGCCTGATGTGCGGCGGCAAGCGGCTGCCGGGCGCGGGCTACCTGTTTCCGTTCACGATTCTCGCCGACGTGCCCGATGCTGCCCGCATCATGCACGAGGAACCGTTCGGGCCGGTGTGCGTCGTGTCGCCGTTCGATTCACTCGATGAAGCCATCGCGAAGGCGAACGCCCTGCCCTTCGGACTCGCGGGCTATGCGTTCACACGCGGCGCCGCGACGGCGTACCGGCTCGGGCAGGAAATGGAAGTGGGCAATCTCGCGATCAATCACTTCGTGTCCGCCGTATCGGAGACGCCTTTCGGCGGCGTGAAGGAAAGCGGCTACGGACGCGAAGGCGGCGTCGAAGGGCTCGAATGCTACACGACAGTCAAGAGCATCTCTCATCTGATCGTGTGATCGACTGATCGACTGATCGACTGATCGCGTCATCTCATCGGGCGGGAATCGGCCGACTAAACCGCATGTGAAGTTCCGCGCGCCGGGTTGCGATCCGGCGCGTGCAAGACGGAACGCCCGCGGTGCGCGTTCCGGGGCAAGGCAACACCGCAAAGGTTGACGGCGTTCTCGTCCGGGACATGATTGCCCGTGGCTCCGCTCGTCTTTTCAAAACAAAAGCTCGTGGAGTCTCGATGCGTCCCATCCACACCCTCGTCGTTTTGCCGCCCGCGTTCGTATTGCTCGGGCCGTTCTTTCTGAATCGCGTGACGCCGTTCGTTCTGGGCATGCCGTTTCTGCTGGCGTGGCTGGCCGGAACGCTCGTCGTCACGTCGATCGTGATGGCCCTCATCTGTCATTCCGACAGCAAGCACCGCGTCAGAACCAGTGAAGACATGGCGGGAGAGCATGCATGAATAGCGCACTGTTGATCATCTTCGCGGCGATGGCGCTCGCGTTGTTTCTCGGCATCCGCGCCCGGCCGGGTAAAGGCATGAGTCTGGAGCAATGGGCCGTCGGCGGACGCGGTTTCGGCACCGCGATCGTGTTTCTTTTGATGGCCGGGGAAATCTATACGACCTTCGTGTTTCTCGGCGGCAGCGGATACGCCTATGGGCACGGCGGCGCCGCGTACTACATGATCGGCTACGGCAGCCTGTGTTTCGTGCTGTCGTACTGGCTGCTTCCGCCCATCTGGCGATACGCAAAGCAGCGCGGCCTCATCTCGCAACCGGACTTCTTCGCCGCCAAATACCGCAGCCCGATGCTCGGCGTGTTCGTCGCGATCGTCGGCATCGTTGCGCTCATTCCGTATCTCGTGCTGCAGCTCAAGGGGCTCGGCATCATCGTGACGGTGGCGTCGTATTCGGCGTTGTCATCGACGCAGGGCGTGTGGATCGGCGCCACGGTCGTGGCCGTGTATGTCGCGTTGTCGGGCGTGCATGGCTCGGCGTGGACCTCGGTCGTGAAAGACATTCTCGTGATGGGCGTCGCGGTGTTTCTGGGCCTGTATCTGCCGTTCCATTACTACGGCGGCGTCGGGCAGATGTTCGCGGCCATCGAAGAGGCGAAGCCGGGCTTTCTCGCGTTGCCGGCGCGTGGCGAAAGCCCGGTGTGGCTCGTCTCCACCGTGCTGCTCTCGACGCTCGGCTTCTATATGTGGCCGCACATGTTCATGGCGACGTACACCGCAAAGCGCGAGGAAGTGCTGCGCAGAAACGCCTACGTGCTGCCGATCTATCAGCTCATGCTGCTGTTCATTTTCTTCGTGGGCTTCGCGGCGGTGCTGCGCATTCCGGGCCTCAAAGGAACCGAGATCGATCTGGCGCTGCTCAAGATTTCGATGGCGACATTCGATCCGTGGTTCGTCGGCGTGATCGGCGCGGCCGGTGTGCTGACGGCCATCGTGCCCGGCTCGATGATCCTGATGACCGCATCGACGCTGCTCGCGAACAACGTCTATCGCGTGGCGCGGCCGGGCGCGAGCAAGGAGCATATTGCCGCTTCGGCGCGCTGGATCGCGCCGCTCATCATGCTCGCCGCCGTGTTCTTCACGTTGCAGGGCGGACAGACCATCGTCTCGCTGCTGCTGATGGCGTATGCGCTCGTCACGCAACTGTTCCCTGTGCTGGTGGCTTCGCTGATGCGCAACAACCCGGTCACGCGACCGGCCGCGTTCGCCAGCATCATCGTCGGCGAAGGGACGGTGGCGGCCGTGTCGCTCACGAAGAGCACTATCGCGCAACTGTTCCCGTTCCTGCCGGATGCGCTGAAGGACCTGAACGTCGGCATCGTCGCGCTCGTGCTGAACGTGATGACGTTGATCGTCGTGACCTTGCTCACGCGGCGCGCCACCGATGAAGCGCGCAGCGGCGCAACCGCGCTCTGACGAGCCCTCGAGGAGCACACGATGAACGCACACGCCGGATTCACGATTGCCTACATCGAAGCGCAATGGCATTCGGACATCCTCGCGCCGGGCAAGCAGGCCTTCGCGCGCCGCATGAAGGCCAAGGGAATCGATGAAGACCGCATTCACTTCTTCACCGTTCCCGGCGCGTTCGAGATTCCTCTGTTCGCGCGGCGGCTCGCGGCGAGCGGGCGCTACGACGCGATCGCGGGCGCGGCGTTCGTCGTCGATGGCGGCATCTATCGGCATGATTTCGTGGCAAGCACGGTCGTCGATGCATTGATGCGCGTGCAACTCGATGCGAACGTGCCGGTTTTTTCGATGGTGCTCACGCCGCATCATTTCCACGAGCACGCGGCGCACCTGCAGTTCTTCAAGGATCACTTCTCGATCAAGGGAAGCGAGCTGGCCGACGCCTGCATGCAGCAATTGCTGAACCTCGAAGCGCTCGACCACCATCGCGTCGAGACGCTCACATGAACCTTCGAAAAGAGCATGAATCAAGGCACTGAAACGTTGCTGGACGATTTGATCGACCAACATCTTCCCCGATGGATTGCATTGCGGCACGACCTGCACGCGCATCCGGAGCTGCGTTACGAGGAAGTCCGCACATCTGACGTGATAGCTGATGAACTGCGCGACATCGGCTTCGAAGTCACGCGCGGACTCGGTGGCACCGGCGTGGTCGCGAGCCTGCCCGGCATCGATTCTTCGCGCGCGATTCTGCTGCGCGCGGACATGGACGCGTTGCCGATCCGCGAGACGAGTCAGCACGCGTATGCGTCGCGTCACGAAGGCCGCATGCACGCCTGCGGTCACGATGGCCACACGGTCATGCTGCTGGCCGCCGCGCGCGTGCTCAGGCAATTGCCGCGATTGCCCGGCAGCGTTCACTTCGTGTTTCAGCCTGCGGAAGAAGGCGGCGCGGGCGCGAAGCGCATGCTCGACGAAGGCCTGCTGGAGCGATTCCCGAGCGAGGCCGTATTCGCGATGCACAACTGGCCGAGCCTGCCAGCGGGACACTTCGGCTTGCGCGCGGGACCGATCATGGCTGCGGGCGTGCGCTTTCGCATTACCGTGAAAGGCGTCGGCGCGCATGCGGCGCAACCGCATCGCGGCATCGATCCGGTGCCGGTCGCGTGCGCGCTGGTGCTGCAGTTCCAGACGCTTTGCGCACGGCACAAGGACCCGGTCGATCCGGCCGTGCTGTCCGTCTGCATGATCCACGCGGGAGAGACGGACAACGTCGTGCCCGAATCGGTCGAGATGCGCGGAACGATCCGCACGTTGTCGTCGCGTTTGCTGAACGACATCAAGGAAGGCGTGGACCGGCGTTGTCAGGGCGCGGCGCATTCGTATGGCGTGCGCATCGAAACCGAGTTTTTTCAGTACTACCCGGCGACCGTCAACACGAAAAACGAAACCGACTTCTGCGCGGCCGTGCTGCGCGCGACTTTCGGCGACGAACACGTTCATGCCGATGTCGCGCCGAACATGACGTCCGAGGATTTCGGGTTCATGCTGGAAGCCCGTCCCGGCGCGTATGTGCTGGCCGGTAGCGGCGGCGATGCGGGCCTGCACAACCCAGCCTATGATTTCAACGACGCGCTCATTCCGGCAGGCGTTCGATACTGGACGGCGCTCGCGCACGCCTGGTTCCGACGGCCAGCCGCGACGCGCTGAAACAACAGGAGAGTGTCCCTTGGCAATGGCGGAAAGTAGCGGCGTGCGGCGGTTGCTCGTGGATCGCATCGGCCCCGTGACGGCGATCTCGCTCGCGCAGCTATTCGGAACCTCGCTGTGGTTCAGCGCGAACGGCGCGGCCGCCGGCATCACGCGCGCGTGGCACGCCAGCGCGACGGATATCGGCTGGCTGACGAGCGCGGTGCAGGCAGGCTTCATCCTCGGCACGCTGACGATGTCGCTGAGCGGCGTCGCCGACCGGTTTCGCGCGAGTTCGATCTTCGTCTGGAGCGCCATTCTCGGCGCCGTCTTCAACGCGATGTTCGCGCTGCTCGCGACGGGCGTGCTCTCCGGCGCGATGTGCCGTTTTCTCGTCGGCGTGTGTCTCGCCGGCATCTATCCGATGGGCATGAAGCTGATCGTCAACTGGGCGCCGGAGAAAACCGGCACCGCGCTGGCGCAACTCGTCGCGATGCTCACGCTCGGCTCGGGCCTGCCGCACGCGCTCAAAGTGGTGGGCGCCGACTGGCCGTGGCAGGCGATCATCGTGGCGTCGTCGGCGCTGGCGTTGCTCGCGAGCGTGCTGATCGCGATTCTCGGCGACGGGTCACGCATGGCGAATGCGCGTCGGCGTGCGGCGGGAAGCGCGGCGGCTTCATCGCCCGGCATACTCGATGCACTCAAACGCCCCGACTTTCGCTGCGCGGCGCTCGGCTATTTCGGCCACATGTGGGAGCTTTACGCGTTCTGGACGCTGGTTCCGCTCTACATCGCGCGCTCGTCGCTGGCGCAGGGCGTGCACGCGGGCGGCGTGTCCGGCCTGTCGTTTTTCGTGTTCGCGGCAGGCGCCGTCGGCTGTCTCGCGGGCGGCATGCTGTCGCGCAGAATCGGCAGCGCGGCCGTCGCGGCAGGCGCGCTGGCGATATCGGGCACGTGTTGCGTGCTGTTCGCGCTGCTGTGGCGCGACGCGAGCGTCCCGCTCCTGCTCGTTCTGATGCTGGTGTGGGGCGCGACCGTCGTCGCGGATTCGCCGCAGTTTTCCGCGCTTTCCGCGAAGGCTTGCCCGCCCGAACTCGTGGGCAGCGCGCTCGCCATTCAGAACTCGATCGGCTTCGCGATCACGGTCGTATCGATTTCAGCGGCAACCGCGCTGTTCGAAAAGATCGGGCTCGATTCGTCGTGGCTGCTCGTGATCGGCCCGATCGCCGGCCTGCTGGGATTCGCCCCCGTGCTCAGACGGCGGGCGAGCGGCCAGGCGTCGTCATCGTAGGCGACAGGGTTTTTACGCGGCGTCGGGCGTCGCGCGGTCGTCGAGAATCAACTGCAGAAACGTCAGATCGAGCCACTTGCCGAACTTCATGCCGACCTGCGGCATCTGCCCCACGTGGCTGAAGCCGAGCTTTTCGTGCAGGCGGATGGAGCCCTTGTTTCCCGATTCGATCGCCGCGACCATGACGTGCTTGCCGATGGCGCGCCCACGTTCGATCAGCGCGCGCATCAGCGCATCGCCGATGCGCTTGCCGCGCTGAGTCGCATGCACGTAGACCGAATGCTCGACCGTGTGCCGGTAACCATCGAACGCGCGCCAGTCTCCGAACGACGCATAGCCCAGGACTTCGCCGGCTTCGTCGACCGCGACCAGCACCGGATAGCCCTGCTTCTCGCGATCGGCGAGCCATTGCGTGCGGTTCGCGACGTCGACGAGCTTGTCGTTCCAGATCGCCGTCGTGTGCTGCACGGCGTCGTTGTAGATCGAGGTGATGACCGGGAGATCGCCCGGGCCTGCATCGCGGATATTCATCATTCGAACCCGTATTTCATAGTTGACTAATGTCTACTATAGTAGCCGAACAAAAATAACGCGCCAACTTCAGACGAAGGAAAGCGTCACCAGCGTCAGGACGAGATACCGGCCGAGTTTGGCGATGGTCACGAGCAGCAGGAAGCGCGCGAACGGCTCGCGCATGACGCCGGCGAGCAGCGTGAGCGGATCGCCGATCACCGGCGCCCAGCTCAGCAGCAGCGACCACTGGCCGAAGCGTTGGTAGGTGCGTTGCGCCTTTTCGAGCTTTTCTTCGGAAACGGGAAACCAGCGTTTGTGTTTCCAGCGTTCGATGTAGCGGCCGAGCAGCCAGTTGACGACCGATCCGAGCACGTTGCCGACCGTCGCCACCGCGAGCAGCAGGTTCACCGAATAATGTTTGCTCAGCAGCAGCCCGACCAGCACCGCCTCCGACTGGAGCGGCAACAGCGTTGCCGCGCCGAAGGCCGCGAGAAACAGGCCGCCATAGACCGACCATGTCAGCATGGGCGCGCAGTCCGGTGCCGAGCGCATCGGCGAAGGACTGGGGTGCCCGAATGAAAGTTGCGAATGTGCATGAACGTTCCGTGCTTTTTATAGCAGCGCGCGATGACCAAAGTACGCGCATCATAGCCGGTCCCGGTTCATGCAACCCGGATGCCCGCATGAGCAGCGCAGCGTCCGGGAATGTTCGACGCGACGCGCGAACGTCAGTTGACATCCACCAGCACGCGGCCTCGCAACTGGCCCGCGAGCATTGCTTCCGCCGCCGCGCCCACCTCTTCGAGGCGCACCGTTTGCGCGGTGATGCCATCGAGCAGCGCAGCGGGAAGGTCGATGACGATGCGGTTCCACGCCTTGATGCGATCCTTCGAGGGCAGCATCACCGAATCGACGCCGATCAGCTTCACGCCGCGCAGGATGAACGGCATGACGGTAGTCGGCAAGTCGGCGCCGCCCGCGAGCCCGCACGCCGCGACCACGCCGTTGTAGTTCATCTCGGCGAGCACGCGCGCGAGCACTTTCGAGCCGACGGTGTCGATTGCCGCGGCCCATTTCTGCGCTTCGAGCGCACGCGGCGCATCGGCCCATTGCGGACCATCGACGAACGCTTTCGCGCCGAGGCCCTTCACGTATTCGTGCTTCTCTTCGTTGCCGGTGAGCGCGCAAACCTCGTAACCCAGCTTGTTCAACACGGCCACCGCGACGCTGCCCACGCCGCCCGCCGCGCCCGTCACGAGCACGGGACCGCTCGCGGGCGTCACGCCCGCGCTTTCGAGCGCGTTCACGCACAGCATGCCGGTGAAGCCGGCGGTGCCGATCATCATCGCCTGCCGGGTGGTGAGTCCTTCGGGCAGCGGCACGAGCCATTCGCCGCGCACGCGCTGATACTGGCTGTAGCCGCCCCAGTATTTCTCGCCGACGCTCCAGCCGGTCAGCACGACTTTCTGCCCCGCGCGCAGATTCGGATTCGATGTCTCGACCACTTCGCCCGAGAAGTCGATGCCCGGAACCAGCGGCCACGTCTTGACGATCTTTCCTTTGCCCGTGACGGCCAGCGCGTCCTTGAAGTTGATGGTCGAATATTCGATCTTCACGAGCGTGTCTTCGCCCGGCAGCGAGTCGAAGCTCAGCTTCTCGATCGCGGCCTTGGTCTTCTTGTCTTCCTCGCGGAGCATCATTGCATTGAACGTCTGTCCGGACATCACGTGTTCTCCAGTTAGATGATTTGGGTTTGCAGCATCAGACTTCGAAGCGGCGGTCACGCCAGCGGATGGCCTCTCGCATGCCCTGCGCGCGCGCCACTTCCATGAATGCCTTCTTGTCGGGCGACACCGCCGTCTCGACCGCATGGTCGATATCGAGCGCGTGCTTGAGCGTCTCCTTCATGCCGCGCGCCTCGAAGCTGTGATTGATCGCGCGCTTGGTTTCGCGCATCAGGTTCGGATCGATGACGCACATCGTGCGCGCGATGCGCAGCGCTTCGTTCAGGTGCTCACCGTCATCGACGACGCGATTGACGAAGCCCAGTTCCGCGCCCTTTTGCGCATCGATATGGTCGAGACCCGTCAGAATGATTTCCTTCGCCTGCTTGGGGTTGGTCATCCAAGGCAGCAGCATCGTGACGATGCCCGCGCCGAACTTGAGTTCAGGCTCGCCGAAGATGGCCGAGCGCGCCGCCACGGTGATATCGCACGCGAGCACGATCTCGAACGCGCCGGCCACGCACGCGCCGTGCACCGCGGCGATGGTCGGCTTCGGGCAGTCCCAGAAGCGCATGGTGGTATCGAAATCGCGATCGAGAATTTCGCGCCACACGGCCGCGCCTTCCGGACGCGCTTCCATCTGCTCCTTCAGATCGAAGCCCGACGAGAACGCCTTGCCCTCACCGTGAATGACGATGGCGCGCACGCTTGCGTCGCCTTCTGCGCGGTTCATGACGGCGTTGATTTCTTCGAGCGACTTCTTGCCCAGCGCGTTCAGGCGCTCCGGACGATTCAGCGTGATGATCGCAATCGACTCTTTGACTTCGTATTTGAGCGTGATGAATTCGGACATCGATATGTCTCTCCGGTTCGGTATCAGGAACGGCCCGCAAGCGATGACAACGGTGACAGCGCGCCGCCCAAAATCATGTTGCGCAACTCGCGCCGGTCCGCCTTGCCGGTTCGCCCGATAGGAAGGGCATCGGCGATATAGATGAAGTCCGGCATCTTGAAGCGGTCGAGCCGGGTCGAGAGAAACGCGCGCAACGGGTCCGCTTCGATCGCGCAGCCGCTGTTCGGAACGATCAGCGCGTGAATGCGTTCGCCTAGGATGTCATCGGGCGCGCCGACCACCATGCAGTCGCAAACGGCATCGTATTGCTTGAGAGCGCGCTCGACTTCCATCGGCGTCACCTTGTTGCCGCCGCGCGAGATCAGTTCCTTCGAGCGGCCCATTAAGCGCACCTGGCCGTCTGTTTCGCGTTGCGCGAGGTCGCCGGTTCTGAACCAGCCATCGGAGAAGGCGGCTTGCGTGAGGCCGGGTTCGTCGAGGTAGCCGCTCATCAGGAACGGACTCGTGATCTGCAATTCGCCGATGACGCCCTGCCCGCACGGCGCGCCCAGTTCATCAACGACGCGAAACCGCACGTTGCTCGACGGCAGACCCAGCGAATGAGGATTCGCCTGACGGTCCCGGGGAAACTGAAAGAAATCGCACGTTGATGTTTCGGTCAGGCCGAAGATATTCAAGAGATCGGTATCGGGGAAAAGCTGCGCGACCTGCGTCGCGAGCTGCTCGCTCAACTGCTCGCCGCCGGTCAGGATCTGGCGCAGCGCGGGACAGGCGGTGGTGAGGCCGTCGGTGTCTTGCGCGAGCACGGCGAGCATCGCGCGCAACATCGTCGGCACTACGCCCACGCGATGAATCTCCTCATTGCGCAATTGTTCGAGCAGCAGCGCCGGAATGAACTTCTGCGGCAGCACGATGGTTCCGCCGCCGATCAGCGTCAGAAGGCTCGACCAGATGCCGAAGCTGAACGTGATGTTCAGCAGTTGCAGCGTGCGTTCGTTGCGGCGGAAACGGATCATCGCGTCGATGGCGCGAAGCTTGCCGCTGAACGCATCGTGACCGATCACGACGCCCTTCGGCACGCCCGTCGAACCGGACGTGAAGATGATCATCGCGGCGCGTTCGAGTTGCGCGCGAGCCGGCGGCAGTGTGTCGCCGATGCACGCGACGGCATCGACTTCGGCTTGATCCGAGCGAGCCACATCGACCACGAGCCGCGCGCGGCTTCGGCCTTGCACACTGTCGATCACGCTCGCCGGCGAGGTGCGATGCAGCGGCACCACGACACCGCCCGCGAGCCACACGCCGAGAAAGCCGGCGAGGTCCGCCGGATGACTGGACACGAACACGTGTACCGGTTCGTCGGCTTGCAAGCCGTGGGCGGCGAGCGCGCGCTCGATATGCATCGCGCGGTCGAGCAGCGCCGCGTACGTCAGCTTCGTTTCAGCCGCTTCGATGGCGATCGCCGCGCCGTGCTTTCTGCACGCGGCCGCCAGAGTGAAGCCGAGGTTATTCATTTCATCCATGAGCTTTCAGTGACATCAAAGTAGGCGAATGATTGAACGCGTTGCTTACAGCAGAAGGAGCGTGCCTCCCATGACCGCGAGCATGACGAAGAAGATGATGACGGTGAAGCCCATCACGCGGCCCATGCCCACGCCGGCGATGGCGAGCAGCGGAATGACCCACATCGGCTGCACCATGTCGGCCACGCCTTCACCGAGCGCAACGGCAATCGCGACCGCATGCTGCGAGACGCCGAGATGCTGCGCGGCGGGCACCACGAACGGCGCCTGCACGATCCAGTGTCCGCCCGCGCTCGGCACGAACATGCTGATGAGCACCGACGACACGAAGGTCCAGAACGGCAGCGTGTGCGTGGTCGAAAAGCTGATGAACCATTTCGCCATTTCGTCGGCGAGGCCCGTGACCGTCATGACGCCCATGATGCCGCCGTAGATGGGGAACTGAAGCAGCACCGGACCCGCGACGCGCGCGGCATTGTTGATGGCGGTGAGATACGCGCGCGGCGTCCAGTGCGTGACCAGACCGAGGATCAGGAAAATCATGACGAGCATGTTCAGGTCCATCGTGAACTTGCCTGCCATGACCTTCATCACGATATAGCCCAAGCCCAGCGCGACGAGAATCAGGTTAAGTACCCATCCGTGATCGAGCCATGCGGCGAAGGTTTTCGGACGTTCATTCGATACATCGACGGTGTCTTCCTCGATGAGCTTCGCCGGGTCTGCCGCGATGGTCTCGCTGTCGTGCGGCTTCATCAACCGGAACACGAGCGGAACCAGCACGCCGAGCACGATCACGGGCACGAAGTTCAACGGCGACAGCAGGAATTCGCGCATCGGCAGCACCGAACCCGTCACTTTCTCGATGATGTTCAGCGGCGAGCCCTTCGTCGCGCTCAGCAACGCGATGGAGCTCGACAGGCCGCACGGATAAAACGACCAGCCCGCGTAAGCCGCCGCGACGAGCCACGCGAAATCCACGCGCACGCGCTTGGCGATCTCGCGGGCGAACAGCGCGGAGACCACCAGGCCGACGGCCCAGTTGAGCAGGCCGCTCACCATCGAGACGAAGAAGGTGAGCGTCATCGCGCCTGCCGCGGTGGTCGGATACGACGCGACTTTCCTGAGCAGCATCGACACGGGTTTCGAGGTCGACAACGCGTGTCCCGTCACGAGGGTCAACGCGACCAGAAACGCGAAGCTCGAGATCTTGAATACGCCGTCATACCAGCTCGTGACGACCGTGCCGATATCGCCATGCGGCGCGAAGCCGACCGCGAGCACGCACGTCAGCAAAGTCAGCAATACGGCGATGACGAACGGATCCGGCATCACCTTTTCGACCAGCACCACGCATACGCGTGTGAATCCGCGTAGCCCGTAAGATCGCACGGGCCTGTTCATTGACGACGCCGCTCCTGCGTTCACCTTTTCCATTGCTCATGTCTCCGTTGTCTGATGCGTTTCATGTCGCTCAGTCATGTGGGCGTGGTACTAGACGACCGGTCAGTTAGAGACGTTATAGCCCCTAGTTGACTGGTCGTCTACAAAAACCTATAGTGGTTTCGGGAAAGTACTGACGCGGCTCGAAAGATATCGAACATGAACTTTGAGGAGACTTCCACGTGAGCACCGGGCTGGGCGCTGATCGAACGGACATACAGGCGGCGTCGCGCGCCAATCGCGCGATAGCGGTGATCGCGATCGCGCAGTTGTTCGGCACATCGCTGTGGTTCAGCGCGAATGCGGCCATGCACGACTTGCAGTTGTCGTGGCATCTCACCGCGTCGGGCATGGGCTGGCTCACGAACTCCGTGCAGGCCGGGTTCATCGTCGGGACCTTGATTTCGGCGTTCACGGGCATCGCGGACCGCTTGCCGACGAGCCGAGTCTTCGCCGCATGCGGTCTGCTCGGCGCGGCGCTCAACGCGCTCTTCGCGCTGTGCAGTACGGGTTTCGCATCGGCGGTCGTGTTTCGGTTTGGCGTGGGTGTCGCGCTGGCGGGCATCTATCCGCTCGGCATGAAGCTGCTCGTGACATGGGCGCCTGCGCGCGCGGCGCAGACGCTCGCGTGGCTCGTCGCGATGCTCACCCTCGGCACGGCCTCCGTGCACGCGATACGCGGCGCATTCGATGCGGTGCCGTGGCAGACCGTCGTGCTCACATCGTCGATGCTGGCGCTCATCGGCGCGGCGATGGTGCTGACGCTCGGCGAAGGGCCGCACGCGCGGCGGACGAAATCGAAGGCGGGCCTGGGCAACGCGCGCTCCGTGTTTGGTTCGCGGGAATTTCGCGCGGCGGCGTTCGGCTACTTTGGCCACATGTGGGAGCTTTACGCGTTCTGGACGCTCGTGCCGCTGCTCGTCGCGCATGCGTTGCAGGGCGGTACTGCGGCTTCCACGCGCGATGTCGCGTTGTGGTCGTTCGCGGTCATCGGAATCGGCGCGCTGGGCTGCATCGCAGGCGGCGCGTTCAGCAAGCGCTTCGGCAGTGCGCGCGCGGCGTTCATCGCGCTGTTCGTGTCGGGATCGATCTGTCTGCTTTATCCTTTTTTCGCCGATAAAGCGCCCGTCTACGCGCAACTCGCGGTGCTGCTGATCTGGGGCGTGAGCGTGGTCGCCGATTCACCGCAGTTCTCCGCGCTTTCCGTGCGCGCCTGTCCGCCCGAACGGGTCGGCGGCGCGCTGACGATACAGAACAGTCTCGGCTTCTTCATCTCGGCCTGTTCGATTTTTTCGGCGACGAGTGTGTATCACGCGTTGGGTGCGTGGAGTTCCCTGCTCTTGCTGCCAGGCCCGCTGTTCGGTCTGATCGCGATGAGTCCGCTTTTGAAGAAACAGCCGCGCTGGTAGAAAAAGCGTCAACCATTCGAAGGACGTCAGAATCATGGCAACCGTTGCAACCAAAAGGGATAGTGGCCGCCGCTCCGAGCTGATCCGGCTCGGCGTCGCGATCCTCACCGAGAAAGGTTTTCATAACTTCTCGCTCGACGAACTCGTCGCGCTCGCGGGCGTGCCGAAAGGCTCGTTTCACTACTACTTCAGCAGTAAGGACGCGTATTGCCTGGAGGTCATTCAGGCGTATCACGAGTACTTCGCGAAGAAGCTCGACATGCATCTGAAGGACGCGAGCCTCTCGCCGCTCGAACGCATCAAGGCGTTCACGGAAGACGCCGCGATCGGCATGCAGCGGCACAAGTTCAAGCGTGGCTGTCTCGTCGGCAATCTGAGTCAGGAGCTGGCCGCGCTCGACGAAACTTTCCGCAAGGCGCTCATGGATGTGCTGAAAGACTGGCGCGGCAGGATTCGCGCATGTCTGGAGGAAGGCAAGGCGAGCGGCGAGATTCGCGCGGACGCCGACACCGCCGCGCTTTCGCGCTACTTCTGGAATGCGTGGGAAGGCGCGGTGATGTGCTCGAAACTCGAGAAGTCCCGCGAGCCGCTCGATGACGCGAGCGCCGCGTTCCTCGCGCATCTCGCGCCTCGCGACAAACGCTGAGCGCTGAGCGCGGGCCGGACGGTCTTGCTAGCGTGATCGTGCGAACGACAGCGCGTACAACATCAAGGAGATGACATGAGCGCAGACAATGGCTGGAGCAAGACCCTCAACGGAATGCCCGCCGCCGGTGCGAGCGCCGAGCGCCAGAAAACGATGACCATGCGCGACATCGAACTGTTCACGGAAATCACGGGCGATCGCAATCCGCTGCACTACGACGAAGCGATCGCGAAGCAGTCCCCTTTCGGCGGTCTGATCGTGCAAGGCGGGGTCACGTCGGGCATGTTGAACGCCATTGTCGCGGAGGCGTTGCCCGGTCCCGGCACCGTGTTCCTCGGAATGGAGCTGAAGTTTTCGAAGGGCGTGCTCGTCGGCGATACGGTCACTGGCCGCGTCGAAGTGAAATCCGTGCGCGAAGACAAACCCATCTGCAACGTGGAAGTCTCCGTCACGAATCAGAAGGGTGAGGTTTGTTTGAGCGGCACCGCGACGACTTACACCATGCCGTTGAAGCAGGCCTGAGGCATCAGGCCCGTTCTCGCGAAAGATCAACGCGCGGCGCAAGCCGCCGATGAGTCGAGCGTCCACGCCATCGACGCGCCCGCGATCTGCCGAATGCGCTTCTTGTCGATCTTGCCGACCGATGTTCGGGGAATCGCATCGGTGAAGGCCCAGCGCTCGGGAATCCACCATTTCGCGACGCGGCCGAGCAGATGCGCGCGAAGCTCCGATGCATTCGCCGTCTCGTCCGGCTTCAGTACGACGATGGCGGCGGGCCGCTCCTGCCAGCGCTCGTCCGCGACCGCGATCACGGCTGCATCCAGCACCGATGGATGCGTGCGAATGGCATTCTCCAGCGCCAGCGACGGAATCCATTCGCCGCCCGATTTGATGGCGTCCTTCAGTCTGTCGGTGAGGCAGATGAAGCCATCGGCATCCACGGTGCCGAGGTCGCCGGTGCGCAGCCAGCCATCCTGCAAATGATTCCGGTCTTCGACATCGAGATATGACTGCGTGACCCACGGCCCGCGAATCTGGATCTCGCCGACCGCGACGCCATCGGCCGGCAGCGTGGCGCCGTCGAGATCGGACACGCGCACTTCGAGCCCGCAGACCACCCTCCCCTGCGCCGATGCGCAACGCCGCCGATCATCCGCGCTGCTGGCCCACGCCGGCGTTTGCGCGATCGCGGACATGGACGAGGTCTCGGTCATGCCCCACGCCTGAACCATTCTGATGCCGAGCGCCGCGTAGTCGTCGACGAGCCGTTGCGGCACTTGCGCGCCACCGCAACTCACCGATTTGAGGCGGCCGAGACCGCCCATGCCGCGCATGCGCATCTCGGCGAGGACATCGGACCAGATCGTCGGCACGCCTGCGGCGATCGTCGGCGATTCGGCTTCGATGAGCGCGATCAATGCCGACGGCTGCATCGACGCGCCGGGAAGAATCAGATCGCAACCGGCCATCAACGCGGCGAACGGAAGGCCCCAGCCGTTCACGTGATAAAGCGGCACGGCGGGCAGCAGACAGTCGTTGCTGCTGAGGCCCACGGAGTTCGCGGTGCAGATGCTCATCGCCTGAAGCCAGATCGAGCGATGGCTATAGGCGACACCTTTCGGCAATCCTGTCGTGCCGCCGGTAAAGCAGATGATGGCCGCCTCGTTCTCGTCGATGTCGGGCCAGTCGATGCGCGGCGCGCCTTCGGCAATGAGCGTTTCGTAGTCGATGGTTTCGCACGGCATGAGCGGCGCGGGGCTCGCCGTTCGCCGTCCCACCGTGACCACGAGCCGCAACTTCGGCAGCCGATGCGCGAACGATGCAAACGTTTCGAGGTTCTGGCTATCGAGCATGATGACTTCGTCGTTTGCATGCTCCGCGATGTAGGCCTGCTGATCCGCGTGCAGCCTCACGTTGATCGTGTGCAGGATGCGGCCGCTCGCGGGCACGCCGAGATACGCTTCCAGATGCTCGCGCGATGCCCCGGCCAACGTGCCGACGACCGTTCCCGTCGGAAAGCCACGCTGATCGAGCGCGTGCGCGAGCCGTCCCGCGCGCAGCGCCAGGTCGGCGAAGCTCTGTTCGACGCGAAGGCCATCGGCCGTGACGGATACGATCCGCGACCGTCCATTCACGCGGCACGCATGACGCAACAGCAGCGCGAGGCCGAGCTGATTCGCCTGCATCGTACTTTTCATCGTTATCTCCACTGAGTCGTACTACATATTATTTTTGACGCAATCGAACGCGGACGGCGTCGGATGATCGCCGCCCGCACATCGGGTATCGACCGATCAGAGCTTGCCGTAGCGCGAGTCGCGCCAGTCGAGCGCCTTGCGCAGACCCTCTTCCTTCACGCGCTGAGCGAAGCCGAGCTTCTCCGGCGAATAGGCTGCATTGAGCGTCGCGGCGACGTCGAGGTTTGCATTGACGGCCTGACGCAAACCCATCGCTTCATACGCGCGAGTCAGTGCGGTCTTCGTGAGCTTCAACGTGATGTTCGGTGTCACAGCGATCTTCCGCGCGAGCTTCTCGACGGTCTCGATCAGTTCATCCGTGGAAACGACGCGGTTGATCAGCCCGATTTTTTCCGCTTCCGCTGCGGAGATCACGTCGCCGGTCAGCAGCAGTTCGTTGGTCTTTTTCTGGCCGATGAGAAACGGCATCAGGATCGTCACCGGCCCTGAACCAAAGCGGATTTCCGGCTCGCCGAACTGGGATCGCTCGGTCGCGATGATCATGTCGCAGGCCATCGCGAGTTCGCATGCGCCAGCGAGACACCACCCATCGACTGCGGCGATCGTCGGCTTGTGCGAGGCCCAGACGGACATCGACAGATCCACGTTGCGCGTGAGCGCGTTGTGCCAGTCCTCCGGCCGCTCGATGCCCGCCGCGACCTCCTCGGCGATGTCGTAGCCGACCGAAAACGCCTTGCCCGTGCCCTTGATGACGATCACGCGAACGGCGTCGTCCTCGTTCAGCTTTTGAATCCACTGCCGCATCGTGATGACCACCGTGGACGACAACGCATTGAGCTTGTCCGGGCGATTGATGGAAAGCCACGCGATACCCTCTCGCACGTCACAGCGCACGACTTCGTTTGCATCTTCCTGCATGACGCATCTCCTGTGAGCAACGGTTGCGGATAATTTTCAGGAACCCTCGACCACGAGCCGGGGAACCATGCGGATCGCCGTCGCGAAGTTCGAATAGTTCGGCGATGTTTTCATCACGATGGCGTGAAGCGCTTCCAGCTTCTCGCGGGGCGCGTTCGACTTGATGCGCACCGTGTAGCTAACCTCTTCGTATCCCGGCTTCACCGATGCATCGAGTCCCAGAAAGCCGCGCAGATCGAGTTGACCGAAGCTCTCGATTTCGAGCTTCTCCAGCTTGATGCCCATCACGGCCGCATTGGCCGCATAGCCCACCGACATGCACGCGTTCAGCGCCGCGAGCAGAAGCTCCTGCGGATTCGGCGCCGAGTTGGTGCCGAGCAGTTCGACCGGTTCGTCGGCGGCGATATCGAAACTACGTTCGATGGTCTTGCCGCCGAGTTGATAACTCGAAACCGTGGCCGCGGTCTTCGTCTGGTTCGCCCACTTGGTCGTGACCTTGAAGCCTGCCGTTCCGGTCTCGGCTCGTTGTTTGACATCGCTCGCGAATGCGCCCAATGCGTCGACGTCAATGCCGTTCATGTTCATGATTCGCTCCTGAAAATAGGGTTGTCGTGCAGCACTCAGGCTTTGTCGAACGCGTCCAGCGTGCGCGCGGAATAGACCAGCGCGGCGCCCGCATTGAGATTGATCGCGACGCCCAGGGCTTCGGCCAGTTCGTCCATGGTCGCGCCCGCCTTCTTGGCTTCGGCTGCGTGGAACGCGATGCATCCATCGCATCGCGTGGTGACGGCAACCGCGAGAGAGATCAGCTCTCGCGTTTTCGCATCGAGATGATTCGTTTTTTCACCGGCCTGCGCGAGCGACGCGACGCCTTGCATCGTCGAAGGCGTGAGCTTGCCGAGTTGCGCGAGTCGTTCGTTCAGATCACCCCGGTACTTGTTCCAGTCAAACATGTGAGCTCCTGTTGAAGTAGCGTGAGGCGAATTCTAAACCTTCTAGTTGGTAGGTCGATGAATGAAAGCGCGAATTGCAAACCTACCAACTGGATGGTACAGTTGGCGAAAACTCGTCTGCCTGCGATTATGGAAATCACCACGCGCACCAAAATTCTTTCGCTCGCCGAGCGGCTGCTTCGCACTCGCGGATACGCTGACTTCAGCTATGCGGATCTCGTCGATGAAGTGGGCGTTCGC
Source organism: Caballeronia calidae (assembly GCF_900044055.2). Classification (GTDB taxonomy): domain Bacteria; phylum Pseudomonadota; class Gammaproteobacteria; order Burkholderiales; family Burkholderiaceae; genus Caballeronia; species Caballeronia calidae. Next base: position 75,113 of record NZ_FCOX02000021.1, on the reverse strand, counting down.
AAAGCGAGCATCCACCATCACTTTCCGACGAAGGAACAGTTAGGCGTGGAGGTGGTCGCGGACTATCTCGCGCGCTTTGGCGAAGAGCTTGAAGCGATTCTTGCGAATAACCAGAGCGCGCCGCGACGGCTGGGCGCGTATGCGGAACTGTTCAGCACGTCGCTGTTCGACGGCACATTTCCGCTATGCACTGCGCTCGCGGCCGAACTGGCCGCCCTGCCCGAGCGAATGCGGGATCAGACGAAGACGTTCTTCCAGATTCATCTGGATTGGCTCGAACGCGTCGTGCAGCAAGGGAAGAAAGCAGGCGAACTGGACGGCGCGCCTACCGCGCGGAAGGCGGCGACTATCCTGCTCAACGCGATCGAAGGCGGCGCGGTCGTCGCGTGGGCGCTCGGCAAGCCCGAATCGGTGAAGGTGAGTTTCGACGAACTGGTCCGGTTGTGGAGCAGCAAGGCGCGGTGATGTGTCGTCGCTGCTGGCGTCATTCCGCTGAACCCGTGACGAAATCGCCTGCTCGCGTTGGCAGGCGTGGATTCAAGTCGTTACGGCCTGGTTGCGGCGATTACCGATCTTCGGGGAAGAGCGCTGCCTGAACCATCGCGGGCGCCGCGGCGTGCCGATCCACCAGAAACTGATCGCGATCCTTTCCGGCGATCCAGTTCGGGGCGCGTCCCCGCCCGCTCCAGGTCGCGCCGCTGACGGGATCTTGATATCGCGCGAACGCGTCGTTCTCGCCATTCGCTTCCCGGGGCAAGGTGCATCGCTATAGGTTCCGCATCCCTACGCCGGCGGCACACGGGAAAGCGGCCAGCTCCACTTCTAATCCTGATAATTCGCTATCAAGCATGGTTTTAATGCCTTCGCGACGGGTCGGTCCGTACATAGCCGCGTGCGACCGACGCTCGGTCATGGGCGTACGCACCGGAACGCGACTATTAGATAACTACTATTCCCAGAAGCGCGCGCCGTGCTAACACCCTTTCCGTCTTTCCCTTTGAGGAGGACTGGCATCTCAGCGGAGATGCTATCCGATGATAGCGCGGCACAGGCCCGAGGCCCGCAGTTATTGGGCCTGCTTCCGTCGCAATCGTCTTCCCGATCGGTCTGCCCTGCGGCCAAGGCACTGTTTCAGCCGAGTCAGTTAGCCGCTCGAAAATAAAAAAAGCGGCCCTGCCTTTGCCGCCAAAAAGATGTTCGAAGGGCCGCCTTTCACAGCCCCGCATTTGACTATTGATCCGACTCAACCCGCTTGATTGTCGTCACGTCTTTTTATGGCAGTCAATGAGTCGAACTTTTTTCTAAAATTCAATCTGAAAAAATCGATTCCTTCCAAGGATAGCTTTCCTTCTTCATACGCCCAGGAAAGGAGATACTGCTTCAGGAAGTCATCGACGCCCACTCCGCGAGGAATCAATTGATCGGTTGAAATCGACTCCGGCTCCGCGAAAAAAATCATCTTGCCGGCCTTCAGTCTGATCGGGTAATCGATCCATTCGTCGGCGTAGCCGATCTCATCAACTTTATCCGGGGCATCGAGCAGATCGCATATGATCTGATCGGAGACCAATCGATTTTCGACAAAGAAGCTCATGAAAGAACTTCTTTCATCACCCTCAACCACGGATGCCACATCCACGAGATCATCAACCGAAGCAATCAGCGTTGCAGATGTAAAGTCCAGGAAAAATCTCGCGTACTCATCCAGCGAAGAAATGGGGTTGAGATACTCCAGATGCAGCGCATGTCGAAGAACCAGCGCGAATTTCTCACGCTGCTCCCAAAGCTTGCGCATGGCAGCGTGATCCCGATAATACGGAAATAAGAGCTTGAGAAGCTCGGCCTTATCCATCCCCACACCCTCCTCTTGACGCCCCGCGATTACCCGGCCTGAATGGCCGACCGCCAACCTCGGAATTAAGCACCTTTCTTATGTAATTGGCGATCTTGCTTTCAGCCCTGCGCATTCTACTGATCGTGCTTCTCTCTGAAAGCAATTGATCCGCCGTTCGATTTGATCTCCCCCTTATGATGGTTCCATCTGCCTTCACAGATCCGATAGACCTGCCGCCTTGTTCAATATGGAAGTGGATCGGATCCGCGTGCTCCCTCGGATTCGAATAGTAATGAACGATGCTTGTGTTGCCCTCGGAAGCGATGATTCTGTCCGGAAGAGAAGGCTGGGTGTCCAGTCCGAGCGGATCGGCCCAGCCGAATATATTGGGCGCAAACCGATATGGATTCGTTCCGCCGAGCAGCCCGACCGGATCCTGGCTGATGAAGGAACCGGTTGCGGGATCGTAATACCGATACCGGTTATAGGCAAGGCCGCTTTCAGCATCGTGATATTGCCCCTGGAGTCGAAGCGGCTGGTCCACGGAAGGAAGCGCTCCGTCGATTGCGCCGCCTCGGCTCGTGTAGCGCGCCTCCCATTTGACTTCCCCGAGCGCATCGACAACACGTACAGGGGCGCCGTTAGGCTCACAGCAATAGAACAGATATTGCGTCGAATCTCGTATCGCCGCTGAGGGAGGCTCGTGTCCGGTGATCCATAGCTCGCGTCTTGCCGCGCATTCTTGCGGCGCGCCAACGCTACGATGCGCCGAGACGAGCGGCCAATACGTTTCCGGATAGTAGATCCATTCACGAAGCTCGCTTTGTGCTTCTCGTAGCCGCTCCGGCGATTCGCATGTCACAGCCCGCGAGTCGGATGGCGTGCCAATCCATGAAGGGATGCGCTGCTCGCCGGACGCAAGCTCGCTCGCGAGCGCATCGCAATCCCAGAAGAAGCGACTGACGCAGCATTGGTCCGACGAATCATGATCCGGCGTCTTGCTCGCCGCGCGGTCAGCCTGCGCGTGCACGACCTTCCCGATGCGACGATGCAACGCGTCATAGACGTATCGGGCGCGCAAGAGGAGTTCGTCGCCCGCGTGATGCCGTGTCTGCGTTTCGATCAAGCGCCCGTCGGCGTCCCACGACAACGACACATCGCACGCGGCGCTTTGCTTGTGGACCAGATTCCCGGCCTTGTCGAAGGAGTAACGACATCCGTCGATGTGCTCCTCGCGGAACACGCGCCCATTGTCCGGCCCTTGTCTCGAAGCACCGTCTTTGCTTTGACGATAGCTTTTCGTATTCAGCAAATCGCCGGCCTGATCGTACAAGAAGCGATGCAATCTGCCTGTCGGATCCAGGTGTGCGGTCACCCTTCCCAACGGATCGTAATCGTAGTGCTCGCTTCCGAAGCGCGAGTCCTGCCTATGCGTCATCCCGCCATCGGCGTCATACGCGTATTCGCTTTCGAACAAGAGACCGGCGCCGGAAAGCAGCGCCTGCTTCGCCATGTGTCCCTCGGACGTGTATGAGAACTCGCGCTGAAGCACCTCGCCGAGGCGCTCGATGCGGATCTGCCCGAGTTCGTCGCGCTCGAATGTGATGGGCGCTGCGTCGTCGATGCGGATCGCGCTCACTGCATCCAGCGCGTCATATTCATATCGGACCGTATGCGTGACGACTTGATCGCCGGCAGTAAGGCGAGTCCGGCGTTCGATGCGATTACCGGCCGCGTCATAGGCGTACGCGATGACGAAATCGTCGCCCTGCTTTTCCTCGACGAGCCGCCCCGCCACGTCATAGCTCAGTTCGACGCGGCTATCCGGATTCTTCGCGGCGACGAGGTTCCCGTCCTGATCGTATGAAAACGTCTCGGTGCGAATGCCGCCGGACTGGCTCGAATCGGGCACGCGCTTCTGCACGATACGGCCGAGCAAATCGGTTCCATAGTCGATCTCACGCCCCAACGGATCGATGCTGCGGAGCAGTTCATCGGCCGCGCCATACTCGTAGCGGCGCGATTGACCCCAATAGTCGATTTCCTCGACAATCCGCCCCAATGCATCGCGCCTGAGTTCGTGAACTTCACCACGCTCATTGACGACGCCGGTCAATCGCTCCTCGGTATCGTATCGATACTCGAGCACGCCGCCATCCGGCGCGAGCCGCCTGCGCATGTGTCCCAGCGCGGAATATTCGAGTTGCGTCACATGCCCGCGCGGATCGCGATAGCGAATCAGATTGCCGTCGGCATCGTAGTTGCAATGGCATTCACGTTCGCCCGGCTCGATCGTTCGCGTCAGATTGCCGTTGCGATCGTACTCGTACCGGCTCAGTCGACCGAGGCCATCGAGCATCTCGATCAAGTTGCCCCGGGCATCGTGCCGGAATCGCGTGTGCGTGCCTAGTGCGTCGATGATTTCGGCGATATTGCCTTCACCGTCGTACACGAAACGCGTTTTCGTGCCGCGAGGTCCGGTGTGCAAAACGAGTTGACCATCGCGATCATATTCGTAGCGATAGCTCGCCTCGTCCGGCATGATCCGTTCGAGCAGGTTGCCGCGATCGTCCCATCGATAGCGCCAATGCCTTCCGCCCGGCGCGCTCGCGCAGACCAGCCGATGATCCGCGTCGTAATCCGCGCGCATGACGCCGCCGTCCGCCGGCGTATGCGCGAGAAGATTGCCGCGTGCGTCGTACTCCCACAGCGTGACACGTCCGGCGGGATCGATCTGTGCAGCGGAGCGTCCGCGCTCGTCGTACCGGTAGCGCGTCACGCCGCCAAGCGGATCGATCCGCGCGACCGGCAAGCCGCGCTCGTTCGTCTGAAGGATCGTCACGTGCCCCAGCGAATCGGCGATGCGGGTCTCGTGATGTTCGAAGTCATAGACGAAGCGATAATCGAACAGCCCATCGTCGCCCCATGCGTGATCGACCCGCCATCGTCCATCGTCATGATGCTGGTGGCTGTAGTAGAACGACACGCCGCGAGCGCTCGTGTGATGCACCATGCGATGATCCGCTTCGTAGGCGAAGCGTCGAGGCAGCCCCATCGCATCGAGCGCGGTAATCAGGTTTCCTTCATGATCGTGATCGTATGAAACGAGCGGATGCGCGCGGCCATCGGCAGTGACCAGCCTCAACGCATTCAGCATGCTCGGCGCATTTCCGGCCGGATGCCTTTCGCACACGATCACGCGCCCGGCCGGCTCATGTCCCTTGCATTCGACGATGCGCTCCAGACCGCCATCCGCGCCGCGCTCGAAAACCCAGCCATTGCCGTTGAGATGCGCCATGCGCCTGACGGGCATCGTCAGCGCGTCGCCTTCGGCGAGCGTGTCCACGGCGCGCGGCCAGTGCGCCGGCAAAGCGAATTCGTACTCGATCGCCGCGCGCGTGCGCATGACGAGTCGATCCTCTCGCCGATACAACGCATGACCGTGCTGCCAGTCATAAATGCGTGCGGGCCAACCGGCGGTCTCGGGTAATGCGTCGAAGGCCGTCGCGTGATCCGGAAAATGAGCCGCGACGCCGATCGCTCCTTCATGCCGCATCAGTTCGAGCCGGATATCGGCGGGCGTCTGCCAGCCAACGCCGGTTTCACCGCGCCGCGTGTCGTGGCTTGCGTAATGGCGGTTCCACGCGAGCGGCAGACGTCCCTCGACGGTGAAATCGCGCTGTTGCACGATCACCTCGCCGGTGATCGAATCGACGGGTTCGGCGTCCAGCACCTTGCACTTGAGAAACCCCGGCTTGAGATGCAGCTTGTCCGCCAGCGCCTTCGCCCACTTCGTGCCGCGAAACGCCTTGAACAAGCCCTTTGCCAGCGCGGCCATGTTGACGATAGGCGGCCCGCCCACCAGCACCGGCCGTCCTGCCGGAATCGGCAGCATGACCGATGTCGGCAACGACAGATGTTCGCGCTCCGTATGCGCGCCGTTATGCGTCGGTGGCTCCAGACCGAGTGCCCAGCAGCTCATCGCGGGCAGCGCCATGAACGACATCGGATCGTTGTTGGCGAGCACTGTTTTGCTGCCCATATACGCTTCCGAGTCGTTCGACGGCTTCGGATCGGGCGGCGCGAACGATTCGCCGAGCGGAAAGTGCAGCGCCGGCACATGGAACGCGTGCGTGCCGGCGGTGGCCCGCAGCATGCCGTTCACGAAGATCGGACGGCCCGCGATGCTTCCCATCCCGACGCCCGCGCCCGTCGCATTGGCGATATCGCCGGCGAGGCCCGCCGCCTTCAACCCCTGCGCGACGAGCGGATTGTTCGCCACGTCCTGAAGCGCGCCCGCGGCCTTGCCGGAGGTATCGTCGATACTCTGCGCGACGTCGGGATGATCTTCGAGATAATCGACCGCCAAGTCCTCGACGATCGTGAACGCGATGCTGCCGATCACGCCGAGCGCGGCATTCACATACTCGCGCAGATCCAGCATGAAGCCGACATGCGGATGCGGCAGGAAAACGGGCGTCGGGCTCGGCGCGACCAGCACCGAATGCACATCGACGCCGACGACGGGATCGAGATGCTTGATCGCGGGCAAACCCATGCCGCGCTCCGCTCACCGTCCGCCGCGCAGCGCGGCCACTTTCTCGCTGAGCTCGGCGCGCCGCCGGTCGAACGCGCCGACCTGCGACACCATCCACTCGACGACGAGCCGCAGATTGCCCTTCATGCGCATCGACTCGTCGAGCATGAGTCCGGCATCGAGCGCGTCGAAACCGGCTTCCAGCGCATGCTCGCGCTCGCCCGCGCGCTCCCAGCACACCGCGCTCATGCGCCATGCCTCCACGGTTAGCAGCGCATCCTGCGCGGCCGTGGTCGATGCCGCGGCGCGTTCATAGCAATACGCCGCCCGCGCGAAATCCTTGTGGGTCAGATGCACGCTCGCCTCCCCGAACAGCCCGTTCGCGACGAGCTTGTGCGCGGCCGGATGTCCCGCCTCCAGCGCGCGCGTGCCGCTTTCGGCGGCTTGCTGATAGGCGTCGATCGCGCGCTCGCGATCGCACCACTTGAGATAGGCTGCGCCCGCGATCAGTTGCACGACGACGCACTGATCGAACCATCGCTCGCGCTCCGCGACCTTCAGCGCCGCCGCGCGCAATGTCTCGAGGCGCGCGGGACTGCCGCCGTCGATCACCTCGGTCAGCATCACGAACAGCCGGCGAAACTCACTGCTCGCACCGCTTTCGCCCGAAGCCGCAAGCAACTCGCGCGGCACGCTGCTCATCGAATACCGGCCATGCACGACGCGAACCTCGTTCGCATGCCGCGCCAGCAAGGGCGCGAACGGTTCGACATCGATACGCGTGACGACGAAGCGCACGCGCGCGCCGAGCCGCGGCGACGACTCGATGATCGAGAGCAAAACGTCGATCCACCGCACCCACGCCGCTTCGTCATGCAGGTGCCCGGGTTCGAGCACGAACACCAGCGCCGGAAAAATGTCCGGGTGATGCCGCATCAGGCTGTCGGCGGTCCTCAGAAAGTGCAGCGCCGGGTCCGAGTCGTCTCGAGGCGGCGCCTGCCAGTCGGCGCGCACGCCCTGCGCACCGGATGCGCCTCGTCGGTTTTCATAGAAGACAACGAGTTCGTCGGCGAGCGCTCGTGCGTAATGCGCTTCGCCGACGAAGTCGGCCCGCATCGAACGCACGGCGCACGACGTTTCCTGCTGCGCCTGAAAATAGAGCTGCACAAGTTGCGCATCGGCTTCGTCGGTCTGCCAGATCATCAGGCGCGCGGCCACGTCCTTCGCGAAGCGCAGCCAGTCCAGATGCGCGTCCATAAACCTGCGCTCCACGGGGTTCGTCGGTTGCCAGTCCTGCATGATGCTTCGCCTCGTCAGGGATTCAGCTTCAAAATCATGCCCTCGACCGTATGCTCGCCCGATGCCGACGAGCTCACGTTCTTGCCGCGCACGCAATGACTGTCGGAGCCGGTCGATTCCACGTTGACGCCCTGAATCTGAATCGTGCCGTCGCTGCGCATCACGATGCTCGACGCGCCGCACACCAGGGCGAGCTCATCGCCTGCGCTGACGAGCACGGTCTGCTGCACGTTCATCGTATGGCTCGCGCCGACATTGACGGACTGCGCGCCGCCGACATCGAGCACATGCGCGTGCGCGATCGTCGAGGTGCGCGTGCCGATCTCCTCGGTATGCGTCGACGCGACGACCGTCTTCATGTCCTGCGAGGTCGTGTGATACATCTGCGCGACGCTCAGCGTCTTGCCCTCGCCGATCGTCTCTGTCTTGCCCTGCGCGACCGTCTCCTTGTGCGTGCCGCCGATGGTGGCGTCGCGATTCGCGCCGACCGTCACGGTTTCGTTCTTTCCGACCGTGCGCGTCCGGTTCCCGCCGACGCCATGCGTCTCGTTCCCGCCGATCTGCGCGACCCGGTGCTGCCCGATATTCACGGTCTCGTTCTGTCCGACATTGCGCTGCCGGTTGTTCGTCACCTGCATGGTTTCGTCATTGCCGACCGAATGCGTGTGATCGTGTCCGACCGAGAGCGTGTGATCCTGCTCGGTCTCCGCATCGAAGTTGCGCTCGGCGTGCATCCACAGCTGCTCCGCGCCGCGCCGGTCCTCGAAGCGCAGCGCGTTCGCATGCTCGGTGGTCCCGCCCGGCGACGACCGCGAGAGCATGCCGCTTTGCGTCGCGCTCGCCGGCAGGCCCCACGGCGGCATGCGCTCGCCGTTGAAGACGCGGCCCGTCACGATCGGCTGATCGGGATCGCCATTCAGGAAATCGACCACGACCTCGTCGCCGACGCGCGGAATCTGCACGCCGCCAAAACCGCTACCGGCCCACGGGCTCGACACGCGCACCCAGCACGACGAATCCTGATCGCTCCGGCCGTAGCGATCCCAGCGGAACTGGAGCTTCACGCGGCCATACGGATCGGTCCAGATTTCCTCGCCGGGCGGCCCGACGACGGTCGCCGTCTGCGGCCCGCTCGTGCGCGGCCGCGGCGTCTCGCGCGGCGGCCGGTACGGCAGGCTCGAAGGCTGCACGAGCATCTGTGTCGCATGCACGACAGCCTCGCCGCCCTGATCGCTCGCGTAGGCGTTTTCCTGAAAGCGATACCGGCAACGCACAATCAGGTATTCGCGGTTCTGGTCGGCGCGCGGGCAATGCGCGAGCGTGAACAGAAAACCGGGCGCCGCGCCCCGCACGTCCGTCCCGGCGCTCGCGCGCTCGTGCTCGGCCTGCTGCTCTTCGAGCCGCACGCGGCTGTAATGCGCGCCGGGCGCGTCGTCGCGATAGCCGCCTGGCCATTCGAACGACGCGAAACTGTCATGCTCGTGGCCGCGCGGATCCAGCTTCTGCGCTGACAGATCGGCGCGCGGCTTCGTGTAGTCGTAGTCGCTCGTCTGATGCTTGCCGACGCTCACTTCCTGCGCGGGCAGCCAGCTGTCGATGTGCTCCTCGTCCGCGATCGCCGTGCGGTCCTGCGCGACATACGGAATCGTCGCGTAGCCAGGCAGCGCCGCATGGGACGACATCGCATCGCAGAGCATCAGCGTGTGCGTCTCTTCGGCGTGCCGGAAGTAGTAGTAGATGCCCTCGAACTCCATCAGCCGCGAGACGAACGCCGCGTCGCTCTCGTTGTACTGCACGCAGTACTCGCGCGGCACGTACGACTCGGTGAGGTGCTGCTCGACCGGAAAGCCGTACGGCGCGAGCACGCTCTGCACGATCTCGGGCACGGTGCAGTTCTGGAAGATGCGGCAGTCAGTGCGGCGCGTCGCGAGCCACAGCCACGGGCGCACGGTCAGTTCGTAGCCGTAGTGCCGTTGCGCGCGCCGTCCGGCGAGCGTCGCGCGCGCGACGATCCCGTTCAGGTAGCGCATCGAGCCGTCCTGCTGCTCGATGCGCACCGTCACCGGCTTGCCGAGCATGTCCCTGAGCGACAGGCTATGACTGTCGGCGAGCGCGTCGATGCGGAATTCGAACAGCCGGCCGAGCGCCTCTTCGCCGTCGAGCCGATGAAACTTGAGGTCGTCGCCGTGCGGGCTGTCGAGCGTGAAAATGCGGTTCACGGCGCGTCCTCCTCGTCGAAGCGGTAGACGAACTCGCCGCCCGCGGCGCCGAGATCGATCGTTTTCAGCGTGCGGCCTTCGAACGTCGCGCGCAAAATCGCCTGGCCGATGCGCGGCATCACGGCATGCGTGAGCATCGCGTCGACCATCCGGGCGCCGGATTCGATCGTCCGGCAGCGCTCGACGATCAGCGCGTTCGCCGCGTCGGCGCAGCGCAGCCGGATGCCGTGATGCGCATCGATGCGCCGCTCGACGCGCCGCAGCTGCAACGCGACGATGCGCGCCAGCAGCGCGTCGGTCAGCGGGTAATACGGCACGACGGTCAGCCGTCCGAGCAGCGCGGCGGGGAACACGTCGAGCAGCGGCGCGCGCAACGCGTCGGCGAGCGTCTGCGCATCGGGCAGCCGAGCCGGGTCGCGGCACATGCGCATTACGTCGTCCGAGCCGAGATTCGATGTCAGCAAGATCACGGTATGCCGGAAATCGATCTCTCGACCTTCGCCGTCCTCCATCCAACCCTTGTCGAACACCTGAAAGAAGATCTCGTGCACGTCGCGATGCGCTTTCTCGATCTCGTCCAGCAACACAACGCTGTACGGCCGCCGACGCACCGCCTCGGTGAGCACGCCGCCCTGCCCGTAGCCGACGTAGCCCGGCGGCGCGCCCTTCAGCGTCGACACCGTATGCGCTTCCTGGAACTCGCTCATGTTGATGGTGATCGCGTTGCGTTCGCCGCCGTAGAGCGTGTCGGCCAGTGCGAGCGCGGTCTCGGTCTTGCCGACGCCCGACGGCCCGCACAGCAGAAAGACGCCGTGCGGCTTCGCCGGATCGTCGAGCCTCGCGCGCGCCGTCTGGATGCGCTCGGCGATCAGCCCGATCGCATTCGGCTGGCCGATCACGCGTTCGCCGAGCGTATCGGCGAGATTCAGCACAGCCTGCGTCTCGTCGCGCACCATGCGGCCGAGCGGGATACCCGTCCAGTCGGCGACGACGGCCCCCACGGCCTGCGCATCGACCGACGGCAGCACGAGCGGCGCATCGCCCTGCAGAGCGGCAAGCGACGTCTGGGCGGCCGCGAGTTTCGCCTGCACCTCGGCGTGGGCGTTCACGTCGGGCGCGTTCGCCGGATCGTCGTCGAGCAGGGTTGCGCGCCATCGTGCGATCGCCGCGAGCGCGTCGCGCTCTTCCTGCCAGCGCGCGTCGAGCCGATCGAGCTCGGCCTGCGCGCTGCCGATCGCCATGTCGATTGCATCGCACCGCGCCGCGTCACCGGTGCCGAGCGCGCATTCCCGGCCGATCCGTTCGCGTTCGACACGCAGACCGTCGATGCGCCGTCGCACATCGTCGATCGGCGCAGGCACCGCATGCTGGCTGACCGCGACGCGCGCGCAGGCGGTATCGAGCAGGCTGATGGCCTTGTCGGGCAGCTGGCGCGCCGGAATATAGCGATGCGACAAGTTGACGGCGGCCAGCAGCGCGTCGTCGAGCACGAGCACGCGATGATGCGCTTCGAGCTTCGCCGCGAGGCCGCGCAGCATCGTCAGCGCGGCGTCTTCCTGCGGCTCGGCCACGTGCACGAGCTGGAAGCGCCGCGTCAATGCGGGGTCTTTCTCGATGTGCTGCTTGTACTCGGACCACGTCGTCGCGCCGATCGTGCGCAGCAGGCCGCGCGCGAGCGCCGGCTTCAGCAGATTCGCGGCGTCGGCGATGCCGGCCGCGCCGCCCGCGCCGACGAGCGTGTGCACTTCGTCGATGAACAGGATCACCGGCCGCTCGCCGCCCGTCGCCTCGTCGATCACCGCGCGCAGCCGGCTTTCGAATTCGCCCCTCACGCCCGCGCCGGCCTGGAGCAGCCCGAGGTCGAGCAGATGCACCGCGACCTCGCGCAGCAGCGGCGGCACGTCGCCCGCGACGATGCGCAACGCGAACCCCTCCGCGACGGCCGTCTTGCCCACGCCGGCCTCGCCCACGAGCAGCGGATTGTTCTGCCGGCGCCGCAGCAGGATATCGACGATCTGGCGGATCTCGCCCTCGCGCCCGATGACCGGATCGATCTCGCCGGCACGCGCGCGGGCCGTCAGATCGACCGCGTAGCGCGCGAGCGCGCCGGCGCGCTCCGGCCGAGCCGATGCCGGAAGCGCCGTGGGCGCGGATTCGGGCGCCTGCTCGGGCGATCCCTCGACGATCGATTCGAGCGAATCCGCGAGCACGTCGGGGACGATGCGCTCGAACTCGCGGGCGATCGCATACAGCACGTGGCGCAGCGTCGGCGCCTTGAGGATCGCCAGCAGCAGCGTCGCGCCGCGAATGCGCGTCGAATCGTATTTGAGCGTCGCGTAGATCCAGCCGCGCTCGACCGCGTCGTCGATATGCGCGGACAGGTCGGACACCGATCCCGCGCCGCGCGGCAACCGCTCGAGCGCCGTGACGAGCCCGCGCTCGATTGCCCCGGCATCGATGTCGAAACGAAGCAGGATCCGGTGCAGGTCGCTGTCGGGGCGCTGCAGGATCTGCCTGAGCCAGTGCGCGAGCTCGACATACGGATTGCCGCGCAGGCGGCAGAATCCGGTCGCCTGTTCGAGCGTCTCGTACAGGAAGGGATTCAGTTTTGCGAACAGATTGGCGCGGCCGATATCCGACATGGCGATTCCCTTCTAGGCGGTTTCACGATGACGAGCGGCGCGCCGCTCGTCGTAGCGCACGACGAGATCGCGCGCCGGCTGCGGATCGAGCCGCCGCCCGAGCCACGCGCTGCGGCCGATTCCATGCGGCGCGCCGAGCGCGAGCGCGGGCACCGCGTCGGGCGCAAGTTCGAGCTGTACGTCCCAGTCGAATTCGATGCCGATGTACTCGCGCACCCATTGCGCAAGCTGCTGCGCATGCGCGCCGCCGGGCAGGAAACGCCGGTACGCGTCGAGCGCGAGCGGGCCGAGCACGATCCGGAAACGCGACTGCGCATCCCGCACCGCGATGCCGAGCAGCGCGCCGCCGAGCGGCTGCGTCGGGCGCGTCGCGTGGATCGCGCAACGCTGCGTGCGCTCGATCGCCACCCATTGCGGCACATGCTCGACGATGCGCGCCGCGACGCCGAAGTGACGGCGCACGATCTGCACGAGCCCTTCGGGATTGCGCGTATGCCGCACGAGATGACCGGCGTGAAAGCAGCGCGCGTGCGGGGAAAGCGCATCGACGGCGGTTTGCTCCGGCGCGTCGCGGCCGATGAGGCTCGCGACATGCCGGTCGAAGTGCGCTCGTCCGGCGCGGTCGAGGCTCACGGTCGGCTGCGCATCGGCCCATGCGCGATAGAACAGCAGGATCAGCCGGTGATGAAAGAGATCGGCGAACGCGGCGAAGGTCGGATCGTCGTGCTGCGCGGCGCGCTCGTGCGCGTACTCGGTCAGATGCGACGGCAACGGTCCGTTGGGCCCGAACAGGCCGAAGCCGTGAATCGTCATGCGCGGCGGCGCGGCGCCGTCGTCCTCGACACCGGCGAGCATGGACGCGGCGAACGCGAGCGACGCCTGCTGCCCGAGCCGCACGGGCTCGTCGCGCGGACGCGCGGCATGGCCGAGCGGCGCGCGCCCGGGCGAGAGCGCGTCGAGCCAGCGCAGCGCCTGGAACAGGTCGTAGCCGTGCGGCGCCGCGCGCAGGCGGGCCCACCACGCCGCGCGTCGCACGTCGCGGGCCGGATCGCGCGTCATGTCGTCGGTCGTGTCGCGCTTCATATCACGGGCCGCCTGCCGATGCGCGCCGGCCAATGCGCGAGCCTGCCGCGCTGCGCGCTCGTCAGCACGCATTCGGCGAACACATTGATCGACACATGACGCGCGAAGAACTGCTCCAGCACCGCGCCGAGCAGAAACGGGCTGTCGCCGGAAAACGCGTGGTCGTCGACGGTGACCTCCACCTGCACGCCGCGCCCGAACATCAGCGGGCCCGCGGCCGGCAAGCGGCGAAACACCGACGAGAACGCGACGCGCTGCACGCCGTCGATCTGCCTGCGCATCGCCACATCGGCCGGGTCCGCGTGCAGGGCGAGCAGCTCGCGCAGCACGCGCGCGCCCTCGTCGTCGTCGAGATCGGTCAGCGTCTGACGCGCGAGCCCGAGATGGCGGATGAGCCGCCACGCGCTCTGCGCATCGGCGATCGGCGGACGCGGGCGCGACGGCCCGCGGATCGCGACGGCCCGCTCCACCGGCGCCGACACGCGCAGCGTGAAGCCGTTGGTCTCGCCGGGCGGCTGCAGCAGCACGAGATCGCGATTCGTGCACAGCGTGTCGACCGACAGATAGCGCATCGATTCGTCGTAAGGCGCGCACTGGCTGTCCACGAGCGAGACATAGGTCTCGCTGCCGGTGTAGCCCGTGCGCGCGCCGTTCGCCCGCGCCTGCGCCGAGACGAGGCGAGGCTCGCGCCGCACCGTGTAGTACGCGCCGTAGTCGCCGCCGTCGCCCGCGAACGATGCGTGGAACGGGCGGAACGTGCGCGCCTGTCCGTCGTCGCGCTGCTCGCTCGCGAGCCGCTCGACCGCGTAGACCTCGTAATCGAGCGGCCGGCTGCGGTCGACCACGAGGTGATGCTCGCGCGCGCCGGCCTGCACCGGAATCCGGTCGGCCCGGCGCGCGAACAGATTGATCGCCGGCGTGCAGTTCAGCGCGAGATGGCGCGCGTCAAGAGCCGCTTCGAGCGCCGCGTCGTGACGATCGAACAGCACGGTGAGCTCGCATTCGTCGCCGGTGGCGCGCGCGAGCGCCGGCCGCAGCCCGCCGATGCTGAAGAACAGGAAGCGCGCCGGAAACGCGAAATACTCGCGCAGCAGCCGGTAGCCGTGGAAGCTGCGGCCATCGTCAGGCAGGAGCGCCTGCGCCGCGTCGAATCCCTCGTGGACGATCGCGTCCGCATCGAGCGCATGCATCCAGCCGGGCGGCCGCTGCCCCGGATCGTGACAGACCACGCCGAGCGCGTGCGACGCGATCAGCTCCAGCAGATGCAGGGCATCGCCTTCGGGGCCCGCGAGATGGAACGTCAGCCGCTCGAGCGGCAGTTGCGCGAGCCGCGCCCCGCCGCGCGCCTTCAGCCGGATCCGCAGCGCGCCGCGCACGTCCTGCCACGCCGCGAAAGCGCCGCGCGGCAGCCCGGCGGGCGCGCCCGTCACGGCTGCGTCCGTCAGTTCGAGCGGCCAGAGCGTCAGATCGTGCGCGGTACGAAACTCGCACGCGGTCTCCTCGGACGCGGCCGGCCGCGCGCGCAGCGCCGTGCCCGCCGGGAGCCGCCAGCCCTGCGCGAGACTGCCCTCGTTCATGCGGGGCGTGAACTGCACGATCGCTATCGACGGCAGCGGCGCGACATAGCCCGGATACACGGCATCGAGCAGCGCCTGCGTGAAGCGCGGAAACTCCGCGTCCATCTTGAGTTGCACGCGCGCGGTGAGGAAGCTGAAGCCTTCGAGCAGCCGCTCGACGTACGGATCGGGCGGCCCGGACTCGTCGAGCCGCAGCCGCGCGGCGACTTTCGGAAACCGTTGCGCGAACTCCGCGCCGAGCTCGCGCAGATAGGCGAGCTCGCGGTTGTAGTAATCGAGCAGGCGCGTATCCATCGCGTCACGCCCCCGCCGCGGATTGCAGCAACATCGCGCCCGTCTCCAGGTCGAGATCGGAGCGCAGCACGAATTCGACCGGATGCGGGACCGACCAGAGCGTGCCGCGAATCTCGAACATCAGCATGTTGTGGCGGCGCTCGCCGGCCGCGTCGCCCGGCGCGTCACGCACGCTGCGGACTTCGACGCTCCCGGGCTCGATGCGCGGCTCGAAGCGGACGATCGCGTCGCGGATCGACGCCTCCACCGACATGTGCTCGACGCCCGACATCGGCCTGCCGACGAGCGGCCGCATGCCATAGTTGAGCACCGAGGCCTGCGCGTGCCCGAACGCGGCCCAGTCGACGAAGCCGTCCTCGCCGTTGCGCGTGTTGAGCAGCCAGGCGAGGTCGCGCAGCACGGCCGCGCGCAGATGCTCCGCGCCGATCCACCGGGCGCCGGGCGGCTCCGCGCGGCGCGCGCGGTCGTCGTCGGTGAGGCGGTCGAGCAGCGCGGGCTGGAGGCGGTCGCGCGTGCCGTCCGCCCAATCGCCACGATGGTGCCGGTCGTTCATGATTTCGTTCTCCGTATCATCACATCTCGGTGTTTTCCTTGATGTTCCATCCGACCGACACCTCGGCGCCCTTGCCGCCGTTGTCGTTCTGCTGCCAGTACTGCTTCTTGACCTTCGCGGCCTGGAAGCCGTAGTGCATCAGCAACCGGTCGGCGCTGTCGCCGGGGTCGACGCCCGCGACGTTCGCCGACGTCACGAGCACTTCCTGCAGCGTCACGCGCATGAACTCGACCTGCGTGCCGCCGGTCTTGCACGCCGAGATCTCGACGGTGGGCAAATGCTTGCCGCTCGCGCAGTTCTTGATGATCGCGGGCGCACCCTTGTCCATGTACGCATCGACGATCAGATCGTTGAAGCTCGCCTTGCCCGCGTTGCCGCCGCTGCCGCTCGCCATCGCGCCCGGCTGGCTCGCGCCCCACGAGAACGACTGGATGTCGGTCCAGCCCTTGTGCTGCGAGTCCGCCGATTCGCCGGTCACGCCGTCCACCTTCATAAACATTGCCACGCCCATCGCTGCCTCCGTTTCGTGTCAGTCATGTCAGGTCAGATTTGCAGATGCGCCGCCGCCCGCCGCTCACGCGCCCGCCGCCTTCGTCGAAGGCAGCCGCGAAATGAGCCGCAGCGACACGGTGAGTCCTTCGAGCTGGTAATGCGGCCGCAGGAAGAACTTCGACGCGTAATAGCCGGGGTTGTCCTCGATGTCGTCGACGACCACCTGCGCCGCCGCGAGCGGCTTGCGCGCCTTCGTCTCCTGCGACGAGTTCGCCGGATCGCCATCGACGTAATTCATGATCCAGTCGTTCAGCCAGCGCTCCATGTCGTCGCGCTCGCGGAACGAGCCGATCTTGTCGCGCACGATGCACTTCAGGTAATGCGCGAAGCGGCAGCACGCGAACAGGTACGGCAGGCGCCCGGACAGCCGCGCGTTCGCGGTCGCGTCGGGATCGTGATATTCGGTCGGCTGGTACAGCGACTGCGCGCCGATGAACGCGGCAAAATCCGAGTTCTTTCGGTGCACGAACGGCATGAAGCCGTTCTTCGCGAGCTCGGCTTCGCGGCGGTCGCTGATCGCGATCTCCGTCGGGCACTTCTGGTCGACGCCGCCGTCGTCGGTCGGGAACGTGTGGCTCGGCAGCCCCTCGACCGCGCCGCCCGATTCGACGCCGCGAATCGACGAGCACCAGCCGTGCAGCTTGAACGAGCGGTTGATGTTCGTGGCCATCGCATACGCGGAGTTCGCCCACGTGTAGCGGTCGTGGTTCGCGGAGTCGGTGTCTTCCTCGAAGTCGAATTCGTCGACTGGATTCGTGCGCGCGCCGTACGGCAGCCGCGCGAGAAAGCGCGGCATCGCGAGGCCGACGTAGCGCGAATCGTCGGACTGTCGCAGGCTGCGCCATGACGCGTACTCGGTGTTCTGGAAGATCTTCGTCAGATCGCGCGGATTCGACAGCTCCTGCCACGAGTCCATCTGCATCAGCTCGGGCGACGCGCCGGCGATGAACGGCGCATGCGCAGCGGCCGCGATCTTCGACAGCTCGCCGAGCATCTCGACGTCGGGCGGACTGTGGTTGAAGTAGAAGTCGCCGACGAGACAGCCGAACGGCTCGCCGCCGAACTGCCCGTACTCCTCCTCATAGACCTTGCGGAACAGCGGGCTCTGGTCCCACGCGACGCCCTTGTAGCGCTTGAGCGTGCGGGCGAGCTCGCTGCGCGACGCGGGCAGCGCCTTGATCTTCAGGAGTTCGTCGGTTTCGGTGTGCGTGACGAGGTAGTGAAGGCCACGCCATGCGCCTTCGAGCGCCTGGAATTCGCCGTGGTGCAGGATCTGGTTGATCTGCTCGGTCAACTTCCGGTCGATCTCCGCGATGATCTGCTTGACGCTGCCGTACGCATCGTTCGTCATGCCGGCCGTATGCTCGAGCGCCTGCTGCGCGAGCGTGCGCACCGCGCGCTCGACCGACTCGCGCGCCTCCGCGGTTTTCGGCTTGAACTCCTTCTGCAGCAGCGCGGCGAATTCGTCGCGCGCGTCGGCCGGCTGCGCGGTGCCGCGCGCATCGGCGCGGGCGTGTGCCGTGTCATTCATCTCGCGTCTCCGTCGGGGTCGTGCCGTCCTCGGGCGCCTGCGCGGCGGGCTCGTGCACCAGCGTCTTCAGGAGGTCGGGATCGTTGATCGCGCGCTCGATCAGCTGCTCCGCGCCGTGCTTGCCGTCCATGTACGACAGCAGGTTCGACAGCTCCGTGCGCGCCTCCAGCAGCCGGCGCAGCGCGTCGACGTTGCGCGCGATCGCCGCCGGCGAGAAGTCGTCGATGCGCTCGAACGTCATGTCAACGTTGAAGGTTCCTTCGCCCGTCAGCGTATTCGGCACGGCAAACGCGGCGCGCGGCGCGATCGACTTCATCCGGTCGTCGAAGTTGTCGACATCGATTTCCAGAAACTTGCGCTCCGGCAAGTCCGGCAGCGGCTCGGCGCGCTTGCCCGCGAGGTCTGCGATCACGCCCATCACGAACGGCAGCTGCACCTTGCGCTCAGCGCCGTAGGTCTCGACGTCGTACTCGATCTGCACGCGCGGCGCACGATTGCGCGCGATGAATTTCTGTCCGCTCTTCGCCGCTCTGGTTTTGTCCGTCATCGTCCTCTCCTTCACATCGGTCAAATTGCGCGTTGGCTCATCCGGCGTCATTCGCTCCGCTCGCCGCTCGCCTCGCCGTGCACCTCGCCGCTCAGCATGTCGAGCTTCGGCAGGCTCTCGGGCGCGAGATCCCGGATGATTTCGTAGAAGTCGAGCGCGAGCAGCCGTTGCGCGCGCCGCAGCAGGATCGGCGCCGGATGGCCCGGCTCGTGCAGCTCGAAATAGCGGCACATCCTGTCGATGCCGATACGCACGTCGTCGCGGCTCGTCATTTCCGCGTCGCGCCATGCGGGCCCGCCGGACGGCGCGGCTGCTACCGCGCTGGCTTCGGCCGCCGGCGCAGGCGTCTCGCGCGGCATCGCCTGGACGATGCGCCGCAGGGCCTTTTCGACCTCGCTCGTGTCGGGCGCCCATTCGCCGCCGAGCCGCTGCGTCACGCACGCGCGGATCGCGTCGAGCGCGCGCAGCACGGCGAGCACCGGCGCGAGCGGCGTCTCGCCGCGTTGCCGCGCGGCGAGAAGCGACGCGATCAGCGGTTCGCGGTCGCCCACGGGCTGCGCGCCGTCGTCGCGGCCATCGAGCATGCGTTCGGCATCGCGCACGCCCGGACCGCCTTCGAAGAGCGGCTGGCGGCGCGCTACGCGCGCGCAGTCGTGCGCGCCGGCGACCTCGGCGAGCGCGTTGATGCGCGGCGTCGGGTCCGTATCGCCTTCCGCGTCGACGCGCGGGTGCACATCGTCCCACCATCGCCCGATCAGGCCCGCGACGAGCGCGAGCCCGTCCGCATAGCCCGCGATGCCGTGCAGCTCGGTCCAGCTGCGCGTCAGGTGCGCGGCGACGCGCAGGTCCTTCGTGCGCGCGAACAGCGCCAGCGCGAGCCGTTCGACCGCGCGCCAGTCGGGCGCTTCGGCCGGGATCACGGTGTCGCCGTACTGCTGCTCCGCGCGCGGCGTCGCCTGCGCCTGAAGCTGCAGGAAATCGGGCTCGTATTCGAGATTCGCGCCGCATGGCGCGCCGGGCTCGATCGCGTCCAGCAGCCGGTCGATCAGGTCCGCGCGCGGCGTGTCGCGCGCGCCCGTCGATGGCGCCGCGTGGCTGATGTCATTCGAAGGCATAGTCGATGCTGATCGGTTTGCTGCCGGGATCGATCTTCACGGTGCGGCGCAGCGGCGGCAGCGAGCCGTTGCGGATCTCGATCTGGTAAGTGCCGGGCGCGAGCGACACCGACCGCAGCGGCGGACTCGCGCCGCGCCGTACGCCGCTTACGTAGATGTCGCCCCACGGGCGCACGTGAAAGCGCACGGCGACGGTGTCCATGGCGTCCTGCGGCGGCTGGCCGTCGCTCGTGGCGGCAGGCGCTGAATCGGAGGAAGCCATGGCCTCGGCGCCGGAAGCGGGTGCCGGCAGCGCGGCGGCGGCTTCGGACGGCGGCATGTTCACGACACGCTCCGACGCATCGAGGCTCGCGGCCGGCGCAACAGCCGAACCCGTCACGGGCTGGGGCGGCGCGGCATCGCGGCCATTGGCCGCGACCTGCGGCGCCGGCGCTGCCGCGTTCCCGCTCGCGGGCGCGGTCGCGACGACCGGTGGCGCAAGCTGCGCCGACGCACCCGACGACGGCGGCGCGACGGCCGGCGCCGGACTGGATTGCGCGAGGCTGGCGGCGCCCTGCGCGATGACGGGCGACGACGCGCCGTTCGCCTGCGGCTCGCTCGCGCCCGCCATTTCGCCGGCATGCCGCGCGGGCTTCGCGAGGTACGTGAGGCCGATGCCGGTCGCGAGCAGCAGCGCCAGCGCGCCGCCGATATAAGCCCGCATGCGACGGTCGCGCAGCGCATCGCGCAGGCGATCGAATGGCGGCTGCGGCATGCGGGCCTCGGTGACCGGGGCTGACGCCGACGCTGGCGGAATCAATGCGCCGGGGAGCGTCGAATCGTCATCGGCGGGCGGCGGCGGGCCGACGAAGTTCGTCGCGTCGGCTTCGGGCGCGCCGGCATCGTCGGTTGCGCGCTGTGTCGGCACGGATTGCATCGCGGGCGCTTCGCGCGGCGACGACTGCGGCTCGGGAGACACCGGCGGCGCTTCCTCGCCCTGCGCGTGCTCCGCGCGTTTCGCGCGCGCTTCATCCGGTGACGGCGCGACGGCCGCGTACCCCGCACGCCCCAGATCGCGCAGCCCGAGTTCCGCGGCAAACGCCGCGACCGAATCGGGCCGGTCCGCGATCCGCAACTGCAACGCGTGATCCACCGCGGCGAGGAAGGTCGGGCTGTACGGCTCGCGCCCGGGCAACTCGCGGCTCGCGAGCGGCTGATAGGTGTCCTTGATGCTGCGCACGACCGCCGCCGGCGGCAGCTCGCCCGTGATCATCGCGTGCATGACCGCGCCGAGCGCGTAGAGATCGGTCCACGGCCCCTGGCTGAACGCGGGATCGTCGGTGTATTGCTCGATCGGCGCGTAGCCGGGCTTGATCATCATCGCGCCGTCGTCGACGAGATCGCCGATCCGCTTGCGCGCCGCGCCGAAGTCGAGCAGGACCGCGCCGCCGTCGGGGCAGATCAGCACGTTGTCGAGCGCGACATCGCGATGAAAGCACTGCGCGCGATGCAGCGTGTCGAGCGCGCCGAGCAGCGCGGCGACGACGTTGCGCAGCTGCGGCTCGCCCATGTGCGAGCCGCCGTCGAGCAGCTGCTTCAAGGTGCGCCCTTCGTGGAACGGCATCACCATGTAGGCCGTGCCGTGGCTCTCCCAGAAATGCAGGACCTTGACGAGCCCCGGATGATCGAACTGCGCGAGCAGCCGCGCCTCGTTGAGGAACGCGCCGCGGCCCGCGTCGAATGCCTGCGCGAAACGCTCGGCGCGCAGCGACACGGTGTAGTCGCCGCCGCGCGTCGCGAGCATCGACGGCATGTATTCCTTGATCGCGACGGCGCGCCGCAGCGTGCGGTCGAACGCGCGATAGACGATGCCGAAGCCGCCGATCCCGAGCACCTCGTCGAGCTGCAGTTCGCCGAGCCGATGGCCGAGCGGCAGCGGCCGCACGGTGAAATCGGGCGCGCCGCGGCGGGTCGCCGTCTCCTGCTCGTTGTCTCTCGATAAAGAAGCCTTCATGTTCACCTCCCGGTACCGCTTGCTACGCGCCGCCGCTGAACATGCGCACGAACAGCTCGCCGTCCGGCGCGCCCGTGTGCGCGTGCGTGCGCAGCGGCGATCCGTCCGCGCGATTGGTCCACCAGAAGCTCGTCGCGCCATGCGGATCGAAGTAGCCGGACAAGCCGGGCCATGCGCGTGTGTCGCTCGTGCCGCCGTCTGCGGCGGCGCGCGCCGCGAGGGGGTCGGGCGCGAGGCGCACGCGCGCGAGCGTGGCTTCGAGATCGGCGGGGGCGGACGCATCCCGGATCGCGTCGAGCAGCGCGTGGCCGATCTGCCGGTAGTACGCATCGGCGGCGTCCGGCAGGCCACTCCAGTAATCGGCCGTGTGGATCGGCAACGTGACGACGACGGGGTAATAGCGCCCCACGCGGTCGCAGCTCGGCGCGATGCAGCCGGACTGCACGCACGACGCGCCCGCGCCGGCGGGAATCAGGAAATTCCAGACCGGCGCGACTGTGTAATGGCGCTCGATCTCGTCCGCGCCGCGCTGGCGCAGCACCGCCATGCCCTGATGCAGCCAGCGCTCCCACCAGAGCGCGAGCGCATGCGGCAGCCCGTGGTTCACGAAGTCGCCCGCGCCGGGAATCTTCCCGTACCACGCCGGCGTCTGGCCATCGAATGCGGTGGGCATCGGCATCTGGCTCATGGCTTCGGCGGGCATGTGAAGGACTCCATCTGCGCGAGCCTGAACGGATTGCGCACGCTGCCCGAGCTCACCTGCAGCACGACCGGTTTGCCGTCGACGGTGAAGCGCGCGACCATCTGCCCGGAGCCGCTCCCGGCCGACAGCGCCGCGCGGTCGAACAGCCGGTGCAGCGCCCACGGCCCGTCGGTCGTGATTCCGCCGGACGCGCCGCCCGGCCCCGACACCTGCAGGCGCACCTGATTGCTGCCGCGCGGGCCGGGCCACTGCACCGCGCTCGATGTCATCGGCCCGTGCGCGTAGTTGACGATCTGTCCGTCGACGTCGAGCACCATCTCCGGAATCGACGGGTCCATCTCCTGTGGCTGGATCTGCAGCTTCAGCTGCGCGGTGCGCGCGCCGCCGCCGAAATACACGTCGCGGATCACGGCGGCCTTTTCGAACGAGGCGAGCATCGCGGTGGCCGCGGGATCGGTGTCCGCGTTGCGGTTCGCGAAGCGCCACGGATGCGTGGTCGTGTCGACGATCGGCTGCAGGTTCTTCTGGAAGAACTCGTCCATCAGCCCGCCCGGGGCGAACATCTGCGCGAAATCCGCCGGGGCGACATCGCGCGAGGCGCCGCGCGCGAACG
Organism: Caballeronia calidae; assembly: GCF_900044055.2. Lineage (GTDB taxonomy): Bacteria > Pseudomonadota > Gammaproteobacteria > Burkholderiales > Burkholderiaceae > Caballeronia > Caballeronia calidae. The sequence continues at coordinate 52,021 of NZ_FCOX02000021.1, read as the reverse complement.
GGTAGCGCCCCGCGATCGCCTGCCGGCAGAAATCGCCGACATTCGCGCCGGCCCGCGTCGCGACCGTGCGCTGCTCGACGCTCGCCACACTGCCGTTCGCGACGCTCGACAGATCGTCGAGCACTTCGCGGAACGGCGTCGGCAGGCGGCCGGCCTGTGCGCGCAGCCGCGCGGGCGCATCGGACGGCGGCGGCGTCGCGCCGCTTCGCAGGGCGTCGTCGGTGGCGGTGAGATACGTGTAGAGGCCATCGATCGCCTTCAGCACCGCATCGAACGCGGCCGCCTGATCGCCGCTGCCCGGCGCGAACGCGCGCAGCGCCGCGAAATGGCTGTCGACGATCTGCTCGGGCGTCGCGGGCGCGGCGTCGGCCGGGTTCGCGTCGCCGCCCTGCCTGCCAGCGAAAATCTGCGCGAGCGAGTTGCGCGCCGCATCGACCTTGTCCTGCGCGCCCGACGCGAGGTTGCGCCCGTTGCCCGGCGCGTCGCCGAGCGCCGTGTCGCGCGCGAGCGCTGCGATGAGGCGCGTGAGCGGCGAATCCACCGACGAGAGCGCGCGCGCCGTCTGGATGCTCTGCGCGAGTGTCGCCGTGTGCTGCAGGCGGATGTCGCCGAGATAGTCGTCCCAGACCTTCAGGTAGTCGTTCAGATACAGGCGGCGGATGTCGCGCGCCCACGCGGCCGCCTCGTTCGTGCCCGGAATCTCCGACGCGCCCAGGTTCAGCACCCACACTTCCTCGCGCCCGTAGGCGTCGACCTCGTCGGCGAGCTTCGGCGCGAACACGTTGCGATAGCCGTTGTGCGTATAGAGCCCCGGCACGCCGTCCGCGAGCGGCTTGCCGCTCTGGCGGCGGAACACGAGCGACGCATCGGGCCCCACCGCGCGCGCGACGCTGAAGTCGTACGACGCCGTCGCCGGGCGCAGCGTGCGCGTGAGCTGCCGGTACAACCGCTGCGAGAACGGCACCTGCCGCAGCCGCTCGCGCACCTCGGCGACGAGCCGCTCGTTCATCGGATAGGGCGACACCGCGACCCGGCCGCCGAACAGCGCCGCGAGATGCGCGCGCAGCGCCGCGCGCTGGGCCGGGGAGAAATCGGCGGGCAGCGAGCGCTCCATTTCGAGATCGACGACGGCCTGCACGAACGCCGGATCGTAGTGCGCGGCGTCATACAGCATCAGATAGGCCTTCAGCGCCGCGTAGGCGTATTCGACATCGTCGGGACGCGCCTCGCGCAGCGCCGTTTCCATGCGGCTCGCGGCGATCGGCAGCAGCACGTCTTCGAGCGCGCGCCGGTAGACGGCATCGACGCCTTCGTCGATCTTCTCGCCCTGAAAGAGTCCCCAGCGATACGCGAGCGGCGGATGCGCGAGATCGATGCCGCCCGGGCGCGACAGGCTGGCGAGCGCATTGAGCACGGGCAGGAGGCGCGCGATGTCGTTCGCATCGGAAACCTTGGCACTGCCGATCTGCGCATCGACGGCGGGCACGCGCACGGCGACCTGCTCCAGATACGCGCGGTTGTTCGCATAGCTGCGCAGCCACAGCGCCAGCACCGCGATGCACACGAGCGCGAGCGCGGCGTAGCCCGCGATCTGCAGCACGCGGCGCCGCTGATGCCAGTGCAGGTTGCTGCCGGCGAGCGCGGCCTCGCGGAAGATGAGGTCCTGCAGCAGCGACTTGAGGAAGAAGCTGCGCCCCGTCGAGCCGGTCTGCGCGGCGGGCGGCACGCCCTCGATCTTCAGAAAGCGCTTGATGCCGCTCATCACGCGATCGAACGCGGTGCCTTCCTGCGTGCCGCTCGTCAGATAGATGCCGCGCAGGATCGGCATCGGCTCGAAGGTGGACTTCGAGAACACCTCGGCGACGAACTGGCCGAGCATGTCCTGCAGATCGGCGATCTGCTGCGGCAGCAGATACGTCATCTCGCGCTGGCGCGCATCGGTTTGCGTGGCGAGCACCTCGGGCAGCGCGTCGTTGAGGCGGCCATGCAGCAGCCCGTATTCGCGATCGAAGGCCGCGCGCAGATCGAAGCCGGGCGTTTCGCTTTCCGCGAACGGGAACGTGAAGCCCCATACCTGCGCGCATTCCGCGCGTCCGAAGCCGCCGAAGTATTCGGCGAAGCCCGCGAGCAGATCGGCCTTCGTCACGAGCAGATAGACCGGAAAGCGGATGCCCAGCTGCGCGCGCAGTTCGAGCAGCCGCTTGCGCAGCACCATCGCGTGCTGCGTGCGCTCCGCTTCGGACGCGCCGAGCAGATCGGCGACGCTGACGGTCAGCATCGCGCCGTTCAGCGGCTGACGCATGCGGTACTTCTTCAGCAGATCGACGAAGCCTTTCCACTCGGCTTCGTCGAGCGCGCGGTTGCCTTCGTGCGTCGTGTAGCGGCCGGCGGTATCGATCAGCACCGCGTCGTTGGTGAACCACCAGTCACAATGGCGCGTGCCGCCCACGCCGCGGATCGCCGCGCGGCCGAACTGCTCGGCGAGCGGAAAGCTCAGGCCCGAGTTGACGAGCGCGGTCGTCTTGCCCGAGCCCGGCGCACCGATGAACACGTACCACGGCAACTGGTACAGATACTGCCGCGACATCCGCCCGAGCCAGCGCGGCAAGCCCTTGCGTGCCACCTCGGGCTGGCCGAAGCGGACCTTCCTGAGCAGCGCCGCGGCTTCGTCGAAGCGGGTGCGCAGCTCGTCGAGCGGCGCGCGCGCGGGGTCGTCCGCCTTGGTCCGGCGCGGCGCGGCCTCACGCAACTGGTTCAGCAGCTGCGCATTGAGCTGGCCGGCGCGCCAGCTGCGCCACGCGAGGCGCGCGCCCCACGCGGCGAACAGCACAACGATCGTCGAGGCGCGCGCCCAGCCGCTTTCGAGCGGCCGGAAGTCCGCGAACGCGATCAGCGGGCCCGCGAGCCAGATGAAGCACGCGAGCACGACGAGCCCCGCGAACGTCCAGATATTGCGCCACGGCATCGGCCGGGCGAATCGCGCGATGGCCTGGTTCATGGTCGGTTTGCCTCCTGCGGCGCGGACGCGGCGCCGCCGGCGGGCGTCGGCATTAGCGTAATCTCGACGCGGCGGTTGAGCGCGCGGTTCGCGAGCGTATCGTTCGGCGCGACGGGATCGAGCGTGCCACGCCCTTCCGCCGCGAGCCGCTCGGGATGATCGAGCCGCGCGGCGAGCAGGCTGCGCACGGCTTCCGCCCGCTCGCGCGACAGATCCCAGTTTGATGCGAAGCGCGCGGTGTGGACCGGCGTGTCGTCCGTATAGCCGCTCACGCGGACGTGGCCGGGCACCTTGTTCAGCGCATCGGCGACGCGCGACAACACGGGCAGGAAACGGTCGATCACCGATGTCGAGCCCGACTTGAACACGCCGTCGCCACGCATCACGATCACGCTGCGGTCAGCGTCGTCGCGAACGGCGACGAGGCCCGCCGCGATCTCCGGCTCCAGAAATTTCGACACGCGCGGCGCGAGCTCGGGTTTCGGCGCCGCTTGCACGGGCCGCAGATGCGGGACGTGCAGCGCGTCGATCGATGCGAACAGGCGATCCGAATGCCCCGCGAGCGCGATCCGCAAGCCGGCGAACACACCGAAGCCGATCAGCAGCGCGAGCGCCGCGCACACCCACAGCGGTATCGCGAAGCGCCGCGTGACGTCGCGCGTGATGACGTCGCGCCAGTGCGGCGAGAGCGGGGCATCGAACTCGCCGCGCACCGAGCGGATCGTCTGGGCGAGCTGGCGCCGCAGCGCGTCGAGCTCGCCGTGGCCGTTGTCGAGCACGCGATAGCGTCCCTCGAAACCGAGCGCGAGACAGAAGTACAGCAGCTCCAGCAGGTCCAGATGCTGGCGCGGCTGCTGCGAAAGCCGGTCGAGCAGATGGAAGAACTTCTCGCCGCCCCAGGTCTCGTTATGGAACGACACGAGTAGGCTGTGCGACGACCACACGCTGCCGCCCCACGGCGTGAGCGCGGCGGCCTCGTCGAGCGCCGTGCACAGGCAGTAGCGCGCGCCGATGATCGCCTCGGACGCAACGCCCGCCGCCTGTGCGCGCGCCTCGAACTGCCGGATCTCGACGACGAGATGCTCGCGCAGCCACGCGGGATTCGGATGATGGACCGTCGAGCGGATCTGCGGCACGAGATTGAGCAGCGGGTTCGCGGCCGCGACGAGCGGATTCGTGCCGCTCGCGGCCCAGCGGCCCGGGCGCGGCTGCGTCGTGGACGGGCCCGCCGCGCCCGAAGCCGCGGCCGGATGCGCGCCGCCCGGATTCGGCGGCACGAACCCACCTGCGCCGACGGAAAACGACTCGGAGGAAGAATTCATCGCGACGTCCCGCCCTTACCCGCGTATCGCCCAGAGCTCCATCGAGAGCCCCGGGAATTCGCCGGCGAAATGAAATGCGAGACCGCCGGAGCGCGCGAGCTGCTTCCACAGCTCACCGCCCTTGTCGATCTCGAAGTACGTATGGCCCGCGTGATACGGAATCTGCCGCGGCGCGACCGGCAACTGGCGCAGCGCAACCCCCGGCAGTTGCAGTTGCACGAGATCGCGGATGCGCTCGACGGGCCCGAGCTTCGCCTGCGCCGGAAAGCGCAATTGAAGGCTGTCCGCCGGCATGTCGGCGCGCACCGCGAGCACGAAGCCGGCCGTATCGCGCAGTACGGGGTCTGCGAGCGTCGCGACCCGGATGCCGTTGCCCGCGTCGCGCAGCTCGATCTGAATGGCGTTCTGTTCGAGTACCGTCGAAAGCGATCGCCGCAGCTCGGTCATCAGTTCTCCAAAGCTTGCGCGCAGATCGTCGTGACGGTAGACGGCGAGCGCCTCCGGACGCCGTCCGGACGCGGTGAACGTGCTCAGGTCGCAGGCGAGCTTCAGCCAGTCGACGAACAGCGCCTCGGGTTGCGTGGCGACGTCCTGCTGCACGTGCCAGGTCGGCGCGAGATACCGGTTGACGAGTTGCAGCAGCAGAAAATCCGCGACCTCCGACACGCCGCCGCGCCCGGGCTCCGACAGTCTCGCGGCAAGCGCCTCGCTGCGCTGCGTGAGGAGCCCGTGCAGCTCGCGCGCGCAGGCGAACAGCACCGGATCGCGCTGCGCGACGAGTCGCGGCGGAATATAGGTGTCGTCGACGATCAGGCGGCCGTCGGTGCGGCGCTCGACGACCTGCGCCACGCCGAGCGCGTGCCAGTCGCCCGTCAGCTCGGCCTGCGGCATCAGCCGCACGTTGAGCCGGCCGGTCTGCAGCAGGGCTGGACCGAGCGCGACCGTGTTGGCGTCGGCGATCTCGTGTTCGCGCACGACATAACGCGCGACGCCCGCGCCGCCGTCATCGTCGAACGAGACTTCCTCGGCGCCGCCACGCCACAGCGGCAGCGCGAGCACGACGAGCTGGTCCTTCGCATCGGCCGGCACGTCGAACGGCTCGGGCAGTTCGTCCGGATGCGACAGATCGAACGGCGTGCCGTCGCGCATCACGCCCGACGCCGCGCGCAGACCGACCTTGCCGAGCGCGAGCCCTTCGCGATCGATCTCGAGCGTGTCGAAGCCCCAGCCGAAGCCCTGCAGCGGCTGGCAGCGCAGGTTCACATGGCGCTCCCAGTGCCGTTCGAGCTGCTGGAAATGCTGCGGCCGCAGGAACATGCCCTCCGTCCATATCACGCGCTGGCGCAGGGCGGCGACCGGCGTCGCGAACGTCGTCGGTCCGGTCATGGGCGCTCCTTCGCGTCGCCGAGCGCGATGCCGCCGTTGCGCACCGCGATCGAGAGCTTCAGCTCGCCCGGCGAGGTCTGCCAGAACTTGTAGGCGTTGAGCTGCCTGGCGCGCGGCAGCGGCACCGTGAGACGCCAGCGGTTCTTCTCCAGCACGCGATACTCCGCGACGATGCCGAGCGCGCCCGCCTCCACGTTGCCGCGATAGTGCAGCGTGCGCGTGTCGCCGGGGCGCAGGATGATGCGATCCGTGCCGAGCAGGTCCGCGCCGAGCACGTTCTCGGGCTTGTCCTGCAGGGAAAAGAAATCCGAGCTTTCGAACGACGACAGAGCCCGCAGCTGGAACACCTTCAGCACGATCGGCGAAGGCTTGCGATAGGCATCGGGATTGACGTCCGGTGCAACATCGACGGTGATCGCATATGGGACGGCGACGGGGTGCTCGGTCGCGCCGCAACCTGCAAAAAGCAATAGGCATTCCAATACGATAAAACCGCCAGACCGCCCTCGCATAATTCAACCTCGCAGCGCAAAGAATCCCCGCCGGGTTCCGCGCAGGAATCCGGAGAATCCGATTAATAGGGACAAGGACAAATTCGGAAATTACGTCATTGGCATATCATTTCACTCCAATATTGCTCGGTAATTTCTTCATAACAAAAGCCGGGTCGAATCATCAAAAACCTTTCAGTTTAACTATGGAAAACGGCAAATAATCCAATGGTTATTGGTATTAAACCCGGATCTTCAAACTGGCGGATTTTTCCGGACCATTCGGCGGATTTATGCGAACGATATTGCCAACGCCGTGCAAGGCACACCCCTCGGGTCTCTGCCAGAAGTCGGTCAATGACGATCGCGTGCCCGACTGTTTCTCCATTTCGCGCGAACGATTCGCTAGCCATATCGCACGCGATTGTGTATGTCAAAACAACTGACGAAACAGAAAACACACCGAACTATAGGTTTGATTTTGTGGATTAACAAGGTGACGCAATAGAAACAATTAGAGACCCTTCTCGGAAAAAAATGTACGGCAGGCAATGCAAATACGCTGATTGGCACTAGAATTCAACAACAGAAGTCATTCAGCCTCCAATCCCATTTACCGCTTTTCGCGATATCGAGATGAAAGGACGTACGTTGCGCATCGTTTTATACGGTGTCCTGTCGCTGGGAATGGCCGGTTGCAAAACCGCGCCGACCGAGAACGCCGCACGCGCCACTGTCGACGGCGCTCGCGCCGCCTATGACGCGAGCGACTACAACCGCACGATCGCGATGCTGAGCCGCGACCCCGACATCGACAGCGCCAGAGTCGACACACAGATCGCCGCGCACAAGCTCCTCGCCTTCAGCTACTGTGTGACCAACCGCATCACGCAGTGTCGGGCCGAGTTTTCGAAGATTCTCGATCTCAATCCGCGCTTCGACTTGTCCCCCGCCGAGAAGGGACATCCGACGTGGGGGCCCGCGTTCGAGGCCGCGCGACGCAAACATGCGGCGTCATCCTGAGAAAATCGGTAGCCCACGCGAGCGCCTCACTCATCGAGCGATGTATGACATGCAACTGATCGTGATCGAATACGCGGGCGAACCAATCGACACCGGTCGCCATGAAGCCGTCGTGTTTCACCCGCCGGGCGGCACAATCGGCAGGGCCAGCGACAATCATCTCGTGTTGCTCGATGACACGCGGCAAATTTCCCGCCTCCAGGCGCTGTTGCAGGTCGGCGATGACGCGTGCCTGCTGAAGAACCTGAGCAGCGTTTCTGCGATCGAGGTGAACCGCGAGCCCATCGGTTACGCAGAGGAGCGCCCTCTCAACACCGGCGATATCATCCGCATCGGCCCGTACGTGCTGCGTGCGGAAAGCGGCGATACCGCCGCTCCGGGGACCGTCGATGGCGGCGTCGCTGCGCCACATGCACCGGCTGCATCGCACGACGATGCAGGCGCCAGTCGCCATCGTTTGTGGGGACTGCTGCAGCATCGTTTTCCGCCCGTCCGAACGCGCGCCGGCCCCCCCGTCGATCCGCCCGCGCGCGACGAACTGCGGCCGCCGCCTCGCGATCTGCATCAGCTCTCGACCGACCCGCTCGACTTGTTCGCGCAACTGTCGGGGGACGTTGCGTCACCGGCGAGCAAGGAACACGACGTCGCCGCCCCGACTCCCGCACGCGCCGCTGCATCGAGGGCGTCTTCGTTCACACAAGCCGATCACGCACCCGGATGGACACAGCATGTGCGTGTGGAACTCACACAGCCGACGGCCGACGCGGATGCCGATCCGCCCGCCGAGCACCCGCCGGGGCCGCCGACACCCGAAGCGTTGCTGCGCGCGTTTCTCGAAGGTACGGGACTCGACGGCGCTGCCGACCCGCATCAATGGTCGGCCGAGCAGATGTACGTCGCGGGCCGACTGCTCGCGATGTTCGCGAACGGCACAGTCGAACTGCTTTCATCGCGCAGCATTCTCAAGCGCGAGGTCAAGTCGCACATGACGATGCTGCTCGACAGGGAGAACAATCCGCTGAAAATGCTGCCGGATGGCAGCGCGGTTTTGCGCCAGATGTTCGGCCTGCCGCTGCCGGGGTTCATGTCGCCTCAGAGCGCAGTAGACGATGCGTTCCAGGATCTGCACGCGCATCAACTGGGCATTGTGGCTGGCATGCGTGCCGCGCTGATGGATTTGCTGAGACGCTTCTCGCCGCGGCGCATGGGCGATCGCGACGAGGCATCCCGGTGGTACGAACGGCGTGTGCCGATGCTATATAAAGCGCGCATGTGGGACAGCTATGTGGCGGCTCACCGCGATACGGTGCTCGCGGTCGAAGACGATTTCGCGTCGGTGTTCGGCAAGGCGTTTCTTGCGGCCTACGACGCTGAAATAGAGCGTTATCGTAGTGGAAACCGGCGGTGAGCGCGCGATGTTGGAGGCGTTACGCGCTGACAAGCAGCCGCACGATAGCGGCCAGGGTTGTCTGCCTAGTCGAGTACCTTCACCGACGCCCACGTCGCCGTCTCAATATTCATCAGGTCGCGGCGTTTCGAGCCAGTGCGCACGCGTATGCCTACGGGCCAGCAAAGCGTTGGAAACTGCGAGTCCCCGCGATCAGTGTCCAATGCTGATGAACTGGACACAAGAACTGGAGCATCTCGCACAGATCGTCCAGCCCGGATGGCTTTTTGTAGTATCCATCGAAGAGCCCGTTCTGCACTGAGGCCGGCAAATCGAGCACGTGCATTGACGTGCATGCAACGACGATGGCATGCCTGCACGTCTGATCTCCCCTTAACCAATTTGCGACGACTACGCCTCCCAAGTGTGGCATCTCGATGTCCAGCAGTACAACTGCCGAATTCCACGCGCGCGCCATCTCGCAAATATCCTGTCCACAACAGGCAACACGCGTGTGGACACCGAAGAACTGCAACGCAGCAGCTAAGGCGTCGGCAGCTTCAGCGTTATCGTCAACAATAACCACTCGCACGGGCGCCGCCGAGTGGACCCGATCGGAAAAGAATGAACCGTGGTTCCGACTCCCCGCGCTTCATTTGGATCCTTCCGAAAGGGTGTAGGCCGTCACCCCAGCGATGTGCACCGGATGGTTCCTGGGATATGGGAGATGTTTGCGCTTATGCGACGTGCTATACAAAATCTTTGACTTCCGGCTAGTCGAAAGCTGGGTGCCAACGCGCGTCGTATGGCTCAGTCGTCTCGAGAATAGCGCCTGCAAGCCGTGCTAGCGCTAGCGGCAACCGCTAGCTCAAAAAAGTCTCGACCTTCGGTTCACGAGTACGATCAAATGTGAAGTATTCCGAGTCGCTGCGCGACAAGGTGTCGGACTTCGCCTTGGCGTGGCCAAGTGCCGTACACAACAAAGCGCCGACGGCCGACGCTTGTTTTCGTTGCTCCAGTAGGACTGCTTGACATTCCCCGTCTCATCCCTCAAGCACACGAACAAGACGCCCTTCGCGGTTCCGGACCTATGCCGCACGATGACAAGCCACAACCGCGCGCCGATTGCGATAGGTTCGCAGTGTGGATGCGGGCCCCAGTCTGTGCTCAAGCAAGACTGGTCGCACAAGATCTTCGCGGCGCTCCGCAGCTAATAAAAATGAGAGGACGGGAGCAGGGCTCGCCGTCCCTGTTCGGCTCAACCGCTCATGGCTGCGCCTGCTGCCACTGCAGCACCGGATGCGTCGCTCCCGCCGGCATCGCCCATGCGCCACCAGAACCGAAGTCCCACGATGCAAAGCTCGACGGTGTGCTCATCTGCGCAGTCGTGAGTCCGTTCGTGTCCGGCGGCGCCGTGCCGCCGCTGAGGTTGGCGCCCGCGGCGCTCGTGCGCGTCGTCGTATCCTTATCCCAGTAGACGTTCGTGTTGATCGTGCCGTAGTTGTACGCCGAGATGCCGCCGTACGCTCCCGGTGGCCCGCCGCCACCGACCTGGCCCACAGCGAACGACTCGTTCACCACGCCGTTGGCGCTGTTGGTGCTGACCAGTCCTCCTCCGCTCCCGATCGCGCCCGTGCCACCGGTCGCATAGGACTGAGTGATCATGCCGTTGTTGTTGGCGACCAACCCGCCCGTGGACCCATGCGAGCCGCCTACAGTCACACCGGTCGCGAATGATTGTGCGATCGTGCCGTTGTTGGTGCCCACAAGGCCACCCAACGGTCCCTGGGATCTCACATCCGCCGAACTCGACGAGCGCTCGACGGTGCCGTTGTTGATGCCCACAAGACCGCCGCTGCCGCCGTTGCCGAAGCCGCTCTGCAAGACCGAGCCCGTCGTCGATACATAGGCGACGACACCGTCGTTCTGCCCCGCGAGCAAGCCGAGGGATCCGTTGTTCGAGCTACCGACGTGGCCATTGGTGACACTCAGGTCGCGCACGGCACCGCTTGTGCCGACCACGCCGAACAAACCCGCGATCGCCTGGGTCGAGATGACCGGCGCGACCGCGTTCAGGCCATCGATCGCATGGCCGAAGCCATCGAACTGGCCAGTGAAGGCGGCATCTGCGGTGGTTCCGATCGGCGTGAACGCATTGGGGGAAGTTTGCGTCGCGGTCGCGTCGATGTCTTTGCCGAGCGCATAGTTGCCCGCCAGGTCTTGCGACACGTTGCGCAAATCCGTCAGGTCGTTCACGAGCCTGTACGCGGTCACTTGCGTGACGAGGCCGCTATACGGCGCAGCAGCCCAGCCGCTGTTTGTGAGCAGCGTGCCCGGTGCGTAGCTGCCGTTCATGTCGTAGAGCGCGCTCACGATGCCGGTGCTAGCCGACCAGTCGATCGTGCCGCCGTTCGTCACGCTGCCGCCGTTGTTCACGCCGTTCGCATCCGCCCGGACCGTGAGATTTCCCGCGCCCGTGTTAGCGATCGTCGCGCTCGGGCTGATCGTCACGTCGTGCGCCGCGCCAAGCGTCAGCGACGCGTCGCCCTGCCATCGCACATCGCCCGCGACGCTCAGATCGCCGGTTGCGCCGTTCGCGGCGGTGGCTTCGACATCGATCGACGTGCCATTGCCCAGGTTGCGCGACAGCGTGTCCGCGGTGGTGCCATCGATCGAGAAGGTCGGCGCGCCGAGCTTCCATTTGCCGGCTTGCACCATCGCACCGGCCACGTCCAGCGCGTTCGCGCGCGTCTCCACCGTGCCGCCGCTGCCGTCGGCGTTCGTCGCGGCGATCTCGCCGTTCGCATGCACCGAACCTTGATCGGCGACGAGCCATACGTGGCCACCGCGCGTCTCGGTACCCGTCGCGCGAATCGCTGCGCTATTGCCCGCGAGCGCGTAGACGTTGCCGTCCGCAGCTTGCAGGCTCGCTTGCGCGGCCTGGATCATGCCGCTGTTCGTCACCGTGCCGCCGCTACCCGTCTGCACGAAGACTTGCTGACTGCCAGACGCGTCGTGCAGCAGGACCTCACTGCCGGTCGCGAGTTCGGCCGAGCCTTGCGGCGCGTCGATCGTGCCGCGGTTCGCGACGGTCGTGCGCGACACGAGAAACACGTCACCGCCGCTCGAGCCGATCTTGCCGAGATTGACGACCGAGCCGTTGCCGCCTCCCGACAGCGTGAGCGGGCCGCCAGCCATGAACGCGTCGTTGTCGACATTGAGTGACGAAGCGACGAAGCGCCCGCCCGTCGCGACCACGCCGCCAGGGCCGATAAGCACGCCTTGCGGATTGATCAGGTAGACGCTGCCGCTCGCACTCAGTTGTCCGAGAATCACGGACGGATCGCCGCCCGTCACGCGATTGAGCGTCGCGCCCGAGCCGTTGTTGAAGGTTACCTGCCGGCCGCCGCCGATCGAGAAGCCGTTCCAGTCGATCACGCCGCGCGACGAGTTCTGATCGATCACAAGCGCCTGACCTCCGCCGCTGATCGAGCCGCTACCCGCGACGAAGTGGCCGCCGTTCGGCAATGGCGGTGCGGCATGAGCGTCAGCGCATGCGAGCGCGACGACGAGCGGAACGAGAAGCGCGAGTGGTCGCAACAGCGCACTGCGAGTACTCCAGAGATGCGCATGCCCGGACCGATGCTTGTGATGCGTCCGCGGGATGAAGCGGGAACCGTACTGCATAAGCCCTCCGATACTGTTGTTCATTCGTTCTTCGTTGGGGCCGCTGACGGTAGAGCCGCTTTCGCCATCAAACTTCCATGAGGCGCGAACATCGACGTGCGAGCAGGCGAGCAGATAGTAACTATGAGCTTAATACGCTCATGCCGTGTTTCGCACAATCGTATTGTTGAAAATTAAATTGGCAGTGCCGCAGCCAGCCGAATGTCAAGGCGACATCCAGATGCGGCATGAAAATTGAGCGCTGTTACTGGTCAGAAATTACGCGCGTTCACTGGCTGTCGCCAATTGCGTGTGGTCGAGAAAGTGGATCTACATCGGTGTCAAGCCGGATATCGCCATGGCCATCAATGACGCGCACGGGTTGAAGAGAACAGAATTGCCCGCGACATCGAGTCGAGCGCGCGGCGGGAGCTGCAGTTATCAGATTTGGGTGAGGAACCGTGCATCCGCATGCCAGAAACGCCAACTTCCGCATCACCTAAATTGGGCGTTCGTCCCGCCGCTCTCGGCATTAAACATAAAAGGAATGATCGAACTTTCGCATTCCGACTGGAGAGAATAATCGGCGGAAATTCATCACCCATTTTTAGGCCACACCCAGCGCCGGTAGCTGGTGCGACAATATCCTCGGAACGGATCGTCTAGCCGGTGCTCTTATGACGCAATCCCGATGTGATCGCTGCGGCGCGACTGGGCCTGCGCACGACTTCGTGAGTGCCGGGTCGGACGGCACTTGGCGCGTGCTCTGCAGCCGATGCTTCAACACCGAAATGGCGCGGTTCGCTGATCTGCAGGGATTCGAACATCCGAGCTTTACACCGCTTCGTCTCCGTGATGTAGACGACAACGATCACGAATTTCACTTCCGCAGTTTGTTGCTCGGCGATCGGCTTTCCCTGGAGGCATTCGAGCTGGCTGGCGACGATGAAGCCGCAGGCTACCGCTTTCAGATCCTTGGTCAAGCTGATTCGGAGCCATTTGCCCTGTTGGGTCAACTGATCCAGAAGATAATGCGGGCCTTAAGCATGAAGCACCTGCAGGCCGACGCCGGACGTTTGCAGATCGCCGACATGACTGTTCGAGGGCGCGTCGAATGGAACGGCGACGAAGGTGCCAGTCAGCCTTGCGTGATCATCGATGGGCGGCGCATTGAGTGGAATGACTTTGGCGCGATGCTTTTGGCGTTCGAAGGATGGCCGTTCCGGCTCGAGATGCTTGACCCGAGCGACGAGGCTTGACGCCGCTACGGGGCGCTTTTTCGCCGGCTGCGAGTTGGCTGGCTGCCTACTCTAGTCCCCGCCTTTTTCTGAGCGCCACTGTGGGATCAACAGTGCTTGCCACTCGCCGAAAAGCTGTATAAATTCACAGTACTGTGTTTATATACAGCACGGAGGGCGACGATGGAGCACCTGGTCAGGATCTGCAACGAGAAAGATCGGCTAACGCTCGAATGGCTGCGCAGGCACGTGGGCGATGCGGCGATCGCCCTCGCCGTCCAGCGATGCACGGGATCCGGCAAGCCTTATCTGTCCGCAGTTTGCCGACGCTTGGGTGTTCAAACACCGGATTTCACTGTTTCGCGGCGGCAAACGTTGAGTCCGATCGCCGAGGACTCGTTGGCGACCATGCGGAGCATCCTCGCAGTGCGAACGACAGCGGCGAGACGGGTTGCGACGTCGACGTGGTAGGTGCTGGGCGGCAGGTCGCAGCCGAACGCAGGTTGATCTGACCGCGCGACTACCCTTCTTCGTTGAGTAGCCACGCGGGAAGATCCCGTGCACCGTTAATCACGCGCCAGATTTCGACGTGATCGTCGCGATCTACATAAAAGACGAGATGGGGGTAGCGCTTGAGTGGCCACGAGCGAAGTCCGGGCAGATCGAGCTCGTAGGCATAGCGGGGAGATCCCACTGCGGGATTTCTGCCGAGCCGCAGATAGGCCTCTTCGACAGCAGCGATAAACCCCAGCGCGGCGCGCTCAGATCCTTCTTCGAGAAGGTAATAGTCAATCTCGCTTTCGACGTCCTGCCGCGCCCGATGCGTAGGGATAACCGGCTTCGACCTCATTTACGCGCATTACGCACGCGCGTGCGCAGCGACTCGAAGTAGCTTCCATCAACCGGCGTCGTCGGCCCCGATGCCACGCCCTCCAGCAGTAGCGCGCGCAATTGCTGCCGCTGCTGATCGCGGCGGATGAGTTCGCGGACATATTCGCTGCTGGTGCCATAGCCCCGTTCGTTGACTTGCTCATCAACGAAGCTTTTCAGTGTCTCCGGCAAGGAAATGTTCATGGTCGTCATGGGATCCAGCATAGCAGGCTTGCCAAAATTTGCCAAAGCCGGCGGCCTGATGGCCGTTCCTCGGGCGTCTCTATCGCGCTGGATTCGTCTCATGCGGCTGAGCGCAGCCGCTCTCGGTACTCCTTTTTGCAATATATCGAGCTGAGCGTTTCCCGTGAACCATCGAGTGTGCAAAGATCACCAAGCCGCGTTTCCAAGCCAATATCAATCTATCAATAGATAGACAAATTGTTGGCGGGGCGCCAGGCAACAGACGCCGCAAAGATTGATCAGCTTCGACGGAGCTGCCACCCATCGTCGCGAAGTGGCCGTTCTACTGTCACTGCGCGGCTTCGAGTAGATTCGAAATCCGCAACTGACAGCGCGCGTCGGCTCCGCCCCGCTTGTATGTCTGAATTGCGCGAGCGTTGTTGGGCAGCGCATCGTTTGACGATTCCGCGCACCACAGACCTTCCCAGTACAGCCCGAGGTTGTGTGCCGCGGCCTTGTGACCAAGTTCAATAGCGTGGTCGTAGAGCGTGACCGCTTTTTTGACATCGACCGGCATGCCGCGGCCGAGCCGCGCACTGTCCGCCAGTGCGGCCGCCGCCAATCCGCGCAAACGCCCGTCGGCCGAGTCATCCTTCATCACGTCCTCAAATATTGCGTTGCCCGTTTCGAAGTCCGCGTCTCCACCCGTGGACGTGACAAGCGAGACGGCGAGCGCCAGGCGCAAGGTCGGATGGCGATTGATGCCAACGCGCTCGAGGAGCCGTCGTCCGAGCAGCGGTGCCCCGTGGAGCGCGCTGGTGAGAAGGCCGTTGGCGATAGCGGCGAGACTCTCGGCGGACAAGAAGCCCGCCGCGGAGAGGACGTGGCGGAAGAACTTCTCTGGGTTGAGCGACGGGTCGCCCAGTCGCAGCATCTTCCACTCACGCTCAATCTGGCCAAACCATCCCGGGTCAACATTCATGGTGAGCAACTCCACGGTGAAAAACGCACCCAATGATAACTCACCCTTTTCTCGTTGCCGAGATACGAAATGAGAGCACGAGTCGTGGGCGCGATTTTGCTTACTACGGTAGGGGCGGATTCATCCTCTCCTCATTGCTGCTCCCGCGCCGTTTGTGTTCGGTGATCATGCGCCGGCGAGGAAGTCTGGAATGGCGGTGTCGGGGGGATATGCCGACGGATCGACGACATGGGGTCGTCACGAGCGTTTTGTTCGTATATCTAAACGCGTATCCTCGTTGCTACGCTGAAACCGAAACATCAGACTGGAGCAACAGTTGGCGAATTAAGAATCGATAACGCTCGTCTATAATTCACGAAACGACCGACTCAACTATGGCAGGGAGCCGACTTCATGAGTCAAGCGCGCGGGCGATACTCGGGATCTCGCGACAGCGGCCAGCGCCAACCACGCCACGTTAAAAAATCTGCGCCCGACCGACAGGGCCAACGATACGTAAAGGGGACTCAAACGCGAGACCCCAGCGCGACCGCGTCTATTTTCAAAACGCGATCATTTCAGTTTCTGGTTGATGCGGTGGGTGCGGAGAATATTGCGCTAGGACTTGATTCGACCCTGACGAGAGTGGCTGAACTCACGAAGGGCGAGAGATTTACACCCGAGACGGCCTTTCACATGGAGACTACGCTTGGGTTGCCGCATGGTTTCTTTGACCAGCCCCATCCACAGCTCGCGCCCGACACAATCGCGCGTTTGAAATCTCCTTTAGCCTTTGTTCAAACCGACGCCGATCCGGAAGAATCATTCGAGACCTCTAAGCCGGTCTTCGCAGCAAAGGGAAGTCAGCCTCAATTTCTTAAAGATCGTTTCCCCGAGGAATCGGAAATGCCCGAGAAAGCAAATGACGGAACGCCATCGCCTGTCAAGAATAGAAGAAACGCAACGGCTTCGCAGTCTAGCGCTAGCAACTCGATCAAGGGCGTACCTGCAAAAAACGCATCTCCGAAGACGAGCCGGCAGCAATCACTTGCGTTGAACGACGTCGCGGCGATTCAAGACATCCGGCGCGCCAACCTCCATGTTCTAACCGCACGCAATGGATCAAAGGTGAGGCTTGGGGTGGTCATGCAACTTACCGGCTCCAACATGGCCCATCGACTGCACGGCAAGAAACGCATGGACGATGCAGAGGCGAATCGTTTCACGGAGCGCCTTGGTTTGCCAACCGGCTGGCTGGACACCCCGCGCGCGCACGAAGACATTCCGGAATCGGTGTCGCGCTTACTTCTCCCTGCTTCGCGCAAGAAGGCATCGGCTCCTGAACAACGGTCAATCACGCATGTCGATAACTCGCCTGTTTCAGCGACTGTCTCGCACGAAAGGGAGACGCCGCTCATCAGCGAAGATAACGCAGGCGCCACTTCCGCTGAGCATGCCAGTCCTGCACGCGCAGAAAGCAACGCCTCGGATTCCGCAGTGCTCGAGCAGATCCCCCAAGCTCCAGTGCCGCAACTTCACACGGCGCCACACGCCTCCACATCGGTGACAAGCCTCGGGAACCTCGAAGGTCTTGAACCGATTGCAGAGGCGCTGATCAAGACACTTGCGGGCAAAGCACGCACTGGACGATTGGACGAGTTGAAGGCGCTGGAGCTTCTGCAGCAAGCAGTGTTGCTATAGACGAGCGTCAGGGCCAAAGCTCGCCACGACTGACGAAGCGAGGCGCGCGAGCAGAGATCCGACGCCGGGCGCACGGGAAAGGCGTCCAGGTTCTCGGCGAGCTGGCGCCTGACTTTCTTCCCTTTGTACGGTGGGCCTGTTCCGATGGCTGGACTGAGGGCAAGATAGGCGAGGAAGTTACGCGCGACCGGCGGCATCGCACCGCTTGCGTTGCGCCGATCGGACGCCTGGGGGGAGACGCGCTATGGAAAAGCTCACGAAAAGCTGCTCGACGCTTGCTGCGTTGGCGCTCCTGCTGACTGGATATGCCACTGCCGGCGCGCCGCATAGCGGGCCACATCTGACCCCAACCGAGTGCCGTGACCTGGCCGCGACTAAAAGCAACGCGCCTCGGACGAGATCTCAACACCGAAGCGAGCTGTCGGCTCTGAGCAAAGCGGGCTATAACCCGTCACCATGGCATGACGACCCAAATTACCCAGCGGATCTACACGCCGCGCAGCGCCGGGTCGACCATTGGTTCGAAACGGAGTGCAAGAAGTCTCAACCCGGGTGAGAAGCACCGGACCCACCCCGGTCCTCGTCAGACTTAGCGCGCAGCAACCGCGCGTCGCTGCAGCGCACCGCAGCGCTGATACCTTGGAGCGTGGCCTGCAGACCACCGCACGGGTATCCGTTTCAACGAATGCCCAGGGTGCGCCACGGCCTTGTTTTCGTCCACGAGCCGGCTCTACTGAACTCGTGACTCTCAGTGTTTCGGTCCGCTCTCAAATATCACGCCCGTGATCGGGCATCCCGGGAACGCACATACTGAAGGGCTCGTGGCCGATAAATAGCCGCTTTGGCAGTAGAACGGCCTCCGCCGCACCGATCGTCATTAGCATTACAAACAGCGACTCGCTGTCATGCCGAACCACGGCGAACCCCGTATCGCCAAGTGTGCCATTGAATCGCGGATCGGCTTCCAGGAGGTCGCCGTCGTCATGAAGCCCCCACAGACGCGCGTCCGGAACCATCATCCAGCAATCCGGCAACCTGAGCAGCACGTCCCGCACGTCGCAGTATTCGCATATGACCGCAGCCTGCGCGTGATCGGGTCGGCGAAACCAGCTCGACTTCGCCGCCGGTTCGACAAGAATGGCCGCCACGGGGAACAACAACAGGTCGAGTTCCATAAGGCTTCCAGAGCATTACTATCGACTGATCCGCCATGCCACATCGCGTTCCGGTCACACGAGGTTAGAAGTAGTGTCGAAGACCAACGCGGGACACGAACTGCTTGTCTGTCGATGAGGGACCCATCGTGGCAATCGATGCCACTGTGCCCGTTGCGCCACCGGCCTTCTGTCCCGCGAGTTCGATATAAACATCGGTCCGCTTCGACAACAGGTAGTCGGCAGCAAGATTCAAGGAATACCAATGGGAATCCTCGAGCTTGTCGTAGGACACCTTGGCGGAAAGATCGACATCCGGCATCGGCCGATAGTCGCCGCCGAGATGGATGACCTGATCCGTCGCAGACTCTCCGTTCAACTTCAGCTTCGTATTCGTGTAGACCACCGAAGCGCGCCAGTTGCCGAACGTGTACATGCCCGCGGCACCGAAGATTCGTTGATTGTCCACCAGTTGCACCGTAGAGGGCGCGAGCCGCTGGCCGAGCAAAGCCGGCGCGCCAGTCAAGCCTGCGTAGACCGGCGCCTGGTTGATGTCGGTCAGTACCAGCGCCGCGGAAAACGGTCCGTAGCTATATTGGACGTTGCCGCTGTACGCGCGTCCAACATTGGTCGACGAGGTGCCGGCATTCTGCCCGAACGAATACATGGCGCCGAAGGTCAATCCGCCGAAGCTCGCGCTGTTGAACTGCACCGCGTTATTCAGACGCTCGCCGGCAGTGCGGTCCAGGTCTGCGTTTTCGAACAGCATGATCCCGCAGTTGAGGTACGGCACCATGTACCGCTCCAGTTGCAGCGTGTAATCGTATTGACGGCCGAGGTAGACATCGCCGATGTCCGATTTCCCAAGACCGACGTATGCCTGCTTGCCGAATATCAGGCCCTGCCCCATCGCTCCCGTGTTCAGCGAGAAGCCATTCTCAAGTTTGAAAATCGACCGCCAGCCTCCGCCCAGGTCTTCGCTGCCGGTGAAGCCAAGCGCGTTGGACTTGTTGATGCCGTCCTGCATCTTGAAGGCCGAGTGGCCTCCGACGTTGCTGATGTAGCTGATGCCGTTATCCACGCTACCGTAGATCGTTACCGACGACTGAGCGAACGCCCCGGCGCCGAACGACTGAAGCATCAACAGCGCGGCAATGTGATGTCTCTTCATTTATGTTCCTGGCACGTCCGATGATTCAAAAGAAAACAGCTCTCCCCGGCGGGCGATGAGCCCGCCTGGGTCTTTCCAGTGCTTTGAGATATCTATGCGGCCCGTCAGTCAGCGCGCAGATCAGTGATCGATCTTGCGATTGCGCGTTTCGGGCAGCAGGAAGGTCGCGGCGAGGCTGATCACACTGGTCGCCACCACGTAGTAAGCGGGGGCCAGAGCGCTATGCGTCACGGAGATGATCCAGGTCACGGCAAATTGCGTGGTGCCGCCGAAGATGGCGGTTCCGACGCCATAAGTAATCGCAATACCAGTACTCCGGAAACGCGCGGGCATCAATTCCGGAATGGCAACCAGCCCCGCGGCGGCGCTAGCCGCAGTCAACGCAGCCAGCACGGCGGTCGCGAGGAGCAGGCTTGCCACGCTAGGCGCCGTGGTAAGCCACCAGAACATCGGCACGATCAGCACCGCCAGCGCGACGCGTGGCACGATCATGGCGGCCTTGCGCCCCCAGGCATCGCAGATCAAGCCGCCGGCCAGCCCGAAGACGAATGTCAACGCGCCGCCTATCAGCACGCTCACCTGCGCGAGCGTGGGTGGCAAATTGAGAACCTGAATGGCAAAGGTCGTCATGTAATTCCCGATCTGCGTCGAAACGGCGCCGGCCAGCAGAACCAGCGTGCCGAGCACGACATATCGCAGGTTGCCGGACAAGCTGCTCTGATCGGGCCGCCCCACTGCCACCTTGGGCGCTTCATCGAGCGTCTCCGGAATATGCCGGCGAATGTAGATGGCAACCGGAACGAGCAGCAGGCTGAACAGGAAGGGAATCCGCCATCCCCAGCTGGCGAGCTGCGAGGCGGTGAGCAGCAGCGAAACAACGACGCCGATCACGCCGCCGACTGCGACGGCCATGCCCTGGCTCGCCAGTTGCCAGCTCGCGTAGAAACCTCGCCGGTTGGCCGGCGCGGCCTCGACGAGGAGCGCCGTCGACGGGCCGACCTCTCCGCCAAGGGCGAATCCCTGGATGAGGCGGCAGATCACTACGATGACAGGCGCCGCCGTGCCGATTACCGAGTAAGCCGGTGTCGCAGCAAGTCCCAGGGTGCCGATCGTGATCAGGACGACCGTGAGGATCATCGCGGGCTTGCGCCCTGCCCGGTCCGCGAAGCGCCCGATCACGATCGCGCCGAGCGGACGCATCAGGAAACCGACGCCGAACGTCGCCATCGACGCCAGCAAACTGCCGAATTCTCCGCCAGCAGGAAAAAACGCTCTGCCGATATAGACGGCAAAAAACGCGTAGATGACGAAATCGTAGAATTCGAGCGCGTTGCCGGCGACCGCCCCTGCTACCGCTGCGCGGCTGATGACGGGGCGCGTCTGGCGTACGCTGCTGGCGTCTTGCGCGCCCGCTTCGAGCGTACTGAAAGTGTTCATGTCTCGTGTCTCCATTATGGTGTCCTCTACTGCCTGGCAAGCTGCGAACAGGCTTCTGTGCGGGACTTACTCATCGATTGCCCTTCGAAGGCCATTGAGCGATTGCAGATAGACCTCGCGTCCCTGTATCCAGACCGCGAGTTTCCAGTCGTCGAATTCGGGGTAGAACGCGCGTTTGAAGGCGGCCTTGATCGCCTCGCGCATGGAGGCGTCCGCACAGTCGTAGCGATGCAGCCAGTGCTCGGCGCGCATGGCGAGAATCACCTGCTCCATCGGATACGTGCCGAACTCGAGGCACACGTTCGTCTGAGTTGCTTGCGGACTTTCCTGCGCGAGCGACGCCTGTATCGGACCGGTCAGCGGAATGCTCGCGGACGTCCCGGTCGCAACCGAGGTCAGGTTGTCGCCCCACCATTGCCGCGAGCGCGCCAGCGTGATCGGATTGTCGAGCGCCGCGAAAATGCGCTCGCCCACTCCGTACGGGCCAAGACCAGTATGGATGTCGATCGAACCGATATGACGGCTCTTCGCGGCATATTTCCGCAGGATCGACCGGAACGTTGCATTGCTCCAGGCCGGACCGACGCCGCCGAAGTGCAGTCCGTCATGGAACGCATACTGCCCCAGTGCGACCGCGCGCTGGAAGCCACGCATGCCGACGCGTTCGCGGAATGCGTCCAGACGCGCTTGGTTCTCTGGTCGCGGTGGCCACTCGGGCGGCAACAGCAGATCGTGTATTTCCGCATAGTCGCGATTCTCTGGAAGCGGCCCGGAAAAGTCGACGAAATTGCGGTTCAGATCGACGTTTTCGTGCGTCGCCCGGCGCGTATGCGAGAAGCCATACGGGTTGACGGCATGCACGTGCAGCACTGCGGTGTCTTCATCGCCGGGTCGCCCGATACGATCAGGGCCAAGCTCGAGCAATCCAGTCTGGATCGCGGATCCGCAGTAGCCTTCGACGCCATGACATCCGCTGATGACAACCAGCAATTTGGACGCGCTGGCGGAGCCATCCAGTGCGACATCGGTCGCGAGGGTCTCGCCATCGGCTCCGCGTAGCGGGAGCTCGTACGAATCGACGGCCAGGCCGCGCCGAGATGCCGCCGCGAGGAATTTCTCGCGAGCCTCAGCATAGCTGCGGCTGAACAGTTGGTTGATTTCAGTTTGTGCCACGGTCGGATGGAAGGATTGATTCAAGCGTGAATGCGGGATTGCAGGCGCTCCTGTTGCCGGAGCCGGCAGGCATCACCGAACGCAGTGAAAATCGCATGCGCAAGCGGGCTGTCATCCACGCGCATTTCAGGGTGCCACTGCACACCCAACGTGAACTGTGCGGCCGACTCGACGGAGACGGCTTCGATCAAGCCATCCGGGGCTTTTGCCTCGACGCGCAGCCCGGCGCCCAGTTTCTCGACACCCTGATGGTGCAAGGAATTGACCATGACGGCTTCCGCCTCGCCCGCCAATTCTGCGAGCCTGCCTCCAGGCGCGATATGGAGGGCGTGGCGATCCTCGTACCAGCGCGACAGGGGCCTGTCATGGTCGCCCTCGCGATGATCGAGCCGCCCCGGCTGGTCATGCACCGCGCGCTCAAGGCTGCCACCAAAGACGACGTTGAGCTCCTGGAATCCGCGACAGATGCCGAGAAAGGGCACGCCCGCCTCGAGAATCGCTGGCAGCAGACGGAACGAAACCGCGTCGCGGTTCGGATCGATCGTGGTCGAGGCCGGCAGCGGCGCCGCACCGTAGCGCTCGGCCGCGACGTTGGAGGGGCTTCCGGTCAGCAGGAAACCATCGATTGTGGAGATGAGCGTCTCGGTGTCGATACTTTCGTCATGGGCCGGCACGATCAAGGGGAGTACTTGCGCCACCTGAGCGAGCGCATGCACGTACCCGTCCAGAACGGCGTGTGCCGCATGCTTATGATGTTCGAAACGATCGGCGACTACTGCGACGACCGGCCTGTAAGCGCGTGGGTGATTCATGTCGAATACGCAAATGAAGACTCGTTAAGGCGAGTCTAGTAAGACTATTCATTTGTGTAAATTGCATATTTATTTCGTCTATCATGCAATTTATGCAAGTGGACCCGCCATGAACACGCGACAACTTCATCATTTTCTGGCCCTGTTAAACGAAGGCACGCTCAGCGCCGCCGCGGCGAGCGTCCATCTCAGCCAGCCCGCGCTGTCTCGGAGCGTGCGGGCGCTGGAGGATTCTCTTGGTGTGCTTCTGTTCGACCGGACGGAGCGCCGGCTGCAACCGACTGCCTATGCCCGGAGTTTCGCCGAACGTGCACGGCGCATCGTCTTCGAAGAACGAGAAGGGTTGCGGGCAATGCAACTGATGCGTGCAGGTGGTGCAGGAACGCTGACGTTCGGCATGGGGTCATCGCTTGCCGATACCTTGCTCAAACCGATGGTGCTCCAATTGCTCACGTCGTCACCGCAGGTCAAGCTGCGGTCAGTCATCGAAACATCGGATCAGTTGATGAAGTTGCTGCTCGACGAGAAGCTCGATTTCTTCGTCGGGGATATCAGGGTTGCCGCGTTCTATCCCGATGTAGCAGTTGAATCGGTCTACCAGTGCCGCTTCGGCTGGTATGCAAACGTGCGGCATCCGCTTTTGAAGGAATCAGCGGTCACGATGCGCGAGCTGATGCAGTTCCCGCTGATTGCGACGGGCTTTCTAGAGGAGTCCCTCGCACATCGCTTCATGGAACTGTATGGCCTGGCGGAGCCCTTCGCCGATCTCTTCGCCGTGATCGTTAGCGATCTTCCGACCGTATATGACCTCGTTTCGTCGAGCGACGCGGTCGTGACATCCACCGACTTTGCGATGCTCGCGGCTATACGGAACGCAAAGGCCGTATTGCTCAACGTCACGCCACAGCTCGACATGGAACTGACGCTCGGGATGGTCCGCCTTAAGGGGCGAACTCTCGTGCCCGCCGCTGAACGAGCTTTCGCGATCATCCGGGAGCGTCTGAGCACCGTTGCTTGATTGCGTGAATAAGGTTGCGCACACCTGTGCACATACCGCGGGAACCTGCGACCGGCGTAGACCTTGGACACGGCGAAATCGATCACGTGGGAATGAAATCAGCGTCACGGTCGAAGGCAAAGCGCGAACCAGCACTCAATTGTTGGTGAGTTGCAGGCTACATTGGCCGAAATCGGAAGACCGTTGTCCGACCCGTTTCTGCCGTTCGGTCAGTTTTTTCGAATGTAACGCTCAAAAGCAGCCGGAGCCGAGACAGGCCGCCATGGAAGTCAGCGATAACAGATATTCGTGACATGAAGTGCGGGCTGTAACGAACCGGTCCGTAGCGTATGCGCCGGTTGGTGACATTGTGGACGCCATCCGACGGACCGGCGCGCCGATTGGACCGATTACCGGTCGCATCATGCTGGTGAGCACGGCAGCGAGACGGTAAAGACGGTGCCGCTTTCTGAAGAGGCGACCCCAATCGTCCCCTGGTGCGCGCTAGTAATGCAGCGGCAGATGTACAGGCCCAGCCCCATGCCTGCCGCCGTACCACGTCGGTCGGCCGGGCCCGCCCGGGTCAGCGGATCGAACAGTGTGGGCAGCGCGCGTTCGGGGATCGGGTTGCCTTCGTTGGATACGACCAGTGTCACCTGGCCATCGTGACCGCCGGCTTCGACGACGATGAGACCCGTTCCGTAGCGAACAGCGTTTGTCAGCAGATTGACGAGCAGCTGGCTGAGCCGGCTACCGTCCCACCTACCTCGGAGTTCCCCCGCCAGGCGCAGCTCGATATTGGCATTGGGGTAGGCCGCGCGCACTTCGTCCACCGCATCGCTACAGATTCGCCCGATATCCTGTGGCGTGAAACTGACCGGCAGCGCGTCGCCCAACCGGGTGCGCGTAAAGATGAGCAGATCGTCAATCATCTGTTTCATCCGAATCGCGCCGCGCTGAACAAAGGCCACCGCCCTCGCGCCGGCAGCGGAGAGGCCCTCGTCATGCAAGAGTACTTCGCCGGCATTCAGCATTGCGCCCAGCGGCGAGCGCAAGTCATGGGCGAGTACGCCTGCGAACAGGTCGCGGATACGCTCAGTGCGATGTGCGTAGTGCCGCACCGATTCGGCAAGCACTTGGTCGACCGCCTCGTTGAACCGGATCATCTCCTGGAACGCCGCTGCACCGGAGGGCGACGTTTTCTGCCAGCGGCGCAGCACTGTGGCGCGCAGGGAACGGAACTCGGCAACCACATCGTTAATGCTGAATCCGTGTGACAGGCGATCCTCCGCATGCAGACGCGCGACCCGGTTGAAGGCGGAATTCGGGGCGACCTTATCGCCGCGCGATTTGGTTTCCTGCTGCGCAGCGTTCTGCGTCTCACGCATGTCCGTCGCGATCGCCGTCAGGATATCAACCGCCGAATCACGCAGCTGGGTTTCCGTCAGCTGGCTGTCCTCCTGGCTGAGCACAAGCGCATAACTGGTCCAGTCGTCAATCAGACCGGGAAGATCGGCGTCAATGAAGTCTGCAAGGCTCATCCGGATCTCCAGCAGAAAGTTGTGCTGTTGTTGGGGGAAGGGCACCCCGATGTTGCACGAGTAGTGAAGGCCCTCACCTCCGCGACCTGCACGTCGACGGTCCGTCCTCGGGAAAGATATCGCCTATGACCCGGATTGTACCCACAGCCTGTCCTGCAATTCTTGCTAGCCGGGTTGGTCTTGCGAGGGAACGTGGCAGATACGTGCGCGTCCGGATCCACAAAAGCTGCAGTAACTTGCCGGACTTACCGGTCACGCGAGCAAGTTGACGTAGTCAATCGCGAATGGCCGGTAACTAATCCAGCGGCCGCTGTCGCGTCCTACTCGCTGCGTCGGGCGCAAGTCGCCAAGCGGATGACCGAGCGCGATCGCGCCGCCGTTCGGATTCACGTCAGTTTCATTATGTCAGCCGGGCCAAGCCCGCAACCAAGCGGAAACTGCCGCGGGCCATCGGACACCACCCAGCTTGGTCGTCCGGCACAGGCGCTTCTCAATCTTCGCTTGCAGCTGCATGCAACCTTCGCTTTCGTTTTGTTATCGCGTCATTCCAGCGAAGACGCGGCAGAGCCTGCTGGCTTTCACGCGTCGGGGGGCGACCGGGGGCACCGATTTGTCGACGAACGTTCTAATCACGAAGCGGTGGCGTGAGCAGGTCGAGACGATCAAAGACTGATGATCCTCCCGACCATGCAGACGTCAGAGTCCCACATCGGTTGAGAAGCCGAATAAACGAACCGCATTTTCGACAAGAAGCCTGCGACGAGTTGTCTCGCTGTGCGCCCATGCTTTTACGAGCGAGAAATCGCGCACCTCATTTTCTTCTCTGAACGGCTCGATGTCCGTGGGCTTGGCATTGCCGCGTCGTTCGGTCGCGCCGGTGTGCGGCCAGTCGGAGCCCCAAACCACTTGCCCAGGCGCGGCTTCGACGAGCGCACGTCCGATCGGCGCCGTATCCGGATACGGGGCTCGCTCCGAGATCCGATAAGGCGCGGACAACTTGACGAAGACCTTGCCGCTGGCCATGAGACCGGTCAGCGCGCTGAACCCGGCCTGTTGCGCACCATGCGCGGCCTTCGCGAATCCGAAGTGATCGAGCACCACCGGATGCGGCTGCGCCTGGATGCGCGGCGCTAGCGCCTGAATGACCGGCAGCGCCGCGAAGATCTGAATCACCGCGGGACGTCCACGAAGCGTCTCGACGGTCTCCGAAAGTCGCCGATACGCGCCTTCGACATCATGGTTCTGCCCGACTTCGAGGTTGATGCGCACGCCGCGCACGCCCGCGCCGATCAGGTCGTCGATCTGCTGTCCCGAGAACGATTTGTCGATGACCGCGATGCCTCGCGCCGAAGCGCCGAACTGCCGTAGCGCGTCGAGCAGGCAGGCGTTGTCCGTGCCATAGACGCTCGGTTGAACCACGACCGTACGCTGCACGCCGATCGACGCATGAAAGCGCCGAAGATCGGCGACCGTCGCGGCCGGCGGCGTATAGCGGCGCTTCGGAGAATAGGCGAAACGCGCGGGGTCGAACACATGACAATGCGAATCCACGACGCCCGCGGGCACGCGGAACCCGACAGGCGACGCAGGCGCCGCCACTTTCGCCGCCTTGGCCGCTTGCGCCGATGCAAGGTCGAAGCAGAACAGCGATGCCGCTCCGGCTGCGACGAGAAACCCGCGTCTGTCCATCATCGAACTGTCTCCATTGTTGTTGTGGCGGGTCGAGCGCTCACTCGTCCTTCACGAAGAATCGAAGCGATGCCGTCAGCAGCGTCGACAGGATGAGCATGACCGCCATGCCGAGCATGCCCATCGAGAACGAGCCGGTCTGATCCTTGAGCCAGCCGACGAGGAACGGACCCGCGAAACCGCCGAACGTGCCGACCGAATTGATGAACGCGAGGCCGCCCGCCGCCGCCGCACCCGACAGAAAGCGCGTCGGAATGCTCCAGAAGACCGCGCGCGCCGTAGTCACGCCGATGATGGCGATCGTGATGCCGATCATGGCCGGCCAGAAGGCGTTCAGCATCGCCGCGACGATCATGCCGCCCGCGCCGAGCAGACACGTCAGCAGCAGATTCAGGATCTTTTTGCCGCTGCGGTCGACGGCGCGCGCCCACGTCAGCATCGCGACAGTCGCGAAGATGTACGGAACCGACGAGACCAGACTGATCGCCGATACGGAAAGACCGTGCGACTTGAGGATCGTCGGCAGCCAGATGCCGATGCCGTACGAACCCATGACGAAGCCGAACTGGATGCCGGTCAGAATCAGCACGCGACGATCCTTGAGCGCGGCGCCGAGATGCTTCTTCTCCTTCTCGCGCCGCTCCGAGGCCAGCATGCCGATCAGCGCGTCGCGCTCCGGCTGAGTCAGCCAGTGCGCCTGCGACGGGTTGTCGCGGAGCATCAGCAGCACCACCACGCCGATGATCGAAGCAGGCAAGCCCTGCATGATGAACATCCACTTCCATCCGGCCAGTCCCAGAACGCCGTCCATGTTGAGTAGAAGACCGGAGAGCGGTCCGCTCAGGATCGACGAAACCGGCACGCCGACCATGAACCACGCGAGCATGCGCGTGCGGTATTTCGCGGGAAACCAGCACGCGAGATAAAACGTGACCCCCGGAAAGAATCCCGCCTCGGCCACGCCCAGCACGAAGCGCGCGAAATAAAAGCTCTTCGGGCCGACGGCGAGCGCGGTCGCGGCGGCGGCGAGACCCCACGTGATCATGATGCGCGCGAGCCAGCGGCGCGCGCCGAAGCGATAAAGCATCAGATTGCTCGGAACTTCGAGCAGGCAATAGCCCGCGAACAGAATCCCCGCGCCCCAGCCGAACTCGGTCGCGGAAAGACCGAGATCGGCGTTCATGCTGAGCGCGGCGAAACCCACGCTCGTGCGGTCGATGTAGTTGAAGATGAACGCGAGCGTCAGAAGCGGAAGCAGTCGCCATGCGGTCTTCGATACCGCCTGTCGTTGCAGCGCTTCCTCGCCCGAGGGCGCGAGCGTCGCGGATTGTGCGTGCGATGCGGATGTCATGGCTTGTCTCCTGCCGAATGCGGATGTTAAGGCGTCAGAACTTGTGCCGGATGCCGACTCGCACCGCGACCTGATTGCTCGTGGTCGACGGCGTCATGCCAGTGATCATCGCGACGGCGGGCTGGTTGAGCGAATCGGTGCCGCTCGCGTGCTCGTAGACCGCGACCGTGTACACGTCGGTGCGCTTAGAAAGAAAGTAATCCGCGCCGAGGCTCGCGAGTTCGTACTTCGCGCCATCGTGGCCGGCCGCGCCGCGACCCTTCGTGTAATCGAAAGCCGCGCCGAAGAGCAGCGCCGGCGTGAGTTGCCATTTCGCGTTGACTTCGGCGTTATGAAAATACGCCGTGCCCGTATAGCCGAATGGATTCGGCCCCGACGACGAACCGAGATCCTGATAACGCGTGTTCGAATAGGCGACGCCGAACGTCGCCGGTCCGATCGCATAAGCCGCCGCGATCGCCGCGATCTGCAAGCTCTTCGCCGATGCGAATCCCGCATACACCGGATTGCTTTGCGGCGACGTTGCCGAGCCTGCGCTGCCGAGATTGTTCGTCGTCGCCGGGCCGCCGTTCGGATTCGAGCCGTAGAACGACGTATTCGGATTGCGCGCGTTCAGATAGCCCGCGCCAATCGAGAGCGGACCGTTCGCATAACCCGCGCCGACCGACCAGATGCTGTTCGTGCCGAACGATCCCGCCACGCCGCCGAAGCTGTACAGTCCGGCGAAGGTGAAGCCGCCCATTGTCGGCGACGTGTACTTGATCGAGTTGTTGATGCGGCGAGTGTTCGATGCATTGTCGAGATCGCCGGGATGCTCGGCCATATAGCCGCCCCACTGCGGCGCGGCGAGCAGCGGCGCGTAGAAGTCCACCACTTCGTCGTACTGACGCCCCGCCGTCACCTTGCCGTAGTCGCTCGCGACGCCGACCCACGACTGCCGTCCGAACTCCGCGCCGCCCTGGCCGAGCGTGCCGTTGTTGGCGTTGAAGCCGTTCTCCAGCAGGAAGATGGCCTTGTAGCCGCCGCCGAGATCCTCCGTGCCTTTGAGGCCCCAGCGGCTGCCTTGCAAGCCGCCCGTGCCGCCATCCATCACGGCCCATTGGTGGCCGCCCTTGAAACCGCTCGCCGTGCGGCCGGTCTGCGCATTGTTCAGATAATTGATGCCGATATCGACAATGCCGTACAGCGTGACATTGCTTTGCGCGTGCGCCGCGAGGCATGGCACGAGCAGCGCGGCGGGCGCGAGCTTCTTGAACAAGGTATGTCTCCGTGAATGTGTTCTTGATTTCGGTCGATGACGCTCAGGCGTCCTGCGTGACGGTTTCGCCGATCAGGCTCGACAACACGTAAGGCAGGATGCCGCCGTGGCTGAAGTAAGTCGCTTCGATCTGCGTGTCGAGGCGCGCGAGCAGCGTGACCTCGCGGCGTGCGCCATCGGCGCGTGTGATGACGAGCGTCACGTGTTGCAGCGGTTGCACGCCGTTCTCGATGCCGATGATGTCGAAGGTCTCGCTGCCGTCGAGTCCGAGCGATTGCGCGCTGTCCTCGCCGATGAATTGCAGCGGCAGCACGCCCAAGCCCGCTAGATTGCTGCGATGAATCCGCTCGAAGCTGCGCGCGATCACGGCCTTCACGCCGAGCAAGCGGGTGCCCTTCGCGGCCCAGTCGCGGCTCGATCCGGTGCCGTACTCCTCGCCCGCGACGATGATCGAAGGCGTGCCCGCATCGATATAACGGCGCGCTGCAGCGAAGATGGTCTCGCGCTCGCCGGTCGGCTGATGCAGCGTGTACGGGCCTTCGTCGGCGGCGCCGTCGGCTTTCGCCGGCAGCATGAGGTTCTTCAGGCGCACATTGGCGAACGTGCCGCGCACCATCACTTCGAAGTGGCCGCGACGCGCGCCGTAAGTGTTGAAGTCCTTCTGCGCGACGCCATGCGCGTTAAGCCATTCGCCTGCTGGCGAGTTCTTCGCGATTGAGCCCGCCGGGCTGATGTGATCGGTCGTGATCGAATTGCCCAGGATCGCGAGCGCGCGCGCGCCCTCGATCTTCGTGGCGGCTTGCGCGTCG
This sequence comes from Caballeronia calidae, assembly GCF_900044055.2. Taxonomy (GTDB): domain Bacteria; phylum Pseudomonadota; class Gammaproteobacteria; order Burkholderiales; family Burkholderiaceae; genus Caballeronia; species Caballeronia calidae. The sequence continues at coordinate 21,403 of NZ_FCOX02000021.1, read as the reverse complement.
CTGAAGAAATCGGGCTCGGCCGCGTAGGTCGACTCGGGCCAGTCGTACACCGCGCCCTCGCCGCTCTTGATGTCGTTCCACAGATCGTGGCCCGCGGTGAAATCGCCGTACAGGTTCGCGTAGTGGCTCGGATTGGCCGCGTAGCCGCTCAATGCCTTGATCTCGTCGTTCGTCGGCCAGATGTCGGCGAGCATGACCGGTTTGCCGTTCTGATCGACGCCGAGCGGCTCGGAGCTCAGATCGATGCGCGTCGTGCCCGCCAGCGCGAACGCGACGACGAGCGGCGGGCTCGCGAGGAAGTTCGCGCGTAGATTCGCGTGAATGCGCGCCTCGAAGTTGCGGTTGCCCGAAAGCACCGCGCTGCAGACGAGATCGTTCGACACGACCGTGTCTTCGAGCGCCGGATCGAGCGGCCCGATGTTGCCGACGCACGCGCCGCATCCGTACGCCGCGATGCCGAAGCCGAGCCGTTCGAGCGGATCGGTGAGCCCGGCGTCCTTCAGATACGCGGTCACGACGCGCGAGCCCGGCGTGAAAAGCGTCTTGACCCAGGGTTTCGCCTTCAGGCCGCGTTCGAGCGCCTTCTTCGCGACGAGGCCAGCCGCGACGAGCAGTTCGGGATTCGACGTATTCGTGCACGACGTGATCGCCGCGACGAGCACATCGCCGTGGCCGATGTCGTAATCCTTCGCCGAAACCGCGTGACGCGTTTCGAGTTGCGCCGCCGTCTTGCCATAGCCGCCGCTCTTCGCGTCCTGAAGCATCACTTCGTCGAAGCGTTGTCCGAGCGCGGACAGATCGACGCGATCCTGCGGACGCTTCGGGCCCGACACGCTCGGCCTGATCTTGCCGAGATCGATACGGATGACGCTCGAATAATCGATATCGCCCGCGCGCGGCGCACCGAACAAGCCTTGCGCCGTGAAGTAATCGCGGATCAGCTCGACTTGCGCGTCGCTGCGGCCGGTCTGACGGTAATACTTGAGCGTGTTCTCATCGACGGGAAAGAAGCCGCTCGTCGCGCCGTACTCGGGCGCCATGTTGGCGATCGTCGCGCGGTCGGTCGCGCTGAGAGACGCCGCGCCGTCACCGAAAAACTCGACCAGCTTGCCGACCACCTTCGCCGCGCGCAGCGTTTCGGTGACCTGCAGCACGGCGTCGGTGGCGGTGACGCCCGCCGCGAGCGCACCGCTCAACTCGACGCCGACGACATCGGGCATCAGCATGTAGACCGGCTGCCCGAGCATGCCTGCTTCCGCCTCGATGCCGCCCACGCCCCAGCCGAGCACGCCGATGCCATTGATCATCGTGGTGTGCGAATCGGTGCCGACGAGCGTATCCGGAAACACGACGCCATCCTTTTCGATGACGCCCTGCGCGAGATATTCGAGGTTGATCTGATGACAGATGCCAATGCCCGGCGGCACGACCTTGAACGTCTCGAATGCCTGCATGCCCCACTTCATCAATTCGTAGCGCTCGCGATTGCGCGCGAACTCCACTTCCATGTTCCGGCGCAAAGCGTTCGGCACGTTCGAGAATTCGGTCTGCACCGAATGATCGACGACGAGATGCACCGGCACGAGCGGCTCGACGGCCTTCGGATCGGCGTTGCGCTTTTGCGCCTGGCTGCGCATGGCGGCGAGATCGGTCAGAAGCGGAATGCCGGTGAAATCCTGCAGTAGCACACGCCCGACGACGAACGGAATCTCGTTCTCGCGCGGCGCGTTCGGTTTCCAGTTGGCGAGGTCCGTCACGTGCGATTCGAGCACCTTCGCGCCGTCGCAATTGCGCAGCACCGATTCGAGCAGAATGCGGATCACCACCGGCAAGCGGCCGATGTTGTCGAAGCCGCGCGCCGCCAGGGCGGACAGCGAGTGATAGCGGACGGCTTGCGTATCGAACGTGCGGAGCGTACGGACGCAGTCGAAGGCGTCGGCGCGAGGTGAGGCCATGATGATGTTCTCTGTGGAATTGGGGGGAATGTCGGGCCGGTCAGAACTTGAAGAGGCTCTGCGGCGTGTCGTGAAGGATCGTCTTGCGATCCTTCGCGTCGGGAATCCATTCGTCGAGCGCGGCGCGCTGCGTCGCGTAGTGCTGCGTCGCTTCGTATTGCGTGAACGGCCAGTCGCTCGCCCAGAGCAGGCGTTGCGGGCCGAAAGCGTCGCGCAGCAGCGGCGCCGCCTGCTTTGCGATGTCGAAGCTCGTGCGATACGCGCCCGAGAGCTTCACCCACACGCGGCCGCTCGCGCCGAAGCCGAGCAGGCGCCGAAAACCGGCGTCATCCGTGCCTTGCTGCCGGTCCGGCATGCCGAAGTGATCGACGACCACGTTCACGCCGGCATCGACGAGCGGCGTCAGCGATTCATGCAGCCGCGCGGCGCGGTCGTTGATCTCGATGTGCCAGCCGCGCTTCGCGCATTCCGCGACGGCTTCGTTCCATGCGCCGTTTGCGAAATCCGGAACGGGCAGATTGCCGGTCAGATTCACGCGCACGCCGACCACGCCTGCCGCTTCGAACGCATCGAAGCGATGCAGGTCCGTCAGCGGGTCGATCGCCACGACGCCGCGGAGCCGTTCGGGCTGCGCGCGCAGGCAATCCAGCAGATACGTGTTGTCGTTGCCGAGCACGCTGACCGCGACCAGCACGCCGCGCGCGATGCCGTTCGCGTCGAGCTGCGCGAGATACGCGTCGAGCGGCGCGTCGTAGTCCGGCGTGAAACGGCGCGGCTCGACGAAGCTCAGGCGGCGATGAAAAACGTGGGCATGCGTGTCGACTGACATGGCGATGGCGCTCTCGTGTTTGACTTTACTGTTGTCGATTTATCATCGAAAACACAATCAGATTACGAAGGCATGTTGTCTTTGTCAACGCGAAAACGCAATCGACGCGCAACCGGGGCGTAAAAAAACCGCCCGAAGGCGGCTGCGTGGGGCTGAGCGCCCGAGGGCATGGTTTACCCGGCTATGCTTCGATATCCTGCGTCTGCTCGCGCTCGAAAACCTCTACGACGGCCTTCTTCGTGCGCGCGGCATCGATATGCCGCTTCAACAGGCTGGCCGCGCCGATGAAATCGCCGCTCTCGATCGCATCGAGAATGTCGATGTGCTCCTGCGCGAGCGCGCGACGCGGCAATCGTTGCTTGGCCTGGCGATACTCGGCGAGCCGCCGCATCTGATCGAGACGGCGCAGCGTTTGCAGCGCGAAGCGGTTGCCCGACCAGGCGGCGATGGTTTCGTGCAGGCGCGCATTCGATTCGAAGCGCTCGGTCGCGGTCATGGCTTCGTGACCGCCGTCCAGAATGGCCTGCTGCTCGCGGCGCAATTCCCGCAACTCCTCCAGATTGGGCCGGAATTTCGGGCTCAGAATGCCCGCCGGCTCGATCGCCGCGCGCAGCGAATACATGTCGTCATAGGCTTCGAGCGAGTCGATCATCGGCAGGAAGCGCCAGCCGTAGCCCGCCTCCTTCTCGGCCCATCCCTCGCTGTGCGCGCGCACGAGCACCTTGCGGACGTCGCCGCGCGAAGCATCCAGAATGCGCGTGAGATCCGCCTCCGTCACGGATTCGGGAATCTCGCCGCGAAACCGCGCATCGGCGAGACGCAGATACAGGGGGTCGTCGGCGGAATTGACCTGCTCGAGCACATCGGGCGGCAGCTTGTCGAACGACGCCTCGACCGAATAGCCGCGATTTTTGTCGTAGCGCATGACGCCCGCCTCGACGAGCCGGTCCAGCGCCACGCGCACCGGCGAGCGCGACGTGCCGATGAGCTTCGCGAGCGTCCATTCCGGCAAGTGCGTGCCGGCCGCGAGGCGCTCCCGGCGGACATAGGCGACGATTTCGCGCAGCGCCTTTTGCTGACTGAGGGTGAGGTCGGAAGTCATGTTCGATGCAATATGCAGAGCCTGGTGCAACTATACCCGCAGCCCGTCGTTTGAGAACGCTTTTGGAGGTGACAAAGACAAATGCTTGCGCGCTATTTGCGTTTGTTGTTAAATAAACGCAACTCAAGCATTGGAGATCCATCGTGGCGCAGTCGAAGATTCAGGCCGTCTATATGCGCGGCGGCACCAGCAAGGGCGTGTTCTTTCGCGACGACTGGCTGCCCGCCACTCCCGCCGCGCGCGACCGCATCCTAATGCGCGTGATCGGCAGCCCCGATCCGTACGGCCAGCAGATCGACGGCATGGGCGGCGCGACGTCGAGCACGAGCAAGGTCGTAATTGTCGGGCCGTCGTCGCGCGAGGATTGCGATGTGGACTATCGCTTCGGGCAAGTCGCCATCGACAAGCCAGTCGTCGACTGGTCGGGCAACTGCGGCAACCTCACCTCCGCCGTCGGCCCGTTCGCGATCGCGCAGGGGCTCGTCACTGCGCCGCGCGACGGCATCGCCATCGTGCGGATCTGGCAGGCGAACATCGGCGCAAAAATCGTCGCGCATGTGCCGATGAAGAACGGCGAAGTCGTCGAGGAAGGCGATTTCGAGCTGGACGGCGTGACGTTTCCGGCAGCGGAGATCAAGATCGAATTCCTCGATCCGGGCGGCGATGGAGACGGCGACGCCGCCGGCGGCGCGATGTTTCCGACCGGCAATGCAGTCGACGTGCTCGATGTGCCCGGCGTCGGTCCGATCGAAATGACGATGATCAACGCGGGCAATCCGGCCATTTTCATCGACGCGGCATCGCTCGGATTGAAAGGCAACGAGTTGCAGCGCGATGTGAACGGCGAGCCCGCCCTACTCAAAAAAGCCGAGGCGATCCGCGCGCACGCGTCGGTGCGCATGGGGCTCGCGAAGACCGCCGAGGTAGCGACGCAACTGCGCCCGCACACGCCGAAGCTCGCGTTCGTCGCGAAACCCGCCAGCTACGTTGCGTCGAGCGGCAAGCCGATCGACGCGGACACGCTCGACATCAACGCCCGCATCTTCTCGATGGGCAAGCTGCATCACGCGATGACGGGCACCGGCGCCGTGGCGATCGCCGTCGCGGCGGTCATTCCGGGGACCGTGGTCAACCGGCTCGTGCCGCAATCGACGGGGTCCGTGCGCTTCGGGCATCCGTCGGGCAGTCTTCAGGTCGGCGCGCAAGCCCGGCAGAAGGACGGCGCATGGACCGTCACCAAGGCGATCATGAGTCGCAGCGCTCGACGGCTCATGGAAGGCAGCGTGCTCGTCCCCGCTGCTTCGTTCGAAAAGAGCGAAGCATGAGTATGAACCTAGCTCTCGACGGCAAAATAACGTCGGCATTCGCGCCTTCCGGCACCCTTCGAGTGGCCGTCAACTTCGGAAATCCCATTCTCGCCTCGCGAAACGAACAAGGGTCCCCGCAAGGTATCTCAGTTGAGATCGCTGAACGACTCGCGGCGGCCCTGGACACGCCATTGCGTCTGGTACCCTTTGACGCCGCAGGAAAAGTGGTAACCGCGGTCGGCGCTGGCGATGTGGACGTCGGTTTCTTCGCCATTGATCCGATTCGTGGTCGAGAAATCGCCTTTACCGACCCTTACCTCCTGATTGAAGGCAACTACCTCGTCCGCTCTGAGTCGCCGATTCTCAGTAAAACCGAAGTCGATCGTGAGGGCGTCCGCGTGGCCGTTGGAAGCGGCAGCGCATACGACCTGTTCCTGACCCGAGAACTGAAGAGCGCTCAAATAATACGCGGCTCCACTTCCCCTGAAGTCGTGAACACCTTCCTACGAGAAGGACTCGACGTAGCAGCGGGCGTACGGCAACAACTGGAATTCGATGCAGCGAGGCTGGGAGGCCTTCGACTTATCGAGGATAGTTTCATGGTCATTCGCCAGGCTATGGGCATTGGCAAAGATCGGGGTCCGCGAGCCGCAGACTGGCTCAATGCCTTTGTTACTCAGCTAAAACAAGACGGAACAGTCGCCGCCGCGATGCGCAAGTATCGGATCACTGGCGCATCAATCGCTGATTGAGAGGGTTCAGCACCTGACGCCGGTCTGACAATCAAGAGGGCGCCCTTGCGCCATAAAAGCGCCCCAAGCTAATCAAGGAACTGGACGCTCGCGCAATCCCCGCGTAGGCCTCCATTCGCCCAGGTATTTCAGGAGACTGTATGCATCAATCAACTTTGTCAGAACAACAAGTTATGGGAAAGATGGCATGGCGACTCATGCCGCTTCTTGTCGTTATGTTTTTGATCGCATTCATCGACGGTCAGAACGTCGGCTTTGCAAAGCTGGAGATGGTTCATGCACTTGGCATGAGTGAAGCGGCTTACGGTTTGGGTGCCTCACACTTTTTGGTTCATCGAGCATCCCGGGAACGCACATACTGAAGGGCGCACAGCCGACAAATAGCCGCTTCGGCAGTAGAACGGCCTCCACCGCACCTACCAGCGCCGTGGAAGACGGTCCGTAGCTATGTTGGACGTTGCCGCTGTAGGCGCGTCCAACATTGGTCGACGAGGTGCCGACAATCTGCCCGAACAAATGCATGGCGCCGAAGGTCAATCCCGCCGAAGCTCACGCTGTTGAACTGCACCGCGTTATTCAGACGCTCGCCCGCAGTGCGGTCCAGGTCTGCGTTTTCGAACAGCATGATCCCGCAGTTGAGGTGCGGCACCATGTACCGCTCCAGTTGCAGCGTATATCCGTGCAGTGGCGCGCGGGATCGAGGATTGAAGGGTAGCCTTGTTATCCGCGTGGAAAGCGGCGCAGGAAGAACTTTCCAGACGGAATTGTTTGCCATCGCGGCTTCAACTGGCGTTGAGCGAACCACCCTCAGACCACTGCCAGGCATTGCGTAGAAGCCGTCACTTCCTCTTGACCGAGCACAGCGCCGAGCACAGCGTCGAGCGTAGCAGTCCGATCGACGCTAGCGCCCACGCCACGAAGGCAACGAGTACGGCCACACGAGCCACGTAGCCGAGAACGTGAAGCCCGGTGGCCTCTGCGTACAGATGGGTCGCGGCGGAGTACATGCCGAGTGGAAAGACGACAGACCATTCAGCCACCGTATAGCGAACCGGCTCGCCAACGATCACGTGCTTCTCGATGTAGAGCGCAACAAGCAGAGGAATCCAGAACGTCGCCAAGACCCAGCATGCGGTTGTCAGTATCCGAAGCACCACTCGGTCGTCGCCCGGCCAACCCGCCACGTTATGCGCCGCCAGAATGAGGTCGCTGCCCGCCAATGTGGTAATGGCCATCGCGCCCATGTTGATCCACCATGGCTCCGTCAGGTCGGCGGCCGTCATTGGCACGAAGCACCATCGATAGAAAATCAGCGTGATCAGGATCATGTACAGCACACCGCCGAGCAGCCATGCGCCGAGTGCGAGCAAATCGAGCAGTGGCGTAGCGTCGCCCTTCATCTGCGACACGGCGGTCGCAAGAACGGCAATCGACTCGGTCGCGACGACCAGCAGCAGCCAGGTCCCGTTGAGCCCGGTATGCAGACCGGGCTTTCTTTGCCCAATCGTCATTGCGCTGAGAAACGCATAGGTAATCACGAACCACATCGCGGCCGCGAGCCCGAGCAACCAGGGCACCGCGGGTTGCAGGACGCGATACGCCGATAGTTGACTGCCGAGCGCGGCGGTCGCCGCAACGAGCGTGAGAAACCCCGGTCCCCGGCCGTGGTCGACGATGTCGGCATGCACCGCACGGGGATAGAGCAACAGACGGCATAGATTGATAGCAAGCAATGCAGGCCAACTCACCGCATTGATGCCGAGAAGAACCCACCCAATGATGTCGTAGCCGAGCAGTCGCGCGGCGATCGAGACGATGCCCGTCGCCATGACCATCGCGAAGGCTGTCGTGGGAAATACCTGCAGCCGGAATTCGCACGGATTTACCGCCGGCATTTACCGCTCCGGGGGAGCCTCATGTCAAAGATGTCCCGCTCCGCTCGCGGCGAGCGTGCGGCAGCCAGATCAAGGCTGCTATTATCGCTGAACAGGCGCGCGGCAACTCTTCGACTGGATCCCGGCCCGCAACTCAACAGCGGGCGCAGTCCGGAGCTACCACACATTTTGGAGCCTTTACCGCGTGCTCGTGGATGAAGCGGGATGGTCCGCGGTTTTCGCGGCCATTTGCGCGGTCGAGGCCGGCTGCGGAACGGCGTCGAGATCGACCCAGTCATACCGTACGCTCGCGAGCGCCTCGTGCAGAGCGTCGTTGGCTTCATAGTACTTGTGCCGGGAGATCAGCCTCGCAGCATCGTCGACGTCGGCCATCACCAGTTTGAGCGGCACGAGTTCCATCGTGTACGCGACGTTGATGTTCGCGACCTTCAACGCGTTAAGCGCCTGATCCCGCTGACCTTGCTTGATGTGCTCATTTGCTGATGCCACGGCTCTTGATTTCCCGGAAGGCTGAGCGAGCTTGTCCGTGATAGTGACGTCCGCGCCCACCGGAAGCCACACCATGGTCCGCGAAACGCGAGCGACGTCCGGTTCATTGCGCGGCATGCTGGACGCCGAAGGCGGAAGTTTCAGATCCTTTTCAGCGGCCGAAAACGCAGTATTGTCCGCCTGCGCTTGCAGCAGCGATTTCTGGGCGGCTTTCACAAGCGTGGCGGCCTTCGCCCCCTGACCGTTGAAGATTGCGAGGCGCGCGAGTTCGATCTGCTGGAACGCCTCGTTTCCCTTCCCCGAGACCTTGCCCATGTCCGCCGCGACGTTGCGCGGAGACTCAGCTGCCTGCACGGTCGTTCCGCAAACAGCGGCGGTAAATAATGCGCAGGTGACAGGGATAAACTGATGCCTTTTCATGGCTTTTTCCTCCTGCAAGTATGCGGCCCAAAACTCGACTGCCGCCGCGGACGCTCGAATTCCCCTTGCGTTATCGTATCGGCGCTTTGAACAATGCGTGGGCTTCAAACTGACGCTTAAAAAATAGGCCGCGCCGCTTAAGGAAGGCTTAAAACGCATCAACGCGCGACCGAGGCGCGGCACTGGCGCGCCGCGTCGAATCCGTGGGGGTAGCTCGGCGAGAGGTGACAGCTGTCGCTATCAGGCGGATGGACACAGCTGAAATGATCAGAGTCTTGTCGGAGCGACGAGCGGAGCTTCAAGTACTCGCTTCATGGAACCGTTGACGGCATGCTTGCAGAGAACTTACGCCGGCGAGCCCGCACCGTCGCGGTTTCGACTTCCCCGCGCCCCAACCTCCGCCAAACCTGTCAGCGACCGCGCTTGACCAGTGTGCGTTCTCAATCTGAGCGTCGCTCAGGTAACTCGGAAAGCAGGCAGGATGTTCGAAGCCGGTCGGAAAGCCGCTGGTCGAATAAGCGGTGTTGTCCGATGTTGTCCGCGTTGTTGGGACCCTCGCCGACGGGCACGCTTCCTAGACCTGCTAACTTGCGCTTCCGACAGGCGATTGAGTGATCCGCGCACGCGCTATCGCCGCGCACGCCCACCAATACGCGCATCTTGGACGCTGCGGTGCGAAGTCCAATGGCCCAAATCGAAGACGAATGCCTGGTGCGCCATGTCGATCAACTACGAGTTTTGACGGAACCGTCTGATGCCGAAACGGCCTGTTTTGACGCGCACAAGGAAGCGCTGCGTTGGGATCAGAAGCGTACACCGATTGAGTCGTGGCACGACCCGCTTCGTGCGGAGTCGGCTCGTCTTGTGAGCTGGCTGAATTTCCGTGGCCGACCACGTCGACACGGATCACACTTCCATGCTGGTATGAACGATGCTCCGACCACAGGGAGAAGCACTCACCCTTCTGATTGATCTCGTCGTTTTGGACCGGAGCAATAAAGGGTGAGCGAAGTCAGAGGAATCATCTGACCTGAAAGTCACATCTCCCCGAGATTGCCAGTTGGAGACAATCGCCATGACTCTATCCACCCTTTTACAGCAACCGGCCGAACGGAAGCCAAGAAAACGGGCCTACCCTCTATGTTCAAGAACACGCCGCTGGCACCTGAGTAGACTTCAAGGAAGCCCACCGCTTTGCCTTGCGCGTCGTACACCACCGGCAGGCGCGGCTCGCCGTTGCCATGATGGCGCCGTTGATAGCGGTCGTCGGCAGCGGTTGCATTCGCACAAAAAGCAAGCAGGACAAGAAGAACTCGACACATGAGGCACCTCCTTCGCCGATCTATGGCGATTCATACTTGATGGTCAGCGGCTCGGGATAATGCGCCGTTAAGGGATAGCTGGTTTCGGCCGCGAATCCAGGTACGGGCGCCGTGGAAGGCGGCATGTGTCCACTGCCCGAGGGAGGGTGGCAGTTCGTACCTTCGAGGACTGCTACGATTTGAATGCCAGCCGAGTCAGTATCGCCCGCAATCAGCAGTGTGACGTCGTCACCTCTTCACATGGCGACGGACGGCCGCGGCCCTGTGTCGGTCAGAATGACCGGCGACCCGCTGCACGTAGGATTCGAGTAAGGGAGCAAGAACGAGTCTAACCATTGAAATTTTGCCGAATCGTACGCATGGAAATTGCTGTTCAAGCGGGTGATTTGGGCGAAGACCAGCACGCCGTCGATCGACAGGAAGACACCGTCGTAGCCGCCGTAAGATGCCAAGCGTCCAATAAGCTTCCCGTGCGCATCAAAAAGCTTGAGGGCGCGGTGTTCGTCGTTTCGCTGTCGGTCCCCATCCTTGTCTCCAGCACCTGAATGAAGCGGAGTAGCGCTTAGAAAAAGAGAGAGTGCAAGAATGAGTAAGCGACGCATGCGCATCTCCTTCGAGTGACAGCAACCGCGCATGGCGCGCGACTCACCTTCAGTCAACGAGGATAGATTCGCGATGCGTCCGTTTCAAGGAACATCGGTTGGTGTCGAAAAGGGAAAAGCGGGACGTAAAGCGCCTGGAGCACAGGCAGACGTTGTGGTCAATGTCCTTTGGTACTTTCAGGATCACTGACGCGAGATGGCTTCGGTGGAGCGGTTCCAATGCGAGCCCGTGCGCCATGCGGTCACAACCACATCTCGCCGCGTAGAGACTCAATATCCGCTTCGTGAAGAAAGTATTTAGCCGAGTTGAACGGCAATAAAGCAAGGCCGATCCACTGCCGCTGTTGCAAAACTCGCACTCGGCGTGCCGACGATCGCGGATGAGGCGGGCAATCATGCGGGCATTATCGAACAGCCTGGCGTCTACGGCACCGACGCCGCGCACACGGCATTGCTGTCCGGCGCGTGCGGACTCGGGTAGCACCGTCGTTGAGTTTAGTCAGCACATGCACGTCTTGCACAAAGGCATAAGACGTCGTGCTAGCGTGCTACGTCTTTTGGAGGTGCTTCGCACCGCCCTTCGTTACCCTAAAATGACAAACCCGAACGACGATGCCCCGCCTGACGGAGGTCATTCCGCGTCATCGGAGTTGTTGGATATGACGAGGAGAGTCTCGTTGTCGGACTCGAGCCACTAGAGGCATGGTGTCACCGATGCAGCAGCAGCGACCGAAATACATAGAGGTCTCCTCGGTAGAAGCGAGATTCATTCGTGTTAGGGCAGCGGCGCGATTAAGTAGGGGCAGGTCCGTTCGGTATGCTACCGACTTTTCGTTTTAGGCTTATGTAAAATCCGAAGTTCACGCCTGCTTCAAATCGCGAATGATCCATTCGAGACATGACAAAGCAAGATCGTCCAAACTACGCCCCGCAAGCGTCAACACCTGCAGACGGCGCTGTGTAAGGAGAGCGTTGTCGAACGGCTTGGCCTTCATGCCGTCCACGCCCAACCGCTTCGCAACTGACACATACCCGGACGGCATGATTGCCTCCGGCACCTCGAGTGCGAAGCGATACAGCGCCGCGACGTAGCGGCTCGTCATCATCGGCACAATCTCGATGTTCTCGACATTGCACGCGATGTCGAAGAGCTGCCGGTTGGTTGTGCCCTTGTCCTGGAGAAGCACGGGATATCCGGTCAGATCCTTCAGTGAGACCTTCGTCTTTCTCGCGAGTGGATGCGTCTCGTGCATCAAAGCCATGACGGGCGCGGGCTGCGTGTATTGCACGGTGACGCCCGCCTCCGGCTTGAAGCTGAATGCGAGCGCGAGCGACGCCTCGCCCGACAACAGCAACTGGCTCGCCCGCTCCGACGACACCACCTCGAGCTGAATCATGATATCCGGATGCTCGAGACGGAAAGCGCCCAGCGACACGGGAAGAAAGTCGAACGCAAATCCTTCGGTGCAAGCGATCGTGAGCGTGCGCGCGCGGCGTTGCTCCTCGCCCTGAATCTCCTCGAAGGCGGCTTGTGCATCCGACAGCGTGCGCTGCGCGTGGCGCAGCAACACCCGGCCGGCATGCGACAGAACCATGCCGCGCGCATGGCGTTCGAACAGCGGCACGCCGATGTCGCCTTCGAGCTTGGCGATATGCCTGCTCAGCGCGGAGACGGTCAACCCGAGCTTCTCCGTCGCCGACGTCAGTGAACCGGCCTGAGCCACGACCGAAAAATAGTAAAGCGACGGCTCCAGCAGCTTGCGCATGACAATGACGCCAGGGTTTGCAAGGTTTGAGAAAAACGCAAACGTACCTTGTTTGATTGCGAATACACGAATACTCGCACGGCGCTAATCTGGTGTCACTCGCCTTACATCACTTCATCGACATGACCCGACAAAGCGCGCTCGCCCTCGCCCAATCGCACTTCGACAGCGGCGAATTTCTCGCCACGCTCCACCGACGCGTCGCGCTCGCCACCGAAAGCCAGCGCGCGGACGCCGCGCCGGTGCTGCGCCGCTATCTCGGCGAAGAAATCGAAGCGTCGCTGACGTCGCTCGGATTCACCTGCGAGATAGTGGAAAACCCTGTGGCGGGCATGCCGCCGTTTCTCGTCGGCAATCGCATCGAATCGCCGTCGCGTCCTACGGTGCTGCTGTACGGCCACGGCGACGTGGTCGCCGGCGACGACGCCAACTGGACGCATGAGCGCTCGCCATGGCGCGTGAGCGTCGAAGGCGAACGATGGTACGGACGCGGCATCGCCGACAACAAGGCGCAGCATTCCATCAATCTCGCCGCGCTCGCGGCGGTGTTCGCGGAGCGCGGCGAGCTCGGCTTCAACGCGAAGATGATCTTCGAGATGGGCGAGGAAGTCGGCTCGCCGGGACTCGACGCCGTCTGCGCGATGCTGCGCGAGCGCCTGTCGGCGGATCTGCTGATCGCATCGGATGGTCCGCGCCAGCGTGCGCCCGCGCCCACCGTGTTTCTCGGCTCGCGCGGCGCGCTGCACTTTCGGTTGCGCATCGCCAATGCGTTCGGCGCGCGTCATTCGGGCAACTGGGGCGGCGTGCTCGCCAATCCCGCGACGGTGCTCGCCAACGCGCTCGCGAGTCTCGTCGATGGTCACGGCCGCATTCGCATCAACGCCCTCTTGCCACCGCCGATTCCGCCGCAGGTGCGCGAGCGCGTCGCGCATCTGGAAATCGGCACGGACGCGGGCGATCCGCCGTTGTCGCCGAACTGGGGCGAACCCGGCCTCACGGCTGCCGAACGCGTCTTCGCGTGGAACACGCTCGAAGTGCTCGCGATGCAGTCAGGCAACGTCGCCAATGCGGTCAGCGCGATTCCGGCCGCCGCTGAGGCGGTGTGCCAGTTGCGCTTCGTGGTCGGCACAGAGTGGAAGCGCGCGAAGGAGCTGATCGAAGCGCATCTGGCGCGCGAAGGCTTCGAAGATATCGAGGTGACGATCGAGGCGTCCGGCGGCGCGACTCGGCTCGATCCGGACGACCCGTGGGTCGCGTTCACCGAGCGTTCGATCGAGGCATCGACCGGCAAGCGCGTCACACTGTTGCCGAACCTGGGCGGCACGATTCCCAACGAATGCTTCGCGGACACGCTTGGCCTGCCGACCATCTGGATTCCGCACTCGTATCCCGGCTGCCGCCAGCACGCGCCCGACGAACACGTGCTCGCGCCGGTCATGCGCGAGGCCCTGCAACTGATGACCGGCGTGTTCTGGGATCTCGGCGAACCCGGCGCGTCGCACAGCCGATAACTTTCGTCTGCTTCGCCATTTCACCCTTTGCACGGAACCCCCATCATCATGGATTCGACTGTCATCGAGGAAAGCCCGCCGCAGGCCGGCGCGAAGCCCATGCGGCGCCTGATCATCGCGACGAGCATCGGCAATGCGCTCGAATGGTTCGACTTCGCCGCGTACGGCTTCTTCGCCGTCACGTTGTCGAAGCTGTTCTTCCCCGCGCACGACGAGACCGTCTCCTTGCTGATGACTTTCGGCACCTTCGGTCTTTCATACGTGTTCCGCCCGCTCGGCGCGCTTCTGCTCGGACGCTACGCGGATCGACGCGGACGCAAGTCGGCGCTGCTCGTCGCGCTCGCGCTGACGACCGTCGGCACGCTCATCTGCGCCGTGATTCCGACCTATGCGCAGATCGGCCTCGCCGCGCCGATCGGCCTGATGATGGCGCGCATCCTCATTTCGTTCTCGACGGGCGGAGAATTCGGCAGCGGCACCGCGCTGATGATCGAGCAGAAGAGCCGCCGCAAGGCGTTCCTCGCGAGCTGGCAGTTTTCGAGTCAGGGCATGAGCACGGTGCTCGCGTCGTGCGCGGGGCTCGTGCTCAGCACGCAGCTGTCGCCGGCGCAGATCGAATCGTGGGGATGGCGCGCGCCGTTCATCTTCGGCCTGCTGGTTGCGCCAGTGGGGCTTTATATCCGCAAGCATATCGACGACACCCTGCCCGCTCATGAGCACGACACACACGCCACCGCACGCCATGCGCCCGTGCGCGAACTGCTCGCGCACAGCAAGGGCCGCATCCTGCTGGCCGCGGGCATCATGGCCGTGTCCACCGCCGCGAGCTATCTGATGATCCTCTACATGCCGACCTACGCGGTGAACCAGTTGCACCTGCCGGCATCGACGGGCTTCGCCGCGACGGTCGTCACTGGCACGATCCTCATGCTGTTCACGCCGCTGATGGGCCATCTCGCCGATCGCTACGGACGCAGCCGCATGATGGTCGTCTCCGCGATCGTCACGCTGCTCACGATCTATCCGTGTTTCGCGTGGCTGCTGGCGAAGCCGTCGCTCTCCGTGCTGATGGCGATCATGGTGCTCGCCGGCGCGTTGAAGGCGATTTACTTCGGTCCGCTCGCCGCCGTGCTGTCCTCGCTCTTTCCGACGAGCGTGCGCAGCACGGGCCTGGGCTTCAGCTACAACATCGGCGTGATGGTGTTCGGCGGCTTCACGCCATGGCTCGTCACGGCAATGATCGGCGCAACGCACGATCCGCTCTCCCCCGCGTTCTATCTGATGGCGTGCGCCGTGCTGAGCCTCGGCTGCATCGCGCTCTACCACTTCAAGCTCGTGAAGCACATCTGAGACATGAATATGCCTGACAACGACTTCAGCGGCTGGTTGATGTATCACTCCGTGGGCGTGTATCCGGGGCATCGCGAGGCGATGACCGATGCGCTCGCCCGTTTCGCATCGACATGGTGTGCACCCGATGACACGCGCTGGGACGAGGCGCTCGCCGCGCGCGCACGCCTCTTCTCGGACTGGGCGGCACTGATCGGCGCACGCGATGCCGACGTGTTCGGCGCGCAGAACGTGACCGATGCCTTCGCGCGCTTTCTCGACGGCCTCGCCGACGACGTGCTGCGCGATCGCACCGTGCTCGTCGCAGCGGACTGCTTCCCAAGCCTGCACTTCCTGCTGTCGGGACTCGCCACGCGGCGCGGCTTCACGCTGCGCACCGTGCCCGTGCGCGCAGGCGAAGACTACGTGCGCGACGAGGACTTCATCGAGGCATGGACCGGCGACGTCGCGCTCGCGCTCGTCACGTGGGTATCGTCGCTCACGTCGAAGCGCGTGAATCTCGCTGCCATGTGCGAACAGGCGCGCCGGCGCGGCAGCCTCGCCGCGCTCGACGTGACGCAGGGCACCGGCATCCTGCCGTTCGATCTGAACGAAACGCCCTTCGACTTCGTCTGCGGCTCGACGCTCAAGTGGTTGTGCGGCGCGCCGGGCACGGGCCTCGGCTATATCGCGCCGCATGCGCTCGCACGCGGCGTCGAGCCCGCGGTGCGCGGCTGGTTCAGCCAGGAGAATCCCTTCGACTGGAACATCGATGCCTTCTCCTATGCATCCGATGCGCGCCGCTTCGATACGGGCACGCCGTCCGTGCTTCCGTTCGTCGCTTCGCAGCCCGGCATGTCGTGGATGCGCGCGCAACCGGCGGGCAGCGTGCGCGCGCACAATCTCTCGCTCTGCCACGAACTTATCGCAATGCTCGACGACAAGCGCTATCGCCTGCTCTCCCCGCGCGCGGACGACGAACGCGGCGCGAGCATCATGGCCGAAGCGCCCGCGCATCTTGATGCCGCGAGCATCGTCGTGCAACTGAAGGAGGCCGGTCTCTTCGTCGATTCGCGCGGCCGCACGCTGCGCTTTTCGCCGGGCGTCTGCACGACGCGCGCCGGACTCGAGAGGCTCGCGCAATGTCTGCCGCAATGAAGCGTCGCGGCTCGCGCGTTCTTTCGAGCGCGCCGCGACGTATCGGAATCGCCTGTGTGCTGACTGGGCCGCCGGCGCGCGTGAGCATCACGCGCCGCCGCATCCCTTTCAACTGCTATGCGAGTTTCCATGAACACGTCCACCACCACGACTGACGCGCGCATCGAAGGCGTGCAAGGCTTCATCGTGCCGATGCACTGCACGGACCTTCCCGCGACCATGCAGTTCTTCATCGCGCGACTCGGCTTCCGGCTCGATGCGATCTTCCCCGCCGATGGGCCGCGCACCGCCATCCTGTCGCGCGACGGCTTCAACCTGAAGCTCGGCCTCGACGTGCGCGACGGCGAAGGCATCACCACGCTGAACGTGCTCTGCGACGATCCCGCGCAATTGCCCGGCGAAATACGCGAACTTGTCGCGCCCAACGGCGTCGTCGTTCGTCTTCTCCACGCCAATCCGCCGATGATCCTTCCGCCCACGCGCCAGCAACTCGTGCTCTCGCACGCGGGCGACGACGCGCACTGGAGCGTCGGCCGCGCAGGCATGCGTTATCGCGATCTGCTTCCCGAGCGGCATGGCGGCGCGTTCATCGCGTCGCATATCCGCATTCTCGAAGGCGGCCCCGTGCCCGACTACGTGCACTGCCACAAGATCCGCTTTCAGACAATCTTCTGCCGCAAGGGCTGGGTGCGTCTCGTCTATGAAGGACAAGGCGAGCCGTTCATTCTCGAAGCGGGCGATTGCGTGCTTCAGCCACCGGAAATCCGTCATCGTGTGCTCGAAAGCTCGGCGGGCGCGGAGGTCATCGAGCTCGGCAGTCCCGCTGAGCACATCACGATGGCCGATCACGACATGACCTTGCCCTCGCCGCTCTACGATCCGGAACATGACTTCAACGGCCAGCGCTTCGTGCGGCATGTCGCGAAGCATGCAGCGTGGAAGCCGTGGAAATCGCAGGGATTCGTCGTCGCGGATACGGGTATCGGCGCGGCGACCAATGGGCTCGCGGGCGTGCGCGTGGTGCGCGCGGAAGGCGCTGGGCAGGAAGTCTCGCGCATGCACGACACCGAATTCTGCTTCTTCCTCGTGCTCGCGGGCAGTCTCGATGTGGCACAGGGCGAACAGCGCTGGCGCCTCGCAACTGATGACAGCATCGCGATTCCAGGCAAGCTGCCCTACACGTTCACGCGATGCAGCCCGGATCTCGAACTGCTCGAAGTGACCCTGCCCGCCGATTTTTCACTCGCCTGAAGAACCGATCATGATCGATCGCCACACCATCGCCTTCGTTTCCGGCGCGAATCGCGGGCTCGGCGCGCAGTTCGTCGCGCGTCTGCTCGCGCGCGGTGCGGGCAAGGTCTATGCCGCGTCGCGTACGGGACATATCGATATCGACGATGCGCACGTGATTCCCGTCACGCTCGACATTACCGACGATGGAAGCGTCACGCACGCCGCGCGTCTTGCTGCCGATACCACGCTGCTCGTCAACAACGCGGGCGTGAACCGTCAGTCCGCGTTTCTCGCGCCGCATGCGCTGGACGATGCGCGCGCCGAGATGGACGTGAACTACTTCGGCACCTTGCGCATGGCCCGCGCCTTCGCGCCCATGCTGATGGAATCGCATGGGACGATGATCAACGTGCTGTCGATCCTCGCGCGCGTGAGCCTGCCCGCGATGGGATCGCTGTGCGCATCGAAGGCGGCGGCGTTGCGTCTCACCGAATCGATGTGCGCGGCACTCGCGCCGCACGGCGTGCGCGTGCTCGCGGCGCTGCCCGGTGCGATCGATACCGACATGAGCCGCGATTTCGCAGGCCCCAAGCTCGATGCCGCCGAAACTGCCGATGCCATCCTCGATGCGCTTGCCGACGATGCGCGTGAAATCTACGTCGGCACAATGGCGCAACAGCTCGTACAAGGGCTCGCATCGAATCGTGCGGCGACGCAGGCCCAGCTTCTTTTCCCATCAGGAGACGCTTGAGGACATGGGTTCATACATCGACATAAACAGTCACGACGGCAAGCGCTTTCGCGCGTATCACGCCGCGCCCGCGCAAGGCTCGGGGCCGGGAATCGTGCTGCTTCAGGAGATCTTCGGCATCAACGGCTACATGCGCGCGATGGCCGATCGCTTCGCCGAGGAAGGCTATGTCGCGCTCGTTCCCGACCTGTTCTGGCGCATGAGGCCGGGCGTCGAGCTGGGCTACGGCGAAGCGGATTTCAACGAGGCGCTTGGGCTCAACGAAGCGCTCGATATCGACCTCGCCGTGCGCGATATCGGCGCAACGCTCGACGCGTTGCGCGCGCTGCCCATGCAGGCGGGCAAGGTCGGCGCGATCGGCTATTGCCTCGGCGGCAAACTGGCGATGCTCGCCGCGGCGCGGCTCGAACTCGATTGCGCGGTGAGCTACTACGGCGTCGGGCTCGATGCGTATGTCGACGAGATCCCGTCGATCCGCTGCCCGATGCTCTTCCACTTCGCGGGCAACGATGCCTTCTGCCCGCCCGCGACGCGCGAAACCCTGCTTGCCGCGTTCGCCGCGAATCCGAAGCTCGAAGCGCACGTGTATCCCGGCTGCGATCACGCGTTCGCGACGCCCGAACGCCCGCACTACGACAAGCCCGCCGCGACGATGGCTTACTCGCGCACGGTCTCGCTGCTACGGCGCACGCTCGGTCCGATTCACGATCTCAACGCGCTATGGGAGCGCCACTGTTACTACGAGTTCGCGACCCGCGACGTCGACGCCGTCATGCCGACGATGGTCGCCGAGCCCTACGTGAACCACGTCCCGACGATGACGGGCGGCGTCGGTCACGATGAACTGAAGCGCTTCTATCGCTATCACTTCGTCGATGCAAATCCGGCGGACACGCGGCTCATTCCGCTTTCGCGGACGATCGGCGCGGACCGCATCGTCGATGAATTCGTGTTCTGCGCGACGCATGATCGCGAGATCGACTGGCTGCTGCCGGGCCTCGCGCCTACAGGCAAGTACTTCGAGGTGCCGATGCTCGCCGTCGTCTGCTTTCGGGGGGACAAGCTCTACAACGAGCATATCTACTGGGATCAGGCTTCGGTGCTCGTGCAGATAGGCGTGCTCGATCCGACCGGCTTGCCCGTCGCCGGTATTCAGACAGCGAAGAAGATGATCGACGAAACGCTTCCGAGCAACACGCTGATGCGCAATTGGCCCAGCAGCGTGGACAAGCCGAACTAAGACGACTACGGCTCTTCTCGAGGCGCGACGACCCGTTGTGGCGTCGCGCCTTTTCCTTTGTCCGCGCCGAATGCCTTGCCGTACCAAGCATTGCGAATCTCGCAAACCTCGCTTGATTGATTGCGAATACTAGATCGGTCGCGAGCCGGTAGAGTGCATAAGGAGTTGTCGATGCAAGCGCTCCCCACGAGATGAAACCTCACCATTCATTACTTCGTCATGCCAATGAAGATCAAAACACTATCGGCTGCCGTACTTCTCGCTGCTTGCAGCGCCGCCCACGCCGATGTCAGCGCCGTCACGCTGTACGGGCTCATCGATTACGGTGTGAACTATCAGAGCAACAGTGGCGGCGGACGCGTGATAGGCGGCGCGAGCGGGATCATGCAAGGCTCGCGCTGGGGCTTCAAGGGCGTCGAGGATCTCGGCGGCGGGCTGTCGGCGATCTTCCAGTTGGAGAACGGCTTCGATCTGGGCAAAGGGACCGCGTTGCAGGGCGGCGCGCTGTTTGGACGGCAGGCGTATGTCGGTTTGTCGAGCAACGCATATGGCGCGCTCACGCTGGGGCGTCAGTACGATTCGCTCGTGACCTTCGTCGAATCGCGCATGAACTCGGCGAACTATGGCGGCGGCACGACCGCGCATCCGGGTGATCTCGATAACCTCAACAACAGCAAACGCGTGAACAACTCCGTGAAATACATGAGCCCGAGCTTCGGCGGCTTCACGGTGGGTGGTGTATATGGTTTCGGCGGCCAGGCGGGAGACTTCTCGCGCAATCAGATCTGGTCCGTCGGCGCGGGCTATGACTACGGTAACTTCTCGGCGGGCGCAGCGTACATGAACGTGCGCAACCCGAACCAGTCGTTCTTCACGAGCACGCCCACGAACGTCGCGGGCGCCAATCTCAACAACATGACCGCAAGCCCGGTCTATAGCGGGTATGCGTCGGCACACTCGTATCAGGCAGTGGCCGCGGCCGGACGCTATGCGCTGGGTGCGGCGACGTTTGGCCTCGTCTACAGCAACGTGCAGTTCAAGGGTCTCGGCGATACGTCTTCCGGCTCGAATCCTCTCGGACTCACGGGCACGGCGAGATTCAATACGGGCGAGTTCAATCTCACGTACTTCTGGACTTCCGCACTGGTGAGCGAGCTCGTCTATAGCTATACACACGGCTCGGGCGTGGGCACGATAGGCTCGTCGAGCTACAACACGGTGTCTTTGTCACTCGATTATTACCTCTCGAAGCGCACGGACGTCTATGTGATCAGCAGCATGCAGCTCGCAAGCGGGACCGATTCCACCGGACGTGCGGCCCGTGCGACGCTCAACGCGCTGACGGCGTCATCGACGAATCGCCAGACGTTTGTTCAGTTGGGCATGCGTCACAAGTTCTGACGTGCAAAGGCGGCCCCCGCCACTCGCGACCGATGACACTTTGAAAGAGCAACGCTACATCTTGGCGAACCCGTTTTCAGGGGTCAAGGTTCGCGGTGCGACGCGCGCGGCTTCGCTCGATGCGTCGCGCGCTTTTACTGAAGGCGAGTGGCAGCTGGTTCGGGCGATCGCCGACGGCCTGGAGTATTCGTACGGGTGGTCCGCGTCAGCGGCGCAACGGCTGCGGTTTCTGTTGGACTTCGGCGTGGCGACGGGCCTACGGGCCGGCGAGCTCGTGGGGAGGACGCTGCGGCAGATTGAGACCGATCCCAGCGGACTCCACTGGCTTCGAGTCACCGGCA
>NZ_FCOX02000020.1 GCF_900044055.2 Caballeronia calidae | reverse complement strand
TCGCAATCTCTTTAAGGAAAGACACGTCCGTTACGCTGCCTGAGAAAAAAGAGCACTATTTGATGCACCAGTCAGTAAAGTGTGGTGCAAATACCGCCCTCAAGTCGCAACGTTACCGATCTTCTGCAGTTCTGTATTAGGATGCCTGGCTAAAACAGCACGACCCGATACGATCAGCGCATCAAGCGCCTCGAAAATACCTCGATTACAAGTGGGAGCTCGGATTGAAGAAACGCGCCACCGTGGTCTGTCGCAGAGGCAAGCGGATCCTCCTGGTCGCACGTCGTCAATCGAAATGGGCTTTGCCGGGCGGAATCCTCAAGCGCGGGGAACATCGCTCGGCCGCCGCGCTTCGGGAACTCAAGGAAGAAACGCGGCTACGCGGGAAGTCAGCCGAGCACCTCTTCGACTTCCGTGGCAAACAGAAACACCATCACGTGTTCACATGCGAGATCCCGGATCGCGCCAAGGCTCGCCCGAGTAACGAAATATCCAAGTGCCGCTGGGTTCACCTCGACGACATCCCTCGCCTCATCACCAGCGGGCCGACGATCGATATCGTGAAGCTCATGAGTCAACGGCTCAGGAAGTAGTCCGGCCTTCAGATAGTCGACGCCCCACCAACCTCCTGCCAGCGGGTAAGCTTCGGTCGCCCGAGCGATTGGCGGATCTCGGCAAAGCGATGCAAGACCGCGTATTAGATCTTCGAAAGAATCACGCGCCTACCGGGATCCTCAATGCCGCCTTCGGCAACTGCCGCAGTGATGCGCTGCCGATTGAGCTGGAACGCGAGATGGAGTTGCGACGCAGACAGATCCTTGGCGCCGAGACACTGCATAGCCACGCCAGCTGGTACCACATAAGAGCAAAAGCCCCAGCCGGGCCCGAACGCTGAGAAATGTATCTCGCCGTCCGCGACGGTCGGCTGCGAAAGCTTCAGTTCCGTTTTCGATTCTGCTGAGGAAGAATTCATTGCCGTGCTCCAAAAAACGGGATCGAATTATTCCAGCTTCTTCAAGATTGCGCACCCCCTGCAGCACACCGATGCGTGCGAACACACTCACACTCGCAACGCGATCGAGACAACGCCTGACCGGGCGTACCGCGACTCACAGGACATCATGCTACGGATGTAGTCGGTCAATTGACGAAGGCATCGTGGTCAACACCGCGTGACGCTTAACTGGCCTTCCAAGGTCGATGGAAAGCAGGCGCAGGAACGCAGTACGTGCCTCATCCATAAATGACTAAATGCAGTAGCGCTGCGCTTTTCTGGTGTCGAAACTAAGTATCGACGCTGCCGTATCCCTTAGCCTCGACTTGAGTCGTCAATGGGGCTTCTTCGTTTTCCCGTCGGTTCGCCCTACCCGCCGATGCCATGCGGGCAACACCGGACAAGTATTTCTTCCTTCCGCCGGAGAAATTGCGCGAGACCTATGCAGCGGATGTCTCGCTGACCTTCTGCAACTCGATTGCAAAGGGCAATGCGAGACACGCCGAGGGTGAATGTGCTGCCTCCACGCGAAGTTCAACGACGCCGCCGAGGCAGACCAGGCGACGAAATCTCCGACCACCTTTTGCCACGCCAGGGTCCCGATCCGTGCGTGCTTGTCCACAGTTTCGGTGGACAACCATGTCGACAACCTACTGGCCGAGCGCTTATCCCGTTGAAGGGCAAGGCATTCGCACCCTCGATTCCGAAATGAGCCCGCGCGGTCCGCAATCCAATAAACCGTATATACTGTTTTACCTACACGACAGGAGAAAACCGATGACCACACCACAAGTCAAGGCGCCGTCCAAGAAGGCGTTCCATTTCCCGAAGAGCAGCGCCGACAAGGTCCAGGCCACCGAAAAGTCCGACGGCAAGGCCGGCAAGACGACGCGATCGAAGGCATCGGCCACGCCCAAGACGAAGGCACGAACAAAGGCGGCGGCAGCGCCTGCCACGACGCCGAAGAACGCAAAGAAAGAAGCCGCGAAAACGCCCGCCGTAGAGACGGCCACAGCGGATAACGCCGCCAAGAACCAAGCGACACCCGAATCGAAAACCAAGCGCGTGAAGAAAGAAAAGGTTGTGCGCGACAGCTTCACGATGCCCAAGTCGGACTACGCGAAACTCGCCACGCTTAAGCAGAAGTGTCAGGACAACGGCGTGCGCGTGAAGAAGAGCGAACTACTGCGCGCTGCGCTCACGATGCTGGAGGCCGCGCCCGACAAGCGCCTCGTCGCGGCCATCAAGGCGCTGGAAACGGTGAAGACGGGCCGCCCGGCGAATACCTGATCATCGCCGGCCAGAATAGGGCGCTGAAAAGCCAGTAAAGAACGGCGGCCAGCGTGATCGACGCGGGCGGTTTGAGCACCCACGCGAGCACTGTGCTGCCGCCGGGCTGGCGAAAGGCGTGCGCGCCCGCAGAATTCTTTACAACTCACAACCGCCGCCTCGGATGACAAAATACGTCCGCTTGGTGGAAAGGACATGAACCATATCGCTCTCGACTCCCGGCAACACGTTAAAGCCCGTGCACGCCTGATTGGAGACCGGCTAGATCTGAAAAGCTATAAGGTCCCTAGGCCGATGGGGACCACGCCGCTGACAGTCGCAATCGGAACCGACGAGGGCATCGCAGTTCTGTTTCGTTATGGCGTAGTTGTATTTTTCGGTCTTAGCAATGCAGATGAAACAGCTTTTATTGATTCCCTCGGAAACATTGTAACGAACATTTACGACAGTCCGGAGGTCGAGGAACTCGATATTTACAATGGAGAGCCTAGCACCGGAGTGCAGAGTGACGCGGTGTCGTTGGACAGAATCACATTGGAGAAGATACAGATCATCGCCGACGTCCTCGGCAAGAGCCTCGTCTTATCACTATATGAGAAGGAGGTCGCGGGAAAGTTTGACGGTATCGCCCCGGTTGCCCGTGAACTGGCTAGCTCGGGCAAAGTAAAGGCAGACTCGAAATCGCTTTTATCGAAAATAGGCAACCTGATACTGATCGAACACCGCATGGTCGGGCGTGCCGAGATCGGTGACAAACCTGAAATCCTCTGGGAATTTCCATCGCTTGGCGGCCTGTATGCCGCGCTCGAGGATGAATTTGAACTGCATGAGCGTCACGCAGCACTGGAGCGAAAGCTTACTCTTATCTCCGACACTGTACAAACCTTAGCGGATATTGTGGAGAACAAGAACATCCACAAATTAGAATGGTATGTAATCGGGTTGATCTGTTTTGAAGTCGCTCTGAGTCTGTTCGACATAGCTAGAAGTTGGCTTTTTCCAGGGTGATCCGCCAGGGGTCCCTACAACTTCCGTCCTAGCCTGCGAATTCTGTCCAGAAACAAAAAAATTGCGTGGCTGTGACCGCGGCTGCGCCCACGGACCGCCATCGACCACCCTGAGGCACCGATCAGCTCTGGCACGTTGAAATGGCCGCCTCGGCGGTGGACCGGTCGGATAGAAAAAACCGCGTAAAAACGCAACGAGGACATCGTCCACACCCACAAGGCTGCAAGAGCGACAATGTCCCAGGATCTCCGGCGCTCTGCCAGACGACGGCGTCTAGAGGTCTGCTTCTTGCTCCCTCATTCTCCAAGGTCGGGAACTTTTCGATTTCGATGCGAAAAAGGAGATAGGATCATGCGGTCCGCCGGGTCCGGGAAGCAAACGTCATCTGCGCCACGCGCGATCTATTACGCCCTCGCATCGAATATCGCTGTAGCTGCGTGCAAATTCGGCGTCGCCTTCTACCACCAACTCAGGCTCCGCACTCGCTGAGGCGGTACACTCGAGCGCGGACTGTCTGAACCAAATTGTCCTGCTCGTCGGTCATCGTGCGGCGCGTGCCACGCCTGACGAGCAGCATCCATTCGGGTACGGCCGCGAGACCTATGTCTATGGGATGCTGGTTGCGATGCAGCTCTTCATCGTTGGTGGCGTTGCCTCAATCGTTATACGAGGGTTTCGAGCGGTACATCACTCACAGCTTGAGAGCCCTCTTTTAGCGGTTGGCGTATTGTGCGTATCAGGAGTGATCGAGGCGCTCGCTCTCAGAGGCTCCATTCGCACCATCGATCCTCGACATCGCGCTAAGGGCTGTTGAACTGGTTTAAGGAAAGCGACAAGCCGTCCGTGATGCTCGCGGTCAGCGAGGATCTCGCCGCAGTAGCGGGAGTACTTGTCTCTCTGATCGCAATCGGCACCGCCGTCCTCACGAGAATCCAGCTTTAAGATGCGCTGGGCAACGTCGGCGTCGGCCTTGTCCTGATGGCCACCTCTCTGTTCTCGATGCGCGAGATCAAATCACTTCTCGTCGGTGAATCAGCGGATCAGAACGACCGGATCGAGAACGACTTGAAGGAGCGCTTCCCATCCGCAAGATGGATATTCTTCGAGCCCGAACTGCGAGAATACGGCCGCGAACCGCTCTAGCATGGAAGCATGGTCCCATTCCGGCTTCATCGGGTGAGCGTTCTTGCGTCTTTGTTCCGCCTTGACTCGTATAGCAATACGCTCACCGACATTCACCGATATGATGCTTCCTGCGCCGCCCACACCTTGATTCGAAAACGCGATGATGGGAAGGACACACGCTCACAACGCTGTGGTAGCCGGGGCGAGACAGTGACGGATCACCCGCGACCTGCATCGCACTTTTTTTCGCGAGCAACTCCTGCTGGCCAACGGGGAACGGGAACAACCTTGTTCTGCTGCGGTCCAGCGCATGATGCACATCATACAGTCATTCGTATTCGGTGCCGTCGTAGCGCTGTGGCTCATCGCAAAAGAGCAACGCCACCCCGCTGCCAGCAATTGACCTACCTGACGGATAGTCAGCGTCATCAACGAACTTCGTCGCGAATCTCGTCGATCTCGTGCTTGCCCTGCTCCTCGTGCTAGTGCCGCGGACCGCGATCAACCTAATCGGCTTCGAAATGATTCGCAAGGGCAAGTACGACATTCCACCGATCCTCTCAGGTGGACGGTGGCATCTATGGCCGCTTCAATCCGCAGGAATTGATTGCATATGCAATCGGTATCGTAGTGCAGATTCAGTTCATGAGTACGCCAATGTACGCCGGGCCGGCACCCAAGTATCTCGATGGCGACGACCTCTCGTGGCTCGTCGGCCCCCGCTGACTGCGCCGCTGTACTACTGGTTCGCCTCGCTGGATACGGAGTACCTGCCAGACAGGAACGCGCATGTCGCGCCCGATGTCGCGCGTTGAGAAACGCGAAGGGTCGAGCCGGATTAATGCCTGCCCGACAATAGTGTAGTACCTTGCGTTGCCTTTACCATCTTTGTGCATATGCACATACTCGCGTTACCTGCTGCGGAAAGTCCCGCAGCGCATCGAGGTGGTGACGCGTTTCAGGTTCGCCGGCCGGTGGGCCGCAAGACGATGCCGGAAAATTGATTCGCCGCAGCACGCATCGCGCCTCCTCGCCCATGAACACAGGAGGTTCATATGTCGAACGATGTTTCTCTCGAAACCCGCTCGCGCCGTCGCTTCATCGGCGTTGCCGCGGCCACCGCCGCCGCGGGCGCATTCGGCCGGCTCGCGTTCGCTGAGCCTACAGAAGACACGGGCAACGCCACGATCACGCAAGTGCCGGGCGGCGACAAGACGGCGATCCGTCCGCTGCGCGTTCACGTGCCCGAAGCGCAACTCGCCGATCTGCGCCGACGCGTGAAGGCGACGCGATGGCCCGAGCGCGAAACTGTGACCGACGCCTCGCAAGGCGTGCAGCTCGCGACGATGCAGAAGCTCGCGCGCTTTTGGGCGACGGACTACGATTGGCGCAAGGCTGAAGCGAAGCTGAATGCCCTTCCGCAGTTCATGACGACCATCGACGGGGTAGACATTCACTTCATCCATGTTCGCTCGAAGAACCCCAACGCACTTCCATTAATCATCAATCACGGCTGGCCTGGCTCTGTGCTCGAGCAAACTAAGCTCATCGGGTTGCTAACGGACCCAGTAGCCTATGGCGGGAAGGCTGAAGACTCGTTCGATGTCGTCATCCCGTCGATGCCCGGCTACGGTTTCTCTGGTAAGCCGACGACCACTGGCTGGGGGCCCGAGCACATGGCCCGCGCCTGGGCGGAACTGATGCACCGTCTCGGATATACGCACTACGTCGCTCAAGGGGGCGACTGGGGCGCGTTCGTCGTCGATCAAATGGGCTTACAGGCTCCCCAGGGTCTGCTCGGCATCCACACCAACATGCCCGCGACGGTTCCAGCCGACGTCGACAAGGCGCTCCAGATCGGCGCCCCGGCGCCAGTCGGCCTTTCCGCCGAGGAACGACGCGCCTATGAGCAGCTCGCCAAGACTTTCAAGCAGGTGGACTACGCCCGGTTGATGGGAACGCGTCCGCAGACGCTCTACGGCATTGCCTGTTCACCCGTTGGCCTCGCCGCGTGGCTCCTCGACCACAACGACGCCGATGGCCAGCCTGCTGCGGCGGTCGCCTCGGCTCTGAACCGGACCACGAGCGCCACCGGCGAACTGACGCGTGATGAGATCCTCGACAACATCACGCTGTACTGGCTGACGAATACCGGGGTATCTGCGTCTCGTCTCTACTGGGAATATAAGGGCGGCTTTTTTAACGCCAAAGGCGTCAAGATCCCGGTGGCCGTGAGTGTGTTCCCTGGCGAGCAATACCAGGCGCCGCGGAGCTGGACAGAAAAGGCCTACCCCAACCTCGTCTATTACCACCGAGCAGAGAAAGGCGGCCACTTTGCGGCGTGGGAGCAACCTCGGCTCTTTGCCGAAGAGATACGCGCCGCCTTCCGGTCGCTGCGTAACTCGTGACCCAACGCCAAAAGGGGCTCGGCGCTTCGGGATTCAAGGTCCTGGTGCCGCCTGTGAACCAATGCAATTACAGGATTCTTATATGAAATCAAATCGTAGCGGCCGCGGCGCTGATCACCGCAAGCAGCCTGCGTTGGCGCAGGTGCAGCCGCCCGCAGGCCTCGGCCGCAACGAGGCCCAGCGGTGCGTGCCCGCTTGATTGCCCCATTCCCGATCACCGCCTTGTCTTGCTGCCCCGGCACCCCGATTCCGCGAGGCACCCGCCAAGGAAGCAAGCACGGCAGCCGATGTGAATACGTCGGCCGTATCCCTTCAAGCCATCTCTTTGATTGGAGTTTGATCATGAACATCACTGCCACGAACGACCTGAAGCTCGAAGTGGTCGTCATCCCCGTTTCGGACGTCGATCGCGCCAAGCGGTTCTACGGCAACCTCGGCTGGAAGCTTGACGCTGAGATCAACAAGGGAGAAGCCT
The DNA here is from genome assembly GCF_900044055.2 of Caballeronia calidae. GTDB lineage: Bacteria > Pseudomonadota > Gammaproteobacteria > Burkholderiales > Burkholderiaceae > Caballeronia > Caballeronia calidae. The sequence continues at coordinate 117,190 of NZ_FCOX02000020.1, read as the reverse complement.
TCCGAATCCTGCAATACACGCCTCCGGGCTCGCCCGCTTCGATCCACTTCGGCAAGGGAGTCACAACGGCAACTCCAGGCTCGGCGCAGCTCTATCTCGTGGTGTCCGACATCGAGGCGGCTCGCGCCGAACTCGTCGCCCTGGGCGTGGACGTAAGTGAAGTGTTCCACCTGACCCCCGGCGAACCCGCACAGAGCGGTCCGCAACCGCAGCGCAACACCTACTCCTCGTACGCCAGGTTCAGCGACCCGGACGGCAACAGCTGGCTGCTACAAGAAGTCACCACGCGCCTACCCGGTCGTATGAGCGCCGATACGAAGTTCTCGTCGCCAAACGACCTCGCGGCCGCGCTGCGGCGTGCCGCCGCTGCGCATGGCGAGTATGAGAAGCGCAATGATGGCAAGCACGACGACAACTGGCCGGAGTGGTACGCCCACTACCTTGCCCGCGAGCAGTCCAGCGAAGCGCTGCCAGCGTAAGCAGCGAGTTGCTGCAGCGACAAGCGCGTCGGTGAGAGCGGACTTGGTAGGGAGCATGGGCATCACGGCGTCGCGGCATCGCACTGGCGCTCGCTGCCGTCCCGCGCTGATCCTTTCTGCCGATGGCGATGTGATCACCGAGTTCAAGCCACTCAATCGCGAGTGGGTTGTCACGCTCAACCAGATGTCGCCGCACGTGGTGGACGCCCTGATTGCGACCGAGGATCACCGGTTCTACAAGCATCACGGGATTGATTTCCAGCGCGTCGCGGCGGCCGCGCACCAACCGTTGACGCGCAGTTGCTTCGGAAACCCGGCAGCTTCACGTGTCAAGAGTTTCCTTAGCGGCTCGTATCTCGCAAGTCCTTCGACGAGGTTACCGTTGATCATCGCGTATCGGACCTGCGATAGCAGATGAACTCCGATCGGCGTCCAGCGCATTTGTTGACGCTTGCACCTGCGCTGGTTTAGGACTTGGTTGACGGCAGACTCGGCTGTTGTGGTCGAGGTGGGTTTGCCTTGGCGACGTCGTTCGCCGTAATTGATCGTCGCCCTTCCGTTGTCTTCCACGTCCGCCACAAGCTCTCGAGTCCGGTAGTCAAGGTGCGCTAGGCATTCCGCAACGCCCGACGTTTCAGCGCGATCACCCGACAGATGGTCAGGATTCTCTGCATCCGACTCCTAGCCTTCTCAAGCTTGTCGTGCCAGAAGCACCAGCGAAGTTTTTCCAGGGCGGGAAATCAACACACGTCGTGTCGCCTTTTCGGCTTCGTTCCCGCACGCAACAGATTTGGCCGCAGTCAGCGTGAAACTAATCATCCGTTGCGAAAAGCCTTCGCTATTTCGGCGACAATTTGGTGTTGCTGATGAGGCTTGCGTAGTCGTCGAATGTCTACATCCAGTGGTTTTTGCGGGCCAAACAAGATTTCGATCGACCCGTCGGCCTGCTTCGGAATGTCGTAATAGCCGTTTGTCGAAGGAAGCAGTTGCGAAGTTTCTGGCATGGTCCCGTCAGTCACCTAAGATCCTTTCGGCCTCTTGAAATCGCCCGGGAAACCAACTATTCTTCCGACCGAATCAAAGTCCCAATCCGTCCCTGACCGCTCCCGTCAGGACCCTTCCCGGCTCAAGCTGTACCCCCGATTTCGTTGAAGAGCACGTTCACTCGTGCCCGTTCGCATCGTCCCCATTCGTCCCCGCGAGACCCACGGAGGTTGCCATGCGCCACATCATCATCTTTTCGTTTTTATTGTTTTACGGCATCTCCTCGAGTGCCGATGAACCTTCGGACCAGGGGCGACATGGCCGAGGACAGAACCCGCACATACCGAAAGTCTTCGATGCTCAAGGGCAGTTCGTCGGGCTGCTCGAAACGAGTTCAGGCGGTGATGGGGTGTATCTGGAGATTAACGACGCGGTGGTGTTCGCGGCCATCGGACGCGCGAACAACGGTTCGCAAGTAGCCGCCTCACAGTGGCAATGGGCGTCGACTGGTTTCATTCCTTATGCATCGAGTGACTGCAGCGGGCCCCCGGTGATTTTCTACTACGCCAGCGCTCAGCCCGCCATCGCCGTCAGGAGGGGCACGGACGTCGTTTTGTATGTCTCCATCGGCGAAAACACTTCGACGGTTCACGTCTCGTCAGTCCGCCAGAATCCCAACATCAGCCAGTGCACCGCGTCCTCCTCGGACATCTCTGCGTTCGTAGTGGATCCGACTGGATATTCGCTTACGCAGCACTATCCTGAACCCTTGACGATACGATACTGATTGTCGCGCGGGGTATATGCGCGCGCTAAGATGAAACGCCGAATGGAGAATGGGCGATGCCCACGCAAGACAAGTCGATGCAGCGCCCCGCAAGGCTGTTGAAGCAAATCGAGCAAGTCGAAAAGATCGTCGCAGAATCCGGGAATCCCGAGGAATTTGACGCCGCGCGCTGGGTTGACCGATGGGTCGAGCAGCCGAATCCGGCACTGTGCGGACAACGACCTATCCGAATTGCTGGATACAGATGAAGGCCAGAGCCTCGTCGCATCGTTGCTTTCCGAGACGCAGAGCGGCGCGTACGCGTGAGGGCCAGCGTCAAAGCAAGAAGGCTAAGCCGTCCTCATGGAATCTAGGCATGGGATCAGGGTCGGGGTGCATGGTTTGCGGTTTGGTACGCGCTCGCGCTCACCGATGGGTTGCGGCGGCCCGTCGCGCGGCGTCCGAATCTCTCGCATATTGGCCCAATGTCGCTCCGCTCGCCCAATTTGCGGATTTGTAGAACAACGGCACACACATGTGTCGCGGCAACGAGGCATTACGACGTGACTTTCGCCGTCGGGGCGTGGAATATCGGCACCACGCCCGTCCGATGCGCCGACTATGCGCCTGAAGACAATCCACGCAGCGCTTCGGACAGTGGGCGTCAGCGATGAACGTTTGCGACAAGCGCTCGAGCGAAGCGTGGAAAAACGAACGGGCAGCATCGCTTCGAGCACACGAACGGATAAGGTCTCACCGCATCTGCAGTGCGAGCCTGATGACCATCAGCCACAGAACAAGGCTCGACAAGGCGTAGACTATGAATCTCCACATGACTATGTTGACCGTGCAATGAATGGCGCTATGAAGGATGCGCAAACCGACATATGTCCAGGCAGCATAAAGGTAGGCCTCATCGACCCTTTGAGTGAATATCAAAACGAGACAAAGGGTATAGAAAAGTACTGGAAGTTCGAAAAGATTTTTCAGATTGTTGGACGGGCTGTTGATATTGGCGGGAATTCTTGAATTCAAAAGCTCGGGCGTGGCCACGCTCTGTGGGTCTATCTTGTTGCCGAGAATATAGACGAGGCGCCTGATGTACATGAACAGCCAAACCGTGCCGGTCAGGATAAACATGACAATGATGGGATGAAGAATTAGTTGCTGATTCATCGCCAAACCTCTTCTATTTTTGAAAAGTGATATAACGCCGCTTCGCGACCAAAACCGCAGGTGAACGCAGCGAAGCCCGGAGGCGCGCAGCTTTCCCTAAACACAGGCAGAGCCGCAGCCGTTCAACATGATGGAACAGGCCGTCGCGATAGACAAACGGATGCGTCAACCCGGCGGGGCGAACACGACATCGGCAAGAGCGTAGGGAACAGCTCTCCTGCCACTGGCATTGTTGGAATGTTCACAGACCTCATCTTTACCTTCGATATCCCACGTACTTGACACGAATTTCGCGAAGTTTCGCGAATTACGATGCAAGCGCTAGCCGGTATTGAGCTATGCGGACATTGAACAAGGTAATCACCTACTACATTAAATTCGCACGATCGCTCTTGAATAGCCGAGGGTTTTCCAGCCTCTGCATGGCCGCGAACACATTCGAAGGAGCAACAATATGCTCAGTGGATAAAAACAACAGTTCGCACTCTTTCTTATTATCAAATCCTTTGATCGGCTTCTTGCAGGTACTATTCGGCCCTTGAGGTTTTCGAGTAGAGCCTCAAGTTCATATTCCTCGCGCCGTTATAAATCGAAGCGACAGACTTCACCGCAAAAGACGATCGTTCGAAATAATTCGACGGCGCCTTGCGGCGGGACGCTTTTTGTCGCCATGTGCAGAGAAACCGATAACAAGGCTCGATATGCCGGCGGCATCGAAGACCAATCGACAGTTGTTCAAGACTACATGGCCGTTTTTGGCAGTCGTTGCCTCGCTGCTTGCGCTTGTCGCGACGAGCCTCTCGATCATGTCGTCTGTTCGCGCGTATATCGGTGGTGAGAGCACGTGGTCGAAAGGCCAAAAGGACGCAGTCTTCTATCTCATCCGCTATGCACAGGCCGGTGACGAAGAAGCCTTTCGCCAATATGAGAGTGCGATCGCCTATCCGCTCAATCTGAAGCGTGCCCGGCTCGCGCTCGAAGGTCTGGATCCCGATCTCAGTACGGCCCGACAGGCGCTCCTCGAAAGCGGCGTCGATCCCGCCGACGTCAGCGCGGTCATCTGGGTCTTCCGGACCTTCCGCCGCGACAGCTACTTTGAACACGCTGTCACGTATTGGACACGCGGCGACGCGCTCGTCGACCAGCTTGTCGCAACCGGCCAAAGACTGCGCGTCGCCAAGTCCGCCGGCGCACCCGGCCAGATCGACGTCGAGCTCTTGACGGGCGAAATCTGGAACATCAATTCGGCGATTGCGCCAGTTTCGCGCGCATTCGCCGACGTGCTGGGCTCCGCGTTCCGAAAAACTGCGTTGTTACTCTTCGGCATCAACGTCGTCGTTGCGGCGCTCCTGGTTACCTTGTCCGTGTGGTATGCCCGCCGCTTCATTACCGCGCGACTTGCCTCAGAGCACGCGTTGAGGCGGAGCGAAGCGCGCGCGAAAGCCACGCTCGGCTCGATCGGCGAGGCCGTCGTTTCAGTCGGGCCAACGGGTCTCGTTGAATTCATCAATCCCGCCGCAGAGCGCCTCTTCTGTCGCGAAGCCGACGGCTGCGTGAGGCACGAGTTGACTGCAATCGTCTCCATCGCGCGCGAATGGGACCGACGTCCCGTTGATCCGATCGAACAGGCGTTGCGCGGCCCCGAGCCGTGGGACCCGAGCACCGATCTCGTGCTCACCAACCGACAGGGCACAGAGACCGTGGTTCAAGCCATCACGTCCGTCGTGCACGATACGTCCGATACGATCACCGGCGCCGTGCTGCTGCTACGGAACATGACCCGCGAGCGCGAATACGTTTCGAATCTTTCGTGGCAGGCGTCGCACGATGGCTTGACAGGCTTGTTCAATCGCACGGAGTTTGAGCGGCGCCTGTCCGCATTGTTCGACGCGCAATCGGACATCGAGCGCGCGCAGCGCCCCTGCATGCTGATGATCCTCGACCTTGACCAGTTCAAAGTGGTCAACGATACCTACGGCCACGCGGCGGGCGACACCATGCTGCGTGAGGTGGCGGCCCTCTTCAGGCATTGCCTTCGTGAAGAGGATGCGCTTGCGCGCTTGGGCGGCGACGAGTTCGCCGCGCTCATGTCCGATTGCGACGAGCAATCCGCGATGAAAATTGCCGAGCGCCTCAGGCAAGAGGTCGCCGCGTTCCAGTGGTCGTGCGAGACACACACGTTGTCGACGAGCGTGAGCATCGGTTTGGTCGATCTGCGCGGGCTCGATATGGAGACCGCGATGCGCTTCGGCGATATCGCCTGCTATCTCGCCAAGGAGCGCGGGCGCGATCGCGTGCACCTGGCCGTGCGCGGCGACAAGGAACTCACGCGTCATGCGAGCGCCATGTCATGGTGTGGTCGTATCAAGGACGCATTGGCGAACAATCGCTTTTGCCTCTACGCTCAGGAGGTCCGCGCGGTCCAGCGTGCAGACAGTTTCGACGAGTCCGCGCAGCATCCACGTCACATGGAAGTGCTGCTGCGCATGGTCGGCGACGGCGGCAAGATCGTATCGCCCCACTACTTTTTGCCCGCTGCCGAGCGGTACGGACTGATGTCCGCGATCGACCGCTGGGTCGTGCGCGCCGTGTTTGCGACGCTCGCCAGGACAGGCAATCCCGAGGGCGTTCAGTATGCGATCAATCTGTCGGGAGCGTCGATCGGCGACGAGCGCTTCCTCCAATTTCTGACCGACCAGTTCGAACTGAGCACCATCGCCCCCGAGTCCATCTGCTTCGAAGTAACCGAAACCACGGCGATTGCCAATCTCGCGGCCGCCGCGCGATTTATCCGCGAGTTGAAGAAGCGCGGCTGCAAGTTTTCGCTCGACGACTTCGGTGCTGGCATGTCCTCGTTTGGCTATCTGAAGCATCTGCCGGTCGATTACATCAAGATCGACGGCGGATTCATCAAGGACATGCTCAAGGACGCCGTTAGCAAAGACATGGTGGCGGCAATCAACGACATCGGCCATTCGATGGGGCGTCTCACCATCGCGTAATACGTCGAGAACGAAGCCATCCTGCGCGCGCTGAGCACGATGGGCGTGGATTTCGTTCAGGGATTCCATGTGGGTCGACCGGCCCTTTGGGCGCAGAACGTTGAATTTCTTGCAACGACGTAGGAGGAGATGTTGGATCCCACTTTTCAGCGGGTCAGCGACTTAAAGGACATCGCCAGCTACCCAGCCTGGTTGGGCGATGTTCTGACCGAAACGAACGAGACCAAGCAAACTGTCGTCGTCCATCCCATCTTTGCCGCGATGCGCGAAGCAAAGCTGACGTCGAAACAGGCCGAAGCGTTTCTCGTTAACGGCTGGCCGGTCGTCGAGCAATTCCCACAGTACATGGCTATGAATCTTCAGAAGCTGCGCTACGGGCATTCGCGCGGCGAGGATCTGGCGCGGCGCTATCTGACGCGCAATATCCGCGTCGAGCAAAACCACGCTGACTATTGGGTCGACTGGGCGGCAGCGCACGATGTCAATAAACGGGCTTTGATGAAAGGCAGTGGCCCGTCCCTCGCCTACGCACTTTCTCACTGGTGCTGGAAGAGTAGCAGCGGTGACTCGCTTGCCGCGAGCATCGCCGCCACCAATTTCGCGATCGAAGGCGTCACCGGCGAGTGGTCGACGTTTGTTTGCAGCAGTGACACCTACGCGAACAGCTTTCCCACATCGATGCGCCGCAAGGCCATGCGCTGGCTTAGCCTGCACGCGCACTACGACGACGCGCATCCGTGGGAAGCGCTCGAGATCGTCGCGACGCTGCTCGGCAATGCCCCCGGCGTGGACGAGGTGCACGCCGTGAAGCGCAGCATCGAAATGAGCTACGAGTATTTCAAGGTAAGTCTCGACTGCTGTCTGTAGAGACTGCCGGTCCAATTGCTTTCCTTTGTTGTGCGTTCATCGCCCTGAGCTTGGTGACTGAGGCGATGTGGACGCGCTCGCCTGTCACCGATTGAATCTGAAACGAGAAGAGAAGAAATGAAGCTGAAATACATTGCATGCGCCGCCCTTTCAACAATAAGCATGGCGAGCGTGACGAGCGCACATGCGCAGTCGGCGGGCGATTTCCAGGTCAGTGCCGGCTGGCTGCACTTCGCACCGCAGGATTCGAGCGGCCCGTTCAACGTCACCGCGCTGGGCCAGACTGTCACGAAACAAGGCGCGAGCGCGTCAGTGAGCGATGCGGACACGTTCGGTTTGACGTTGCAGTACTTCGTCACCGATCACATCGCCGTCGAAGCGGTGACCGGCGTGCCGCCCAAGTTTCATCTCACCGGCGAAGGCACGCTCGGGCCATTGGGCGAACTGGGTACGGCCCGCGAGTGGAGTCCGACGCTACTGCTCAAATACTACTTCCTGAATGCCCAGAGCAAGTTCCGCCCCTATGTCGGCGCGGGTGCCTCGTACGTGTGGTATTCAGACGTCAAGCTGAGCCAGCAAATGGCCAACGGCGCATTCCTCTATTCACCGCAAACCGGCACCGCATTGACGGGACCCACCAGCGTGCATATCAGCAGTTCGTTCGCGCCGGTCGTGAACGCCGGGCTTTCGTATAACTTCAGCAAACACTGGTCGGCAGCGTTCTCGGTGTCGTATATGTGGCTGTCCGCGCGCGCGACGCTCACTACGAACTCGGCCGTTGGGCAGGTCAAGAGCGAATCGAAGCTCAAGCTGGATCCGATCGTGACGTTCTTGTCGGTGGGATACACGTTCTGAGCCCCTGAGGTTCCGAGTTGGGAGAGAGAGGTCGCCCCGAACCCTGAGGGCTCGGGCTCTCTCGGCGGGTGCCGATGGTTTTTGGGGAGCTCTACTCTCGGCCCTCGCCTGGATCCCGGTGGATGACTGATGCTGACCTTTTCTGCGGCAAGGCGAGCAGAACTACGCGGATGGGTGCGCCGTACGGGTTTTTGTGTGGTTCGATGGATGGCGTCGTGCAAGCATGGGCAGTCTTGTGAGAATGGCTTATTCTCACGACCGTGGTTTTTCAATGGATGACAGAATCAACCTGTTCTAAGTTTCCCGTCGAGGTAAGGATGTGCGAATAGTCTTTCGTGGCCTCGATCAGTGGAACGGACTTACCGTTGAAATCTTGAGGGGGAACCGACAAAGGTTGTCCGGGGTTAAGCATCTAGAGTTCTCGGCGCCTGACGTCGCTAAAAGGGTCTTCGCTCAGCGCGCTAAACTTGACGCCCCTTGCTGGCCGCCCACCGGTTGCGAAGCCTTTTAATGCGGTTGGTGGCAACGACGATTACTTGGATTACGTCGGCGGATAAACTTCCATCTCGCAAACCGGCCGTTTCGCCGTCTCATGACTCCGCAAACAGTGTGAACCAGCAATGCAATGCGGTGACAGCCCGAGGGTCCCGGCCCGGTCTTCGGGCAAAGTCACGAAACAGCAATCACCTACGGTTACCAATGGGTGAAATCGACCCGTTTCGGACGTTCGACGTTCTCTATGCCGAGCGTCGCTTAACGGAGTGCAACGGCCGCGCATGTGATTTTCCGCCGGTATCGTCGGCGTTTGATCGCCAAATCCTCTTTCGCCTCGCTCCATATGGGTTCCATTCGAATGGATTTACGCCGTCGAGGAGCACACGAAGAAAACTGTCGACAGCCTTGCCGCCGCCGACAAGGGCAAGGCGAAACCTAAAGCCGCGCACAAGCTCGCGCAGGCGAGCAACGAGGGCAGCGCATCGCTGACGCCCAGAAGCGCGCCGCCGCCGTAGGCGAATAAATCAAGGCCAACGCTCAGGCGGAAGCCGCGTGAATCATCGGCTGCTTCCGACGTCAGAACGCATCAAAGACGGAGACAAAGAGGAAATGGGAAAATTGATCGTTCCGTAGTCGGTAGGCAAATCCAAGGACGTCTCGATGCGTTACAAACTACGACCCTGGGCCAGCGCGGTGATGCTCGTTGAACGCGGCGACGAAATCAGCGTGGTAGTCAGCGATCTCCCTTACCGTTGACTGCCAAAGCTCTCTTTTCTCCTCAACTGTCGCAAGATCTTCACACCGTTCCCGTATAAAGTGGAGACGCTCCCAATACTGCTCAAAAGGGGGCCGGCACGCCTCGTTTAGCCGATACAAGTAATATGAAAATGAGCCTAGCGAGTCATCCAGTGTTTTAGCTTCTTTTGCTTTATAAGTTCCCTCTTCAAGTTTGGCCATTGCGTAGTAAAAGATATCCATGGCCTTAAGAAGCTCACTGTATGCGTTACTCTCTTCGGTCAGGCGAACTTTAAGAGCCTCGATATCGCCGGACAGGACGAATTTCGCTTGTTCCAGCTTGGTTGACAGCTCGAGCTTTGAGTCCTCGACCTCCTTAGAAAGGTCAGCCTTATATCGTTCCACCTTCAAAGAAAGTTCTGCTTGACGTTTTACGTTCACGTACGCGATCACTGCGGCTAGCAAACTTGTGAGCGCGGCAACAATCGAAGGGAAGATCTTCGCAAAATTGTCACTGTCAATCCCGTAATGTCTGCGCAAAAGAAAGTAGGCCGCGCCGACAAACACAATGTATCCGGTCGAAATTAACCCGCCAGTCATTTGCATCTGCCTGTCAGGTCGTTACAAGCACATCCATGTTGTTTGCAGCTCCTAGCGCAAGGGGCGTCATGGCAGTCATGTTGACGCAACTCCGCCGCGGACGCGACCGTTTGTGGAATCCATTTAAACGCAACTGCGTTCTGCCCGCGCAGTACGCACTCCGCATATGTGATTTTTTCTTTGAAGACTTTCCGCACCGCTCCGAATTCATAGTCGTCGGCATCGCACCACGGAATTAGGAAGATGCCGGTACCAAGATCGCCTTGTTGCATGTTCGCGAGATGGACCGGGTCTGTTTGATTATGCATCGAAAACCTCCGGGTAAAAAAGAGCTGTCCTGCAAAAGCGGTATTGCAAGCGACAGGGGCATTTAGCAAATGCCTGTCTCTGTTCCTTGGCCGCCGAATCTGGATTTACGATAGAACCCAATCCTTTCACCTTTATTTCAGTATGTGCGCTGACGCACGTTGCGCTTCGCACGAGGAAGCGAGCAAAGCGCAGCACAAGCGGGTTTTTTCGTGCTATGACTTTATAGGCGGTGGGCACAGCAGGCGCGCTTGAATGGTGCGCCGTTACCGCACTGGAACGAGTTCCCCGCGCGGCTGGGGGTGCCCGGATGGACGGGCACGTATTGGGCCAAGCAGTTATCGACCGTCGACGTCTTATCGAAGCCGGAAACGAACTTCTGGATGAGGACCGCATGTCGACTTCCACGCGGCATGTTCAAGACGCCAACCTTCGTCTCACAAGCGACGAGCGCCATCGAGCCGTTCAGCACGATAGTCGTAAATTCTTTGATCACTTCACTCCAGAGCGGTCAGCAGATTGCGCGCACCACGCCGGTTCAAGGCTTTGCGCAGTCCTTCCGGTTCTTGATCTCTTGGGCTGCTCTCTGGCCCGCTCCAACAATGCGCATGAACGCACCATGCGGCATTTGCGCTCGCGGTGATTTCGACGCCATCGGCGGCTCGACTCCCCTTGGTATTGAACCGGCCATTCGAGCGGCCGGGCTTCGAATCAGGCGAGGGGCAGAAATTGGCCGAGAGGAGCGGTGCCCCAACGCGAATGTGGCTGCAGAGCCAAACAGCCTGTCGTGCGGTCGCGGCGAATATTTAGATCTCGGTTTGATCGGAGATCTCGAGCGCATCGTCGACCTCTATTCCGAGATATCGAACGGTGCTTTCGAGTGCTATGACCAAGCAGAAGTTGAATCGCTCCGAGGTTCCTCGTCCGCTTGTAAATCAAAGTCGCCTTCGTCCGACGCAAAGAGTGTGCGCTGTGAGCGGTCAGATCGAGGCCGATCGCAGGAACCCATTGATGCCCCTTCCGGTCGTTTTGTCGCGTTGAGATATGCGGCGACCTAGAAAAGCGGCTTTGGAAAAGGTACTCGTCGGACCTCAGCTTGGCCTTCTCGATCTACGCAGCGACCGCAGCGCGAGCGGGCTCTGTGACCTCGAGCTGCACGGGCCGTTGGTCTTGCGCTGCATTGTCATTGCGCGCGGGAGTATCTGTTTAGGTCTTAACGCATCTGCAGTGCGAGCCTGATGACCATCAGCCACAGAACAGGGCTCGACAAGGCGTAGACGATGAATCTCCACATGACGATGTTGACCGTGCAATGAATGGCGCTATGAACGATGCGCAAACCGACGTAGGTCCAGGCGGCGTAAAGGTAGGCCTCGTCGACCCTTTGAGTGAGTATCAAAACGAGACAAAGTGCATAGAAAAGTACCGGAAGTTCGAAAAGATTTTTCAGATTGTTGGACGGGCTGTTGATATTGGCGGGAATTCTTGAATTCAAAAGCTCGGGCGTGGCCACGCTCTGTGCGTCAATCTTGTTGCCGAGAATATAGGCGAGGCGTCTGATGTACATGAACAGCCAAACCGTGCCGGTCAGGATAAACATGACAATGACGGGATGAAGGATTTGCTGCTGATTCATCGCCAAACCTCCTCTAACTTTTGAAAAGCGATATAACGCCGCTTCGCGACCCGAACAGCCGCAGGTGAACGCAGCGGAGCGCAGAGGCGCGCAGAGTCATTGCGGAAGCCGTTACTCATTTCGCAAACGACGATCGATGCGCGGACCTATCCATCTGAGCGGTCCAACGACTCACCGTCACACCTGTCGATGCGTTGGGGAGTACCCTTGACCAGAGACGGAACTGCCTGTTTGCTGCGAAGGGAAATTTCGGTGCCTCACTTCTGATAACCCGCCTGCTTCACGGCACGATCGGCGGCAGCGTTGCCCGCCTTCAGCGCCGCCTCTACATCAGTTTGCCCAGCAACGACGCCTGAAATCGCCTGCCCCACCACGGTTCCGAAAGACTGGAACTCGGGGATGCCAACGAATTGAATCCCGCTGTACGGTACCTTCTTGAGCGACGGGTCGTTCGGGTCGGCCGATTCGATAGCTTTCAATACAAAATCTCCGAACGGAACGGCCTGCTTGTACTCGGGACGTGCAAAAGTCGACTTCCGGCTCGGCGGAACGGATGCCCAACCCTCGTCCTTTCCAACCATCTCGATGTACTGTTTCGACGTGGCCCATGTAACAAACTTCTTTGCGGCATCCTGCGACTTCGAGGTCTTGGGGATCGCGAGCGACCACGACCACAGCCAGTGCGATCCCTTCGGCGTCACCGCGACCGGCGCCGCAGCGAAGCCAATCTTATCCGCCACTTGCGACTGCGACTTGTTGTAGAGCGTGCCCGCGGCGGCTGTCGCATCGATCCACATCGCGCATTTCCCGGACGACATCAGCGTCAGGTTCTCGTTGAAGCCGTTCGAGCTCGCTCCGGGCGGTCCGTCGTTCTTCAACAGGTCTGCATAGAAGTTGATCGCCTTGCGCCACTCCGGCGTATCAATCTGCGCATTCCATTTCTCATCGAACCAGCGTCCACCGTAAGTGTTCACCACGGTCGACACGTACGCCATGTTTTCACCCCACCCTGCCTTCCCGCGCAAACAGATGCCATACTGACCCTTGGCCTTATCGGTGAGCCTGTCGGCGAATTGCTTGATCTGATCGTAAGTCGGCTGATCGGGCATATCGAGCCCAGCTGCCTGAAACAGGTCTTTCCGATAAAAGGTCATCGAGCTCTCGACATAGAACGGCAGCCCGTACAGCTGGCCATCGTAGGAAAGCCCGTCCCGCGCAGTCTTGACCACGTCATCGAGATCGTAATCCGCCGGCAGATTGGACATCGGCACCAGCCAGCCGCGCTTGCCCCACTGCGGCGCTTCGTACGTACCAATTGCAACTACGTCGAACTGCCCACTGTTGGTGGTGATGTCGGTCGTCGCCCGCTGACGAAGCACGTTTTCCTCAAGGATCACCCAATTTAGCTTGATATCGGGGTTCGCCTTCTCGAAGCTCGCGGAAAGCTTCTTGAGTTCCAGCATGGCCGGGCCGTTGAGAGTAGCGATGGTGAGATTTGCCGCGCTGGAAAGTTGTGCCGCGCAAACCGAAAGGCCAGCAAACGCAACTTTGAGAATCAGCGCGCGACGCGTTGAGTTTTTCGTCTTCATGACAATCGCTCGATCATGTTCGCCTTCGTTTTTCGCAGCGAAAGCTCAAACCGGCTCGATCGCGGCGGACCGCTCCCGAAAGCAGGACGCGGCCCGCCTGCGGCGCACAGAAGGATTCACTTTGATTGTAGCTTCTCGACGTGAAAACGTAATGAAATTGGAAGTAAAGGCTCCCGATGGCAGACCCTGAACCAGTCTTGATCGATTAAATCAGCGGCTCATACATTGATCGTTGTTGCGCGCGTCTTGCATCCCTCGTTTGAAAAATCCTTCCGGCACATATACTTCATAAGGTGTCCTTCCATGCATGTGGTACACACGCGGCATCACATGGAGTACCAATAGGTAATAGCAGCCGCTGAGCAAGCAATCGAGACTCCAGAGACCGCGTTGCCAGGACGACGTACTACGAAACCGAGTCGATGACACCGACTGCTACCTGCTCGCTTCGCGGTATTGTCGATTCTCACTTGGCCTTGCTATATCCCGAATTCCAACAGCGCGGAGGTACCCATGAGAGGCACAGTGATTTTCGCCAGTAGCCTGCTTTTGCTGGATCTGCTCAGCACTAGCCCGTCCATTTTCGCGCAGTCGTCACCTCCGCCATCAGAGGAAGCAAAAAATGTTGAAGCGCTAGTGAACAAGGCTGCAGACCTGATTAATAGTAGGGGGGCGGCAGCATTTCAAGAGTTCCGGAAGAAGGACTCTGAATGGTTTCATGGAACCACATACTTATTCGTTTACGACATGACGTCAAAAGTTCTGTTGAATCCTGCGTTCCCGGCCAGAGAGGGGACAGTCGTCACCGGACAAAAGGACGCGAATGGCAAGTTGTTTCACGATGCCCTGATAGAGACGGCTGCAACCAAGGGATCAGGCTGGGTCGACTACATGTTTCCGAAACCCGGGCAGTCTAACCCTTCACACAAGTGGACCTATGTGAAATCAGTGAAGATCGACGGGGTATCCGGCGTGGTCGGCTCCGGCTTTTATCCTGACTAAGCACGGCCTTCGGGTTGCCGTGCTATTACGCGCGGTCGCTCGGCGGTCTGTGGCTGAATATCTGGCCGTAGGCCGCGATTACCACCTGTGAGCCCGCGAGCACAATGGCTTGCCAAAACGAAGCCTGGTTGGCTGTAAGCACCGGAATTCCGAGAGCGTCCTCGAGAGCTTTGATTATTCCGACGGCGCGGAAACCGTTGCCGCCGATAAAGACAGCGTCGGCGCTCTTAGGCGTGTGGGTGTGGACCCATTCAAATAGCTCGCTGGGTCGAATTGCTTGCTGGTCAGACGGCAGACCTGCTGGCCCGTTGTGAACGACCTCGAACCCGGAATCTTCAAAGTATCTGGCCCCCTTCTCGTCCATGGCCGCCGAGAACCAAGGCGGGCTGATTAACGCGAGCCTCGTGGCATCAAGGAGTTTCAGGGCCGCGACCGCCGCTGCGCTGGGAATCACGACCGGAATGCCCCGTGTGCGAGTCTCGAGACGCTGTCTTAGCTTGGCGTCATCGGCGCGGCCGCGAACATAGCTGCTGCTAGTAAACGCATAAACGATTGCATGCAGGGGCGCTGAGGCAAGAAGTTCAGCCGCATCATCGACAAGAGGCGGATCGGCGAACGCACGCACGGGATCATCAGCAATGGTCGCGTTCATAATGCCGCCGGGCTTATAAGCGGCCAAGGGAACCCGCGCGGCGTGAATCGAAATGCCGTCCGGCGCCATTGCATTGAATTCAGACTCAGGGTTCACATCGGCGTGCGGGGTGAGAACGCCGATCCGCCTTTCGCTCCAACCATCCGGCTGCCACATAAGCTTATCCTCCGGCGCAACTGCGCGCGAGACGCACAAGTTCTTTGGCCGTAGAGAACTTGTCGTCAATAAGGATAGGCTATCCGCCGGCGAACGCCTGTCCTGATTCCGGCCACCGGCGGCTGGCACCGTCAGCCACATTCTTTTGACATTCGATTCTCGCCTTCCCACCCGCGATAGGGCTTTCGCACGCGTCCTAATTCACCGGGCTCGTGCAACTCATTGATGTCGGATCGCAGGACCCCGGCCCGAGCGGGTGCCAACTAAAATAGCCGGCCGCGTCCGACCCTAAGCCGCCGAACATGACGTCGTCAGTCCAGCGCCTCGTTGAGATGCGCAGCGGTCATTGGCTGGCTGTCCCAGGCGCCGGCGCGCCGGTCCAATGTCGCTGTCCGTCGGCAACGCCTACCGTTTGGATACTGCGTAGCAGGCACGCTCGAAATGAATGATAGCCGTGGAGCGATGATCTCCACATTGTGGCCGCCGTCGTCTGTTGTGAAAAGTGAAGAGGATCTGTACGTATGCCGAATGAGGGCCGATCCCTCCACGCAAGCATCTCGGATTTCTAGAAGGACTTCATCGATGTCGCGCGATGACCGAAGGCTCCTCCGCTACGCATCGGTTGTCGGTCGACAGTGCCAATGCAGTCGCCCTCATCGGCGGCCATTGTCAGGAAAGCTTGAGGCTGTGGCGGTAGAAGACGACGTTGGCTCGGCGTTCAAAAATGTCCTATGCTTGATCGGCAGCATCAAAAAGAAAACTCGCCGGGAGACTACGATGTCAAAAAAGACTCAGCCCATGCCGCTTTCGATCGCGTGTCTTCTGCAGATTGCAGGTTCTTTTGCAGTGCGGATGAAGTCGCTGCTTTGGCTTGTCTTCATCGTTACTAGCTTCCCATTTCATGCCCTCGCCGGCGTTGACGACTGCAAGTCAGCGCTTGTTCTTTCCACCTACGCTCGCACAGAAGATCGATTTCACGACGCTCGCATGGCAACTCATGTATCTGAAAGCGAATACAGCGACATTCGGCGTAAGGCGGGTGGCTCCGCCGTCATTTATGGCGTACCGGTAGGCGCAAACTATAGCGACTTTAACCAACGAGCCAACGCACGAGAAAATTCGTCCGGTTCCTCTTTGACAAACACTGAAGCAATCAATGTGATGTGGACGGGCATAGACCAAACGAGTCAGACCGCCTACGCAGATTGCTTGGCGACATTGGCTGCTACCTTGCCCGGTATCCATCTTTCAGTTAAGAGTGCGAGCGCGACCGATGTCGTCATACTGGCCCACTACGTACCGGTAGGAAGCAATCCAAGCTCGCTTCACGTGAAGTGGTCGGCTTTCGAGTATTCAAAAACAGCATTTCCGGACGAGATACCTGCTGGCCAAACGCTCATTCTCCTGAAGCGCCCATCAAAATCACTGCAGCTAGTTGTCAATGCAAGCGCCATCGGGTCTAGCGACGGCGTAGAGATAAATCCTCTTCCGCTGGTGGTATTACCGACTCCGGTCCCGCCTCCTCCGGTTGATATTCCTGAGTCTCGATTCCGGGTGCATGCCGATACGCCACCTCCGCCTTGTGACAGCGCGGGCAGCCCATTGCCTGCCCGTGTGCCGACGCATCTACGCGGCCTTTACAACCTCGCTCTCCTAGATACCGCATCGGCTAGCGCTTCTTCGATCATCCCTGGCTATCCGGCACGTCATCAAATCCGCTTTCTGAACGACGGTTGGTTTAACAACTGTCGCAGTTGGATTCCGCAGACCATGCCCGCCTGGGCGCAGGTAGACCTGGGTGACAATTACTTAATTTCGCTAATCATCTTTGGAAGCGAATACCAACAATTCTACAGAGATCGTCGCCCGACAAATTTTGCAATCGACCTCTCGAAATCGGGCTCGCCGGGAAGCTGGACCACCGTGTATCAGTCAGGACCCGGAGAAATCGTGAGCGACATGAGAGAGTTTCCAATCTCTCCGAATATTGCAAGGTTCGTGCGCGTCACCATTACCGACTCTCAAGGAGGAGCGCCTCGAATTGACGAACTTCAGGTATATGGAAAGCCAGTCCCGTCCGCCGCGAAGTAGTAATTGCGTAGAGGTTCTCTACATGGACGCTTCCGTTATTCGTCAGACCTTGCTTGTCGGCGAATGGTCGCGCTCGGTTATTTTCCTGTTGTTTGTTTTTGCTACACCGGTGGAATGTATTCCGGAAATGCAGTCGCCGAGGCGCCCGTCGCAGCGGGGGTCGCAGGTTTAGATCCACCTCAGAAGCTTGTTCACGATCTCTTCGATTTCTACAAATACCTATCCGAACACGAAGAAGAGGTCAAAAAGAAGGACAAGGCGCGTGCTGTGCCAATCTTAGCTGTGGGCCTACACGTGACGGCTGCGGAACAGAGGGCTCTTGCCAAACAGAGTCGTAAGGCATTAAGACATGAACGCTGGGTATGGCCGAGGATGCGACGTGCATCATCGGTCCGCGAACGCCCGAAGCCAGACAGAAAGCCGACACCTGAATGTCAAGTCCACGACACCGACGAACGACTCTTTGTGGCCGAGAGTACGCATCCGCCGATGCGTAAGCTCGATATTCGCGGTCGCAAACCCTCGATCGACAGAAAAAGAACTTGAAACTATCTCACACGATCGCCCGAGTTACGTCGCGTGGCAGATCGCGGCCCGATGCTCAGATGCGCCTCTTACGATAAATGCTTTAATCAAAAGAGCGCGCATCGCAACCAGCTTCGCTCAACGAGTAACATGGACCCGTCTCGATCTGAGGAGGGCTATGACCATATTCGGCCGTTTACAAGTTCGCCGCGCGGACGCCCGCACGTCTCTCGACCGCAACCTTTTCGACTCGCTATCGCTGGCTGCACCGATAGGAAGGACACCGCCGACGGGCAAACTAAGATGAGATTGGACCTCCCCAGCGCGCTGTCAGATGCCTGTCCGTTACGATCGTAACGATCAGGCATCCGCAGAAAGTTCGCCTTAGTGTTCCACTGGCACGGCCACCAATGCATCCCGCTGATTGCTGCGGGCGAGCGCGTGCGCCACGAACCCGGAGGCCCTGACGTCTTCCACAAACCTCTTCAGGAACTCCAATGCCTTCTGGCGGCCTTTCGGCGTTCCTATTGCCTGCTCGATCACCATGAACCGACCGTCCATGACCCTAAGATCGGGCTGGCCGAAAGCAAAGGCAATCAGCTGTTGACGAACACCTGCCGCAACCTCGAGTTTCTGATCCCGGAACACGTCGATCACCGTGGGCGAGGTCGGAGCACGAACGAGTTGCGCATTTTTGATCGTCCGCGTGAGGTAAAGATCGTATGCGCTCCCTTTCCCTACTGCGATGCGCACGCCCGCTCGGTCAACATCGTCGATTGTCCGCAGGGGCGAGTCCGCCGGTACAAGGTAGGTTCCTTCGATCACGACATATGGCGCGGTGAACGCGACGTCATTCGCGCGTCCGGGATCAATGGCCAGGAACGCGATGTCCCACTTGCCGGCCTTCGCGGCATCTGCGACCTTACCGGCTGCCTCGAACGGAACCAACTCGACAGGCACTCCCAGGCGCCGTGCCAGTTCGCGAGAGAGATCAACCGAGATTCCCCGCGGCTCGCCGGTCGTAGCGTCTCTTTGAGCCAGGACGGGATTGCCAAAGTTGATGGCTGCCCGCAGGGTGCCTTCCGGTGCAAGTTCGCGGACCAACTGAGGCGAAACTGGCTGTGCCCAGGTATGACTGGCGAAAAGGAGAAGCGCCAAGGTTTGTAGAAGTCTCAATATGTTTGTCACGCGTTTGTTCATTTTGCTGCCGTTCTCGTTAAAGGCCACAAATTTCACAATCTCGCTGTCGGGGATCGCCTGGAGAGACGACTGGCGCACATCAGCGAGGGCGAGTCCGAGCTTACTCGTAGCGCTGCCGGTTATTTTCCTACCGGCTCCATGCCTGCCTTCCGGATCGCCGCCGAAGCCTTGCCAGAAGAGAGAAACGCGATCAAACGTTTCGCGTCGTCGACCTGATTTGAACCTTTGATGATTGCGGCCGTAAATTCCTGGACAAGTTGAAATTCGTTCGGAAGTGCACCCACAAAGTCGACACCAGGCAAGTGTACGAGTTCGCTCACCGGCCCAAGGGCCATGTCTGACTCGCCGGCCGCCAACATTTTGGTGGACTCTACGCCTCGGGCCACCACCCTCACACGTACCTTGTCGGCGATGCCAAGCTTTTGAAGCACAGTATCTTTGATGTACATGCCACTGGTGCTACCTGGCATCGTGATCAGACGCGCCTCCAACAGGCTCTTCCTAAGTGCGGCCTCATTAGTTACATCCGGCTTCGGGCTGCCAGCATGGACCGCGGCACCAAGTGGAGTCGTCGCTAACCCAACTTCCGTCCCTCTGAGGATCCGGCCCGTCACGCTCAGCTCGTCCAGTCCTTCCTTCGAGAGGATCACCAAATCAGCGTGTGCGCCGCGTTCGAGCTGGGCCTTGATCGTGCTCGGGCCCGTACCCTGAGACGCGCCGGTCGTTGTCACGATCTTGATTCCTGTCGTTCGCTCGAACTCCGGCAGCACCTCCTGATACGCGAGGCCGAAGCCTCCCGACATCAACACGGTGATCTCTGCACGCGCCCCACTCGAAAACGCCACAATTGCGCCTGCAAACGCAATCGCAAGACCTTTGAATAGACGAGTCGTCATTGTCTTCTCCACAAGTTCTTTTTTTGAAAAACGGTTAGCAACGTTGAGATTTTGGAAGCTTCTCCATGGGATCGGGATCGTCCTATTCGACCACGATCTTGTCGGAGGAAGCCGTTGGCAAATACTCCACCGGACTGAACCTTCGGCCGGTCACCTCTCCGTTTGAGTGGCAGATCTCGCGCGCGACGGCCCTTGCATTGGTTGCGTTGTAGGACCAGATCGTGCCGCTCAAGCCAAAGTCGCTCGCATTCGCGAGTTCTTGGAAGGCACTGTCTGCCCATTTGTCGTCTGGTCACGATCATTGGGGATAAGCGAGATACCGTGCGCAAGGTCGATCCGGTCGCACATCGGTGCGGTTGGACATATCTCAATGCGCGCGACGAGAACTCTGACGATGACTGGGCTGGGGCGTTAGCTACGCGTTCCAGGTCCCATCGAGATAACTCTTCTTTCTGGAGTCCGGCAGCATCAAAGACGCCACGAACGCCACTCCGACCAAGGTGGCGACGTACCACGGGAACCATGCCTCGTGACCCGCCGCCTTGAGCGACAGGGCAACGTACTCGGCCGTGCCGCCGAAGAGTGCATTGCCAACCGCGTAGGTGAAGCCAACGCCCAGGCAACGCACCGTACTCGGGAACACCTCGGCTTTGACCACACCGCTGATCGACGTGTAGAACGATGCAATGACCAGCGCCGCAAGCGCGAGGGCGAAGGCCGTGTAGGGGCTGGACGCTTGACCGAGCGAGAAGAGCAACGGCACCGAGGCCAGCGTGCCGAGCCCGCTAAAAAGCAACATGTTGTTACGGCGGCCAATCCGATCCGACAGCGCGCCGAATATCGGCTGCAAAAGCATGAAGACGACGAGCACGCCCGTCATGACCATGCTCACGGTCTTGGGCGCCATATGAGCCGTATTCACGAGGTACTTCTGCATGTAAGTCGTGAATGTGTAGAAGTACAGCGAGCCGCCCATGGTCAGGCCCATAACGACCAGTACAGAGCGCTTGTGCTTCAACAGCGCGGAGAGCGATCCCGCCTCTTTGCTATGCATCGCCTCTTCCGAGCCGGTTTCCACCAGCGACCGACGCAAATACATTGCTACTACTGCTGTCGCAGCGCCGATGATGAATGGCATGCGCCAGCCCCAATCCTTGATATCGTCCGCTGACAGCAGCGCCTGCAGGAGCACGAGAACCAGCAACGCAAGCAGTTGTCCACCAATGAGGGTTACGTACTGGAACGACGAGTAGAAGCCTCGCTTCCCTTTGCCGGCGACTTCGCTCATGTAAGTCGCCGCGGTGCCGTATTCACCGCCGACCGACAAGCCTTGCACCAATCGGGCCACTAGAAGGAGTGCGGGTGCCCAAGCGCCAATCGTCGCGTAGGTAGGAAGCAAAGCGATCATGAGGGACCCACCGCACATCATCAGCACTGAAATCAGCATTGAGTTCTTGCGTCCATGTCGATCGGCGATCCAGCCGAACAGCCAGCCCCCGAGCGGCCGCATGAAGAATCCCACCGCGAAAATTCCCGCTGTGGCCATCAATTGGCTAGTCCGATCGCCGGCTGGAAAAAACGCAGCGGCAAAGTAGATCGAGGTGAACGCGTAGGCGTAAAAGTCGTACCACTCAACCAGATTGCCCGATGATGCGCCGACGATCGCCTTTATACGCTGGGCGCGGCTGCCCCGACCTGTGACGAAATCAGCTTCATTAGTTGGTGATGCTATTGAATTCATGGTGTCTCCGGTAAGCCTTGTATCGACTGGATCTGGTTGCAATGCGCCTTTCAGCGTGGGTCAAGGCAACGATTGAAATGCAACTCGGCCGATGACAATGCAGGAGCGGTGCCAGTTGTTCACCAAGTAAGGGAAAACCACGAATCTATTGGAGTGGTGCCCACTGGCCGTTGCTCAGTTCGGCCTCAATGACGCGTTTCTCGCGGTCGCAGACGAAAATTCACGGGAAGTCAGCCTGTCTCGAACCCGCGAGGCGCGCAGAAATCCGCTCAGCCGGATCCTAAAATGTGTGGAAGTCCGCACGCGCCAACGTGGGGTGTGCGGACTTCCGCACACCCCTTGATTTCTAGCGCGCGCATAAGCGAGGGCTAAAGGCACACCAGAACGGGCTCCCGCTGCCTGAAGACACGCATCGTTGCGCTGCGGCCCGACGGGGCTGCGGAGACGCCGGACTCTTGCAAGGAGAAAGATCGACGATGATCCGGTGGCGCCCGACTCCCAACACGATGAGGACGGCACGTGTCTGAGCCGTCCGCGTGTCGTCAAGCAGCCGGGAGAGGTCGAGGGACTCGATACATGGCTGGATCGCCGAAGTTGACGATAGCGATCACCATTGACCTCAGCTTGTGGCGGGCAACGTCCAGAGGTGCGACTGCGCTGGTAAAGGAGCGGCGGGACATTATTTTTGATGCTGAGCGGCAGGGGCCGCCATGCCGCATAATTGCCTCCCAACTATTCTTTCGCTGACTCAATGCGGTGTTTGCGCAGCTTGTCGTACAAAGTTCTGCGCGACAACTGCAAGGCCTCCGCGGTCTTCGACACGACGCCCTGATTCTGTCTGAGTGCGGCTTCGATCAGTTGGCGCTCGAACGCATCGACCTGAGCTGGCAGACTTGCGCCGCCGGCTGTGGGCTCAGTCTCTTCTATCGCGTCGATTGCTTCTTCAGCGTCCTCTGCAATATCAAGCACCAGTCGATCGGCGAAATTGCGCAATTCCCGCACGTTACCGCGCCATTCGGCCTCCATCCACTTTCGCAACTGCCCCGGGGTCCACACGGGTTGATCAAGACCGAACCGCGCGCTAGCGATTCGCGTGAAATGCTGTAACAACAGGGGGATGTCCTCTTTCCGATCACGCAACGCCGGTAGGTCGATAGTGACGACATTGAGCCGGTAGTAAAGGTCGCTTCGGAACTTTCCTTCGTCGCTCAACTTGCGCAGGGACTCCTTGGTGGCCGCGACAACGCGGAATGTTACGGGGACGGGTTCGTTGCTGCCAAGGCGCTCGACTTCCCTCTCTTGCAAGACGCGGAGAAACTTCACCTGCATGGCCAGCGGCATGGCCTCGATCTCATCCAAAAAAAGCGTGCCTTGGTGGGCGTGCTCGATCTTGCCGATGCGGCGTTTCTGAGCGCCGGTGAACGAGCCGGCCTCGTGGCCGAAAACCTCGCTATCAAATACTGTTTCGGGAATGGCGCCGCAATTTATCGCGACGAATGGGCCCTTTCGTTGACTGGAGTCGTGAAGGGCTCGCGCGACGACCTCCTTCCCAGTGCCGGTCTCGCCGTTGATCAGGACGTCGACGTCAACGTCCGCCAAGGCTGCCACCCGTCTCCGCGCGCGCTCAATCGCAGCCGAGTGGCCTAAGAGCAGGCTCCCTTCTTCTTGTCGTAGCGCGTCGCGCAGCCGGCGATTTTCCAGAACCAGATGCCGCTTTTCGAGTGCCCGTCGCACGACCTCAATAAGCCGATCGGCGGAAAACGGCTTCTCGATGAAATCGTATGCACCTTCCCGTATCGCCTGGACAACAAGGGCAACGTCTGCAAAACCGGTCACCAGGACTATCGGTAGTTCGACGTCGTGCTGGCGCACCGCGGCCAGCATCGCGAACCCGTCCTGGCCAGGCAGCCGTACGTCCGACACGATGGCCCCAATTTCCGGATCACTGATGCGAGGGACCGCTTCTTCAACCGACGTGCAGACGTCCAGCGGAATCTGCTCCAGCCGGAAGGCCTGCGCCACAGCACGGCTGACGGAGGGGTCGTCCTCAACCAAAAGCACTTTGAGCTCCATCAGGTCGTCTCCTCGTCCCGATCACTCGGGGCCAACGGCAAGATCAATGTGAACACCGCACCTCCTTCGCTATGGTTTTCCGCCCGCAGCTCTCCACGCATCCCCTGAACGATCGCTGCCGAGATCGCCAATCCCAGGCCGAGCCCTGCGCCGGGCGCTTTAGTCGAGAAAAACGGCTCAAAAAGCCGATTGAGCACGGGCGTGGCTATTCCAGTGCCTGTGTCACGGACGCGTAGAAGGACGTGCCGCGCGTCCAGCGTGAAGCGGACACAGATGCGCTTGCGCGGCGAGTCCTTCATGGCGTCAAAGGCGTTCCTCAATAGATTGATCAGCACCTGCTCGAGACGGACGTCGTTTCCGAGCACCCAGATGGGACGAACCGGTGGCAGGACGTCAAACTCGATGCCCGCGTTCTCTCCTTCACGCCGCACGAGGGCGACCGCGTCAGCAACAACGCGTTCGACGAGCACCGGCTCGAATGCTTCCGTACTTTTCTGCGCAAATCCCTTAAGCTGGCCAACGATGGAACCGGCCTTGCGGCACAGGCTGCCGATCTCGATCATATTATCAGCGGCCTCGCCGAGCTCCTGGGCGCTCAACAGCTTGTGCGCGTTCTCCGACAGGATCCGCATGGCGGTTAGTGGCTGCGCGATTTCATGCGCGATGCCCGCCGACATTTGTCCGAGGACGGCCAGTTTGCCAGCCTGGATGGCCTGATCCTGCGTCGCGCGTAGCATGCCCTCTGCCTCGCTCAGTTCGCTCAGTTTGCGTTCCATATTGGCATTAGCGTCGACCAGCACCTGTGTGCGATCGGCAATGCGCATTTCGAGCTCGTCGTTGATGCGCTGCAGTTGGACCCTTGCAGCTTGTCGCTCCAGCAGCCGCCTGCGCCGCAGCCAAAGTGTGTAGGTCAGCAGCGCAACGAGCGCCGAGGCCGAGCCTGTCGCGATGGCAACGTTACGGGCTCCGGCAAACGTCGCCTCCGTGTTGCTGAAGGTCAGGAGCTTCCAGGACAATGGGCCCACCTCGCTGGTCTGCATCAACAAAGGTGACGTCCCGCTGTTGCCGGCAACGTATACCAGGCCTGTGTGCGCAGCCGACGGAACTGCACTGCCCCAGAGCGGCTGCGACGCACGCATGGGCAGTCTCGCGAGGGCAGCGTCGCCGTACTGACGCGTCTGAAGGAGAGTTTTCTGAACATCGGGCGCGAGGGGGCCGAGCGTGCGATATCGCCACATGCTGTTGCTGCTGAGAAATACAACGCCGTCGGCGTCGGCCAGCGCGACCTCGTCGGGCCCATCGCTCCACGCTCGCTCCAGGTCGCCCAAGCTGATCTTGACGACCACAACGCCGATCGGTACTGGCGCAGCTTCGCGCTTTTGAGACGGATCGGCGTCTTGCTTGTAGAGCGGGTAGGACAGGAAGTAGCCCGGCTCGGTGGTGGTCGTGCCCACTCCATAGAAGCGCCCTGCCCGGCCTTGCATTGCGCCTATAAAATAGGGGCGGAAAGAATAGTCGTTCCCGACGAAGCTGCGTGGCTCGCTGGAATTGCTCGACGCCAGCGCCCGGCCTCGGTGGTCGAGAAGGTACACCACTAAAGGCTTTGTCTTTTCCTGAACTCGCTTCAGGTAGTCGTTGACCGACTGTGCCCGCCGGCCGTCCTCCGGATGCTCGAGGAGGTCGATCAAGCTTCCTTGCTGACTTAATACGTACGGCATCGACTCGTACTTCTCGAGTGTCTGGCCAGTCACGGCTGTCAGGAAGTCCAACCGCTGACGGCTTGTTCGGCTCAATTGACCGAGACTGGTTTCAAGGACATGTTTGTAGGTCACAAGCGCAAGCGCCGCGATCAGGACGAGGGCAATCAAGCCAATGAAAGTCCGACGGCGCGAAGCGCGCTGCCCGTCGGCCCTCAAGGCAGACTCACCTGGCGATCTGGCGGACCTTGAATCGTTCCCTCTGTTCGTCATCGATGTTCCTGTAGGTAGTCTCGGTCTTCTTATACTCTCTCGCGACCGCCACTATCGTATTAGCCAAGCTGGCGGAGAAATATGCGCGTGGGGACTTGTCGCACTCACCGTGCAGCGCCGGGCATCCCTGTCCCTTGGCTTGCCGAGCAAAGTGAGTTGAGCGTTCTTGTCTGGCAACCAGCAATCCAAACACGGAACGGGCCGATCGGACAACCTCCGTTAAGCAATGCCGTCCGCCACATAGAACAGAGCGACTCCCGCGCGTGCATGACAAGTAGCCTTAGATTCAACCCCTCAAAAAGCCCGTCGCTTGCGCGCTTTTCTAGGGGAACTGAGGTCTCGGGGTTGTTTTTGAGAGAAAAATGCGAGAAGTCCCTTGTTTTAAGCCCTCTTCCGATTGCGCATTGCAGTAACCGTTGCTACGCTTGCCGGCAGCTTAGGACGGCGCATGTGCCGAGCGCTTGATGCTCCGGGGTGCTTCGTCTTAAGCAGCGTTTCATTTCTCAGGAGAGCCTCAATGGCAACGAAGAAAACTGCTGCACCGAAGAAGACTGCTGCACCGGTTAAGAAGGCCGTAGCCGCGAAGAAGGCTGTGGCTGCGAAGAAGCCCGCCGCACCCAAGAAGATTGCTGCAACCAAGACCGCACCAGCTAAAAAGGCTGCAACTGGCGCAACGCTTAAGCCGGTGAAAGATACGTTCACCAAGGCGTCGCTCGTTACTCATGTGGCTACGCAAGCCGGCGTCGAGCCGAAGCAAGCGAAGGCTGTGCTGGCAGCGCTCGAGGACACGATTCTGGGTGCTGTGAACAAGAAGGGCTTGGGCGAGTTCACGCTGTCCGGCTTGCTCAAAATCAACGCGCAAAAAGTGGAAGCAAAGAAGCGTCGCTTCGGCAAGGACCCGTTCACGGGTCAGGAGCGCTGGTTTGATGCGAAACCGGCGTCGGTGAAGTTGAAAGTTCGTGCGCTCAAGAAGCTGAAAGACGCAGCTGCCTAACGCTCACTCTTCATGTTGTCCCAAAGCCCGCTGCGTGCGGGCTTCTTCGCATCTGCTTCACTAACCCTGGTAGTGGGCGGCTTCGATATAGTAGGCTGCGGAAACCAGTCTGCTGACCACTGCGGTTCGCGTTTTTGAAGAAACGCATTCGCCCCTTCGCGCCGATTTTGGTGTTCGAGAAGCTCAACGAACCGCTCGCGTTCTAGCGCCAGGGCCGCATGACGCGGAACACCTTGTCGTGCAAGGTGAATCAACGACTTGCTTGCAGCTACAATCTGGGGGCTTAACTTGGTTACGCGTGACGCCATCTGAAGCGCGACCTCGACCGCGGCACCTTTCTCGACAACTTCTTCGACTAGCCCAATCCGTTGGGCGGTATCGGCATCGACCTGTTCGCCGGTAAGAATCATTCGCTTTCCAACCTTCGCCGACGAGCCACGGGAGCGTTTGCGTTCCGCAACCTGACGGCAAAAGACCAATCGTTGCTTCTGGCAGTGCGACGCGTGCCTGCTTCTCGGTGACAGGAATGTCGGCGGACAACGCGCATTCGAGACTGCCACCCATGGCGTAGCCGTTGACGGCGGCAATAACCACGGCTCTCGAATTTTGCACGGCTTCGAAAGCACTTCCGAATCTGGAAGCGGCATGCCGCGCTACATCTCGCTCGCCTGAGGCGAACGTGTTTGCGTCAGCCCCGGCGCTGAAAAACTTTGGCCCCGGACCGGTGATAAACGTCTGCCCGAATCCGCTTGTCAGCATCTATTTGACGGAAGGTCTCGCGAAGCGTCAGGAGACCCTCAGGGGTGAACGCATTCGCTGGTGGCCGGTTGAGGGGGTGAGCAATACGAACGTTCCGTCGTTCTGTTCCGAAACACCTCCCCGGCGACGACGATGCCTCGGATCGCACTCCGGGACCCGTGAAGCGCGTTGCCGAGCACCAGTCCCGAGTGGGTGCCGCCAGATGAACTCGCATGCACGATGGTGACGACCTCACGCCCGTGCTCGGCCATTTGCGCGCGAAGCTCGGCATACGCGAGGGCAAAGCCCAAGGAGCTTCTCTCCGACGCACAGCCAATGGGAAGCCGATAGACACTCTCCCCCGCATTCTCGAGTTCCGTCACGACCGCCTTGGCGTGCTGAGCGAGTGCGGCCCAACTGGCATTGCCAACGAATCGCAGATCCGCCCCGAGGAGCCCGTCCAGAAGCAGATTGCCCACTGGCTCGAACGGTTCGTCGCGGCTGGTGCGGGCGCTTTCGATGCTGGAGGACGGGCTAGCGGTGCAGACGGTCGCGTTGGAGTTGGGCTACAGCACTTCGTCCGCTTTCATCGCGATGTTCCACCGGTTGATGGGGGCGACGCCAGACGAGTTCCGCAGACGAATCGTGCAGCTGTAGCCTGGTTGGAGCGAAGTGCTATCCGAGGGTGAGCCTAAGGGACATCTGCAGCACAAGATCTTATGGGTCGCGCAGCGCAAGTAGGCGCAGTCTGTCGAAATCGACTATTGAATGACGGAAGCGAACCAAGATCTACCGGTTGCCTTGTGGGCGGCATAAGGCCGCTATTGGGCCGATCGCAGCCCGAGGCGGCAGGTCGAGGCCGACCCCAGCCGTCACCCGACTACTAAAATTCAGACACTCGGCAGCATCTGTACCATCCAGGGTGGACTTTCGGGGGTTGGTTCTCCTTCTTACAGGCGATCAACGCGACCGATGCGCCAGACCCAAGTGTCTGCTCGGTGCGCCGCGCCTGGTCAGCGCAGTTCGCCCTGAGGGACGACAACAACGGAGCCCACTGTGAGGTTGATGACCATTTTCATTGCCCTGTTGGGCTCGGTTGCCGTGCCCGGCCTCGCAGCCGATGTCGGCTTCGAGGAGGTCAAGATAACGAATGGTGCCGAGCCGCCGCTCACTGCCGGCATCTGGTATCCGACGAATGCGCAGGGGACGTCGCACTCCCTGGGCGATTTCACGCAGACTGTAGCGCCGGAAGCTCCGATCGCTGGCAGCCGTCTGCCACTGGTGGTAATGTCGCACGGCGGCGGAGGCTGGTATGGCAGTCACTACGACACGGCTCTCGCCCTGGCTCACGCGGGCTTCGTCGCGGCAGCGGTCAGTCACGCCGGCGACACTTTCGACGACCAGAGTCGAGTCTTGCAACTCTGGCGCCGTCCCGAGCAGCTTCACCGGCTGATTAGCTACATGCTCGACGAGTGGCGTTGGCACAGGCGGCTCGATGCGGCCCGCATCGGCGCGTTTGGCTTTTCCAACGGTGGCTTCACCGTGCTCGTGGCCGCAGGTGGTGTCCCGGACCTTTCGAAAATCGCCCCGTTTTGCGATGTCCATGCGGATCATGATCTGTGCGATGCCCTGCAGCATGCCGGTGTCGAGCGCCATTTCGGCTCGAATGTTCCCGCCAGCGCCTGGATCCACGATTCGCGCATCAGGGCAGTCGTCATCGCTGCGCCGTCGTTCGGGTTTGCTTTCGGTCGCGCAGGACTAAGCAGCGTTCGAACCGCGGTCCAAATCTGGAGCGCTGCCGACGATCGTCATCAACCGCATCCCTACTATGATGAGCCGGTACGCGACGACTTGCCCCGCGCGCCCGGCTATCACGTGGTTGCCAACGCAGGCCACTTCGACTTCCTGCCACCCTGCGATGCGCGTCTTTCGCGGATGCGGCCGGAGATCTGCAACAGTCGTCCGGGCTTCGACCGGGCGACGTTCCACGACCAATTCAACGCCGATGTGCTGCAGTCTCTCCATGACACGCTGCCATAGGAAACGTTTTGTCGTTCGTGCGTTGACGCCGCGAGCCAGGACGTCGTGACCGTTGCCTTTCGGTTACCTCGGCCGTGCGCCCCTTTCGTGGCCAGCTGCCGAAGATGGCCGCCAAGGCTATAGCCAGATCAGAAGTTGATCATCAAGCGGAATCACACAGGTGGCACTTGCATCTCCGGCAGAGAAATGGCAACACCGCGGCGGTGCAGGGCCGAGAGCACGTGGTAAACGCCCTTAAAACACAACACCGGCAAAGTAGCGCGCCAGCTGCCACGCAGGTTGCCCGCGAGCAAATTCACGATGCCGTCGCGCATCCAAAGCCGATTGGAGGGGCCCATGAACAGGGTGCGCATGACCGGGTCGTTCACACGATAAATCAGCCAACTGATCCGATCCATTGCCTCGGACAGTTCAAGGTTGGCCGCGTCCGCCATCTTCTTTCCTCGTACAGGATCGTCGAGCCAGACGTCGGCGGTCCTCGCACCAAGTTCGCCGCCCGTCATCGCCATGAGCACACCGGTCGAAAACATCGGATCGACGAACCCGTAGGCGTCCCCAATCATCAGGAAGCCATCGCCATTGCCCACATGCGCCCGATAGCTATAGTTTGCGGTGCTGTAGATGTCCGATACGCGCTCGGCACCCTGCGTACGTGCTGAAACGGTCGGGCTCGAAGCGATCCGCGACATCAACAGATCAGTTGGCGTACCGGTGCGCCCCTTCCAGGCCGACTGGTTCCCGACGAAGCCGACGCTCATGGTGTCGTCGGGCAGCGGAATCAGCCAGAACCATCCGTCCTCGGCAAGGTGAATGCTGATGTATCCGGAGAGCTCGCCGGCGCGCCGCGTCACTCCTTTGAAGTGCGCATAAACGGCCGCCGTATTGTTGTACTTGTTCGAGGTCTTGACCTTCATCCGCGACGCGAGAAACGTATCGCGGCCCGATGCGTCGAGCAGGTAACGGGGTTGCCATTCCAGGGTCGCCCCTGATTCGTCCTGCGCCGAAACCACGTGGCGCGCTCCGTCGTGCCCTGGCCGAACGTCGGTGACGCGAGTTCGCTCGAAACATTCGGCGCCGTGCCTGCCGGCATTCCGGAATAACAACGCATCAAGGTCCGCGCGGCGCACTTGCCAGGCATGGGTACGATCGCGATCGAGTGCATTGGCGAAGGGAAAGGCGCAGCTCCGACCGGTACGGTCCGATACGAATTCAGCGCCGGGCTTATGCACGCCGATCCCCCGAACCTGATCGAGTACGCCGAGCCGCTCGAAGATATCGAGATTGCGCGGCAACAGGCTCTCACCGATGTGAAACCGCGGATGCGCATCCTTTTCGACGAGTACCACGTGACGGCCTTTCATCGCCAGCAATGCCGCTGCCGTCGCGCCCGCCGGCCCACCCCCGATAACCAGTACGTCCGGGTTTGCCGAGTGAGTCTTCGATTGATCCATTAACGAGCTTCGGTATGGTTAAAGTGGCCTACGAACGGCGCGAGGGTATGGCAGCGCAATCTTCAGCGGGCAAGAATACACCGTAAGACG
This sequence comes from Caballeronia calidae, assembly GCF_900044055.2. Taxonomy (GTDB): domain Bacteria; phylum Pseudomonadota; class Gammaproteobacteria; order Burkholderiales; family Burkholderiaceae; genus Caballeronia; species Caballeronia calidae. Next base: position 86,081 of record NZ_FCOX02000020.1, on the reverse strand, counting down.
TCGCTCTTCGCCGATCAACCGGCGGCGCTTGTATGCTTGCTCCACAAGGGAGCGCTCAGTCCGCATATGATACGGTCTGAGTCCGCGAGACCGTCTCGACGCATTAATCGAGAGATCACCCTCGGATCCAACGCCTGCTCGCTTTCTTTGAGCTGATCACTTGATGCGGAAATACGAATATCAAATACAGCGGTACCGACGAAGCGTGACTGTTGCCTGGCACGCCACGCTGCCAGCCCAAACGTTTTGAATCGCCGCTTTTCAGGCAAGCACGCCAGGTTCAACAGCACGCGCGCCGGACACGTCGTTTGGGTTGAAGCGGCGCTCGAGGCCGAGTCGGCAGCGCCCGCAAGCACGGCCAGATAGCCTTTCAAGCCTTTCCCTCGTGAGGTGAGGTCCGTTTGTCCACAGGGTTCTCAACAGAAAATGTGGATAACATGTCTCAGACGCAAGTACGGACGTCAAGGCTCTCTCGTTACGGGCGCTCAATCAGCGATGCCCACCCTACGCGCGAATAGACCGGCATTAGCCCGGTCAGGACGAGGCCGTCGAAATATTGCGCACATGCGTCCACCATCTTTAGAGCAAGGTCCCTGCGAACGAGATCGCCCGGCACAGCAAGCAGATTTTTTTCGACACAAAAGTCTTTGCATCTCGTGTCACTTACTCATATATTTCTGTGCAAGCGCCTCATACAGCGGGGCGCAAACAGCTTCGACACCTGACTCGAGATCAACGCGGTCGCCATCACCCACAGCATCAGCGCATGTCCATTGATCATCTCGATGACGATCACGAACGCCGTAATCGGACTTTGCGTGACCGCGGCGAGGTGCCGACCATGCCGAACGCGATCAGCATCGGCAACTCCATGCCGCCGAAGACGAGATGGAGCGCGTTGCCAATGCCCGCTCCTATCGCGAGCGACGGCGCGAAGAGTCCGCCCGGCACGCCGGGAAAATAGGAGCCGACCACCGACGCCATTTTCAGCAGCGGATAGCTCGCGCCGAGCGTCGAATTGCCTTCGAGCCTGCCGCGCGCTTCCGCGTAGCCGCTGCCGAAAGTGTGACCGCCGGCGGCGACGCCGATCACTGCGATGAACAGGCCGCACGCCGCGCGGAACGCCACGTAGCAGGTTTGACGTTTGACGAGGGTCGCAATCTGGCTGCTGGAGCTGCGGCACAGCAGAGCACCTTCCCAATGGCCTGGTACCGCGCGATCCTCCACGCTGGCGAGGCGCTCGCTGATCGGTACCGTTACGCGAATCCTTCCGTGATCTTCGGTCTTGAGTGTGCGACGGCGAGAGCGGCTCATGGGATGGTGGACGGCGCTCGTAAAAGTCGCCTGGCAATGGCCTGTATCGAATCATCAGCCACAAGCGCTCGCGATATCTCCTCGCGCTCCTCCAGGGTCAACGCCAATTTCGATCGATGCCTTTGTGGTGGCTGGATCCCGCCTGTCTCAGCGAGAACCCCCTGCACCAACGAGTGGTTTCGGTCGAAAAGCTGAGCAATCTTCTGCAGGGATTCGCCTTTGCGCCAACGCTCCCACATTAGCGCCTTCTGCGTCTCACTGTAGTAAATCCGGCGTCCCTGTTTCAGCGCACCACTCCCGCCCTTACGCAGCGCTTATTGTGTTGCATCGACCGGTTGATTGCGCCGGGTACAACGGACACTCGCGTAGCCGCCTCGGCACGAGGCTGCCGATTTTCATTCCTCTGGCGCCTCACGTGCAGTGCTCTCGTGGCTACTCCTGCTGCAGCCGGGCATGATGGTACTTAATCACATCCATGACCGCAGCCGTCATCACCGAGGTTGAGACTCCGAACATAAGGATGCCGTTGGCAGCTTCGATTGGGCCAAGCATGCGCCATTGCTTGGACATGACAATGTCGCCGTAGCCCAGCGTGATGAAGTTGACCGCGGAGTGATACAGAGCAGTGGCAAAATCGGAAAACTCGCCTAAGAACATGAACAGCGCAGCCCAGATTGCCATTTGGGCGAAATTGCAGAGCAAGGTCAGCAGCATCACGGTTATCAATAGCAGGACATCCACCCATAGCAAGTCCTGGTTCTTAACGTTGCGCCGGAAGCGCGCGTACCGGCGCAGGCAGATGGCTACCACGACGCCTTGCAGCAGCAGGCACAGGACCATGGCCGGAGCGGCCGCCAGTACATTGTGTAGCATGATCGACTCCGTCTTCTTGGAGAGCGCGCAGGCAAAAAACGCCGCATTCGGGACGCGGAGATCGCAAGTTCAAAACTTGCTACCCCAGCCAATCATAGGTCACATTGCGTCAGCCGCACCCAGCCATGTCGCGCTCAAATATTGCCGAACGTTCGCTGAATGAGCGAAGTGGTCGCCAGAATGCTTCGCCATCTCATCCGGGTCGTTGGACAAGAGCGATCGCTGCACGAGCGTGACGGCTCCTCTGTGCACTAGACATTCGCGCAAGGTCGAAAGCCGCGTCATTCAGAGACCGTTAGGGTCATGCACCTGCAGGGACGCAGCGATCGTTTGACCTCCAACACTACGGCGGGAAGCGAGCGCAGACGGCGCCGGAGGTTATTAGATGAAAATCTTTGTCATGCAGCAATGTCATGCGGTAGAGCAGTTCGTTAAGACATCTAGCAGGCGGCACGAGCTCCGCTAACCGCACATCGAAATGAACGTAAGAAGCGCTGCGCTCTTTTAGTGCAGCACCGTGATCGGCTTGGAGCTCAGTCTCCACAAGCGCACGAACATACTCCACTTCCTTACTCGGCCGAGACCACCCGCATCGAGCACGACGACGTCAGCCCGACCGGCATTTGCATATGCTGCGATCGTCCTCTCAGGAGGGCCAAAGACGCGCTTCCATGTGTACGGCACGCCGGCGTCGTCCAACACGGCTCGGGTGAGGGCCAGTGCGTCGCGCATGATGAGTTTTTCGCGTCGACGCCACTGCGCACGAGATCGAAATGCCGCGGCGCGTCCCTGCCCCATCTCCTCCAGTACTTCGACTAGCTCGACCTGAGAGACACAGTTCTCGCTGAAGAGGAAAGCCGCGTGACGCGCCGCTTCAGGTGCACCGGCAGGGCAAATTACGGGAATGAGCAGCTTCAACATCACGACTCTCGACGACGGGGCTTGCGTGGTTGTATTGCATCATCGAACTCGTCAAGAAACTGAAAGGCTTCGACTCATCCATATAAAAAACGCGTAAAAATTTCGACCTCCGGATGCACTTAGCGTCGCGTCAGAGAATGCAGCGGCTATGCTGATTACACTGCCTCCCCGTTGAATGATTTCCGGAAGACGCAATGAGTACGCTCGACAAGATGTGGCGGTTAGTTGTCGGCAACCCGCTCGATCCCCTCGATCCGCGCACCCGGCATGCGATTGCCGTCACGCCGCTGCTAGCGTGGGTCGGACTCGGTGCCGATGGCTTATCCTCTTCCTGTTACGGTCCGGAAGAAGCGTTTCTCGCATTGGGACAACACACGCCGCTCGCGCTTTTTCTTGCGATCGCCACGGCGGCGACGGTCTTTATCATCGCGCTGGGTTACAACCAGGTGATCGAGTTGTTTCCGACGGGCGGCGGCGGATATCGTGTCGCGACAGCCCTGCTCGGTCCGCGGCCGGGTCTCGTCTCAGGCGCGGCGCTGCTTGTCGACTATGTACTGACCGTCGCGACGTCGCTGGCGAGTGGCATTGATGCCTTCTTCAGTCTGTTACCCGTCGGCGCCCAGGAATTCAAGCTCGCGACCGAACTCATACTGATCGTCCTGATGACGGGCCTGAATTTCCGCGGTATGCGCGAGTCGATCCTAGTGCTCCTACCGATTTTTCTAGGGTTCGTCGTGCTCCATCTTGGCCTTATCGTCTATGGCGTCGCCGTGCATGGCAGCAATCTCGCTTCAGTCGTGCCGGACGCGGTCGGTGAAGCCCATGGCATGTCGCACGCGCTCGGGCCCCTCGTCGTCCTGGCGTTACTGATGCGCGCGTTCTCGCTCGGCGGCGGAACGTACACGGGGCTCGAAGCCGTGTCGAACAATGTCAACATGCTTGCCGATCCGCGCGTGCCCAACGGCAAGGTCACCATGTTCTACATGGCTACGTCGCTCGCGTTTACAGCGGGCGGCATCATCCTGCTCTACATGCTCTGGCATGCGAAGCCCGTCGAAGGACAGACGCTCAATGCCGTCGTGTTCGGCAGCGTGATCGATCACCTCGGGCTCGGGTCCGTATTCGCGCGGCATGCGCTGCTTGCCGCCGTCCTCGCATTCGAGGCAGGGCTGTTGCTGGTGGGCGCGCAAACTGGCTTTCTCGATGGCCCCGCTGTGCTGTCGAACATGGCGTCGGACTCGTGGGTGCCGCGCCATTTTCGCGATCTGTCCACACGCCTTGTGCGGCAGAACGGCATCATCGTGATGGGCGTCGCGAGCCTCGCGATCCTGTTCTGGACGCATGGCAACGTCGACGTGCTCGTCGTGCTGTACAGCATCAACGTGTTCCTGACTTTCAGCCTTTCGCTGCTCGGCCTGTGCGTGTACTGGTGGAAGCATCGCGTTGACGGAAGCCACTGGATCAAGCATTTCGCGTTTTCCGCGCTCGGGCTGGCTGTGACGAGCACGGTGCTCGTCATCACGCTGATCGAGAAGTTCACCGCAGGCGGGTGGCTGACGGTGCTGGTGACGAGCGCCGTCGTCGTACTGTGCGTGCTCATCAAGCGTCACTACAGCGATACGCGTGCGCAGATCGCAAAAGAGGATGCCATTTTCGCGGGCGCGACACCCGAAGTCGATGCCGCCGACGCGCCAGGCCGCCCCGATCCTTCCCTGCCGACCGCGATTTTGCTGGTCGGGAAGCACCGGGGCGCAAGCATGCATGCGTTGCTATGGGTGAATCGGCTGTTCCCGGGACACTTCAGGAACATCATCTTTCTCGCCGTCGGCGAAGTGGATGCGCAAAGCTACGAAGGCGCGGAGCATCTCGATAAATTGCGGCAGACGATCACCTCATCGCTCGTTTACTACGTCGCGCATTGCAGACGGCACGGCATTGCCGCCGACTACCGCATCGCTTTCGGCACGCATCCGATCGGCGAATTCATGAAGCTTGCCGAAGCGACGATGGACGAGTTTCCGAACAGCGTCTGCTTTGCCAGCAAGCTGATCTTCAAGCGGGTCAATTTCCTGACGGCGTGGCTTCATAACCAGACGCCGGTCGAAATACAGGCACGCCTGCATTTGCAGGGCCGGCAGATGGTGTTACTGCCGATGAACGTCGGATAGAACAGCGCCTAACTACAGGCGACAGAAAGCATTTAGCGTCTCGAAATTGGCGAACGGCGCACTCATGGCACGCGCGCCAGGGCAGGCTTAATGTTGCTCGCGAAACCATGGGCGGCTCAACTGTATCCAAGCGGACGCTTGTTGCGATCGTCAGCGGCAGGAATATCGGTCGCGTGACCTTCCAATCCTAACGCCCAGCCCAGGTCGTGCGCGAATTCAATGCATACGCGCTCCCACTCCTTGGTCCCTACCGTGAAGTCACGCGGATTGCTTTTGCCGCACGCCCTTCGAATCGCTTCGATGCTGGCCGCGAGCGCGCGAGCTTCGGCTCGCAGTGGATCGTCAAGAAATGCTTTGGGGCGTTGTTCGCTTTTCATTGGTGGGTTTTCGGCGCGTGGCAACCAAACTTTAACGGACGCCCGCAAACGCACGAGTAACACATCGGTTAAGAGCTGTCGTCTCGCGATCGAGCGTTTCGGAATGCCGTAACGTACCAGACGCCCCCAACCGTTACCCGACAGAACGCAACTCGTATCGATGGGGTGCGAATGATATGACGAGCGAAGCGTCGGCGAACGGTTTCAAAGTTACCTCGGCGCCCTCCTCTCCCTTGTTCGATCCGTCTCTAGCGGTATCGCTAGGTTGCAACCGGGCCAATCCGGCAACCGTCGACGAATGTGCACATTTCCGGTCGCTTCTGACCAAGCGCTGATATCGCCTCGTCTATAATCGAGACGTCAGTATGTCAACGATTGAGGGAGCGCTACCCTATGCGTCAAACCCGCGGGCCATATGCGGGATCTCGAAACAGCGGTGAACGTCGACCTCGCCACGTAGAACAATCCTCGCCGAATCGGCAGAGGCAGCCGCACACGAAGGCGCCTGATCGCGACCCTGCCCAAACAGCCTCGATTTTCAAAACGCGTTCGTTTCAGTTTTTGGTCAATGCAGTGGGCGCAGAAAATATCGCGTTGGGACTTGAATCCAGCATGACGCGAGTGGCCGAGCTGATGAAAGGCGAGCGATTTACGCCTGAGACCGCCTTTCACATGGAGACCACGCTCGGGTTGCCGCACGGTTTTTTTGATCAATCCCATCCCGTGCTCACGCCCGAGACCATTGCGCGGCTGAAGTCGCCGCTCGACTTCGTACAAAGTGACGAGGAGCCGGAGGCGGAGTCGCAAGCACCTGAGCCGGCTGCCGCCCTAAACGTCGGCCAGCAATCATTTCTTGAGGAAAGTTTGCCCGAGGAAGCCGAAATGCCAAAGAAAGCACCGATCGGCTCGTCCCCGACCGCCAGGAACGGCGCAAGCGAAATGGCTAAACAACCTCGCCATCGTGCTGCCCGTAGCGAAAGCCCTGCGAAATCCAAGACGTCCGAAAAAGCATCCCAGCAGCAACCACTGGCTTTGAATGACCGCGCAGCGGTTGAAAACATTCGACGCGCTAACCTCCACGTTCTGACGACCCGCAACGGATCAAAAGTCAAACTTGGTGTGGTCATGGCGATGAGCGGATCGAACATGGCCCATCGCCTCCATGGCAAGAAGCGCCTGGACGATGTTGAAGCAGGTCGTTTCACCGAGCGCCTTGGTCTGCCAGTCGGCTGGTTGGACACGCCGCGTTCTGAATCCGAGATTCCAGAGTCGGTGTCGCTTCTTCTTACCCCCGGTTTGCGTGGGCGCGCAGCCGCTCAACAACAGGAACCGCTCTCGACCGCAACGAACGATGGTGGGTCAGAGAAGCGACCCAATGCGACCGGACGCAAGCGAAGCGCGCGCAGGGTCAACCTAGGCGATGCGCAAGAGTTGACGGTACCGGCGAATGTCCCAAATGAGGAACCGATGGCCGTCGGCCTGCAAGATCCCGTCACTGATTCTCCTGGCGAGCCTGCCGGTCGCTCAGTGGACGAAAGTGAGGAGGTTTTTCCAGGCCCCTCGCCGACAACGATCGAAGCGCTGCCCGCGCCCATGGCGCAGCGAGATCTCGCATCGCCCCCCGTCGCATCCGTGACGAGCCTGGATAATCTTGACGGGATCGCACCGATCGCGGAAGCGCTGATCAAGACGCTAGCCGGAAAAGCCCGCACGGGTCGACTGGATGAGTTGAAAGCGTTGGAACTCCTGCAGCAAGCGATTCGGTTGTAAATGCGCGGCGACGCGCGAATGTCGATCGTGCTGGACGCCAGGCACCCCTCTAGAGAGCGGTGCCTGGCGTCAGCGACACATTCGCCTTCTCTAGCGACGCGATGCCTAGATTAAGCTCGACCGCAGCGTCCCAGCGCCACTGACACTACACCAAATCTTGCATGCATCCGCAGTACGGACTGTTCGCTCATCGCAAAACAGATAGATGCTACTTCGGCATCCTTATAGAATGGGGATGGAAAAAGGAGAAAGGAGCGCTCAGTGGAACGTTCAGACGGCACGCGAATATCGGAGGTTCCAGTCGCGCGACCCGCGGGTCGATTTCTGGTCGACCGAACAGTCGTTGAGATCAGCAACGAAGCGGCTGCCTTGAGGGAGAATGCTGGTCGCTTTCGCTGGAAGCTTCGAACACCGGGAGCAAGATGGTTCGCGTGACGACCTAGGCTGCTCGATGCTCCGAGGGCACAATTGATACGATAGTGCGATCGCATGGCATCGGAACCAACGAGGTACTGAGTAACGCATGGATATTTTCTATCACTCGCAGAGTTTCGAGCAGAACGTCAAGAACGGCTCCGTCGGCTTGATTGGCTCCAGTAGCACGAAGATCGTCGAACTCTCACAGCGCTTGCCCAAGCTCGTATGGGTTTTCAAGACTCCAAAGGGCATGAAAGGCTCAATACAGCTCGTGGCGTCGCTGCTCATCAGCGAAGAGCCAAGCGTCGCGGTGCAAACTGACCAGCCACACGTCATCTACTACGATGCCTTCTCCCCGCAATCCGTCATCTACACGAAGACTGGGACGCCGGATCGTATTGATGAAGTCTCAAGACATTTCCAGTACCGATGGCGTACTGCATTCAGCACGAGCTTTCGAGGCGACGCTGGATTGCAGGCGATGGAAGCAGATGTCGTGCGTGGGTTGCAGGCGATGGTCACAGAGTGGGAGACGGTGCAGATGCTCGAACGTGTGAAAGATCGCGACAGCGTGCGACCGATCAACCCGTTCGCTCAGCCGCGCTGAACGGCTCTTGCGGCTAGAAGCTCATCGAGAAAAGAGCCCGCTGAGATCGGCGGGCCAAAATGAACACGCGTCATGCACGCGGTCGCGCGCTGCAGACGCTTCTCGTCAGGCAGACTCGAGCACGACGTGAGCCAATTGGTGGTTGCTGGAGATTCAGGCGCCTTCAAAAAGTCAGCCGTCTACTTGGCCTTTTGCTCGTTTATGGCGAGCGTTTCGACGCGAGTAGCGCGTCGAACTCATCCCGTGCCCTCTGCAGTTCGCTCATTGCTGCCGCAAGCCTCGCCAGATGTAGGGTGGGTGCGTCCGCGCCCTCTTGTTTGAAGTGCGTTTCCAGCGCGATCGACGCCGCTTGCACGTCCCTCGCCGCTTCGGCGACACGAGCGATCGCCGCAGCCTCAATTGCATTCTTTTCGACTTGCCCCATCACCTTGTCCACAAAGTTTCGAGCGATGCTTGCACCCGCAGCCATGCAGATGGTACGCCCGAATTACCGCATTATTCGCACTCTCAAGAGAGTGAACCAGACCGTGGGAGGTCAGTTCACGCCGCTCGGCGGGCACTCGGCGAGTTTGCAGCTGCAGAAGTAGTCGCGGTCAACACGGCGAGTTTCTCAACCGAAATTCAATACGCAGGCGAGCAGCATGTCCCACCCGCCTGACCGACAACGATTGAGCCGGCACCCGCCTCCGCCCTGCCCCAGTCAACAGCCGCATCGCTGCCCTTCCCTTCCCTGACCAGCCTGGACAATCTTCACGGTATCGAGCCGATCGCGGAAGCTTTGATCGAGACGCTAGCGGGCAAAGCACGCACGGGTCGATCGGACGAGTTGAATGCGTTGGAGCTGCTGCAGCAAGCAATATTGCTGTAACGCCAGGGCCAACTGCCGCCAGCCATCGTACTGCGATGCCGGGTCTGGCGAGCGGCGCACAGCGCGAGCGACCGCTGTCTTTTGAGCGTCGATACGGCAAGGGCGCCTGCTCGTCTCATCAGGCCCGCGCCGCTTGCCGCCACGGCGCTGACTGATGTTCGCGTTGTCGCATCGATCTGGCATCGATGCGGAACTGCGACTGAGTGGTCGGAAACTTAGTGGTCGAGAAATTGCCGGAGCTTGTCCGCCCGACTCGGGTGCATCAGTTTTCGCATCGCCTTGCTTTCGATCTGCCGGATCCGTTCGCGCGTCACGTCGAATTGCTTACCCAGTTCTTCGAGCGTGAAGTCGGACGCGGTATCGATGCCGAAACGCATCCTCAGTACCTTCGCTTCACGCGGCGACAGCGCATCGAGCGCCTCGTCGATCGCATCGCGCAGGTTGGCATGCACGGCCGCGTCTGCGGGTGACGCCGCCATCGGATCTTCGATCATGTCGCCAAGCGTCGCATCCGCGTCCTCGCCCACCGGCATCTCGAGTGACACCGGTTGCTTGGCGACCTTCAACATGCCGCGAACCTTTTCCTCTGTCACTTCCATGCGCTCTGCCAGTACTGCAGGATGCGCCTCCTGACCGGTCTGTTGCAGAATCTCGCGCGAAATCCGATTGAGCTTGTTGATCGATTCGATCATATGCACCGGCACACGAATCGTGCGCGCCTGATCCGCAAGCGAACGCGTCACCGCTTGACGCACCCACCATGTCGCGTAGGTGGAAAATTTCCAGCCGCGTCGATATTCGAATTTGTCGACGGCTTTCATCAGGCCGATATTGCCTTCCTGAATCAGATCCAGGAAGTGCATGCCGCGGTTCACGTACTTCTTCGCGATCGAGATCACGAGGCGCAGGTTGGCTTCGATCATCTCGCCCTTGGCCTGCCGCATTTTCGACTCGGCCGCCATCATCTGGCGGTTGATTTTCTTCAGTTGCTGCAGCGGCAGAGCGGCAGCGGCTTCGATCTCGATCAGCTTTTCCTGCTCCGCCTGAATCGCCGGCAGACTGCGCTCCAGCGCGGCGCCATACTTGTTCGAGGCCATGGCCATGCGTTCGGTCCAGCCCAGATCGGTTTCGTGTCCCGGAAAGGACTCGACAAACTTCTCGCGCGGCATCCCGCACCGGTCGACGGCAATCTGCAAAACACGGCGCTCGATCGCGCGCACCTGCGCGACCTGCTGCTGCACGTCCGCGCAGAGCCGATCGATCGTGCGCGCCGTAAAGCGAATGGGCGCCAGTTCGCGCTGCATCGCCTCACACACGTGTGCGAAGGCAACCGCGTCCGCGCCCTGGGTCACGTCGGCGCGTGGAAGTTGAGCGAACAACTCGCGCACGCGCGCAAAAATGGCAAGGCTGTCGTTCGTGAGCTGTTTCAGGCGAGCTTGGTCTGCCTTCGCCGAATCCCCTTGCTCGGTCTCGCCGCATTCGTCGATCAGTTCATCGCCCTCTTCGTCGGCTTTCTGCTCATTGCCGTCATTGCCATCATCGCCATCGGCTGCGTCCGCGGTGAGCTCAGCCGCATCAGATGAGTCCGGGCCCCCCGCATCCGCCGGGGCGTCTTCATTGAGACCGTCAACCAATTCGTCAATGCGCAGTTCACCCGCCTCAATTTGCTCCACGCTTGAAAGGATCGCGGAGACCGTCGCCGGACAGGCCGCAATCGCGTGGATCATTTCGTGAAGGCCGTCTTCGATGCGTTTCGCAATCTCGACTTCCCCGGCGCGCGTCAGCAATTCCGTCCCGCCCATTTCACGCATGTACATCCGCACGGGATCAGTGGTGCGGCCGAATTCAGAATCCACCGTGGCGAGGGTCACTTCCGCTTCCTCGTCAGTCTGATCGTCCGACATGGCGGCCGGCGTAACGCCGTTCAGGAGCAGCGTCTCCGCATCCGGCGTCTGCTCATAGACTGTCACGCCCATGTCGTTAAAGGTGCTGACGATGGTTTCGATGGCAGCGGTCTGCGCGAAGTTGTCGGGCAAGTGATCGTTGATCTCTGCGTGAGTCAGGTAGCCGCGCGACTTGCCCAACTGGATCAGCGCGCGCATCTGGCGCTGCCGCTCTTCGTCCTGCAGTGCCGAGGACATCGTGTCCATCGGCAGCAAAAATGCAGCAGCCTTGGCCTTGGGCCCACGTCGGCCTCGGGCCTTAGGCACGAACGCGGTTGTAGCAGACTCAGAAATCTCACGATCAAAGCTTGTCATGCATTCTCCTTGGCAGGTGTGCTCGGCGACGGCGAGTCCGGCGGCTGAGAACATCGCGGCCGGCGCGTCAAAGACATTCAAGGGCTGAAGGCAGACGCGGCTTGTGATATCGCAACGAGCGGGGGACGCGGCCTGCTTACACGAGCGGGCCGGATGAAATGGCGCTTCAAGAGTCAGTGCGATGTAAGCACTGCCTAAAATTATAGCACGAATTGCTGCGACGCACCAAATTGAGGCGCGATCGAACTCCTCGTGTCCTTCACGAGGTAGCCAGACGTCGCATCCACAGCCAGTGCCGGGGCCACTCTAGAGCGCCAACGCGGGTGGCTATTAGACCGTAGTACGCAGAAAACGTATCTCTCGATACGAAACAGGAGGACATTGATACGAAACGCGAGAAAAGTGCTCGCATCGCGGCGACAGGTCCGCTGACTGTCGATTTGCCTTGGCCCCGGGCGCCTGCTCCCGTGAAACATACGAGGCGAACCGCGATATTAGGTTTTAATATTTATAATAAACAATAGGTTACATCGATTAACAAAAATCGACTTTATGTTTCACGAAATAAGGGTCATAGCATGCGACTTTCTGGATGAAATTGCGCAGGATTCTTTTGGCCTCCACCGGGAGCGATCCTTAGATTTCCCTGCTTCGTCGCCGCCACAGCGAGCTTCGATCACCTAAAAAGTTGAAGACGGCGCCACTCTCGGGGGCGCCGGACGCTATCTTCGGCTGTCAGCGCCGGTGTGGCAATGGGGCCATCAAACTAAAACCACGGCTCAACGCGCGCGGGCGGTTGAGGCGTCAGACATGTTCTCAATCGTCATTTGCAGATGATCGTTCGATATTTAGACTACGGGTATACCCGTTTGTGATAATTGTGGTGCTATTACACTATCAGGCATGGTGGAAGCCGCTCGCTCCTCCGCTGCTTCGCCTCACGCGTGCGAAAACGATACGAGCGGCCGCCGTGTGCGGCCCTCGATTCGCTTCTCGGCGCGCGCCTGAGTCGACGTTTGGAACCGCCCCCACGCACTAGCGACGCTCTCTTACACCGATCGGCGAGGACGGAACGAGCACTGAGCACGCAAAGCCGCCGGCGCGGTCTGAAGGTCTCGACCGGTCGGGCGGTATCCGCTGCATGAAAAGGTACTCGCGAGATCCGCTCCGCCACCCTCAGCGCCGCCCCGCGTGGTCGCTTGTCGTGACTCACGAGATTTAACCGTGCCGGCGAAAGCCAGCGGACCGGCCTACCGCGTCGTCTCCCAACCGACTTCGTCGATCGCTAACTTCGGCCCGCAACGCCGAGTCAGCGCCTCATCCTCGTCCTGAAGGAGCAGATTGCCGCACACGCGGCAGGCGGTGTTGCACGCCGAAATCGCAGGTAGGCGCCGTAGGTCGTCCACCGTTGTGGCTTCTTGCGCCGCACTTTGGACCGCTGTCGGTAGTCTGCGACGGCTGCAGAGGTCGCCCGCGCGTTCGTCACTCTACGAGTGAGCGGCGCAAAAAAATCCCATAGTCGTGCGCCCCGCCCTGCCCTGCTCTCGCCCTCACCTCCCTCAGCCCGTTCCGCCCTGGCGTCTCGACCGCCTTTTGGGAAGCGGGGTTTGGAGCGCCCATCGCACCTGCTTGTAGTGGCAATGTGCGGGTGTCGGCGGAAACGATCGGTAGTTACATTTCTAGCTGAACCATCGGAACGGCCTTCTCCAAGCGTCGTTGGACCCCTTCGTTCGAGCGCGTCGCGAGGCGGCAACGACATTTCGTGTTGCCGCATGCGCGGCGTCACGCGCCCGCTCCCCGCGCTTTCAAGAGGTGACGCAGCCTGGCGATATGGTCCCGCACCGCACCCGTTACCGGAGGCTTCTCGTGCACCAACGTTGCCGCGCAAGGCTGGGATTTTCCCAACGCTTCCCGTTGGGCGTGAGCGAAGCGTTCGAGGTCCAGCGCGGTGGCGGGACGGAGTTGCCCGGACGCGAGGGCTGTGGCAAACGACGGCATCCAACCGGCCGCCTGGCGGCCAATGCGTTCTGTGAGGCTGAAGATCGTTAACGACTGACCACCAGCCCCGATTACGAACTGGCGCTCGTTGCCCGCGTCGATGAACGTGCGGCCGGCATGTTGGAGGGCGACGACCTGGGCGTCCGCGTGCTGCTGCGCGCGCGTTTGGGCGGCGTGATGATCGACGTGCCGACGACGCACCAGGAGGGCGAAATCGACCGGATTGCGGAGCAGGGCACGCAGGTAGTTGATTGGAGCCTTGGCAAGCCTCAGGTGGTCCCAGGTCGCTTCCACGACATCGGAGAGGCGCTTGCCGTGCTCACGCGCTTCGCGCATGAGTTTGAAAATCAAGAAATCAAAAAAACCCAGGCGGCGCAGGCGCTGAAGGTCCGCAGGCAGTCGGCCCGGTTGTCTCTTTTGAAAAACAGAAGGGCTTAGATCCTTATATATTGCACCGTCTGCCAATGTGGCAGACGGTGCAGTCAAAGAAGGCTGGGGCGAGGCGGATGCGGTTGATGCAGGCGTCTGGGCGGGTTCGTCCTCGTGCGTATGCGGAGGCTCAATGAGGCCGAGAAGGGAAGCAGCATGCTCGGTGAGGTGCAGGTAGGCGCGACCAAACAACCCTGCTTCGACATAGCGTGATTGGGGCCGACGATCGATTAGTCCGGCCGTCTCGAGATCGTCAAGGCTTCGGTAGAACGTGCGCATTGATTGAAGCGCGCGACCCGTGAGCAACTCGCGGCGCGCAAAAATCGCGGCGAACGGCTTGGCAGCGTCGACGGTACGGGCGAGGGCAGAGAGCACTGCGCGAGCGCGCGGCGAAATCTGTTCGATGTGTGCGGCTCGGAACGCTGCCCGGAAGATGATCCAAGGCAGGTTGGTCGAGTCGCAGCGAAAAGCGGTGAGGGCTGCCGAATCTTCAGGATGCGATTCACCCTCGCCAGCAACGAAGCGTTGCGCGATAGACATGTCGAGCAGTCCATTTGTGGAAATGGCTGGAATTTGCTTGACTGTCTTTCGCGTTTCGCTACACTCGGGCTTTGGAGAGGCACTGACCGGTTGGAGCCGGTGAGTGTAGCGGGTGCGGCCGAACAGCCAAGCCCCCAAAAGCCTTCGGTTGGCGCCGAAGGCTTTTGTTTTTGTCGCTTCTTACTACGAGGTGAGCATTATCGGACTCCGATAATCAATATAATCAAAGACTTAGTTTTTGCTGTCTGCAACCAGACTCTCGAGATGTCTCTGGATCGCCGCTTGAACCGCCTCCGCGATCGCTTCGGATTTGAATTCCAACCGCATCACGTTTCGAGCGCGTCGAACATCACACCACGTACTCTTGCCGTCCTTCACTTTGAAGGTCGAAGCTTCTGGCTTGGTCGGCTTTGGTTTGTCTGATTCTCTGACGAAACGAACCGCTTGCGCCTGGTCGAAAATTTTCTCCGACAGCCGCCGCACCGCCTCGGTGACCCTTTCTCCTTTTCCCATTTCAGTCGCGGATGCAAGTTCAGCCGCCGCGGTCGCACCGACTAGCGCCTTTTGCTTTTCGAGGAACGCATGTACTTCGCTCGGCAAGCGTTCATAAGAGAGCAGGGCGCTAACATGCGACTGACTGATTCCGACGCGTTCCGACATCTCTGTTTGATTCAACTCGGGATGCTTGCTCTGGAATCGCTTCAGGCCGACGTACTTTTCGTAGTCGGTGAGGTCCGACTGCAGCAAATTTGCGAAAAACGCGCCGTCCTCCGCCTGGTCCTCGGTCCCATCTTCCAAAACGCAACGTATTGTCTGTCGATCTAGCTCCCGGTACGCGTCGACCCGATGATGACCCGAGACGATCTCGTAACTGCCGTCCCCTGTAGCTCGCACGACGACCGGATGAACCAGCTTGTTGTGGCGAAGGTTTTCGCGTAGCTCACTGTACTTTGCTGGCTCCATGTAGCGCCGACGGCCCGGCACTTCGTGGAGGCGCGCAAGAACAATTTCCAGCGTCGAAGCGTTCGCAAGCTGCTCTTCCAGCTCTTTGATCTTTGCCTGCGAGGCGTCAGACGCCCGTTCATCCTGTGCATCAAGCTGCGACTTCAGATCGGCAATCTGCTTCCTCAAGGCGTTTATCGTCATCGTCTGTCCCGGGCCTGTGGTCGGTGCAGTCGGTTTCATCGATGCAGCTTGTGCTTCGTCTTCGTCACTCAATGTGATCGAAAGCCCCTTTGACAGTCGGTCCCTAAGTGAGCTCATGCAATCTCTCCCTGGCCCCAAGACCGACTTGCTTTCGCGTCAACTAGATCAACGAATTGATCGATCGGGTTGCGAATTCGTCTCAGCGTCTCCATCCCGCCTTCGTACTTATCGATGTCATAGATGGTCTGGAAATGCATATTTGTGTTGCGCGCAAGGTCGGTTTCCGGAATTTCGACCGGGATGACGCGATTCCCATACAGGTTTGCGATCCATTGCTGAAGTACACGTGTCGCTGGCTTGTTGGGCGCCACACGAGTCACAAGCACGTCAACAAATTCAAACCGTTTCTTTTCGGCGTCACCGAACTCTTCCATGCCTGTGATGAGATCGGAAAAAAGGTGCCAGAACTGAACCATCGAGGCGAACGACAACATGTCGGGCACAACTGGGACAATGACGCCGTCGGCTGCGAAGACCGCGTTGATCGTTAGGTAGCTCAGCGTTGGTGCGGTGTCGATCACTACGTAGTCGTACTCTTCGAGCAAAGGCTCAAGACCGCGGTGCAACACCTGTTCGAAACGCACATCCCCAGGACGCGCAAGATTAGCGCGGGCGGGAAGCATGAATTCTGCATTGAAGAGTTGCGGCGACGCGGGGATGAGATCGAGATTCGGCCAATATGTCTGAACTGGCAGCCGCCGCATATCGTACGGCTCGCCATCTACGTAGGCCTGAATTAGCGGAATGATCGTGTCATCTGCCTCAATCTCAGCGTGCGGGTTGTAGCCATATAGCGTGGTTGCACTGCCTTGGGGGTCGAGATCGATGTGGCAAACCTTGCGGCCCCAGCGCATCGCAAGGCCTTGAGCAAGGAGAGTCGAGGTCGTGGTTTTGGTCACGCCGCCTTTGAAGTTCGCGACGGTAATGACCTTTCCGCGACCTTTTCGCTGAGGTGGGCGCCTCTCGGCCTTCACCCACTGAATCGCTTCCTCCAGCGTGAAGGAACGCTGGCCGCCAGCCCGACTCTGTTGCCCCTTCGGCAAAGGCGTAGTCTGAAGCGCATAGCTCATCCGCTTCCGGTCGATGCCGCAGATTTCTTGCACGCGAGTGGAGGAGACGAGCGGAGGAGTTTTACGGGGTTCTGGTTTGAGAATCTCGTCCCGAATCTTCCGAAGCATTACGGTCGATCGGTTGGCCAACAGCAGTAAGTCCTCTGCCGTTGTGTCGTCTGGACCTGACAAGAGAAGATCCGACGCTCCGATGTTTTCGTTCACTGCGTTCACTTGGGCACCTTGGAGTGGATTCGGACAGCGAGGGGGAAAACTGCGCGTGGCTGTCGAATTGGACGCAGATTAGACTGAGTCACAGGTAAACGCAAGTAAACCGTTGCTGCGAACGCGCGTATACGCTGGCGCTCCGGGCGAAACCTCGAATCGTTCTCAACATGGAACACGCCGTGAAACAATCGCGTCTAATTGCGCGCACCTCTAATCGTTCAAAATCAATGCGCTAGAGCAATTCACCCGTCAATGTTTCACGAAAAAAGCCACTCTGCCGCCGAGGCGCAAACTTCTGTCGAAATGACGAGACGGTTCGCTGCGCCGCGAGTGATCGCGAGCGACTAAACGCCGGTGGCTTCCGGTGGTCACAAGCGCGATTGGTCGCCCGATTTGCTTTTCTTCGCGGCAGGGGATCAAGCCGGTAGCACGGGTACACTGGCAACGGGAACGTAACTCCTGAACGGCCCCAAACCTAACGTCTTCCCGGCATGCGGCGTGAACCGGTTATTTCCCATTCGATGCCCCGTTGGAAGAACAGTCTCCATCAAAAAAGCAGATCAAAACGTCCGGAAAGCAAACGAAAAGGCAGCTCTTTTCGCGCTTTTGAAACGTACCGCATCCGAAGACGACCGGCAGTCAGGCAGTACAAGCTTTCCTTGCGCTATCAGATCGTGGTGCCTACCACTGACCAGGCACTGACGGGAAATTTGTTCGGTATCTATATCTAATTCACGTCAACCAAGTCGCGCACAGAATTGGCCAGCGCAGCCGGGGCGAGCTCCTTCAGTTGGTCTAGATCGACCGACTTCCGCGGGTCACCGCTGGCGCCTATTGAGACCGGTTAGATCATGTGGCCGGACGGCAGAATCGCTCCGGGGACAGTCGGTTCTTCGCTGGGGAGCATCGAAGGGAACGCCGTCGGAATCTCGGATATCGACCAACGGGTCTTTCCCTGGCATCCCGTCGCGCAGCATACATCGTGGGTAGAAGATGACCTGAGGACGCGCTGCCAAACGCCTGAAAAGAAGCGTGAATCTGCCGCCTTTCGTCCCTTTGCACAGGCGGCTACATCAGATAATTGCCGGTGTAATGGGACAGAAAGAATGACTGCACTAGCTGGAACACCGATATCTCGCGACCCGCTCGCCTTGGCCGAGCTCTACCAGTCGGGTCTTGGGACTTCATGGAAAACGCGCCGAGAAGCGGTTGCTGCTTTCGCGCGATTTACGCCAAAAGTGGCCGCGGGAGCATTGAGTCGTGCCATCACTGTTTCGAAACTGCCGCCGCCGGTATTGGCGCTGTTCGAAACGGCGGGCGTGTGGCCCGAGACGGCCCGGCACTTGATCCGACTTGCACGGAAGCATGGACCTGACGTGCTTTGTCAGAGTGCGATGGAGATTGACCCTCTAGGATTAGCGTGGTCCGAAATCATCGATCGTCTCGACGGCAGAGAAGTGCGCCGACCCAAAAGAATCGTCTCCCCGATCTCGCCTTTGGCACTCGCTACTGAGTACAAGCGAGGAATTGACGAGCGGCGATGGACGTCGATGGTCACTGCTGTGGCCGCGTGCCCAACGTGGGAGCGGACCCGTCTTGCAAAGGCGATCGCAATCTCGAAGCTGCCTTCTGAGGTACTGCAGCTTTTTGAATTGAAGCGCATCACGTACGACCTCGGTGCTACGCTCGTCAAGATCCGAAAGACAATCGGCGAAAGGGAGATGACTGCACGGGCAAACAAAATGTTGAGCGCACCTCGTCGAAGGACAACCAACGAGATCTTAGCGAATCTGCTACAGGTACGGCCTGAACAGGGAGTGGAACTGGCGGTACGCCGAGAACACGGTGCAATGGTCTTCGAATTCAAGGTCACGCTAGACGAGGCCGAAGAGCTAATGATGGGCGCCAACGAGATCGCAGCGCTGGTTCAGGTTGCGGTCATGAACGTTCGGTACAAACGCAACGTCGGTGCTATTTCCATTCGAAGACAACGATAACCGGGATCACGCATAAACCGAGATGCTGAATTTTTTTCTGCTGCCTCAACATGGCAGCACCGTTCCCGAAACGACGTATAGAGCGAGCAGCTAAAGGCGTCAGGATACTGTATGTCCAACGCAGTAAAGGACGTGCAACTGCAGTCTTTGGAGATCGTGCTTACCCGGATGTAGCCAAGACAAGTCCGAATGGGACTCGTAAAACTGAATGGTCCGCCGAGCGTCGAGTTCGTGTATGCAAGCATCGCCGCGCGCATCAAAGACCGCCCAATTATCGTCTGCTTCAGTAGTGGTGAGTTGCGAGTCAGCGGATTTCATCGGGCGCCGCAGTACATCAGGCTCTAACGCGCCCGGATGTAGACCTCAACCTATTCACTTCGACTGCCAAGGCAACTCATCGACGTTCACCCTGCGTGAAACGTTGATCTTCTACGTCAAACCCGACGGTCAGGCGGGTGTCACGCGCTCTTCAGCCTTTCTGAGGTGATGGGGCAACACTGGGCAGATCCTCCTCGTCATCTTGTTCGCCAGCGCGACATCACTAATTCGACGGCCGCCGCGTCTTCTCTGATCTACCATTGTTCGGGTTCATTAGTCAGTACGGTGCGCACTCCGCGGACCAGCACCTTGCGTAGATACACGTTACCGCGCTGATTTTACGGCGGTGATCGGCGACAGCCGGATTATCGAGGCCGGGGCGTAGGGTTCGAGCCCCTTTGTCCAAGTCCGTCCAGAGATTTCAGCACACCCGAGCAACGATACCTACGACGCGCCGCTCCCCGCGGCCCGGGATGTTACGCGGAAAGACAGTGTTGAGCGTCGGCCCGCTTCGAAACGCTAGGACGAGATCTTGGCTTGCCGACACGAGGGGCTTAGAAGAGCCCGTGCACAAGAGAGACGCTATCCGGAGAGCGTCCCACTGCGTTTGGGCATTTGGTTAGTGCCTTGAATCTAAAGAGAAAAAGGCTTGTTGCAAAACGTGCCGGATATTCACACCCCCCTTATTCGGCACGCTTCTCGTATTATGAAATGCGGCGTCGGAGGCAATTTGCTCATTGGTCCCTGACGCTTCTGAGGCCAAGTGTGCGCTGGACCATGGAAATGGCGTGCGAAATTGTCCGCCTTTCGAAAAAACAGAGGACGCTCGTGCTGTTCCAATGGTGACCATTAATTAAGGGTTGCCATGCGTCTTTTTAAAAACAAGCGTCGGGCCGCGCTGTCTACGGCTCCTGGCATGTACGCGGAGGAAGATCCGAGCCAAGTTATCTTCGAGACAAGCACGAAGCTAAAGCTCGAAGCTAACCGCTGGATGCTGATTTCGTTCGGCCTTGCCGTGATTGCCGTCGGCGCGGTATGGACGCGGCAACCTCCGCCCTCGGTCACTCGTGTCGTTGGCGTGTCTGCCGATACCGGCGGCCATCCGATCGTAACCGAACTCGTCGCCTATAAGCCCGACTCGCAAGCTGTGCGGACGACCGTCAAAGAGATGGCCGTTCGCTGGTTCACGATCGAGCCGGTGCTGTCAGACCGGCTCGAGACTTCGCGCATGACCGCCAACATCAACTCGGTGAAGGCGCAAATGATCGGCGCGGCAGCCGGTCAGTTCCGCGACTGGCTGAAGGCCGACACACCGTTCCAGCAGATCACGGCCAACCCGAAACTGATCCGCGAAGTCGACGTGCGCAACATCGCGTTGCTTGAAGACTCGACGGTACTCGTCGAATTCACGACGACGACGTCGCAAGCTGGCGCCACGGGTAAGCCGGACGTGAAGTCATACGCGCTCACGCTGCGCTATCAAATCGTCGCGCCCACTGCTGAGCAGGCGCTGACGACGAACCCCTTCGGCATCTTCATTCCGTTCTTCCGCCTTGAGCGGACCGCATAAGCATGACCGCAACCATTCTCCATCAACGGCCGGTCATCGGCATGTGCCTTGTCGCTGCGTGCGCAGCGTTCCTTGCTCAACCGGCTGTAGCCAAGAAAGCCGCAAGTGACTCGGCGTTTAATGCAGCGATGGTCGCGGGCGACCCTATGAGCCCGATCAATCCGTTCAACGGCGGGGCGGACCCTTTGACGATGCCGGGCGACGCGCGCATCGGCGTGTTTCCGTACAGCCGCGACCAGATCTACCGCGTTCTGACCGCGCCGCTGAAGCTCACGACGATCGAACTGGAGAAGGGCGAGAAGTTGATCGCCGACCCTGCGATGGGCGACAGCGTCCAGTGGGAGATTGACGACGACAAGATGAACCATGTGTTCATCAAGCCCCACAAGGCCGACCTCGTCAACACGCTGCATTTGACAACGAACCTTCGCGAGTACGACTTCACGCTCATCGCGTCGCCGGCGGGCGGCATGTTCTATCAGACGGTTCGCTTCCAATACCCGCGTGCGCCCATCGCCCGCGTCAGCGCACGCGAGGACGCGGCGGCGAACGGCGGTCGCGGTGGTGCGGACTCGGGAAGCATCGGCGTTGCACCGGACAAGCTGAACTGGGACTACAGCGTCGATGGCCGCGCCGAGTTCACGGCGGAAACCGTCTTCGACGACGGACATGCGGTCTGGATGCGCATGCCTGCCAAGGCTCAAGAGTGGCCGGTTCCGTTCGTTCTCGACCACGGCGATCGTGTCGTAGCGAACTTTATCCGCCGCGGGGACTTCCTTGTCCTCCAGCGACTGGCCGACGAGATCGTCCTTCGGTCGGGCAAGGACGAGGTGACGGTGACGCGCGGCCGCCGCCGCTTGTTCGGGGTGTTCTGATCGTGGCGAAAAAACCGGACTCGGCTACGCCCAGCGCGGAGCAAGAAGCACTCGTCAAAGGCAAGACGCCACGCAATGCGATCATGAGCATCGGCATTCTGGCTGCTGTCGTCATCGGTGGCCTCGGCTTTTACTATCAGTTGCAGGCGACGAACAAGGCCGACGAGGACGCTCGCATCAAGAAGGCGACCGCGCTTAAGTCGAGTACGGAAGCGCCGGCTGCTGCGAACAACAACGACATCGACCAGATGATCCGTCAGCAGCGCGACGCAGCGGCGTCGGAGGCTGCAGCGCGCGCAGCGTCTGAAGCAGCGGCTCTGAAGCCCGCCGTCAAGCCGATGCTGACCGGCGCCGACTTCCAGGAAGAAGTCAAAGGTTCGGGCACGGACACGCGCGAGCTTTCCCGCCAAGCGGCGCAAGACGCGATCTATACGTCGTCCATCTTCAAGCAGGCTGGCGCTTCGCGTTCGCCGAACCAAGCAACCGGCGTACCGCCCGCTGGCGTCCCTTCGTTGGATGAGGTACGAGTTGCTCGGAACGCTGCCGGAGCTAACACACCCGATGCGATGGCGCTCGCCTTGGCAAAGCAGGGCCAAGCGCCCGAAGATCGCGACCGCGCCTTTCTGCGCGATGCCGGTTCGCAAGGCGGGATCGAACGCACGACTTTCAACGGCCGGTCGACGGGTTGCACGTTGACGCCGCCGCACGTCATTCACGTCAAGACGGTCGAGGGGCTGAACTCGGACAAGCCGGGCCGTGTTTCGTTGATGGTGGACGAGGACATCTATGACAGCCTGCGCGGCGACTGCTTGATGATCCCGAAGGGGGCGTTCATCAATGGCATGTACAGTGCAGACGTCAAGGTCGGCCAAGAGCGCCTGCTGGTTGCTTCGACGAGTCTGCGTCTGCCCAACGGCAAAAGCGTGCCGCTCAACGGTATGCAAGGTGCCGACCAGAACGGCTACGCCGGATTCTCGGGCGATGTGAACAACCACTTCCTGAAGATCTTCGGCGCGGGCTTCATCACGGCGATTCTGCTAAAAGCGTTCGACAGCAGTTCGCAGACCGCGACGACGGCTACGCCAAACGGCGTCACGACCTATGGTGACACTGCGGGACAAGTTGCCGCGGCGACGGCCCAGACCGTCATGCAGCGCAACCAGAATATCCCGCCGACGATCACCGTCGAGCCCGGCCAGAAGTTCCTGGTGCAGGTGACGCAGGACATCGTCATGGAGCCATACCATGACTAAGGCATGGGCGGCTGCCTGCCTGTCTGCGGTCCCGTTCGGCGCACACGCAGCGACCATCGATTCGATCATCAGCCCGACGCGCATCGTGGTCGATGACGGCACCAAACGCGCAATCGTCGAGCTGCCCGGCGAACCGGTCTACGCATGTGGACTCAAGCCGTTTCTGGCATGGGCTAACCGATTTGAGGGCCAAACGGTCGAGGCCACAGCTGGCGGTATTGCGATCAACATCGACGGATCGCCTATTAGCCTCGAGAGTCTGTTCGTGAAGGCGGGCTGGCTGCGCCCCGCGACGCTTACCGATGACGCTCAAGCGAGCATCGCGGAGCGGCGCGGCGGATGGTCGTGCGCATCGGCGCAGGCGCCATTCGACGCGATGCACACCTCGGTTGATCCGAAGATTCTGGCCGGCATCGCACTCAATGAGTCCGCGTACAACGGTCGTGCATGGCCGTGGACGTTGAATGTCGCGGGTCGCGGCTTTTTCTTCCGCACTCGCGAAGACGCGTATCGCGCGGTCCGCTATTTGATCAGCAACGGCCGATCAAACTTCGATATTGGCCTGATGCAGATAAACCGTAACCTTCGAAGCTGTTACACAGATTTTTTTGTTCGAAGGAGGCGCTGCGATGATCTCGCTTACACTCCATCCAAGCAGAGGAGGAGCTGTGGCTTCGTCGATAGTCAACGCGAATGGTCGAACGACTGTGCCTGCAAAGGTGAGGGCGATCCTCAACCTTGAGCCGGGCACACGGTTGAAGTGGTACGTGACGCTTGCCGGAGACGTGATTGTGCGGGCTAAGAATCTATCAATCGTGGACCTCGCAGGATCCTTGAAGTCGGATAAGCATGTAAAGATCAAGGACATGAGTCCAGGTCGCGACTGAGGTCGCGGGCTCAAGGTCACGCTATCGCCGATTGGAACTCATCTCGTTCCAGTGCCTGCTTGACGCATGCGGTCTGTATTACGGCCGGTATCTGGCATTTCTGCAAGATTTTCGCGCTCACAGTGATCCGCTCAGCGGCACTTTCACTGTGGCAGTAAGCTATTTCGATAAGATCGATTATCGAAAGGGCATCGTTCGGGATACGGACTAGGCAAGGATAGTGGCCGTGCCATACCCTTGGGAACTGCTGCACGCGTCAGGAGGGGAACGTGAAGCATTCTTCTGAAGCCAACGACTACGAATATGGGTATGTCCCGTTCCCTGACTATGCGTGCCTGGCGGCGCTGCGGACTTGGTACGAGGGGCTTTCTGCGCGAGCAGCGGTCGACCGTTACCTGCCTCACAAGCGCGTCCATGCGCAGTCCTCGCGAGGGGTCATCGGCCGCATCCGGCGCCGGTTGATCGACATTGCTGAACTCAACGGACGCGGTGATCTTGCTGCTGTTTTCGCAGCTCGAACGACACACCGAACTCGTACGGGTATGTCGATCGATCGCGCGATCGAAGCATTACGGGAGCTCCACGGCCGCGAACCTCAGATCACCGACGACATCGGCGTCTGGTTGCCGCAACGGGCGAACCGGGCACTAAAGAGCCAGGGCATTACGACGCTCGCCGAACTGACCCTGCGGGTTCCTCGCCGTCGTCTCTGGTGGATCGACATCGATGGTATTGGGGTAGCGTCGGCACGGAAGATAGAGGCGCTCTTTTTGTGTCATCCGTCGCTGACCGAGTCTGCACGCCGACTGGTAGAACGGCTCGAGCCGAGCAGACGTGTCGTTTGGCGTCACATCGTGCCTACGCGTAGCCGGGACGGTTCGCGAGGTAGGTACCGCGCACCGAAGGCGCGTTGCCTGCTGAACGTGACGACCGATAGGCAAGCGATCGAAGCATGGCTCGCGCTGCATGAGACGGGCACTACGGCGAGGGCCTATCGCAAGGAAGCCGAGCGGCTCTTGTTCTGGGCGAACCTCGAACGCAAGCGGGCCCTCTCATCATTGAACACCAGCGACGCCATCGCTTATCGAACGTTCCTGCGCTCTCCGGAGCCGAGAGCACAGTGGGTGGGCCCACGTCGATGCCGTCTCTCGGACGAGTGGAGCCCATTCTTCTGCCGGCTACGTCCGTCGTCGGTTGCCTACGCATTGTCCATTCTCTCTGCGATGTTCCGATGGTTTGTCGCGCAGCAGTACGTGGTTGCAAATCCGTTCGCCGGCGTGACCGCAGCGGGCGGGCGGTCGACCCAGTCGACGCAGCTCCGATCGCTTCAGGACGACGAGTGGCGATTCGCTAGACAGATCGCCAACGAATTATCGGCGCAACACGGATGGTCGGTCGAGGCAGCTCAGCGGCTTTGCTTTATTCTCGACTTCGAGCTCGCGACCGGTCTACGTGCAAGCGAACTGATCCAGGCGCGGATTGGAGACATCGTCTTCGGCGACGCCGCGGACGTTTGGCTGCGCTTGACAGGGAAGGGGCGACGCGCTGCACGAGTCGCGGTGCCGCCGCTTGCGATGCAGGCACTGCAGACCTATCTCCGGCAGCGAGGCCTGCCTGCGGACCCCCGCCGTTGCAATCGGAGCCTGCCGCTTGTGCCCGCATTGAGCCCCGATGAATCGGTGAGCGTTTCTGGGACCCGCTTGCGCGCCGTGCTGAAGCGATTCTTCCGTCTCGTCGCCGAGCAGATGCGCGTCACTGATTCTGCCGCCGCTCACAAACTCGCAAGGGCCAGTCCTCATTGGCTTCGACACACACATGCCACGCGCGCGCTCGCGCGCGGGGTGGAACTGCGTAGCGTTCGCGACAATCTTCGCCATGCTTCGATCGCGACGACCTCGCAGTATGTTCATGGCGATGAGCTGCTTCGGATGCAACAGTTGAGCGTCGCTTTCGCGGCGGAGCGATAGCCGATGCACACTCGTCTACGTCGCTTTCTGCAGACGCGCACGCAGCATCTCGTTTTCTCGCAGCAAGCGAAGGTTGATCGACTGAGACTTCACTAGATCCTTCTTGAGTTGATCAATCTCCTTGCGCGCCTCTTGCAGCTTTTTGTGAAGGATGTCTGACGTATCGGGTATCGCTCTGGTGACGTCTCTGGCGGTCCGGGCATGTAATGCTCGAATGCGCTCGGCAATTTCCGGGTAGCGGTTATGAATCGTGGCGTTACTGACACCGGCCTCGCGGGCCACCGCTGCAATGCTGATTCGGCCGTCATGGTTCGATCGCATCTTTCCGTGCTGCAACCGACGTAACGCGAGTTCCAGACGCCGCTTGGTGGGGCTTTTCTGCTCACTAGTCACGACGCATCCTCGGCACTTTGAACGGGGTAACTTCGCTGCCGAGATCGGCGAGCACGCTTTCGGCTTTACGAAGATGATCGATGCATCGCTGCCGAGAAGGCATCCCGAGGTCCGTGCAGTTCAAGACGTCGATCTGTTGCTGCCGTATGCCCGTCCAGATGTCCACGTGAGTCGAGTCAATCACGGCTTCACCGCACGAGGTACATCGAACCGCATCGTAGAGCCCTTGGCCTCCGCAGCCATTTCCGCTTGCCATGCACCAGGAGTGACCTGTCCCGCGAATGAAGACGCTCTCGCCAAGCTTTCGGCAGAAGTCCCGCATGTCGCGCACGGTCTTGAGTTCGCCACGGCTCCGGAACGCCATGATCCGCCGGCCGCCGTCGCCCGAGAGGTTAGTATGAGGATGCATCCAGCTTTGAACGATCAGGCTTTGTAACTCATCGCGTTCAGTGATGATGTGGTCCATGAGCGATCGATCCGCGGGGCTGTCGTATCGCGCATAGTAGAGCGCCATGTCAAGGGACCAGTGCTTGAAGTGCTCCCGCAGATATCGGATATCTCCCAAGACGTGGCGAGCAACATAGACCGCAAACGTCCGTCGGAATTGGTGTGGAGCGATCGGCCACAGTTCTCCGCAACGAATCCGATCGCGATGGATGATGCCGTCCAGATCTTCTTGTTCAACTCGCAATCCCGCCATCTCGGTGAATGTCCACAACCCCTTTCGTGCGCTGTCGCGGCCCACAGCAGAGACGCGCCCGCGATGCTTATAGGAGAGGAGCAGCGCGTTGCGATTCCGACGGCCGCGGTCAATCTCCATCTTTATCTTGATGCGAGACGGCTCATCGAGATTGCGATCCTTTGCAACGCGTTCCATCACCCGGATGCGACCGTCAATGATCGCTCGCTCAGGCGCTCCAAGCCGTGTTGCGACCTCGACTGCCTTGCCGACAATCTCCGGAACCATCCATTCCGATGGCGTCGGCTCAGACATCAGCTTGTATGTCGTGCCTTTCAACCAGCAGAACGTCTCACCATCGTATCCCTTCCTTTTTATAAAACAGCCCACCTCCAACGACGCTAGTTCGGAGTCGCGCATGCCCGAGAAGGCGGCGCATACGATATAGCATGCAGTGCGCAGATGAAGAAGATCGACCGATGCTTGCTTACGTCGCGCATACCCATGGCTGGCAAGAAGTCTTTTCTCCTCGGTCGGGTGTCGGTGATATGCCTTCAATCGAATGTACTTTTCTTCGCTCTCGCAAACACTCGCGAAACCGTCAGGATGCATCTCGCGATGCGTTCTTCTGGCTTCTTCGAATCGGTACGTTTCGCATGCGCTGAGTTGGTCCCGCAGCGACAAGAGCGCATCTGAGCGATTTTCGACGTAGTCAAGCGCGGTATTCACCAGCTTGCTCATGAGCCGCTGCGGAATGACAGCTGTCTGTGCCTGCTTCCAGCTCTGGAATCTGGGTTGGCGGCCTGCACGGGCGAGCTTCGTTGTTCCGCCGGATTCAAGCGGCCATGGATACTGTGGAATGCGATCAAGGAGATGCTCGCCCACCTCGTAGTAGCTCGTGATCAACGTGAGCACGCCCGCGACCGTTGAGGCGTCAAGGCCGCTATCGGTCAGATGCGCAGCAAAGCGCGCGCATTGCTCCGGCGTGAGCGCGCCGAACGTGGCGATATCCTCCTCCATCATCCATCCGACCAACTTTCTCAGCTGACTCCAGTTCGAGAGCAATGTACTGACGGATACCGAGTGACTACGCTCGCCGCCCACGCGCCATCGGGTATATAAAAAGCGCTTCACCGACGCGAGCAGCGGCGCATGAGCAGGATCTGTCAGCCGTCGACCGCTTTTGTATCGATAGCTAAAAACCATGCAGATCCGTTGATAGTTTTTCGCGGCGGCATACGGCGACAGATTCCATGAATCGTCTCCGTAGCGCGACACTACTGTGCCGTCTTGCAGACTCACGGCGACAAGCGGCAGATCCTTCGCTTTTACGCGGGCGAGATCCACAAGGTGAGCGGGAGGTTTAGCCATGGCTGTGCCCCTGGAGCATTGATCGATCGCGCCACATCGGATGGGGATCCGCATAGGCTTTATCCTTCGCCTGCTTTACGGTTGCCGCCGCGAAGCGCGGCGCGATGATTTGGTCGATCTCTCGGGCTACCCAGCCATAGACCTTTTGCCACCGATTTCTTCCGAGCAGGTTTCGTTCTTTCACGAGCAGCCAATAGAAGCTGTACATGCGGTACAGATCGCTCTCCATGATGACCTGGTTCGGGCACTTGAAACAATGCAGAAACGCAGAACATGCAGTGTGACCGTCCTTGGGCGCATATCGCCCATTTAGTGGCGACGAGCATCGACCCACACCCGTGTTGCTCGCGCCGCTGAGAAGGCGCCTGGCCTCGTCGACGTCGATCTTCATTTCCTTGGCAAGCCTGCTCACCGTCGATACATCTTTCGACGTGCCCCGTAGTTCGATCTCGAGACATCTCCCGAGGAAGTGGTGGTTACGGACCATCTCGGGCGTGACCGCGAGATAGTGAGTGTCCGTCACATGGGGCTGGTTGCCGAGTAGCACCGCGGTCATGGCCACGTCGCCCCCTGTGAGCTCCCACATGCGAGACGCAAATGTTTTGCGTAGTCGCATCACGGTCAGCGCCATCGGAGGCTGATCGTCGGACGGTCCGGCGGGCTCGAGAGTGACCAGCTGATGGCGCTTCACGAAGCGATCGATTGATACGTAGAGCACCTTCTTCGAGAAGACGGTCACTGCGCCCAGATTGATCCATCGACGAGATCGTCGGTAGAGCCAGAGCCTATTTTTCAAATCTGCAGGTGCCTCGGCGACCAACTTGTCGGTCATGGCCAACACATCGCGTATCAACGAACTGGTGTCTGCGGCAAGCACGCTGATTTCCTCCACCGCGCTTGCCTTGCTAACCGAGAGGGTAGAGACGGTGTTGCCGCGCCGCTTGTACGTGGTCAGCAAGGAATGACTATCCGGCTTGAGCGGATGCGGTTGAACCGCATCTCGTTTCAATTCGCATAGCGACGTCGGATTTCTTCCCGTCCTTATCGCGATCAAGAGGTAGTACACCAGCAAGCGGTCCGGCTGGGTGCCAATGAAGGTTTCCGCACGGATCGCGCGGAGATCATCTACAAGTGCCGTCATCAACCCTTGCATCTCTTCTTTCGTGTAGGGAGTAGGTGGCTTCAGCGCGCGATCCACATGCGGAAACAATCCTCGCGGAAAGCAGTCTATGGGGAGTTCGCCCGCTGCAACGCAGCGCGTCAGCACCGTCTTGAGGCCTACAAAGAGAGAGCGAACGGTCCCAAGTGAGAGATAACCGCTGTTCGTCTTCGCGCTGCGCGTCCGTAACCAGGACACGTAGTCTCGCAATAGTGAGCGGTTGATATCCGACAGGCGCCGCACGCGCCGATGCAAGGGCGTGGGTGCGTCTAAGAACGCGAACCACATCGACACGGCACCGTGATATAGAAAGCTAATGGTCTCGTTCGACTGGGTCGACTTGAGCTGTCGTAGCGCTCCAGCTATCGCAATTAGCAGCTCATCTCGCCTGGCATGTGCTCCGCTCGTCGCGTGATGTTGCCAGCGATGAAAGTCGAGATCGGTTTTTGCCCGTACAACCAATGGATCCGCGATCTCTTCGGCCGATGAGGGCTCCGGAACTTGATCGAGTGTGTAGACCTTTCGTTTCATTGCTTTTCTCCCGCAATGAGCAGTGCATCTATCTCTCGTTCGTACTGGTTCAACAGTTGCTCGCCGAGCATGTCCAGGCAATGAACATACGCGGTGGTGGTCGTGATCGACGCATGTCCAAGCCGATCACGGACCCAGGCGAGCGCGAAGCCAAGGTTGTGCGTTTGGCTTTCTGCGTACAGTTCCAACGTGGCGAACGTGTGGCGCAACATGTGCGGCGTGACCTTGAAGTCAAGTGCCGGCTGGATGGCGGAGGCAGGGCACCATAGTTTTCGATAGGCATTGCACAATCCCTTGTCGCTCCACGGCTCGCCACGCCGGTTGAGGAACACGTAGGGCGACGCGGCTCCCTCAGTTCTTCGATAGAGCTTGGCTCGCATCGCGCCCTCGCCGAAATTCGCGAAGTCGAACAGGTCCTTCATGAGTTGGCCCGAGGCGTAGATTCGACGGGGCCTGCTTCCTTTTAGTCTCATGTCGGACGGGGATAGGTCGATCGCGATCCGACGTGACCGTCTAGCCGGAGATGGGTCGAACAGATACTTCATGGGAAACGTCCGGCACTCTTCGTTGCGCAAACCCGTTTGCAGCATTAGCTTCGTCATCAACTGAACCGTCGGTCCGGGACAGCGCTTGAGTAGCGTGCGACATTGATCAACGGTCAGAAAGCGAATAGGTTGGCGTGGTACCTTGGGCAGGGCAGACTCGCGGATGACACCGTGGGGTCGCCCGTCACGAACATCCGACCGTGATACATCCCACGGGACTGCCCCGATTCGGCCACACGCTCGAGCCCACTCATAAAAGCGCATGACTTGAGACAGTCGCTTGCGTACCGTACTGGGTTGCATAGCGTGCCCTCCAGATCGCCGATCAAGCGCGTCAAGGGACCAGTTGCGATACAGCGCGATGTTTGAGATCCCGCCGCCTTCGCCGTGGCGCGGAGGCACTGCATCCCAACTCAAAGCGTTCGCCTCGAGCCACGCGAAGTAGTCGTGGATCGCCTCGGCGTAGCTCATCCACGTTGCGGGACTTCTGGTCCGAGGGTTCTCCAAGACGACCCATAGGAGATAGTCGTTCGGCGCGCTTAGGAACTCCATGTCCTCTGCACACAGAAACGGGATGCCTGGACAAGATCGCGCCTTGTAGACGAAGTCCGCTGTCGTGTAAAAGAGTCTCACGAGACTTCCGAGACGGAGCCGTTGAGCGCATCGATGCAGATCTTCACTGAACGAACGAAATCCAGGCCGGTGAGGTGTGCGGCGAGATCAATGGAACCTGCGCCGCCTCGTCCGTGCTGCAGGGGCGACAAGAGCTCGTTGACCCACTTCTCTCCTGTAAAGACGAAGCGAAAGTCACGGCCAGCGTAGTTCACATGAACACGGATGCTCTCGGCCAAACCGGCAGAACGATATTCCCTATCCACCTTGCAATACGCCCCAAGGAAACGAAGCAGGACGTAGAAGGGCACGCCCCTCGCTGACTCTATCTCGGCAGTAGTCCAAGGCATCATGAAAGTACTCCTGAACGACACTACTGCCACGAAATATAGGCGAAGAAAGCCCCATTGCGTGTAACTGTTACTAGATTACAGTTCAGGTGGCGCTTAGGCTAGAGGACTCAGATACAGCAAAGTGGTTCTCGGACAAAGTCGGAGAGACTGCGATCAGCGTAGTCAATGTGTCGAACAGCACCAATACCACGACTGAGGCGCATGCGCTTGAATTCAGCGCATCGCAGTCCCGGTCAATCCAGTTGGAGAAAGTGCCGCTCATTCCCGTGAAGCTGCTTCACAGTTTGCCGAATCTGCAGTATTTCATGCGCATCTCTGGCGGTGCCGTGTATCAGGGTCGAATTCCTATCATCGAAGGCTAAAACACAAGATTATGTCCGCTGCATATAAAAACATCATTCGCGATCACAAGCTCTCGCACAGGCTGGTTGCGGTCTTCAATGTCGCACCGGAGCTGGAGCTCGCGTGCTCGCGCGTGGCCGACTTCGTCGGCGAGCGGTTTTTGGGAAACAAAGGGCCGCTGGCCGCGGAGATGATCGAGTCGGCGCTAGATGGTTTCCGGCGCGCGAAGCGCACGGGAAACCAGCACATCGCGTTCATGCAGGGATTATTCGAGCCGTCGAAAGCGCTGTACGCCCGCCGTCTTGTCGCACGGTTTGGCGACAACGTGTCGGTGTGGTGCCCGATGGTCGAGGCGATTCCCGCGTTCGAAGCGCGCCACTTCGAGTACCAGTTCGAGATGGTCGATGAGCGTTGTCCGGACGAGATCACTGAGCGCACCGCCGCGTTTCAGCTCGCCGCACGCGTGCTTCAAGGGGAAGCTTTCCGCCGTTACTTCGAGGAATACGATGTCGCTCACCGTTATGATCATAGCGAAGCTGTCGGGAGTTGAGCCACGCACGGCCCAGCGGGCGCGCGACACTGCTGCTGCATTCGACGGCGACGTGAACGCGGCCGTGCCGGACGAATTCACTTACGGCGCGGGCGCCCGGTGTTACGCGTTGGCGACGATTGCCGAATTCCGACCGGCGCTGTTTTGGGGCGGACTTATGGCGTTCGTGGCGGTGCCCGCCCTCCTGCTGGTCAAGGTGCTACATGGCTAGTCGGTTCGGTTCGCACATCAAGGTGTGGTTTCTGCTCGTGCCGGTGCTAGCCATCGCGGTCATGCCGGCGATCCCGGAGCGAAGTCTGTTCGAAGTGCCCGAAGCAGAGACACGTTCCCTCGTTGCGTCGGTAGGGCAGGAGCGGGTCGACGGAGCCATGCACAGCGCCAACGACGAATTCCGGCGTGCATTTGTCGATAGTGGGCTGCTGCACCGCACGCTGAATGCGTCCGGAGACGTGGGCGGTTTGAACGATGGCGGGTTCTCGTCGTTCGCGCATACGTGGACCGAGAACTTCTGGTTGCTGGTGTACCGCATGCTTTTCCGCGCGATGGTGATGAAGATGTGGATCGTCGGAACACTGCTTTTTGCCTTCGGCATGTTCATCGACGGTGCGGCGCGCAGGAAGATCAAAGCGTCGGCTGCGGGCTTCGTGAGTCCCCTGTCTTTTCATCTGGCGGGGCACGGGCTGCTGCTAGTGACCGGCACGCTGTTCGCGGTGCTCGTGGTTCCGTTGCCTGTCTTGGTCGGCTACTGGGTCGCCGTTGCCGCGCTCCTCGGAGGTCTGCTATGGAAGGCGGCCGAGTCCTTCCAGTCGTCGAGATAGGAAAAACGTCGCGCGACGCATTAGCAGCTCATCAAAAAAATTGCTTCATTCCCCCTGAGGCAACGCTGTCCGGATAGCGTTGCCTTTGCTTTTTACGCCTTCGTCTAGCCACCGCCTGCCTCGAAGCGCGCCGATAATTCGGTGAAAGGCGCTTCAAATAACCACCGTTTCGAGCTTCAACACGCTGCCCCCGCCGCAACAATATGGATTATGGGCAACGCGCTTCGCTTGCCTGATCCCCCACGATGAAACGGGACCGATGCGGTCCAGACAGGAGAAATGGCGAATGAGCACGGTTGTCGAACCCGGCAGTGAAGAGAAGGTCGCGCTGAGCGCACTTGAACAAGGTACGGTCGAGGCGCCGCTGACGACCGACGGCGCGGACGACGGCGAGCTTGAGCGCGAGTTGACGCAGATGGAGGCGGACGCAGACCGCCTCCAGAAGGAAGGCGTGATCTCCACCGACGACGCCGACATGAAGCGGGCGGAAGTCGCCAAGACGCGCAAGCTCTTCCGCGACCTGCCTGCCGCTGAGCGTATCGCCATCATCAAGCGGCGCCGTGAGATCGGCCGTCAGTTGCTGGACCGCCAGCTTTCCGGCGCCGCAGTTGTGACCGCACGCGTGCGTCTGAATCACACACGCCTGAAGCCGCTGTTTGAGCAATGGTGGCCGTACATCAACCGCATGAGCATCAACATGCAGCGCTTCGGCCGCTCGACCTTCGGCGAAAACGACAAGGAAGTGGTCAACAGCGCGCTCGAAAAGCTGCTTGCGGGCATTGAGAGCTACGTTGACGAGCAACTGCGCGTGGCCGAAGGCTTCCGCCAGCAAAAGGAAGCGGAGCTTCGGGCGAACAAGGAATTTGTGTTCGAGCCGACGATCCCGATGCCCGCGATGGACATCGAAGTCGAGGCGTATTCGCGCTTTTCGATGCGCGTGCTGGGTGTCATCATGAAGTTCGACCGGGCGATGGATCACTTCGACTTCATGGTCTGGAACGGCATCCGCGATCAGTCCGACGTGGACGATGAAGCGGTCAACTTCCTCAAGCGCTTCAACCCGCTTGGCATTCGCGGGTACATGACGCACCTGAAGCTGATGACGACGGTCCGCGGCAACTAAGGAGGCGCGATGCTGGACGAACTTAATCCCCAGCAACGGGAAGTCGCCCAGTTGCGCCAGCATTGCGTGGCGATCGCTTGTCCGGGTGCGGGCAAGACGAAAACGATCGCCACAAAGGCAGCTCTACTGCTACAAGACAGCGCCGCTACGGTGGGCGCGGTCACGTTCTCGAAGGACGCCGCGCTCGAATTGCGCGAGCGCATCCTGGCCGCTGCCGGCGAATCCGTGAAGAAGCGCCTCATCGCAGGTACCTTCCATTCCCTCGCCTTCAAACAACTGAAACGCCCCGGCGCGCGGGCGCTCGATATCGCCTCCGATGGCGACAGGCTTGGCCTGCTCATCCGCGTCATGCAGGAACTCGGCCGCGACGGGAAGGCAGAAGACGTTATCCCAACCATCGAGAAGATCAAAACCAATTTCGGGCGGTGCGACCCGAACACTACCGACGGCGAGCTTTACCACGCCTATCAGGACGCGCTTGCGCGTAACGGCAAGATCGATTTCCAGGACATGCTGCGCTTGGCCGTTGAGGGGATGGAGCAAGGCACCATCGCCCCATACGCGTTCACCTATCTGCTCGTTGACGAGTTTCAGGACACGGACCCGCTGCAGTACCGCTGGATTGAACTGCACGCGCAGGCAGGCTCCATCGTGACGGTCGTCGGCGACGACGACCAGAGCATCTACGCATTCCGCGAGGCGCTGGGCTATCGGGGCATGGAGTCGTTTATCCAATCGTTCGCCGCAAAGCCGGTTGTCCTCGGCAGCAACTACCGGTGCCGCGCGGAGATTCTGGGCGCAGCCGACCGCGTGATTCGCAACAACGCCGACCGCATTGCCAAGGTGCTGCGGGCAGAGAAGGGCTCGGGGGGCAACGTGCAAACGTCCCGCCATCCAGATGAATATGAGGAGGCAACCGCGGCGGTCGAGGTGCTTGCGCCGTTGCTCGCGAAAGGGCAGTCGTGCGCGATCCTGGCGCGTACTAACCGCATACTAGACCCTCTTGAGGCAGTCTGCCGCTCGCATGGCATCAAGTACTACCGGGCATCGGGCGCGTCCGTCCTCAGCCGCCCGGAGGGCGCGCTGATGTGCAATCTGCTCGAAATCGCGGATCGAATCAAAGACACCGGCCTCGATGCGGTCTTGGCGCACCTAGGGCTTACCGCCCAGCAGCTACGCGCACTCCACGCGGATATGGGTGCGGAACTGACGCAGAAGGGGCGGGCGGAGTTGGTTGATCTCGGGCTGCCCGAGGAAGTGGCGACGAACTATCGCGAGTTCATGAAGCGGCTCGCCGAATGGCAAAGCCTGTGCGATCGTAAATTCTATTCGCTGACGCTCTCGGGCGTCGCCGAGTGGATGTTGAAGTAAGCGAAAAAGGATTCCGCAATCCGCGCGATTCAAGCGACGAACGACGTTTTGTCGCGCCTGTCAGGCAGTTTCGCTGAACGGCTGCTTTTCCTACGCCAAGATAATAACGAGCCGACGCCGGGCGCTCTCATTCTCACGACAATGCACAGCTCCAAAGGGCTCGAATGGGATCACGTCTGGATTGCCCGCAGCGAGGAGACGATCGTCCCAGACCCCAAATCGACCGAGCCAGAAGAGCGGCGGCTGTTCTATGTCGCCATGACGCGTGCTCGCGAATCGTTAATGGTCTCGGGGACGTCGAAAAACTTCGAGTCCCGATTTGTCGTTGAGGCGCAGCTCAACCAGGGAGCTATCGCGGGCTAAGTCGACATCTGCAGAACCACGCTTGCTGAGCGAATTTTCGGCCAATCGGACGGCGGGTAGTTTGGAGCTTGACGCGCGCAAAGCGAGCCTCGATGGGCTTTCACAATACGAAAAGCGTGCCGAATAAGAGGGGTGTGAATATTCGGCACGTTTTGTAACAAGCCTTTTCTGCTTTGGATTCAAGGCACTAACCGAATGCGCACACGCAGTGGGACGCTCTCCGGATAGCGTCCCTCCACCAATGTTGCGGCGACGTCGTCCACGCCGTCAAACGGAACTTTCGCAGATTGTGTTGCAGCGTGCCGGGGCCGGCGCGGATAGGTCTGACACGTCTGGTTGCCAGCGTCCGGACGGGCGAATGTCTGCATTGGCGCGGCTCCCGTGCCTACTCACGCAAACGTCGGTCAGAACGCGCGCATCGCTCGGGGCGGGCCTGACGCTCGGAGCTGGGAGGGCCCTGGTCTTTGCTGACCGTCGAAATGGCGTGTTTGAAGATTACTTGTGAGCGGCCCCTGCGTTGAGGTAGACCGTGTACGAGTCGAAGGACTGAATGACGCCCGTCAGCTTTATGCCGTTGACCAAAAAAAATGGAGACGCGCTTGCTCTCCTTGCAACGTATTCAGGAACTCGTTTTCGGGCTTCGGGACGGCGTCGGGCATGGTGGCCTCAGTCAGTAAAGTTTAAGGCATAGCGACGTTACTCATCGTCACGTGAACCCGTGACGTTCATACTCACGTAGTAAAAAAAGCCCGCTCAGAAGCGGGCAGCAATCCATATCGGTCAAGCGTGCGGGAGACGAGGATTCAGTCAAACCCTACGGTTTCTGACGCATAGCCAGTTTGTACGTCACGACCGACTTGTACGCCGGGCGGTTCCAGTGCGGCGTGCCCGGCGTCAGTGCCTGACCGTTCACGAGCCGCCCGGTGTCGAGCATGCAAAAGCAATGGCCCTCGAACGCGGCTTCTTGCGCTGCCGCGTCCCAGGTCATAGTGACGAAATCGAAGATTGGGTCAATCGGTTTCATGGTCGTGGTTCTTGGAGACGTTGACCCGTTATCGGCAAATCATCAGGCCTTAAAAGGCTCAAGCCATTGCGCGGGAGAGCTCTGTCACATTTGATTCCGTGCGTTCCGGGCCTTTCATGTCGTCCATGCGCGGAGCGGCGATAGGCCCTTCGTCAGGCGTCGAATCGGCCTCGATTGTCAGCATTCTGGCAACGCGCTTCAGCGTGCCGTTCAAAGAAGCGCGCGGACCAAGGCGGATCGTGCCGCAGTAGAAGATGTCGCCCGAGACTTGACCGTTGATTTCCAGGGCGCCACGCGCGTGTACGTCCCCGTGGACGCGCCCGTCAATGCGAACGTGCTCGCCCTGCGCCGTGCCTTTGACAAGGCCGCCGTCGCCAATGTGCAACAGACCCGCCGTTGAGATGATGCCGCCGTCGAGCAGGCCGAAGCACGAGACGCCGTGATCCACGACCATGTCGCCGGTGATCGCGCAGCCGCGCGCAATAAGCGTGATATTGAGTTCGGTTTTCACGGTGTCGATTCCTTAAAACATTTGCACTTCGTTCGCCCCGCCGCGGTTTGCAGGCGCTGACTTCTTGCTTGCAGCCGACCCGGTGTCGCCATCGCTTACCTGCTCATCCCGCGAATGCGAGCGATGACGGTAGCGGTGCGTACGGGCCGGTGCCGCGTGTTGTTGCGACGCTTGCTCCTCGGCGGCAGGCTGCGCCGCAGCTTGCGCGGGCGTCACTGAAGTCGCGGGTTTAGTGGAAGCCTGACTAGTCACCTCTGGCTCGCGACGGGCTTGATGAATAGGCGACGCGGCCGCGCGTTGCTCATCGTTCGAGACTGGAGGAATGGCCTTGGTGGAGGCCGCGCTCGCTGCTGGGCCGCCTGTCGTACTCAACGAATTCTTGAACTGGTCAGCCGTCAGACCGACTGGGGAGGCAGCAGTGACGTCTTTTCCTGTCAGCATCGGAGCGAGCGCTACCGGATGAGGTGGCTCTGCGTCGATCGGGCGCGTCGCCGTGGCGACTGCCGGTCCTTCCGTTGCTGGCCGTTCGCTTCCGTTGGATTGCGGCTGCGCGGCGGTCTTCTTTACATCGTGCGCTGAGGGCGCGCCCACCGACTTGTACAACGACGCGGCTCCCATACCCGCCATAGCCACGACAGCAGCGATAGCGACTGCGACGAGGCTTCGGCGAGCGACAGGCACTGCCTTCGGAAGCCGCACCTTGAGCGTGGTTGTCTTGGCGTTTGCCGTCAGATCTGCGGGTGCCGGCAGCGCAGCGATTTGCCGCGGCAGATCGATAGTCATCGAGTCAGGTGCGAACTGCGCATGCAGTCGTTGGATTTCGCGTAAGTCCATGCGGGGTCCTCCCGTCGTTGTTAGATCGAGCAAGTCCAGCGCCACCGCATGGCAAACGCGAAGCGCTGGGCCGTTCCGATGTCAGTGTGTACGATCCGAGTCCGGAAGCAGCACACCTTCTGGCGCAAAGCGGTCGTTGTCCGGCATGCACAAGAAAGGGATTTGATTGATGCGTGCCTCGGCAGCCTCGAGTGCGGATTGGCGCACATGAGCCGTCATGGTTCTCAGCATCAGCGCTTCCATCGTCTTCAGGAAAAGCTGGTCATACATCGAGAGGAGCCGCACAAGACGACCGGACGTGGCGTGCTTGATTTCAAGCGTGACCATTTCCGGCGGAGTCGGAGCGCGTCGACCTGGAAACTTATTCGCCCATGCGAGCGCCTTTTTCATGAACGCCTCGGCCGTGCGAAACTCCGCCTCGATGGCGATCAGCTTGCCGCCGCGCGCAACGGTCATCTTTGCGGCCGCGAAGTTGAAGTCGGCTCGGAGGAATTCACGCGCGAACAACGAGTAATACGGCAGTTCCGTTTTTGCCAGCGTGTCGCCGTTGATGCGTGCGAGACGACTGTCGTTCGTCAGTCGGTTCAACGGACGAAGACCGCTTTGCGCAGCGCTCTCGTTGGTGAGAGCAGCGGTTCGCTTTGAGTCTTCGTCAGGCGCTTCTAGGTCGGTTGCAGCCATGGGATTTTCGGTATGTCTGTGTTCTCTCTCACATAGAATTTTCATTGATTAGGCAAGAGTCGAACGGGCGAAAGCTATATGAATTTCGCGAGCTTTTCACCGCACGCGAGCGTCGATAACCGGGATACTCAACTCCATTCCCCGCGTCACCGACGCATCGACCTCGACTCCAAGCCCGGAGTCCGTCTTTTTTCTGCAAGTCGTGCCCGCCTCGTGCGTTCGGCATGCGCCCACCGGATCGCCACCGGTGTGGAAATCTTCCTTGTGCTGAGTGTGCTCGCTACACACTCCCCAATTTCAGCCGTGATACTCGTACCTTGTGCTGCATTCATTTGCGCCGGTACATCGTTCGAACCCGGGTTTTCGGGTGTTCTCTCTCCAGAGCCTGATCTGGGTAGAACGATCGAAGTTGGCTGATCCGTGATTCCTGCGGCGGAAGTAATTCCGAAAAGGGCTGTTGCGCGGCGTGACCAAGCTGCGCGAGAACGACTTTACGTTCTCTGACCGAGCGACACCGGCTTATGCCGGCCGCTCCCTGCACGCCACGTCCCCGGAAGGGACGTGGCGCGTAGGTCTCTATATCGATTTCACGAAGCTCGCTCCCTCACCGGAGCGAGCTTTTTTTTCGTCCGTCGCTTTGGCGCGAGCCGGACCTTTCTCAACGGAGGTGCTGTTCTATGTTGTTGCCCGACCGCCTCGATCACCGTATCGCCGAGGCCATCAAGCATCAAATCAATACCGAGCGCGAGGAGGCCGACACCACGTCTGCCGTGTGGCGCGCGCGCTGCGAGGTTGCTCAGGTCGCGATGTACGGCGATCGCGAGCGCTCTGTCTTCATCTCCCATATCAGTGAAAGTCGCGGCAGTGCGGCAGCCCGAGAGATGCAATCTCAGGCTGAAACGCTGCGGACCAACGCCATCTTCTTTCTCGCAAGGAAACCATCATGAATGCAGTCGTTCAGATGTTCGATCACGCGCCGCGCAGTCTCGTTGAAGAACGAGCTATTCGCCCGCCCACGATCGGCAAGATTCGACCCGGTATCAAAGTGCTCACTCGGGCGCACCAAGCCAACGAGAAAGCGCTCAAGCTCTATAACGACATGGTGGCCGCGGGTGAGTCGTTCGAAGCGATCGGCAAGGTGCTCGAAATGTCGCTGAAGCTGCGCAACGCGCTCGTTCCGCGAAACGTCGACTACTTCGTCAGCAGACGCTCGGATTTCTCGAATCCAGACACGGCTGACGAGATCCTGAGGCTGTATGGCGAAGATCGTGGTCACGGGTTGCGGCTATACCGCTTCCCGATCATGTTCGCGTTCGACGACTGGCTGCGCAATGTGCCGAATCAGATGGCCGCGTACACGACAACCGGGCGACAGTACTTCTCGGAGTACGACCGCGATGGCAAACGCTATTGCAAGACGTACGCGCCGGTCGAGCGTAACGCACGCGCACAGCGGGCGCGACGATCCTTCGGTGGGCGACTGGTCGTTCACCGGCAAGACGACGACATTCCCGATGGCGTCTGTGATCCTCACGTCTGTCCGCAGTATCAGGACCGCAAGTGCAACCTGACCGCAAACTTTTTGTTCGCGGTTCCCGACGTGAAGGGACTCGGTCTGATCGAACTGCCGACCAACTCCATCTACGTGCTGCAGAAGGCTTATTCGGCGATGCAAACTGTGGCGTTGGCGCGCGGCAGGCTCACCGGCGCGCGCTTCTGGCTCTCGAAAAAAGAGTTCGACATCACGCGGATTGACGACAATGGTCAGGCCGTGCGTCAGAAGCAGATGTTGACGGTGCTCGATGCCGACATCGACCTGGGCGCGCTGCTGGACGGCGCGGACGAGGCGCAACCGGCGCTCGAAGCTGCCAGTCGTGCGGTCGCGCTGCTGGAGTCAGATGGGACGGTACAGTCGATTGGCGATCCGCTCCTTCAGCCTGAGCAGGGGCAATCTGAGGCCGAAGGCGCAGGCGATGGCGAGCCATCGGGCATCGACGGCGCAGCTGGTCATGACGACGACTCGGCCGGCCCCGACGAAACGCTGGAAGACAAGCGTCACCGCATGTCGGACCTGCTGCATCGTCTGGGCCTAAGTCAGCCGGAGCGACAGAACGGCTTTCGCAAATACGCGCACCAGACGTTCGGTCGCGGCTGGATCGAACGCATCGCTGATGTCGATGCGATGAATGCGCGTCTCAAGAATGCGCTCGACGATCCCGCCTCGCTTGACGTCGAAATTCAGGACGCGATTGCACAAGCTGCTTATGTCTAACCTTGGCCAGTCCCCGCGGGCCAACGGACGTTGTTGCTTGCAACGGCACCGACCGAGCTTGTCGAGGCCAGTCCCCACGATGTGATCTGGGGCGCGGGCTTAGGCGAGCACCATCCTGACATCACGGACAAATCGAAGTGGCGTGGCCAGAACCTTCTGGGCCAAGCACTGATGAAAGTTCGCGACACGCTCAAGCCCTAAACGTCTTTCGCTTGCGCCCACCCGACGTGGATGGGCGCATCGACACTCACTGGCTGCCTTTGGCGGCCTTTTTCATTTATAGGAGGCGATTTGAAGATCGCTCATTTTTCTGACTTGCATTACGCGCCAGGAAACGTCGAAGAGTCGGACCGGTGTTTTGGTTTTGCCATCGACCACGCCGTTCTCGCGCACGCCGATGTTGCGGTGATCTCGGGCG
This sequence comes from Caballeronia calidae, assembly GCF_900044055.2. Lineage (GTDB taxonomy): Bacteria > Pseudomonadota > Gammaproteobacteria > Burkholderiales > Burkholderiaceae > Caballeronia > Caballeronia calidae. The sequence continues at coordinate 44,241 of NZ_FCOX02000020.1, read as the reverse complement.
ACGCGACGGACCATCGTCTCGACGCCCATGCGCCTTCGTTGAACCGCCTTGCGCGGCGCGTCAATGGGCTGAGCGGCAGCATGCCGGTCTTAATGCTGCAGGGAACGTTCTCGCATGAGCCGCCGGGCACGCTACGCAACTTCGAACTGATGGCAACAACGCATCAGATCTATGTGGCCGAACGCGTGCAGCAGGTGAGCCTTCACGAGGGGCGGTTCTACCCCTCGGACGGCCCGGTGTTCTCGGACGACGAGCTGCGCGAGGTTTTGGCAATCGGCGCTGATGTCGTGTTCACCTGTCTGCCCACGGTCAACAAGGGGGCGCTGGCGGTCGCTGTTGGTGCCAAGGAAGCCGGGACGGGTCTTGAAGCAGTGCTGGGTGACTATCTGGCCGCAGCAGGGCGCGTCAACCAGCAGCTTCGTGCCGCAGGCATCCGGACTGTCGGGGTCTCACACGGCACGGTCAACGGTTGTACGACCGAGCACGGCGTCACGATGGCGGGGTTCGATCATGAGTTTTCGCTTGGCGGTCTGTTCGACGCTGAATGCGATGCCTTCATGCTCGGGCACATCCACAAGGCGCAGCAGTGGGAGCGAGCGGGGCGCGTCGTGGCCTACCCGGGTTCCATCGGGCGATTCCACTACGGTGAGGAAGGCGACAAGGGCTTTCTGATGTGGGATGTCGAGGTGGGAAGCGCGCAGGCCGACTTGGTCGTTACGCCTTCGCGGCAGACGATCTGCGTCGACTTTGACGGACCGCCCGACATGCAGCGCCTGACGGCAATCGCGCTCGATGCGACCGACAAGTTCGTGCGAGTTCGTTGGCAGGTTGACGAAGAGCACAAACAGTCAGTGGACCGCGACGCGATCGCGGCGCTGTTCGGCAATGCGGCAGAGCTGAAGGTCGAAGCTCGCATTCTTCCCGTTGTCCGGTCACGCGCCCAAGGCATCAGCCTCGAAACGTCAATTGACCGAAAGCTCGAGCGCTGGTGCGAACACGCTGATGTTGATCCGGCTCCCTTGCTTGACCGGCTGCAGGTGCTGGAAACGGGGGGCGCGGAGGCAATCGCGGCTGGCGTGCTGGCTCGACTGACCGACGTCGAGGCGGCGCATCCATTCGCAACTGGCGGGCTGCCCGCATTGTCGAGCATGTCCGAGCCTGCGCCGGTGGCTGTCCAAGAGGGTCCGAGTGACGACGATAACGACGAGGCACTACCAATGCCCGATGCGACGGTGGAAGTTGTCGAGTCGGGTTCGGCAAGTCGGCTTTCGTGGCTCAACGATGATTTGTTCGCGGCGTAAGTAGCCGCTCACGCAGTGGAGGCCAGTAAGGCTCCTTCGCCTGGACACGCGAGCCATGTTCCGGTAGCCGATTTTGATCGTCGCTATCGAAACAAAGGTTTCATCGCGTCTTTGACGCATCGATTAGTAGTGGCAGGACCTTTCTCTAGCAGTTCATTTCTTCTTTCACCCTGGCGGGGCGCGATCCCTACCGGAGCCGCACTCCGCCCACCATAACGGAGTGCATCATGTTTGGTCTTTATCCCGCTGGCCCGAACTGGGTTCGCACCTTTGCGTTGGGCGACTGCTCATCGCGTGATCTTCAAAAGTCGTTGGTCGATTTGGCCGGCTTTACCGCTGCGATTCAGCATCAGCCGTTCGGTCAACACCGCGGCGCGGCACTGGCGCAGTCCGGTCAGACGCTGTTGCTGGTCGCCACGACCCCCGGCGCGTGCGAGGTTGCTGTCACCCCGACGGTCGAGATGCAGCACCTTCTGTGGTCGTATCAGGAAGGTTATGCGAGCCAGTGGTCGGCTGCCGAAATCCGCAGCCTAACCGGGCATAGCGGATGGCCAGAGCTCCTGACGAACGCGCGTCGCGAGTTCAGCAGATTCTGTGACCAGGTCGCAGCCGCGCTCGATGGGACGCTCCAAGCGCCGCCCCGTGCCATTGCGTCTGCGGATATCAACGCGCCGTTTCCCAACGAGGATGACGACGCTTTCTATGCGCAGATGGCCGCTATGTCGGCGTCGATGAGCGCGCCGGAGGACCTGTCATGCGGCCTCTGAAACTGACACTGGAAGGCTTCGTTGGCGTACGCGATGGCATGAAACGCGAAAGCGTCACGCTCGATCTGGAGGCGTTGCCGGATGGCCTGATCGCCTTGACCGGCCCTAACGGGGCAGGCAAGACCACGATTATGGACAACCTGCATCCGTATCCGATCATGCCGTCGCGTGCGTCGAAGCTGTCGGTCGACGCCTTCTCGTACTGGGATCACATCTGCGGCACCAATGCGTTGAAGGAACTCGAATGGGAGCACGACGGCATTCGCTATCGCTCGTCCTTCACGTTTCGCAAGCCCGGCAAGACAGGCAAGGCTGAGTACTACCTTGCCTATCGCGGCGTCGACGGTACGTGGCGCCCGGTGTCGCTGCCTGACGGAACGGTGTCGGACGGCAAGGCGGAGTCGTATAACCGCTGTGTCGAGGCGATCAACGGTTCGTTGGAAACGTTCTTCACCAGCGTGTTCTCAGCTCAGAACCGGCGGCCGCTCGCGTCCTACGGTGCGGGCGAGATCAAGACGCTGCTGGCTGAACTCCTTGGCATCGACCACCTGAAGGCATTGTCGGCGAAAGCCGCTGACGTCGCGAAGGTGCTCGGCAAGTCGCTCGAAGGCATCCAGTCTGAGCTTGGCGCGCTCGCCGGAAAGCGGCAACGTAAAGCAGACGCTGAGCAGTCGATCGTCGCGCAGGGCAACACCTTGCGTGCCGCTCGGGAGCAACGCGATGCCGCGCTTGAGCATGCGAGCAAGCTGACTCAAGAGCGGGCCACGCTTGCGGCCAAGCAGAGCGAATCGGCCACGACCGAGGCGCGCCTGCGAGAGCAGGGCGTGCGCCGCGACGAGTTGGGGCGTGCCCTGAAAAGCGCGGCCGACGACGAGCAAGCAGCAGCGGTTCGTTGCCAGCAGCGCGTTTCCGTGCTGAGTCGAACCGTGGCCGCGCACCAAGCAACGCTGGCACGCCGCGAGGCGATCCTCGGTGCGGCGGCTAAGCGCGAGGAGGCCGAGTTGGCGATTGCGCGCGAGGAAGCGAGGTTTGCTCCCCTGCAGCGCGACATTGCCGATTTGGAGGTCAGACGCGCGACGTTGACGACGCTCGATGCAACGCTTACCAGCTTGATGAGCCAGGGCACGACGAAGGCTGCGCACTTCGAGACGCTGAGCAAGCAGGCGGCGGTGATGGATCAGGTGCCGTGCGTCGGTCATTCGATGCATGCGCAATGTCCGCTGCTCGCGCAAGCCTTTCAAGCGAAAGAGCAAGCGGAAGTGCAGCGTGTTTCGGTGGCGAATCTTCGCGCGGACTATCGCGAGAAGAAAGCGCAGGCCGAAGCCTTGGCTCGCGTGCCGGCCGAGTTGGCGGCAAAGCGCGTCGAGATGCTCGCCATCACCGATGCGGCCGCGCAGTTGCGCCGTGCCTTGCAGGCGGCGGCAGAGCTTGCCGCCACTAAGCCATTGCTGGATGCAGCCGTATCGGGACTCGAAGCCGCGCAAGCGGAATTGCGCTCGATCACTGAGGAAAGTGCCGCACGCACCGCCAAGTACCAGTCTGAGAAGACGCGTATGGAAGCGGAGCTTGCCCGCATTACCGAGGAGGTCGGGAGACTGGCCGCCGTCGATGTGACAGCCGCCATTGCGAAGCTGGACCGCGACATCGCAGCGAACCGCGAGACCGTCGCGGCGCTGGATGGTCGGATCGAGCAATCGATTCGCTCGCAGAGTGTCTTGCAGGCCGAAGCCGAAGCGTTGGCTTTAGAGTTGGAGAAGTTTTCGGCCACGCAGTCGCGTGCCGATCACCTCTCCGACGAGATCGCGCAATGGAAGCTGCTGGCTAAGGGCTTGGGGAATGACGGCGTGATCGCGTTGACCATCGATGACGCGGGTCCGGCGCTGACGCATACCGTCAACGAGCTACTGCTCGCGTGCTACGGGATGCGCTTCACCGTTGAGATCCGCACGCAGCGCACGCTCGCAAGCGGTGAACTGCGCGAGGGCTTCGAGATCATCGTCCACGACGCCGAGTCCGACAGCAGCAAGTCGGTCTCCGTCATGTCCGGAGGTCAGAAGGTCTGGATCAACGAGTGCCTCACGCGGGGCATCGCACTCTATCTCGCACAGAACACCGGTCAGCCATATCAAACCTTGTTCAGCGACGAGTCAGACGGCCCGCTCGATCCCGAGCGCAAAGTGCAGTTCATGCGCATGAAGCGCGAGGTGCTGCGCCAAGGTGGTTATCAGCGGGAGTTTTTCATCTCGCAGACGCCCGACCTTGTTGCAGAGGCCGACGCAGTCATCGACGTACAGGCGCTCGCCGCCTGATTTCTTCTCAACCCTTGTGGGGAGTCGCCCCCGCAAGGGGCGCTTCTCGTCTTTCCGCCCCTTCTCGCGCGCCTTGCGGCGCTATCCCTATGGCAAACCTTCTCCTGCTGCTGCTCGCGGCAGCCGGTAGTCCGTCTCCGTCCAACGCGGCCGCTCACCAGCCGCCCGGACAGCACGCGGCACCCGCGAATGCGCAAACGCAGCAGTCGCGCCCGCCGTACCTGCGTCGCGCGTCTGCATTCGATACCGGCCGTTTGCGTCGCATCTGACAACGGCTCTTTTTCTTTTACTTTTTGACCGGAGCCTTCCATGGCCTATTCCTGCACTGATTTCGTAGACGACGTACTTAACGACATGGTGATCCGAAGCTGGATCAAGCCCGAGCAGTACGGGGCCGACGACCCGCAAGCTCAATGCAATGCGGTGCTGGGCGCGATTAGCGACGCTGACGTGTCGCTGCGCCTCGCCGCTGACGCGAAGCAGTTTCATGCGGAACTGCTGGATGCCGTCGAAACGCTGACCGGCATCGCCGAACAGTATGGCGCGCTCGCCCTCACGAATGTGGTCTATCTCCAGACGGCCATCTTGAAGGGAGGGATGATCGAGCTCACGCGCGAGGAAGGGGAGAACTTCGCTTTCGTTAGAGACCTGCCTTCGGGCGGTCGCTGGTGGCAGAGCGTCAAGCTGATCGAGTAAGCGGCACAAATCGCCGTCCAACTTCTTTTCTCAACCCTTGCGGGCAAGCGGCCCCGCAAGGGTCGCTCCGCGTTCTTTTTGTGGAGTGTTGTTATGTTTGAAGCAGCGAAACTGGGCGCATCGCCGGAGCAGTTCGCCAACCTCGAAGCAGCGATTGGCTACATCGCCGGCACGGCGACGCACGCCGGTGAAGTTCGCCCCTGGGTCCGGAACGTCGATACGCAAGTGTTCTTGATCATCGGCGGCAGAGTGCAACCCCAAAACGGGGTGCGCCAATGACGCCGCAGTGGCTGGAGCAATACGCCAGTGGCCAGAAGACCGGCTACGCACAAGCCCTGATGGCGTACTCTGACTACTACGGAGTCGACGGATCTGCTGACGATGACCCGGAAATCGAAGAACGGATCGCCATGCACCGGCAGCCGCTCGTGGGTTACGCGAGTCGCACCGGCACCCGCCGCAACCTGGCCGCGCTGAAGGGCGCCGACTGGCGCTTGTTGGTCTCGGCCAAGGGCGAGTTGCGTACCGAGGGCATGCGCTATGCGCTGGATAACGGCGCATGGACTGCCTATCAGCAAGGGCAGCCGTTCGATGAGCACGCGTTTTCCGTCGCGGTCGATCGGCTGGCAGAGCGGGCCGACTGGCTTGTTCTTCCCGACATCGTGATGGGCGGCATGGCGTCGCTCGACTACACGCTCACGTGGCTGGAGCGGTTGCGCGGCATGCCGTGCCGCATGCTGATCGCCGTCCAAAACGGTATGCAGGTCGAAGACGTGGCGTCGTTTCTGTCGCCCGCCGTTGGGGTCTTCATCGGCGGTTCAACGGAATGGAAAGAGCAGACCGCGCACGTTTGGGGTTCTGTTGCCCGGCGGCGGCACTGCTACCTGCACGTCGGCCGCGTGAATTCGGCACGGCGCATCCGCATCTGCGCGGCAGCTGGCGCCAGTAGTTTCGACGGCACGAGCGTCAGCCGCTATGCGAAGACGCTTCCGCGTCTCGACCGTGCAACGCGGCAGGCGGATCTGTTTGCCGCGGCGCATGAGAGTCTTGAAGAAGCTCAGCACGCGAGCGCGGATTTTCTCATTTGAGTCTTACCTTCACGCTTTAAGCCCTTTTTACAGTAAGCCTCTTAACCCTTTCGGGAGCACCCGAAAGGGTCGCTCCTATTTCTCTGGAGCGAAAAAACATGGAACATGAAATTCTTTCGAAGATGGAGGTTGCGATCAGCGTCATGCAGAGTTACGTCGAACTGGGCCATAGCTTGAGCTGCGCCTATTCGGGCGGCAAAGACAGCACGTGCGCTCTGGTGTTGATGCTTGAGGCGATTCGCCGTGCCGGCGGCACGACGATCACCCACCATGTTCAGTCGGTCGACACGATGATCGAGAACCCAACAATCGCAAACTTCCTGCACTCAGTGCTGGACGAGTTGCAGTTGTATATCGAAGCGTCGGCCTTGCCCGTGCAGGTCCACGTGACGAAACCTTCCTTGGCGAGTCAGTTCGTCGTTTCGACGATCGGACGTGGCACCTTGGTACGCACACCTGAGAATGGCGTGCGTGACGGTAGACGGACCAGGGCGTGCGCGGACGAGTGGAAGGTACGTCCGGGAGGCCGGCTCCGAACTCTGCTCGAACGACGGGCGGCAGATGAAGGTGCTCGCGAAGTTATAACGGTACTGGGGCTGCGCAGGGACGAAAGTAGCTCGCGCGCGGTCGCGATGGCTGAGAGACGCGACAACGCCGATCATGCGGTTAGAAGCAGGACCGGGGCGCTCACACTTTCGCCGCTGAGCGATTGGACTTCAGATGATGTATGGACGATGCTCGCGCTGCTGGCCGATGCTCACGACCTGACGTTCCGATCGCCATTGATGCCCCGCACGATTCATCGTCTGTCCGAGATTTACCGGGCGGGAAACGGTGGAACGTGCGGCGTGGTGGTGGGCGACTCGGGTGCCAGGGCTTCCTGTGGGAGTCGTTTTGGATGCGCGATATGTTGCGTCTCTGGCGACCGTGACAAGTCGTTGGAGTCGATGATCGAGGAAGCTCAATACGAGCATCTTCGACCGCTGAATGACTTCCGTAACTACCTGCTCGCGATCCAGTGGGATATGTCACGCAGGGAGTTGGTGGGACGCTCACTGAGCGATGCGGGCTATACGCGCATTCAGGCGGATACTTACTCGTATGAAACCCGAATCGATCTGCTCAAGAAGCTCTGCAGTATTGACGCGGCCGAGCGCGACCGCGCAGAAGCCCATTCGGGCGCACTGGCGACCGGGTCGATTCCGGACACGGAAGAGAATCGGCTGTTGTGCGAGCCGCAGTTCGAGTTCGTGACGCCGCAGCAGCTGGTGGCGATCGACTTCTTTCTGTCGATGCATCACTATGCGCCGCACGCGTTTCCGGCACTGGCGGTCTGGCACGACGTCAACGTGTTGGGGCGTCGCTACCCGATCCCGAAGGTAGAAGCGCTACCCAAGGCCGACATCGTGCTGCACGGCTGGTATCCAGTCGGACAGTACGACAAGGAGGCGCCGGCGACAGGTCTGCGCTCGTTCGATGCGGAGCAGTGGAATCCGTACCGGCATCCGGGTCGGCCTGGGCGATATGCCAGGACGACGGGTGGTGAGCAGACCGTCTATTTCGGGGAGGCTTCGCAGTTTGAGGTCGATGCGGAAGCAGCATGCTTGTTCGTCACCTGCACCTACGACACCGCTTTCATGCTGGACACGCAGCATCGCGACGCGATTGATTCAGCGCATTTCTGGCTGAATGAGGGCATCGTGAAGTTGCCGACCGGCATGGCTCAGCGGTATCAGGACATGGCAAAGCGCGGGCAGTATTTCGCGAGGCTCGCGCAGCGTCTGAACCTGACGCCGGCTGAACTAGACGCGCATCTTGTGTCGAGTGCAATCAGCGATGAGGAGCATGACGCGCTGTTGGGTCATGACAAGGTACAACTGAACCTGTTTGCGGAAGCGGCTTGACCGCGACCATCACCTTTCGACAATCCCGGGGTTAAAAACTCCGGGATTTTTTGTGCAAGTCGAGATTGAATCCGATGCCGGGACGTCTTGCCGGGTCGGACTGTGTCTGCCCAGGCGGAAGCGTCCGATGGAATGCGTGTCTTGCTGAACGGTCCACGACAGTAACAGGCCGGTCGCTGCGTCCAGAGAAGGAGGTGGAACAGTCAATTCTAGTCGCTTCACTACTTACAACAACCCTCTGTTGTTTCCAACCCAACACCCTTCTCGACCTGCCGGCAGGTTTGCTCTGGATGTGCAACGATAGTGGCGCAACTCGCACCGGTCTGAACACGCTAGACAGCCCACTTGGGAGGGGAGATGAGAGAAGACGCCGAGACGCTATTTGTCACTTCCGAGGACATTGCAACTGCGTTGAATCTGCTGGAGAGCATTGAGGTTGAACTCGGGTTCGATAGCGATGATCCGGAGAGCATCGACCAGGCGATTCTTGCCTTCGAAGAGGCGATTAATACCCGCCTAAGCGGCCACCGCGGTGATGCACGTGTCGAATCAGCCATTCTCCGCGTCAAGTTGGACTTCCGGTGCGCGATCCTTGATCAAGCCTCGTCCAACGAGGACGACGAGGGAGCCATCAGCAGTATCCACACGGTCCACTGATATTATCGTGGCCTAGGTTACCCAATTGTCAGTCGGGATCGGGCGGGAGGTTTGCGGAAGCGACTTAACCGCAATTAAAACCTTTCGACCATCCCGAATCTAAAGCCCTGGGATATTTTTTTTGCGCAGATCGAATTGATCGATATCTGGTGCCGGGAGCGTCTCGCCGGGTTGGACCCCAGGAGTTGAAGTGCTCGGATAATCACGGCAACCTCGCGAGTAAAATTGAGTGTTACCGATTCGCCTTCCATGATGATCCGCGCGCCGGAATGGACGCAGAGGGCATGGAACGCCATGTTCAGGGCGCGCGCGATCTCTCCGTCGCGCGTTTTTGCTTCGAAAATCGGATTCATCTTTTCCCCCTCGCCAAGCCGTCGCTGGAACAAAGCATGCGCCCTACCGAGGAAGAGAGTACGGCTCAGGTGGGTTAAAGACCGCGTCATCAACCGTTTTTGTAACAACAATGGCCTACAACACCGCAGAGATTTCGCAACTTCTACAGAAGCAAGCCGCATTAGACAAAGCACTCAGTGAAGCACGAGAGAAAGAGACGAGGCTCGCTCTGATCGAGATCGTCCAGAAAATGCGCGAATACGATATCAGCCTAAACGAATTGATGGGCGCAAGCCTGGCGAACAACCATCGGATCTCCAGCCCAAGTATCGAGACCCGGACAGTGGTGCGACATGGAGCGGCCGGGGGCGCGCGCCGCAATGGATCGCTGGGAAGGACCGCGAGCGGTTCCTCGTAGCCAAAGGAGGCTTTTCGAAACAGCAACTCCAAGAGACATTGTTTCCTGGATTACGTTGAGTAGCGCGACGACGTTCTGCGGTGAATATGTTGCTCATGGAGTGAACGTTGAGCGTCTCCGATCTTGCTAGGCGGCGCCTCCGGAAACGGGATCAGAGCTTGCTATGTTGCCCAACAGGGAGATGATCATGCTCAAACTCGTTGTCATTTTGACGCTTGCGGTGGCATTCTCCGGATGCGTTACCGCCCCGCCGTACGGCTATAGCGATCCCGCACATGGCCCTGGTTATTACACGCCAGGTCCGAGCATCGGTGTTGGCGTAGGGGGCGGCAGCTTCGGTTCCGGAGTCGGCGTGGGAGTGGGAGTGGGATTCTGAGATTAAGCTTCCTCGTCTTGCCCCGGTAACAGAACTGCCGAGCACGCGACATCCTCTGTCCCTTTCGAATCAACACATGGGTTCCGCTGCCCGATTGTTCAACATCGCACGTTTCTCGCGCCGTCGCCCGCCTTATCTCTCGGTATGGCTGGCCAGTTCCGTCTCCACGGTCAGCTTGGTCAAGCACATCCCGGGCGCGCCGACGACGCACCCCGAGACGAGGTCGAAGCGCAAGCCGTGCGCCGGGCATTGCAGAACATGGCCATCGACGCGTCCGTTGGCGAGAGACGCGCCGTTGTGCGGGCACGAATTGTCGATTGCGTGAATGACGCCTTCAACGTTGAATAGCACGACGCTCCGTCCATCGACGAACTTGAGCGTGCGCCCACCCGGGTCTGGAGCATCGCCGGCGGCGATCCGAATAGATGTCATCGCATGGGTCTCCCGGGTGCGGATGGATGGGCGCGTGAGTCCGGCTCAATGCCACGCGTTCACGCCGTCAAAGGGCGTATGCGCATCCATCCAGTCATAGGGTGCGTGCGTTCTTCCCCACGCCCAGCTCCGCGTTGTCGATGACGTGGATTCCTTCGGTTGCGCGCCTGTCATCGACTCGGTCTTCGATTGGACAGTTGCGGTGGCTTCCTGTGACAAGGCGGTTTCCAAGTGCTGAGACATTCCTGATGCTCCTTTGATGACGTATTCCGAACAAAATCCAAAAGCAGCCTGCCTGCTCGCCGCACGACCGCGCAGCGAGTCCATGTAGCTTGAGATCGCGCGCGTATCGAACGCTGCCGATCGCGAGCAAGCGCATCGCCGCAACGCTCACGAATGGAATCAGTTGCAGAGCGCCCAGCAGACCGATCCAGTCGGCGATCGCGCCTGCGACAAGCCGGGCGCAAGACCCAGCGTCGCGAATGCGGATGCAGGGATCCTGATCTGCATCGTAGTGGAGAGAGGCTTCGTGCAACCCTCTCGCGGCGGGAGGGGTAGGGGTACGGTATGCATTCTCCAGTGGCTGAAGGCTTGAGGAGGCTTGCTGAGCTTGGGTCTAAGGGTGTCTAAGGGAGACGCTCAATCGCCGACGACAACGATTGTCGGGTCGACCAGAAATCCACCCAAGGATCCCGCGACTGGAAACTCAGATATTCGCGCGCCGTCTGGACGTTCCACTGTGCGCCGCTCTTCAGGTCGGCGAGCTGTTCCCACGCGACCGGCATTGAGACGCCCATTCCCGGCCGGGCGCGGGCCGAAAAGGCCGCCGCGGTCGTCTGTCCCTTCCCGTTGCGCAGGTAGTCGACGTAGACCTTGCCCAAGCGGTTCGCAGGTCCAGATATCGCGGAGAAGCGCTCGGGAATCGTCTTCGCGATGTGGCGGACGAACGTCTGGGAGAATGATTTGACCGTCATGTAGTTCAACTCTGGAGTGAGCGGCACGACGACGTGCAGGCCCTTTCCGCCGCTTGTCTTGAGCCATGACTTGAGGTCCAGCTCGGACAGTAGCGTGCGAACGAGGAGGGCAGCCTCCTGGACGTGCTTCCATTTCACGCCTTCGCCGGGATCCAGGTCAAACACGACCCGGTCGGGTTTGTCGAGCTGACGGACGATTGAATTCCACGTATGGAATTCGATCGTGTTCATTTGTGCGGCGGACAGCAACGCGTCTGCCGTATCAACCGTCAACAACGCCGGATGGTTTGGCCAGAGCTCGCGGTTGTGCGCAGACAGGCCTGGCATAGCCGTGCGCTCGGCATGCTTTTGAAAGAACAGGTCGCCAGCCACACCGTCCGGCGCGCGAACAAGGGCCACAGGCCGGTCCTTGAGGTGTGGCAACATCGACTCGGCTATGCTCGCATAGTAGCGAACGAGATCAGCCTTCGTAATCGTCGCCGACGCATCAATGACTCTTTCCGGGTGAGTGATTTTGAGCTGCGGCGAAGGCTCTGGCAGCTGTGTCCTTCCTCCTTCCCTGACGACGCTGCGTGCGGGCTTATCGAGGCGCAGACCTTTAAACGACGACTGTCGTATCACACCGTCAGCAGTCCATTCGGCGAACTCGACTTCCGCGACCATGGTCGGTTTAAGCCACCGTTCGCTGCCGGCTGCACGTCTGGACCATCGTCGCGCTTTTGTGACCTGCAAGTCGAAAGGCGTTGCGTCGACCTCCAGTGGGATGAGCCGATTCCAAAGATCTCGAGCGGTCTTCGCGTCCCACCCGGTGCCGACGCTCCCTGCGTCATGGAGCTTATTGCCCACATAATAGCCAAGCAGCAAACTGCCGACCTCGCCGGATTTGCCGCCGCGTCCGGTCATGCCGCAGATGACCAGTTCCTGCCGCAGTCGGGCCTTTGCCTTCAACCACGACTCGGTCCGTCCTGACTCATACGGTGCATCGCGTCGCTTGAGTACGAGGCCTTCCAGCCCTAATCCCGCGGCGGCCTCGAACACTTGCGCGGGAGGTGCGTCGAAGTTCTGACTGAACAGCAGTTGTTCCTCCGCATTTTCGAGAAGAGCCGCCAGTTGCGCCCGCCGCGCCCACAAGGGTACTTTCCTGAGGTCTTCGCCGTCCAGGTACATGAGGTCAAACAGAAAGAAGACAATATCCTGGTTGTTTCGCCTATCAATCGCATTTTGAAGTGCAGAGAAATTTGGAATGCCGTCTTTCAACACGACAATCTCGCCGTCAAGCCAGGCGGCCACGACTGGGAGTGCTTTGATCGCGACGGTAAGAGCCGGAAACTTCGCGGTCCAGTCATGCCCGTTTCGCGTGAAGAGCCTCACTTTTCCCTTGTCGATACGAGCCAGCAGGCGATATCCGTCCAACTTTGTCTCAGTGATCCAGTCGCCACCCCTGGGAAGCGAGCTTGCCAGAGTTGCGAGCTGCGGCTCGAGCTTCGCCGGTAGTGGTGCATGCACTGCGGCGGACAGGTCGATGTTCTGCTCTTCGGTTCGCGACTGCCGCGCGGCTCTCGGCTCCCGTTCTTCGACGAGTCCAAGCGGATTTGCGACGACACTATCGGGCAGTGCCTTGATGACGTCGTATTCTGCAAGCGGCCGGGCCCACTCGTCTCGTTTCTTGAACAGCATCCACTGGTCTTGCTTGTCGTCAGGCTTGGAGATCCGCACCAATTCCCATAAACCGGCAAGCTTCTCACCGTGCAGGCGAAAGACGAGTTTCCCGGTCTCCATGCCTTTGACCGCATCGCCTACCGGCTCCCACGTTCCGTGGTCCCACACAATGACCGTACCGGCGCCATATTGCTTTGGCGGAATCGTTCCTTCGAAGGCTGCGTAGGACACAGGGTGATCCTCGACATGCACCGCCATCTGCTTTTTGCTCGGGTCGTAGCAGGGCCCCTTCGGGACGGCCCACGAGAGCAGTACGCCGTTGAGCTCGAGACGGAAGTCGTAATGCAGGCGGCTCGCCCAGTGCTTTTGCACGACGAAGCCGAGCTTACGTGCGGTGGCGGGAGCCTCGGAGGTAGGCACAGGCGGCTCGGTCGTGATGCTGAAGTCTCGCTTCTTCCGGTAGCGAGCAAGGGGAGGCGCGGAGGTATCGCGGGGCGAGGCCATGACGGAAATCAGTCAGTCAATTACTCAATCAGTGAGTGCGGCTGCGGCCGATCGTATTCGCCCGCAACGCGCGGCTTACCTGCGCTGAGCCTGGAAAGGTCCGCAGTCACCTCGGCTTCTCAGCCGGCTTGGGGGCGCTGACATTCCGTTTGAAACCAATAGTCGACCAGGCGTTGTGCCGCCTGTATATCGTCCGGATAGTACGGATCGTCGTACCACGGTGATGGGTCGTAGCCCGCCTTTCTCAGCGCCGCCAGTTCGCTTTGATGCTGGGCCATCGTCGGAGGTGCGTTGGTCCGCAGCGCGGCGAGGTCTCGGCATTCGGTTGGACTCAGATGAGTGCCGTTTTGTGGCGCAACACCGACGGCACATCCAGTCAGCAGGGACGCCACAAGAGCAAGGGTCAAGCGGTTTCTTGGGAAGGATTTCATCGCGGATCTCCACGCATTCAATCGCCCCAACGCGAACGGCGGCACGCGTATCGTGAGCAAATAGAAAGCCGAGGGGGTAATCGCAATTGTTGCACCGTAACTCGCGTCGCGCTTGATGTTGCCTTCCCTTCGTGGTGCGGCCATGCGATCAGGCTAATAGCGGTGAGCTAGCAAGATTAGCCAGTAGCCCTGCGGGTCCGGGATAGATCGCAATACAACCGGCGTCTCTCAGCGACTGCTCGGGAAAGGCGCCGGATAGAAGCCCGATCGTGCGCACGCCGGCTTTTTCAGCGGCCAGCGCGTCATAGGGCGAATCCCCGATCACGATTGCAGCGTCGGGCGGAACTTCGAGCTTTTGCAGGGTGACTTCGAACACATCCGGTGCAGGTTTCGACTGCTCGACATCTTCCGATGAGACCATGACGTTGAAGACACCCGTGACGCCAGCGATATCGAGGTAGATCTCGAGTTCGTCTTTCTTCGCGGATGAAGCGACCGCGAGTTTCAGTCCTTGGTCGCGCAGTCTCTGAAGAAGCTCGGGCACCGCTGTAAACGGGCGCACCATCTGCAGGTAGTTCGCTTTGAAATGCTTTCCCCGCCATGCTTCGAGTTGCTCGCCGTGGTCCCGAATTTGGTCGTCGGAGAGGAAGGTCGGCAACAGATTGTCGCCCCCTTTGCCGATCTGACTGCGCGCTTGTTCGAAACTGACGTCATGGCCGAAATGAGCGAACGCCTCGTGCCACGCAAGCGCATGCAGGTCGACCGAATCGACCAGGGTTCCGTCGATGTCAAAGATTGCAGCACGTGGCATAGAACCTCCGTTGGTTAGATCGCAGCGCAAGACGCGTACCAGCGAGATGTTTTGAGAGGTCAAAGGGCGAAGCCCGTCGCAAAGCACGGCAAGTTCTCGCCGAGCCGCTGGTGCTATCCTGTGGAACAGCTGTTCTTGGTCTGAAGGACGCACGGATTGTTAAGCTGATTTCGATCGCGTAGGACCCTCCGCGCCCAGGAGAACCCCATGCCGGCCCGCTCAATCGCATCGCTTTCTCTGTCGTTTGGCTTGGTCTCGATCCCGGTCAAACTGTATTCGGCAACGGAGAGCGCCTCTGATGTTCGCTTCAATCTGCTCGCGCCAGACGGCTCGCGTGTGAAACAGCAGTACGTTTCGGAGACGACCGGGAAGGTCGTTGAGCGCGCCTCGATGCAAAAGGGCTATCAGTTCGAGCGCGACAAGTACGTTGTTTTCACGGGTGACGAGCTGAAAGCGCTGGAGGAGAGCGCGAGCCACGTGGTCGAGATCGTCTCCTTCGTTCCTGAGAAATCGGTGGACCCGGTGTTCTACGACAAAGCGTACTTCATCGCGCCGGACAAGCGCGGCGGGAAGCCCTACAGCTTGTTGCACGATGCGCTGGCAAAAACTGGCCGATGCGCGCTGGCAAAATGGTCGTATAAGGGCCGAACGAGGATTGTTCAGGTGCGACCAGCCGAGGACGGCATGGTCTTTCAGCAACTGCTTTTCGCGGACGAGGTTCGCTCCCTGAAGGAGTTGAACATTGAGCATGTTTCGGTCTCCGAGTCCGAGCTAAAGCTCGCCATCCAGATCATTGAGCAGGGTGCGGAGGACAACTACGACGCATCGGCCTACGAAGATGAGGAGAAAAAGCGGATCCTCGCGGCAATCGACCGAAAGATCGAAGGCAAGGAGATTATCGCCGCGGAAGCCCCGGAAGCTGCACCGGGTGCTGAAGTGATCGATCTGATGGAAGCATTGCGCGCCAGCCTCGGCAAAGGCGGCGCGAAACAGAAGACGGTCCCCGCAAAGAGAAAGGCTGCGGCAAGCCCCGTCGAAGAGACCGCTGAGATCGTCAACGTGCCGAAGGCCAGAAAGCCTGCCGCTCGCGCCTCGAAAACGACAACGACGGAGACCCCGGCTAAAGTGCGCGCGCGCAAGTGAAGCAAGCAATCTCACACGACGTCACGATGTCGAAACTCCAGTCGATGCTGGGCGTCTCACGTCGCGTCGTGGAAGGGCTGATCGCGCTCGGGCTCGTCACGCCCGCTCGTGGCCCACGCAATGAAATGCGTTTCTCGTTTCAGGACGTCGTGATGCTGCGCACAGCGCTGCAGCTGCGCTCGTCAAGTACATCTCCACGCAAGATCCGTGAGGCACTGGCACGGCTCAAGCGCGAGTTGCCCGATACTTTGCCGTTATCGGGAATTCGAGTCGCAACTGAAGGTGATTCGATCGTCGTTAAAACAGGCCCGTCGCGTTGGGATGCGGTGACTGGGCAGATGTTGCTCGACTTCGAAGTAGCCGAGGTCAAGGGCGACGTCGTGGTGTTCGATTCGACACCCGAACGCAAAAGTGCTGCAGCCGCCCAGGCTCAGGAGTGGTACGACCTTGCTGAACAGTTGTCGAAGAGCGATCCCACGGGTGCGGAGCGCGGATATCGCCGGGCAATTGAACTCGCACCCGAGCCATTCTATGCAGCGTACGTCGATCTGGGGGCGCTGCTGTGCGACACCGAACACGAGTGCCAGGGCGCGTTGACGGTCTTCGACGAGGCGCTCACGCACTTCCCCGACGATGCGGTGCTGCACTTCAATCGAGCAGTCGCGCTGGACATCCTCGATCGGCTTGACGAGGCGAAGCAGAGCTACGAACGGTGCCTCGCGATCAATCCCGACTACGCAGACGCGCACCACAATCTGGCCATTCTTCTGGAGAAACGCGGAGATAGGCGTGGCCTCATTCGGCATCTGAATGCGTATCGACGGCTCAGCAGCTAGTCAATGCATCATGGAATTTGGGCGAGTTGAGTGGGAAGCGGCAACCTGCTATGGTCCCGTTGACACCCGGTCTATGGAGCAAGCATGCAATCGACGTCGAATCCCGTGCGATCCGAGGAGAGCATTCGCTTTCGCGCCTACCTCCTGTGGGAAGCGGATGGTCGCCAACATGGCCGCGACGATCACTACTGGTGCGAGGCGATCGCACAGATTCAAGGGGAACGTACCGCCCCGCTTGGGCATTCACCGGCAATAGTGAGCAAAGCTCCGAGAGTCAAGAAGGTTCCAAAGGATGACAGCGGTGTCGCCGTGAAGAAGGCGAAGAAGGCGAAAGCGACGCTTGAAGGAAAAAGCGGCGCGGCTGAAGCGGGCAATGAGGTAAAGGCGAAGGGCGACAAGAAGGCCTCAACGAAGGAGGCGGCTGCAGCGGCCGAGAAGTCTGCGATTGTCGGCGAGCCGAAGTCGGCCAAGAAGACGAAGAAGGCCGAGGGGGCCGCCAAGGCGCCCGAGACGGTGCTCGCGCGTGCGAAGAAGCCTCGGAAGGCGCTGCCTGCCGAAGGCGAGTCTCCTTCGCAGTGAGCGTTATGTTGGGGCGGGTCCCGTCAGCAGAAATTGCGGCTGACGGTCGTGAGCCCGCCGAGCAGATGCGACATGTCCACAAGTCGCTGTGCCACAAGGTGACGGACCTCGCCCTCGCATTGCCAGGTGCCGTACACAGCGAGCAGCGCTGCGCCCAATGCTTCCTTTCGTTGCTTTTCCAGAAGCGACGGCCAGATGATCACGTTCACGTTTCCGGTCTCGTCCTCGAGCGTCACGAACATCACGCCTTTTGCCGTACCGGGTCTTTGTCTCACGGTGACGAGCCCACAGCCGCGTGCGAGCCGACCGTTCCGATAGGTGCGGAGCGTTGAGGCTGGCATCAGTCGCTGTTCGAGCAGCGTCGGGCGCAAGAGCGAAAGGGGATGTCGCCCCAGTGTCAGCCCCGAGGCGTAGTAGTCGCTGACGATGTCTTCGGCCTCGGACGGCGCGCCAAGCTCGGGCGTCTCGTCATCGATCCGGCTGTCGGCCAGGATGTCCCGGTCGGGCACGGCCGCGACTGATTGCCAAAGTGCTTCCCGTCGATTACCGGCAAGCGACTGCAACGCGTTCGCCCCTGCCAACACCTGCAGGTCGTGCCGATCAAGCTGGGCGCGGCGCGCCAAATCACTCACGCTCGCGAAGTGCTTCACGGCCCGTGCGTTCTCAATGCGCTCCGCCGCACCGTCACGCATCCCTCTAAGCAACGACAGTCCGAGACGAACGACGGGTTTCGCGCGATCGACGCGACGCTCAAGCAGGGAATCCCAGCCGCTGATCGTGACGTCGGTCGGCACCACATCCACACCATGACGCTTCGCGTCCTGCACGAGTTGTGACGGTGAATAGAAGCCCATCGGCTGGCTGTTGAGCATCGCGGCAAGGAAAGCAGCCGGTTCGTGACATTTGAGCCAGCTGCTGGCATACACCAGCAGCGCGAAGCTCGCCGCGTGGCTCTCAGGAAAGCCGTATTCGCCGAAGCCCTTGATTTGCTCGAAGATCGCCTCGGCAAATGCTTTTTCGTAGCCGCGCTCCTGCATCCCGTTGACGATGCGATCGTAGTACTTCTCCAAGCCGCCTTTGCGTTTCCACGCTGCCATCGCGCGCCGCAGCTGATCGGCCTCGCCCGGCGTAAAACCGGCAGCCAGGATCGCGACCTGCATCACCTGCTCCTGAAAAATCGGCACGCCGAGCGTGCGCCCGAGAGCGGTTTCCAGCGCCGGGCTCGGATAGGTCACCGGCTCGATCTTCTGACGGCGTCGTAGATAGGGATGCACAGCGCCGCCCTGAATCGGACCGGGACGCACGATCGCCACCTCGATCACAAGATCATAGAAGGTCCGCGGTTGCATACGCGGCAACATGCTCATCTGCGCGCGTGACTCGATCTGAAACACCCCGACGGTATCCGCCTGCGAGATCATCTCGTACGTCTCAGGATCTTCAGCAGGGATGTCCTGCATCTCGAAGCGTTCGCCGCGCTGTTCGGAGACGATATCGAGCGTGCGGCGAATGGCCGACAACATGCCGAGCGCGAGGACGTCGATTTTCAGCAGCCCCAGAGCCTCCAAATCGTCCTTGTCCCACTGAATCGCGCTGCGATCCGCCATCGCCGCGTTTTCGACGGGAACGAGCCGCGTGAGCTTGCCTCGGCTGATGACGAAGCCGCCCGAATGCTGCGAAAGATGCCGCGGAAAATTCAGGATCTCGGCGGCCAGCTTCGCCCAGATCACAATGAGCGGATTGGCCGGATCGAGGCCGGACTCTTCGAATCGACGCAACAGATCTTGCGAGTGGTCGAACCATTGGTGGCTTTTGGCCACCTTGTCGACGATCTGCGGATCGATGCCGAGCGCCTTGCCCGTCTCGCGTAACGCACCGCGTGGCCGATAGGTCGAGACCGCAGCGGCAATCGCAGCGCGGTCGCGGCCGTACTTCCGGTAGATGTATTGGATGACCTCTTCGCGGCGCTGATGCTCGAAATCGACGTCGATGTCGGGCGGCTCTCCGCGTTCTTTCGAGATGAAGCGCTCGAAGAGCATGTTGCCGCGTGAAGGATCGACTTCGGTGACGCCCAGGCAATAACAGACGGCGCTGTTCGCAGCGGACCCACGACCCTGACACAGGATCTGCTGGCTTCGCGCGAAGCGCACGATGTCATAGACCGTGAGGAAATAGGCCTCGTAACGCATTTCGCGGATCAACTGCAACTCGTGCTCGATCTGTTGCTGAACCTCAAGCGGGATCCCGGCTGGAAAGCGCTTGTGCGCACCGATATACGTCTCCTGCCGCAGATATGCCTCGTGCGTGAAGCCGTCTGGCACGAGTTCGTCGGGGTACTCGTAGCGCAGTTCATCCAACGAGAACGTGCAACGCTCCAGGATGTCGAGCGTCTGCGCGAGCGCGTGAGCCGGATACAGATTGGCGAGTCGCAGCCGCGAGCGAAGGTGCTGCTCCGCGTTGGGTGCGAGATCGTATCCGCACTCGGATACAGGCTTGCCGATGCGGATTGCCGTCATCGTGTCTTGCAGCGGCTTGCGCGAGCGAACGTGCATCACGACGTTGCCGAGTGCGACGACCGGGACGCGGTGCCGATCGGCGATGTATTCGACGCTGCCGCGGTGGATGTCATCCATCGCGCGCTGGTGGAGGATCAGGCCGACCCACGCGCGAGCCGGAAACGTCTCATTGAGCCACTCGACTTGTGCGGCGAGCGCGTCTTCCTTCGCCGGAAAATCCGGTACGAGGATTGCCAGGCAATCGGGCATGCCGCGCAGATGCGCATACTCTTTCTCGGGTTTCGACAGGTCGTGCGGCGTGAGCAGGTACGAGCCCTTTGCTGCCCTCATGCGGCCGAGCGTGATCAGCTCGGACAGGTTGCCGTAGCCGTTGCGGTTCTGTGCAAGCAGGATCAGGCCGAACGCCGGGCTCTTGTCCGCATGAACGAGCCGGAAATAAGAGCCGATGATCAGCGGCAGCTTTTCTTCCTTGGCCTGGACGTGAGCACGCACCACACCCGCAAGCGAGCATTCGTCGGTGACCGCCAGGCCTGAATAGCCGAGCTGAGAGGCGCGCAGCACGAGCTCTTCGCCGTGGGATGCGCCATGCAGAAACGAAAAGTTCGTGAACGCGAAAAGCTCCGCGTAGTCGGGTAGGGCCGACGAGAAAAGATCCACGGCGACACCACCGATTATCCGAACAGCCCGTGAAGAAACCAGCGGACTTCTTCGGTCTTCACGCTCGGTCGTTCACGGTAGATCCAGTAGCAACTCTTATCGGTGGCTTCCGCAACGTAGTAGTCGCGCGTGACGAGCTCGCCGTCGTGCCAGCCCGCTTCAATACGTTCGCCCGTCGAGACGAGTTTGAGGGGCGAGCCATAGAAAGGCCGATGGTTTTTGATCATCAGCCGCACGGGTGTGTCCAGCAACCACGTCGGACGTGGAAGTTCGGCAGGCGGAGGGCACGCTTTGATCGTGGCCTGCACGGGCACCCATTGATTCGCATGTTCGGGCCGATGATCCGATGTCGGCGCCGGCCGCAAGACGTTTTCGCTTCCCAGGCGGGCGACCAGCAGTTCGAGCAGGCGATTGTGATCCTGCGCCGATCCGCCCGGATCGGGGAAAAGCGAATCGCTGGGCGACTCGGCCGGCTCGACTTTCGAGGCCGTCAGGCGCACCGCGATGACGGCCGCTTCGAGCTCGATACGCCCGAGGCGCTCCTTGAGCAGCCGCACGAGGTGCTCCTCGTGCCATGTCGGCTCAGCCAATGCGATGTCGATCACCGTCGGCTCGATCGCCTGGCGGCCGCGCTCGTGTTCGAGCGTGATCGTCGCCTGCGTGAGCGCGAGCTGCTGCGCGCTCAACCATCCGCACAGTTGGACGATCAGGCGTCGCGCGGAAAACAAGATCGCTTCGGCATGCTCGACGCGATCGGGCAGCTCGGTACGCGCGCTGAACGAAGGCGGCAACGCCAGCCACTCGTAGAGTTCAGGTGACAGGCCGTAGGCGCGGTCGAGAGAATCCAGTAAATCCACGCCACACCTCTTTTTGAGACCTGCACGTGGCAGGCGGCGAATATCATTGAGTACTCGACAGCCGAGGCCGTTGAACCATTCGGCGAACGATCGAACTTCGGGGACCACCATGAAGGGCAGCTCGCCGAGATACCGTTCGAGCGAACGCATCTTGAGCACCCGCCGGCGCCCCCGTTTGGCGAGGAGCCACGCGCCTTGACCGGTGGGCGCCACGCTCATGCGGGCGGTGACACCGATCGCCTTGACCGCCTCCCGGATCTGTCGACACACGTGCGTGATGCCGCCGAAAAGCCGGAGACTCGCTGTCACGTCCACAACGATGGTTTCTTCCTCACGCACGGCGACCTGAGGCGAGAAGCGAAGTAGCGCGAAAGCGACTTCGCGCTGCACGTCGAGCTCGCGCGCGGGACTGCGGTCGTACATCAGCGCGTCGGCCGTGAGTGTCGTGACGCCGCCGCGCTTCATGCCCACCATCACCCCTGCCTCTCTTGCTGCCTGGTCGAGGACGATCACCTTGTCACGCTCGAGCACCACACAGCCGTGTTCAGTCGGAGATGACCATCTCGGACGGAACACCTCCAGCGAGAGCCGGGGCAGGAAGATGGCGACGAACACGGCCATGAGGGCTGAGCAGAATCGGAGACGGTTGAAGGTGGATGGACAGTGGGTCGGTTCGGGTGGGGCCTCGTCGTTTGATGACTTCGACGACGATGCCGCCGTCGGCGGGTCGCACACCTAGCCGTAATACCGCGGGCGACGCATCCTGGGTGGAGGCAAGCGGTCGAACCAGAATCAGCAAGGTTTCCGTTGCTTGAGCCGCCAAATGCAATCGCCGTAGCGCCTCAGACCGGATGTGCTGTTGCCAGAAGAGCAGTGCGCCGCAACTTCGGGCATTCAGTACGCGCTCGGCGCACCAGAGCGCGTCGGCAGTCTTCGGCGCACGCAGCATCATTAGCTTGTCGAGCGGCACGCCCAAATACGAAAACGCCAGGCTGTTCGGCACGTGCGGCGCCTGCAGCAGCGCGACCGGCCGCTTGCTCGCGGCCACGAGTGCCGGCTTGAGTAGCCGCATCTCGCCGATCCCCGGCTGCTGAACCAGCAACTCCACCAACGCGCCGATCGGCCAGCCACCGCCGGGCAACTCCGCCGACAGGGCTGCGTAGCCGGTGTCGATGGTTTTACCGTACGACCGTGCGAGTTGATTTCCCGTCCAGATTGACGGGTGGATCGACGCGATGTCTTGAGGCAGAGCGGCCATGGTAAATCGGGTTAGCAAAAATACTGTATAAATATACAGGGGTATCTTAGCTCAAAAACTGAAGCAGTGCGTTGCGCACTTTTTACTGGTCGTAGACAAACCTGGCCAATATGCTTGCACCGAGACATCCGATGCCGGAGTTCGCGGACTTCGTCGCCAAGCTGCGCAAGGCGTTTGGCGACGCGACGATCGACGAGGCCGTCGCCCGCGGCAAGTCGGGCGAGCCGACATTCTTCGCGCACGAGAACGGCCGGACGGTCGGGACGAAGTCGGTGGACGATTTCAACCGCCGGCAGGTCGACGACAGCGTGCGTGATCGCCATTACTGCGCCGGGTGCGATGGCTCGTGCGTCGGGACTGGGCTGCGCTGCAGCGAGGGGCGGTCGATTCGTCGTTGAAAGTCTGGAGCTCGTCCGCACCTGCAAGTAATTGGCGGTTAGGTGGTTACTATGCTGGGAACAGGAAACAAGATGAACATGCCCGATATTGACGAACTGACAGGCGCGCGAGCCGATCTATTGTGCTTTCTGGTGGCGACCGTTGCTGCTTCCTACGCGCTGACCCAGGAATGGCGCGTGGACCACGTCGTGGAGAGCTGCCGCATCTGGCTCAAGCGTAACCTTGTCACGATGGACTGGCTCGCGCGCATCCGCATCGGCCAACTGGCCTTCAAGATCGCTCGGCGTGATCTGAAAGGGGCGGGCATTGCCGTGCGCCAGTCGGATGTGCAGGCGCTCTTCACTGGCGATATGGGCCTGAACCATGCGAGCACGGTGGTCCAGAAGATGATGAGACTGTGCCGCGAGGCAACCGGCACGGCAACCTAACCGAATCGACATCGAAGGGGCAGCAGTGTGCTACTCGGCGCAGATCCAGGCTGACTATCGACGATACGTGAAGATGTTCGGCGCGCAGATGGACATTCGTGAATTCGCGCGCCTGTTCTGGGAACGCGCCGAAGGCAGCAAGGCGAAGATTCCGAAGGGGATGGAAGACGCTTTCCGAGAACCGCAAAGCGACGACGAGCGTCAGATCAAGGCGTTCATTGATCGGTTCAACACGGAGCAGGCGACCGCGCTCGAACAGGATCTCTTCAAGCAGCGCACCCGCCTGGCGGATGCCGAGCGCGCGTTGCAGACGAAGGTGACGAAAGCTGCGACGGAAAGTCGTCGCATTGCGACCGACAAGATCGAGTCGAGCTTGGGTCGGCTCGACGACTTACGGCGCACGACGCCGAAGGACCGTGACTCGCGGATTTTTCCGGGTCACTATGCGCCGGTGCTCGTCGTCGAGAACGGACAGTACGTTGTGAAGCCGATGCGGTATCAGTGCCGCATCGCGGGCAAGTCTGCGAACTACGACACGCGCTTTCCTGGAACGTACAACAGTCGCCGCGATTCACTGGAAGGTTTCTGGCGACCCTTGTTTGGGCATTCACACGGCGTGATGATCGTGAATCGATTTTACGAGAACGTCAGCCGTGCGCGGATGGAGGGGCGCACGCTCGCAGAAGGCGAAAAGGATGAAAACGTGGTGCTCGAGTTCACGCCGGATTCAGGCGGTGAGCGCGTGCTTGTGGTCGCGCTGGACAGCCAAAGATCAACCCGACCTGCTGTCGTTTGCGGCCATCACGGACGATCCGCCGCCCGAAGTCGTCGCAGCCGGCCATGATCGATGCATCGTGCCAATCAAGCCCGAGAACGTTGAAGCGTGGCTGAATCCCGATCCGTCGGATCTCGATGCGCTGTACAGAATTTTGGATGATCGCGACCGCCCGTACTACGAACACCGACTTGCTGCATGACATTGGCAGACCAATTTGATGGTTAGCGAAAGGGGAGCGTTTAGCGTCATCGGGGCGGACGAGGCCCAAACCGTCCCATGGTCGATTGAAAGCGAGAACGGGCGAATCATCGAAAAATTGCGACAAAAAGCGCGCTTCAAAATGACGGCGTTCTCATTTTGATCGTTTCAATCACGCTGCCTTACACCGTCAATGCTGTTCGACTTTGAAAGGTGGGAGTGGCAGGGTTTGCCCATCGACGAAAGCAAACGCGCAGCGAATGGCGAATCGATATGCACCGTCTTTGCTCGCGAACACGCCAAGATCGCCCAGGGAGGTCGCTTCACCGTCCTCTTCGAGAATCGATGCGCGGGCAACGAACGCGCGGCCGACGCGTGTGACGGATGGCTGAATGGCCGCACCGTGATGATAAAAAATCATCT
The DNA here is from genome assembly GCF_900044055.2 of Caballeronia calidae. Lineage (GTDB taxonomy): Bacteria > Pseudomonadota > Gammaproteobacteria > Burkholderiales > Burkholderiaceae > Caballeronia > Caballeronia calidae. The sequence goes on along the minus strand of NZ_FCOX02000020.1, from coordinate 19,509 downwards.
TTCATGTCCCCCTTATGTCGAGCGAGTGAAGCCAGAATAGCGCGAAAAAATTAACTGAATGTGAAGACGCCTCTCTTGAATGGGCACTTAATTTCATTCTCCAACGACGGCATGGTTGCGGCAGGGATCCACGGTCGCGTATTCATCACGTTGGGCAGTCGGACATTCCCCGATATTAGAAAAACGAGCAGAATTTTCTATACTTGCTGCTTCAAAGCTCTGAGGAAACGCTATGTGGCAAGCACAATGGCAGCAGGCGTCGGCTCTTTTGTCGCAGGTGGAGTGGCCCAACTGGCTCGCGATCGCTGGCACATCGAGTGCCATTAGCGCGATCGTCGTGCTTGCGATGCAAGGATTGAAGGAACGCATTACCGCTCGACGCGAACGACGCGACGCGGCTCTGGAGGTTGCCATATCGCTCGAAGGGTACGCACGAGTGTGCAGAGCCATGATGCACCGTGCGGAGTGGGCGGGCGACGAAGCGACTCGCTTGGAAAATCGCGAAGCTGCGCAAAGTGCAATGCTGCCGGCGTTTGTCTACCCGGAAAAGATCCAGTGGCGGCGACTCAGTCACCGCGTCGTGTCCGATTTGCGCGACTTTCCAGCCAGGATTCACGCCGGCCGCGAAGACCTCACATCATTCTCGGAGTTTCGCGATCCTGTCGCATTTTGCGAGGAGGTCAGTTTCGAGAGTGCGAAAGCGGCAAGGGATGCGCTGACGCTGGCTCGCGAAACGCGAAAGAAGCACGGGTGTGTGCCGTGGCGGCCGGGGGCGACGGATGCCGATCTGAGCCGCGAACTGTTGACGTTGATTGCTCGCGCCGAAGAAAAGCGCATAGAGAGCGTCAAGCAGCGCACTAGCGTGGCCGTCCGCACTGGAGAGTCGGCCACGTTATTTGGATCGGAGCCAGGAAACCCTCGCATCGCTTAATAGGCAGGGCTGTCATCGACAGAGATTTCGCCGCCATGCCTGTGTCCCAAAAGAGGAAGTCGCCCAAGAAGCCGGGGCGTTTGCGGTCAAAGAGGTTTCTCCTTCCGATGCCTCGGGAGGATGCGGACGCCTTGTGTCTTCAGTCACGCCTTGCGCTCGAAGCCGTACGCGGGCAACGCGCCGCGCGACAAGAAACGATCGTGCTCGCCCAGACTGTCCTGCTCACGAGTTTCCTGACCGAATCGGGGCACGGACTGCTCGACTTGCCTTTCGTCCGTCAGGTTGAAGAGGCGGTGCTTGCGATGCTCGATGTTGGGAAAACAAGCGGCGAGTGGCACTTCAGCGAGTGCCTCGTCGAGTCGCTCATCACGGTCGTGAACGAACATGATCGACAGTTGCGAGAAGTGCGCTTCGGCCAAATCGCGGCGGCAACCAAGCGACTGGACCGAATGGTGGCATCGGTTCGCTTGCAGGGTTAGGTTCGACAGCGTTCGCGCAGTTACTTTTCGGGCGGCAGCGGGAAACGGCATCCGTGCTCGTCAATACCCACAGGTTCATTGAAAGACTGGTCGTCGCCTTCCTCATCCTCGCCGGTCAATGGGCGCGGCCAAGGCCACGCCTCCAGCGCCCAAGGGGGAATCTCGTGCACGATTTTGAACCCGTATTCAGCGGGCGACTCCCAAATGTCGTCAAAGGTCTCGTCGAGAATCTGCTTGAGATAGACGCAGTCGTCGACGCTCATAGGACTTCGGCGTCTGCGATACCGGTCTTGTCCCGCAATCACGTGCTGTGACGCAAGGTCAAACACGAGCCGGTGGGTGAGATAGGGCTCGCAGGCCCAGACCGATTCCCAGTCTCCTACTGCATAGGGCCCGCTCATTGATCGGAGTCCGAGACCGGATCGTCGTGCGATTGCGCCAGCAGCCACCGCTCTGCCTGCTCGAGGAGCTGGCGCGCGTACTCGGACACGTACGCGTTGTCGCTGTGATCGGTCTTCCCGAAAACGCTCACCAATATCCGTCGTGCTTCGGCCGCGAACGCCACCCGCTCTTGCTCGGAGTCGAAGAAGACGTCGGTCACGATGCGCTCGGCGACGTCATTGATCGTGCCGATGCATTGTCCTTCGCGGAGGATCTTGGCCGTCGCGTTGACGCCGCGGCGGGTTTCGGTGAATTCGATGCTAAGTGGATCGATGGTGTAAGTCATGGTCGCCTGAAAGAGATGGTCGTAACACCCGCGCCGTTTGAACGGCTTATCTCTTAGCCTATCCATGGGATGGCAAAGTCAAGCGCGCTCGGAGCGTCGCCGGCGGTCCGTCTCACTGCGACACGAACGGCGGCATATCCATGAATTTGCCAATGCAGACGCGATCTGTCTCAGTTCTCAATACGATGGCGTGCAATGACAAAACAGACAGGGGGAAATCATGTATCGGACCGAGTCGTTGGAAAGAGCGTTGCGCGGAAATGGCACGCCAGTTGCCGCGCTTTGAGCCCGTCGGCGTGGACGAGAGGCGTGTGCTTTGGGTCAAATATCGCGGCCATCGGGACGTTCAAAGGCTGTTATTGGAACTAGCTCAGGCGCATCAGGTCATGGAAGAAATTGAAGCGTACTTTTCCTCGATCCAAAAGGTGTGGGCTGAAGAGGACCTGGGTCAGCTTGTCGCGATGGAGAAAATACGCCTGTTACTCGTCGAGCAAGGTTTGAGGCAAAGCGCGCCCGCTGGGCTGAAGGCCGCGCCTCGCCGCGACGAACCGGACGAGCCGGAACCTGCGCTGCTCGACTAGAACGCGGTGTCTTGAGCGGCTCTACGCGCTCGAGGACGCCGCTATGAATGTCGATGAGCCTTTCAGATGGGCCGCCCTTGTTACGCTCGATTCATGTCGGGAAGCAGCTCTCGCCTTCGAGGTCAGCCTTCGATCGAAGCAGCGGATTCCAGTGTTTGACGCAGGCGCGTCACGGTGCGGTGGCTTGATAGTCCAAGCAGGTTGCTGACCTGTTCGTTGGTCTTCCCGGCCACAATATGGCGTCGACCAAAGGTATTTCGGAGGAGCCGAGGACTCTCATCCGCCGCTGACAAACCGGATCGTTGCAGGGCGGCGCGAACGCACTTGAGCAGCGTGTCTGGCTTCATGGGCTTGCCGCCGCTGGTCGCCACAAAAAGCCATTCGGTCGGACACGTCATCTCGACCCGGACCTCGTGATACTCGCGCAGGGTATCGAGCGCAAAACCGTCGACGGGAACGCGTCGGGCAAGACGTGGACCGTGCTTTTCTACCATGACGCTGGGTCGGTCACCATCGAAGTCAAGATCTTGCACTCGAAGCATGCTCAATTCGGCAGCGGTGATGCCGCTGCCGAGAAAGAGGGCGACAATCGCGGTATTCCGCAATTCCTTCACGGATTCGCAACTAGCCGAGCCGCATACGGCCTGTAGGCGCTTGTCGTCCTCTTCCGACAAATAGACCGGCGTCGGTTCGTCTTCCGGCCAGTGTTCACGAGCGAGCATTTCAGCCGCGGGATTTTCCGTGCGCAGACTGATCGCCACGAGGTGTCGGGCAAACCGATCAACAAGTTTGAGATAGCGAAGCCGCGTCGTGGTCCCTGGCTGACAGTCGTGTTCCAGCTCATCGAAAAAGCCTTGAATTTGATCGGAGCCAAAGCTGACCACGCTATGGCGACGCGCTGACAAATAGTCATTGAATCGCGAAAACATGGAGCAGTGCTGGACGATCGATTGATCCGCAAAAGCGCGGCGATCGGCGCCAGTCGCTTCCGCGCGCTGCCACTGAGAATAGGCTGCCTCAGGATCAGAAAGCCACAAATCGGTCTGCATAAAAATCGATATACTGAATTGCGCTGCCCTCCAATCTAACGCGAAGCTCTCGCTTCGCCAACACCCGCTATCAAGAAAAGACCCTTCGAGAGCGGTCTTCCACACAGCGTTTAGAAACAATCTGTAAACGTTTCTTGTCTATGCGTGTGTCAAGTCGCATAGTTCATTGGATGCATGCTCCAGCCGCGCTAGCTTGTTCAATTGCATCCGTGGCATAGTGCGGACACTTTTCAAACGAGGAGGACCACATGGCCACTTTGGAAGCAATTCAAGCTCATATCAAAAAACTCGAAGCGCAGGCGCAAGCGATCAAATTCAAAAAGACCGGCGGAGTGATCAAACAGATTCGTGACTTGATGGCTCAGTATGAAATCACGATTGACGACGTCGCCGCATCCACGGGCAAGGCTTCAGCCAAGGCCCAAGTCAAAACCTCGCGAAACGCGGATTCAGCGAAGTATGCCGATCCGAAGACAGGCGCCACCTGGAGTGGCCGAGGCCGAGCGCCGGCGTGGATCGCCAATGCACGAAATCGCGATGCGTTTCTCGTAGCGGATGGCGCGGCGTCCGCGACGCGCGCGACGGTGCCAGCGGCGCGCAAAAAGGCGGCGCGCAAGGGTCCTCAACCCGCGCTGTACCGTGATCCGGTTTCCGGGCTGACCTGGAGTGGGTTTGGCCGCGCGCCGGGCTGGATCGCGACGGCCAAGGATCGCAGCGCGTTTCTGATTGAAGGCAGCGGCGCTGCAGGCAAGAACGGCAAGGCAACGAATGCGGTTGCGAAGAAGGGCGCGGCTGCGAAACAGTCAGAAACTGAAGCTGTGACCCCAGCGAAGAAGCCAAGAGCGGCTGCCAAGAAGGGTGGCGCGTCGAAAACGACAGTTGCCAAAAAGGCGACGGCTAAGAAATCCACGGCAGCAAAAAAGGCGACCGCGGCAAAGAAAGCGACCGCAGCAAAAAGAGGCGCGGCGGCTAAGAAAGGGACGGCTGCTAAGAAAGGGACGGCTGCTAAGAAGTCCGCCAGTGCCGCTGCGACGAAGCGTGTCCGTTCGACCGGTGCACGTCCAGCGCGGAAGTCTCGCGGCGAAACGCAGAGCGTAGCTTCGGTGGTTGAGCAGCCTGTGTCGGGCAGCGAGATGGAAGCGGAAAATTCCCTCGGAGAATAAGTGGGCGGGGCAATTGCCGCACTGCATTCGCGGAGCAACGAGATCTACGAGTGACAGTCGGCCTGCGAACAGGGGGCGACTGCAGAGACGCTGCCAAGGAGCGACATAAACTCGGCGGTGGTCTGCTGTAGCCCCTGATCAGTGGAGCTTCCCTGCCTTCGGCCGCGAGTTGACTCGCAAGCAAGTCAGTCATCGATTTTTGTACGCAAAAGCCTCAGTTTCAGAGCTTCAAGGCCGTCCAAGATATCCTGTGGAAGATCCTTGTTAAGCGCCGTCAGTTTGAGGGGGCGTGTGGCGACAAGCGCTGCGACGTTCTCTGGTCGCAGCGCCGCTCGCAGATCACCCGCTGCAATCCCGAAGTGCTCTCCAAATCGAGCGACGCCGGAACGTCGGCGGTCGCCGCTCTCTGGTGTCTCCCCTGCGCCGACACCGGCATAAGAATCTGCTGGCGAGACGCGGTCCAAGTGGCTCTCCGTTCGCGATGGCGAGTGGCCATCTGCTTATCATCGTTTGAACGACGCTAGGCTACGTTGGGCCGGGGCGATGAGCGAGGGGACTGCCGCAGTTGCCCTATCAGGTTCTCGGCGAAACGCGGCCATTAGGAAAAAGCAGAGGATTTTTAGCGAAGCGCAGACGGCCGATACGACATATCGATAGCAGCATCATTGCGCCGTCTGCGCTTCGCTAAAAATCCTCTGCTTTATCTGAATAGCCGTGTTTTTGCATTTTCTTCGGTCGATTTGAGACACCGCGCACACAACTAATGTTGTTAATACTCGTCACCCTACCGTCGATGGTCTGTTTGCTACGCTGCCTTGGGGCAAAAACGTCAGTGCTTCGATATTTGCGGGCTGCTTCAGCAAGTATTCGCGCGTCTCGTCAGAATCCGTCATGGCGCCGGGCGGCACCCACGGAAAATCGGTAGTGCAGCGCCGAAAGGGTCTCGATCGGCGCGGGTGCTGCGGTGGAAAAAGGCGCGAATGGTCGAGCGACCTTACAGATCCTCTGGTACGTGCACCGGCTCGCCGCGTGAACCTTGAACCGTCGAACGAACGCTGATTCGATCGATTCCAATAAAGACGCAGGAGAGGAAGGATGGCGCAGGCATGCGGTAAGGGCTTGCCGAGATTTATTGTGCAAACCGAGAATAATCCATTGTCAGGTTAGTGGTTAACCCTTAAGTCGAGCTTCCTTACACTGGAATCACTGAAGCGCAAACAGGGCCGTTTGCGAAAAACAAAGATCCGGAGGTAAGCATCATGAAACTCGCATCCATCATCGTCGCCGCTGCTCTCGCCATCCCCGCCGTCTCGTCGTTCGCTCAATCGAACCAGCCGTTGACGCGCGCGGATGTGAAGGCGCAGCTCGTGCAACTCGAACGCGCAGGCTACAACCCGAACACGAATAACACGACGTACCCTGCGGACATCCAAGCCGCAGAAGCCAAGGTAGCGGCGCAAAACGGTCAAAGCTATGGCGGTGTCACAAATGGCACATCGGCATCGGGTACCCTTCCTGCGCTCGCTGGCGCCACCGCGCAACCGGTCTACTTTGGTCACTAAGCCGAAAGGCTAGACGACAGGGCTTTTGACTTCAGATACAACATGCTGGCCGCTGTCGGGATCGACGGACGGCCAGTTTGCTTTCGTACCTCCGCCACCGGGTGAACCGATGGCTTGCCCAGTTCATTGTGAACTGGGTTTTTTTTCGAGTTGGATTGGCGCACCCCGACCGTTCAAACTCCGAAGAAAAAATGGGCGTTGAAGGTTCTCGCACTTGCGACGCACAAACGCTCTGATGCTCGAGACGAGGAGCGAGGAGACAGGAAAATGACAGGTCGCTCTGACGTCATCCGAAGGAAAGTTGGTGCATTTCGGCAAGTAAAGTTGGAACTCGCCCGATAGCGAGGTAAAGATGTGACCGTCTGGCTCAATGGCAAGGCAGCTTGTGACACGCTCCGACCAGGGGCAACGCCGGTGCCTGCCAGGGCTGAACGAATCGAAATCGGATTGCCGTTCGGTTGTAAAGGGTGAAAGGTGCAAGGTACGACGGGATAGGGGACAGGGCAGAATGTTTGGACACTGAAACGTATGCAGGTTCCGCCTTGTGCGCTTTGATCTTGTTTGAGTGATAGACGCATAGCTGCACGGGACTGGGCGACGAGTCAACTACCACCTTCCGCTTCGGAAAGTCACAGTTTCACTTCTCCCCTCTCGCAAGATTGATGTTTAGTTCGCATCTGAGCAAAGTAAAGTTCGGTGCGCCGAAGGGCCCGTGCGCCGGAAAATCGACCTCTGCAGCGCCCCGACATGTCCCACCTTTACTTCGTGGGACGGGAGGGCGGCCACCGTTCGAGATTCCCATAAGGGTCAACCCTAGATTGGAAGAATCGCGGCAGTAATGACATCGGCAAGGAAGGATCTTGCACGCGGTGTCCCGAATGGCTCCGACTTTAATAATTTATGCCTCTGACCTCAAACTACAATCGTTCCAAGTCTTCCGATCCGGATGGCACGAATGACCGAGGGTAGCAATTGAGATCGACTGCCGCGACCTTTATTATCGTTGCCTGTGCATGTAAGAGCATTATTTGTAAATCCTCCCCTCAAAGGCGGTGCCGCCTTTATCTTGGGTCTTCTCAATTTAAAAACTTAAATATCGCACTTGAATTTCTAGTCGATATGAGTTGGTCATAACTATAGTATGCAATACTAACAAATCAAGTTATAACATAATTGGTTGCTGAGGTTTGTTCTCGTTGTGGCGGCCGCGATAGGCTGCGGAAACTTGTAACCATCGAACTATCATGGAGTGGAGATTGTAGCGCCATTCGTCGAGCGGCATGACGATTTTGGCGAGACGACATATGTGGCTGTAGTTGAACAATGTAACAACAAAAATCTGATAAACCTCGTGTCGCATCGGTTAGAGCGTGAACGTAAGGAATGTTGTGTATGTGCCCCGCCAACTGCCTTTCTAACAAGCACCAAATTGGAGACTTTTCTGTTATGAACATCAAATTTCAACAAGTGATGCAGATTAGCGCAGCTGTTATGCTACTTTCGATGGCGGCGCCTTCCGCGTCGGCAGAAGAAATTGTGAGGATTGGCCACGTTGCACCGTTGACGGGGGGGCTCGCACATCTGGGAAAAGATAATGAGAATGGCGCACGACTCGCAATCGAGGAGATCAACGCTGCTGGTCTTAGCATCGGCGATCAGAAAATTACGCTGAAGCTCGATGCTCAAGATGACGCCGGCGATCCTCGTCAGGCGACACAAGCGGCACAGAGGCTTGTCGACGACAAGGTCGTCGCCGTGATAGGTCACCTGAACTCAGGAACATCGATCCCCGCATCGAAGATGTATAGCGATGGGGGCATCGTGCAGATCTCGCCTTCTGCGACTAACCCCGCATATACCCTGCAAGGATTCAAAACCACGTATCGCATCGTTGCGACAGACGCTCAGCAGGGGCCCGCGCTCGCGAGTTATGCGAAGTCAATGGGTATCAAGAGCGTAGCGGTGGTCGACGATTCGACTGCTTATGGTCAAGGCCTGGCGAACGAATTTGAGAAGAAGGCGAAGGCGCTTGGCGTGAAAGTCGTGTCGCATGACGCGACAAACGACAAAGCGGTCGATTTCCGCGCGATTCTGACCAAAGTCAAGGGTGAGAACCCTGATGGGATCATGTATGGTGGCGAGGATGCGACCGGCGGTCCGTTTGCGAAACAGGCAAAGCAGCTCGGCCTTCGCGCGAAGATCTTTGGGGGCGACGGCGTGTGTACCGAGAAGCTGTCGCTCTTGGCTGGCGATGCAGCCGACAATGTTATCTGCTCGGCACCGGGCGTAGCCCTCGAGAAAATGCCCGGCGGCGTTGCGTTCGAGGTGAAATATGAAAAGCGCTTTGGTCAACCGATCCAGATTTATGCCCCGTTTACGTATGACGCGGTGTACATCATCGTTGATGCGATGAAGCGTGCAAATTCTATTGATCCCGCCAAAGTCCTTTCGGCAATGCCGAGCACTGACTACAAGGGTGTTATCGGTGAGACCAAGTTTGATTCAAAGGGTGATCTGAAGCACGGGGTGATTTCCCTTTACGACTTCAAGTCCGGTAAAAAGGTCCTGCTCGACGCTGTGGAAATGTAAGGCCTTGACCTACGCAGGCCAGCGAAAGCGAAATTGACGACCTGGCGCGAGGCTGGCTAAGAATTCTGTGACCGGGGTTCCTTGTGAAGTCTCGCTCTAGTAGTCGATCAATATACCCATACGCCACATACATTCTGTCAGTGCAAGCTGAAGTCCACATAAGCCCCTAAAGTTTGGCAGGAAGGAGATAAAAGTTGGCCAGACAGTGACGTAGCAAACATGATTGAAGTGAGCATGCCCGTGGTCACACTGGGTTGCTGAAGCAACCGAATACTTTCAGATGGGGCATGTTCCCGGAGCGAGTGTTTCCGGCGTAACGCGCATGCAGGATAAGGCTGGTGATACGCCAGCGGATAGAAGGCGGTGAGGATGCTGGTTCTTCTCACGAGCGCAACGGCGGCTTCAGACCAAACACAGGTCAGACGGTTTATGGAAACTTCGGGAAAAGGGAAGCTTGACAGAAATCTGCTCATAGAAGTGTGACCCACCGTCGAGACGTACTGCTACGTCGCCCTCAGGAAATTCAGATGCACAAAAACCGAGAACCGATCCCGATTGACACGGGAAGTCATATCAGTCCTTCGACCCTCAGCCGCCGTTCGGATCATGTCCATCGCACCGGCCGCTTCTGAGGTACACATGCCATCCAACAGCCAGCGTCGTAAGCTGCCTCACTAACCATTCCTCGTCAGAATTCAATTGATGTCCCGTATCGCCACAAGCATGGATTTTCCACCCCATATGGCCCACTGAGCCGCCCGCTATCCCACGCGATCAACGTATGCGTCAGCACATCCCGTCTTGAACACAGGGAACAAACTTTCGAGAGGCCCATCCGCCAAATATCGTGAATCGTCCGTCCGGTGCGTTTCGGAACCCGAAGCGCCCTTCGAGTGGCCGTCGTCAAATTCAGGCGAGCGGCGGAAACAGGCCGACTGCCAACCGACGCGGTCGCCCGGACCCGACCCATAGGGGCCTGCTACACCGGCGAGACCTGAAAGGCCGCTTTCAAGGTACACGAGTCGTTCGCGCAATCGATTAGCCGCGGCAAGTTCTCGGCCTTTTGAGAAGATCCGTAAGCCGATTTCGCGCCAGATAGGATCGCGGCCCCAAGGTCCGTCTGGGTGAATGCGAAATTCAATGTCCGCGCAAACGAATGGCTCAACGACCGTGAATCTCCGATCGCTGTCTGCCGGGATCAACGACATCTGGCCGGCCTCGAGCCAGTCGACTCGCGCAACGTCGGTTAGGGTGGCCTGAGCACCGTCTATTCATAACAGGGCGAAATCGGTATTCTGAACCCCACCGATCATCGGCTAGCAGGCTCGGCCGGGATCGACGCGGCAGCACGTCTATTTTTTACCTCGTTTGGACAAGAAGACAAGAAGGAGATGGGAAGACGAACGTCCTGAAGGCGCACCTGCCTGCAAAACACCGTATTCACGCTACTCAAGTGCAACAAGAACCAGCGCCCGGTCCAGCGACTTGACGGCGTCGATTGCAAAGCGATCCGTCGCTTCCAGGAGATCTTCGACTTCCAGCACATCTCGGGGGCACCCCCTTGGGGTGACCACCGGTCGCCAGGCAAATCCCCCGACCAACGCCGCGGCCACCTGCTATGGAGACCGCCGCGCGTCGAGATGAGGTAGTTACTGCCTCATTTGTGCACGGCCAGCTCCGCACAAGTGCATGCGACTTAAACGCGACAGCCAACTGACCAGACCGCGTGTGATTGGTTCTATCTCACAAAACACAAAGACCTATGCGAATAGCCAGTCGAACTTGGGATTTTTCCAAACCCCTATGGGACGAGCGTCACACGACCTCGCCTTGGCTTAAACGTCACGGTGATCGTATTGCTAGCTTGGCGCTGCGCCGTATTCGTGGCGCCGAGCGAGAAGACCACGAACTGAAGCGTGGCACCCGCGGGCCTGATTGATAACTGCAAAACCAAACTCATAGGTTCCACTGGCTTCATCCTGCGACGCTTCGCCGTCAGGACCGTCGGGCGGTGAAAGTGATACGCACGTCGGTCCCTTCTGGCTCGCTTCAAGTAGGCCATCGCGTAGGCGCTGCAGGCTTGCGGCGATTGGATATCGTGGGATCAAGCGCCGCAGGCCTGTCCTGCGCTTGGGCCGGTATGGGCTCTTTTTTTGGGTAAAGGGAAAATGTCAGTGTCTGCGTACCCTTTGTTTGGTGTGAAATGCCCACGCTTGGTCCGAGAGTGGCCGCCGGTCCGACGGGAAAAGTAGCAGAGCCAGTGTCTTCTGTTGTGTCATCCGTCTGAGTGGTGAGCGATACCTTCACGTTGTCGATATTGAAACCCACAACCCCGCGGCAAGCGTTTCGGCCGCCGCCGCCACCGCATCGTAAGTCTGATATGCACCAATATCCGATTTGATTTGGCTAACCACATCGGCCCCCGTAGCTGGTTTGCCTTCGTTTTCCGCAATGTGCTGGCAGGCCCCGAGGGCCAGCAGGATAGGTACGACCGCTACCCGCGTTAGAAATTTCGCCAGACGTGGTGCGGCACATATTGCCGACCTATCGATGAAAGTCATCAAAGTCGCTCCTATAGAAGCCGTTGATCCACTTACGCCTTTGGCATTCAATGTTGTCGAAGACTGGACGCGCACATATGCACGTTTTTGCATGCACCGTGGAGCGGCGTCCCAATGAAGGGAAAGTTACATCTCATGCCTTTCCTTTGCCCCGCACGGTTTATAGTTCCTGGGTCGCAATTGCGCTATTCACGGGACGAAGCGGCGAAGTCACTCAGGAGGGCACGCACGTCCGATGCAAGTGCCGCAAGTTCCATTCGGGCAGCAGTAATCTAATGTCCATTCAAGGTGGCTCTCGAATGTGTGGGCTCGTCGGTCTTCGATGAAGTTGTTGACGCGAATAACGACATTATCGAGGTCCGTACCGTCGGATGGTAGCTCCACCGAAGTCACATCAAAGGCGTGTGGGCAAGAGAAAACCAAATCCCCGCTTGAACTATAAAGCTCGGAGACGGCGTGAAATCTCCCTGTTCGGTTGATCTTCTCCGTGGACCGAACCCGAAGCTTGTACACATCGTCTGGTATGCCGAGGTCCAAAGAGTTATATCGAAGTATAGATACATCGACGCCGTCGTAATATTTTGACGCCGGCGTCCTTTGGAAACCATCAATCACCGCGGCTTCAATCGTTTTGCCCCGGGTTTTGATTTCCACGTAAGTGTTCTCCAATAAGGTCAATGATCCGAATCTCTTGGCTTCCAATGCAAGGGATGCAACGGTCATAGCGTTCTCCTGACGAATAAGACAGACCTACGGCCACGGCTGAGCGTGGCAACGGTAATCGGAGCGCACTTGTCAATTCCAGCGGGTGCCCTCTACAGAATAGGATGATCTTGCCGTTTTTTGAAACCGCATTTTCTTGGATAATGTTGGCGAGCGTGTAATGTGGCTCGACGCGCAAGTCAATGCAGGGAATTTCGCGCACTTCATCATCATCGTGATGGATAGAATACATCGCAGGACGAGGCCATTCGAAATTTCAACGACATCGTCGGCAACATGATGGATGCCGCCGAGGACATGTCGTTCTCGACTCGCGTCAAAGGGCCCAGCGGGAACCCTCGGGTTACCTACAATCTTTGTTCCGCTGTTGAAGACGCGTTGCTCGCGGATCAATTGCCGGGAACGGAGCTTGTTGACGACATCGTACGGCAGATGTACCTGGGCAGCATTCACCTACCGCCTTCTGATCACATCAAGGACTCGATCGATGGGCTAACTGACTGCTCTCCCATCCATGCGAGCGGTGCCGGCGTCAGAGCGTAGCCGCGTTCCATCTCGGAAATGCAGCCCTCGAAGAACCGTACGTGCGACCTTTCCCCGCATACGGCTCGTGCAGGTGTACGTTCTATCGGTGCAAAATCTGAATTAGTAAGATGCTATGAAGCATGCGGGCCACGATCTCACGCCTAGAATCAGCGTGTTGACCCGGCTCAAAGGAGACCATCATGTGCGGATATCAGGCATGCGTGACGAGTAACGAGGAACTCGTGCTGGCGGTGTCACTTGAGCTTGCCGCGGCGAAGTGGAAGGTCGCGCTGCACGACGGGCGGCGGGACCGACCAGCCGTGCATACGTTAGCGGAGCCGGACGCCGCAGCCCGCCTGCAGGCCGTGTTGGACCTGATCGAGCGGCACAAAGTCAAATGGCTGCTGCCGGCGGACGTGCGCGTCGTCGTCAGCTACGAAGCCGGCCAAGACGCGTTCTGGATCTATCGCGCGCTGCAGGCGCAAGGCATCGACGCATTTCGTGCCCACTTCGTCGAAGCACTGGAGGACGGGGCCACTGAACTGAACGGTGTCGCGCGCACTGCGCTGCTCCGAGGCTGGGAGCACCTGCAGGCCCTCGACCAGCAAATCGCCTGGTGCGACGCGCAAGTCACCACGCACGTCAAGCACGACAGCAACGCCCAGCGCGTCATGGCGCTCATCGGGATCGGGCCGCTCACCGCGTCGGCTGCGGTGGCGACCGTGGGCGACGCTCGCCTGTTCAAGAACGGACGGCAATTTGCCGCCTGGATCGGCACGGTGCCCAAACAGAAGAGCAGCGGCGGCAAGACACGGCTGGGCCGTATCACGAAGCAGGGCAACACGTATTTGCGCACGCTGCTGTTCCAAGGCGCGCGCTCCGCGGTAACAAGCGCCCATCGACGAACCGACCGGCTCTCGAGCTGGATCGTTCAACTCCAGGCGCGCGTGGGCTGGTATCGAACGCTGGTGGCCGTGGCCAATAAGCACGCGCGCATCCTGTGGGCGATGCTGGCCAAGGGCGAGCGTTTCGATCCCTCATATGTCTCCACTCCCTCAACACCGGGCCAGCCACGGTAGGACAACAGCATGAACAGGTACATTCGCAGCGTCACCCCAAAAGCGTGACTACTTCGTAATTCAGGACGCAAAGGCAAGGATAGCGACAGGTCAGACCGGCAGCAGGCGAACTCGCGTAAGCGCCAGGCGCTACATCGCATGTATTCGCCGCAATCTGGATGGAGTCCTGCTGCGCGGTTACTATCCTGGCCCGGGCACAGCAACCATCGTGTCCAACAAGGCTTATAGGTATGCAGTCTGCCTCGTGAGAAGCCGCTTGTAGCAAGGCTTCGCAGGTTCACAGCCTTTTGCAGCTTGACGGAGTTTCATCTCATTGCCGACTCGTAAGATCTGAGCGAGGTGGGGCGCAGGCTGCGGAGCATGGAGCGGCAGTGTGCGATGTAGGGCATCCTCAGTTGCACACGGTCGCATCTGGATGATCAGGGTCGCTCGTCGACTTGGCTTGGGCGGTGTACCTGGCGACCGCATGGAAATGGCCGCTTCTGTGCGAGTCTCCCATCGTAAGAGTGTAGCCGATTTTTCCTATCGAGCCTTCTCCGGCCGTGTCTACCCATGACGCAAAGGACTTGGCGGCGAGGTAGTCATCGAAGACCAGCGGTGCCTGTGCCGCATACTTGAGATCAACCAGCAGCGGGCGGCCTTTGTCATCGTGAATCTCGTAGAGGTCGGGGATGACGTCCGCTGCATCAAGAACGACGAGCTTGCAGTATTTTTGCACGTCGGACTCGATCTCGACGTCCTGCTTGCCTTCGACATAGTATTTTCTGCTTTCGTCGGACGGAATGCGGGTCGAGTAAGTCAGCGTGGCCTTGACCGTAAGCGGATCGGCGTCTGGCAGGTCCAGGATGGTCGGCGAAAGATCAATTTCCGCGCGTGTCCGACGTGCTTTTCCCTTGAAGAATGAATCGTTAGACGAAGCAAGAACGGCAGCGTGGCCGAGCGCCGTCTTCGGCAGCCTCACCGTGATAGGCGTGATGATGACATTGCCTTCCAGGTCCATTCCGCGTTCGCTTTCGCGAACTACCCTCAAATGATTCGGGCCGATGTCGACGCTGAGGTTGTTGTACCGTTGATCGATTTGCGCGACGCCTTGCTTCGTATCGCTCGCACTGAAACCTGCCTCGGCCGATCCGGCGATTTTGCCAGTCAGATCAGGGGACAGCTTCGCCGATACCGAACTTTCGGTGGTGTTCGTCACCTGCGCGATGGTTTGCAACTTGATATCCGTGGCGGGCACTTTATAGCCGGCGAAGCTGAAGCCGATGGGTTCGACTTCGAGAACGGTGCGTATCAGGCGGTCGCCGGGTTTGGATCGCGGCGCTTTTTGCACCATCACCACGAGGGTTCGTTCGAAGCGATCATAGGCCTTGAGCTTGATTCCGGTTTCTTTGCCTTTGTCGTCTTGATCGCCTAATAGCTTATGAAGCGCTTTTGTCTGGGTCGCATTGGCTTTCGCGAGCGCGTCGATCATGGCGCTTTGCCCCCGGTCGGACAGTTCGGTCAGGGGATTCTTTTGTGTCTTGTCTTCTTTCTCGACGGCGTAGCTATAGACATTCACCTTGGGCCGATCCAAATCGTTCGCCATGGCGGTTTTGAAATTCGCCGACTCCACGAACTGAGGGTTGTTCGACCACCTGTATTGTTCCGGATGGCAAGCGCAAAGACATGTCGTGGTCAAGAGAAGCCCGGTTATTTTTATTGTGGAGGTCATTTAGATTCCCCTTGAGACGACTTCTCCATCGACCGGTTGCCCTGTGTGCATATCGATGGCTTTGGCCGGGGAAACGGGCTCTATTTCGCGCATGAGCCAATAAGTGACGATCTGGAAAGAGTCGAATTGCAACGGGTTTGGGGGTGACGCGCTACTCCATGTGATGAATACCGGAATGGCTTCGGCCCCCGACGCCAGATCGGTTGCTTTGACGAATCCGAACATATCGCCTCCATCGGTCGTGTGGTAAATCGTTTTGGCAGCCGCGGCATGCGAGGGCCACCTCAGTCGTTATCTGGGTATGCCTGCTGACAAGGTGGAGGGTGCGTTGATACCGGCTACTTGCGCGATACTGCTGACTACTGTGGGGATGCCGAATCCCCAAAGAAAGCAACTCCACATATCGAATGTCGTTCCGAAACCGGAGTTTGGAAGTATCAATGTCGTGATTCCCGAAAGGGCTGTCAGGACTGCAATGAACAGCCACATAAGCAAACTGATGGATTGAATGGTGCTCGTGAGGTGCTGAACGGAGGGCTCGGATCTTGAACCGCCCCCTCCTGACGCAAAGCCTTTGCTCGAATCCAGAACTCTGTCGACAGATTGCAGTTTGTCAAGATAGTTGACCTCGGTGGATGTATCGAGTTTCTGTATCTCGCTTCGCTTGGTGTCATTGGAAATGACAGTATCGTCCAATATTCGCATCACGCCGTCATTCACAATTCGCGTCATCCACATGAGTGTTTGCTGGCCGTCCCGCAGACAATTCTGAAGCCCGGTGATATCGTTCGTTGCGCTGTACCAGATAAGCTTAGGTGGCAAGAGACCGTCGGCTGAGAGTCGTTTCACACTAAGCTGGGCCGATGCCGCCCGTATCTTTGTGCGAAAGTCGGGAATAAGCTCGTCTTGACTATCTGTCGCTTTTAACAAGACTTCAAATCTTGCCCGCAGCGCCGCAACAGGTATGAGTGCCGCCTTTCTGGCTACCCTTGCCCTGAAAATGACGTTTACCAATAAAGTCAAGACCACGCCCAGTACAAGTAAAGATGCTCCGACCACCTTGTCTTTCATCGAACTCACGCGAAGATCCATTTGAGCAACGACGGGTTGAGGCCTGTCTGTCGAAATAAAAGTCAGCATGCCGGTGTATTTACCCGATCCCACCGATTCCGATAGCCTGAGAAACAGCTGTTGGGTCGCGGAAGCGGGAAGCGAGGCAGGCGTCACGCATTCGCCGTCAGAGGTTTTGCAAACCGCAATATCGCGTACGTCGATCGTTTCACCCGAGTTCGCGTCTACCAACGTGGAGGTGCCGACTCGAAACCCGTTAAGCGGTGCATTACCTGTTGTAACCACGAGTCCCGTGCTCGGATTACTTAAAGACCAGCCGCGATAGACGAGCCACATGGGCCGGACCAGCACGCTCACGTCATTTGGCCACGCCGCTTTGCCGGAGGATGGCGCCGACGAGCTTGCGGCTGCGCCTGCCGCCGCGCCGCTACTGGCTGTCGGCTGCGCTTGCACCGCCTGAATGCAAAAGCTCGCTGCCAAGGCAGCGAATGCCAATCGGAAGAAAACGTTCCATCGAAAATCCATATGGATCTCCGGCATCCCCAAGCGATTCGCCGATCCGCTCAACGCTTCGGGATGAAAGTGTCGAAATCGACCTCAAGTCCCATTTGATTCGATGCGGGAATGCCGCAGCCAAGCAGAGCAAGCGCGCCTTCCTGAAACCCGTCTAACTTTAATTCCTTTTCTATATTGCACGCATTTACAGCAGCGGTGAAAAAGGCGCCAAGTCCGAGCTCTTCGCAAAGCAGGTAAAACGTCTGGCTGATATGGGCGATATCCATATAAAGGACCGGATAAGCGCGTGGATGCTGCCGGTACTTCCAGAAATTCCGATAAAAGCGTGACGTCATGACGAATAATGCACCGGCATTCTTCACATATTCCTGTCCGGCTGCAAACACATTGGCCTGTACTCGCGCTTCCTCTGCTGACAATCTCCGCAGCAAGTCAAGCGAGTGATGCTCTTGGTTGTAGTGATAAATACCCGGCTCGAGCCCTTCGACATTCAAGACGACCGGATAGACTTCTGTCGGATGCAGCCCTCCACCGGAAGGACTGGTTTTGCCCAAGCCGAATGTACCTTCGTGGACGTGATAAATGCCTTGCGGACCAAAGGCATACTTAATGATTCTTGAAAAATCCTCAGCAGAAATAGTCTGTTCCGAATCGAACACTCTGCGTGTGCGCCGTTTTTGCAAGATTTCGAGGAGCGCGGAGGGATGATCGCCCGAACCACTCGGGACGTCTAAAGCATGGCGACTGAGCGCATCGGCTCTCGTGACGAAGTGAGCCGGCGGCACGCCGTGCTTGCTCACGAAATCAGAAAAAATGGAATGCTTTCGGCTTCTCGCGCTGTTTGCCTGCGCAAGATTCTTCGGTACCGAGAAAGGCAGCAGCATGTCACTCCATTTCGTACAGAAGTGATATACGGCCGCCAGCAGATGCCACGCAGTCGCGGACAACTGGCGGTCTCTTTCCGCGAATACTTTTTGCCGGCCTTCGGGAGATTCGATAACAAGAAGCCCTAAGTCGGCCAACTGCTCTAATTCTTCGCGCGTGCAAATATTTTTGCTTTGCAATTCTTCGGCATCTGTCCATCGATCCGATGGTATATGCTTAAGCGTCTCGACAATATCATCCGATATCGCAACGCTTCTTTCGGAAAGCGCCGAATAGGCGGTCCAGTGAATCTTATCCTGCGCCTTAGAATCTCCGAGTAATGCAAAGAGAACACTGGCCGGTCCGTCGGAAAGGCCAAGCAGAATATACGCACTCCTGCGGACATGAACCATGGCCGTTCAATTGACAAAGAGTCAAACAGCGAAGGCGAAGAAAGCGAGAAAGGCGTAAAACTCGCCCGCGATTTGCACGCCGCCGGCGCCGGCGGGCGCTGCAACGGGAACATTTTGAAGAGCCGCGTCAAAAACCGCTTTGGGCGGAAGTTTCAGCGAAGCGGGCAAAGGCACTATAGTGATTCCATTTTGCGCCAGAACAGTAGCTGGATCTTGCTCAAGCTGCGCTCGAAAAGCATCGTCCGAAGCGAGACGCCGAATGAAATCGGATACTGCCTGCGGATCCGCGGATACCGAAGCCATGACGGCTCTCCCGAGTAGATTTCATTTTTCATTAAGTAAATTACAATAGAAACTCAAGCAGTTACTTGTCAAGAAAATTCTCTAATCCGATTATTGGTTCTATTTTTAGATAAGTATTTAAGAAATTGATTTGTCGCCCGTGGCGAAGGAAGCGGCTTTCGCGCTTCCGTGGAGACGACGCTTGCACGTCGCATTCTTGGCAGCGATCGCTACCGCCGCGCGCCAATAGCCGCGCCGCTCAGCCAGGGCTCTGACCCAACGGCTGGCCTTGACGGGCACGAAACGCATGCTGGGGCGCGCCACCGCCTCGCAGATGGCCGCTGCGTCTGCCGCGTCGTTCTTGCCATGCTTGCCAGACAACCGGTACGGTGCCACCAGTCTGGCAGCCATCAGCTTCACGGCGTGGCCATGTTGGGGTAGTCGTCCTTTTTGTCCAGTAAAATCTGGCGCTTCGTAAGGGTCCGGTGAAGTCAAGTTGAGGTTCGTGACCTGCGCATAGGAGCATCGTGTCCATCATAAAGCGTGATGGAGACGTGTACACGATGGCTGACGACGATCGGATTGGTGATGGAGTGGTGCCGGCAGTAGTCGCACCTGCAAAATTCGGTTTCCGTCGCGGACGTAGCTCGGCGGTCGGCCGAGTTCCGTCGTGGCGTCGTGGT
>NZ_FCOX02000019.1 GCF_900044055.2 Caballeronia calidae | reverse complement strand
ATGATTTATTCCATCCAAAGATGAAAAAACCTTCCTCTGATACTTCGTGTGAGACTCTTGATTACTTTTGCTATTTGCTTCAGCCCCGAAAGACTGAAACCGCACTCGCCATCAAGCGCCCACACTTATCGGCTGTTAGTTTTTAAAGAGCATTGCGCAGTTATTTGCTTCGCTTTCGCTTGCTTTCTTGCGCGCCGTCATTCAACGGGAGGCGAATTATGCGGGGGTATTTCAGGGACGTCAAGCGTCTTTTTTAAATTATTTTTCGGGCCAGATTGAGAGAGTCCACGAGCCGAATGGAACCGGAGGCGAATCGAGGTCCGCACCGGGAAACGCTAGTTCGCGTCGGAGGGCGATCGCGTGTTGCGCGGTCGATCGAAAAGCACCAGCATCAGACACGCATAGAGCGTGACGGCAAGAAAAAGCCCCATGCGCACCGCAAACGCCGTGTAGACATCCTTGCCCATCACGCTGTCCTGCACCGACTGGCCAAGCAGGATGATCATCGTGACGAGGCTATTCAGCCAGAAGCCCGGCGAGTACCGCGTCGGATTGATGCCGTAAAGCTTGCGTCCGACGAGCAGGCCGAAGAGCAGCATCCACAGGAAGAACATCCACAGGTCCACGGCAAGTCTGAGCGCAAACCAGAACGCCATCGCGAGCGCGCCACCGAAGAGCGTGGAGCCGATGAGCTCGCGCGCCGCACTGCGCGCCGTTGCCGTGCAACTCTGTCTGCCGAGGCTGACGGATTTCATGATGATCGGCATATAGCTCGTCGGGTCGGTCATGGCGAGCAGATACGCTGGCATGACGACGAGCGCGGCACGCAGCGCGATGTACATCGCGCGATCGGCGGACATGACACGCGCCGCCGGTGGTGGTCGCGCACTGACGGTCTCGGGAAATAGCCAGTGAGTCAGAGCCGAAATCAGCACGGCCAGCAGCAGCCCCTTCACGAGCGCGCCGACCACGGTGACGGCCACCTGGAAGTCAGCGGTGCCCGCTGCGGAGACCATCGTGAGCCCCGCCACCAGAAAGGTCGCGACGAGATTGTTCCCGCCGCGCAGTCCGTAGCGAAACGCGAGAAAAAGCAGGAGACCGATGAGCATCACGCCGGCGAACGCGTAATGCCGAAGCAGCGGGACGAGCAGAAGGCCACTGCCCGTGGTGAGCATCACGACGAGCCCGAGCATCACGCCGGCCTTGAACGACAATGGCCGGTTTTGCGTCGCGAGCAGAAAGGCGGCGAACACCGGCGCGATCACGGGAATCGACAGATCCAGCGCGAAGCTGATCGCAAGGCACGACGCCGTTCCCGTGGCCATGCGCAGCGCGCGTCGACCGGAAAGCTGGAGCCTGTTCTCCATGGCCATCTTCAGTAGACGTAGGAGACCCAGCTCATCACGCGCAGAAACACGCGGCCGAGCGGATTGAGCGGATTGCCCTGACTCGGAAACGCCATCACCTCGGCCTGCCCGCCCACGCGGATGTTGCTGAGACGCGCACGCTCATTCGCGTCGAACTCGACGATCACCGGAAAGCGCTGCGCCGGACGCAGCCAGTCGCGGCTGTTC
Source organism: Caballeronia calidae (assembly GCF_900044055.2). Classification (GTDB taxonomy): domain Bacteria; phylum Pseudomonadota; class Gammaproteobacteria; order Burkholderiales; family Burkholderiaceae; genus Caballeronia; species Caballeronia calidae. The sequence continues at coordinate 136,031 of NZ_FCOX02000019.1, read as the reverse complement.
TGCACGGACGGCAAGCTGCCGGGCGGCGTGCTTTGCCCGACGCTCACGCCATAGCCGATGCTGCGCACACGCCCTTCAAAGACCTCGCCCGGCAACGCATCCAGCGCAATGGCAACGCGCGTGCCGGGCTTGAGACGACCCAGGTTGTTCTCGGTCATGTCCGCGCTGATCCACACATCGCGGATCGCGATGAGCGTCATCACCGCCTTGCCTGCCGCCGCGAACTGCCCGACTTCCGTGCTGAGATCCGTGATGACGCCGCCCGTGCGCGCCTTGATACGCGTGTTGGCCAGATCGAGTTCGGCCTTTTCGAGCGCGGCGGCGGCGCTGCGCAACTGGGCGTTCTCCGCTTCGATGCCGCCTTGCTGCTCGCGTGCGCGCTCCACTTCGGCGCGCGCCGCCGCGACCTGGCTTTGGGCCTGCTCGTATGTCGCGCGCGCCACCTCGAGGCGGCGCAGAGAAATCGTGCCTTCGTCCTCGCGATAAAGCCTCTCGAGCCGCTCGCTGTCCTGCCGCGCCTTGAGCTCGTTCGCGATCGCCGCACGCAGCGACGCGCGCGCCGAATCGATGCCCGCCGTGCTCGCGCCGACCTGCCGGCGCATGGTTTCGAGTTCGGCCCGCGACCGGTCGGCGGCAATGCGATATTGCTCGCTATCGATTTCGAAGAGCACGTCGCCAGCGTTGACCTCCTGGTTGTTATGGACAAACACGCGCGTCACGCGGCCGGATATTTCCGCGACGACCGGCACGACATAAGCCTGCACACGCGCCTGTTGCGTGTAAGGCGTGAACCGGTCGGCAAGCAGGTACCAGATCAGGCTCACGACGATCAGAACGACGACCCACTTGACCGCCCTGCCCGACGGATCGCCGGCCGGCTCAGACGGCGATGGCGGCGGCGGCGGCGATGGCGACTGCGCCGGCGCAGCCTTGGTCGGCCCGGACGTTTCGCTCATCGCGACGCTCCTTCGGATGGCGCACCCGCGGCCCCCGGCGCGCTGACATCATTCAGCAGGTCGCCCCAGTCGGTGCGTTGCTGCATCTGCTGGCGCGTCGCGGCATCGACGAGCGGCTGCCGCGTGTACCAGCCGCCGCCCAGCGCCTTGTAAAGCGCGATCAGACTGCTTACCGCGTTGCGCCGGTTGACGACATACGCGTCCTGCTGCGCGAACAGCGCGCGCTGCGCATCGAGCACGCGCTGGAAGTCCGAATAGCCCTCCCGGTAGATCGTGTTGGCGAGCGTCAGCGAGCGCCGCGCCGCACCTTGAGCGTCGTTCAGGATGCTGTCGCGCCGCAACGCGGCGAACAGCGTAGTGGCGGCATCATCGGCTTCGCGCGCGGCTTCGCGCACCGTGTTCTGGTAGGCGACCGTCAACTGCTGGAGCCGGGCGTCCTGGACACGCACGTTGTTCGTGATCCTGCCGTGATCGAAGACATTCCAGACGACGCTCGGGCCGGCTGCCACCAGCAGCGTGTTCGGCGATCCGGTGAGCGAGCTCGCGCTCCAGCCGAGGGTGCCGAGCAGCGAGACCGACGGATAGAAATCGGCTTCCGCCACGCCGATGAGCGCCGACTGCGCGGCCATCTGGTATTCGGCGGCGAGCACGTCGGGGCGCCGCAACAGCAGGTCGGCGGGCACGTCCTGCAGCACCGCGCGATCCACGAGCGGAATCACGCCTTCCTTGCCGGGCGACGCGTCGAGTTCCGGCAGCGGGCCGGGCGGACGTCCCATCAGCACGGACAGCGCGTGCCGCGCGAGGACGATCTGGCTCTCGAGATCCGGGATGCTGCTCAGCGTGCCGAGATACTGCGTCTTCGCCTGCTGGAGATCCAGTTCATCGGTCTCGCCGGCCTTGAAGAGCTTTTGCGCGATGTCGTAGCTGCGCTTTTGCAACTGCGCGTTCTCGCGCGCGATGCGCAGGCGCGCCTCGGCGGTGCGCAGCGCGAAGTAGGCATCGGCGACCTGCGCGTGCAGCAGAACCAGCGTGGCATCGCGATTCGCCTGCGCGGCGAAGAACGAGGCGTCGGCCGATTCGATCGCGCGGGCGAAGCGCCCCCAGAAGTCGAGCTCCCATCCGACGACGAAACCCGCGCCGTACTGCAAATAAGCGCCCGAGCGAGGATTGAAGCCGTCCGAGCGCTTGCGCGCCGAGGCAAGCACCTCGGCGCTCGCCTGCTGCACTTGAGGGTATTGTCCCGCGAGCGCGATGCCGAGTTGCGCGCGCGCTTCGATCACACGCAGCCCGGCGATCTGCAGGTTGCCATTGCCGGCATCGGCCTGCGCAATCAGGCGCCCGACGGTCTCGTCGCCGAAAACCGTCCACCATTCCCGCAGGTCGGGCTGCGCTGCCTGACGGGTGACCTGCTCGAGCGTCGCACTGCTCCAGTGCTCGCTCCAGCTCTCGTGCTGCGGATGGAAGTCGGGGCCCACGCGCATGCAAGCGCTCAGGAATCCTGCAACGCAAAACACGATGCCGCCAGCCCGGAGCAGAAGTGTCATCCCGCATGGGCGCATTGAAGGCGACATCGGCGTCGTCTGAGCAGGGCTCGTCAAATCTGCTTCTGCTGTTTCAACGGATCGGACGCCGGCTGGTCCTTCACCCAACGCCAGAACAGCTTGTAAGCGACCGCGAGCATCACGGGTCCGATGAACAGGCCGATCACTCCACCCGTCACCATGCCGCCGAGCGCGCCGATCAGCACCACGGGCATCGGCACCGCGACACCGCGTCCCAGCAACAGCGGCTTGAGCACGTTATCGGCGAGACCCGCGACGAAAACATAGATGGAAAACACGATCGTCGCCGTGCTGACGCCCTTGGTCACGATGACGAAGATGATCACCGGAATCGTGATCAGTGTGGCCGGCAACTGCATGATCCCGATGAGCAGCACCGCAAGCGCCAGCAGACCCGCACCAGGAATGCCCATGACGACGAACGCGATGCCGATCAGCAGCATCTGGATGAACGCGATGCCGACCACGCCCTGCGCCACCGCGCGGATCGTGGCCGTGCACAGATCGGCGATCTGCTGGCCGTTCTCCGGTCCGGAGATTCGCGAGGCGATCTGCACCGCGCTCCGATAACCCTTCTCGCCGTGCGCCATGAAGATGCCCGCGACGATCAGCGCAAGGAAGAACACGAGCAGCCCGGCGCCCAGACCGGTGACCGTGCCGAGCACCGCGAGACCGGCTTGCTTGAGTTGCGGAGCGAACTTCTGCGCGACGCCCGTCATGTCCGTGGACGCCTGAGCCCAGAAGTCGTACACCCGCTGCCCTACCAAAGGCCATGCGGCAACCGATTCCGCCGGCGGCGGTATCTCGAAGCTGCCGCTCTTGAAGACCGCCATCCCGCGCTCGATCGAATGGGCCACTGCGACACCGAGCAGGTACGTCGGCACGAGAATGACGACAAAAGCAACGAGGATGATCAGCGTGGCGATCAGGCCATCCTTGCCGCCGCGCGAGCCGCGAAGTCGAACCTGAAGCGGATATAACGTGACCGCAAGGATCAGCGCCCAGACCATCAGGTCGAGGAACGGGACGAAAACGCGAAAACAGAAGACGGCCAGAACGGCAACGAGCCCGGCGCGAATCAGGACGTCGAGCAGTTCCCTGGAGAGGGTGCGTTCGGTGATCGGCGATAGCATCTCAGGCCTCCTCGCAGCTTGCCGCAAGGCTATCCGGACGGCAAACCAGATAATGTGTTCGCCAGTCCAAGTCTAGGACGGACAACATGACTTCTCAAACAGCCGGACGACGATACGATCAACTCGCTCGGGTTCGCGCATGCGCTCCGGAGAGCCGTCGATGCACGAGCAGCAACAGAGGTGTCGATACCATCGAGAGCGCGACGACCAGCGTGACCAGCGATGCCTGCCGCTGATCGATGACACGCGCAGCCAGCGATGCAGCCATCACCACGAACGCGAACTCGCCGCCCTGCGAAAGCAGGATCGCAAAGTAGCCGCGTTGCGCAGGCGGAACGTCGAATCGATTCGCAAGAAGCCACTGCGCGATCGTCTTGATCCCGACCAGTGCCACGACAAGCACGCCAACCCGCAGCGGCTCACTCATCAATACACTGAAATCCATCGACATTCCAACCGCAATGAAAAACAGGCCGAGCAAGAGGCCCTTGAACGGCGCCATGTCGACTTCGACTTCGTGGCGATAATCCGAGTCGGCGAGCAGCACGCCTGCGACGAACGCGCCCAGGGACATCGACAGATGAACACTCTCCATGAGCAGCGCGATGCCGATGATCCAGAGCAGCGCGAAAGCGGTGAAGATCTCCGGCACACCGGTGCTCCGTATCACACGCAGCACGACGTGCAGCAGATAGCGACCCGCCAGCGCTATCGCCCCCAGCATGGCGATCGCCTTCAACGCCACGAGCCAGCCGGGTTCCCCCGCGGGCGTGGGAACGGCGGGCCCGAGCAGCGGCAGCAGCGCGATCAGCGGAATGGCCGCCATGTCCTGGAACAGGAGGATGCCGAAGCCGGCACGGCCCGTCGGCGTGTCCATCAACTTGCGCTCCTGGAGCTCGGACATCACCATTGCCGTCGATGACAGCGAGAGCGCGAGCCCGCCAGTCAATGCTATGCGCCAGGGCAATCCCAGCAGCAGAAAGATCCCCGACAACGCGGCGGCGCAGACCGTCATCTGCATGGCGCCGTAGCCGAAGATGGTGCGGCGCATCGCCCACAACGCGTCGACCCTCATCTCGAGTCCGATCACGAACATCATCAGCACGATGCCCAGCTCGGAAAAATGAAGGATCGCGTCGACGTCGGTCACCAGTTGCAGCGCCCACGGACCGATCATGACGCCCGCCACCAGATAGCCGAGCACGGCCCCGAAGCCGAAGCGCACCGCAAGCGGCACGGTGATGAGCGCCGACGCAAGGAAGATCACCATGTCGATGAGCAGCTTTGTCATGCGCGGTCCTCCTGAATCGATCGACGACAAAGGGGATTCACTTGCACGAGCCGATGAGTCGAGCGCAGTCGACGGCGCGAGGAGGAAGACTCGAACGGCTGGCCGCTTCCGGCCGCTTCCGATGCCTCAGTGACGGGATCGCCGCACCGCGCGCAACAGCGAATCCCCGGCTTCGGTGATGCAAGGGCGTGTGGCGTCGCCGACGCGCTGCTCGATGGCGACCAGCCGGCGCTCCAGCAACGTATCGAGTTCCTGGCGGTCGACGATCTGATCGGCGCCGTCCTTGACCAGCATGAGTGTCGCGAATTCGTGCGCGCTGAGCATACCTGTATCCCCGATCGTTCGAGTACGCGTATGAAGGTCTGCGTCGACTGCGGTGCTTGTAGTTCTGGCCGACCGCTTTCAGCGGTCGCATATCACGACGTATTTCCCGAGGTCAGGACGGCCTTCTCGCCGGCGGCAATCCGGAACCTCCCCCATATCTGATACTGCGAGTTCAGTCGCTCGTCAACCGGTCGACCCCGTCAACGCATTAGGCATGTGCATCATTACGCCCGATTCCCGTTCGCGCTGAAGCCCGCGCTCGCGGCGGGCTTCAGTTGCGCATGAGCGGATACCGCGCTTTTCATATTCATGTGCTGTTTTTCTTGCGCGGAGTTCGAGCATGGGACGCTCAGACGGAAGTGGAACGCGCGTCCGTCTGCACGCGCTCGACGCCGTGGGCTACCGGAAAAAGCGGATGCCGGCGCGCGAGAAGGAAGTATGCGAGGCCGCCGACGAGCAACGAGCATTCGAAGCTCAGATCGCCCCAGCCGAGCACATCGCGCATGAGCGGGCTGACGAAGGTGGGCGAATTCGAAAACGCGAGCGACGCGCCGATGCCCAGAAGCCACGCGATGATCCCGGGCCAGAACACGCCCTTCGTGTACCAGTACGCGCCGCTGCCCCACTTCATCCAGTCGTCGGCACGATAGCGTCCGCCGCGCAGGAAGTAGTCCACGACCACGATCGCGGCCCAGGGCGCGGTCCAGAACACCATGTAGTTCAGGAAGATCTGATACATGCCGAAGAACTCGCCATAGAACACGGTCACCACACGGAACGACAGCGTGAACAGCGCGATGATCGCAAGCGAGGTCACGCGGTTGATCGGAATGCGCATCGCGAGCAGGCCGAGACCGGCGGTGTAACCGTTGGGCACGTTGGCCGCGATGCCGCCGAGAATGATCGCGAACAACAGCGGCACGATGAACCACGTCGGCAGGAAGCGCGACAACTGGCTCACGGGGTCTTCACCGAGCGTGCCGCCGAGCGCGGTCGCGAAGAGCACGCCGATCACTTCGCAGAACATCAGCGCGACGAACTGGCCGCCGCCCGCCGCGAGCACGATCTTCTTCCAGCTCGTTTCCGCCGGAAAATAGCGGCTGTAGTCGGAAGCGAAGTTGGCCCAGCCGATCGGATACGAGAACACGATGCCCATCGCGATGAGCCATGTGCTGAACGAGCCGCCGCCGTGATTCACCTGCGACGCGATCGCGAGACTCGTATGCGGCAGCACGAACCAGGCGAGGCCGGCGAACAACACCGCGAGCACGAGCGCGATCCACTTCTCCGCCGCGATGATCGTCGCGTGCCCGAAGATCGCCAGAACGATCTCCGCCGCGAGAATGATCGCGAGCGACACCCACACGACCATGTGACTATGAAAGCCGCTCATTTTCAGCAGCGTTTCGAGCGCTTGCGTCGCGACGACGGAGTTGATCGAGAACCAGCTCAACGCGGATATCAGGCTGACCGCTTTCGGCAGAAACGAGCCGATCTGCCCGAACGAGCTGCGCGATGTCATGATGCCCGACGTACCCGTCTTCGGCCCCATGATCGTGGTGAGACCGAGCACGAGACAGCCGAAGAAATTGCCGACGAGAATCGCCAGAAGCGCCTGCCACAGCGACAGACCTTGCGACAACGCGAGCGCGCCCGTCACCACGACCACGTAATTCGTATTCGCGCCGATCCACATCTTGAAGAGCTCGCCGGGCGTGCCGTGCCGGTCTTCACGCGGGATCGGATCGATGGCGTGCTGCTCGATGCTCCACGCCTTGTCCGCCGCGACTTCCGTGCCTTGATGCGTGCTCATGGCTTGCCTCCGTTCGATCGTGCGTCATACGCTTCGCGCAGCGCATTGACAATGCCGTCGACGCAGACGTCGAACAGCAGCTGGCCCTTCTCCGCCGTCGCGTTGGCCGCGGACGAGAGACATCCGGAAGCGGGCGTCCATTCGCGAATCGTCGGGAAGACGTCGTAGGGCGGAAACGTCGCCGCCGCATGCGTCGGCACGCACGACATATCGACGAGATGCGGATGAAGATGCAGCATCAGCGAGGTCTCCAGCACGCCGCCATGCTCGACGGCCCAGCCCGGAAAGCCTTCGGGATAGATGCGCGCGATGGTTGCATCGGTAACGAAGTCCCAGTACGAGAGCATCACGACCTGAAAGTCGTGCACGTTCTCCCAGCGCAACTCGCGCAGTGCGAGGTCGATGCCTTCCACGGCGAACATCGAATTCTCGAAGTGGCCGTTGATGAGACAGACCTTGCGCGCGCCGTGTCGAGCGAATTCCTTGAGAATGTCCTTCACCGTCGATGACAACGTGTGGCCGTCGAGACTCGTCGTGCCGCACAGATGATTGCCGCCGCCGCTTTTCTGCTGCGATTTATAGCCGTATGCGATCGCCGGCGCGACGAGCGCGCCGATTCTCTCTGCGACGCCGACCCCGATCGCGGTCGGCAGCAGCACGTCGGGATTCATCGACATGTGCGGGCCGTGCTGCTCCAGTGCGCCGATCGGAATCAGCACGGGCTGACCAACGCCTATGCGTCGCGCATACTCGGGCCACGCGAGCTCGCCTATTACCACGCTCTCTTTCATCTTCTCCTCCCTTCCTCTGCTGATGAGTGGGCACGAAGCGCCCGCGGCACGCGCCACGGGCGTCCCTGCGCGAACGTCGCTCAGGCAGCGATGATGTTGCGCTCCGGCCCATACGGGAAACCGGTGATATTCGTCGCGCCCTTCTCGCCGACGACGAGAATATCGTGCTCACGATAGCCGCCCGCGCCCGGCAAGCCTTGCGGCAGCATGATCATCGGTTCCATCGACACGACCATGTTGGGCTGAAGCACCGTCTCGATGTCCTCGCGCAATTCAAGCCCCGCCTCGCGCCCGTAGTAATGCGAGAGCACGCCGAACGAGTGACCGTAACCGAACGTGCGGTATTGCAGGACGCCGTATTCGGCATAGATCTTGTTGAGCTCGCTGGCGATATCGCAGCAACGCGCGCCCGGTTTGATGAGTTTCAGCCCCGCTTCATGCACCTCGACATTGATCTTCCACAGACGCAGATGCTCGTCGGAACAGTGATCGAAGAACATCGTGCGTTCGAGCGCGGTGTAGTAGCCCCCGATCATCGAGAAGCAGTTCAGGCTCAGGATGTCGCCCCTCTGCACCTTGCGCGTGGTGACGGGGTTATGCGCGCCGTCCGTGTTGATGCCGGACTGGAACCAGGTCCAGGTGTCCATCAGCTCCGAATCGGGAAAGCGCCGCGCGATCTCGCGCACCATCGCCTGCGTCGATGCGAGCGCGACCTCGTGTTCGGGCACGCCTTCATGCACCGCTGCCGCAAGGGCCGCGCCGCCCACGTCGCACACGTTCGCGCCGTGCCGGATCACTTCGATCTCTTCCGCGGACTTGATCATGCGCATGCGCATGGTCTGCGCGCTGATATCGACGAATTCGACGGACGGCAGCGCGGCCTTCAACTTCGTAAGCGTTTCGACGGGAAGCTGATCGAACTCCACGCCCACGCGACCCTTGTTGTCGATTTCGCCCTGCACCGCACGGAAGAAATTGTCGCGCTGCCAGTCCGTATAGACAACGTTATAGTCGCCGACGGTGCGCCGCCACGGCTGGCCGCCATCGATGTTCGCCGAAATCGACACGACCTTCCTCGGCGTCACCACGAGTCCGTACTTGCGGCCGAACGAGCAGTACAGGAAATCCGCGTAGTAGTTGATGTTGTGATAGGACGTGAACAGCACCGCGTCGATGTTCTCGCGCGCCATCAGATCGCGCAGCTTGCCTTGACGGTTCGCATATTCGGCGTCGGAGAACGTGTGCTTGGCCTTCTCGCCATTCTCGATCCGGATGAGGTTCTCCATTTTCATGCGCTCTGCTCCCTGGTGAAAAGTCGGTTGGTGTGAGCGAATGGTAGGAGCCTCAGGCTTTGAAACATTTCCGGATTCGACACGGAACATCGCTGTTTTCGACATCGAGGGTTAACCACGACCGGCGCCGCGCACGGTCGTGCGAGGCGCATATTATGTGCGTACCAAGGGGTCAAAGCGCCTTCTGATACCGCCTGCGATCCGCAATGGGCGAGATGTTGAACTGCGCCTTGTAGCGCGCGGAGAAGTGCGTGAGAGACGTAAAGCCCGTGCGTGCGCAAACTTCCTCGAGCGGCCGCGCGGTGCGATAAAGAATCTGACGCGCACGCAGCAGCCGGATTTCGAGGTAGGCCTGCGCGGGCGTCTTGTCGAGACGCTCCCGGAACCATCGTTCGAGCTGGCGCTGCGAGACCTTGATGAACGCGGCGATCTCCGCGACGCTCAGCGTTTCCTCGACATTGCTTTCCATCACTTGCAGCGCTTCATCGAGCTTCGTGTGCTCCTCGCCGATGTATTGACGCAAGGACGTGATCTGGCGCTCTTCGCCGCGCCGCCGCTCCGCCACGAGCAGTTCGAGCACGCGCGCCGCCAGCGTCGGACTGCCGGGCGGCCTTCCGAGCAGATGCACCATGAGATCCAGTGGCGCGACGCCGCCGCTGCATGTGAAACGATCGCGATCCACTTCATAGAGACGATTGGAGACAGTGAGCTTCGGAAACTGCTCCAGCAGGACGTCCTGATCTTCCCAGTGGATCGTGCAGCGATAGCCGTTCAACAGGCCCGCGCGCGCGAGAAAGTAACTTCCGGTATCGAGACCGCCGAGCGCCACGCCATGACGCGCCTGCAGGCGCAGCCAGTCCATGATTGCGCCGATGCCCTTGCGCGGTATCGGGTTGGGCCCGACGACGAAGACAGCATCGAACTTTGCCGTCGAGGACATCGAGGTGTTCGGAATCACCTGGATGCCGTCGCTGGAACGCACGGCATCGCCGTTCGTGCCGATCAGCGCATAGTCGTACACCGTGCGCTCGACGAGCATGTTCGCGATGCGCAGCGGATCCACGGCCGTGCCGAGCGCGATCAGCGAAAAGTTCTCCAGCAGAAGGAATCCGATCCGCAGCGTTCGCAAGTCGTGCAAGCCCGGATTCGCCTGCTTTTTCAGATGCGGTTTGACACCGGATGACATGGGCGACCCACGCGATTAAGTTGGAAGGCTCGCGAATCATAGCGCCAAGATCGCGTTTTGCTTTCCCGTGACGTGCCCTGATCCAGACCGCGATAGTCACGGCATAGCCCGCTACAATGAATGTAGCCAAACAGCCAGGGACGATCAGCCATGTATCTTCGTTCGATCCCGCTCATGCGGAAGCGGAAAGCCTGGCGCGCCGCGATCGCCGTGTCTCTCGCGCTCGTGTTGTCGCCGTTATCCAACGCGGTTCACGCGGAAAAACCGGGCGTCAGCTTTTCGACGCTGGAGCCGGGCGCGCCACTGCCCGCGGGATGGAAGAATCTGCCGGTCGTGCGCGGAAAGCCGATGACGCAATACACGCTCGTCCGCGACGGCCAGACGACCGTTCTGCAAGCCGACGCGAACCGCTCGGCGTCCGCACTGATGCATGAGGGCGATATCGATCTGGCTCAGACGCCTGTCGTGGCATGGCGCTGGAAGGCGGAAAAGGCGATCGAGGGCGCGGACAACCGGACGGGGTCCAAGGAAGATGCGCCCGCGCGACTGGTGTTCGTCTTCGACGGCGACAAGAGCAAACTGTCGCTTTACGACCGCGCCAGCATGGAAGTGGCGAAGCGCATGGGCGGTCAGGATCTGCCCTATGCCACGCTCATGTATGTCTGGTCGACCACGGCCGCGCCGGACAGCGTCATCGCGAATCCTCATACCGGGCGCGTGCAGATGATCGTCGTTTCCGGCCGCCCCGGCGATGCGGGTGAATGGCAAAGCTTGCACCGCAACATCGTGCAAGACTACGAGAAGGTCTTTCACGAAGCGCCAGGACGGATCACGGGCTATGGCCTGCTGAGCGATACCGACAATACCGGTGCTACGGCGCGCGCGTGGTACGGAGACATCCAGTTGCTGCCCGGACCGTGAGGGGACGGCGCGCTCGCCCCGGCGTGTAGCAATTCAGGCGCTATAACCGCACGGAAGATGCCGTCAACGATCTTCATCGGTGCCGGGTGGCTCATCGCGGGGAACGGGAGGCATCGCCGCGCCGGGCGACACGATATGAATCACGGCCGGCGGGCTTGCCGCGCGCGCACCCGCCTGACGATCCTCCGATGCTTCTTCAGGGCTCTTTTCGTGCGGCTTGACGGTCGACCGGATCACCATGATTTTATTGAGTATGTCGAACCAGAATGGCGCGCCGAGCGTGATGGCGAAGGCGGTGAGCAGCCAGCCGAGCGGCTTCATGAACCAGCCGTGGTAGGCGTTCCAGAACGGCGTCAGCCGGTCGATCAGCGTGGTGTCTCGCTGAGATTGCGCCGCTTTGTCGATGGCGCCGGCTTCCGCCCTCGCCCTGTCGAGCTTCTGCTGCGCGTTCTCCCTGAACAGAAAGTCCCAGCCGATGGGAAGTTGCAGACTCCTGATCTGATCCTGCACGTCGCTATAGTTCTTCGCGAGAAACGCCGGATCGGTCGAGGCAAGGCTGGCCTGCGCGACGATCGCCCCGCGCTGCGTCTCGTTGCGATAGAGGTAATCGGCAAGGGTGATGGTATCGACATTGAACCCGACAGCGATCACGAGGCCGATCCAGAACAGCACGCCCTGCGTCGAACGCTTGTAGCGCCCTGAGACGCGATCCATCGCGCTGTCGTACCAATGTTCGAGATTCTTGCGCGCCTTCTCGAGATCGCCCTGCGCCGTGTCGAGTGCCGCCAGCACGGCGCGCTGTACGGCGGGGTTCGCGATCGAGCCGATATTCTTCCGGACGTCCTCGATCGTGACGGCCCGCGCCAACGCTGCATCGGGCTGCGCCTGGCCCGCCGATGGCCCCGGCCCGCGCGCGATGATATCCATCAGCGCCGCCGCGAAGCTTGCCGCGGGAATGTAGGCGGGCAGCCGCTTGCCGCCGGTGAGCGGGCCTGCGATTCTCCCCACGGCGATCGGCGTGTAATTGCCCGGAAAGAGGCTATAGATGAGCGGATGCTCGTAGAACGACCTGGCGAGATCCTTGCCCTCGGCGTCGAACAGCAACTCGCGGATGCCGCTCTCGAGATACGACGCGCGCGTGCGGAGAAATCCCTCGATCCCCTCGCGCAAGGCCGTGCACATCAGGCTGAGAAGCAGATAGATGAAGACGATGCCGGTAGCGACTTCGAGTATGGCCGAGTTGAACATCACGCCCCCTTCGCCAGGTCATGCGATGAAGGCATGAGCGCGAGCCGTCCGCCGCCTTCTGACCATTCAAGTCATTCTAGGCAGCGGAAAGCGGGACTTCAATGCGCCCTTCGATACTCGCGCACGCACGGATCATTCACGGCCCGCAATCGGCCAGTGACCCGACGCTAACGTGAGAAGCGCTCCGGCATGACGCGTTCGTTCGGTATCCGCATCATGCCGCGGCATCTGTGCGGCCGGAGGCCGTCACGTGCCTCGGCTGCGTCAACATCGCGGGCTGAAGGATGTCGTCGAGTTGCGACTGACTCAGAAGCCCCTTCTCGATCACGATCTGCGCCACGCTCTTGCCGGACACGAGCGCTTCCTTCGCGACTTCCGTCGAATGCGTATAGCCGATATACGGATTGAGCGCCGTCACGATGCCGATCGAGCTCTCGAGAATCGCGCGCAGGCGCTCGCGATTCGCCGTGATGCCGTCGACGCATTTCGACGCCAGCGTGAGGCACCCCGCCCGCAAATGCGCGACGCTCTTGAAAAGGCTATGCGCGATGATCGGCTCGAACGCGTTGAGCTGAAGCTGGCCCGCCTCGGCGGCGAAGCTCACCGTCACATCGTTGCCGATGACTTCGAACGCGATCTGGTTGACGACCTCGGGAATCACCGGGTTCACCTTGCCCGGCATGATGCTCGACCCCGCCTGCACCGGCGGCAGGTTGATTTCGCCGAGACCCGCGCGCGGCCCGCTCGCGAGCAGCCGCAGATCGTTGCAGGTCTTCGAGAGCTTGACCGCGACGCGCTTCAGCACACCCGAAAGCTGCACGAACGCGCCGACATCCTGCGTCGCTTCGACGAGATTCGGCGACGTCGTGAGCGCAATGCCGGTCACATCGCTCAGGTGCCGGCATGCGAGCTGCGCATACTCCGGATGCGTGTTGATGCCCGTGCCGATCGCTGTCGCGCCGAGATTGATCTCGCAGATCAGCCGGGCCGCTTCTCTCAGACGCTCTTCGTCCTCGCCGAGCATCACCGCGAACGTGCTGAACTCCTGACCGAGCGTCATCGGCACGGCGTCCTGAAGCTGCGTGCGGCCCATCTTCAGATCGTTGCCGAACTCCAGCGCCTTGCGTTCGAACGATGCCCGCAGCACGCCCATCGCATCGACGAGCTGCATGATGCCCGCGTACGTGGCGATCTTGAGCGCGGTCGGATAGACATCGTTGGTGCTCTGGCCGAGGTTCACGTCCTCGTTCGGATGCAGCACGCCGTATTCGCCGCGCTGATGCCCCAGATGTTCGAGCGCGAGATTGGCGATGACCTCGTTCGCGTTCATGTTGGTCGACGTGCCCGCTCCGCCCTGAATGACATCGACGACGAAGTGCTCGTGCGCGGTGCCCGAGCGCACTTGCCTGCACGCTTGCACGATCGCCCGCATCTTCACTTCGCTCAGAAGGCCGAGATCGTAGTTCGCGAGCGCCGCGGCTTCCTTCACGCTCGCCAGTGCGTTGACGAGATTCGGATAGACGGAGATGGGAATGCCCGTGATGGGAAAGTTCTCCAGCGCGCGCAGCGTGTGCACGCCGTAATAGGCGGTCGCAGGCACGGCGAGATCGCCGAGAAGGTCGTGTTCGATACGTTCGGTCGGTGCAAGCATGTCTTCCTCTCAGTGCTGAAATCGATGGGCGAACGAAGTCATCCGGCACACGTCGTGTGCGGGTTTCGTCGCGTTGGCTTGGTTGATGCGGTGAGATCAGTGCGGCGGCGCGGCCGCATACGCGACGCATCGCTTCGCGAGCACATCGGTCGGATCGACGACGCTCACGCGCGTGCCGTTCGCGCCGACGACATGCGCGTCCCGCAACAGAAGCGGCAGTTCCGTGCAGCCGAGAATGATGACCTCGACGCCCTCGGCGATGAGCCCGTCGATTGCGGCGGCGATATCGTCCTGGCACTGTCCGGTCGTGAATCCGGCTTTCACGCCCTGCATGCCGTAGATGGCTTCCATCACGCGCGCCTGCAATGCGGGGCCGGGAACGACCTGCCGCAAGCCTTGCGATGCGAGCGCTTTCTCGTACACGCCGCTCGCGATCGTGCCTGACGTCGCGAGCACGCCCACCGAGCGCAGCGCGGGAAACGACTCGCGCAGATAGCGCACCGTCACCGTCAGCATGTTCACGATAGGCACGCCGAGATGCGGCTGAATGCGCTCGACGAACGCATGCGCCGTATTGCATGGAATCGCGATGAGATCCGCCCCGCCCGCTTCGAGCTTCTTGCAGGTCGCATAGAGCGAGATCGTCGGATCAGGCCCGTTGCCGATGAGGTTTTCCGTGCGATCCGGAATCTGCGGATTCTGCTCGACGAGCAGCTTGATATGGTCCTGATCGCGCGTTGCGGGCGTGGCGCGCACGATCTTGTGAATGAAATCGACCGTCGCCGCCGGCCCGACGCCGCCCACCACGCCGACCTTGAAGATCGTCTCGGGCAATTGGTATTGACCGGACACGACGTACTGCGCATACGCGAGATTCGAATCGACGAGCGGCACGCGCAATGCGCCGAGTTCGTCGGCTATGAGCGCGATCTCCGTAAGCCCCGGCACGATGATATTCGCACCCTGCGCGATGAGATCCTCGCAGGCCGCGCGCAACAGTTCCACAGGACGGCCACGCAGATTGCCGCTCTTCACGCCATCGGCGCCATAAACGGCTTCGGTGACGAGATCGACGCCATCACACGCGCGCGGGTGGATCACCTCGAACTCGGGTGCCGCGAAATACTTCTCGAACAATGCCTTGCGCCGCGTATGGGCCGACGCGAGCACGCCCACGCGGCGCACGGACGGAAACTTTCTGCGCACATGGCTGCGGACCGCTTCGATCATGTCGACGATCTGCAGCGGCGAATTGGCCTTCAGCTCGTCGATGAACGTATGGCTGAGAAAGCACGGCAGCACGACCGTCGTGACGCCGCGCTTTTCGAAGCTGCTGATCAGATCGAAGATATACAGCTTGCGCTGGGTGAGCGTGTCGCTGTCGGCATCGGCGCTGCGAAAGGGCTGCTGCTCGAAGATCGCATCGAAGTGCTCGGCGTCACGCGTGGCGGGCGTCGACTTGATCAGCTTGAAGAAAACGTCCGCGCTCGCGAGCGGACCGAGTCCGCCCACGACACCGAACTTGCGCGCGAGCGCCGCGTCCTTGCTGCTCATTTCGTCTCGCCTTCGAGTTGGCCGAACGAAGGCGAGGCCATCGCCGCGCGGCGCTCCTGCCGTGCAGCACGCTTGCCTTCCCACTTCGCGATGGCCGCCGTCGCGATGCTGTTGCCGATCACGTTGGTCGCCGTGCGTCCCATGTCGAGAATCTGGTCGATGGCGAGCACCAGCACAACGCCCGATGGCGGCAGATGGAACATCGGCGCGACCGCCGCGACCACCACCACCGATCCGCGCGCGACACCCGCCATGCCCTTGCTGCTCACCATGAGCACGAGCAGCATCACGATCTGCGTGCCGATCGGCATGTCGATGCCGAAGGCCTGCGCAATGAAGATCGCCGCGAACGCCTGATACATCATCGAGCCGTCGAGATTGAACGCGTAGCCGAGCGGCAAGGTGAAACCGACCACCTTCTTGTCGACGCCGAATTCCTCCAGCTTCTCGGTCAGACGCGGATACGCCGCTTCGCTGCTCGCAGTGGAGAAGGCGAGCATCGCCGGTTCGCGGATCGCCTTGAGCAAGGTCCACACCGGCTTGCCGAGGAACGCGTAGCCCGCGAGGATGAGCGCGCCCCAGAGGAGCGCGAGCCCCACATAGAAGCTCGCGACGAGCTTGCCGTACGTAGTGAGCACATCGAGCCCGTGCACCGTGATCGCCGATGCCAGCGCGCCGAACACACCGATGGGCGCGAGGCGCATCACATAGTCGGTCAGCTTCAGCATCGCGGGCACGAGCCCTTCGACGCCCGCGATCAGCGGCGCGACCCGCGGGTCCGACTTGATCACGCTGAGCACGATGCCGAACAGCACGGAAAAGACGAGGATCTGGAGGATGTCGTTGCGCGCCATCGCATCGAGGATGCTGGTGGGAAACGCGTGCGTCACGAAGTCCTTGAAGTTGAGGCCGGAGGTATTGAGGCCCGTGGCGACATCGGCGCTCGTCTGGGTCATGTGCAGGCCCGCGCCGGGTTGCAGCAGATTCGCGAGCACGAGCCCGAGCGCGAGCGAAAACAGCGACGCGCTCACGAACCACGCGATCGAGCGCAGGCCGATTCTGCGCACGTCGCTCGTGCCTTCCATGCCCGCGAGGCCCGAGACGAGCGTCGCGAAGACGAGCGGCGCGATGATCATCTTCACGAGCCGCAGGAAGATATCCGTAACGATGGAAAAGTACCCGGCGATGACCTTGGCGTGCTCGGCATCCGCCGCCGTGCGATGGCATACATAACCGACAGCCACGCCGAGCACCATGCCGGCGAGGATATAGAGGGTGAGTCGATTCTTCATGTGTCTCCGTCCTGGGATGGCGCACGAACGGTCGATCGTGACCGCTGCGCGCTCGGGAATGGCTCACGCATCGACGTTCGACGCGCTGCTTTTTATGTGTCAGGACGGAATCTTAGGGAAGGCAGAAAAAACGTGAATGCTAGTGCTGCATATGGCTATGCAAATTTCGCATAGCGCGGGAAAATCGCTAATCGGCCGGCCCGGCGGTAGTCCGGAGATGGTCCCATAGCGTGTCGAGCAATTCGCTGCGATTCGTGATGTCGCGGTACACGCGCAGTTCGAGCGCCAGTTGCCACTCGGCGCGTCCGGCGGCCACGAGATCGCCCGCATCGAGCTCGGCGGCGATCGAGCTCTTCGGCAGCCACGCCACGCCCTCGCCTTCCAGCACGAGTTTCTTCACGACCTCGGCCATGTCGGACTCGTAGTGCAGCCGCAATGCGGGCGATGCCTTCGTGTGCTCCATCAGAAGCGCGAAGCAGCGCCCGAAGTAGCTCGTCTCCGTATAAGCGATGAACGGCATCGGACGATCATGCACGCCGGGCAGGCGGTACATCGGCGCGAGCCGCTGATTGGGCTTGCACACCGGCATGAACGTATCGACGCCGACGGTCACGTACTCGTACTTCGAAGGATCGAGATGCAGCGGCAACTGCGGGTGGTGGTAGCCGAACATCAGCTCGCAGTTGCCGTTGACGAGCATGAGGATCGAATCGTGGACGTTCGCCGGAATGACCCGCGCGCGCACCTCGCCGATATGTTTCGCGAGCGTGCGCAGCCACGCGGGCAGGAAGTTGAGCGCGATGGTGTGGCCCGCCGCGATCTGCAGGCTCTTGCCCGAGATGCGCTGCTCCGTGCGGATGATGGCGCGCGTGTCGAACAGCTTGTCGAGGATGTCTTCGGCGGCGTCGCGAAACAACTGTCCGGCTGGCGTGAGCGTCGGCGGGAAACCGCTGCGGTCGACGAGATCGGCGCCGACCCATTGCTCGAGCGACTGGATGCGTCTGCTGAAGCCGGACTGCGTGACGTTACGAAATTCCGCCGCGCGCGAGAAGCTTTGATATCGGGCGAGCGCGATGAAGTCCTCGATCCACTTGATTTCCATGAGCCATCCGTCTCCGATACGCGACGAATGAGCTCGCCGCTACGAGCCGGAAATTCTACGCTCGCCCATGCCTTACGCGATCTGCGCGATGCGCAGCAGATTCGTCGTGCCCGGCGTGCCGAACGGCATGCCCGCCGAAATGACGACGGTATCGCCCGTCGTGCCGAAGCCTTCCGCGCGCACGGTTTCGCAGGCGAGCTCGCTCACTTCGAGCATGTCGACCACTTCCTTGCACACGACCGGATGCACGCCCCAGACGAGCGCGAGGCGGCGCGCGATGCCGATCTGCGGCGTCATGCCGACGATCGGCGCGCACGGCCGCTCGCGCGCCATCCGCAAGGCCGAGTAACCGGAGCTCGTGTAGGCGACGGTGGCCGCGGCATCGAGCAGGCCGGTGACGTGGCGCATCGCGTAGCCGATCGCATCCGATGTATTCGCGCGCGGCGCCGCGTGCGAGGCGGCGATCACTTCGCGATAGTACGGATCGCGTTCGGTCTGCGCGATGATGAGGTCCATCATCCGCACCGCTTCGACGGGATACTTGCCGCTCGCCGATTCGGCGGACAGCATCACCGCGTCCGCGCCGTCGTAGATCGCGGTGGCGACATCCGATGCTTCGGCGCGCGTGGGCACCGGCGCCGTGACCATCGATTCCAGCATCTGCGTGGCGACGATCACCGGCTTGCCCGCCTTGCGGCACGCGCGCACGATGCGCTTCTGGATCGCGGGCACCTGCTCCGCCGGCATCTCGACGCCGAGATCGCCGCGCGCGACCATCACGGCATCGGCTTCATCGACGATCGCATCGAGACTGCCGATGGCCGCAGGCTTCTCCAGCTTCGCGACGATGCCCACGCGATCCCCGACGATCTTTCGCACCTCGCGAATGTCCTCGACACGCTGCACGAATGACAACGCGAGCCAGTCGATGCCGAGCGTGAGGCCGAACTCGAGATCGCGCCGGTCTTTCTCGGTCATCGCCGAGAGCGGCAGCACGACATCGGGCACGTTGACGCCCTTGCGCTCGGAGAGCGGACCGCCGACGATCACGGTCGTTTCGGCGAAGTCAGGCCCGCATCGATCGACGCGGAGCTGCACGCGGCCATCGTCGAGCAGCAGGTTCGTCGCTTCCTTCAGCGCCGCGAAGATTTCCGGATGCGGCAGCGCGACGCGCGTGGCATCGCCGGGCTTGGTGGCGTCGAGATCGAGCCGGAAGCGCGCGCCTTTCTCCAGCGTGATCGGGCCGTTCGCGAAGGTGCCGATGCGCAGCTTCGGTCCTTGCAGATCGAGCAGCACGCCGATAGGCCGGCCCGCGTCCTTCTCGACGGCACGGATGATTTCGAGGCGGCGCTGATGATCGTCGTGCGTGCCGTGGCTGAAGTTCAGGCGGAAGACATCGGCGCCCGCCCTGTGCAGCGCTTCGATCGTTTCATGGCTCGTGCTCGCGGGACCCAGCGTAGCGACGATCCGGGCATTTCTCGTGCGGCGCATGTCGGTCGGCTCCGGTCAGGCGGCGTTGGCCGCTTGGGTGTCGATCAGCGCGCACACGGCATCGGTGACTTGCGCCGTGGTCGCGGTGCCGCCGAGGTCGCGCGTATGGAGCGACTTGTCGGACGTCACGGCTTCGATCGCCTGCATGACACGCTTCGCGGCGTCGTACTCGCCGAGATGCTCGAGCAGCATCACGACCGACCAGAACGTGCCGACCGGATTCGCCAGTCCCTTGCCCATGATGTCGAACGCAGAGCCGTGGATCGGCTCGAACATCGACGGATAGCGGCGCTCCGGATCGATGTTGCCCGTCGGCGCGATGCCGAGACTGCCTGCGAGCGCGGCGGCGAGATCGCTGAGAATGTCGGCGTGGAGGTTCGTCGCGACGATCGTATCGAGCGACTCGGGGCGATTGACCATGCGCGCGGTCGATGCATCCACCAGTTCCTTGTCCCATTTGACGTCCGGGAATTCCTTCGCGATTTCGGCTGCGATCTCGTCCCACATCACCATTGCGTGACGTTGCGCGTTGCTCTTCGTGATGACCGTCAGCAGCTTGCGCGGACGCGATTGCGCGAGGCGGAACGCAAAACGCAGAATGCGCTCGACGCCGGCGCGCGTCAGGATCGATACATCGGTCGCGGCTTCGATCGGATGACCCTGATGCACACGGCCGCCCACGCCCGAATATTCGCCTTCCGAGTTCTCGCGCACGATCACCCAGTTCAGGTCTTCGGGCTTGCAGCGCTTGAGCGGCGCGTCGATGCCCGGCAGGATGCGCGTCGGGCGCACGTTCGCATACTGATCGAAGCCCTGGCAAATCTTCAGGCGCAGGCCCCACAGCGTGATGTGATCGGGCACGTCGGGATCGCCCGCCGAGCCGAACAGGATCGCGTCCTTGTCGCGGATCGCATCGAGACCGTCCTCGGGCATCATCACGCCGTGCTGGCGGTAGTAGTCCGCGCCCCAGTCGAAGTTCTCGAACTCGAATGCGAACGACCGGCTCGACTTCGCGAGCGCTTCGAGCACTTGCTGACCGGCGGGAACGACTTCCTTGCCGATGCCGTCACCGGGAATGGTCGCGATGCGATAGGTCGTCATGTCTCTGTCTCCGTGGAATGTCCGTGATGTCTGTGTGAACGAACTCTACCCACATTCCAGCTCCAAAACCGCTGCTAAACTTAAAGTATCGTTAACTTTGATTCACGAATCAGCGCGATGTCCGATACCGTTCAGCCTGCCGATCTGAGCTTCTTTTCGACGCTTTCCGCTGCGGGCAGCCTGAGCGCGGCGGCGCGCGAACTGGGGCTGACGGCGGCGGCCGTGAGCAAGCGCCTGTCGCAGATGGAGACGCGTGCGGGCGTCGCGCTCGTCAACCGGACCACGCGCCGGATGATGCTCACGCCGGAAGGCGAGCTCTATCTCGAACGCGCGCGCCGGATTCTCGACGAGATCGATGAACTATCGGAACTGCTCGGCTCCGCGAAGCAAAGCCCGAAGGGTTTGCTGCGCGTGAACGCGACGCTCGGCTTCGGGCGCAGCCACGTCGCGCCGGTGATATCGCGGTTCGTCGCGCAGCATCCGCAGGTATCGGTGCAGCTTCAGTTATCGGTGACGCCGCCGCCTTTGACCGACGATGCCTTCGATGTCTGCATCCGTTTCGGCGAGCCGCCGGATACGCGCGTGGTCGCGCGGCGGCTCGCGGCGAACCGGCGCCTCCTGTGCGCCGCGCCTTCGTATATCGCGGCGCGCGGCATGCCGCTCACCGCGCACGATCTGACGCGCCACAACTGCATCGGCATTCGCCAGGGCGACGAAGCGTATGGCGTGTGGCGGCTGACATCGGGCCGGGGCACGTCGCGCAAGACCGAGGCCGTGCGCATCAACGGCACGCTGACGACGAACGACGGCGAGATCGCGGTCAAATGGGCGCTCGAAGGCCACGGCATTCTGATGCGCGCCGAATGGGACCTCGGGCAATATCTCGCGGACGGCTCGCTCGTTCGCGTGCTGCCCGATCACGAAACGCCGAACGCGGATATCTTCGCGGTCTATTCGCAGCGGCATCAGATGTCCAATCGCATTCGCGCGTTCGTCGATTTCATCGCGCACGAGCTCAAGGGCGAAGTGGCCCGGCGCGGGTCGTGACCGCCATCCGGACTACCAGTTGGAACTGACCGGCGACGGACCGTCGGCGTGCTGGCCGAGATAGCCGCGCAGATGCTCGACGAAGCACGCCACTTTCGCGGAGAGATTCAGGCGCTCGGGATAGACCGCGTAGATATCCGCGGGCGGCGTGTCGTAATCGGTCAGCACCTGCACGAGCCGTCCGCTGCGAAGATACTTGGCGATATCCCATTCCGCGCGCATCAGGATGCCGTGCCCTTCGAGCGCCCAGTTGAGCGCCACTTCGCCATCGTTCGTGCTCAGCTTGCCGTGCACCTTGATGGTCTCCGTGCGCCCGCTCCGGCTCAGCCGCCAGTTGCCGTACGCGCTTTCGTTCTGCCGCAGCACGATGCACTGATGCTGCGTCAGATCGTGCGGATGAACCGGTTCGCCGGATGCGCGCAAATAGCCGGGCGATGAAACCAGCAGCCGCCGGTTCGACGCGATCTTCTTCGCGATGAGACGCGAATCCGGCATTTCGCCGAAACGCACGGAAACGTCGATGCTTTCGTCGGGCAGGCTCACGGGCCGGTCGGTCAGATGCAACTGCACTTCGACATCGGGAAAATCCTGGCTGAACACCGAGATCGCCGGACCGATATACGAGCGCCCGAATCCCAGCGGCGCATTCACGCGCAACAGTCCTTTGGGCGCGGCCCGGCTGCTCGAAACGAGCCGCTCCATGTCGTCGATGTCGCTCAATATGCGCTGCGCGTTCGCGAAGTAGACCTCGCCTTCGCTCGTCAGGCTGATCCGCCGCGTCGTGCGGTTGAGCAGGCGCACGCCCAGACGATCTTCCATCGCCGAAAGCCGCCGGGAAACCGCCGGCGGCGTCAGGTTCAATTCCCGCGCCGTCGACGCGAGACTGCCCTGTTTCACCAGCAGGCAGAAGAAGCTCAGCTCCGAGTCCATGTTCATTCGTGAGTTTTTTGCAATGATGTTTTAAGTTTAGATCGATTCATACGCGTTTCCATCGGTTTTAACCTTGGTTCCGGATCGAGCGAAGCCGCGCAAGACGGCCGCGACATCGATTGATCATCGGATAAAGGAGACATTCCATGGATATGGATCTGGAAAAACGCACCCTGCGCAAGGTCAGCTGGCGCATCGTGCCGTTCATCATGCTGCTGTACTTCATCGCCTACATCGACCGGGTCAATATCGGCTTTGCCTCGCTCACGATGAAAACGGATCTGGGCTTCACCGCCTCGATCCTCGGTTTCGGCGCCGGCATCTTCTTCTGGGGCTACTTCCTGTTCGAAGTGCCCTCCAACATCGTCCTGCACAAGGTCGGCGCCCGCATATGGATCGCCCGCGTGATGGTCACGTGGGGCATCATTTCCGCGGCGATGGCGTTCGTCACAGGGCCGACCAGCTTCTACGTCATTCGCTTTCTGCTCGGCGCGGCCGAAGCGGGCTTCTTCCCCGGCATCATCCTGTACCTCAGCTACTGGTTCCCGGCCCGCCGCCGCGCGGGGGTGACGGCGTTCTTCATGGCCGCCGCGCCGATCTCCACCGCCATCGGCTCGCCGCTGTCCGCCGCGTTGCTCGAAATGAACGGCGTGATGGGCCTGCACGGCTGGCAGTGGATGTTCGTTCTCGAAGCGATTCCCGCGCTCATCCTGGGTGTCGTCGTGTTCTTCTACATGACCGACAAGCCCGAAAAAGCCAAGTGGCTGAAGGAAGACGAGCGCACGTGGCTGGTCAACGTGATGAACGCGGAAACCGCGAGCCGTGCTTCGGCCGGCGCGAAGCACGGCATCATCAGCGGCCTCGCGAATCCGCGCGTGCTGGCCTTGTCGCTGATCTACTTCGGCACGTCGGCGGGCTTGTACACGCTCGGCATCTGGGCGCCGCAGATCATCAAGCAACTCGGCGTTTCGTCGATGACGGTGGGCCTGCTCAATGCGATTCCGCCTGTCGTCTCGGTGGTCGCGATGGTCTTCTGGTCGCGCCACTCCGACCGCACCGGCGAGCGCACCTGGCACGTCGTGCTGGCCTGCGTGGCGGCGACGGTCGGTCTCGTGGTCGCGGCAATGGCCAATAGCGTCGTCGGGCTGATCGCCGCGCTGACGCTCGTGAATATCGGCATCAGCTGCGCGAAGCCGCCCCTGTGGACCATGCCGACGATGTTCCTCTCCGGCGCCGCGGCGGCCACGGGCATCGCCACCATCAATTCGATCGGCAATCTCGGCGGCTTCGTCGGCCCGGCGATGATCGGCTGGATGAAGGATCGGACCGGCAGCTTCAGCGGCGGACTCTATTTCGTCGCGGGCCTGCTCGTGCTCTCCGCCGTGCTGACGCTGCTCCTGGCCCGCACGCAGAAATCACCCGTCACGCCCGGCAATGCGGCCGTGCATTGAAACCAGACGCGCCCCGTCCCAACAATATGTCGTCAGAGGAATGCAACATGGAAAAGGAAGCAGCCATTCAGTCCGTCACGGACACCATGGCGAAGTTCACCGCCTATATCGGCAAGCGTCTGCCCAAGGACGTGAAGGCAAAGCTCGCCGAACTGCGCACGCTGGAAACGAATCCGCTCGCCAAGTCGATCTATGACTCGATGGACGGCAATCAGGAAGCCGCCGACAAACTCAACCGTCCGAGCTGCCAGGACACCGGCGTGATCCAGTATTTCGTCGAGGCCGGCGCGCACTTTCCGCTGCTCGGCGAGCTGGAAGAGATTCTGCGCGAAGCCACCGCGGGCGCGACGAAGATGGGCCCGCTGCGCCACAACGCGGTCGAAACCTTCGACGAAAAGAACACCGGCACCAACACGGGCACGCAGATTCCCTGGCTGGACTGGCGCATCGTGCCGGAAAAGGACAGTTGCACCATCGACGTGTACATGGCCGGCGGCGGCTGCACGCTGCCCGGCGCGGCCAAGGTGCTGATGCCGGGGCAAGGCTACGAAGGCGTCGCGGAGTTCGTGATGGACGTGATCACCGAGCGCGGCGTGAATGCATGTCCGCCGCTGCTCGTCGGCATCGGCGTATCGACATCGGTCGAGACCGCGGCGCGCCTCTCCAAGCTCGCGATCCTGCGCCCGGTCGACTCGAAGAGCGAGAATCCCCGCGCCGCGCTGATGGAAGAACTGCTCGAGGACGGGCTCAACGAGATCGGCATCGGACCGCAAGGCCTGAAGGGCAACAACAGCGTGATGGGCGTGAATATCGAGTCGTCGGCGCGCCATCCGTCGACCATCGGCGTCGCCATCAATACCGGCTGCTGGGCGCACCGGCGCGGCAAGATTCGCATCAATGCCGACCTGTCGTACGAAATCCTTTCCCACGAAGGAGTGGTGCTGTGAAAAAAGTGTTGACCACCCCCATCAAGAGCGAAGATCTTGAAGACCTCAATGTCGGCGACGTCGTCTATCTGACCGGCCGGCTCGTCACCTGCCGCGATGTCGCGCATCGAAGACTGATCGAACAGGGGCGCGAATTGCCCGTCGATCTCGAAGGCGGCGCGATCTTTCACGCGGGTCCGATCGTTCGCAAGAAAGACGACGGCAGCTTCGAAATGGTGTCCATCGGCCCGACGACGAGCATGCGCATGGAGAAGTTCGAGCGCGAGTTCATCGAGCAGACCGGCGTGAAGCTGATCGTCGGAAAAGGCGGCATGGGCCCCGAGACCGCCGCCGGCTGTCAGGAGCACAAGGCCGTGCACGCGATCTTCCCGGGCGGCTGCGCAGTGCTGGCCGCGACGCTGGTCGAGGAAATCGAAGGCGCGGAGTGGCAGGACCTGGGGATGCCGGAAACCTTGTGGATCAACCGCGTCAGGGAATTCGGCCCGCTGATCATTTCGATCGACACCAAGGGCAATAACCTGATCCAGCAGAACAAGGCGGTGTTCAACGAGAAAAAGAAGCCGATCCTCGACAGGATCAGCGCGCAGCTCAGCTTCATCAAGTAAGCGGCGTTGCGCCGGCCCGATACGCTTTCGGGCCGCCGCGCGCCGGCTAGCTCGCCGGACGCAGATAGGCAAGAAGCATGTCGAGATGCATCGCGGAAATGGCCTCCTGACGAGGCTTCTCCGCGTAATTCCGGCCCGTGAAGGCGTCGATGGTATAGCGGTTGGACACGATGTAATAGCCCATGCCGACGAGCGTCACGTAAAAGTCCAGCGGATCGATGCCCGCGCGAAACTGCCCCGCCGCCGTGCCGCGCTCGAGCGTCACGCGCACCAGTTCGACCACCGGCGAGAGCGCCTCCAGCAACCTGCTCGAACGTTCGAGGTATCGCCCTTCGTGCAGATTTTCGTTGTTGACGAGACTCAGCCACTGCGGGTTGTCCCGGAGATGTGTCCAGATGGAGCGCGCCAGCTCGCGAATCGCGTCGGCTGGCGGCATGCCGGACAGATCGAGCTTTGCCTCCCGCTCCGCGAACTGCGCGTACATCGCTTCGAGCACCGCGACGTACAGGCCTTCCTTGCTCGTGAAGTAGTAGTAAAGCATGCGCTCGTTCGTGCCTGCCGCGGAGGCAATGGCGTCGACGCGCGCGCCCGCGAGGCCGAACTTCGTGAACTGTTCGGTGGCGGCTTCGAGAATGCGCCGTCGCGTGCCTTCCGGATCTCGTTTTACTCGTTGTTCGCTCATATCTTTGCGGCCACGGATGAAATTGCGACAGTCACTTAATAGCTCCATTATGCCGAGCGTGATGGGACAAGCATAGCGCTGTGAATACGGATTGTCGCCGCCTTGACGACGAGAAATTGAAACGCTAGTCAAGATCCGCCGAAAAAGAGTGCGTCGATGAACTTCGGTCTGGACGCTCGCTCGTGTCTGGT
This sequence comes from Caballeronia calidae, assembly GCF_900044055.2. GTDB lineage: Bacteria > Pseudomonadota > Gammaproteobacteria > Burkholderiales > Burkholderiaceae > Caballeronia > Caballeronia calidae. The sequence goes on along the minus strand of NZ_FCOX02000019.1, from coordinate 109,470 downwards.
TCGTGCCGAAAAAAGGCAGGCGCTACAATCGCAGGGGTCTAAACGTGGACTCATCGCCAATGAATGCGCCAATGCCGAACGAGAATTCATCATCCCGACTGCGGCTCGAACAGGCTCGCCGCCTGCTCGCACTCGCGCAGACGGGGCTGCACTATACGACCGGCGTCTTCGACAAGGAGCGATACGAAGAAATAGCGGCGATCGCACATGCGCAAATCGCCGAAATAGCGTCGATGAGAACCGATAAGGTCACCGAACTTTTTGCGTTCGAGGAAGGCTATGCCAATCCGAAGCTGGATGTGAGGTGCGCTGTATTCGACGAGGCCGGACAGATCCTGCTCGTGCGCGAAGCAGCCGATGGACACTGGTCGCTTCCGGGCGGCTGGGCCGATGTGGGCTTGTCTCCAGCGGAGAATGCCGCCAAGGAAGTGCGGGAAGAAAGCGGTTATACCGTCGAGATCGTTCGTCTGCTCGCGGCGTGGGATACGGCCAAGCATCCTCATCCGCCTTCGGTATTTCACATCTGGAAGCTCGTGTTTCTCGGCGAGATCGTGCGCGCGGGCGAAGTGATCGGCGTTGAAACGGATGCGGTCGGATTCTTCAGTCTCGATGCTCTTCCGTCACTGTCACTGGGCCGGATCATGCCGCAGCAGATTGAACGTCTCGACGAACTGCGACGCAGCGGCGAGATCGATTTCGATTGAACTGAATTCTCTTCGGTAAACCCCTCGAAGTCAGTTGCGCGCCGCTGCTGCTGGCTGGGGTCGATGGCGAAGCTTTGTAGGATGTTTGAGCGGAGGACGGTTAGTTGCTTTTGAAGCGCGTAAATTAGTTCGCACTCCGATACCTCATCGCCACTTAAATCATCTTATGCACCGCCGTGACCATACCGAAACGTGACGGCGGCGCCTGATCATCCGGTTATCGACTCGGCTATTTCGCGAGCAGCGCCTCCTGATGCGCCTTCACCAGATCCGCCATGCTGTTGAAGCGAAAATCGATAGTCGGCTGCGAACCCGGGTCCATCGTCGCGCCGAAGCCCGGCTGCGAATGACGTCGATAGATCCAGCACGACGCAAGGCCGAAGCCGTTCGCGGGCTTGTGATCGTGAAAAAGGCTTTCGGCCGTGTGCAGGATCGTATCTTTGCGGATACCGCGCTCGCCCAGCTTCTCCAGCATGTATTCGAAGTTTCGCGGCGAAGGCTTATACGAGCCGATATCTTCCGCCGTGAAGATCCCGTCGAATTCCACTTCCAGCTTCTCGTTGCTATGCGTAAAGCTCTCGTTGTCGACATTCGACAGAATCACGAGCTTGTAATGCTGTTTCAGGTAGCGCAGCGCGTCCGCTGAATCCGCGAACGCGGGCCAGTTACGAATCGATCGGCCATAGGCGATGCATTCATCGTGCGTGAAAGAAACGCCCCATTCCTCCGCGAGCCGCTTGTACACGATGGCCAATACATCCTGATATCGCTTGCCCGGCGTATAACGCTGTTGCGACGACTCGTGGCGCGCATGCGCCTCGAGAACCCGATCGCGCGTCAACGCGGGCTTGACGCGCTCCAGCAGCGCGCGCAGCCCTTCGAAGATTCCCGTTTCCCAGTCGATCAACGTGCCGTAGCAGTCGAAGGTCAGCGTGTCGAAATCGGTCAGTTTCACATTCGCTCCTGTCAGTTGGATGGTGGTGAAGATCATCGCGCCCCGTGATCTTACAAAACCGCGCGTTTTGGAGTATTTGTTACATGAAGCTCGTGTATCGTCGGTCCACTGCTTTCGCTCAAAGTGCATCGAATACGCCAATCTATAATCGTATGAAACGCCAGGCCGCCTTTATCGAAGTGTTTGATCCGCATCGGAGGACCAGATGGAATCTGCCTTTGACGTTTATGCGGGATTCGAAATCTCAGTCGCTACCCGACGCAATGAACGCGGCGCGTGGGTCGCGGACGTCAACGTGAGCCGCGATGGCCAGGCCGCGTTCGCCCCCTGGCCCGAGACCGTGCAGCCGGAATGGCGCACCGCTGACGAAGCCGTGCGCGACGGAATCGAACGGGCGCGGCGGATGATCAGGCAACACCTCGACGGCAGCGACGTTCACTCCTGGGTCGTGACGCGCCGGCACGCGCAAACGTGGTTCATCACGGAAACCGAACGGAGCTCCGGTCACACCTTCACGCCGGGCAATTGAGGCATTTCACCGTCCCGGATGCATCTTTGCAGGGTTTGCCGGGATCTCACGCCATACCTCGCCTTTCGGCGAAGCAAGCGAAGTCAGCAGACATTGACGCGAGGTTCGCGCCCGAAAGACGCGGGCTTTCGCCATGACTTGTCGATCGATTCAATCAACCGCTTCACGCAATCGAACTCTTCAGATGCCCGACAACACACCCGAACCTCAAGCCGTCTGTAATCCGATTTCCCGAAGCGCGATCTTCATCGTCGCCACCGTGTCGCGCGCCGAAGGCAAAGCCGATGTCGTGCGCTCATGGTGCGGCGACATCGCGGCGCTGGTCCGCGCGGTCGGCATGCGCGCGCCGACAGCGAACCTGTCCTGCATATGCGGCTTCGGCTCGGATGCGTGGGACGTTCTTTTCGGCGCGCCGCGTCCCGCGTCGCTGCATCCGTTTCGCGAGTTCGGCTCGGGCGAACGGCGCGCGATCGCGACACCCGGCGACATCCTCCTGCATATCCGCGCGGATCACATGGACCTGTGCTTCGAGCTCGCGTCGCAGATGCTCAACAAGCTCGGCGATGCGGTCACGGTCGTCGACGAGGTGCACGGCTTTCGCTACTTCGATCTGCGCGACATGGTCGGCTTCGTCGACGGCACTGAGAACCCGACGGGCAAGCGCGCCGCGAACTACACGATCATCGGCGACGATGATCCGGCCTTCGCCGGCGGCAGCTACGTGATCGTGCAGAAGTATCTGCACGATCTGGACGCATGGAACGGCCTGACCGTCGAGCAGCAGGAAAAGATCATCGGCCGGGAAAAGCTTTCCGATGTCGAGCTCGACGATTCGATCAAGCCCTCGTGCTCGCACAGCTCGCTCACGACGATCGAGGAGAACGGCGAGGAAGTGAAGATCCTGCGCCACAACATGGCGTTCGGCCGTCCGGGTGCGAAGGAGTTCGGCACGTATTTCATCGGCTATGCGCGCACGCCGAAGCCGATCGAACAGATGATGGAAAACATGTTCGTCGGCCGGCCGCCGGGCAACTACGACCGCCTGCTCGACTATAGCCGCGCGGTGACGGGCGGCCTTTTCTTCGTGCCGTCCACTGATCTGCTCGACGAACTTCCCGACCGCATTCCGGATGCCGCGGCTGCTTCGATCGAAGAAAGCCAGCGTGAGGATAGCCGCGAAGGAACATTGAACATTGGCTCACTCAAAGGAACGCCACAACATGAATAACCTGCATCGAGAGCTCGCGCCCGTCTCCAGCGCCGCATGGGCGCAGATCGAAGCCGAAGTGGCACGCACCTTCAAGCGCGCCCTCGCGGGCCGGCGTGTCGTCGACGTGAAAAGCCCCGGCGGCACGGCGCTATCGGCCATCGGCACGGGGCATCAGACGAACATCGAATCGCCGAAGAAAGGCGTCTCGGCGAAGCTGTATGAAGTGAGGCAGCTCGTGCAGCTCACCGTGCCGTTCACGTTGCAGCGCGAGGCCATCGACAGTGTGGAGCGCGGCTCCAACGACGGCGACTGGCAACCCGGGAAGACCGCCGCGAATGAGCTGGCGCTCGCGGAGGACGGCGCCATCTTCGACGGCTTCGCGGCTGCGGGCATCGTCGGCATTCGTGAGGGCAGCTCGAACGCGCCGACGTTGTTGCCCACGGATGTCGCCGATTATCCCGCCGCCATCAGCCAGGCGCTCGAGAAACTCCGGCTTGCCGGCGTCGATGGCCCCTACTCCGTGCTGCTCGGCGCGGATGCCTATACCGCGCTCGCGGAAGCAAGCGATCAGGGCTATCCGGTCATTCAGCACATCAAGCGCATCGTGAGCGGCGATCTCATATGGGCGCCCGCTTTGCAAGGCGGCTGCGTGCTGTCGACGCGCGGCGGCGATTACGAACTGCATATCGGACAGGACTTGTCGATCGGCTACACGAGCCATACCGATACCGCCGTGCAGCTCTATCTGCGCGAAACGCTCACGTTCCTGATGCTGACGAGCGAGGCGTCCGTTTCCATCCCCGCGGGCGAATAGCGGTATATATGAAGCGTGGCGGCCCTGTCTCGCCACGCTTTCGAACACGGGTTTCAAGGAGCACGATCATGCCCAGTCAACAAGGCGGCCTGAGCGACGAGTTCATCGCGAAGCAGCGTGAGCGTCTTCTCGCACTGAAGCGCGAACTGCTCGGCAGCGAGGAAGGCGGCATCGCGGGAGAGCGTCGATTGCAGGAAGAGCGCGGTTCCGAGGCGCACGAGTATGAGGACGATGCGCAACGCATGGAGCAGGACATCGCGAATCAGGCATTGCGCAACGTGAACGACCGGCGCATCGGCGACATCGATCGCGCGCTGCGGAAGATCGCGGAAGGCACGTATGGACTCTCCGACGAAAGCGGCGAGCCGATCCCGAAGGCGCGTCTCGAAGCGATGCCCGAAGCGGCTCTCACGGTGGAGGAACAAGGCAGGCGCGAAGCGGGCCGATGATGCCCGTCATGCGCGTGCCGTTGCACTCGAAGCGCCGAGCACGTTTGGCGTCGACCTGCTAACCTCGGGCGAATCGATCGATCTCGCCACAAGGAGCGTTGAGCATGAGTGCATCGCCGGAATACGTGCCGCCAAGCGTGTGGACATGGAGCAAGGAAAGCGGCGGACGCTTTGCCAACATCAATCGGCCCGTCTCCGGGCCGACGCATGACAAGGCATTGCCGGTCGGTCGTCATCCGCTGCAACTCTATTCATTGGCCACGCCCAACGGCGTCAAAGTCACCGTGATGCTCGAAGAATTGCTCGCGCTCGGCCATCGCGGCGCGGAGTACGACGCATGGCTCATTCGCATCGGCGACGGCGAGCAGTTCGGCAGCGGCTTCGTCGAGGTCAATCCGAATTCGAAGATCCCGGCGCTGATGGATCGCAGCGGCGCAACGCCCGTGCGCGTCTTCGAATCGGGCGCGATCCTGCTCTATCTCGCGGAGAAGTTCGGCGCGCTCCTGCCGACGGAGCCGGCCAAACGTGCCGAATGCCTGTCGTGGCTCTTCTGGCAGATGGGCAGCGCGCCTTATCTCGGGGGCGGCTTCGGGCACTTCTATGCGTATGCGCCGAGCAAGATGGAATATCCGATCGACCGCTTCGCGATGGAAGTGAAGCGCCAACTCGACGTGCTCGACAAGCGCCTCGCGGACAGCGCGTATATCGCCGGCGACGCGTACACCATCGCGGACATCGCCATCTTTCCGTGGTACGGCGGCCTCGTGAACGGCTGGCTCTACGATGCGGCCGAATTCCTCTCCGTGCACGAATACAGGCACGTGCGCCGCTGGGCCGATATCATCGGCGCGCGTCCCGCCGTGCAACGCGGCCGCATGGTGAATCGCACCTTCGGCGAGCCGTCTACCCAGTTGCACGAACGACACGACGCGTCGGATTTCGACACGCGCACAGAGGACAAGCTGTCCGCAGATAAGTGACCGGATAGCGCGACGCGCAAAAAACCCACGGACGTAAATCACTTTTCGCCAACGGCTGCATCATTGCGGTGCAAAGAACGCGATTGACGCCGCCCGTGTCATGCTGTCACGATTCGTAGGCCGTATGATCCGCCAACGCTCCGCGCACGCGCTTTCGTGCGACGAATGGCGGACGATTCTCGAAGCTCGGGACTACTTCGTCCTTACAACGTGAAAGCCGACACACGGAGAACGTCCATGTTGAACGCTCGGGTTGGCGCCAGGTCCGCGGATAACGTTCGGACCATTGCGGCCTTGCTGATGCTGGTCGCGGCGGGGTTTCTCGCAATCCGCATGGTGATCGTCTATCACTACACGCTTTCCTACGGCGCCGACCATCCGCGCGCGTTCAGCGATTTCAATTTCTATTACTACGCGTTCAGCACCGTGCTGAACTCGGCGCACGACCCATCGCTTCTGTATAACAACGAGCGGCTCGTTTCATATATATCGAATCTCGGCGCGAATACGGTCAACGATATCCTCATCTATTGCTATCCGCCGCAATTCGCGCTGATCTTTTCGCCGTTCGCGCTTTTGCCGTCGTTCGCCGCGAAGCTCACGTGGGTCGCGATGTCCGTCGTACTATGCATCGTCGGCGCGATTCTTCTCGCGAAGATGGCCTATCGCGGCGAAGACAAGCGCGTGACCGCATTGCTCATCGCGGTGACGTTGCTGAGCTTTCCGGTGCTGCACGACGCGTATCTCGGGCAATCCAATGAGCTGCTGTTCTTCCTGCTGGCCACGGCGTTCTTTCTGGTCGAGCGCGGCAATCGCTGGGCAGCGGGCGTCTTTCTCGCGCTCGCGGTCGTCTTCAAAGTGACGCCGCTCGCAGTTGTCGGCCTGCTTTTGTTGCGACGCGAATGGCGCACCGTGGTATCGACGGGCATCTGGGCCATCGCGCTCACGCTCTTCACTGCGAGCCAGCTCGGCTTTCGCATCATCTGGGATTACTTCACCGTGGAGATCGCGCGCGCGCAGACGCATATCGTGAGCGCGGGCGGCTTGCCGGGGAACAGCTCGGTGCGCGGCGCATTGCAGACCGTATCCGAGAGGCTCGGCATGCCCGCGTCCGAAGCGACGCTTCATGCTACGTCGACGATCTTCGCCGCGATCGTGTGTCTGCTCGCGTGCTATCTCGTCCTGCGCCGCAGCCAGGACAGGCGCATGGACTACGGGCTCGCGTGCATCACGATGCTGCTCGCCGCGCCCATTCTGGAGCCGATTCACATGGTCGTCGCGCTGATTCCGCTGGCGATTCTGCTCGGGACCGCGCTGGAACGATGGGATGTGCGGCAGTCCGCCATCGTGCCTCGTGCCGAGATCGTGCTCCTCGCGCTTGCGGTGTTTCTGCTGTTCTTCATGGAACGATCCGCGATGTATACCGTTTCGGCCCTGCTTACCTGGGTGCTCTGTGTCGCGCGGTATTTTCTGCCGGCGTCGGAGCGGCGACTGAATCCGCAAGTGGACAGCGGCCGCCTCGATTCGCGAATGTTATGAGCATACAGTCGAGCGGGTCGCGGGCCTGAGACTCCATCATCATGTCCCGCCATCGCTTCGTTGCAGGCTTCATGCTCAGTGTGATCTTGCAGGCGTCGGCAGTGTCGGCAGGCGACTTTTCGGGGCCGGTCGATATCGGCAGAGGACGTTCGCTCTATCTAGAGTGCCGAGGCCACGGCAGTCCCACCGTCATTCTCGAAGCAGGCGCGCTCAGCCGCGCCGACGTCTGGAGCCGCGACAAGCTCGATCCCGCTGGCTCGCGAACCATGGTGCTGCCGGGCGTGGCCGCCTTCACGCGCGTCTGCGCGTACGACCGCCCCGGCACGCTCCTCGAAGTCGATCCGAAGCTCGATCCGAATGGTCCGCTGTTTCTGCCGAGCCGCAGCACGCCGGTGCCCCAGCCGCGAACCGCGCGCGACAGGGTCGCCGATCTCCACGCGCTGCTGACAGCCGCCAAAATTCCCGGACCTTATGTGCTCGTCGGACATTCCGCCGGCGGCCTCATCACGCGCCTCTATGCGAGCATCTATCCCGATGATGTCGTGGGCATGGTGTTGATCGACACGACGCCGGAGAATGTCTGGCTACGCTTTCACCAAGCGCTCCCGCCTGCGCAATGGAACACGTTCGAAGCACTCACGGTGAAGAATCAGGCGTTGCTCGATGCATATCCGGAAGCGGAGCAATGGTGGACCGCACCGCTCGAGAGCGACGCCTCGATCCGTCAAGTGCGCGAAGCACGAGCGCACACGCCGATGCGCCCGATACCGCTCTTCGTCCTCGTTCACGGCATTCCCTTTGCGGCGCCGTTTCCCGGATGGCCGAGCGGCAAGATGGAAGCGATCTTGAGCGGCTTGCACGAGGACCTCGCGCATATGACACCCGATGCGAAACTCGTCGTCGCGAAGAAGAGCGGGCACGACGTCCATCAGGATCAGCCGGAGCTGGTTATCGCTGCGATACGCCGGGTCGTCGATGCGGTGCGCGACCCTTCGACATGGAAGGCCGACTCGCGAAAGTCGCCGTAGAAACGACTGCGTGCGGAGCGATAAAACGGAGAACATAGCGGTTTAATTCTTGCATCGTACAAGATGTTTTTTCTGCTATCGGGTTTACATCAACATCAGAACAAAGTAATCTTTCCCCGCTGAATCATGCCCGGCCATGCTTAACCCCGGCTGGACTGAAACACGCTCGATAGTCAGCAATTTCGACTTCCCGAAGCGTCAAGCGCTGCACAAGTTACCGATGACCGGCTTCCCGTGAATTCGTCGTCGTCATCGATCGTCTGGCATCGATTTGCCCGGCGGCCCCGCAATTCGAATGCATGCCAGTCATGCGCCCGGATTTGCATCAGCGAGTCTGCACTGCCCCTGGTTGTCCCGACGCCCTGCTTCGCGCCGGCCAACCGTTTTCAACATCGGGCAGTCATTCGGATCACTAATGACCGTTCGCGAGAACATCGGAGACGCCTGCGCGTGGCCGGTGTGCGCGTCGCTTCGTCCGCTCGCTGAGAAACGTATCCGTCAGTCGCTCGCGTCGCAGTGTGAACGCGTCCCCCTATTCGTCATCCTAATTGATATGAAGAATCGATTCCTTCCCTCGCTTTCCGGTTCGCTCGTCGCAGCAATGTTGACGAGCGTGATGCTTACTGCATGCGGTGGCGGAAGCGACAGCGCCGTCGATACCGCCGCGACCGGCAAGAGCGCCGCGCTGCCGAAGTCGACCGCGAAGGCCGCGAGCGGCAATGGCTCGATCTTCTACGGCATGAACGGCCACAACACCAACGGCGGCGCATACGATTTCACGAGTCCGCAAACGCAGCTTGCGCAACTGCAGGAACTCGGCGCGACGATCTATCGCAACGACGTGTACAGCCAGACATCGGCGAACATGCTGGCCGGCATCGCGAAGACGATGGAGGACGGCGGCGTGACGATGTATCCGGTGATGCTCCTCACCCTCAACTACAACAGTGAGAACGAGGCCTACGACGCGGGCTTCAAACTCGGCCAGCTGACCGCGAAAAGTTATCCCTACAAGTACTACGAAGTCGGCAACGAACTGGAGGCGAAGGCGCTCAACGGCAATGTCGACGGCACGGTCTGGCATCAGTACAACAACTGGAGCTTCATGCTCGCGCGCGGCGTGATGCGCGGCATGATCGCGGGCGTGAAGTCGGTCGACGCTTCGGCGAAGATCGTGCTGGGCGGCACATGGCTGCACACCGCGTTCTTCCAGATGCTCGCCGATGGCTCGCAGCCCGACGGCACCTGGGGTCATCCGACCGTGAACTGGGACGTCACCTCGTGGCACTGGTATTCGAGCCAGGGTGACATCACGCACGCATGCGGCGGCACCGGTTGCCATGACGTGCTGCAGATATTGCACGACATGGGCAAGCCGATCTGGATCAACGAGTTCGGCGTGCGTCCGGATTACGGCTCGTACAACCAGATCGCCGCATACATAACGGGCAACACGATGATGGCGCAGTTCGCGAGCGTCGCGTCGAAGTACAACATCCAGTCGATTCAGGCCTTCCAGCTCTACGATGACGGCGAAGGCGCCTACGGGCTTCTCGAAGGCGACGGCGCCTCGAAGAAGGCGGCCTATTGGGCGTACAAGGACTTCGTGCAGAACCACCCGATGTAAGCCCACCCGCGGTAAGAATCGGAAAGGCGCGCACGTTCAAGCGTGCGCGCGAACCCGCCGTTATCGCGGCTTGCGAGAATCGGATAACAACGGGGGAATCGATGCAGATCAACAGTGCGGGCACGACCGCTTATACGAGCGCCGATGCGCCTTTGCCGCGCCGCCCCGCCTCCGCCGATGTCGCGCAAGACGCACACGACGACAGCACCGAAACGCTGCCCACCGCAGACCCATCGCCGGTGAAGTCCTTTACCTATGGCGCGCTCGGCCTCGAGCGCCCCGAAGTCCAGGCGACCGATACGGGCGGCTTCTATACCGCCGGCAAATGGGTCGCGGCGGCCGTGACCATCGGCGGCATCGTGTCGTTGTTCGTTTGATGAGCACGCTCGCGAATTAATAGCTGGAAACAACTTGCCGGATTGGCGCTTTGCTCCGCATATCGACGCGCGGCGCATTGCAGGAGGATGTCGATGCGCGGTCTTCAAAGAACAGACCGCGTTCCTTCCTTAGACTCAACGCCAGGTCATGCAAGCTCAACATTCCAGCCCTCTCCGTCTCCGCTTCGTGCGCCGTGCACTCGTCGCCGTATCGCTCATCGCGCCGATGCTGTCCGCGTCGGCGCAAGATCTGCCCGACGTCTGCTCCGCGCTGAAGACGATCGTCTCCACACCTTCTTTCGACGCGCTCGCCAAAGAGCGCGCGATGCTGCCCGCGGGTTCGCCGGGCCAGGGCACATGCAAAGGCAGCGCGCATATCTATGACTGCCGCTGGCGAGCGCATTGGGGTCCGGACGGCGTCGTCGGCGATCCGCTGCAAGAACTGGGCGCGGACATCGCCGCCTGCTTTCCCGACGTGCGCCACGACGTGAATACGCCCGCGCGCCAGCACTTCTCCCTGCGCGATGTGGCCGACCGGCGCGTGACGATGACCGCCACGATTCAGGCGCCGAACACGCTGCGCCTGCTCGTCGTGCGATAAGCCGTATCGACGGCAAAGGTCATGGTCAGAACGCTCATCGCGCGTGCGCTGCTGGCCACCGGCACGCTCGCGCTTTCCGGCTGCACGTGGACCCTGATCACTGCCGCCGACGCCGCGGGATCGCTGGTGCAGGCGGGCTTCACGGTCGCATCGAACTATTCGTCGCCGACTTCGGTCACGGGCTCGCCTGCCGCGTTGCAATCCGTCTGCATCGAGTTGAATCGCAGCGTCGCGACCGGCGACTTCGTGCCCGTGCTGCAAGTCGCCTTGCAGCGGCGCGGCGTCGATTCGATGGTCTATAACCCCGGCACGTCGCCGCCCGGCTGCGAGGCGATGCTCGTCTACGCCGCGACGACGCGCTGGGACAAGCACGCGTTCAGCAGCGAGCCGGTGTCGTATCTGTCGGCGATCGATCTCACGCTCGTGCGGCAAGGGCAGATTCTCGTGACCGCGCGCTACGACACGAATGGCCTGAACGTCGATCGCTTCGCGAGCGCGCGGCAGAAGCTCGACGCGCTGGTGGACCGCATGGTGGTGTCGCGCATGCCGTGACGCGCGTTCCTTACCACATCTTTCCGATGCGATCGCGCGCGCGAAAGCGGTGCTAATCTGCCCTCGCTGTTGCTTTTGACCGATCCCTCTTGCGGCTCGCCATCGTTCTTCTGGCGAGCCGTCTTTTTTTGTCGCGATCAAAGCGGATGCCGGTAACGCGCGCGCAGTCCGCCGTCGATGTTCTCCAGCACGAAGTGGCCGCCGCTGCGACGCGCTGTTTCCGACACGATCGACAGACCGAGCCCGCTGCCCGATGAACGCGTGCCCGGAATCCGATAGAAAGGTTCGAGCACGCGCGATAGCTGATCCTCGGGAATGCCCGGCCCGGAATCCTTCACCTCGAGCAGCAGGTCGTCGCCGTTGAACGTGACGGACACATCCACTCTGCCGCCCGGCGGCGTGTAGCGCACCGCATTGTCGACGAGATTGCGCAACACGACAGCGAGCGCGGGCGCGTCGGCGACCACCGCGACATCATCGACGTGATCGAGCCCGAGATCGACCTGCTTGTCCTCGGCCATGTTCACGGTCTGGATCACCACATCGCTTGCGAGCTCACGCAGCGATACGACGGACGGCTTCATCGACGAGCCATGCTGGGAACGCGCCAGCGCGAGAAGCTGTTCGACGAGGCGTGCCGTCCGCCGTATCGCCGCATGAAACGTGACCAGTCTCTCGCGCGCCACGACTGCCGAGTCCGCTGCGCCGAGATGCTCCGCCTGCAAGGAGAGCGCGGCAAGCGGCGAGCGCAATTCGTGCGCCGCGTCGGCGATGAAGCGGCGCTGCTGGGTCATCGCCTCCTTGAGCCGGCCGATGAGCCGGTTGATCGACGTGACGAAGGGAAGCAGTTCCTTCGGGATGTCTTCCTCGGACAGCGCTTCGAGCGTCGCATCGTCCTGCCGGTCCACGACAAGGGCGAGGCGCCGCACGGGCAACAGCATCCGGCGCACGAGAAAGACGACCAGCGCGACGAGGACGGGCGTCAGGGCGAGCATCGGAAACAGCGTTCTCATCGCGCCGTCCGACGCGATCTCGTCGCGGATCATCGACAGCTCCGCGACCGCGATCCGCTCGCCTGAATGCAAGGTGCGGACATCGACACGCCAGCTTTGGCCGCGCGATTCCAGGTTGTGCAGTCCGTCCGGCAGCGTGGCCGGAACCGCGATCGGGGCCGTCGCATGCGTGCCGTCCGAAGACGGCTCCAGCCGCGCGATGACGAGCCGCACGTCCGAATCCTGGCTGCCCTGCCACGCGACGTCGCTCGTATCGAGAACGAGCTTTCTCGCGTCGATCAGCGCGCCGATCTCCCGAAGATGGCCGTCCTGGAGCTTGTTGGCCTCGTGATAGGCGGCGGCAAAGGACACACCGCCCGCGGCCACGCTCAGCGCCACGACGACCGACGCGATCCACCACGTGAGTCGCGAAGTCATGGACCGGGGCGAGCGACTCTGTCGAGCATCCATTCGACACCTCATGTTTATCTATTCGCAAGGCTCTATTTTTTCCGAATGGCGTGAAGCGGTCATGCACGCACACCGCTTCGCCCGGTGCCCGACATCGTAAAGCATGCGAATGCTTTTCCCGCATCCCGGCGGATGGTAGAGTGACCAAAGTGGTCGGACCAGTGGGGCATACCATGCATGAAGACAACCAGGAAGACGCACTGCAGATCGCGGATGCCGTCGCGGGACGCATCGAGGGCCTGATCGTCGACGGCGTGCTGAAGCCCGGCCAGGCGCTGCCTTCCGAACGGCGCCTGACCGCGAAACTGGGCGTGTCGCGGTCCGCCGTGCGGGAGGGGCTGAAGGTGCTGCGCACGCGCGGCATCATCGAGACCTCGCATGGACGCGGTTCTTTCGTCGCCGCGCTGACCGCGCAACCCGCCCTCACGCCGATGATGCATTTGCTCGGCTCGCAGCCGCGCACGCTGTACGACATCTTCGAAGTCCGCGAGATGCTCGAAGCCGAATCGGCGCGCCTTGCCGCCTTGCGCGGCACGCAGGCGGATTTCGCGCTGATCACCCGCCGCTACGAGGAAATGCTCGCGGCGAACGCGGGCGACGTGTGCGAATCGGCTCGCGCGCGGCTCGACTACAACTTCCATCTCTCGATCAGCGAGGCATCGCACAACCCCGTGCTCGTACATACGCTGAGCTCGCTCACGGATCTGCTGCTGAGCTCGGTCTTCGCATCGGTCAACAATCTTTACCATCGCGAGGCGCAGAAGCGCGTCATCGACAAGCAGCACGCCCGTCTCTACAAGGCCGTGCTCGGCAAGCAGCCCGAGCAGGCGCGCAAGGCCGCGAGCACGCATATCACCACGACGACCGCCGTCATGCGCGAAATCGAGGCGGAGGAACAGCGGCTCGTGCGCGCGACGCTGCGCCTCGAGGGCTGGAAATGAGCCTCGGCGCGCCCGCGCAGGCGCGAGAGCGCACACGCGTGCCGAAAGCCGCGCGCCCTCGCCGCCATTGATTCCGGCGTGAAGCGGGGCCTGGCACGGCAAAAATAAGTGGTCGGACCAGTGGTTCGACATCTCGACAAGTCTCCTGCCGGCGCGGAACAATGCGCAGCAGCAAAGCCAGTAGCGGCGTCAAGCCGCACGAATCAGGAGACTTACGATGAACCCGCACACCCCATCGGGCGCGTCCGCGCCCATCTCATCCGTCACGACCGCGTTCGAGAATGCGACCTACGCGAAAGTGACCTGGCGCCTCTTGCCCTTTCTTTTCATCTGCTACGTCGCGGCGTATCTGGATCGCGTCAATGTCGGCTTCGCGAAGTTGCAGATGCTCAACGACCTGAAGTTCAGCGAGTCGGTCTACGGACTCGGCGCGGGCATCTTCTTCATCGGCTATTTCCTGTTCGAGGTGCCGAGCAATATCCTGTTGCATCGCGTGGGCGCGCGCGTGTGGATCAGCCGCATCATGGTGACGTGGGCGGTCGTGTCGGCGGCTTCGCTCTTCGTGACGACGCCCACAATGTTCTATACGCTGCGCTTTCTGCTCGGCGTCGCGGAGGCCGGGTTCTTCCCCGGCATCGTGCTCTATCTGACGTACTGGTATCCGTCGATGCGCCGCGGCCGCATGAACGCGCTCTTCATGATCGGCATTCCGGTCGCGGGGGTGGTCGGCGGCCCGTTGTCGGGCTGGATCATGCAGGTGTTCAACGGCGTGCACGGTCTGTCGAACTGGCAATGGCTCTTCCTGCTCGAAGCGATTCCGTCGCTCGTGCTTGGCATCGCCACGCTGTTCATGCTGCCCAACGGCATCCGCGCGGCATCGTGGCTGAACGAACAGGAAAAGCAGCTTCTCGAAGACAACATCTCGCGCGATGAATCCGCCGGCGCCGATCATTCGCTGAAGCACGTCGTGTCGAACGGACGTGTATGGCGTCTCGCCGCGATCTACTTCTGCTGCATGATGGGTCTCTACGGCGTGAGCTTCTACCTGCCCACGCTCATCAAGGCGGCGGGCGTGAAGGATGCGCTGGATGTCGGCCTGTTCACGGCGATTCCCTATGCGGTCGCGATCGTGTCGATGATCCTCGTCGCGCGTTCGTCCGACCGCCGCAACGAGCGCCGCTGGCATCTCGCGCTGGCGGCCGTCGCGGCGGCGCTGGGCTTCTATGCGAGCACGCTGCACACGGGCAATCTGACGCTCGCTCTCGTCACCTTGTCGGTCGGCACGGCGGGCGTGTTGTCGATGATGCCGGTCTTCTGGACCTATCCGAGCGGCGTGCTGGCCGGCACCGCAGCCGCCGCGGGCATCGCGATGATCAACTCGATCGGCAACCTCGCGGGCTTCGTCAGTCCGTCGATTATCGGCTGGATGAAGGACGTCACGCACAGCACGAACGCGGGTCTCGTCGTCGTCGCGGGCGCGCTCGTCGTCGGGGCGGTGCTGACGCTCACGCAGCGCGCGGCAGCCGCATCGCCGGCGGAGTCGTCGTCTTCGGAACCGCACCGGGCCTGAGACCATCATGTCCACGACCGCCCCTTCCGCTCTTCCCTTCGGGGAGTCGCGCCAAAGCTTGCTCGCGTCGCTCGGTGACATCGTCGGCGCGCGCAACGTGCTCACCGGCGATGGAGAAACGCGCCGCTACCGCACCGGCTACCGCTTCGGCGCGGGCCGCGTGCTGGCGGTCGTGCGCCCCGGCTCGCTCGTCGAGCAATGGCGGATTCTCGCCGCCTGCGTCGCCGCGCGCACGATCGTCATCACGCAGGCGTCGAACACGGGCCTCACCGGCGGCTCGACGCCCGATGGCGACGCCTACGATCGCGATGTCGTCATCGTCAGCACGACGCGCATCAAACGTGTTCATGTGCTCAAGGGCGGCGCGCAGGTGGTCTGCATCGGCGGCACGACGCTCGATCAACTGGAGCGCACGCTGAAGCCGCTCGGACGCGAGCCGCATTCGGTCATCGGCTCGTCGTGCATCGGCGCGTCGGTGCTGGGCGGCATCAGCAACAACTCGGGCGGCTCGCTCGTGCATCGCGGACCGGCTTATACGGAGATGGCGCTGTTCGCCGCCGTCGATGCCACCGGCATGCCGCGCCTCGTGAATCATCTCGGCATCGAGCTCGGCGGCACGCCCGAAGAGATTCTGTCGCGCATCGAAAACGGCACATTCGACGATGCCGACATTCGCGACGGCGCGGCCGCGTCGGATCACGAATACGCGACCCACGTGCGCGATGTCGATGCGTCCACGCCCGCGCGCTTCAACGCCGATCCGCGACGCCTCTTCGAGGCATCCGGTTCCGCGGGCAAGGTGATGACCTTCGCGGTGCGTCTCGACACGTTCGCGGCGGAGAAAGGCGCGAAGGTGTTCTACGTCGGCACGAACGATACGAGCGTGCTCACCGATATCCGTCGCCACGCGCTCGCGAATTTCGCGCATCTGCCGATCGCGGGCGAATACCTTCATCGCGACGCGTTCGATGTGGCGCGCAAGTATGGGAAGGACCTTTTCGTCATCATCGACAAGTTCGGCACGGACCGGCTGCCGCTGTTCTTCAGTCTCAAGACGCGTTGCGATGCGTGGTTCGAGCGTCTCGGCTTCATGCCGAAGCATCTGAGCGATCGCGTGCTGCAATGGGTGAGCGAGCGTCTGCCCGATCATCTGCCCGCGAGAATCAACGCGTATCGCGAGCAGTACGAGCATCATCTGATGCTGAAGGTGCCGGCTGCGGGCATCGACGAAGCGCGCGCGTTTCTGTCGACGCGTTTCGCGGACGGCGGCGGCGCGTACTTCGAATGCAGCGATGAAGAAGGCCGCAAGGCATTCCTGCATCGTTTTGCGGCGGCGAGCGCGGCGGTGCGCTATCGCGCGGTGCATCATCGTGAAGTGGAGGATATCGTCGCGCTCGATATCGCGTTACGCCGCAACGATCGCGACTGGTTCGAGCGCTTGCCCGAGCGGATCGAACGTCCCGTCATTCTGAAGCTGTATTACGGGCACTTTCTGTGTCACGTGTTTCATCAGGATTACATCGTCGTCAAGGGCAACGACTGCATGGCGCTCGAGCACGAGATGCTCGAATTGCTCGATGAACGCGGCGCCGAGTATCCCGCGGAGCATAACGTCGGGCATCTTTACGAGGCGAAGCCGCAGCTTGCGGCGTTTTATCAAGACCTCGATCCGTGCAATTGCTTCAATCCGGGGATAGGGAAGATGTCGAAGTTCGCGGCGTATCGGGAGAGCGCGGCCGAGGCTTGAACGCGCGGTCTACGCGACCAGCTTCGCCCGCAACATGCCCACGTCCGCGCTGCTCATCGACAAGCCCTGCGCCAGATAATTGCTCAACGTGCCGAAGCCGCGATGCATCTCCTCGAACGCCGCTTCGATCGTCGCGCTCTGCGCCTGATAAAGCGGCGCGACCACCGACACATCGGTTCCGAGTCGCGCCGCATGCGCTTTCATGCGCGTATCGATCTGCGTCTGCGCCGCCGTGTTCGTCACCAGATAGTCCTGGATGATGACGTCGAGCGGCACATCGGCGATCGCGAGCAGAAGCGCCGCCGCCCATCCGGTGCGATCCTTGCCCGCCGTGCCGTGCATGACCTGCGAACCCGACACACGCGCGAGCCTCGTCAAAAGCACACCGAATTGAAGACGCGCGACCGCGTCGGTGACGAGCTGGCGCTGGCGCTCGCTCATCCACGCGCTGGCCGATGCCGCATCGGCGGGCATCGCCGTGGCAACATCGATGGGCGCGACTTCGTGCGTTTCGCGCACGGCGTTCGCGGGCACGCGATCCGGCGCGAGCGATGATTCGCTCACCACGCGCAGGTCATGCACCGCGCGCAGCGAGAGCCGTGCGAGCGCGGCCGCGTCCGCATCGTCGGGCGTGAGCGCGCCGGAGCGATAGAACACGCCACGCCGCACGCGACGGCCATCGACGGTCGGATAGCCTTCGCCCATGCCGGCCACGTCGCGAAAGTTTTCGATCGATGCGAGCGCCGGCGTCTGCATCGCGGGTTGATCGTCGCTAGCGCCGCCGCACGCCGATAACAACGCGCTCGCGCCGAAGGTCGTCGATATGAGCGCGCCGCGAATAAAGGCACGGCGCGACAGCGGCGCCGAATGCATGGTCGAAGCAGACATCATGTTTCTTCAAAGGGAATGACGATGCGCACGATCAGCCCGCCGTCCTCGGCATTGCCGATCTCGCAGCGGCCGCGTTGCTCGCGCGCCAGACGTTCGACGATGGCAAGGCCCAGCCCGCAATGGCCGTTGCCGCTGCGCGCCGGATCGAGCCGAACGAAGGGCCGCAAGACATCGCCGAGACGCTCGTCGGGAATGCCGGGACCGTGGTCGCGCACTTCGATCAGCCAGTCGCCGTCGCGCCGCGCGGTGCTGATTTCGACAGGCGGTTCGCCATGCTCCAGCGCGTTATCGACGAGATTCGTCATCAGGCGGTCGATGAAGGTGCGCGGCAGCATGAACGCATCGCCCGCTTCAAGCGACAGCGTGAACAACGGCGCGTCGCCATCTTCGGGCGATGCGAACTGCTCCGCGATGAACGCATCGACACCGGTCTTCGTGCTTTCGGACGACGAGCGGCCCGCGAACTCGAGGAACTGCTGAACGATGCGCGTCATCGAATCGATATCGCGCAGGAAGTGCGCGCGCTCGCGTTCGTCCTTCGCGAGCACGGACGCGCGCAAGGAAAGACGCGTGAGCGGCGCTTTCAGATCGTGCGCGATGCCGGCGAGCATCACCGCGCGATCGTCGTCCGCGTCGGTGAGCTTCTTCATCATCTGGTTGAACGCGCCGATGAGTTCGCGCAACTCGCGTGGCCCGTTTTCATCGACGGGCACGGGCCGCTCGCCGCCGCCGAAGCGCCGTGCGGCCTGCGCGACGCGCGCGAGCGGCCGCTGCATTTGCCACGTCGCGAAGAGCGAGAGCACGAGCGCGCCGGCGAGCAGCACGACCGCCTCCATCATGAACGGCGCGGGCGGCGGCAAGTCGATCGGCGCGACGATCCACACGTTGCTCGACGGATAGCGCACCCAGAGCCGCGATGTGTGATGGGCATCGATATCGACGGCGATTTGCGAGCCCTGCGGCAAGCCATCGGCGATCTGACGCGCGAGATGCGCGTGCCGTGTCTTGCGAGGATCGCGCAGCGTCAGCGGCTCGGGCATGTTCCACACGGGCACGACATGCACACGCGTTTCGCGCATCAGCCGGCCGCCGAGCGCGACATCGTTATGCGCCGCTTCCAGCACGATCAGCAACGCGCGCGCGTAACCATCGGCTTCCTTGTGCGGGCCTTGCACGTGAAGAATCGCGAACCATCCGCCCTGCAGCGCAAGCAGCACGCAAACCGACACGAGCGCCATGCGACCGAAAAGCGTGTCGATGAAACCGCGCGGCGCGCGCGTCATCGCGCTCACGGCGCTCATGCTTCGATCCGGTGCGATGGCGAGCCGTTTGCGTCGGGCACGAACACATAGCCTTGTCCGCGCACCGTCTGCACATGACGCGGACGCGAAGGATCGTCCTCGATGATGCGGCGCAGACGCCAGATCGGCACATCGAGGCCGCGATCGCGAAACGCCAGATCGTCGCGATGCACGAGATCGTGGATCAGCACGCGCGAGAGCACCTTGTACGGATGCTTGATGAACACCTTGAGCAGCGCGAACTCGCTGTCGCGCAGCGCGATGCGCTCGCCGTCGCACAGAAGCGAACGCGTCACGAAGTCCACTTCGAAGCGCCCGAAGCGTTCACGCGGCGCGCGTTCGGGACGGCTCGGCGCACTCGCGCGCCGCCTGAGCACCGCTTCGATGCGCGCGAGCAGTTCGCCCGGATCGAAGGGCTTGGAAAGATAGTCGTCCGCGCCCGATTGCAGTCCCGCGATTTTCTGCGCGACGCTGTCGCAACCGGTCACGAAGATCACCGGAATGTCCTCACCCGCCGCGCGCAAGTCGCGCAACGCGCGCAGGCCGTCCGTGTCCGGCATCATGATGTCGAGCACGACGATGGACGGACGCTCGAGCTCCAGCCGTCGACGCAGCCCGGCGCCATCGTGCAGCACGGAAACGTCGATGCCTCGCGCGTTGAGGAAGCGGCGCAGCAGGTCGCGCACCGCGGGATCGTCGTCGACGATGAGAACCGATGTAGACATCTCGAAATTCTATTCGGACGTTATGTAAATACCGCGCGTCGCGCTCGCGTCCGGTCATTACCGATGTTTACGCGCTGCATCTTTCACGCGACGAAGCCGCGAAGCACGCGCGTGCTATTTCCGCGCGAGCCCGCGCATGGGCGCGATCCGAAGGCATATCGCCCGATGAAACATGCCGTAATGGAAAGAAATGGAAAGTTCTCCGCCGTCGCGACGACATGCACGTTGTGCTTAGAATCCATGCATGACTCCACATGTATTGATGGTCGACGATGACCCCGTCGTGCGCGATCACGTTCGCGATTATCTTCAGCAACACGGCTTCGACGTCTCCGTCCTGAGCGACGGCACGGACCTCAAACGCCGCGTGCAGGCGGCGCGCCCCTCGATGATCGTCCTCGACGTGATGATGCCGGGCAAGGACGGCATCAGCGCCTTGCGCGAATTGCGCAACGCTCACGACGATATCCCCGTGATCCTCCTGACGGCGCGTTCGGATGTGCTCGATCGCGTCATCGGCCTCGAGCTCGGCGCGGACGATTATCTCGGGAAGCCCTTCGATACGCGCGAGCTGCTCGCGCGCATCCGTTCGATATTGAGGCGCCGCGAGCCTGCTTCGCCGCTCGTGGCAAGCGCGCCGGAGATTCGCCCGAGTTATCGCTTCGGCCCGTTCGAGATGGACTTCGGCGCGCGCGAATTGCGCCGCGACGGCGAGCGTATCGCGCTGCGTTCCGGCGAATTCGCGCTCCTCAAGACGCTCGTGAAGAACGCGATGGTCGTGCTCACGCGCACGCAACTGAACGAACGGATGCGCGGCAACGGCGCGCATCGCGATCGCAGTCTCGATGTCGCGATCTGGCGTTTGCGGCGCCTGCTCGAAATCGATCCTTCCGAGCCGCGTTTCGTGCAGACCGTATGGGGCCAGGGCTATATCTTCGTGCCGCATGGCGATCCGGCCGAAGCCGGGCGCATCGCGGCGCGGGCGAGCTGACACGGCGCGCGGCGTCATCGTCAGAAGGTCAGCACGCTCATGAAGAGCCGCTGCAGCCAGCCCATCGTGGTCGAATCGGCCAGCATGCCGACGCCCGCCTGCTCGATGCGCGCATTCGCCACCTTGTTCGACGCGACATAATTGCCCGCCTCGATATCCTTCGGATTGACGATGCCCGAGAAGCGCAACTGGTCCTGATTGCCGCTCATCGCGATGATCTTGTCGCCCGCGACGACGAGATTTCCCCCCGGCAACGTGCCGATGACCGAGACCGCGAGCGTCCCGCTCATCGCGGACAGATTGCTCGTGCTGCCGTTGCCCTTGAAGGACGTCTCCGCCGAGCCGACGTTGAAGAGACGCGCAAGCCGCGCCGCCGCCCCGCTCGACTTGTCCGCGGCTTCCGCGCTGATGCTGCTGGAACGGCTCGCGCGGGCATCGGCGGAATTGCTGCCCTGATACGACTCGGCGAGACGAATGGTCAGCACGTCGCCGACCTTCTGCGCACGCGATGTCTCGTACAGCGACAGCGATGCTCCCGCCTGATAGATCGCGCCCAGCGTGTTGACGTTGACCGGCTGCGCGACGGCGGGCGCATACGTCGGCATCTCGACGATCGAGCGCGACCCGGACGACGAGCACGCGGCGAGCGCGAGCGACAGCATCGCGCATGGCAATGACGCCAGTTTCATGAACACTGCTCTCCTCTGATTCATGGCGTGTCGTGCACGGCGGCGAGACGCCATCGGTCGGTCGTCTCGCGCAGCCACGCTTCATAGGCCTTCAGCCGATAGATCACGCGCGCCGAAGCCGCCGCGCCGTTCGCTTCGAGCGTGATCGAGCTCGTCGCGTTCTCCCACGTGCGCGTCTGATAACCGTTCGCGCGTTCGACGCGGCTCCTGCCGAACTTCGCCGACAACGCCTGGGTGAAGTCATCGACCACGCGCGCATCGATCACGAACGACATGCGATAGAGCCGCGGCGATGCATCGCCGGGCATCGCCATGAAGCGCAGCACGTGATCGCGCGCGGGCGTGCCATCGACGACCGCGAGCGACTCGCTCCATCTGCCCTGCGTGCGATGCGCCCACTTGCATGCGATCGACAGGCTGTGCGCGTCGCGCAGCACCATGCCGAGCGAGGCCGCTTCGAGATCGGTGTCGCACACGGCGACGCTGCCGGGCGGCGTCGCGCGCGCGGGCTCGTCGCGGCGGAACGCGTCGAGCGGGATGCCGAGCCGCAGGCCGCGGAAATCGAAGGGCTTCTGCGCCGCCGCGAGCGCGGGCATCGCCATGCAGACGACGAGCGCGCAACGAAGAAACGTTTGCTTCATATCAGTCGATGGCGGTGGCGCACGCATCGAAGGGCGTGGACGCGGCATGACCCACAACCGGCACGATCTTCAGCGCCGCCGATGTCACGCGGCACGGCAGCGCCGCGAGCGCGCAGCCGTCGAACAGGAACGGGCATGCCGCGACAGCGGCGCACGCGAGCGCGAAACGAAAGGACGTCCGCATGATTCACGCGGTCGTATCGACGTGATTGCCCAGATGAGCGGGATTGCTCGGCGTCGCCTTCGCGTTCGCGTTGCCCGTCTCGACTGTTGGGACATCGGCGTTGCGCTTGATGGGCAGCGTATGCGACGACGCTTGCGTCGTGTGGGGTGCGGTCGTGCCGGTGACGTTCATGCTGCGCTCCTTGAAGATGATCGGACCGTTGCGGATTGCAACGCGGGGCCATCTTCCTCGAGCGCGCGACACGACGATCGCGCAAGAAAACGCGGCTTTTCGCGAGTGCTTACGAGGCGTTACTTCGCCATTACCGATTCTTCCCGCGCCGGTGATTCTCATGCTGCGATGCAACCGGCGGCGCGAGATGGTATGACTGTTTCGGGCGGAAAAGCGGGTTAACGTGAATAAAAAGAGCCCCGATAGCTTCATATAGTCAATCTATCTCGGCGCCATCGAAATGAAAGTCAAAAACCCAAATACCGGAATGGAACGAGATAAATAGAAGAACCAATTAAAAAGTTATTCCAGAATCATTCGAACAAGACCGAATAAATAGCCAACGGATGGAGGAACCACTGACATGAAACGCCGCACCGTGTTAGTCGCGATGGCCGCCGCGCCCTTGAGCGCGATGCTTCCGCTACCCGCCTTCGCGCAGAAACCCATCGTGCTCGGCTTCGCGCAGGTGGGCGCCGAAAGCGAATGGCGCACCGCGAACACCGAGTCGATCAAGTCCAGCGCGAAAGAGGCCGGCATCGAGCTGAAGTTCTCCGACGCCCAGCAGAAGCAGGAAAACCAGATCAAGGCGATCCGCTCGTACATCGCGCAGAAGGTCGATGTGATTGCGTTCTCGCCCGTGGTCGAAACGGGCTGGGAAACCGTGCTCGTCGAAGCGAAGAACGCGAAGATTCCCGTCGTGCTGACGGATCGCGCGATCAGCAGCAAGGATGAGTCGCTCTATGTGACCTTCATCGGCTCGGACTTCACCGAGGAAGGCCGCAAGGCGGGCCGCTGGCTCGTCGAGAAGGAGAAAGGCGTTCCGGGGCCGATCAATATCGTCGAATTGCAGGGCACGGTGGGCTCCGCGCCTGCCATCGATCGCAAGAAGGGCTTCGAGGAAATCATCAAGTCCGATCCGAAGTTCAAGATCATCCGCTCGCAGACCGGCGATTTCACGCGCGCGAAGGGCAAGGAAGTGATGGAAGCTTTTCTCAAGGCCGAGGGCAAGAAGATCAACGTGCTCTACGCGCACAACGACGACATGGCGATCGGCGCGATCCAGGCGATCGAGGAAGCGGGCATGAAGCCGGGCAAGGACATCATCATCATTTCCGTCGACGGCGTGAAGGGCGCATTCGAAGCGATGATGGCGGGCAAGCTCAATGTATCGGTCGAATGCTCGCCGCTGCTCGGGCCGCAACTCATGTCCGTGGTGAAGGACATCAAGGCGGGCAAGCCGGTGCCGAAGCGCATCGTGACGCAGGAAAGCATCTTCCCGATGGAGGTCGCGGCGAAGGAATTCCCCAATCGTAAATACTGAGCGTAAATACTGATCTCCGATGACATCGCCCGTACTGGAACTGCGCGGCATCGACAAGCGCTTCGCCGGCGTGCATGCGCTGCAGGACGTGAGCCTCACCCTTTATCCGGGTGAGGTTCACGCGTTGATGGGGCAGAACGGCGCGGGCAAGTCGACGCTCATCAAGGTGCTGACGGGCGTCGTGAGTCTCGACGCCGGCGAGATTCTGCTCGATGGCCGCGCGATACATCCCGATTCGCCGCTCGACGCGCAGAAGCTCGGCATCAGCACGGTCTATCAGGAGGTGAATCTCTGCCCGAATCTTTCCGTGGCGGAGAACATCTTCGCCGGATACTTTCCGCGACGCGGCGCGCTGCATGGCTATCGCATCGACTGGGACGCGACCCACCGGCAGGCGCGCGAACTGCTCGGGCGCATCGGGCTCGATATCGACGTGACGCGCGTGCTGACGAGCTATTCGGTCGCTGTGCAGCAGATGGTCGCGATTGCGCGGGCGTTGAAGCTGTCGTCGAAAGTATTGATTCTCGACGAGCCGACCTCCAGCCTCGACGACGACGAAGTGCGCCGCCTCTTCGATGTGCTGCGCCGTTTGCGCGGCGAGGGGCTTGCGATCCTCTTCGTCACGCACTTTCTGAATCAGGTCTACGCGATCTCCGACCGCATCACGGTGCTGCGCAACAGCAAGCGCGTCGGGGAATGGCGCGCGAGCGAACTGGGCACGCAAGCGCTGATCGCGGCGATGCTCGGCCGCGAGCTGGCCGCCGCGCAGGCACGCCAGGCTCCGCCCGAAGAGACTGAAGCGAGCGCCGCGGACACCGCCCTGCTCGACGCCGTGCGCCTCGGTCAGAAGGGACAATTGCAGCCGCTCGATCTGCGCGTGCGTGCGGGCGAAGTGGTCGGCGTGGCGGGCCTGCTCGGGTCCGGGCGCACCGAACTCGCGAAGCTGCTCTTCGGGCTGGAAAAGCCCGATGAAGGCGAATTGCGCATCGACGGCGCGCCGGTTTCGTTCGCGACACCCGCGCATGCGATTCGTCACGGCATCGCGTTCTGTCCCGAGGAGCGCAAGGCGGACGGCATCGTCGCGGAGTTGTCGCTGCGCGAGAACATCGCGCTCGCGTTGCAGGCGCGGATGGGCGCGCGGCGCTGTCTCACGCGCGCGCAACAGAACGCGCTCGCCGAGCGCTTCGTGCGCGCGCTCGGCATCAAGGCCGCGACGCTCGACATGCCCATCGGCCTGCTTTCCGGCGGCAATCAGCAAAAGGCGCTCATCGCGCGATGGCTCGCCACCGAGCCGCGTCTGCTGATTCTCGACGAGCCCACGCGCGGCATCGACGTGGCGGCGAAGCAGGAAATCATGGACGAGATACTCCGGCTCGCATCGACGGGCATGGCCGTGCTGTTCATCTCGTCGGAGATCGCGGAAGTGGTGCGTATCGCGAACCGCATCGTCGTGCTGCGCGACCGGCGCAAGGTGGGCGAGCTGCCCGCCGGAACGAGCGAGGACACCGTGTGCGAAATGATCGGAGCCGAACATGGATGACACCGCCCGACAGGGAATGCTTCGTTCGATGATGGAGCATCGGCTCGGCTGGCCGCTCGTCACGCTCGCGCTGCTGCTCGCGTTGAACGCCGCGTTCAATCCGGGCTTTCTGCATGTCGAATGGCGCGATCATCATCTATACGGCAGTCTCGTCGATATCCTCAATCGAGCGGCCCCGCTCGCGGTCGTCGCGCTCGGCATGACCATCGTGATCGCGACGCGCGGCATCGATATCTCCGTGGGCGCGGTGGTCGCCATCGCGGGCGCGGTGGCCGCATGGACTATCGGCGGCTCCATCTCCGGCAATGTCACGCGCTTTCCGCTGCCGGTGGTGATCGTGGCCGCGCTCGGCGTCGCATTGTTGTGCGGGTTGTGGAACGGCCTGCTCGTCGCGCGCGCGGGCATGCAGCCGATCATCGCGACGCTGATCCTGATGGTCGCGGGCCGCGGCATCGCGCAGCTCATCACGAGCGGCCAGATCATCACGATCTACTACACGCCTTATTTCTTTTTCGGCGGCGGCTATTTTCTCGGCGTGCCGGTGTCGATACTGATCGTCGCGCTCGTGTTCGCGCTGCTCTATCTCGCGATCACGCGCACTGCGCTCGGGCTCTTCCTGCAAGCGATCGGCATCAATCCGACCGCCGCGCGTGTCGCGGGCGTGCAGGCGAGAAGGCTCACGCTCGGCGCGTATGCGTTCAGCGGCCTGTGCGCGGGCGTCGCGGGCATTCTCATCAGCTCGAATGTGAAGAGCGCGGACGGCAACAACGCGGGCCTGCTGCTCGAACTCGACGCGATTCTCGCCGTCACGCTCGGCGGCACCGCGCTCACCGGCGGGCGCTTCACGCTAGCGGGCAGCGTGATCGGCGCGCTCATCATCCAGACGCTCACGTATCTGATCTATTCGCTCGGCGTGCCGCCGGAGGTGAATCTCGTGGTGAAGGCGATCGTCGTGTTCGCGGTGATGATGCTGCAATCGGGCGAGTTCCGCGCGACGGTCGCGAAGTTCGCGCGCCGCCCCGCGCTTTCCGATCGCGAGGTGCGCCGATGAACTCGGGCCTGCCCAAGCCGCGCAGCGTCGCGCTCACGCATCGTCGCGACAGCGACGCGCCGTCGCGCAAGCTTTCGCAGAGCCGCTATCTGCCGCTTGCCGCGACGGTGTCGCTGTTCATCGCGATATCCGTGCTCGGCTCCGTGATGTACACGGGCTTCTTCTCGCCGCAGGTCTTTCTCAATCTGCTGATCGACAATGCGTTTCTGATCGTCGTTGCGGTGGGCGAGACGTTCGTGATTCTGTCGGGCGGCATCGACTTGTCGGTCGGCTCGGTCATCGCGCTCACGACGATGGTCTCCGCCGCGCTCGTCGAGAAAGCGGGCTGGCATCCGCTCGTCGTGATTCCGCTCGTGCTCGCGATGGGCACCGCGTTCGGCACGTTGATGGGCTGGCTGATCGCGCGCTTTCGCCTGCAGCCGTTCATCGTCACGCTCGCGGGCATGTTCCTCGCGCGCGGGCTGTGCTATCTCATCAGCATCGATTCGATCAGCATCACCGACCCGTGGTACGCAGCCGTTTCGCAGATTCGCATACCGGTGATGAGCGGCGCATCGCTGTCGCTCGGCGCGGTCATCGCGCTCGTCGTGCTCGCGCTCGCGGTGTTCGTCGCGCACTACACGCCGTTCGGGCGCACGCTCTATGCGGTCGGCGGCAATCCGCATTCTGCGCTTCTGATGGGCCTGCCCGTGAATGCGGCAACCGTCGGCGCCTATGCGCTCTCGGGCTTCTGCTCGGCGCTCGGCGGCGTGCTGTTCACGTTCTACATGCTATCGGGCTATGGCCTGCACGCGATGGGACTCGAACTCGATGCGATCGCGTCGGTCGTCATCGGCGGGACGCTGCTGACGGGCGGCGTCGGCTATGTGATCGGCACGCTGTTCGGCGTGCTTCTGCTCGGCATCATTCAAACGCTGATCTCGTTCGACGGCTCGCTGAGTTCGTGGTGGACCAAGATCGCGGTCGGTGCGCTGCTGCTCGTGTTCTGTCTGTCGCAGCGTGCGTTCGGCGATCGCGCCGCTGTCAGACGCTGACGAGCGCCGACGAAAGATATGGACTATCGCCATCCACAGCCCCGCAAGAGCATGCACGCGCGCATCGTGCAGGAGCTCGGCATCGACATCGTGAGCGGCAAGCTCCAGCCGGGCGATCGGCTGCCCGCCGAGGCGAAGCTGTGCGAAGCGTATGGCGTGAGCCGGCCCGTGCTGCGCGAAGCGACGCGCGTATTGGTCGCGAAGGGGCTCGTGTTGTCGAAGCCGCGTCTGGGCAGCGTCGTGCGTCCGCGCGACGAATGGCACACGCTCGATCCCGATGTGCTCTTCTGGACCATCAACAGCGTGCACGAGGGCGCGTTCTTCGAGTCGCTGCTCGTGGTGCGCAGGATCGTCGAACCGGCTGCGGCGGCACTCGCCGCATCGAACGCGACGGAAGACGATCTCGCGCGCATTCGCGACGCCTATGAGCGGATGTCGCACGCCGCCACGCCCGACGCGTTGCTCACGCCCGATCTCGAGTTCCATCGCGCGATCATGACGGCGACGCATAACGACATGCTGATGTATATCGGGCACATGCTGTCGCTCGCGCTGTCGGAATCGATCAAGCTGACGAGCCGTCATCCGGATACGCACGCGCTGTCATTGCCACGTCACAAGGCGATTCTCACCGCCATCACGAATCATGATCCGCTCGGCGCGCGTCACGCGAGCCTCGTGCAGCTCGACAATGCACAGGCCGATGCGGAAAGCGTGCTCTCGGCGGTGTATCAGGAATAGCCGTTACGTGCTGCGCCGCCATGCGTTGTCGTTCAATGCGTTCTTCAGCGCATCCACGGACCATTGTTCATCGAGCGCCTGTCTGAGCAACGCCTGCTGACTCTTCGGCGCAAGACCGCCGACGGGCGGATCACGATCGAGATTCGTCGGGAACGCATAGCCTTCCGCGCACGACGCAATGACGGCATCGATCTCCGCATCGCTCATCTGTCCCGTCGACTTGTAATCGAGCAGCACCGGATAAACCGCTTCGCACATGCGCGCGCGATCGAGCGATTCCATCGCGCGGCCATACGCCGATGACACTTGCAGCAGATTCGCCATGCGCTGCACGTCGCGCGTGCGATTCGCGCCGGCCGCATGAAAGAGCGCCGGACTGAAGAAAAGCGCATCGCCTTTCTCCAAAGGCAACTGCACGTAATGCGCTTCGAAATACTCGCGAAAGTCCGCGCGACGCCAGGCGACATAGCCGCGCGCATAGCGTTGCGAGCATGGCAGCAGCTTCGTCGGACCGCTTTCGACAGGCATGTCGCTGTGCGCGACCGCGCCCTGCAGCGTGAGAAACGGCGACATCGCATGAACGTGCGCGGGATAGCGCCGCACTTCCTCGGCCGTCTGAAAGCCGAGGTGATAGTCGCGATGCGCCTGTTGCGCGTCACCACCCGGCCGCACCACATTCACCTGCGAGGTCATTTGAAAGCCGGGGCCGAGCCACGCCTGTGCCGCGCACTCGATGAACGGATTGGCGAAGTAGCGCGCGAACACGCGCGGCGCCTTCAGACAGAGCTTTTCCTGCGCATTCCAGATGCGGTCGTTCGCGCCGGCTTTCGCGAAATGATCGGCGCCGCTCGTGCCGTCCTCGCGCTCCTGCCGG
The DNA here is from genome assembly GCF_900044055.2 of Caballeronia calidae. GTDB lineage: Bacteria > Pseudomonadota > Gammaproteobacteria > Burkholderiales > Burkholderiaceae > Caballeronia > Caballeronia calidae. The sequence continues at coordinate 80,188 of NZ_FCOX02000019.1, read as the reverse complement.
ATGATCGATTCGAAAATCGCGGTGGCTTCGTCGACCGGCGCGGTGTCCGCATAAGCGCGCTTCAGCACGAGCACGCCCGCACCATCGCGCAGCACCGTGGCCCATTCCGCCTGCAATGCCATGCGTTTCGATGAATCGCTCAACGCATCGGCGAGCGCGCCGCAGTCATAGAGCGGAATCTTCCGTTGGATATCGGCGGCGGATGCGGGCTTGAGCGCATCGTGCGCCACGAGGCTCGCAAATTCGTCGAGCGAGCAGCCGCTTTCCGTGTACCAGTTCGTCTCGTTCATGTCGCGCTCCGTTTTCTACAAGCATAGCGGCAAGCGCGGCGCGTGGACGATCATCGACGCATCAAAAAACCATCAAGCTTCGCCGACGCTCACTTCAACGGATCGTGGCCCCAGTTCATCAGCGAGTAACGCCAGTGCGAATGCTCGATCTCATGCGGCCTTTGCGCGAGGTGCCGCTTGATATAGCCGATCACCTTGCGCATGTGCGCGTAATCGCCGTCGGTGAGATCGGCCTTCTTCTTGCCGAGAATGTCGATGATGTGCCTTCCCGACTTGTGCCCCACCGATTCACCGCCGCCGTGCTTCTGTCCGACTTCGCGCGACTCGTCGGTCGCGAGCCACTTCTCGAGCTGCGCGGGCGTCATGTTGACGAGATCCTTGAAAGCGTCGTAGGTCGCGGCGTGATCATCGTCCGTCGATTGTCCATGCTTCGCCGCATGGGCGCTGGAATGGTGCGGGGCCGTCATGGGCTGCCTCCTTCGTCGAGCGATTCGCGTGCCGACGATTCAGCAAGCATCACGCCCGCTTCAGGTACTGCTCCAGGAACTCGACGAACACCCTCACCTTTGCCGACAGATTCAGACGCTCCGGATAGATCGCGTAGATATCGGCGGGCGGCATGGACCAATCTGCCAGCACGCGCTTGAGCGCGCCCGTATCGATGAACGGCTCCGCATCCCATTCCGAGCGCACCAGCACGCCGTGGCCATCGAGCGCCCAGCGCAAGGTCGCCTCACCGTCGTTGCTGCTCATCGTGCCGTGAACCTTCACGGTCTCGTGGCGCTTTCCCTTCGTGAAATGCCAGGTGCCATACGCGGTGTCGTTCTCGCGCAGCACGATGCAGTGATGGCCGCGCAGGTCATCAGGTTCTTTAGGCGTGCCGTGCGCCTTCAGATACGCGGGCGACGCGCAGACGAAGCGCCGGTTCGCCGCGATCTTTCTGCCGACCACGCGCATGTCCGGCAATTCGCCGAAACGGATGCCGACATCGAATGCGAACTCCGCGAGGTTCATCGGGCGATCGGTGAGATCGAGCTGCACCTCGACTTCCGGATAGGCCCGGCGAAACGCCGACAGCGCCGGCGCGATCTGGCGCCGCCCGAAGCCGAACGTCGCGTTCACCTTCAGCAGGCCGCGCGGCAGATCGCGACTGCTCGACACCATGCGCTCAAGCTCCTGCACCTGCTCCAGCAAGCGCGAGCCGGTGCCGAGATAGAGCTCGCCTTCCTGCGTCATCGCGAGCCGCCGCGTCGTGCGGTTCAGCAGCTTCACGCCGAGACGTTTCTCCAGTTGACTCAGGCGCGCGCTCACTGCGGGCGGCGTCACGCCGAGGTCTCGCGCGAGCGCCGACAAGCTGCCTTGCGTGACGAGCCGCGCGAAGAACTCCAGATCCGCAATCGAGTTCATTTTTAAATCCAGCTTAACAATAGGTTAAAGCAGTCTGCATTTTACGGTCCATGTTATCGAATTACACTGGCTTCGACTTACCTAAGGCTCAACGGAGACAGCATGGGACAGACGCTTTATCGAAAGATCGTGGACAGCCACACGGTTTTTCGTGTCGATGACGAGCACGTCGCGCTCTACGCCGACCTGCACATCATGAACGAGTACACGAGCCCGCAGGCGTTCGCGGGCCTCGCCGAAAAGAACCTGCCGGTGCGCTGCCCGGAGAAGCAGATGGGCGTCGTCGATCACGTGATTCCGACGCATCCCGTCGCCGTCGACAAGCGCACGATCATGATCGACGCCGCCGCGCAACAGGCCGCGAACTTCACGCGCAACTGCGTGAAGCACGGCATTCATCTGTTCGACGTGCGCGATCGCGCGCAGGGCATCGAGCATGTGGTCGCGCCGGAAATCGGGCTGATCCGCCCCGGCATGGTCGTGCTGTGCGGCGACAGCCACACGACCACCTATGGCGCGCTCGGCGCGCTGGGCTTCGGCATCGGCACGTCCGAGGTGGAGCACGTGCTCGCGACGCAGACGCTCGTGTATCGCGTGGCGAAGGACATGCGCATCGTCGTGGAAGGCGCGTTGCCCGATGGCACGACCGCCAAGGATCTCGTGCTTTACATCATCGCGAAGATCGGTGCGCAAGGGGCACGCGGCTTTGTCGTCGAATATGCGGGCAGCGCGATCGACGCGCTTTCCGCCGAAGCGCGCATGACCCTGTGCAACATGACGGTCGAAGCGGGCGCGCGCGGCGCGTTGATCGCGCCCGACGAGACGACGATCCGCTATGTCGCCGAGCGCATCGAAGCCGATGCTTTCGTCGCGCAATGGAAGCAACTCAAGTCCGATGACGATGCGACCTTCGACATCACGCATCGCTTCGATGCGAGCGAGGTCGCGCCGTTCGTCACCTGGGGCACGAGCCCCGATCAGGCGATTGCGATCGATGCGCGCATTCCCCGTCTCGCCGATGAACCCGTGGCACATCACAACGCATCGAAGGCGCTCACGTACATGGGCCTCGATGCGGACCAGGCGCTCGACGGCCTCGCGATCGATCACGTGTTCATCGGCTCGTGCACGAATGCGCGCATCGAAGACTTGCGCGCCGTCGCCGATGTCGTGCGCGGCCGCAAGGTCGCGCCTTCCGTGCGCGCCATGGTCGTGCCCGGCTCCGGCATGGTGCGCGAACAGGCGGAACGCGAAGGCATCGCGCAGGCGTTGATCGACGCGGGCTTCGAATGGCGCCAGCCCGGCTGCTCGATGTGCCTCGCGATGAACGATGACATCCTGCAAGCCGGCCAGCGCTGCGCTTCCACGACCAACCGCAATTTCGAAGGACGCCAGGGACGCGGCGCCCGCACTCACCTGATGAGCCCGGCAATGGCCGCCGCCGCCGCGATCGCGGGCCGCATCGTCGATGTACGCAAGGAGTTCCAGCATGTCTGAGCACGCAACACTGGCGGGCATCGCCGCGCCGCTTCCCCTGAACAATCTCGATACCGACCAGATCATGCCGAAGCAGTTTCTGTTCGGCATCGATAAATCCGGTCTCGCGCGCGGCGTGCTGCATGACTTGCGTTTCGATGCATCGGGCAAGGCGCGTGAAGAGTTCGTGCTGAACAGGCCCGAATACGAAGGCGCGCGCATTCTCGTGACGGGCGCGAACTTCGGCTGCGGATCGAGCCGCGAGCATGCCGTGTGGGGCTTGCAACAGGCCGGCATCGATGCGGTCATCGCGCCGAGCTTCGGCGAGATCTTCTACTTCAATGCGCAGAACAACCGGCTGTTGCTCATTACGCTCGATGAATCCGTCGTCGCGAAACTGAGCGCGCATGTGAGCGATGCGAACACGAATCGACTGAACATCGACGTCGCGAATCAACGCGTGACGACGAGCGACGGCGTGCATTACGCGTTCGATCTCCCGCCGCGGCAAAAACGCATGTTCATCGAAGGCCTCGACATGATCGGCATGACGCTCGCGGACAGCGACGCGATCCGCGCGTTCGAAGCGAGGCACGAGGCCGCTCATCCGTGGATGCAGATCGACCTTCCGAAGCAACGCAAGACTCAGGCGGCGTAACGCAGCGAAGCCCGAACAAGAGACGCCTGAGCGTCCCGCGCCGCATCATCCTCAAATCAGGAGACACCTCATGGAAAGCCCTTCGCTACGCACGGGCGCAGCGCCGCTCGGCCTGCGCGCCCGTTTCTCGATGCTGACCGTCGGCGGCATGCCGCTCGCGATGTTCGCGGCGCTCTCGCTCGTGACGATACTCGCCGCGATCACCGGCAAACTTCCGAACGACATGATCGGCGGTTTCGCCGTGCTGATGCTATCGGGTCTTTTGCTCGGCGAGATCGGCAGACGCATTCCGGTGTTCAGGCATATCGGCGGCCCCGCGATCCTGTGCCTCTTCGTGCCTTCCGCGCTGCTCGGCTACAAGCTGATGGACGACGCCGCGCTCAAGGCCATCACCACGACGATGAAGACCGCGAACCTGCAATACCTCTATATCGCGTGTCTCGTCGCGGGCAGCATCCTCGGGATGAATCGCAAGATCCTGATTCAAGGCTTTCTCAAGATGTTCGTGCCCCTGCTCGTCGGCACGGTGACGGCGATCGCGGCAGGCGTGGCCGCCGGCCTCATGTTCGGCTATGACCCGAAGCACACGTTCTTCTATATCGTGATGCCGATTCTCGGCGGCGGCATCGGCGAAGGCATTCTGCCCTTGTCGATCGGCTATGCGGAGATCACCGGCGCGGCGCAAGGTCATCTCATCGCGATGATGGTGCCCGCGGCGCTCATCGGCAATGTCGTCGCGATTCTCGCGAGCGGGCTGCTCAAGCGCTTCGGCGAAAAGCATCGCGCCTATAGCGGCGACGGCATGCTCGTGAAGAGCGGCGACGATCAGGCGCTCCTGAAAGAGCAGAAAGCGGAGGCGGCGCTCGATCTGCGCCTGATGGGCTTCGGCCTGCTGCTCGGCTGCACGCTCTTCATTCTCGGCATGCTGCTCGCGCCGGTCACGGGCATTCCGGGCCCCGTGCTGATGATCGTCGCGGCAGCCGTTCTGAAGGTCGCGCGCGCCATTCCGGAACGCATGGAAATCGGCGCGTATCAGATCTACAAGTTCATGTCGACGAATCTCACCTTCGCGATTCTCGTCGGTCTGGGCACGCTCTTCGTGTCGTGGGACAAGCTCGTCGGCGCATTCTCGCTCGCATACTTCGTGATTTGCGCATCGACGGTCGCGGCGATGGTCGTGTCGGGCTTTTTCGTCGGCGCATGGCTGAAGATGTATCCCGTCGAGGCCGCGATCATCACCGCGTGCCACAGCGGACTCGGCGGCACGGGCGATGTCGCGATTCTCTCGTCGTCGAACCGCATGGGACTCATGCCCTTCGCGCAGATCTCGACGCGCATCGGCGGCGCGGGCATGGTCGTGTTCGCCACGCTGATGATGAAGTTGTTCGGATGAGACAGGAATGCGCCGCGCTCACGAATCAACTTATCATCATGATAAGCAAGTGATAGAGTACACGACGTAGCGGGCATGACAAGACGGAACCTGAGAGAGAAAGCCAAGGCGCCCCCGAGACGATCGGGGGCGTAATTACGGTTCCCGGCCGTTGTCCGCTTCCGGGCGGCGCGGCATCGGCAAAAAATGCAGTACGGCCTTGAGCGTGTAGATGACGATCATCGTGCCGGACAGATCGCCGACGAACATCGCGAAGAATCGCGACGCGATGTTCTGCGCATCGCCCTGAAGATAGAACCAGATGTTATGCAGCAGCGGGCCGGCGAGCGCGTAGGCGAGGGTGAGCACCATCAGCCGCGCCGCAGTCAGATTCGATAACGACGCGTCGAGTCCATAGATTTCACGCGCCAGCCGATATACGGCATAAGGCGCGGCGGTCGCGATGATCCCGCCCACGAATGACCTGAGCGGATCGTTGGGAAAGAAATAGAAGAAATCGACGATCCAGCTTACGATCAGCAGCCCGATTGCACCATCCGCGCCGAGCAGAAGCGTGCTGAGAAGCCGAACGCCCGCCGGGAGATAGACCCAGTTCACGCCGCGCACGAATTCCGAATGGGTAAAGATTTCCTGATTGACCCAGAGCGACGCGATAAAAAAGAGCGCTGTGCCGACGACGGAGCACAGGCGGAGTTGAAAGGAAGACATTGGCGGCGAGCCAGTTGAGCGGCGGCGGAGCGCTCATCTTACCGCAGCGCCGCGCGCGCTTATACCGCGCCTACGCCGCGCTTATGCCGCGCTTATGCGCCGTGCTTCGCCTTTTGGCATCTCGCCGCGCTTCGGCGACGAGGTGAGTTGCTGCGCGATTCGCTCCAGCTCATCGAGCAGCGCGCTCAATTCCGCACGCTGCTCCGGCGCGATGGCGGGCGCGTGCCGAAGCGCCTCGATGCGCTCGCGCCAGTACGACACCGGCCACGCCGCGCTGCGATGCCAATGCCGCGAGGGGATCATTCTTGCGAGATGCCCGATTTCCTGCTCGATGAAATGCGCTGTGATGTAGGTGAAGTTGCGTTCTTGAGTCACGCCCATGTCCCCGAAATTCGCTCAGGCAAGAGAGCATTGCGCCCTGCTTCCGATCGCCCTGATTCGATACGCCATGTTAGCACTTACTTATCATGGTGATAAATACTTGGCTTTTCCTCATGTAGCGCTTTTTGGCAGATGCTATGATTGATTCGCATTCACTTCTCATGATTGTTCATGGCCAAAAAGACCGTTTTCGATGCCTATTTCCGCTTCCTGAATCTCGCGCAGGCGGTGCAGGCATTGCCTTCGGTGCCCAAGCTCGATGCCGCCGAGGAACGCTTGCTCGAAGCGCTCACGGCCTCATGGCATGCGGGACATACGCTCACGGTCACGGAGACCATGGGGCTGTCCGTCGCGGGTGCGCCCGCAACCGTGCATCGCAAGCTGACGAACCTGAGAAAGCGCGGTCTCGTGTCCGTCGAAGAAAGCAGCGACGATCTGCGCATCAAGACCGTCGTGCCGACGCGCAAGGCGTTGGATTATTTTGAAAAGCTGGCGGCGTGTCTCGAGGAAGCAAAGAAAAAGCGCTGAACGGCGCCTGAAGCCCTACCACGAAGCGGCGCCTCAAACGTTATAATCCGTCGCTTTCCGGCGTAACCACGCAGAAAGATTTTCCACTTAGGTCGATATCCCCATCGGAGAGCGGGACCGGCCCGCAGTGTCCGACAGCCTCCGTAGCAATCGCAGGTGTTGTGCTGCATCAGTCTGCGATTGTCATGTCTTTCTCGCATTTCGAAGCCGTCCATTGCCGTCGTGTGTCGATGGCCGTGCGCCTGTTCGTCGCGAGCGCCTGCGCGTTTCCCGCGATCGGCGCCCGCGCGGACGAGGACAACCCGAACGCCCAACAGCTCGCGCCCATCGTCGTCAGGGCCGAAAAGCAGCCCGCGCCCGAGCAGCGCACGCCGATCGCGATGAGCGTCTATGGCCCGTCGTTCATCGACAATGTCGGCGTCAGCGATATCAAGTCGCTCGCGTCGATGGCGCCGGATCTCAACTACGCGCAAGTGCAGACCGTCGTGCCGGTGCTGACGATCCGCGGGATATCGAGCCGCGACACGACCGAGATCGGCGATCCTTCAGTCGTCGTGGTGACCGACGGAAGCTCGAACAATCGCCCGTATGCGCTTTCCGGCACGCTCTACGATCTCGATCACATCTCCGTGCTGCGCGGCCCGCAAGGCACGCTCTACGGCCGCAATGCGGTGGGCGGCATCGTCGATATCGTGACGGCGAAGCCCACGACGCGATTCGAAGGCAGCGCATCCGTCGATCTCGGCAACTACGCCACGCGCAATCTGGAAGCGATGATCAACGTGCCGGTGAACGACGTGCTGCAGTTTCGCGTCGCGGCCATTTCGCGCCGCCACGACGGCTACCTGAACAACGCGCCCCAAGCGGACGGCGACGACGAGAATACGCGCTCGGGGCGGCTCACCGTCGCGCTCCGGCCGGCGTCGCATCTGCGCATGCTCTTCACCGCGCAGCAGACGACGTTGAAGGGCGTCGGCCCGGTCTCGCTCGACATTCCCTATATCTACGATGCGAACGGCGATCTCTCGCACGCGAAGCCGCCCTTCCCCGCCGATCCGCGCACGTTCACCTATGCGACGCCGCAATCGCTCAGCATCGACGATACGGTCGCGCGCTGGAGCGTCGCTTACGATTTTCCCGGCGTCGAGCTGAGCTATACGGGCAGCTACGACAATCTGACCTGGCGTCATGACGGCGACAGCAGCACGAGCCCCGATGCGCCCGTGTCGTACCGGCAGAACGAGTTTCCGAAGACGCAGAATCACGAAGTGCGCGTGAGCTCGCTCGGCGACGGACGATGGTCGTGGCAGGCGGGCGTGTCGTACTTTCATGAAGCGTCGTCGCTGTATAGCGCGAACGAATCGCCGTTCGACAACGGCATCTATCAGCCGACGCTCGCGTTCGCTTACGGCGTCCACACGACATCCACCGCCGTGTATGGCCAGTCGTCCTACTGGGTGACCGACAAGATCAGGCTGACCGCGGGCATGCGCGTGACGCGCGATCAAAAAAGCCGCGACGGTCAATACTTCTTCGCGGATTCCGATCAGCTGCCCTTCGTCTATACGCATGTGCCGCAGAACGACGCGGGCTCATGGTCGAAGCCGACCCTCCACCTCGCCGCCGAATATGCGCCCACGTCCGCGGTGATGAACTACGTGCGCTACGACACCGGTTATAAGTCGGGCGGCTTCTCGTCGTCGGGTTCGTATGCGCCGGAGACGTTGAAGGGCATCGAGATCGGCACGAAGTCGCTGTGGAATGCGCAGCGCGTGCAGATCAATGCGAGCGTGTTCGACTACGACTACTCGGGCCAGCAGATCGCGCAGCTCGTGCCGTTCGCGGATGGCCGCGTCGGCACGAAGATCGTCAACGCCGGGCGCACGCACATCTATGGCGCGGATGCCGATATCCGCGCGCTCGTCGATCCCATCGGCCTCGTGACCTTGTCGGTGGCATGGCTGCATGCGCGCTTTACCGATTTCATCGTCGATGACGGCAGCGGCCAGAACGTGCAGCTCGCCGGCAACGCGCCGCCGCAAAGCCCCGCGATGACGATCGGCCTCGGTCTCGAACATGCGTGGACGATGGCGGCCGGGCGCATCATCGGCAGGATGAATGCGAAGTTCCAGAGCGGCCAGCACTTCACGATCTACAACTACGGCGACGATTATCAGAAGCCGTATCTGACAGCCGATCTTTCGGCGACATGGATACCGAGCCAGAAGAACGTCGAGTTGATGGCGTACGTGCGCAACGTGACCAATGCGCGCGTTTTCACGGCCGCCGAGGAATACACCTTCGATAACTCGTATCGCTACGCGTTCGCCGCGCCGCGCACGTTTGGCGTCAAGGCGACTTACTTCTGGTGACGGGCGCGCGAGCGCGCTCGAAACACCTCACGCCTCAGGCCCGCTCGCGAACGCCGCGCCTTCCTGCTCCAGCCACGAGCGAAACAGCACGATCAGATCGTCGCCGGCTTTTTCATCGGCAACATAGGTGCAGTAGCTGCGCGACGGCAGACGCGGCGCCGCGAACGGCGCGACGAGCCGGCCCGCGGCGAGATCGTCGGCGACGAGCGCGGTCGGTCCCATCGCGATGCCCATGCCGTCGACCGCCGCCTGCAAGGTCAGATAGAAGTGATCGAAGGTCAGCACCGCCGCGGGCACGAGCGAAGGGACGTTCGCCTGCGCGAGCCAGTCCGGCCAGACGCGCGGCAGGCTCGACGTATGCAGCAGCGTGTGCCGCCGCATGTCTTCAGGCGTTCGCAAGGGCACGCGCCGCAGCAGCGCGGGACTGCATACCGGCAAGCGCGCCTCCGACAGAAAAGGCCGCATGACGTAGCCATAGAACGTGTCGGGGCCGCCCCGGATCACGATGTCGTAGGCATCTTTCAGCCTTTCCACCGGCTCGTTCGATGTCTCTATCCGCACCTCGACATCCGGATGACGCGCGCGGAACTTCTCCAGTCTCGGCACGAGCCAGCGCAAGGTGAACGTCGCGAGCGAATTCACGGTGAGCGTACGCGATACGGCTTCCGACAAGCCATAGCGCGCGGTGGCCTGCGAAAGCTGATCGAAGAGCGGACCGACGTCCGCGAGATAGACGCGCGCCGCCGGTGTCAGCACCACGCGCCGGTTGTGGCGCTCGAACAGCGTCGCACCGAGCCACGCCTCGAGCAGCCGCACCTGCTGGCTGATTGCGCCTTGCGTCACGTGCAGTTCTGCCGCGGCTTGCTTGAAGCTGCCGAGACGGCCCGCGGCTTCGAAAGCGCGCAGCGCGTTGAGCGATGGCAATGGCGATCTCATTCGAAAGAGATTTTCTAACGCGACCGCGCAATTTTAATGGTTTGTTGCCCGCCTACAAGATAGATATTCTACGAATCATCTGTCACATCAGCGAAACAAAGCGCATGTTCAGCTATACCGGCGGTGTCGTCCTTTTTGCAGCGGTGCTGCACGCGAGCTGGAACGCGATGCTTCACGGCAATCGCGACCGCTTCCTCTCGATGACCTGGATGAGCATCGCCATCGGGGTCGTCTCCGCGTGCGTCGTGCTGTACCTGCCGTTGCCGCCGAAAGCCGCGTGGCCGTATATCGTCGCCTCGGGTCTGGTGCACATCGTCTATAACGTGAGCCTCGTGCGCTCGTATCGTCGCGGCGATCTCGCGCAGGCTTATCCGATCGCGCGCGGCTCATCGCCGATGCTCGTCACGCTCGGCGCGGCGATCTTCGCGCACGAGGCGATCGGCCCGCTGCACGCGCTCGGGATCGCGCTGATATCGGGCGGCATCATGGCGCTCGCGTTGCAAGGCGGCCGCGTGTCGCGCGCGGGCGCGCTCGCCGCGTTGACCACGGGCGTGACCATCGCGATCTATACCGTCATCGACGGCATCGGCGTGCGTCTCTCCGACGGCGAAGCGCTCACCTACACCGCGTGGATGTTCATGTTCTACTGGCTCATGCCGGTGATCTTCGTCGCGAAGCGCGGCGCTCCCGCGCTCTGGTCCCCGCTTACGGAAACGCCGATGGCCGTGGGCTCGTCGCTCGCGGGCGGGCTCGTGTCGATCGCCGCCTACGGCATCGTCATCTGGGCGATGCAGGCCGGCGCGATGGGCGCGGTTTCCGCGTTGCGCGAGACGAGCGTCGTGTTCGCGGCGCTCATCGGGCGCGTGTTTCTCCAGGAGCCGGTCAGCGCGAAACGCTGGCTGGCGTGCGTGGTCGTCGCGGCCGGGGCGGTCTGTCTGGGCCTGTGAGGCATCGCCGCGACGCGCGGCCCGAGCATTTCACGATACGGAATTGAGGTCCGTTTCTCGAAAATTTGCGCTGCATGGCAGCACGGCGCGGGTTGCACATCGGACAACAGGCTTTCTCATCATGAAATATCGCCTTTAACGCATTGATTTCTCTATGTTTTTATTTGGTGCGCGGCGCCACGCACCGATGCTGCCCGTCGCCGTTTCTTCGATAACCTCTTATACAAGAGGTGCACGTTCGCCGCTGCGAACCGCCCAGTGCTTTCCAATCACGCTGGAGAAACGCGATGCAGAATGTCTATATCGAACCGATGCCGAAGGGCCAGTGGGGACCGATCGACGGCTATGCCCTCGAATTCCACGACGGCACGAGAATCACGCAGCAGGTTTATCGCTCGGAGCGGCTCGCCGTCGACGAGATCAAGCTGCGCGGCTATTCGCCCATGCTGGCGAAGGTGCGTATCACCGACAAGACCGTCGACGACCACTGGCAAGCCGCCGAGTAACCATCGCAACGCGCTTCGCGTGTCGCGCGAAGCGCATCCTCATCGAGCTTTCCTCTCTTCAGTCCGCGCTAGTTGTTCTTCTTGCTGGGTTTCCAGCTGTCGTCGGCTGTCATGGCGGGTTTGACGGGCGCGGGAATGGCCGTCACTTTCTGGAAATCCTTCGTTCCGGATTTCGCTTGCGCGGCTTCGGGATGAGCGGGCGCCTTGCTCGCTTGCCGTTGCTTCGGCTCCGCGCGCTTCGGCTCGACGCGTTTCTGTTGCGCTTTCGACGCCTGGCGCTGCGTCGTCCCTGCGCACGCGCGATCCGATTTTTGCGGGCACGCGGCGGCGGCTTTGGAAGCGGTCTTTTGCGGGCGCACCGTGCGGGCCGCCGGAGGCTTCGTTTCGATCGGGCGTTGGGAAGCCACCGGTTGATGCGTGCTGTCCTTGCTCGACGCGACCACCGGAATCAACGGCGAAGCAGTGTGAACCGGAGAAGTCGGCGCATCGGGAGATCGGGCTTCCAAGACTCTGTCGGCAACATCCATCTTCGGAGCGACCTGACGGACGGTTCCCGCGACCGCGACAGGAACCGCTCCGGCGCGCGGCGCGGACGGCTGATGTTCGAAGTAGCCGCGCACGAGAACACATGCGCCGATCACGACGCCCGCCATTGCGACGGTGGCCAGCATGGAATTCGACCTGCGCGGCGCTTCGAGCACGGACACACGGTCGACCGCGGGCGCGGGCAAACGCGCTTCATATCCGGCACGGTTCGGGAAGCACTCGACGCGGTTCACATCGGTCAGTTCGAGCAGATGGCGCCTCGCGCCGCGCGACGCTTCGACCGCCTGCACCGCCGTTATTGCGCCGCTCGTGAGCACCGCGCCGTGGCGATCGGCGCCGCAGTATGGGCACGAATTCTCCTCCACGGAGGAAAGCGTCTCGCATCTGGGGCAGATCACGGAATAAAGCGACAGTGAGCCGCTTCGCTGGTCCATCGTCACACTCCGTCCGAATCATTTCGGAAGGCCGATCGACAATCAGCGATCGCCCGCAAGCATGCATACGGATCACCGTAGCACACCGGACAGTGTTTCGAAAGCGCTAACAAAGGCATCGAACCGCGCGCAATCATCAGGTGAATCGAGCATCGATGTCGATGCTTGCGAGCGCGTTCGACGGTCGCGAAAAGAGCGTATTCGGCAGTTCTTCTCGCGACGGTCGAGCCTCGATATCCCCGCAAATCGTTCGTACCTCGAAACGCCGATAGCGCCCGCCATCCGCCACCGCGAATCAAATCGCGTTCGCGTACTGCCCTCTCGCGCCCTTCATCGCGCTGCAGATCGCGCCCACATGGCGATGATCCGTGCCGCAGCATCCGCCCACCACGTTCAGGCGCGGCAGCAACCCATTCAACGCGCGATATTGCGCGCCGAGTTCCTCGGGATTGCCGTCGTCGAGATCGGCGGCTTCGTCGAGTTCGGCATGACTCAGCCGTGAAGCGTTCGCGCGGATGCCATGCACGCGGTCCCGCCATGCGCCGCCATCGCCCAGCACGGTTTCGAAATGCGACGGATGCGCGCAGTTGATCATGTAGTACGCGGCATAGGCATCCGTCTGCGCATCGGCGCGCTCGATGACATCGCGCAACGCGTCGCCCGAAGGCAGGCGTCCGTCGGTCTCCAGCGTGAACGAAATCGCGACGGGCATGGCGCGCGAGCGCGCGGCATCGATCACGCCGATGCCCTCTTCCGGATACGTGATCGTGAACGCCGCGATCATGTCGGCTTCCGTCGCCGCGAGCGTGTCGATCTGCGGCTGGTGATACGCTCGCGCTTCTTCGCGCGTCATGCGTGAATCGATGCGATACCCATCGCCGCGCGGGCCCAGACATCCGCTGATGACGATGGGCGTGTCCGGCGACTCGAACTCGTCGCGCACCCGCACGAGCAGATCGATCGCGCGCCGGTTGGCTTCCGCGAGCGCTTCGGCCGAATAGCCCAGCTTGCGGCCCCAGTCCGCATTCGCGCGCCAGGTCGGCGCTTCGAGCACGAGACCGATGCCCTCGCTTCGCGCGAGGCCCGCATAGCGCCGGAAATAGGTTTCGAGGCGCGCCGTGCCCGCAGCGTCCTTCAGGAGATCGAACGCGGCGAAGCAAGGCAGCTCGATGCCTTCGTGAAAGATCAGCGTCGTTTCGATGCCGCCGTCGGTCATGAAAAGCGCGTCGTCGAGCTGCGGAAGGTGCGTGCGGTACTGGCTCATGGTCTTGCTCCGTCAACGAGGTCACGTCAGGAAGTGCGCCGGCAATGTCCAATGAAAGAAGGAGCTACAACACGCTCGCCCGCGCGCCCGTCGCTGCGATGCGCGCTGGCGCGAACGCCTTCCTTACACTTTAATAACATTGCGACGGACCCACGATACGACCGGCGCCCGCATGACGCCAAAGCCATTTCGGCAACTTACCGGACAAAACGGCCATGAACGACCGATCACCCGTGCGCATCTGCATCCTCGCGCTGCCCGAGACATCGGCGTCGGTGGTGTATGGCATGTACGACATGTTCATGTCGGCGGGACGCGACTGGGGTCTCATCGTCGAAGGCACGCCGGGGCTCGCGCCGATCGCGCCTGTGGTCGTGTCGCGGCACGGCGGCGCGTTCGTCGCGGGCAACAACGTGCGCATCACGGCGGACGCGACGCTCGATGCCTGCGACAACGCCGACGTCATCTGCGTGCCCGAGTTGCTCGTGCCGCCCGGCGAGCCGCTCGCGGGCCGCTTCGACGAAGAGATCGCGTGCCTGAAGCGCTGTCACGCGCAAGGCAAGATTCTCGCGACGGCCTGCTCCGGCGCGATCCTGCTCGCGGAAGCGGGCCTGCTCGACGGCCTCGACGCCACCACGCACTGGGCGTACTGCGATTTCATGGCGCGGCGCTATCCGTCGATCAAGGTGCGTTCGCATCGCGCGCTCGTCGCGTCGGGCGACGGCGAGCGGCTCATCATGGCGGGCGGCGGCACGTCGTGGCTCGATCTCGCGCTGTATCTGATCGCGCGGCTCGCGGGCATCGAAACCGCGATGCAGACGGCGCGCATCAATCTGGTCGACTGGCACGACGTCGGCCAGCAGCCGTTCGCGCGGCTCGCGCGCACGCGGCAGGCGGAAGATGCCGTCATCGCGCGCTGCCAGTCGTGGATTGCCGAGCATTACGCGCAGCCCTCGCCCGTCAGCGCGATGATGCAGATGAGCGGCCTGCCCGAGCGCTCGTTCAACCGGCGCTTCCAGCTGGCGACAGGCATGTCGCCGCTCGCTTACGTGCACACGCTGCGGCTGGAGGAAGCCAAGCAGATGCTCGAAACGGATCATCAGCCGATCGAGGCCATCGCCAATGAAGTCGGCTATGAAGACGCCGGGTTCTTCAGCCGCCTGTTCCGGCGCAAGGTGAGCCTCACGCCGGCGCAATATCGCCGACGCTTCGGCGCGATGCGCGACGCGATCGGATGCATCAGCGAGGATCGCTCACCGGCGCGCTGACTGCCAGCCGGCGCGGCAGATGCGGCGCGGTCTGCGCGATGTGATCGAGCTCGTCGCGCACGGCGTCGATCTCGCGCACGTCGGGCGCGCGGGAATCGGCCGCGTGGATCGCTTCGAGCCGACGCCGCACCGCGCCGTACTGCGCGCCCGCCCGGCGATGCAGCTCGGCGCGCTCGCTGTAGCGCAGAAAGGTCTGCAACGACGCGAGCACGGCGGCGCTCAGACTCGTCATGCCGATAGCGACGCGCACGCCCGGCGACACGCCCGTCGCGACGAGCGACAGAAACGCCGACGTGCCCGTCGCCGCCGTGATGCCGATGACGGCTAGGCCGAGCCGCCTGCCGTAGCGCGTGAGGCGATCGGCCATCGTGTAATGGCGAATCTGCGATTCGCGGGCGCGCCTGATCCACGCCAGCACGAGCGATCGTGTGTCGCGAGGCGGGTCATGCGCGGAAACGGAATCGCGCCGCGGCGATTCGAGCGAGGTCGATACGGTCATCATGTTGTAAATACTCTGCGAACAGACCGTATCTTGCGGGCCGATGCGGACGGATCGTGTCCCGATCCGAGGCGCGGTCAGTCGTCGATCTCAGGCGTCGTTGCGCGGCGCCTGAATCATCTTCCAGCCGTTGCCGGCAGGATCGCGGAATCCGGCGTCGACGCTGCCGAAGCGCTCGACCGGCTCCTGCGTGAACTCCACGCCGCCCGCTTTCAGGCGCTCATACGTGGCGCGGCAGTCCGCGACGGACAGCACGAGCGGCGGCATCGCGCCCTTCGCGACCATCGCCCGCAGCGTGTGCGCGGTGGCGTCGTCGTGAACGGGCGGCCCCGGCGCGAACAGGCCGAGCTGGAACGACGGCTGATCCGGATGCTGCACGGTGAGCCATCGGTAAGCGCCGTTGCGCACATCCGTGTGGACGCGAAAGCCGAGCTTGCCGACGTAAAACGCGAGCGCTTCGTCCTGATCGTCGACATACACGCCCACCACGCTGATGCCCTGGTTCATGTGACCTCCTTCGTTGAAGATGGCCGCACTGTACCTTTCGCGACGCGCCGCCGCTTCTCCAAAACTGCCATCGTGAGATCGGGGCGCTGCGCCGCCTTCAGCACGCACGCGGGCACGCGCCCGAGCGCGGCGGCATCGGCGCGGGATTCGATGCGCATCGCGCCGGGGCTGCGGCCGGTGATGTCGCGGAAGATGCGGCCGAAGGTGCCGAGGCTTTCCCAGCCCGTGACGAAGGCGATGTCCGTGATGGCGAGATCGGTGTCGCGCAACAGCGTGACGGCCTGCTCGATGCGCCGCGTGAGCAGATAGCGATGCGGCGGAATGCCGAACGCGCGCTTGAACGAGCGCGCGAAATGCGCTTCGGACACGCCGCTGACGGCGGCGAGACGGCGGACCGGCCAGGCTTCGTGCGAGGACGCGTCCATGCGGTCCTTGGCGCGCAGGAGACGGCGCAGCAGAGCGGGATCCTGCAGGGCGTCGGCGCTGTCGTGATCGCGGGATGGCATGGCGTTGGGAGCGCGAAAAGTGTGGACGTAGTGTAGCCCGACGCGCGCAAACCCCGTCCGCAAAAGAAAACGTCGTGCGGAACGGAATCCGCACGACGCGAAGATCGCTCACTTCCCGGAGAAGAAAGAGCAAGAGAGACAGAAAACATCTTAATGCGCGACATCGAAGCGCAACGCGGCGGACAGCGGCCGGTTCTCAACCCACTTCAGCGAATTGCGCCCGCGCTACGCGAACCCATACAGCTTCGCCGGATTCGACACGAAGATCATCCGTTGCCAGTCGGCGCGGCCGATCCATCCGGCGATCACATCGACCAGAATCGCGTCGCCGGGCTTCGCGCCCTTCTCGCTCGGATGCGGCCAGTCCGTGCCCCACAGCATCCGCTCCGGCGCCATGTCGATGAACGCCTTCGCGACCGGCGCGACGTCCGCATACGCCGGCGCGCCCGATTTCGTGTCGACGTATGGGCCCGACAACGTGATCCACGTATTGCCCTTCTCGACGAGCCGGCGCGCCGCGCGGAACGCCTCGGACGACGTGCCTTCCGGCTGCGGCACGTGCGCGATATGGTCGATGACGAGCGGACACGGCAACGCCGACAACTGACTTTCGATGGCGGGAAGCTTCGCGCCCGGAATCACGATCTCGATATGCCATCCGAGATTCGCGATGCGCGCCGCCAGCGGTGCGATCATCTCCGCCGTCGCCGCGCCCGGAAAGCTCAGGTTGAAGCGGATCGCGCGGATGCCGCCGCGATGCAGCGCGTGAAGCTCGTCGTCCGTCACCGATGCATCGACGACGGCCACGCCGCGCGCGTCGTCGCCGAAGTGCTTCAGCGCGTCCAGCGTGCAGCGGTTGTCCGTGCCGTACGTCGATGGCGTGACGACCACGTTTCGGCTCACGCCGAGCCTCTTCTGCAAGGCCCGATACTGCGCGACCGTCGCGTTCGGCGGACGCAGCGTCGCGCCCGCCGCGATGGGAAACCGGTCGTCGTAGATATGCATGTGGCAGTCGATGGCGCCATCGGGCAATCTGAATGATGGCGGCTGCGTGCCGCTCGACCAGGTTTCATCGGCGAATGTCGTGGCCGGCAGCGCGCATGCGGCTGTCAACGCTCCCGCGTAGCGCAGGAACGCGCGTCGGTTCGTCGTCATGCTCAGACAGTCTCCGTCTTGTTCGTCAACTGTCTTGCGTGCCCATTGCGCGTCAACAGCAGCAAGGTCGTCACGCTGACGAGCGTGAGAATCGCGAGCGGCATCAACGCGAGCGCATAGCTGCCCGTCGCTTCCTTGACCCAGCCGTAGACGTTGACCATCAGGCCGCCGCCGAGCAGGTTCGCGATCGCATTCACCGTGGCGAGACCCGCCGCGACCGCGCTGTTCGACAGCATGCCCGTCGCGAGCGCCCAGAACGGGCCCTTGAACGAATACGCGCCGACGAGCACCGCGCACAACATCGCGACGGTCGGCACCAATGCGCCGCTCAACGAAGTCGCGAGCAGTCCCAGACCGATCAGCAGCATCGGAATCACGGTATGCCAGCGGCGCTCGCCGACACGATCCGAACGGCGTCCCCAATACACCATCAGCACCGATGCCACCGCATACGGAATCGCGTTCAGCAGGCCGGTCTGCATCACCGTGAGGCCGAACGACTTCAGCAACTGCGGCTGCCAGACGCCCAGCGTGCTGCCCGCCGCCGACGCGCACGTGCAGACGAGCGCGAGACACAGCACATAGCGGTTGCGGAACAGTTGAGTGAGCGGCATCTGCGCGACTTTCTTCGGCGCCTTGTGCTCGGTCGCGAGCGCGTTGATGAGCCATTTGCGCTCGTCTTCGTCGAGCCAGGTCGCGTTTTCCGGCTTGTTGGTCAGCACGAACAGACAGGCGATGCCGAGCAGCACGGTGGGAATGCCTTCGAGCAGAAACAGCCAGTGCCAGCCGCGCAGACCGCCGATGCCGTCCATCTGCAGGAGCAGCGCCGAGATCGGCGAGCCGATGAAACTCGCGGCGGGAATCGCCACCATGAAAGTCGCAACGATGCGCGCGCGATACGACGCCGGAATCCAGTACGAGAGATACAGCAGCACGCCCGGAAAGAATCCGGCTTCGGCCGCGCCGAGCAGGAAGCGCAGTATGTAGAAGGTCGTCGCGTTGTGCACGAGCGCCGTCGCCGCCGATACGATGCCCCACGTGATCATGATGCGCGCGATCCAGATGCGCGCGCCGTACTTCTGCATCGCAAGATTGCTCGGCACTTCGCAGAGGAAGTACGAGACGAAGAAGAGGCTGCTGCCGAAGCCGAAGACCCGCGCCGACATGCCGAGATCGTGGTTCATCTGCAGCGATGCCATGCCCACGTTGCCCCGGTCGATAAACGCGAGCAGGTAGCAGATCATCAGGAAAGGGATGAGCCGCCATACGACCTTGCGTATGGTGCGGCGCTCGATTGCGGATTTCTCCATGACACCAGTAGCTTGCATTTCTGTCTCCCAGTCTATTGTGCGCCTGAGCGCTGTTCCCTGAATCGTTGCAATGCGGTAATCGACATGACGCCCGCGGCCAGCACGATCGCCATGGCCGCGAAGGTGTGACGCACGCCGAGCGCTTCCGAGACCGTGCCGACGAGCAGATAGCCGAACGGCATCGTGCCGTTGTAGGCCATGCCGTACATGCCGACGAGCCCGCCGCGCACGTGCTCCGGGCACTGCCGCTGAATGGTTGCGTTCGTCGATGTCGCGGCGAACGTGAGGCTGAAGCCGAGCGCAAAGAACGCGGGTATCGATGCCGATGCCGCCGTGGTCATCGCCAGGACGAGCAGCGCGGCGACGGCGCTCCACGGCGCCCACGCAATGCATCGCCGCGATGCCCGCGACCCCCACGCCGACGACAGCAGCACCGCCGCGCTCAGCGACCCCGCGCCCGCGCACGCGAAAAACACGCCGGTGAAGCGCGCCGCATCGTGAAAGCCGCGGTCGGCCAGCAAGGGCACGAGCGTCTGATAACTGCCCGCGAAGAGTCCGATGCACGCGAGAATCGGCAGATAGCGCGCCGAGAAGGCATCGGACATCACGTAGCCGACCGCATCGCGCAGGCTGCTGTCCGCGCGCGACGGCCGCGCCGCCGCGTGCGGTTTGATCGAACGCACGCAGGTCGCCATGAAGCAGAGCGCGAGCGCGTAGATCACGAACGATGCTTCAGGCCCGAACGCCGGATAGACGAACCCGGCGATGGTCGGGCCCACCATGCGGCCCACGTTGTAGACCATCGTGTTCATCGCGACGGCGTTGGACGTGTGACGCGCATCGCGCAGGCTGGTCAGCAGCAACACTTGTCGCGCGGGCGTCTCCACCGCGCTCGATATGCCGATGGCGAGCGCATGCGCGAGAATCAGCTTCACGCCCAGCACGCCGAGCATCGACAACGCGAAGAGGCTCGCCGTCAGCATCAGCGACACCATCAGCACGCACAGCGTCACGCGCTTCGCATTCGCCGAGCGGATCCGCGAACCCGCGACGGGCGCGACGACGAGCTGCGGCCCGTACAGCAGAAAGTTGAGCAGCGCGAGAATCGCGGCGGAGCCCGACAGGTGATACACGAGCAGATTCAGCGTCACGTTCTGGGTCCAGCTTCCCAGCACGGACGCGACCTGCCCGCCCAGATAACGCCGCAGCGACGCCTCCGTGAGCGCCGGAAACAGGCGTCCGGCAAGACCCGGACCCGGCGGCTGAGCTGCGGTCGTCATGCCATCGTCCTCAGAACTTCTGCCGCATACCGACGACCACGCCGGTCTGGTTGTAGCCCGGCGCGACCGTGCCGTAGCCGTTCACGCCCAGCGCGGAGCCGTTCGTGTTGCGCGCGAAGGCGGCGGTCGCGTAGACGTCGGTGCGCTTGGACAGCAGGTAGTCCGCGCAGAGCACGGCGAGCCACGGGTCCGCGCTCGTCGAGTGGACGTCCTGGTAGTAGGCCGTCGCGGTCAGATTGAAAGACGGCGTCACGTTGTACTGCGCGCCCGCCCAGTACAGGTTCGCGGCGTTCGCTTCCGAGCCGTTGGCGACATTGATGGGGCTCGCCGGCAGGAACGCGTTCGACGCCCGCAGATAGCGATAGCCCGCGAAGCCCTTCACCGGCCCGAACACATACGTCGCGGCGGCGGTCGCGCGGCGCTCGGTATCGGTGTTCGTCGCGACGGTGTTGCTGTTGCGCTGCTCGTAGGACACGCTCGCGGCGAACGGCCCGGTCGCGTAGGTCAGCGCGCCGCTGAAGAAGCGGCCAGTGAGCTGCGCGCCTGGCACCTCGCTGCCGTAGCCCGTGTCGTAACGCGTGCTGTACATCGCCTGCGCGGTCAGCGGGCCGAACCAGCCGGTGTACTTCGCCGAGTTGTCGATGCGCCCGGCCATCGCGTAGTCGACGGACAACGAAGAGTATCGGGACGACGCGCCCATCGGATCGAACACGACGGCCTGTTCGTACAGCAGCGAGTTCTGCCGGCCGAAGGTCAACTGCTGATCCTTGAACGACAGGCCGACCCACGCCTGACGGCCAAAGAGCCGCGTGGTCGTGGTCGCGCCCGCGCCGAGGCCGCGCGTGGATTGCGCGGAGGTGCCGTCGTTCAGGTTGAAGCCGCTTTCGAGGACGAAGATCGCCTTCATTCCGCCGCCGAGGTCCTCGACGCCCTTCATGCCCCAGCGCGAGCCGGAGAGATTGCCCGACACTTCGCGCGTCTGCGCGCCGCCGGCGGCGGTGTTGTTGATGTGCTCGATGCCGATATCGGCGATGCCGTAGAGCGTCACGCTGCTCTGCGCATCGGCGCTTGCCGGGACGAAGGTGATGCTTGCTGCCGCGACGGCTCCAAGCGCGATGCTCAGGTTCGAACTGGCTCGCTGGCCGGCTTTCTTGTACGACATGGAGTCTCCAGACTAGGGGGGATGACTGTGGTGATGACTGTGGGTGATAAACGCGCGATCAGGATGTGTGCGCGGCAGGCGCTTCGCCGGCGTCGGCGCCCGGATCGCCGAGCCAGGCGATGGTCAGCGCGCCTACCAGCAGCACCGCCGATACGGCGATGAGCGGCACGGTGAAGCCGCCGGAGAACTGCTTGAGGAAGCCGATCATCGACGGGCCGACGAAACCGCCGAGATTGCCCACGGAGACGATGAGCGCGAGTCCGCCGGCGGCGGCGCGTCCGGTGAGGAAGCCCGAGGGAATGGCCCAGTACGTCGCCTGAAACGCGAGGATGCCGCTCACGGTGAAGCACAGCGCGATCAGCTTGAAGAGCGGCATGTCGACGAACGTGCTGACGAAGAGCGCCACCGCCGCAACGACGAGCGCGCCCGCCACATACGGAATGCGATTCTGCGAACGGCCCGCGACGCGCGCCCACCACAGCATGACCACGGCGCCGATCGCGTATGGAATGGCGGTCAGCCAGCCGACCGTCGCGTGTCCGACGCCGAACTGCCGGATGATCTGCGGCATCCACAAGCCGACGCCGAGCGAGCCGACGATCCCGCAGAAGTTGATGAACGCGAGCACGAACACGCGCCAGTTGGTCATCGCGTCGCGCAGCGTGCTGCCGTGCTTCGCGCCGATATCGCCCTGTTCGAGCGCGAGACGCCGCGCCAGCGCGGACTTCTCTTCATCGGTGAGCCAGTGCGCTTTTTCCGGGCGATCCGCGAGCACGAACAGACACGCGATACCGAGCGCGACGGCGGGCAGCCCTTCGATGAGCAGCAGCCACTGCCAGCTCTTGAGGCCGTGCAGGCCGCCGAGCTGAAGCAGCGCGCCGGAAATCGGCGAGCCGATCATGTTCGCCACGGGAATGCCGACGAGAAACGCCGCCGTCACCTTCGCGCGCCACTTGCCCGGAAACCAGTGCGTGAAATAGAGGTAGATGCCGGGCGTGAAACCGGCTTCGGCGATGCCCAGCAGAAAGCGCGCGGCCGCGAAGCTCTTCGGCCCGACGACGAACGCGGTGGCCATCGAAAAGACGCCCCACGTGATCATGATGCGCGCGATCCATACGCGCGCACCGACCTTCTGCATGATCAGATTGCTCGGGATCTCGAACAGAAAATAGCCGATGAAGAACAGCCCCGCGCCGAAGCCGAACTGCTCGGCGGTGAGGCCGAGGTCCTTGTTCATCGTCAGCGCCGCGAATCCGACATTGGTTCTGTCGAGATAACTGATGACGTAGCAGACGAAGATGAACGGCAGAATGCGGCGGAATGCCTTCGCGAGCGTGCGCTCGCTTGCCGCGTAATCCTCGCTGGCGATGGCGGCGTCGGGCTCATTGCCCACACGGCGCGCGGCACGTCTCGCGCCCAGAGTATGCGAAATGTTCATGCTTGCTCCTCCACCGCGCTTCTTCGAGCGCGATGTCTTGATGTGTAGCCGGCCTTCGGGGCTATTTCCTTGCGCGCTTGGCAAGCGGTCCCGCCACGCTCATTCGCGCTTTGAGGATCGTTCCGGACACGGACTCGGTCATGAAAAGCGTCTTCATGTCCGCGCCGCCGAAGCAGAGATTGGTGAGCGACGCGCCTTCGGGGCTCGTCAGAATCTCGACGGGCTCCGCGCGGTGATTCAGCACCCACGCGCGCCCCAGTCCGGGATTCGCGACGAAGAGCCGCCCTTCGCTATCGACGGTCAGTCCATCGGGACCGCTCGGTCCATACGACGTGAAGAACTGGCCGACCTTGCTGACCGAGCCATCGGCCTGAAGCGGGACACGCCACACGCAGTTGCCGCGCGTCATGCCGACGAACAGCACCTTCTCGTCCGGCGACAGCACCAGTCCGTTCGGGCTCGGGCAATTGCCGAGCAGCATGTCGAGCTTGCCGTCGACAGAAAGCCGGTACACGCGGCCCGTCGGATCGTGCAGACCCGTTTGCCCCTGATCGGTGAAATAGAGGTTGCCGTGCGAATCGAACGTGAGATCGTTCACGCCCCTGAAGCGCTCGCTGTTGCGGCGTTCGAGATAAGGCCGCACGTCGCCGCGCGTGATATCGAGCAGCATCAGGCCGTTGCGATAGTCGGTGATGAGCAGATGGTCATCGTCGAAACGCTTCATGCCGTTCGGCTCGCCGTCGTACTGCGCGACGAGATCCCACTCGCCCGCGGGCGTGATCCGGAAGATGCGGCCATGCGGAATGTCGGTCACGAAGAGATGGCCGTCCGGATCCCAGACGGGGCCTTCGAGAAACGAATCCGTCGCCATGCCGCCGCGATTGGCGCGCGCCCAGTCGGTCTGCACGTCGGGCTTGCGGAAGGTGTCCGGCATGCGCGTGAATACTTCGGCTTCG
Organism: Caballeronia calidae; assembly: GCF_900044055.2. Taxonomy (GTDB): domain Bacteria; phylum Pseudomonadota; class Gammaproteobacteria; order Burkholderiales; family Burkholderiaceae; genus Caballeronia; species Caballeronia calidae. Next base: position 56,261 of record NZ_FCOX02000019.1, on the reverse strand, counting down.
CGCACCACGGGCGATGTGAGATAGAACATGATCAACCTTTGCTATCGAACGTCAGGCCGCGTCGCGGGCGTGTTCCTCGAGCGCGGCGAGGATGTTGGCCGCCGCGCCCTTGCCCATGTTCACGTAGGCGGCATCGCTCACGCCGCCGATATGCGGCGACAGGATCACGTTAGGGATGCGCTGGAACGGATGCGGCGTGGTCATCGGCTCGATGTCGAAGCTGTCGAGACCGGCTGAACGCAACTGGCCCGAGGCGAGCGCCTCGGCGAGCGCGGTTTCGTCGATGAGACCGCCGCGCGCCGTGTTGACGAGAATCGCGCCTTGCCTGAAGCGCGCGAAGGCGTCGCGGTCGAGCATCTTGCGGTTCCCGTCCGTGAGCGGGCAATGCAGCGAGACGATGTCCGATTCCGCGTACAGCGCGTCGAGCGCGACGAGCGTCACGCCTTCGGGCGCTTCCTTCGCATACGGATCGAACGCGACGACGTTCATGCCGAACGCGAGCCCCGCCGATGCGACCCGCCGGCCGATCGCGCCCAGCCCGACGAGCCCGAGCGTGCGCCCCGCGAGCTCGACCGACTTGTGCGTCGACTTGTCCCAGTGGCCTTCGCGCATGCGCGCATCGAGTTGAGGGACGGCCTTGGCGCACGCGAGAATCAGCGCCCACGTATGTTCCGACACCGCCGCCGCGTTCGCGCCGACAGCCGCGCGCACCGCGATGCCGCGTTCGGCCGCCGCTGCCTGATCGATCACGTCGATGCCGCTGCCGTGCTTCGAAATCACTTGCAGGTTTTCGGCGGCGTCCATGATGCGCGCGTTCACCTTGCCGTAGCGCACGATGATCGCGACCGGCTTGTGCTGCTTGCAGAGCGCGACGACATCGTCTTCGGTCGGCTGCTTGCCCGCATAGACGACCTCGAACCGGCCGAGCATGTCGAGCGCTTGCGGCGCGAGATCGGCTGCCGTCACGAGAACGACGGGCTTGTGCGAAGTCGTCTGCATCACAGTGCCTCGCCTTCGGCCAGCATGCCGGCGGCGCGCAGCTCTTTCTCGACCCAGCCGGGACGCACGTCGCCCTTGTGAATGGCGGCGATGCGCGCGGTTTCCATGTCGAGCTTCTTCTGCGCGAGATCGACGATGCGCGCGACATCCTTGCGCGGAATGACGACGACGCCATCGGCATCGCCGACGACGAGATCGCCCGGATTCACCGCCGTGCCGCCGATGGAGATCGGCGCGTTCACGAGACCGGCGACGCTCTTGGTCGGGCCGCACGGATTCAGGCCCGCCGAGAAGATCGGATAGTCGCCCTGCGCGAGCTCGTGCGCATCGCGCACCGCCGCGTCGATGATGATGCCCGCGATGCCGCTCGCCTTCGCCTGCGTCGCCATGATTTCGCCGAGCAGCGCGCAGGTGACATCGCCCTTGCCATCGACGACGATCACATCGCCCGGCTTCGCGATGGCCAGCGCGGCGTGGAGCGCGAGATTGTCGCCGGGACGCACTTCGACGGTCACGGCCGGACCGGCGACTTTCATCGTCGGCGACAGCGGCTTCACGCGGCCATGCACGGTGCCGCGACGGCCGGCGACATCGGCGAGGATGGCCGCCTGATACTTCGCCGCCGCTTCGACGAGCTCCGGCGATACGCGCTCGATATTGCGATTGATGGGGGAATTGCCTGCGGACGTCATGCTCATGAATTTCACCTCGAAGGTCATGTTGTACGATGTACAACTGTGGTGTACGGAGTGAAATCACTATAAAACAGCGCGGCCGAACGAGACCAGTAGCGTTAACCCTTTTATCAGGTGAAACGCCATTTTACTGTGTACAATGGTCCGTGATCGAAAACCGGGAGACGGGAATGGGGAACGATGGCGTGGCAGCGGTCGAGAAGGCGCTCTCGCTGCTGGACTGCTTCAAGCCGGGCGCGGAATCGCAGTCACTGGCGGCGCTCGCGCAGGCGTCCGGCATGCACAAGACGACCGTGTACCGACTTATGAACTCGCTCGAGCGCATGGGTTACGTCGTGCGCTCGCAGGCGGGCAACTACTCGCTCGGGCATCGCGTGCTCTATCTGGGCAAGCTTTTCGAGCAGTCGTTTCATCTGTCGTCGGTGGTGGAGCCGGCGCTGCATGCGCTCGCCGCATCGACGAAGGAAAGCGCATCGTACTACGTGCTCGATAACGGGCAACGGCTGTGTCTCTTCCGCGCGGAGCCGTCCGAAGGCTTGCGGGAAACGCGGCTCGCGGGCACGTCGTTTCCGCTGGACGAGACGGCCATCAGCCACGTGATCCGCTACTGGGGATTGAACGAACCGATTTACGACGCGCCGCCGAAGATGCCGCTCTTCACGTCCGGCGCACGCGATCAGCATACGGCTGCCTTCGCGACGCCCGTCTTCGGCGCCGGCGACACGTTCATGGCCGCGCTCACGCTTTCCGGGCCCGCGTCGCGATTGATCCCGGCGCATGAAACCGGCGAGCTGATCGAGCCGCAACTGAGCGCCGCCGCCGATCTGTCGAGAAGGCTCGGCGCGAGCGCCGGATTCTGCGAGAAGATTTACGCGATGTGACGCATCGCGCTACAGCAACGGCAGCGTCAGACGGATGTGCTCCGCGAACGCCGCCGTCAACAGCGACGGCCGCTCCCGCGCGAACTTCAGCGATATGCCGACGCCCGGCAGTGCGGGCAGTCCGGTATCCGCGTTCAGCACGCAGAGATCGGCGGGCACGGCCGTCTGCGTGATGACCGCGAAGGCCTGCCCCGAACGCACCAGCGCCGTGAGACCCGCGAGACTGCTGCTCGCATACGCGATCCGATACGCCTTGCCCGCGCGCTGCAGCGCGTCGCACGCGGCGATGTGATCGAGCGTGTCGGGATCGGACAGCGCGAGCGGCAAGGGATCGTAGTGCGCGGATTCCATCCCCGGGCAGCCGATCCAGACGAGCTGCTCGCGCCGGATGACATCGCCGCCGGGGCTGTCTTCGGGCAGCGAGAGCATTGCGAGATCGAGCGCGCGCTTCTTCAACTGCTCGGCGAGTCGGGGCGTCGGGCCGCATACGACTTCCACGAGCGCATGCGGATGCTGACTCGAAAACTGCCGCAGCAAGGTCGGCAGAAAGACCGCCGCATAATCGTCCGGACAGCCGAAGCGGATGCTGCCCGACAGCCCTTTTCCGCACAGATCGGCCATTGCTTCGTCATGCAGACGCAGGATGCGTTGCGCGTGAACGAGCAGACGCTCGCCGGGATTCGTCAGCACGACGCCGCGCCCGGTGCGCTGAAAAAGCGGCTGATCGACGATCTCCTCCAGCCGCTTCATCTGCTGACTCAGCGCGGATTGCGTCCGCCCGATGCGTTCGGCCGCGCGGCTCAACGCCCGCACCTCCGCGATGACGGCGAACGAGCGCAGCAATTCGATCTCGAGTGACAGGCCCAAGGTATTAGAACCTCTTCTATCTCGCATTAGAACTATTCGATTCTATAAAACCAGAGCGCCGACTACACTGCAAGTTCTTCCACCTTCCGCCAGGAGAAGCACGGTGTCCCTGAACAACGACGCAAGCTTTTGGCACAACGCCAGGCAGCATCTCATCCGCTACGGCGGCACGTTCGAGCCGATGATCATCGAGCGCGCCCAGGGCAGCTTCGTCTACGACGCCGACGGCCGCGCGATCCTCGATTTCACTTCGGGTCAGATGAGCGCGGTGCTCGGTCATAGCCATCCTGAAATCGTGTCGGTGATCAGCGAATACGCGGGCAAGCTCGATCACCTTTTCAGCGGGATGCTGTCGCGTCCCGTCGTCGATCTCGCGACGCGCCTCGCCGATATCACGCCCGCCGGCCTCGACCGCGCGCTCCTGCTCAGCACCGGCGCGGAATCGAACGAAGCCGCGATCCGCATGGCGAAGCTCGTCACGGGCAAATACGAAGTCGTCGGTTTCGCGCAGTCGTGGCACGGGATGACGGGCCACGCCGCGTCCGCGACGTACAGCGCCGGGCGCAAGGGCGTCGGTCCGGCGGCGGTCGGCTCGTTCGCGATTCCCGCGCCGTTCGCGTATCGCGCGCGCTTCGAGCGCAACGGCCAGTACGACTGGCTCGCGGAACTGGATTACGCGTTCGATCTCATCGACCGTCAGTCGAGCGGCAATCTCGCGGCGTTCATCGCGGAGCCGATTCTGAGCTCGGGCGGGATCATCGAATTGCCGGAAGGCTACATGGCGGCGCTGAAGCGCAAGTGCGAGGAGCGCGGCATGCTGCTGATCCTCGACGAAGCGCAGACGGGCATCGGCCGCACGGGCACGATGTTCGCGTGCCAGCGCGACGGCGTCACGCCCGACATTCTCACGCTGTCGAAGACGCTCGGCGCGGGCCTGCCGCTCGCGGCCGTCGTCACGTCAGCGGAGATCGAGGAACGCGCGCACGAACTCGGCTATCTGTTCTATACGACGCACGTGTCCGATCCGCTGCCCGCCGCGGTCGGTCTGCGCGTGCTGGATGTGGTCGAACGCGAAGGTCTCGTCGCGCGCGCGAACGTGATGAGCGCGCGGCTCAGGACCGGCCTGCTCGATCTGATGGAGCGCTTCGACTGCATCGGCGATGTGCGCGGACGCGGCTTGCTGCTCGGCGTGGAGATCGTCAAGGATCGCCGCACGAAGGAACCCGCCGATGGCCTCGGCGCGAAGATCACGCGCGAGTGCATGAACCTCGGACTGAGCATGAACATCGTGCAATTGCCGGGCATGGGCGGCGTGTTCCGCATCGCGCCGCCGCTGACGGTGAGCGAGGAAGAGATCGATCTCGGTCTGGATTTGCTCGGGAAGGCTATCGAGCGTTCGCTGTAAGTGCTTCGGCAAACCCTGCGTGCATCGACACGCGGGGTTTGCCGCTTTGCGATCAATGATGCGCCCTCGCCTTCGACGCCGCATTGATGCCGCCCGCGATGAACTCGCGCGCATGCTTCGCGAGATCCATGCCGTCGTCCCACAGGTTGCGCCATATCGCGAGCGTGTTCGACAACTGCTCGTTCACGACCGTCGACGAAAAGCTCTCGAACGTGACGACGCCTTCATAGCCGACCATCGCGAGCGCGTGAAAGAACTGCGAAAAGTCGATCGTGCCCGAGCCGAGATAGCCGCGATTGCTTTCGCCGATATGCACATACCCCAGCCGCTTGCCGCATTCCAGCACCGGCTGCATGAAGTCCGATTCCTCGATGTTCATGTGATACGTATCGAGATGCACGACGACATTCGGCGCGTTCACTTCGTCGATCAGCGCGAGCGCCTGCGACGCCGTGTTCAGCAGATTGCTTTCGTAGCGATTCACGACTTCGAGCCCGAGCGTCACGTTTTTCTTCTGCGCGAATTCGGCGATGCGCTTGAGCGAATCCACCGAATTGCGACGCCCCTGCTTCGTGACGGGCGCGGAATACTTCGCCATCGCGCCGTACAGAATGCCGCCGAAATAACCGCCGCCCAGTTCCGACGTAATCGTGATGCCTTCCTCCAGCAACGCGACGCCGCGCGCGACCGTCGCAGCATCTTCGCTGGAGACGTCCGCATCGAATGTCAGTCCGCGCGAGCAGCCGATATCCAGTCCGTGCTCCTGCAACAGATCGCGGGTCAGCGCGAGGTCCATGACTTTCGGGCCGTGCAGGGAAAGCTCGACGAGATCGAAACCGGCGGCTTTGGTCTGGCTGATCACCTTGCGCGTCGAGTCCGGCGTCAGATCGCCCGCCCATACCAGTGCATGTACGCCAAGCTTGTTCATCGTGCGACTCCCTCCGATGCGGTCACGCGCCTGCGGACCAGTGTCTTCGAAATGCCGTTGGCCCACGCCCAACGGATGAGCATCACAACCAGCAGGAACACGCCCCACAGCGCGGTCGCCAGATGTTGATTCGCGCCGAGCAGATTCAGCCCCGACGCGATGACCTGCAGAATCACCAGCGCGATGACGACCGGCACCACGCGCCCGAAGCCGCCGAACGGATCGACGCGGCCGAGAAAGCACGCGAGCACCGAGATCAGCAGGAACGCCTCGCCATGACCCACGCGCACGGAATTGAACTGCGCCGCCATCACGACGCCCGCGACGCCGCACATCAGCCCGGACAGCATGTAGATGCGCGTGACGGCGCGCGTCGTCGCGATGCCTGAATAGCGCGTCGCTTCGAGATTGGAGCCGATCATGCGCGTGGCGAAGCCGAGCCGCGAGCGCGTCATCACGACATGCCACAGCAGCGCGCAGCCGATGAAAATCCACAGCGGAATCGGCACGCCGATGAACACGCCGTTGCCCATCTCGCGCACGAACGGCGGAAAGCCGGAGATATCGCCGCCGCGCGTGAGGAATTCGCCGAGGCCGCGCAGGAAGATCATCATCGACAGCGAGACGAGGATCGGGCTCGCGCCCGTTCGTGCGATGACCGCGCCCATCACCCAGCCCGACGCGGCGCCCGTCGCCAGCGCCGCGACGATGCCGAGCAGAACGGCGAGCGCACCCGCATCCGCGCCGCCGTGCGTGTGCAGCACATAGGCCATCGCGAGGCCCGAGATATTGGCCGTGAACGTCACCGCGAGATTGAAGCCGCCGGAGATCAGCGGCATCAACATGGCGAGCGTGAAGAAGCCGAGCTCGGGCAACTGGAATGCGACCGATACGAACGTGCTCGCCGTGAAGAAGCGATCGGACGCGAAACTCATCACGGCGATCACGATGACGAGAAAGCCGAGCAGCCCGGCGACATCGGCGGGAATGAACGACGCAGACGAACGATCTTTCATGACGATGCCTTTGCATTCTGCGACGCGGCGAAACGCGATCCGACGAGCTTTGCGAAGCCGCCGCTCGACAAGGTGATCGCGACGAGAATGATCGCGCCGATGATCATCTTGAATGCGTAAGGCGAGATGCCGAGCAGGTTGAGGCCGTTCGCGGTGATCGCGGTGAGCAGGATGCCGAGAATCGCGCCGAGGATCGTGCCGCGCCCGCCGCCGAGCCGCGCGCCGCCCAGCACGACGGCGGCCAGCACATCGAGTTCGCGGCCATAGAGCGCGTTGGGCACCACTTCCTGCACGTAATGCGCCTGCATGAGTCCCGCGATGCCCGCCATCATGCCGAGCCAGCCGAACGCGATGTAATGCATCGCGCCGATGTTCACGCCCACGCGCCGCGCCGCCTCGGGGTTGTCGCCCATCGCGTAGAGCTGGCGGCCGGTCGTCGTGCGGCGAAGCAGGAACCACGTCGCGAAGACCATCACGACCATCACCGCGACGGGCAGCGCGAGATTCGCCGCGCCGCTCGCGGTATCGAAATGCACGATCGACACGCGATCGACCCACCAGTCGGGCAAGTCGTAGATCGACACGCCGCCCGTCAGAAACATCAGGCCGCCGAAGAACACGTTGAACGTGGCGATCGTCACGACGATCGACACGATGCGAAAGCGATAGATGATCGTCGCATTCACCGCGCCGAGCAGAAAGCCGAAACACGCCGCGACGATGAAGCCGAGCGCCCAGTTGCCGCCGCCGAGCCGCATGACGGTCAGCGCGGTCAGATACTGCACGACCGATGCGCCAACCGCGAACGAGATATCGATGCCGCCCGCGATCAGCACGACCAGCAATCCCACCGCGAAGATGATGTTGACGGAGCTCTGGTTGATGAGGTCGAACAGGTTCGACAGCGTGAGAAAGGTCGATGTCGCGAGGCTCAGACCGATCATCATCACGACGATGACGAGTATCAGCAGCGCCTCGATCGAACCGATGCCGACTTTGCGTAGATCAGGCATGGACGTCTCGCTCGATGTGTTCCATGGTCGTCGCGCCCGGCACGTACTCCCCGACGATGCGGCCATTGCGCATATGCAGGATGCGGTCCGAGTTGAAATAGACCTCGGGGATTTCGTCGGAGATCAGCAGGATCGCCATGCCGAGCGCCGCGAGCTTGTGGATGATCGCGAAGATGCCGGCGCGCGCGCCCACATCGACGCCGACAGTCGGCGAATCCAGAATCAGCAGCTTCGGGTTCGTCGCGAGCCACTTCGCGAGCACGATGCGTTGCTGATTGCCGCCGGATAGCGTCGACACCGCGTCGTCCGGCTTGCCGATCTTCACGGCGAGTTGCGCGATCCAGTCGCGAATCAAATCGTCGCGCTTGCGCGAGGAAATGAGCCGCGTGGCGTCGAGCAGATGGTCGAGCACCGCCGCGACCGTGTTGTCGCCGATCGATTGCGGCTGCACGAGGCCGAGCGAAAGCCGGTCCTCGGACACATACGCAATGCCCTTGCGGATCGCATCGCGGTTCGAGCGCAGCGCGATCTCCCGGCCTTCGATGCGTACCGATCCCGCGCGCGGCCGCGTCATGCCGAACAGCGACAACGCGAGTTCCGTGCGACCCGCGCCGAGCCGTCCGGTGACACCGAGAATCTCGCCCTTTCTGATCTCGAGCGATATATCCGCGTATTCGCGGCCGCGCGACAAGCCCTTCACTTCCAGCACGACAGGCGCCGATGAAAGATCCGTCTTGCGCACTTCGTAATCGAAGGTGCGGCCCGTCATCAGTTCCGTGAGACGCGTTTGCGTCATGCCTTCGGTCGGGAACGTGCCGACGTATTGACCATCGCGCAGCACGGTCACGCGCGTGCAGACCTGGAGCACTTCCGCAAGCCGGTGACTCACGAACACCACGGCGATGCCGTCCGCCGACAGGCGACGCACGATCGCAAGCAGCGCCTCCGTCTCCGCATGACTGAGCGACGCGGTCGGCTCGTCCATGAACACGAGGCGCGCGTCGCGCACGAGCGCCCGCGCGATCGCCACGATCTGCCGCTGCGCGATCGACAATGAACGCACGGAACGATTCAGATCGATGGTCACGCCGAGCCGCGCGAGAATCCGCCGCGCCGCGTCTTTCATCTTCCCGTAGCTGACGAAGCGCGGACGGCCGCCGAGGTTCTGCTCGAACGCGATGTTCTCCGCGACGGTCATCTCGGGAAACAGCGCGAGATCCTGCCAGATCACCTGAATGCCGAGCTCGCGCGCTCTCGCCGGATCGAGCCCTTCGATGGACTCGCCGTCCATCAGCATCACCGCGCCCGGCTCAGGCTGATACACGCCGTTGATGATCTTGATGATGGTGCTCTTGCCGCAGCCGTTCTCGCCCGCGAGGCAAAGCACTTCGCCGGGCATCACGTCGAACTTCACGGCCTTCAGCGCCTTCACGCCGCCGAAGACCTTCGAGATGTTGTCGAGCTGAAGCAAAGGCGTGCGGCCGGCTTGCGCGGCAACCGCCTGCGAGCCGGTGGGCGCTGCGTGCATCATGAAACGCTCCCTGCCGGGTGCATGCCGCGTTCGCCGCACACACCCGCGCGCAGAAAAGAATTGCGCTCAGAGACCCGACTTCGCGAGCTCGTCGACGGTCTTCTCGTTGAGATCGACCAGTTGATCGACGATCAGGTTGTGCCCATCCGGATGCACGACGCCGAGGCCCGGAATGTTCGTGCCGTCCTTGATCGGCTGGCCCTTCGCGACCATCGTGCCGAGCGTCACGAAGACTTCGCCCGCCTGCGCCGGATTCCACATGTAGCCGCCGGTCAGCACGCCGTCGTGAACGAGGCGCCGCCCTTGTCCCGGCGAGAACGGACCGAGCACGATCACCTTGCCCTTCATCTGCTTTTCCTGAACCGCACGCGCCGCGCCGATCGGGCCCTGGCTGCCGAACGCGAGAATCGCCCTCAGGTTCGGATGCGCGCGCATCAGATCGAGCGCGGTCTTGCGCGATGCATCGACATCTTCGGCCACGCCGTAACGGTCGCCGACGAGCGTCATGCCCGGATAGTTCGCCTTGATGTACGCGATGGCCGCATCGGCCCATGCGTTATGCAGCGGCACCGTCAGCGAGCCGACGAACACCGCGTATTCGCCCTTGCCGCCGAGCGCTTCGCCGAGCCGCTTCGCATACGCCTCGCCGAAGCCCTTCACCGACGCCAGTTCGAAATCCCAGTCCGCGTTCTTCTGCTTCGGCGACTCGTGCGTGATGACCTTGATGCCCGCCGCGCGGGCGCGTTGCAGCACGGGTTCGAGCACTTCGGCATCGTTGGGCACGACGCCGATCACATCGACCTTTTGCGCGATCAGATCCTCGATCGCGCGGACCTGCAGCGCGGGATCGGCGCTCGTCGGGCCGACCATGAACGCCTTCACGCCGAGCTCCCCGGCGCGCTTCTTGATGCCGGCGTCCATCGCGTTGAACCAGGGAATGCCGCCGATCTTCACGACGACGCCGATGACCGGCTTGTCGGGCGACGCCGCCGCCATGCCGATCGCCAACGCGAATGCGGCCACGCCTGCACACAACGAGCGAATCAGATTCTTGGTCATGTCTCCTCCGGAGGCCATCCGCGCACGTCGAGCAGACGCCCTGTTGAGTGATCGGAATTCCAGATGCGCCGGCGCTGTGGCTGAATTATGCTGAATCCATTCAGCAAACCGGGTTGGGCTATGCTGAATCTATTCAGCAACAGGGTCGACCCGGACAAACCCTAGCTCGGTTCCTGATTTGGGAACGGCTACCGTCCGGGAAACGCATGCAGTGGAGCAAGACCGATGGCCAGCAATACCCCCGCAAGGAAGTCGACGATCTACGACATCGCAAAGGCGACGGGATCATCGACGTCCACAGTGAGCATGGTGCTGAACGGCACCTGGGCGCGTTATCGCATCAAGGAGGAAACGGCCGAGCGCATTCTCGAGAGCGCGCGCAAGCTCGGCTACAACGTCAACATGAAGGCGCGCGGGCTGCGGCTGTCGAGATCGGGGCTCGCGGGCATGGTGCTGCCGCATTACCGCAACCGCTTTTTCGCGGGCCTTGCGCAGACTTTCGAGGATCAGGCGCGCAGCCGTGGACTGTGTCCGATCGTCGTCGGCACGCAGCGCGATCCGGCTGTCGAAGTGAGCGTCGTCGAGACGCTGCTGTCGCAACGGGTCGAGCTGCTGTTCATCGCGGGCGTGCGCAATCCGGCGCCGCTCAATGCGCTGTGCGCGGCGGCGGGCGTGCCGTCGATCAACGTCGATCTTCCCGGCGACGGCGCGCCGTCCGTCGTGTCCGACAATCGCGGCGGCGCGCGCGCGATCACCGACGTGCTGATCGACAAGCTGATCGCGCGCGGCGAATCGCCCGGCGAACTCATCCTGCTCGGCGGCGTGGCCGGTGAATACGCGACCGAGATGCGCATCGCGGGCTTTCGCGACGCGTTCGAGGCACGGCGCATCGTGCCCGCGCCCGATGCCATCGAATGCTGCGGCTACAACGCCGCGTCCGCGAGTCGCGCGCTCGCGATCCGCCACGACAAGCTCGGGCGGCTTCCCTGCGGATTGCTGATGAACTCGATCACCGCGTTCGAAGGCCTCGTGCAGTTCACATCGACGTTGTCGGCGGAGGCGTGGAAATCGGCGGTCGTCGGCTGCTTCGACTGGGACCCTTTCGCGGCGCATTTGCCCTTCGACGTGACCATGCTGCGTCAGGATGTGCAGACGATCATTTCCGAAGCGTTCGCGCTGGCCGATCGCTACGATCCCGCCGACCGCTCCGTCGTGCTCGTGCCGACCGGCTTCGGCAAGATGTTCGAGGAGGCCGAGCAGACAAAGGAGTTCGACCGGTGAGCGCTACTGCCCCGCAGCGGCCCGCTCGATCGCGGCGATGTCGATCTTCTTCATCGTCATCATCGCGTCCATCGCGCGTCTTGCGGCTTCGCGGTCGGAACCGTTGAGAATATCGAGCAGGCGCTTCGGCGTGATCTGCCACGAGAAGCCCCAGCGGTCCTTGCACCAGCCGCACGGCCCTTCCTCGCCGCCATTGCCGAGGATCGCGTTCCAGTAACGGTCGGTCTCTTCCGCGCTGCCGGTGTGGATCATGAAGCTCACCGCTTCGTTCGGCCTGAAGTTGGGGCCGCCGTTCAGCCCGAGAAAGCGCTGCCCGAGCACGGTGAACTCGACCGTTAATTCCGGCCCCTGTCCGACGCCCGGCTTCGCGGAGACATGCCCCGCGCCGACGCGACTATCGGGAAACGTGGCGGCGTAGAACTCCGCCGCTTCACGCGCCTTTCCATCGAACCAGAGGCAGGTGACGAGCTCGGCCATCGCACACTCCTTCGAGACAGTGAACAGTGCGCCGACGATATCACGCACGCGCGCGTCCGCGCACGGGCGGCACGACATCGGCCAGCAACTCGTCGTGCAGATTGCGCAGCACCTCGACGAACGCCGACGCCAGCCGCTCGCGCGGCCGATGCGGCGGAAACAGCAGATAGGTCGGAAAGCGCGTCGCCGGCAGGAACGGCCGAATCTCGATGCCCGGCCCGCGAAAATCCCGCGCGACGATCGGATGCGCGAGCGTCACGCCCATGCCGTGCCGCACCATCTCGCAGCACATCGCGGTGTATTGCGCCTCGATCGCGAGCACGCGCTTCACGCCCGCGCGCTGGAACACTTCGTCCATCAGCGCGCGCGTGCCGTCGCCGTGGCACAGCGAGATGAACGATTCGCCCTCCATGTCCTCGGGCCGGATGACGCGCTTCGCGGCCAGCCGATGCTTCGCCGGCAGCACGCACACGGCGGACACGCTCGATAGCTGCTCCACGTCGCAATTTGACGCCTCGCTCACATACACCGCGACGCCGAGATCGCAGAACTGCGATGCCGTCCAGTGATTCACCGTGCCCGACGTGTTCACGTGCAGCGACACGGTGACTTCCGGATACAGTTCGACGAAGCGCTTGATCGCATGCGGCACGAGCGTGATGCCCGCCGAAGGCATCGCCGCGATGCGCAGACGGCCGCTGCCGAGATTGCGGATCTGCGCCGCCGCGTTCGCGAGTCCCTGCAAGCCGACGAACGCCCGCTCGACCTCGCGGAAGAACGCGGTGCCTTCGCTCGTCGGAATCAGGCGCACGCCGCTGCGCTGAAAAAGCTGCAGCCCCGTTTCGCGCTCCAGCTGCGAAATGAGACGGCTCACGTTGGGCTGCGACGTGAACAGTTCCTTGGCGGCGGCGGTCATCGATCCGGACACCATCACCGCGCGAAACGCCTCGATGTGCTTCAGGTTCATTGCGTATTTCCCCGTATTTCCCCGTGTTTTCCCTATTCTCGTTCCGCCCGATCCATATCATTCCTGCATAGATAGGTATTTTATTCGTATTGGACGATATGAATTGGCAAAGCGACACTGCATCTCATTCGATGGGCCAAGAAGCCCGCTCCCCACGTAACGGAACTGGAGATCGTCGTCATGAGAAGCGCGCTGCATCGCCGTCTGTTTGCCCTGTCCCGCACCGCTGTCGCGGGCTTCATCATCACCGGCGCACTCGCCGCCCACGCCGAAACCACGCTCTATGTCGCCAACGTCGGCGGCTCGAACGAGCAGCTCTACCGGCAGAAGATCATTCCGCCGTTCGAGAAGGCGCACAACGTCAAGATCGTCTACGTCGCGGGCAATTCGAGCGACACGCTCGCCAAGCTCCAGGCGCAGAAGGGCCATCAGCAGATCAACGTCGCCGTGATGGACGACGGCCCCATGTATCAGGCGATGCAGATGAACCTGTGCGCGAAGCTCGACGACGCGCCCATCATGAAGGACGTCTATCCGCTCGCGAAGATCGGGCCGACGGCGGTGGGCGTCGGCATGGTGGCGACGGGCATCGGCTACAACGAGGAAGCGTTCAAGAAGGCCGGCCTGCCGCCGCCCGACTCGTGGAAGGTGCTCACCGACAAGCGCATCAAGGGCAAGCTCGGCGTGCCGCCGATCACCAACACCTACGGCCTGCATACGCTCGTGATGCTCGCGCGTCTGTCCGGCGGCGGCGAGAAGAACATCGATCCGGGCTTCACCGAAATGACGAAGCAGGTCGCGCCGAACGTGCTCTCCTGGGCCCCGACGCCCGGCGAGATGGACGGCCAGATGCAGTCCGGCGACGTGATCCTCGCGCCCTACGGCAGCGGCCGCGCGGTGGCCTTGCAGAACACCGGCTTTCCGCTCAAGTTCGTCTACCCGAAGGAAGGCGCGGTCGCGTTGCAGGTGGCCGCGTGCGCCATCGCGGAGAACGCGCAGCCCGCTTTGTCGCAGCAGTTCGTGCAATACCTGCTGACGCCGGAAGTGCAGATGCTGCAGGCACAGAACATCGGTCTTGGCCCGGTCAACAAGACGGTCAAGCTGACGCCTGACGTCGCGGCCCGCGTGCCTTACGGCCCTGAGCAGATCTCGAAGCTCACCGCGATGGACTGGGCGACGATCAACCAGCATCGCACCGAATGGACCGAGCGCTGGAACCGTTCGGTCGAGCGCTAAGCGCAACCCGCGATCCGTTGATGTGACGAAGGAGCAAGGCGCATGGCCTTTCTGACACTGCAAGGCATTTCCAAACGCTACGGCGATTTCACGGCGATCGAGCAGCTCGATCTTTCGGTCGAGCGCGGCGAGCTGCTGGCGCTGCTCGGCCCGTCCGGCTGCGGCAAGACCACGACGCTGCAAATGGTCGCGGGCTTCGTCGCGCCGACGACTGGCCGCATCCTGCTCGATGGCCGCGACATCACCAGCGAGCGCCCGGAAAAGCGCGGCATCGGCGTGGTGTTTCAGAGCTATGCGCTCTTTCCGCACATGACGGTGGCGGGCAACGTCGGCTTCGGGCTGGAGATGCGCAAGGTGAAGCGCAAGGAACGCGAGGAGCGTGTCGAGGAAGCGCTCGCGCTCGTGCGTCTCAAGGGCCTCGGGCATCGCTATCCGAAGGAGCTGTCGGGCGGGCAGCGGCAGCGTGTCGCAATCGCGCGCGCCATCGCGATGCAGCCCGAACTGCTCCTGCTCGACGAACCGATGTCCAATCTTGACGCGAAATTGCGCGAGGAAATGCACATCGAATTGCGCGCGATCCAGAAGCGCCTCGGGATCACGACGATCCTCGTCACGCACGATCAGGTCGAAGCGATGACGATGAGCGACCGCATCGCGGTGATGCATCGCGGCGCGATCGCGCAGCTTTCCACGCCCTACGACGCGTATGAACGCCCCGCAACGCCGTTCGCCTCGACGTTTCTCGGCCGCACCAACGCGTTTTCCGGCGAAGTGCTGCAGCGCAATCCGCGCTGCGCGATCGTCGATGTCGCGGGCACGCAGATGCATGTGCCGCACGAAGGCCGTCATGTCGATGGCGCGGTGAACGTCTATATCCGCCCGGAGAAGGTGCATCTCGCCAATGGCGATGCGCGCGTGCGCGGCCGCATCGCGACGCGCGTGTTCGTCGGCAATCAATGGCTGCTCGAAGTGGAAACGGGCCTCGGCAAGCTGCGCGTCGCGCAGCCGAATCACGGCGCGCCGCCGCCCGAGGAAGGCAACGAAGTCGGCCTCGACTGGACCGACGACGACCTGCGCGTGCTGACGCAAGACCTCCGGGAGAACCTCAATGGCCACGCTTGACGACGCCCGTCCCGGCGCCGCGCCGTGGCTGCTGTCGGGGCCGGCGCTGCTGCTCTTCATCGGCCTGCTGCTGGTGCCGCTCCTGCTCACGCTGATGCTGTCGTTCCGCGTATTCAGCGATACGGCCGGCGTCACGCCCGCCCTCACGCTCGCGAATTACTGGGAAGTAGTGAGCGACCCGTACTACGGCACGATCTTCCTGCGCACCGCCGGACTCGCGTTCGCGGTCACGCTGCTGTCGATCGTGCTCGGCGTGCCGGAGACCATCGTGCTCGCGCGCATGAAGCGGCCGTGGCAATCGCTGTGTCTGCTGATCGTGCTCGGGCCGCTGCTGATCTCGGTCGTCGTGCGTACGCTCGGCTGGCAGATCCTGCTCGGCAACAACGGCGTGCTCAACAACGCGCTGCAGGCGCTGCACATCACCGACGAACCCATTCGCCTCGTCTTCACGATGACGGGCGTGATCATCGCGCTGACGCACGTTCTCGTGCCCTTCATGGTGATGTCCGTCTGGGCGACGATGCAGAAGCTCGATCCGCAGGTGGAATGGGCCGGACGCTCGCTCGGCGGTTCGCCGTTCAAGGTGTTTCGCCGCGTGATCCTGCCGCAGATCATGCCGGGCGTGCTGTCGGGATCGATCATCGTGTTCGCGCTCTCGGCTTCGGCTTTCGCGACGCCCGCGCTGATCGGCGGACGGCGCCTGAAAGTGGTCGCCACGGCCGCCTATGACGAATTCCTCGGCACGCTCAACTGGCCGCTCGGCGCGAGCATCGCGGTGCTGCTGCTGTTCGCGAACGTCGCGATCGTGATGGGTTGCAGCCGCCTCGCGGAACGCCGCTTCCGGCATATCTTCGACTGAGCCAGGGACCCACATCATGAAAGAGAACGGCTGGCTCGCGCTCACGTATAACGCGCTGTTTCTGACCTTCATCGTTGCGCCGCTCGCGGTCGTGATGCTCGTCGCGTTCACCGACAAGGGCTTCATCTCGATGCCCTTCGACGGCGCGTCGCTGCGCTGGTTCCACGCGATCATCGAGAACGGCGACATCGTTTCGGCGTTCTGGCTGTCGATCCGGCTCGCGTTCGCGGCGGCGACCATCGGCGTGCTGCTCGCGGTGCCCGCCGCGCTCGCCATCGCGCGCTATCGCTTCCCGGGCCGCGCCGCGCTCACGAGCTTCTTCCTCTCGCCGATGATGATTCCGGCGGTCGTGCTCGGCATCGCGTTCCTGCGCTTCCTGTCGCTGCTGCATCTGTCGGGATCGTTCTGGTCGCTCGTCGCCGCGCACGTGATCATCGTGCTGCCGTATGCGCTGCGGCTCGCGCTGTCGTCGGCGGTCGGGCTGGATCGCGACGCCGAGCGCGCCGCGCTGTCCTGTGGCGCGAGCCGCTTCACCGCGTTTCGCCGCGTCGTGCTGCCGATGATCCGCACGGGTGTGGCGGGCGGCTGGGTGCTGTCGTTCATCCAGAGCTTCGACGAGCTGACGATGACCATCTTCGTCGCGACGCCCGGCACGACCACGCTGCCCGTCGCCATGTACAACCAGATCGCGCAGACGATCGATCCGCTGGTCGCGTCGGTCTCGGCGGTGCTGATCGTCGGCACGGTTCTGCTGATGATCCTGCTCGACCGCATGGTCGGTCTGGACCGCATTCTGATCGGAGAAGCCCGATGACATTTCCCAGCTCCGCCAGCCCCGATGTGCTCGTCCTGGGCGGCGGCCTCGTCGGTTCCGCCGTGGCCTACGGACTCGCCCGCGAAGGCGCGCGCGTGACGGTGCTCGACGAGGACGACGGCGGCTTTCGCGCGTCGCGCGGCAACTTCGGCCTCGTGTGGATACAGGGCAAGGGTTACGGGCTGTCGCCTTACGCGACCTGGTCGCGCAGTTCCGCGACGCGCTGGCCTGGATTCGCCGATGCCCTGCTGAGCGAAACCGGCATCGACGTGGCCTTGCGTCAGCCGGGCGGCTTCCAGTTCTGCTTCAGCGACGACGAGCTCGCCGAGCGCAACAAGCGCCTCTCGACGCTGCAAGCCGAGCTCGGCGATTACCCGTTCCAGATGCTCGATGCCGCCGAAGTCCGCGACCGCATTCCGCAAGTCGGCCCCGCGGTGATCGGCGCGAGCTATACGCCGATGGACGGCCACGTGAATCCGCTCAAGCTCCTGCGCGGCCTGCACATGGCGATGCAGGCGCGCGGCGTGCGGCTCGTGTCCGCCGAGCGCGCGGAGCGCATCGTGCCGGAAGCGAACGGCTTCACGGTTCAGGGCAAGCGCGGGACGTATCGCGCGGGGCGCGTCGTGCTCGCCGCAGGGCTCGGCAATCGCACGCTCGCGCCGTTCGTCGGGCTGAATGCGCCGGTCGCGCCGAATCGCGGGCAAGTGCTGGTGAGCGAGCGCGTCGCGCCGTTTCTCCACTATCCGACGCTCAACGTGCGCCAGACCGACGAAGGCACCGTGCAGTTCGGCGATTCGATGGAAGAAGTCGGCTTCAACGATTTCACGACGACGCACGTGCTCGCCGACATCGCCCGTCGCGGCGTGCGCGCCTTTCCGATGCTGCAACACGTGAGGCTCGTGCGCATGTGGGCCGCGCTGCGCGTCTACAGCCCCGACGGCTTTCCGATCTACGACCAGTCGGAGGCGCATCCGGGTGCGTTCGTCGTCACCTGCCACAGCGGCGTGACGCTCGCCGCCGCGCACGCGCTGCGCGTCTCGCCGTGGATCCTGGGCGCGCCGATGCCGGGCGAGTTGCCCAACTTCTCCGCGCGCCGCTTCGAGAACGCACAAGAACTGACTCCCGCACATTGAGTTCGACATGACAGTCCAATCGAATCACACGCTTTTCAAGCCGTTGTCCGGCGCCGATGGCGGCAACATCGAAATCTGGTTCAACGACGAAGCGCTCACCGTGCCCGCCGGACGTTCGGTGGCGGCGGCGCTGCTCGCGGCGGGCGTCTCGCGCTTTCGTGCGACGCCGGTTTCCGGTGCGCCGCGCGCGCCCTACTGCATGATGGGCGCGTGCTTCGAATGCCTCGTCGAGATCGACGGCGTGCCGAGCCGCCAGAGCTGCATGGTCGAAGTGAAGGCCGGCATGCGCGTGCGCTCGCAGGAAGGCGCGCGCGATCTGCCGCCGACCCAGTCCGTCGATGCCTCTCTGGAGAACGCGCATGGCCGCTGATTTCGCACCCGAAGCCGTCGACGTCGTCGTGGTCGGCGCCGGTCCCGCCGGCATGAGCGCGGCCACGCGCGCAGCACGCGCGGGCCTCAAGACCGTGCTGATCGACGAGCAGGACGCCGTCGGCGGGCAGATTTATCGCGCGATCGGCAAGGCGGACGCGCGGCGCAAGGAGATTCTCGGCCCGGACTACGCGGCGGGTTCCGCGATTGCGGCGGCGTTCGCCGCGTCGGGCGCGCGTCACGTGACGAACGCGAGCGTATGGCAGGTCACGCGCGAGCGCGGCATCAACTATCTGAAGGACGGCAAGATCGGCGCCTTCGATGCACAGCGCGTGATTCTCGCGAGCGGCGCGCTCGAACGGCCCTTTCCGATTCCCGGCTGGACGCTGCCCGGCGTGCTGACGGCGGGCGCCGCGCAGATCCTTTTGAAGAGCGCCGGCGAAGTGCCCGCCGCGCCGCCGGTTCTCGCGGGCTGCGGGCCGCTGCTCTATCTGCTCGGCTGGCAATACGTGCGCGCGGGCGTGCCGATCCGCGCGCTCGTCGATACGACGCGTCACGAAGACCGCTGGCGCGCGAAGCGTCATCTGGTGTCGGCGCTGCGCGCGTGGCCGTTTCTCTCGAAGGGCCTGCAACTGATCCGCACGCTGCGCGAAGCAGGCGTGCCGATTTTCGAAGCCGCCGACGATCTGCGCGTGGAATCGCGCATCGGCACGGATCATGTGGAACGCGCGGCGGCGCTCAAATTCACGACGCAGGGCGTCGCGCATCGCATCGAAGCGGACGTGATCCTGCTGCATCAGGGCGTCGTGCCGAATACGCAGTTCACGCAGGCGCTGCGCGCGTCGCATCGATGGGACGATGCGCAACTGTGCTTCACGCCGACGACCGACGCCTGGGGCGAGCTGGACGTGCCCGGCATTTTCGTCGCGGGCGATGGCGCGGGCATCGGCGGTGCGCAGGCGGCCGCGTTGCAGGGCACGCTCGCGGGACTCGCCGCGGCTGCGCAACTCGGCGCGATCGACACCGGCAAACGCGATGCCGAAGCCGCCCCGCTGCGCCGCGCGCTCGCGGATGTCATGCGCATCCGGCCGTTTCTCGACAGCCTCTATCGCCCGCGCGACGTCAACCGCATTCCGCGCGACGGCACCATCGTGTGCCGCTGCGAGGAGGTCACGGCGGGCGAGCTGCGCACGTTCGTCGAGCTGGGCTGCGTCGGGCCGAATCAGGCGAAATCGTTCGGGCGCTGCGGCATGGGGCCGTGCCAGGGCCGCATGTGCGGTCTCACGGTGACGGAAGTCATCGCCGATGCGCGTCAGGTTTCGCCCGCCGAAGTCGGCTACTACCGCATTCGTCCGCCGATCAAGCCGCTCACGCTCGGAGAACTCGCCGGTGAATGACGCAAGCGACATTCAGGAAGCGGACGTGCTCGTCGTCGGCGGCGGATTGCACGGCACGAGCAGCGCGTTCCACACGGCGCGACGCGGCGCGAAGGTGATCGTGCTCGAAGCGGATTACGTCGCGCGCCATTCGTCGGGCGTGAATGCGGGCGGCGTGCGCACGCTCGGGCGTCCCGTGCCGGAGATTCCGCTCGCGCTGATGTCGCGCGAAATCTGGCACGGCATGACGGATCTCATCGGCGGGGACGGCGGCTTCGTGCCTTCGGGCCAGTTGAAGATCGCCGAAACCGACGACGAACTCGAAGCCTGCCGCGAGCGCGTCGCGCTGCTCGAATCGCATGGATTCACGCACGAGAAAGTGATCGACCGCGACACCGTGCTCGAACTCGAACCGGCGCTCGCGCGGCACGTGACGGGCGGCATCTGGGTCGAGCGCGACGGCTATGCGCTGCCGTTCAAAACCACGACCGCGTTCAGGCTCGCCGCGCAAAAGCTCGGCGCGCGCTTTCTGGAAGGCACGCCGGTGCGCCGCATCGAGCAGCGCGGCACGCGCTGGTTCGCCTACACGCCGCGCGGCACGTTCAGCGCGGAGAAACTGCTCGTCACGGCGGGCGCGTGGTCCGGCGAGCTCGCGAAGCAGGTGGGCGAGCCCGTGCCGGTTCATCCCGAAGGCCTGATGCTGATGGTCACGCATCGCGTCGCGCCCTTCTGCCGCGCGACGCTCGGCGCGACGGGCAGACCGCTTTCGTTCAAGCAGTTCGACAACGGCACGGTGGTGATCGGCGGCAAGCTGATCGGCATCGCGGATCTCGCGAATCGTCATGGCGAAGTGGATTTCATCCGTCTCGTGAAAAGCGCGCGCACCGTCACCGATCTCTTTCCGCATCTGCGCCATCTCGGCGTGAATCGCGCGTGGGCGGGCGTCGAGGCATTCACGGAAGATGAGTTGCCGGTGATATCCGCGAGCCGCAAGGCGTCGAATCTGTATTACTCGTTCGGCTATTGCGGCAGCGGTTTTCAGCTCGGGCCGGGCTGCGGCAAGCTCGTATCCGAACTGATGCTCGACGGCACGCCGTCGATCTCGCTCGATGCGTTCGCCGTCGACCGCTTCGGACGCGATGCGGCTTCGACTCACGCGGGCGCGTCGCAACTCGTCGCTCACTGAATCACGTTTTTTTCTGGCCGCGCGCGGGCGGATGCAGCACGCGCGCCGCCTTCGTTCGCCTTCAACTTTCAACGGAGAAATTTTCATGAGCGATATCGTTCGCATCGACACCAATCAACGCATGAGCCGCGTCGTCAAGGCGGCGGGCCTCGTGTTCATCGGCGGACAGACGTCGGCCGATCACACGCCCGATGTGAAGCTGCAGACCGCGAAAGTGCTGGAGAAGATCGACGGCTTTCTGGAGAAGGCCGGCATCGACAGGACGCGCCTCGTGTCGGCGCAAGTGTGGCTCGCGGATATCGGCCGCGATTTCGCGGGCATGAACGAAGTGTGGGACGCGTGGGTGCCGCAAGGCTGCGCGCCGACGCGCGCGACGGTGCGGGCGCAGCTTGCCGCGCCGGAATTGCTGGTGGAGATCGCGGTCGTGGCGCTCGCCTGACCCGAACGGATGCGGGCGCGATGGCGATGCCGCGCGCCCCTGCCGCTACTGGTAGGCGAGCAGCCGCCCCAAGGTGCCGGCGATCGGCCACAACAGCAGGGAAAGAATCGCCTGCACGCGGCCGGAAAGGGGCGGATGCCGGTCCCAGTCGGCGAGCCGGTGCGCCCAGATCCGGCGAAACGCCAGCGCGTTCGCGAGTCCGAGCGCGATGCAGCCGAGCTTCATCTGAAGCAAGGGATTGCGATGCAGCGGCGATGCATCCGCGCTGAACAGCAGCACGCCGCTGCCGATCAGGAGCAGGAGGCCGGTTACCGCGTATGGCGTGAGCGCGCGCGAGACATCGTCGATTGCAAAGCGTCGTCCGAAGCCGAGCAGGCGCAGATCGAGCAGACCGATCGGCCCGATCAGCAAGGTCAGGCCGAGCAGGTGAATCAGATTGACGAACGGATAAGCCCACGGCGAAGCACGCACCCATGCCGCGAGCGCCGAGCCTTCGAGCGATGCCGCCCACGCCGCGGCAAGACTCGCCAGTTCCATTGCTACCGTAGCTCGATGGTCTTGCTGTCGATGGTGATGCGTTCCGCCTTCAACTCGTGCGTGCCGTCGGTGCGCGGAAAACCTTCGACCGCGACGACCTTCCCGACCGGAAGCGCGCTCGCCGGCAACCCGCGTGCCTCCATACGGCTCACCGGCGCGAGCACGACGTTCCAGCGCGCACCCTGATAGTCCACGGCGGCCTCGACGTGCGGGTTGCGATACTGCACCTGCGCGAGCGGGGCCTCGATTTTCAGGGGCTTGGCGGCGTCGTAGGCGCTCCAGCCGTGATGCGCCCATGCGGCGGCGGCGATGAAGGCAGCGCTGATGGCCAGGAATCGGGGCGGGATGGGCATGTGGTCACCTTTGTCTGCAAAGGGGCGGTTCGGTCATGCATCGAGTTCACTATAGGAAGCGGGGGCGTGGGTTCGCAAGTGGATACGCAGTGCCGGTTTCTCGCAGGCGCAGGCGTGCATTGCTCATTGGGCGCACGCCGCTCGGCTGGAATTACGCCTGCGGTCTTCGCTTTGTCATCGAGCAGGCTAAGCCACGGTGCGTAATAGAAATCAGAATTTCATCATTTCATTGGCCGCGCGAACCGGTCAGGCTCTTAATCCTTCATCTTGCAAGGCATCAAGAGCGATATGCAGTCGTGGCATCCCAGCAATCCGGTCGAACGCCGCCTGATGGCGGTGCATGATGACTGGCGGCGGTTTCGTAGCGATTCACGGGCCACTTTGCTTTACTGGCAGGCCAACGAGGCTGATCAGCGCATTCTCGCCGCTTACATTCAAAGACAACACAAGTTGTCGAACGCGGTGTTGCAACTGATCTCACGCTTCGATGACGCGGATCAATATCCTTTAGCACTTTCGCAAGAGATCGCTGCCTTCTACGCGGTCGCACGCGAAACGCACATCGCGTCGGTTGGACAACGCCAAACCCCGACAGCCGATCTGCTCGCGCTGACCGCCAGTCTGATGCACCATCATCCGGACGTGTTGCCGGACCTGGTGCTGATCCTCGAACCTGAATCGATTTGCAAGCCCGCGCAGTTCGAACGCTGGCTCGATGAGTTGCTTGGCATGATCGAGCGCGATGCGTGGCAGGCTGAACGTCTGCGCATCATTCTCACGGGTACGGATACCGAGCCGCTGTGGTGGCTGACGAAGCAGCGTCCCCATCAAGTGAGTGTCCTGCACGCGCGCTACCACATGGAATCGTTGCCTCGTGAACTCGTGGCCGAATCCGATGAGCGCGGTCCCGAAGCCGATTTCCGGCGCTTGTTCGTCGCGCTCAACGACACCGTTACCAATGGCACGCCCGCGCAGTTGGAGACGCTGCGCACGCAAGCGCTCACCGTCACGCAACGGCACGCATGGTTCGATCAGAGCGTGGTCGTGCATCTGCTGGCGGGCGCGGCATATCTGAAGTGGAACGACGCCCCGCGCGCGCTATCCGCCTATGAAGCCGCTACGCAGGCCGGTCGACAAGCGATACACGCCGATCATTCGGCGGGCAACAAGCTTGTGATCAACGGCCTTTTTGGCGAAGCTTCCGTTCACTGGGTGCAAGGTGACTTTCGCCGTGCAGCCGAACGTTATACCGAAGCCGCGCAACTGGCCGAATCCGATCAGGATGGCCTGCTCGCCGTGGAAGGCTGGCGCATGTGCAGCGAATGTTTCGCGCAACTGACCCGGGCCGAGCCGACGATCGACGCGGGCCTGCGCGCGCTCGATGCGGGTGCGTGGATTCCCTCGCCGATGCGCGCCAATAGCAACCTGCAAATGGTCGCGCAACGCATGCTGGGGCACATGGGCATCCTGCATCGACGGCGAAGCGAACTGACCTCACGTCTGACCGCACTCTACGGCGAGGACTGGCCCGACACGACCAAACCTTTACCTGCTGACGAAGTGACGCAGCGCTTCGCTGACGAGCAAAGGAATCACGCGTAATGGCGCTGCTCGCGGTGAATCACCTCACGCCCGTCATCGGCATCGACGTTCACCTGATCCAGACGCCTGCCGGCATCACGCTTCCCTTGCCGCATCCGCATGTCGGGATGGTGCTCGATCCGGCGGAGTATCTGAGCCTGTTGCCCGAAGGCGTCGGCAGCATGGTCTCGATAGGCATGATGGCGATGGGCGCGGCCTCCATCGTCAAGATGGGTATGCGCAGCCTTGGGGCCGCAGCAGTGGGCGCGGGCGCGATGGCCGTCTCGATGGCCGCGGGCGGGGGTGGCGGCCCCATCTATGTGAACGGCCTGATGCGCACCACCGCCGGCACGCAAACGCTGCATCTGCCCGGCCTGCATTTTCCGATTGGCGGCGTGTTCACGGGCCCGGACGCGCCCAAGCCCTCCGGCGACAGCGAATCGTTTCTCGGCAGCCTCAGCGTGCGCGCCAACGGCGACCCGATGACCTACGCGTTGCTGCCCGCCCTGAGCTGCTGGTTCGCGGGCATGCTCCCGCTGTCGCACAACAGCGCGCACACGAAGCGTAAGTCGGCTTCGCTGCCGACCTCGCTGATGCTGCCGATTCCCGCATCGCGTCCCGTGCTGGTCGGCGGCGCGCCGGTGCCGAGCATCGCCGCACTCGCGGGCATGGCCATGCGCAAGGCAAACGCCCATGCGATGTCGAAGCCGCCGAAGTTCTGCAAGGTATCGAAGGCGATTCAGGATCGCCTGGGCGATGGAAAATGGGGCAAGTTTCTCAAAGGCGTCTGTCAGCGCGCCTTTGGCGAACCAGTCGATGGCGTGACCGGTGAAGTCATCGTTGAACAGCACGATTTCACGGTCAGCGGACGCTTGCCGTTGGTATGGAACCGCTTCTACGCCAGTCATGACATGCAGGCGGGGTTGGCCGGGCACGGCTGGCGCACGCCCGCCGACATCCGGCTCGATCTGTTCGAACACGATAATGATCTGGGCGGCATCGTCCGCTTTCCCGATACGCTGGTCGCCTTCGATCAGATACCGCTCGATGAAGGATGGCCGGCGCGCATCGTCGAAGGAATCGGCGGGCATGCGCTGTATCGTGACGGCGCACGGTTCGTCGTGCGCACGCGTGGGGGCATCGAATATCGCTTTCCGCTGCCCGCGCATTGGCGGCAGCGCGCGCAGGCCGCTGATCCGCAACGTCCGCTCGCGCTTTGGCTCGAACGGTTCAGCGATCTGAACGGCAACGCGTGGCGTGTTCAATGGCAGTCCAGCGACTATTACCGCGCATCGCGCGAGCCGCTGCTGCGTTTCATCGAGTATGCGGGTGAGCAGCCGACGGGGCGAGTAGTGCATTGCACAGTCGGCAGCGTCGAAGGCCGTCTGGGCGAGCTCACGTTGTACGACGGTCAAGGCCAGCAGTATCCGCTCGTGCGCTATGTACAGAACCACGAGGGCGGTCTGGCCGTGGTTCACGATGCGCTCGATGTGCCGTACTGCTTCGAGTACGCGGGCAGTCACGTGATGGTGCGTCACACGGACCGCAACGGCCTGTCGTTCTACTACAACCACACACGGCATGAAGATGGCCTTTGGCGCGTCGATCATGCCTGGGGCGATGGCGGGCTGTACGACTATCGCTTCGAGTATGACCTGACGCATCACGAGACCCGCATCATCGATTCGCTCGGCGGCGTGACGCTTCTACAAGCCGATGAACGCGGTCTGCCGGTGATGCTGATCGATCCGCTGGGCGGCACGTCGAGTTTCCATTACGACGGACTGGGGCGCACCATTTCGGCTGTCGATCCGGCACGCAACAGGACAACGTGGACCTACGATGTCTTCGGCAACGTCGTGTCGCGGACACTGCCTGATCGAAGCGAAGTCTCGACCGAATACGACGACGATCAACGGCCGGTGCGAATCACCGATCCTACCGGCGGCCAATGGCAACAGGCATGGGATGCGCGCGGCAATCTGATCGGGCAGACGACGCCTGCGGGCATCGTCACAGAATTCGGCTATGACGCGCAGGGCCTGCTCGTGCAGGTGCGCGATGCGGCGCAGCAACGCACCACGCTCGACTACGACGCGCTGGGCTATCTCGTAGGCATGACCGATTCGCTGGGGCGCACCACGTACCTGAAGCACAATACGCGCGGCGATCTGATCGAGCGCCGCGCACCCGGCGAGGAATTGGCCATTTATCGATGGGATACGAAGGGGCGGCTGGTGGCCTGCGTGCTGCCCGGCGCGCGCGACGTACGCTGCCGATACGACGCCGAGGACAACCTCACCGAATACACGGACGAAGCCGGCGACGTCACGCGTTTCACTTACTACGGGCAAGGCCATCTGGCGAGCCGCACCGACGCCGACGGCAGCGTCACCCGCTACCGCTACGACACGGAAGAGCAGCTGATCGGCGTGACCAATGCACTCGGGCAGACGTGGCATCTGAAGCGCGATGCGGCTGGACGGCTCGTCGAGGAAGTCGGCTATGACGGACGCTCGCGCCGATATGGCTACAACGCCGCCGGCCATCTCACACGCAGCATCGATCCGTTGGGCAACGTGCTGGCGGTGACGTGCGATCCGCTCGGACGTATCACGAGCCGCACCGTCGAAGGCACCGGCGAAAGCGAAGTGTTCGCCCATAACAAGCGCGGCCAGTTGACCGAAGCGCGCAACATGCACGGCACGGTCGAGCGCATCTATGACGCCGATGGACGCCTGACGGCCGAGACGCAACAGCACGACGACGCCAAGGGCACGCTCGTGTATACCTATGATGCAGTGGGCCGCCTGAGCGAACAGAAGCGCACGCTGCGCGCCGACGGCGGCGCCTTCGAGCAGATGCTCGCTTATGCCTACGACGCGCTGGGCCAACCGCAAACGCTCACCATCGACGATCACGAACCGATCCGCTTCACGCGGGATGTTGCCGGCCGCTTGAGCGGTACACACTTCACCGAACACCTCGAACACGCCTACGAATACGATCGCGCGGGTCGCGTGAGCCGTCACGCGACCCGCCGCGCGGGCCATCGCGACGACGAGACGAAGTTTCGCTATGACTTGAGTGGCAATCTGATCGAGCGAAGTGACAGCCGCTTCGGCGTGGATCGGTTCCGCTACGATCCGTTGGGGCGCATCATCGCGCATACCGATCCGGTCGGACGCCTGAAGCACTTGACCTACGACGCGCATGGAGATCGCTTCAAGCTCATCCACGACCACGCGCAAGGGCGCGAGTTGCAGCATGCGGAGGGCGCGCACTGGTGGCTGGATGCGGCGGGACAACTCATCGAACGGCATGATCGCGAGCTCGGCGTGCAGCGCTTCACGTGGGATGCGTTCGGGAGGCTGAGCCGGTTCGAGAACACGTCCAACGAGCGGTGGCTTTACCGTTATGACGCGTTGGGGCGTCGTATCGGCAAACAGGCCGGTGAGGTCGGGATCGAAGGTAACCGGCATCGTCAGGAAGGCGCGCGGACGTGGTTCCTGTGGGATGGCGATGCAATGGCCGGTGAGGTGCGGCAGGCATCGGATGGGCGGCGCGGCGCGCGGTTCTACGCCTACCACCTGGGCAGCTTCGTACCACTGGCGATGCAGGTCGCCACGTCAGAGGGCAACGCGACCGCGAAGCGCCTGTACTACTACCAGAACGATCCGAACGGCGCGCCGGTGCGGCTGCGAGATCGGAACGGCGAGATTGTGTGGGAGGTATATTACGGCGTTAAGGGCGGGATTGATCACGTTGAGACAAGACGGGTCGAACAGCCGATTCGATTGCAGGGACAGTATCACGATTATGAAAGTGGACTGCACTACAACAGGCATCGGTACTTTGATCCGCTGACCGGCAGTTTCGTCAGTCAAGACCCGATTGGGCTCGCAGGTGGCATCAATCCATATCAATTTGCGCCGAACGCGTTCAAGTGGATTGACCCATTGGGTCTCAGAGCGTGTAACGAGCACTTCGAGTCACGACAGGAAGCGTTAGATGCAATCTTCGAAAGGGCTGGAATTCCGAGAGGAATGGTGCCTGATGCAGTGTGGGACGTCGGGAACGATGTGACAAGACGAGGCATGCCTGGCTATCTGTTTACTCACGACAATGGATCTCACGGTCGATATATGCAGTTCGAGACGGATCGAGGCTCGATCGTTATTTCAGAGCACTTGAACGATGGAGACCCGCACTTCCACGCTGGGCAGCCCAAAGGCGATCCAACGCGCAATTTCGTCGATTTTGGTTGGAGCGGTGACGTAAATGCTGCGGAGCGCTACTCACAGATGGGAGGCGGACATCACTACTATTATCCGGGAGAAAAATGAAAGACGAGTTTACTTCGAGGCTGGAAAGTCTTTTTCGGAAGCACTCTGGGATTATCTTCTCCGGCTTTGATAGCAGCGGTAAACACTTTGCGCCTCAGAAAGTTTGGACACATGTGGCACGCATTGGGTCGCGACCATCAGCTATCTTCTCTGATCTATGCATGGAAGATGCGGCGAAGGGTTGGTGGGAACTTGCGCAATACGCTGGAATGGTGTCAGATCGAGGATTCGAAGTTTCTTGCTTGATCTCAATAGGAGGACTTGGCTCACTTCCGTGGGCAATGGTCCAATTTCCTTTGGATACTTCCATCCTTGAGGTGTTTGCGTTGAATGACGGGTACCCAGAATTCATTGTTGCCAGCGTTTCTGGGGATGCCTATCTGGCGGTTGTCAGTGAAGAGGATGAAATTTGGATATTCCTCGTGAAACGATATGATTCTGAGCTTATGACCGTACTGCTATCGCCGTGATTTCAGCTCCACTTTCTCTTGACGAGCATAGATCCGACACAGCGTGGATCTTATGCTATCTACCCGAATTAACCTATCTCACCAAGGCTTCAAGCCAGGTTATTGGCAAGAACTGATTTGTTCGATACAACGCTCGATATTGACGGGCCAATCGCTTCAGATTTCGGAAGTAAGCAAGCTTCGAGAAATTCAAAAGAAACGGGAATTTTTAACTCGTAAATTGCAAGGCGAGCTAGGATCCATCTAACTGAGATGCCAGAAAGGTGCAAACTGCCACGGTCTGCGATTCTAAAGTCCCCACAACAATCTCCAGACACATTGACAGACCCTCGCTCCCGATACGAGACTGCGGTCATCGTTTTTCCGCCACGCAAGCAATGCCCACCTCCCAACTCTCCGTCCACTTCTTCCTCCAGGCCGCCGTGATCGTCTTCACGAGCCAGCTCGTCGGACGGATCGCGCAACGCGTCGGCCAGCCGCAAGTGGTCGGCGAGATGATCGCGGGCGTATTGCTCGGCCCGTCGCTCTTCGGGCTGCTGCTGCCGCAATGGCAGCAGGCGTTGTTCCCCAAACCGACCATGGGCATGCTCTACGTCGCCGCGCAGCTCGGCGTCGGGCTGTACATGTTTCTCGTCGGCACCGAGTTCCGCGCGGAACACTTCCGCGCACGCGCGAAGAGTGCGATGAGCGTGTCGCTCGCCGGCATCGTCGCGCCGTTCGCGCTCGCGTTCGCGCTCACGCCGTGGCTGCGCACGATCTCCGGCCTCTTCGCCGCGAACGTGCGGCTCTACGAAGCGTCGCTGTTTCTCGGCGCGGCGATCGCGATCACCGCGTTCCCGATGCTCGCGCGCATCATCCACGAGCGCGGCCTCGCCGGCACGGCGCTCGGCACGCTCGCGCTGACCGCAGGCGCATTCGACGACGCCGCCGCATGGTGCATCCTCGCGATCGTGCTCGCGAGCTTCGGCGGCTCGTGGATGGGCGCGTATGCCGCGATCGGCGGCGGCGCGGTCTTCGCGCTCTTCATGATCTTCGCCGGCGGCAAGTTGCTGCGACGGCTCGCCACCGGCCTGAGTCCCGACGCGCCGCTGCCCACGAGCGTGCTCGCCGCCGTGATGGTGCTGTTCTCGCTGTGCGCGTTCGCGATGGACGCCATCGGCATTCACGCGGTCTTCGGCGGCTTCCTGCTCGGAGTGGCGCTGCCGCGCGGCCCGCTCACCGAAAAGCTGCGCGACATGCTGCAGCCCTTCGTCGTCGTGTTTCTGTTGCCGATGTTCTTCACGTACTCGGGCCTGAACACACGGCTCGACATGCTGATGAACCCGGCCATCATGGGCGCCGCCGCCGTGATCCTGCTCGCGTCGTTCGGCGGCAAGGGGATCGCGTGCTGGGCCGCCGCGCGCCTGAACGGCGAGCCGCCCGGCGATGCGATGGCGATCGGCGCGCTGATGAACGCGCGCGGCCTGATGGAGCTCATCATCATCAATATCGGCCTCGCGGCGGGCGTGATCCTGCCCGGCCTGTTCTCGATTCTCGTGCTGATGGCCGTGCTCAGCACGCTGATGGCGACGCCGCTCTTCAACTGGATCGTGCGCCGCCAGGCCGCGACGCCCTCGGTCATCGCGCGCTAGCGCCGGCCAGCGAGCCTAGAATAGCGGGATCGACACGGCTCTTCTTCCCGCACATCATGCGTTCCTGGCGACTCGACCGCCTTTCCTCACAAGGGCAGCTGGATCTCAGCCGCGCGACGGGGCTCGTGTCGTCCATCGGCAGCGAGGATTCCAACGCGCTCGCCGCCGAAGTGCTCAAGCTGCTCGGCGACGTTGCCGCGATCTCGCAATGCACGATTTTCGCGTACGAGTTCGGCAACCGGCCGCGCACGGTATCGGTGGCCGATCATCGCGGCGGGCGCTTTCTGCGCGATGTCGCCGACACCTACGCGCGCCATTTCTACGCGCTCGACGGCAATCAGAAGATCGTCTCGACGGCGCGCAACGACAAGCCCGGCTCCGTGCTCGTGCTGCATCGGCAAACGAGCGAGGACATCGCGAACGAGGCGTATCGCGCGGCGTGCTATCACCAGCCGAACGTATCGGATCGCGTATCGCTGCTCGTGCAGCCCACGCCCGACTTGTGGCTCTCCGTGAATCTCTATCGCGACACGCGCTTCGGCAACTACCATCCGCGCGAGATCGCGATGATCGAGGCGATGGCGCCGCTCATCGCGCACGCGGCGAAGCATCACTACGCGATCTGCGGGCAGCGCGACATGCCGATCTCCCATCTGATGCTCGCGCGCGTGCGCGGCCTGTGCCCCGAGCTGTCGAAGCGCGAGCTCGACGTGCTGACCGGTGTGCTCGAAGGCCGCACCGCGCAGGAAATCGGCGACGCAATGGGCATCAAGGCGACGAGCGTCGTCACCTATCAGAAGCGCGCCTACCGCAGGCTCGGCATTTCGAGTCAGCGGCAGCTCTTCGCGCTGTGCATCGGGCCGGGCAAGGTCTGACGCTCCCTGATTCGAACATCGACGTATCCGTGTTTTCCCCAAGCCGTTGAAGGGCTCGCGCTGTACCCAAATTGAGGACAGACGGCGCAAGCCCGCGCTCCATACTCCGACGCATCAGATGTCCGACAGAGCGACACGAACGGAGACGACAGCATGGAATCGACGAGCGCAACGGGCGCATTGAACACGGCTTTATCGCGGACGCAAGAACAGGCGGTGATCGCGAAAGTCTCGCGGCATCTGCTGTGGTTCCTGTTCGTGCTGTTCTTCTTCTCCTTTCTGGACCGCATCAACATCGGCTTCGCGGGCCTCACGATGATGAAGGACCTCGGCCTCACCAGTACGCAGTTCGGTCTCGCCACCACGCTCTTCTATATCGCCTACATCGCTTTCGGCATTCCGAGCAATGTCGTGCTCGCACGCATCGGCGCGCGCCGCTGGATCGGCACGATCATGATCGCGTGGGGCCTCGCCTCGACGGCCACGATGTTCGCGACGAATCCCACGTCGCTCTATGTATTGCGCGTGCTCGTCGGCGTGACGGAAGCGGGCTTTCTGCCCGGCATTCTGCTCTATCTCACGTACTGGTTTCCCGGCGCATACCGTGCCCGCGCCAATGCGCTCTTCATGATCGCGATGCCCGTGACCGCGGCTGTCGGCTCGGCGCTGTCGGGCTTCATCCTCGCGCTCGACGGCACGCTCGGCCTCAAGGGCTGGCAGTGGCTCTTCCTGCTCGAAGGGATGCCCTCCGCGCTGCTCGGCCTCGTCGTCTATCGCTATCTCGACGACAACCCCAACAAGGCGCGCTGGCTCGATGCCGATGAAAAGCGCACACTCGCCGCGACGCTCGCAAGCGAGCATCGCGACGACGCGACCGCGCCGGCACTGGTGCGCGGCAACGGCATCGTCTCGGAGCTGCTCTCGCCGACCGTCGTGAAGTTCGCGATCGCCTACTTCTGTCTCGTGAACACGCTCGCGATGGTCGCCGTGTGGACGCCGCTCATCGTCAAGAGCTTCAGCGCCGATGCGAGCAATCGCACGATCGGCCTGCTCGCGGCGATTCCGCAGGTTTGCACGATCGTCGCGATGATCGTGTGGGGACGCCGCTCGGATCGCAAGCAGGAGCGCAAATGGCATCTGCTGCTGCCGATGCTCTTCTCCGCCGCCGGCTGGCTGTGCACCGCGTTTTCCGCGAATCCGGCGCTGCGCATGCTCGGCGTGTGCCTCGCATCGGCGGGCTCGTACACGGCGATGTCGATCTTCTGGACCACGCCCGATCACGCATTGAGCTTCAAGGCGCGCGCCATCGGCATCGCGGTCATCAATGCGACGGGCAACATCAGTTCGGCGCTCAATCCGCTCATCGTCGGCTGGCTGAAGGACGCGACGCACAGCTTCACGTCAGG
Source organism: Caballeronia calidae (assembly GCF_900044055.2). Lineage (GTDB taxonomy): Bacteria > Pseudomonadota > Gammaproteobacteria > Burkholderiales > Burkholderiaceae > Caballeronia > Caballeronia calidae. Next base: position 23,409 of record NZ_FCOX02000019.1, on the reverse strand, counting down.
GCTGATCTATTCGGCCGTGCTGCTTGCCATCGGCACGCTCGTCGTGATGATGTTGCCCATACAGAAAACCGAAGCGCGCGCCGCTTGAAGAATCACGGAAGCTATCAGGAGCACAGCATGAACAAGGCATTCAAGCCGTATCCGTTCACGGCGAAAAAATACGCGGCACGCATTCCCCAATTGCAGCATGGCGTCGATGTGAAGCGTCATGCCGTGACGATCGTCGGCGGCGGCCCGGTCGGTCTCGCGGTCGCGCTCGGGCTCGCGAATCATGGCGTGCGCTCGGTGCTGATCGAAGCGGACGATTCGGTGTGTCACGGCAGCCGCGCGATCTGCATCTCGCGGCGCAGCCTGGAGATCATCGAGCGGCTCGGTGCGCTCGACGGCTTTGTGAAGACCGGCTTGCCGTGGACGGGCGGACGCAGCTTCTATCGCGACACGGAAGTGCTGCATTTCACGATGCCGCAGGATGAAAACCAGAAGCTGCCGCCGATGGTCAATCTCGCCCAATACCACATCGAACAGTTTCTGCTCGATGCCGCCGAGAAGCGCGCGGACCTCATCGATATCCGCTGGCAAACGCGCGTGAAGTCGATCGACGCACGCGACGACGGCGCGACGCTGCAACTCTCCACACCCGACGGCGACTACGCGCTCGACACCGACTGGGTCGTCGCCAGCGATGGCGGGCGCAGCACGATACGCGAAGCGCTCGGCCTGCAATTGAAGGGCACGAGCTATGAAGGCCGTTACGTGATCGTCGATATCGAACTCGACAGCGCGCGGCCGACCGAGCGCCTCGCCTACTTCGATCCATCGTCGAATCCGGGCTCGACCGTGCTCGTGCACAAGCAGCCGGACAACGTATGGCGCATCGACTATCAGCTGCGCGACGGCGAGGACGCCGACGAAGCCGTGAAGCCCGAAAACGTGATGCCGCGCGTGCAGAGCCTGCTCGACATGATGGGCGAAACGGGCGCATGGTCGCCGATCTGGATCACGATCTACAAGGCCAATGCGCTGACGCTCGAACGTTATCGGCACCGACGCGTGATGTTCGCCGGCGACGCCGCGCATCTCGTGCCGATCTTCGGCGTGCGCGGCGCGAATTCGGGTATCGACGACGCCGACAACATCGCGTGGAAGCTCGCGTTCGTCGTGAAGGGTCTCGCATCCGATGCGCTGCTCGACAGCTATTCCGACGAGCGCGTCGCCGCGACGCACGAGAACCTGAGCTACGGGACGAAGAGCACGGAGTTCATGGCGCCGCCTTCGTTCGCGTTCGAACTGATGCGCACGGCCGTGCTGAGTCTCGCCGCGACGCATCCCGAGGTGCGCTCGCTGATCAATCCGCGGCAGACCTCCGCGATCACGTATGCGAACTCGCCGTTGAACGTCATCGATCGCGATGCGTTCGCTTCAGGCCCGGTGCCGGGCGCGGTGCTCGCGGAATATCCGGTGACGATCGCGGAAAGCGGACACGGGCGCGAAGCGCATCTGACCGATCTCGCCGGCCCGATCTTCACCGCGCTTTGCTTTACCGAAGACGGCATCGTGCCCGCCGCTTTCGCGACGCTCGCGAACGCGCTGCGCACCGGCGGCGTGCCGTTCAAGGCGGTGCCGTTGAGCGCGCATCTGCATCCGGAAACGCCGGGCGTGCATGCATGGGATCACACCGGACGCATCTTCGAGCGTTATGACGCGAAGCCCGGCACCGTGTATTTGCTCAGACCTGACGGCCACGTGCTCGGGCGCTGGCGCGACGCGCAGCCGCGCGATATCGAAGCGGCGCTTGCGCGCGCACTGTCCGCATCAAACGACTGAACGATGGAGAAGATCATGACCGATGCACAACTCGACGCCGTCTACACGCGCCTGTGCAAAACGATGACGCAACTCGGCGAGGCGCACGCTTCGCTCTTTCTCGCGCGCTTTGCATTGCTTGCAATCGGTGAGATGAACGATCCGGAGGGCTCGCTCAAATTGATCGATCAGGCGAGCGACGGGATCGCCGGTTGAAAAAAAGGCGTCGTGCCGACCAGCCTCGGCACGACGCCTTCGCGTGATGGCCGTCAACGTCGCATGAGACCCATGACCAGCGTCACGAGGAATATGACGAGGAATATGAAGAATAGAATCTTCGCGATGCCCGCCGCGCCTGCCGCGATGCCGCCGAACCCGAGGGCCGCGGCGATGATCGCGATGATGAAAAAGACCAACGCGTAATACAACATGATGGTATCTCCCTCCGGTTTCGGATCCGCCGCGCGCCCCATGTGCGCGGACAGTTCCCTAGCATAAGCAAGCAGTATTCCTTACCGGATGGAGCATCGGATTCTGCCGTGATATCCTTGCTTCGTCCTGCGTACACCATCAAACCTGCAATCACGCCGCGAGCGCGGATCATCCGCTTTTACACTGCCGTCAAGAAGATTCGTCCTCTGCCGTTAATCATAAAAAAGGGACGTGACTGTAAGGCGCGGTGAAGCTCGTTCGCGCGCTGTTCCGCGTTATCGAATGGTCATGCGATACGGGCACCATTCCAGCGGAGCAATCCCCTAAAAAGGGCCATGCTCGCATGGTTGACGATCTGCGGTTCAAGGTCGATCGCTTCGCCATCTTGAGCATCAAGACATACGCGGCGGGCATCCCACCACCGAGGCACGAGAGACACGTCCGGATGCCATTCATCCGACGATAGATTGAAGGGCGCCGCCCTCGCGGCCCCATGGGAAAGAATTGATGAAACCGGTAAGGAATTCGCTGCGGTCACGCGTTGGCCGATATATCGCGTATGGTGTGATCGCTGCGGCGCTCGTGACGGGCGTGGGCGTTCTGCACTGGAGCAATGAGCGTGCCGCGCAGTCGCGGTCCGCCGCGCTGACCGGCGTTGCGAGCCAGATGCGCCATGACGCGGCCGCGTGGACGCATCGCGAGAAAGACGCATCGGAAATGCTGACCGACATTCGCGAGCGCAACGTCGCGACGATCGGCGTGAGCCCCGACGCGATTCTCGTCTCCACGTCGAAGGGCGAAAAGTACTATGTCGCCGACCATAACGGCGCCTTCTCCAATGCGCTGCTGCTCGGCGATCTCAAGCCGGGCGCGTCGGCGCCCTATCAGCTCGTGTGGCTGCCCGACGCCAACGTGCGCGTCGGGATGGCGCGCTGGACCGAGACGTTCGATCGTTCGCGCGACGTGCTGAGTCTTCTGCTGCCGGTGCTGATGATCGGCGGTCTGCTGTGGTTCATGCGCCGCGAGATGCGCGGCGGCGCGCAATTGCTCAGCACATCGCCGGCGCTGCGTTTCGATGACGTCATCGGCGCGGGCGAAGCGAAAGCCGCGCTCACCGATGTGCGCGCGTTTCTTACCGAGCCTGCGCAATTTACCGGCATGGGCGTGCGCGCGCCGTGCGGCATCCTGATGACGGGCGGGCCGGGCGTCGGCAAGACGCGGCTCGCGCAGGCGCTCGCGGGGGAATGCGGCGCGAACTTCATCGCGATCACGGGCAGCTACTTCAGCGCGAAGTACTACGGCGTCGGCATTCAGAAGGTGAAGCATCTGTTCGAGCTCGCGCGCAAGAACGCGCCGACCGTGATCTTCATCGACGAAGCGGACGGCCTCGGCAAGCGCACCGATACGGGCGGCGGCCCGGTCGAAGCGGAAAGCAACCGCATCATCAATCAGCTGCTCGCGGAGATGGACGGCTTCGCATCGAACGAAGGCGTGATCATCGTCGCGGCGACCAATCATCCGGACAATCTCGACGAAGCGCTGCGGCGTCCCGGCCGTTTCGATCGCACGGTGCAGGTGCGCCTGCCGAGCGTCGAAGACCGCGCGGAAATCCTGCGCTTCTACGCGGACAACCTGAAGACGAAATCCGACGACATCGATTTCGACCAGCTCGCGCGGCTGACGACGGGCCTGTCGCCTGCCACGTTGTCGATGATCGTGAATCAGGCGGGCCTCGTCGCGCGCAAGGCGGGCGATCGCGAAGTCGGCGCAACGCATTTCATGGAAGCGATCAAGATCGCGCGCATCGGTGATGTGAACGGCGCGGAGCGTGCCCTTTCCGACGACGAACGCACGCGCATCGCGGTGCATGAAGCGGGTCACGGACTCGTCGCCGCGCTGCTCGGCACGGGCGTGCTCGAAGAGGTCACGATCCTGCCGCGCGGCGGCGCGCTCGGTGTCGCGCTCATCACGAAGATGCAGGACAAGCATCTGTATCGCGAGACGGAGCTGCGCAACGAGATTCAGGTTCTGCTCGGCGGACGCAATGCCGAACTCCTGATGTTCGACGAAGCATCGAGCGGCGCGGCATCGGATCTGCAGGAAGCATCGCGGATCAGCCTCGACATGGTGTCGAAGTTCGGCTTCAACGCCGACGGCAACCTGTTCAGTCTCGCGGCGCTGCCGCAGCAATACGCGGGCTTGCAGTTGAAGAACTCGATCGAGCACGCGAACGCGCTGCTGCACGATCTGAGCGATGCATGCTTCGCGCTGTTGCAGGCGAACGAGCCGGTCTTGCGCGCGATCGCCGATCAGTTGCTGGAGTCGGAGACCGTGCCGGGCGAGACGGTTTATCGTCTCATTCGCGAGCACGCGGCGGTTATCGCGGAAGCGGAAGAGGAAGCCGCCAAAGTCGTGCTGGCGGCATAAGGACCGATGCGGTCGGGCGGAATCCCGTCTAACGGGCCCGTCTCGACCGTGGGCTGAATTGCCCGATCACCTCCGCGAGAAGGCGCATCCCCTGCCCTATCTGCTCGACGCTCAGGCTCGCATAACCCAGAATCAAACCCGCCGCGCGGCTTCGCCCTGAAGCCGCTTCGCCCGCGAACAGCGGCGACACCGGATAGACTCCCACACCCCTCTCGCTGGCCGTCCTCACCAGAGCGGACTCGTCCTTCGCACGCAACGCGGGCAGCCACAACAGCACATGCAAGCCCGCCGCCGATCCGGTGACGTGAGAGCCGGCGGGCAAATGATGCGCGATGGCATCGAGCAGCGCCGTTCGACGTCGCTCGTACTCGCGCCGCATGCGCCGCACGTGACGCTCGTAAGCGCCGCTTTCGATCAGCGACGCCAGCACACGCTGTTCGAGCACGGGCGCGTGCCGGTCGCAGAGCCGCTTGGCCTGCCGGAAGACCGGCACGAGTTCATGTGGCAGCACCAGATAGCCGAGCCGCAAATGCGGCGACAACGCCTTCGAAAAGGTGCCGATATAGATCACGCGGCCCCCGGCGTCGATCGACTGCAATGCGTCGATCGGGCGCTGGCCATAACGGAACTCGCCGTCGTAATCGTCCTCGATGATCCACGCGCGCCGACGTTGCGCCCATTGCAGCAGTTCGAAGCGCCGGCCGATGGGCAAGACGCCGCCCAGCGGAAACTGGTGCGATGGCGTGACATAGGCGAGCCGTGCGCGATCGTCGTCGGGAAGGCGGCTCGTGTCGATGCCATGTTCATCGACCGTGGCGGGCAAGAGCCGCGCCCCCGACGCCTCGAAGCAGTGACGCGCGATCAGATAGCCGGGGTCCTCGAAGACGAAGCCATCGCCGGGATCGAGCAACAGGCGCGCGCACAGATCGATGGCCTGCTGCGTCCCGCTCACCACGACGATCTGCTCCGCATCGCAGACGAGACCGCGCGCGCGTCCCAGATACGTCTGAAGGGCGCGCCGCAACGACGCATCGCCTTCGGGCGCGACATAGTAGAGATCGCCCCGCTGGCGCAGCAGTTCGGCCTGATACGCGCGTCGCCAGATCAGCGTGGGGAAGTCGCGCGCAGAGAGCGCGCCATACAGGAAGTCGATGCGGCGTCGATCGGCGGAAGGCAGCGTCGGCGCGCGAATCTTTTCCACGCGACGCCCGTACTCGGACAAGACCGGCGCGCTGCGGGCGCGGCGAGGCGAACGCGCCGATGATGCGCGTGTCGCCGGCTGGCTCGCGACGCGCGCGGCACGGCCCGCCGACGTGACGATGAATCCTTCCGCGGCGAGCTGCTCGTAGGCCGACGTGACCGTGGTCCGCGATACGCCGAGCTCGGCCGCGAGGGCGCGCGTCGATGGCACGGTGGCGCCGGCGGGCAGCGTGCCATCGGCGATCTGCGCGCGCAGCAGATCGTAGATGCGGCGCCCGGTTCCGGCGGCGCCATCGTTGGACTTGCGAAACTGGACCATAGAAAGTCATCAAAACTGGATCTTCTCATTGTGCCTGTTTCAGGCGACAGTGACGGACCATTCGCACTCGCTTTCGAGAGACCACGATGTATATCCCTCCGCACTTCGCACAGACACGTCCCGATGAATTGCTTCGGATCATCCGCGCGCATCCGCTGGGCATGCTCGTCACGCATGACAGCGCGGGGTTCGACGCCGATCACATCCCGTTCGAGTTCGATCCGGACCAGGGCACGCATGGCGTGCTCACCGCACACGTGGCGCGCGCCAATGATCTGTGGCGCCGCTGTCCGTCAGGCTCGCCCGTGATGGTCGTCTTTCGCGGCGCGGAAGCGTACATCTCGCCGAACTGGTATCCGAGCAAACACGAGGCGCACAGACAAGTGCCCACGTGGAATTACGAAGTCGTGCACGCGCACGGCACGCTCACCATTCGCGACGACGAGCGCTTCGTGCGCGGCTTGGTCGCGCGACTGACGCGCCGGCATGAAGCGAACGAGCCCGCGCCGTGGAAGATGGGCGACGCCCCGCCCGAATTCATCGATGGCATGCTGCGCTCGATCGTGGGCATCGAGATCGCGGTCACATCGCTGGTGGGCAAATCGAAACTCAGTCAGAACAAGGAGGCGCGAGATCGCAACGGCGCCGCCGACGCGCTCGCGTCGCGCGGACATCACGAACTCGCGCAATCGATGCGCGCCGATGCGTGAGTTCGGACACAGGGAGCCTCACATGTCGTTCGTTGCGTTTCTGATCGCCGCCATCGTTCTTGCCATGACGCCCGGGCCGGGCATCGCTTACGTCGTCGCGCGCACGGCTGCGGCAGGACGGTCCGAAGGGCTGGCTTCGTGCATCGGCACCGCGATCGGCGGACTGCTCCACGTACTCGCCGCGGTGCTCGGGCTATCCCTTTTGATCGCGAAGTCCGCGATGCTCTTCGGCATGCTCAAGTACATCGGGGCCGCGTATCTCGTCTATCTGGGAATACGCTTGCTGTTGCGCGCGGATCAGCCGCATGACGCCCAGCGAATCGAATCGCAGGGTGTTCGCCGTGCGCTGCGCGAGGGCATCATGGTCGAAGCGTTCAACGTGAAGACGGCCCTCTTCTTTCTCGCTTTTCTGCCGCAGTTCGCCGACCCGGCGCAAGCGCTGGCGCCGCAACTGGCGTTGATGGGAAGTGTCTGCGTCGTGCTGAACACGCTCGTCGACGTCATCGCGGTGCTCGCCGCGGCTCGCCTGCTTCGATCCGGCGTGCTGAAAGGCCGGCTGCTGAACCGGATTTCAGGCGGCGTCATGGTGGGACTGGGTGCTTTCCTCGCGATGGCGCGGCGCGCAGCCCACGCGGGATAACACCTACCGGAGCCGAAACCTGAGCAAAGGGCATTGACGGCGCTTTTATGCGCCCGAATACTACGGCTTCGGTGCATCGCGTGCACCTGTTGGACGCTCGAAACGACATAGGGAACTCGATATGAAGAATACCTCGCTCGTACGATTCGTCACGAAGGCCGCGCTTGCAGCCTCGACAGTCATGTTCGCGATGTGCGCCACCGCCGCCGAGCCGATCAAGATCGCGCTGGCCAACTGGGCCGATACGCAAGCTGTCGTGTACACCGCGAAATACGTTCTCGAAACGAAGCTGCAGCAACCGGTCACGCTGGTGACGACGGACATCGGCATTCAGTATCAGGGCATCGCCCGGGGCGACCTGGATCTCATGCTCGGAGCGTGGCTTCCGGTCACGCACGGAGCCTACTACAGCCGCTACAAGAATGAGATGGAGGATCTGGGCGTCATCTATTCCGGCGCGAAGATCGGCTGGGCGGTTCCGGATTACGTGCCCGAAAGCGACTTGTCCTCACTCGCCGATCTCAACAAGCCCGATGTCAAGACCAAGCTGGAAAGCAAGATTCAAGGTATCGATCCGGGCGCGGGCGAGATGGTCGCCTCCGAGAAGACCATCAAGGCCTATGACCTTGCGGGTTATAACCTGATTGCGGCGAGCGAGGCCGGCATGTTGGCCGCGCTTTCGCGTGCCTATCAATCGAAGACCTGGATCGTGGCGACCGTATGGAGCCCGCATTGGTTGTGGCAGCGGTGGAAGATGCGGTATCTGAAAGATCCCAAGGGCACCTTGGGCGGTGAGGAACAGATCCACGGATTCGCGTCGAAGAAATTCGCAGCCAAATTCCCGCGTGCCGACGTCTTCGTTCGCCACTTCAAGTTGACGCTGGCCGACGTCGAAGCGATCGAACTCGACGGAAACACGACGAACGACTGGAATGCCGCAGCGAAGAAGTTCGTCGACGCACATCCGGAAAAAGTCCAGGCGTGGTTGCAGCAATAAGCATTGAAAGCGCGCACGGATTGCCGGACCCGCTTCCGGCCTTTCTTCGCGAAGCCGGCGATCATTTTTTCGCCGACTTCGCTTTCAAACCGGTGCGCGCCTGAACGCGGTCCCTGTAGAGAGACGAATATCCCGTTGTTTCAGAGCGACGACGTGCGCGCAAGATAACCCGCCGGCTTGCGGCCGAGTTTGCGGCTCACCTTGAGCGCGAACAGCACCGGTTTCGAGATGTGCGGACGCAGGATCGCGTGCTTGCGCACATAGTGCGGAACGTGCCATTCGGAGCGCGTGCCCGCATAGAAGAGCGCGGCATGACCGGCGCGCAGCGTGCGCGGCTCCTGGCCTTCCGCCGTGATGATGACCTCGCCTTCGATCACGTAGATCGTCTCGTCCTCCTCGAAATACCAGTTGAAACGTCCGGCCGTGCAATCCCAGACCCACGATGTCGTCGTCGTGTCGGGACTTTTCGACCACTGACCGCACCGCGCCACCGGATTGCCTTCGAGGATCCATGACGGATCGATCGGAGATGGCTCCAGCAGGACTTCGTCTAGCCGGACAGACTCGAAAACGGAAGATGTCATGTAGGTTCCCTCAACGTTGCTGATGATCGGTCATAAAACGATTAAGCAATATGCCCATTCGTTTTATCCGTTGATTTGGCTCCGTCTGGAACGGACTCGGTTGCCTTGTGCCGCGCGTTCATTCGCGCTACTCGCTCGTCTGGTTGTGTCATTGACAAGACACGTCCATGGCGAAATCGTTCCTTACAAATGTAATGTTAGCGAATTGTCTTGCAGTTCAGGAGCAAATACTTAAGCGCTATGAGGGAAAGCAGACATAACTTTTGCTGGAATCATTCTCGATTCGCCGACCCCATTGCTTTTGAGGATCAGGGACTCATCGAACGTGCGATCTGTCTTTACGCGTGAAGAATTTGCCTTGAAAAGCGTGCGATCGCGTAACTGTTACCCGGCTGGACAACCGCCTCTGAAAATGTTGGACAACGCACCGAAAGGGAAAATCGATAGGAGGTTTAATCGCTGCACACGTGCAAGACAACGCGAAAAAACATGCGCGAAAAGACAAATACATATAGCGGCTCTGAGGGAAAGAACGTTGCCCCTCACGCGTCTTTGACCGCAGAAGCGTACATCGGTCATTTGGAGCGGGGAGGCAACTCATGACGCCGATTGTTTTCGGAGGCCGTTTCGGCTGGCTTCATGCCGGCCATGGAAAGCACGGCGTCGTGCTATGCAAGCCTTTTGGACATGAAGAGTCGTGGGGTCATAAAGCCATGCGTCATCTGGCCGAAGATCTGGCTCGCATGGATATTCCGGTCTTGCGCTTCGATTATCTCGCCACGGGCGATTCGGTCGGCCTCGATCATGAAGGCGATCAGCTCGATGGCTTCGTCGCGGATATCGGTGCGGCTGTTGATTGCCTGCGCAACGAGACGGGCGTAACGAAGGTAACGTTATGCGGTTTGCGTCTCGGCGGGACGCTGGCGGCGCTCGCGTCGCATCATCCGCTGGTGGATTCGCTGGCGTTGCTTGCGCCCGTGATGAACGGCCGCCGTTATCTTCGCGAGCTGACGGCATTGCACAAGGCCTGGGTCGAGAATCTTCCCGTGCCCGTGCGGGCCGGGCAGATCGATTCGCCCGTCAGCGTGCTCGGGCAAATCTATAGCGATGCGTTTCGCAGCCGGTTGAGCGAGCTCGATCTCGCAAAGGCCATGAGCCGTCAGAGCGCGATTCCGAAGCGCGTATTCGTCGTCGATGTGCTGCCCGGAGCCAGTCAGGCGCTATACGGTCCGCTGCGCGATCGAGGCGTCGAGGTCCACACCGAGGGCTTCGACGACTACTTCGAATTCATGCAGGAGACCGCGTCGTCCATCCTGCCGGAGAAGACCCTCACGCGAACGGCGCAATGGATCGCACAGGGCATGATGGAAGGCAGCTCCGTCGATCCGATGAAAGTCCGCACGAGAAAGCCGACGCGGCCGGGCACGAACCGCGATGCGATCATCGAGATGCCGGAAGCGATCGAGCGTCCGGTGGTATTCGGTGCAGCGGGACTCTTCGGCATCCTGTGCGAGCCGCGCGACAGGCTCGTGGGCGGGCCGGCCATCGTCATCACCAATACTGCGGGCAGCGTGCATCACGGCGACAGCCGCCTGTCCGTTCGCATCGCGCGGGAGATGGCGCGACGCGGGATCGCATCTTTGCGCATCGATGCGCGCGGCATCGGTGACAGCCCGCCGCGCTCGACCGATGAAACACCGGAGACGGCGGCGCCGATTCACGCGCAGTCCATCGTCGAGGACGTGGCGACCGCGGCTGCATGGCTCAAGCGCAAGGGCTACGATACGGTCCTCACGTTCGGCATCTGCTCGGGTGCGTATAGCGCGTTGCGCGCATCGCTCATCGAGCCGTCGATCGCGGCTGTCATCGCGGTCAATCTTCAGCGCTTCTACATTCCCGAAAGAATGACGCTGCAAGAGCTCAGGAACGAAAAGCGCAATTCGATGGCGCGTCTCGGTCCGGCCATTCTGAAGCCTTCGAAGTGGTGGCTGGTTCTGAGCGGCAAGCGCGGGCTCAGGCCGATCGCCAAGGCTTTCGCATCGAATGCCGCGGCGCGCCTGCAATCGCAGTTGCTCGGCGTGAATCGCAAGAAAGCGGTTGGCGGCACCGGCGAAGCGTCGATCACGCATCCGCACGGCGTCATTCAGACGCTCGAACGCAAAGGCGTGCAAACGCTGCTGCTGTACGGCGCGGGCGACGATGGTCTCGATCAGCTCAATGCACACTTCGGCAGGCACGGCAAGAAGCTGTCGCGTGCCCCGCGCGTGAAGACCGCGGTGTGCAAGGATGTCGATCACGCGCTCTACGATCCGCGCGCATTCGCGAGAGTGATCGCGCTGTCCGAGGCGTTCATCCGCGAACTGCATCCCGAGAGCACGCCGGTCATCGACACCGTCGCTCCGCCTCTGGGTGTTTCACAGCAGTTGTGATCCTGCATCGCGTATCAGGAAAAACGGGCCCGTCATGGGCCCGTTCGCGTATGGGGCCGAAGCGTCAGATGCCGTGCGCCATGTGGCGTGACGCGTACCAGTCGACGAACCGATCGACATACGTTTCCGTGAAAGGCGAGTACGGTCCGGGCACATAGCCGGGGTCCTGCGCGCCACGGTGATCGATCGCGACGAGACTCGCATCCTGCGCGTTCGTCGCGACCCATACCTCGGTCAACTTCGTGATGTCGTAATCCACGCCTTCAACCGCGTCGGCATGCACGAGCCACTTCGTGCGCACCAAAGTCTTTTCCGGCGTGAGCGGAACGATGTAGGTGATCATGGCGTGGTTTTTTCGGTTCGCGCCTCTCCGACTGGCTCCGCCTCTGATGCATAACCTAAAGTAATGCGGCCCGGAAAATAAAGCGCATTGACGGTGCTTTATCGCGAACGAATACTCGTCGCACAGCGAAGGCAGCCGAACCTGAGAGGCAGCATTCACGCCCTGCAATCGCACATTAAAACTATTTCCAGGAGCACGAGTATGGCAGGCGAACCAGCCGTTGACGCAGGCAGCGCAGTCGAACCCGGCGGCAGAGAAGTGATGTTGCGGGACGTGAGATCGTATCGGCTTGCACGGGTGCAGGAGCAACTCCTCAAGCACAAGGTCCCGGCGATTCTTCTGTATGACCCGGTGAACATCCGATACGCGACCGACACGTCGAACATGCAGGTCTGGGCGGGCCGCAATCCCGCGCGCTATGTGATGGTTTTCGCCGATGGCCGCATCGTCGCGTGGGAATTTCACAGCAGCGAGCATGTGTGGGACGGGCTCAACCTCGATGTCGAACTGCGCGGCGCCATCAGCTGGACCTTCTTCAATGCGGGCCATGAAGCCGAGCGCCGTGCCGAGACCTGGGGCGCCGAGATCGTCGACGTGTTCCGCCAGCATGCGCCCGGCGACCGCGTGCTGGCCGTCGATCGGCTGGACCCGTTCGGCGCCGCTTATCTGGAAAAGCACGGCATCACGCTGCTCGACGGCCAGGCGTTGATGGAGACGGCCCGGCTCATCAAGTCGTCCGGCGAGCTGGTTTTGATCGGCGAATCCTTGCGCACCGCCGAGAAGGGCATCGAGCGCATGCGGCGCGAACTGCGCGCGGGGCTGACCGAGAACGATATCTGGGCCCATCTGCATTTCGAGAATATCCGGCACGGCGGCGAGTGGATCGAGACCCGGCTGCTCGCATCGGGCGACCGCACCAATCCCTGGATGCACGAGTGTTCTTCGCGTGTCCTGCAGGATGGCGACCTGCTCGCGTTCGACACGGACATGGTGGGGCCGAACGGCTACTGCTCCGATATCTCGCGCACGTGGCTCGTCGGCGACGGCCGTCCATCGGATGAGCAGCGCAAGTTGTACGAGTACGCCTATGCGCAGGTCCACTTCAACATGGATCTTCTGCGGCCCGGCATGACCTTTAGGGAGTTCTCGGAAAAGGCATGGAAGATTCCGGAGCCGTTCGTCAAGAACCGCTACTGCTGCCTTGCACACGGCATCGGCATGGTGGACGAGTATCCGTCGATCGCGCATAGCGTCGACTGGGACAGCGCGGGCTACGACGGCCGCTTCGAAGTCGGCATGACCGTGTGCGTCGAAAGCTATATCGGCGCGGATGGCGGCAACGAGGGCGTCAAGCTCGAGCAGCAGGTCGTGCTCACGGAGCACGGCTGCGTTCCGCTCACGACATGCAGCTTCGAGACCGACTGGCTGTGACTTGCGTCGCAAAAGCGCGTTGTCGATAACCCCATCACATCAGGAGACGTCATGTCAGGAAATCGTGGAGTCGTTTATGTGGGGCCGGGGAAAGTTGAAGTGCGGAGCATCGCGTTTCCCGAACTGGTCGATCCGGCGAACCGGAAGTCGATTGCGCGATCGACTGCGTCGGCTTCGAAGCGCGCGGACACGGTCACTCGGGCTCTCAGGTCGAAGCGCCGGCCACGGTGCTGAACTCGCTGATGGAAATCACGCGCGCCGCCGGGAAGATCGGCATTCCGGGCCTCTATGTGACCGATGACCCCGGCGCCACCGATACCGCCGCGAAGCACGGCAGTCTTTCGGTGCGCTTCGGGCTCGGCTGGGCGTAGTCACATTCCTTCTTCACCGGCCAGACGCCGGTGATGAAGTACAACCGCAATCTGATGCAGGCGATTCTCTGGGACCGGTTGAATATCGCCGAGGTCGTCAACGTGACGGTCATCGAGCTTGATCAGGCGCCCGGCGGTTACGCCGAATTCGATTCCGGCGTGCCGAAGAAATTCGTCATCGATCCGCACGGCAGTCTGAAGGCCGCTGCGTGAGTGCCCGGCGGTTGGGCTCGCGATCATCGCGCGCCCAACCCGGCGCGGCTTGCAGGCGTGTCGTCAGTCGGGAATCTCGGGTTCGACCAGTCTTTCCAGTTGAACCAGCGCCTCCTGCCAGCCGAGATAGCACAATTCGACGGGAATCGCCTCGGGCACGCCTTCCTGCACGATGCTGAGCTCGGTGCCACACGACACCTGTCGCAATGAAACCGTGATATGCATCTCGCCGGGCAGGTTCGGATCGTCGAAGCGGTCCGTATAGCGGATCTTCTCGTACGGCACCAGTTCGATGTACTCGCCGCCGAACGAATGGCCGTTGCCGGTGCCGAAATTGCGAAAGGACATCCTGTGCGTGCCGCCCGTGCGTGCGTCCAGCTGATGGACCTGGCAGGTGCAGCCGTAGGGCGCAAGCCACTTCACGATGGCATCGGGTTCGAGGAAGGCGCGGTAGACGCGTTCGGGCGTTGCGCGCAAGACGCGGTGGAGACGGACGGTGCCGGTAGTCATGGTGTGCTCACCTTTCACGGGATGAATTGGACACACTTCCACGACGATACATCGAAGCCGGAATCGACAACCGGGCGGGTCATGGAAAACCCCGAGGTTGTGTCGATCGGTCGATTCACGCGGCGCTCGGCTCGATTTTTCCGGATGGGCGCGCGGCATCCGGCAGACGCACGCCCGCCCCGTCGCCGGAAGAATCCGCTGAACTGTCACGGCCACGCTGCTTTTCCATCCGTGCGCGACGCACCGCCACGAACAACAGCGAAGCGAACACGACCGGGCCGATCCCCGCATTCAGAAACAGCCCGCACAGATCGCCCAATCCCGGATACAGCCACGCCACGCCCAGGATTTCGCGTTCCCAGGGCAGCCATCCGTCCCGCAGCGCTTTCGCGGCGAGCAGCGCAATGGGCACGCCGAGCCACGTGGCATCGTAGTTGAAGAGATACGGACTGATCATGCAGGTTCCGGCGACGAGCGCCGTCGCGCGCACGGCCAGATCGTCCGACTGCCGCCATACCCAGAGAACCGCGCCCGCGGCGACGATCGCCTGGCACGCCTGCGCCACGTAGGCGGGCGCGATCGGCACATGAATGACGCGCAGGGTCGCGAACAGGCTCGCCGTCTGCCACCACGGCAGCGCGCCGATCGCGATGGCGCTGTTGGCGAGGCTCACGCCATGCAGGAATACCGGAATCACGGCCAGGCCGAAGACGGCGATCGATATTCCCGTCAGCAGCAGCGCGGTGACGCCGGCGGCGATGAAGGCGGTCCACATTCCCGCGCATGCGAGCACGAGCGGAAACAGGATCGCCAGATGCGGCTTGATCGACAACATGCCGATGCATATACCGGCGAGAATCGGCCGCCTGTTCAACAGCAGCAGGGCGCCGAGCGCGAGCGCGGCGGTGATGCACGAATTCTGCCCTTGCGTCATGGTCAGCCAGATACCCGGAAACGCGAGAATGGGCAGCAAGGCGCCGCGCATCGGCAATACCTTGCGCAACAGCACGACGAAAACGGCGGCCGTGGAGACAGCGAAGATCACGTAGGCGACCGGCGCGGGCAACAGCGCGAACGGCCGCAGCAGCAGAAGGAAGTTCGGCGGGTAGAAGAACGGGCCGGGCGCCGGCAGGTTCGGTGAGATGTGCCGCGCGGCATGGACCAGCGCCGGGAACGAGTAGGCTTCGAGCGGCGTGCCGTCGAGCCATAGGCGCGACGCCGCCCAGAACGTCGTGAAGTCCATCCCGTTCGGCTGGCCATACAGCGTCCAGCTATGCCAGGCGCAGCGCAGTCCGTAGATCAGCGACGCCAGCAGGATCGTCCCGCAATACGCACGCAAACGCGCCTTGTTGAACCAGTGCACCGTGGAGGTCGACACTTTGGATGAATTTTCGAGCATGGTTCGCCGTATATCGGCCGGGTGATCGCCAGACTTTAGCCAACCCGCTTCATTTGCGTTCCGGATAAGCGGCGACACCACGGTCATGCAAGAATGCTCGTCGTCGAAGCGGCTCGCGCAAAATGTCCGAGAGGAAGACCCGACATGAAGAACTCGCCGAAGATCTGGCCGATGATCTGTGCGTCGGCCTTCTCTCTCGCCGGCTGTGCGGCGGGCAGCGTGCCGCAAGGCGCGACGCATCTCAGCCCGACGCAATGCCGCGATCTCACCGCGCTCAGGAACAACGCACCCCCCACGCGCGAGCGCAATCTGAGCGAGCTCGCGGCGCTCAAGGCCGCGGGCTACGATCCGTCGAAGTTTTACGATCCGTACTATCCGGACGACCTGCAGGCGGCGCAGCGTCAGGTCGATCGCTGGTATCAGGCGGAATGCCAGCAGGCGCGGCCGGGTTGAGCCCGGCCATCGCGAACCGGCGAGCGCATCAGCGCATCTTTCTTGCTTGACCGATAGGCGACGTGGCGACTTCATCCTCGCCTGGCGAACGACCTTCGCCAGGCACGAAGCCGTCCTGGCAAGCGATGGAACGGAGGAGCCATGCGCCATATCGGGATCACATCCGGCATCCGCCGCGCAATTTCTGCCTCGCTGATTGCACTGCTTACCGCGTGCGGCGGCGGAAGCGACTCGGGCGGAAACGCGGGCGGGAGCAGCGCGTCCACGCCGGCGGGCGGCATCCATCTGCAGGTCGTGTCGTTCGGGGATAGCCTGTCGGACGTCGGCACCTATGCGCCAGTCGCGAACACGGTCGGCGGCGGGCGCTTCACGACGAATCCCGGCCAGGTATGGACGCAGGACGTCGCGCAGTATTACGGCGACACGCTCACGGCGGCTTACACCATCGACCTCGGGCACGAGTTGAAGCCGCAGAGCGGATTGGGCTATGCGCAGGGCGGTTCCACCGTCGCCACGCCGGCCGATCAGGCGCAATTTCTGACCGATGTGATCGGCGACGTCGAGATGCCGGTCAACGTGCAGATTTCGAGCTATCTGTCCGCGCACGGCAGTTTCAATTCAGGCCAGCTGGTGCTCGTCTGGGCCGGCTCGAACGACGTGCGGCGCGCAGGCAGCCCGCCCGCCGCCAACACGACGGTCCAGAATGCGGCCACGACGCTCGCGCAACTCGTCGGCCAGATCGTGCAGCACGGGGCCACGCACGTCGTTTTGGTCAACGTGCCGAATATCGGACTCGCACCCGATGGCATCAAATCGTCCGACGGCGGTGCGAACTTCACCCAGCTATCGCAGCTCTTCAATGCGACCCTGACTTCCGCGTTGCAGGCCAACGGCGTGCAAGGCAAGGTCATCCTGATCGACTCCTACACGTGGACGACGCAGACCATCGGGAACTTCCGGGCCAATGGGTTCACCGTGTCCAATACGGCGCAGGCCTGCGACCCGCAAAAGACGCCGCGCGACACGGCCCTGCTCTGCTCGCCGCCCACCTACGTTTCGCAGAACGCCGACCAGACCTATATGTTCGCCGACGAACTGCACCCGACGACACGCATGCACGCGCTTTTCGCGCAATACGTGGAGCAGCAGATCGCGGCAAGCGGGCTTGGTCGCTGATCTTCGCTTCTGCCGTCGCGCGCATCGCGCGACAGGCTGAGCGCTCGGCCATCCAAATCGACGAATTCTGAGATTTCAGAACGGCGCGGATCGGGCCTGTGTCCGGTCCCAAACAATTTCCCTCTAAATCAAAGACTTACGCATATTAGCGCGCACGTCTCGCTTGGCATGGGCCTTGCCTTGTTATTGCGCATAGACCCGCCGCGAAAGCGTTTCGCGGTTCGAGGCCAGCCAGCCGGCACAGAGCCAGCCACGTACGGAGACGACACCTTGACCCTGCCCTTGCCCAACCGACCACCGGCATTCCGATAGCCGGCCCCGCTTTTCCCTGACCTGTTTTTCCCGATCACCATCGCGCGCCTTCGAAGGCGCCGCGCGGGAGGCTGTCGCCGCCATTCCGGCGACCACGCCCGCCGAAGCAAGGAGACATTCGTGCACATCACATCCCATACCGCGCAGCATGACGATGCGCAACAGGCATCGATCCCGAAGGAGCGTTTCTGGCCCGAGGGCTGGTGGAAGCTGATGGAAACCCGCATCGGCATCATTCCGCTGCCGGTGTACGTGCTGCTGCTCGTTCTGATCAGCGGCTTCGCGGTGACGGGCAAGGTGCCGGGAGAAATCTCGATGGCGATCGCCGTGCTCGCCTTCTTCGGCTTCACGTGCGCGGAAATCGGCAAGCGCATGCCGCTCGTGCGCAACATCGGCGCGGCGGCGATCTTCGCGACCTTCATTCCGTCCGCGCTCACCTACTACCATCTGCTGCCGAAGCCGATCCTGCATCTCACGACGGAGTTCACGAAGCAGACCAACTTCCTGTATCTGTTCATCGCGTCGATCATCGTCGGCAGCATCCTGAGCATGGACCGGCGCGTGCTGATCCAGGGCTTCATCAAGATCTTCATCCCGCTCGCGGTCGGCTCAGTCGCGGCGGCGATCGTCGGCACGCTGGTCGGCATGGCGTTCGGGCTCGGCGCGCGTCATACGCTGCTCTATATCGTCGTGCCGATCATGGCGGGCGGCGTAGGCGAAGGCGCGATTCCGCTGTCGATCGGCTACTCGGAGATCATGCATTTGCCGCAGGGCGAACTCTTCGCACAGGTGTTGCCGCCGGTCATGCTCGGCAGCCTCACGGCGATCCTGCTGTCGGGCGTGCTCGACCTGGTGGGCCGCCGCTATCCGCATCTGACGGGCCAGGGCCGCCTGCAAGTCGGCGAGCAGGACGAGATGGACCCGGTGCAGGAAGAGATTCGCGGGCATATCGACGTGACGCATATCGCGGCGGCCGGCATCACGGCGATCACGCTGTATCTGCTCGGCCTGATGTGCCGGAACCTCTTCGGCCTGCCGGCGCCGGTCGCGATGCTGTTTCTCGCGGTGCTGGTGAAGCTCGCGCGCGCGGTGTCGCCGCAGCTTCAGGAAGGCGCGTTCGTCGTGTACAAGTTCTTCTCGACGGCGGTGACGTATCCGCTGCTGTTCGCGATCGGCGTGGCGATGACGCCGTGGGACAAGCTGATGGCGGCGTTCACGGTGGCGAACATCGTGACGATCGTCGTGACGGTGGCCACCCTGATGGGCACGGGCTTCGTGGTGGGACGCCTGCTGAAGATGTACCCTATCGACACCGCGATCGTGAACGCGTGCCACAGCGGCCAGGGCGGCACGGGCGACGTGGCGATCCTGACCGCCGCGAACCGCATGACGCTGATGCCGTTCGCGCAGATCGCGACGCGCATCGGCGGTGCGATCGTGGTCACGCTCACCTTGCTGGTGCTGGCGCACTTCGGATGACAGACGATGACGATGCTGGGCGTCCCGCTGTGGGCGGTGTTGGCAGGCGTGGCGCTCTATGTCGCCGTGGCGGCGGCCGCGGTCGAAGTGGCGTGGCATCGCGGGCTGGACGCACTGACCGAAGCGGGCGCGCACCGGCTGGATCTGTACGCCGCGAGCCTCAGGAGCGAACTGGGCCGCTATGAAATCCTGCCCGCGATCGCAGCGCGTCAGGACAGCATCAAGGCGCTGCTCGAAGCGCCGCCCGACGCGCGGCGCGCCCTGCTTCCCGGCGTCAACGAGTATCTGGAAGCGGTCAACGGTGACGCGGGCAGCGTCGCTGTCGACGTCATCGATCTGAATGGCGACGTCATCGCGGCAAGCAACTGGAATCAGCCGGTGAGCTTCGTCGGCACGAACGTCGCGTACCGTCCGTACTTCGCCGATTCCCTTTCGAGCGGCAGCGGCCGCTTTTTCGGCATCGGCACGAACACGGGCCAGCCGGGCCTGTACTTCGCGAGCGCGGTGCGCGGCGCGCAAAAGGTGCTCGGCGCGACGGCCGTCAAGATCAGCGTCGATCCGCTCGAATCCGCGTGGCGCGTGCCGAACGAAGCCGCAATGGTCGTCGATGGCAACGGCGTCGTCGTGATCTCGACCGTGCCCGCGTGGAAGTTCACCGCGCTTGCGCCCATCGCCGCGCAGAAGCAGCAGCAGATCCAGGCATCGCGTCAGTATGCGGGCCACAAGGTCGAGAACCTCGGCTACGCGAGACTCGACGACTGGCGCAACGGCGCGTGGTTCGCGCGCCTGCCCGACTGGTCGCATCCGGGGCGCGAGCGGCGCTATCTCGTGATGTCGCGCAGCGCGCCGCAAGCAGGCGACGCGATCATGGTGGCCCTCGATCTTTCGGCGGCGCGGCGTCAGCAGCAACTCGCGTTCGCGTTCGTGACGGGCGCGTTCCTGATCGCGGTCCTGTACGCGCTCTACGCCATGCAGAAGCGCCGCGTGATCGCGGAGCGGCTCGCGGCGCAGGACGCGCTCCAACGCGCGAACGAGCGTCTCGAAGCGACCGTGCAGCAGCGCACGGCCGCGCTCGTGCTCGCCAACGAGCGCATGCAGCAGGAGATCGACGAGCGCGTGCTGACGGAGCAAAAGCTGCGCGATTCGCAACAGGAGCTCGTGCACGCCGGCAAGCTCGCCGTGCTCGGGCAGATGGCGGCCGGCCTCACGCACGAGATCAATCAACCGCTCGTCGCCATCCGCACGCTGTGCGACAACGCGCGCACGTTCTTCGAGCGCGACCAGCCCGCGCAGGCCATCGCCAATCTGGCGAGAGTCGGCAAGCTCGTCGACGGCATGGCGAATCTCACCGCCGAGCTGAAGGCGTTCGCGAGGAAGCCCGACGGACGCACGGTGCCCGTCGCGCTCGCGGACGCGGTCGCGCACGCGCGGCTCATCCACGAGGCGCGCATCCGCGACGAAGGCGTGCATGTCGATGTCGCCATTCCGCCGGACGCGGTCGTGGAAGCCGAGCCGGGACGGCTGCAACAGGTAATCGTCAACCTGCTCGGCAATTCGCTCGATGCGCTCGCCGGACGCGACGAGCGCCGCATCCGCATCGGCGCCGACCGGTCCGACGATCCGTCCCGCGTGCTGTTCTTCATCGCCGATAACGGTCCGGGCATCGATCCGCAAGTGCTCGCGCATCTCTTCGAGCCATTCGTGACGACCAAGCCGCGCGGGCACGGACTCGGCCTCGGACTGGCGATCACCTCGCGCATCGTCGAGGGATTCGGCGCGAGGATATCGGCTGTCAATCCCGAAGGCGGGGGCGCACAATTCACGATCGAATTCGTAGCGGCAAACGGCGGGAGAACGGACAGTGAACAAGAAGTCGAACCAGCAGGCCCGTGACGAGATCCGCGTGGTGATCGTCGAGGACGACGAGGACGTGCGCCTCGGCGTCGAGCAGGCGGTCGCGCTTGCGGGCTTCGCGGTGGAATCGCACGCATCGGCGGCAAGCGCGCTCGCCGCGGCCGTGCCCGGCGCGCCGGTGGTGTTCGTCTCGGACCTGCGCATGCCGGGCATGGACGGCATGCAACTGCTCGAACGCGTGCTCGCCATCGATGCGCAGATTCCCGTGGTCCTCATCAGCGGCCATGCCGACATATCGACGGCCGTCGGCGCGATGCGCGTGGGCGCCTACGATTTCATCGAGAAGCCGTTCTCGTCCGAGCATATCGCGGGACGCGTCGCGCGGGCGGTCGAGAAGCGCCGGCTCACGCTCGAGGTCGAAGGCCTGCGCGCCGCCCTGCACAACTGGCGCGGCATCGAGGCGCTCATCCTGGGCAAGTCACCAGCCATCGCCGATGTGCGAAAGAAGATTCTGCGGCTCGCGGATACGTCGGTCTCCGTGCTCATCACGGGCGAGACGGGCACCGGCAAGGAACTGATCGCGCGGGCGCTGCATGACCATGGCAGGCGGCGCGAGCATCACTTCGTCGCGCTCAATTGCGGCGGCTTGCCCGAGCAGCTTTTCGAGAGCGAGCTCTTCGGGCACGAGGCGGGCGCGTTCACCGGGGCGACGAAGAATCGCATCGGGAAGATCGAGTGGGCGGACGGCGGCACGCTCTTTCTCGATGAAATCGAAACCATGCCGATCGCATTGCAGATCAAGCTGCTGCGCGTGCTGCAGGAGCGCCGCGTGGAACGCCTCGGTTCCAACGAATCGGTCGCGGTGGATTGTCGCGTGGTCGCGGCGTCGAAGGGCGACCTCGCATTACTCGCGAACGAGGGCCGCTTTCGCGCCGACCTGCTCTATCGGCTCAATGTCGCGTTGATCGACCTGCCGCCGCTGCGCGAACGCCGCGAGGATGTGCCGCTGCTGTTCGAGCATTTCGTGCTCGCCGCGGCGCAGCGCTTCGGTACGGACGCACCCACTATCACCGCCGCCCAGTTCTCGGAACTGACGGCGCATCAATGGCCGGGCAATGTGCGCGAGTTGCAGAACGTGGCGGATCGCTTCGTGCTAGGCCTCGCGGGCGACGAGCTTATTCCGTCCGGCGACCGGCCGCGCGGCGGCTCGCTGAACGAGCAGCTTGCGTATATCGAGCGCGTGCTGATCGAGGAGATGATGCGGCGTCACAACGGCAACGTCGGCGCGGCGAGCGAGGAACTGGGCATGCCGCGCAAAACGCTGTATCACAAGCTGCGGCAGTTGAGGATTCCAGGCCGGGATGCGCAGGCGGATGAACACGACATGTGACGCTCCGGGCGAGCACCGTGAAGCCATCGAGCGTGCCAATTGCGCTCGGCTGAGCGGGCCGGTTGCCGCCCGGCAGGCGCGCGTTATGTCGGACCCGACATGAACGCCATATTGCGGCGACTCGTTTCACGCGCCGTGGTTCCGTTATATCCTCGCGTATAGTTCGGATCGGTTGATCCGATCGCACAGTGAGCGCGAGGCTGCAAATGGACGAGTCCACGGCGAATGTTTCGACTGAACCGCTTCTGACCATCGGCGGGCAGGTGGAGCGGCCGCTGCGCCTCGACATCGCGGCATTGCGCGAATTCGAAAGCGTCTCGCTGCCACCGTTCGACCTAGGAGCGTGCGCGGCAGAAATCTGATGTCATCCGGCCGAGCGGAGAAGACGTTGTTAGCAGATGCCAACAAGTTATCTCCCATACGAGCCGCAGCAGCAGATGTTGCTGCCCCACGCGCTGCAAGACTGGCTGCCGGAAGGGCACCTGGCTTATTACATCAGCGACACGGTGGATTCGCTCGACCTGTCAAGCTTCCATGCGCGGTATGCGGGCGGCGGCCCGCGCAATCAACCCTTTCATCCGGCGATGATGGTGAAGGTGCTCGTCTACGGCTATGCGACCGGGGTGTTTTCGTCGCGCAAGCTGGCCAGGAAGCTGCATGAAGATATCGCGTTCCGGGTCCTCGCCGCGGGCAACTATCCGGCGCATCGCACGCTTTGCGACTTTCGCGCCTTTCACTTGAAGGAACTGTCGGAGCTGTTTGTGCAAGTGGTGAAGCTGGCGAAGGAATGCGGACTGGTCAAGCTCGGGACGATTGCCGTTGACGGCACGAAGATCAAGGCCAATGCGTCGCGTCATAAGGCGATGAGTTACGAGCGGATGAAGAAAGCCGAGCTGGAACTCAAAGAACAGATCGATGCGCTGCTGGCCAAGGCGAA
>NZ_FCOX02000018.1 GCF_900044055.2 Caballeronia calidae | reverse complement strand
GCGTCGCTCGTTCAAACCGCGTGGCGATGATTCGCGTCCCGCGTTCGGCGAGCGCGGTCCGCGCAAGTCGTTCGAAGACCGTCCGTCTCCGCGCGGTGAACGCGCATCGGGTGGCGATGACCGTCGTTCGTTCAAACCGCGTGGAGACGATTCACGCGAAGATCGCGGATTCCGTCAGGATCGCGCCTCTGCAACGCGCCCCCCGCGCCGTGACGAGAGCGATCGGCCGTTCGCGAAGCGCGACGAACGTACCGAAGCACGCAAACCTGCGGCCAAACCGTCAGCGCCCGCCGCCGAATCGGCGCCGAAGCATCGCGATCACCACGACGGCCTCGTGCGTCTGTCGAAGGTCATGTCCGAACTCGGCCTGTGCTCGCGCCGCGAAGCCGACGAATGGATCGAAAAAGGCTGGGTGCTCGTCGACGGTGAGGTGATCGACACGCTCGGCACGCGCATCCGTCCGACGCAGAACATCGAGATCCTGCCCGTGGCGCGCTCCGCGCAATCGCAACTCGTCACGATTCTTCTGCACAAGCCGGTCGGCTATGTGTCGGGGCAGGCGGAAGACGGCTACGAGCCCGCGGTCACGCTGATCAACCCGGCCAATCACTGGGACGAAGACCACTCCGGCATCCGCTTCACGCCGGGGCACTTGCGCACGCTCGCGCCGGCTGGCCGTCTCGATATCGATTCGACCGGCCTTCTCGTGCTCACGCAGGACGGCCGCATCGCGAAGCAACTGATCGGCGGCCACTCGGAAGTCGACAAGGAATATCTCGTGCGCGTGCGCTTCGGCGAGCACGCCGTCGACGTCGATCGACACCTGCCGGCCGAAAAGCTCGCGCTGCTGCGCCACGGCCTCGAACTCGACGGCGTGCCGCTCAAGACCGCGCAAGTGAGCTGGCAAAACGGCGAGCAGCTTCGCTTCGTGCTGCGCGAAGGCAAGAAGCGGCAGATTCGCCGCATGTGCGAACTGGTCGGACTGGAAGTCGTCGGTCTGAAGCGCATCCGCATGGGCCACGTCACGCTCGGCGCGTTGCCGCCGGGCCAATGGCGCTATCTCGGCCCGAACGAGACGTTCTGAGCACGCCTCGAAGGCCCGCACGTACGTCCGTGCGGGCCTCTGTTGCGTCGCAAAAAAACGACGTTTCAGCCAGCAAATGGGCACGATGCAGTCCCGATCGTGCCTTTTCCTTTTTGGCCGCTTTTTGGCTAAAGAAAATCAATCATCGATCCGTTACACCCGTCAGGCGGATGCGCGCCGCGCGCGGCCTCGCACACGGGGTGGACGGCAGCAGGATACGCAGCATTAACGGCATCGAGGGAGAATCGCCATGTCAGTTGAGATCATCGTTCGTGAGACGGGAACCGGTCTGGAGATCGTGAGCGGCCGACGACGGCTCGAAGCCCTGCTCGCCCTGCGCGACGAAGTCGTCGTGATGAGTCCCGGCGTCGGTGAGATGGTGATCGCCCGCCTGCCCGACGGACGCCTGCAGGCGTCCGCGAATCCGGAGCATGTCGCCCTGTTCCGTCAGCCCGATATCAGCGGCAATCCGAAAACGTTGGCGTAACAAAAAGGCCGCTCCTCGCGAAGCGGCCTGCTACGTCATTCCGATGGTTCGAAACGCGCGGCGCTTACTCGTCGCGCACGGGATCGAGCCCCGGGAAAAGCACTTCCGTGAAGCCGAACTTCGAGAAGTCGGTGATGCGCATCGGATAGAGCTTGCCGATCAGATGATCGCATTCGTGCTGCACGACGCGCGCGTGAAAGCCCTCGGCGAGCCGCTCGATCGCGTTGCCGTACTGGTCGAAGCCCTGGTAGCGGATCATCGAGAAGCGCTGCACCGCGCCGCGCAAGCCCGGCACCGAGAGACAGCCTTCCCAGCCCTCCTCCATGTCGTGCCCGTTCGGCGTGATGATCGGGTTGATGAGCACCGTCTCCGGCACCGACGGCGCGTCGGGATAACGCTCGTTGTGCCCGAAGCCGAAGATCACCACCTGCAGATCGACGCCGATCTGCGGCGCGGCCAGTCCGGCGCCGTTGGCGTCGCGCATCGTGTCGAACATGTCCTGCACGAGCGTGTGCAGTTCCGGCGTGTCGAAATGCTCGACCGGCTGCGCGATCCGCAAAAGCCGCGGATCGCCCATCTTCAGGATTTCTCGGATCATGGCGTGACTCCTTCCAAAAGCTTGCGCATGCCGTCTTCGTCTAGAACGGGAACCCCGAGTTCCTCCGCTTTGGCGAGCTTGCTGCCCGCTTCCGCGCCCGCCACGACGTAGTCGGTCTTCTTCGATACGGAGCCGGCCACCTTCGCCCCGGCCGCCTCCAGCATCTCCTTCGCTTCCTCGCGCGCGAGCGTGGGCAGCGTGCCCGTCAGCACGACCGTCTTGCCGGCGAGGACGCCTTGCGGCGCCTTGGGCGCGGGCGGACCTTCCGGCCACGACACCTTCGCGCGCAACTGCTCGATCACGTGCTGGTTGTGCTCTTCGCTGAAAAAATTGTGAATGGCCTCGGCCACGATCGGGCCGACATCATTGACTTCAAGCAGCTCTTCGACGGACGCCGCCATGATCGGGTCGAGCGAGCCGAAGTGCTTGGCCAGATCTTTCGCCGTCGATTCGCCGACGTGCCGGATGCCGAGCGCATAGATGAAGCGCGCGAGCGTCGTCTTGCTCGCCTTCTCCAGCGAATCGATGAGATTCTGCGCGGATTTGTCCGCGAAGCGGTCGAGCGCGGCGAGCGTCGAGAAGCCGAGATGGAAGAGATCGGCCGGCGTGCGCACGAGATTCTGCTCGACGAGCTGGTCGATGATCTTCTCACCGAGCCCGTCGATATCGAGCGCGCGGCGTTGCGCGAAGTGCCACAGCGCCTGCTTGCGCTGTGCCGGGCAGAAAAGCCCGCCCGTGCAACGCGCGATGGCTTCGTCCGGCAGGCGCTCGATCTTCGAGCCGCAGACCGGACATTCCGTCGGCATCACGAACTCACGCGCGTCGGCGGGACGGCGCTCCAGAATCGCGCCGACGACTTCGGGAATCACGTCGCCCGCGCGGCGCACGGTGACCGTATCGCCGATGCGGATGTCCTTGCGGCGCACCTCGTCCTCGTTGTGCAGCGTCGCGTTCGTGACCGTCGCACCGCCGACGAACACCGGCGCGAGCCGCGCGACCGGCGTGATCGCACCGGTGCGACCGACCTGCACGTCGATGGCGAGCAGTTGCGTCAGCGCTTCCTGCGCCGGAAACTTGTGCGCGAGCGCGAAGCGCGGCGCGCGCGACACGAAGCCGAGCTTGTCCTGCTCGTCGCGGCGATCGACCTTGTAGACGACGCCGTCGATGTCGTACGGCAGCTTGTCGCGCTTCTCGCCGATCTTGCGGAAGAAACCAAGCAGGCCCTCCGCGCCTTCGACGACCGCGCGCTCCGCGTTCACCGGCAGCCCCATTTCCTTGTACCAGTCGAGGAGCGCGGCGTGCGTGGCGGGCATCTCCGCGCCTTCCAGCACGCCGATGCCATACGCAAAGAACGACAGCGAGCGTTGCGCGGTCATCTTCGGATCGAGCTGGCGCAAGCCACCCGCCGCCGCGTTGCGCGGATTCGCGAATTCGCGCTGCCCCGCGTCGCGCTGACGCGCATTCAGGCGCTCGAAATCGCGCTTGAACATCAGCACTTCGCCGCGCACGTCCAGCCGTTTCGGCACGTTCTTGCCCTTCAGGGTCAGCGGAATCGAGCGGATGGTGCGCACGTTCGCGGTGACGTCCTCGCCCGTCGCGCCGTCCCCGCGCGTCGCGGCCTGCACGAAATGGCCGTCGTCGTAACGCAGGGAAATCGCGAGGCCGTCGAACTTGAGTTCGCACGCGTAATCGACGCTCGCGTGACCCAGCGCATCGGACACGCGCTTGTCGAACGCGGCGATGTCTTCGTCGGCGAAACCGTTGTTGAGCGAAAGCATCGGCACGTCGTGGACGACCGGCGTGAAGCCCTCGGCCACTTCGCCGCCCACGCGCTGCGTCGGCGAATCCGGCGTGATCAGATCGGGATGCTCGGCCTCGATGCCCTGAAGCTCCTTGAAAAGCGTGTCGTATTCGGCGTCGGGCAGATCCGGCTGATCCAGCACGTAGTAAGCGTAGTTCGCGCGCTCCAGTTCCGAGCGCAGCCACGCCGCGCGCTCGGCCGGACGATCGGCGCTGGGCACGGCGGCTTCCGACCTGGCGGTAGCGGCGGATTCGGCTTTCGTATTTGCGGACATGCGGCTTCGAATGAATGAATAAGGTAGACCGATAGCGGGTAAATCCGATAACCGGCCGTCCGATTGTCTCAGAAGATCGGTAAATCGTGGCATCGGCCGAATGGCCTAAGTGCGGGCGTCGGTGCGGCGGCGCGCATGCAACGAAAAGCGCCCCGGATGGGGCGCGATTCCGTGTTGGCGAGCGCGCGTGGCAAACCGCGCGCGCCGGAGCATCACTGGCTGAAAAGCCGCCGCGTCGCGGGCGAGCCGGCCGGAATGCCCGCCTGCTCGAGCTTCGCATACAGCGTCATCAACTGCTTTTCGATGGCGAGCAGCGCGGACTCGGGCAGCGGCCGGCGCTGATCGTCGACGACGCGCGCGCCGATGCGCTCCGACAGCGACTTCGCGTAATCGCTCATCAGCCGGAACGGGAGGATGTCCTCGTCGGCGACGGGCACGTCGAGCACCAGCGTGATCATCTGGCCGCCCTTGTAGGTGAGGTCGTCGCGCAGGAAGTTGGTGTCGCCGAACTGGAGCATGAAGACGGGATTCTGCTTCGCATCGAGCTTCACGAAGCGGGTGCCGTCGCGCGACAGCAGCAACCCGTCTTGCGACGCCACCGCCTGCACATAGTTGGCGGACCACGGCGCGCCGTCGGAGAGAATGTTGATCGAGAGTTGCGCGTCGCATTGCGCGGCGAAGGCGTCGAGCTCGCGCGCCATGCCGACGGTCTCCATCATGTCGGGAAACTCGGGCGCGCCGTCGATGGCATCGGCGAGCCGCTGTACGCCGGTCACGAACTCCGAGAACTCGAGCTCGTTCAGCGGCCCGCTGCGGTTCGCCAGTTGCGCGGCGGCACGCAGTTCCTCGTAACGCGCGCCGTTGCGCAGCAATTCCCACGTGGTCTCGCCTTCGGCCTTGCCTTCGATCGTCACCGGCTTCGTGCCCGCGCGGCGCAGACGCTGCGCGAGCGGAACCACGCGATCGCCTGCGACGGGCGCGGCGAGGCGGATCGGCACGACGCAATCGATGCGGCGATCGACCGCCGCCGGCGGCGCCGACGAAATCGTCGTCGCGGCGGGCATCACCGGTTCGGCGCGCTCTTCCTCATCCGCGGTTTCGGCTTCCTCGGCAGCGCCGTTGGCGGACGTCGCTTCCGCCTGGAGATCGACGGCGGTATCGGCCGGCGCGACCGCCGGCGGCGCCGTCGACGCACTCGCAGCGCCGAAGCTCGGCTCGACGCGCGTCTCGCGCGGCTCGGCATCACCCTCGCCCGCGACCGGCTCGCGGCGCGGCTGGCGCACGGGTTCGATGAACGGCTGTTCGTCGTCGGCGTCCTGGCGCGCGAGCGCATCGGCCGCTTCGTCGGGCATCGGGCGCGGCATCTTGCGCCGCACCTTCGCGCTCTGCCACGCGTTGTACACCACCACGCCGCCCACCACCACGGCTCCGGCTCCAATCAAACCGAGTGTCAACTCGTCCATGCAGGCTCCATCATTCTTTTAACTTACGAAGCGCCGCGCGATCTGTCGCACGCACCGCGCCGCGTTCCGGCTTCTCGCCGCCGCCTGGCCGATGCGCGCCACTCCGCGCCTTGACGCACGCCGCCGGATCGTCGTCCGGCCCCACACTCAATCCAAACTTTTGCGAACCGCGACGCTTCAGCCGTTCTGCGCGAAGCCCGCCGCGGCTTCCATATCCACCGCGACGATGCGCGACACGCCCTGCTCCTGCATCGTCACGCCGATCAGCTGCTGCGCCATTTCCATCGCGATCTTGTTGTGCGAGATGAACAGGAACTGCGTCTTGGCCGACATCGCGCGCACGAGATTCGCGAAGCGCTCCGTGTTGGCGTCGTCGAGCGGCGCGTCCACTTCGTCGAGCAGGCAGAACGGCGCGGGGTTCAGCTGGAACATCGCGAACACGAGCGCCGTGGCCGTCAACGCCTTCTCCCCGCCCGAGAGCAGGTGAATCGTCGAATTCTTCTTGCCGGGCGGCTGCGCCATCACCTGCACGCCGGCGTCGAGGATTTCGTCGCCGGTCATGATGAGCTTTGCCTGGCCGCCGCCGAACAGACGCGGGAACAGTTCGCCGAAGTGACGGTTCACCTCGTCGAACGTGCCTTGCAGCAGCGCGCGCGTTTCCTGGTCGATCTTCTGGATCGCGTCTTCCAGCGTGCCGATGGCGTCGTTCAAATCCGCCGACTGCGCGTCGAGGAAGTGCTTGCGTTCGGTCGCCGCAGCCAGTTCTTCGAGCGCGGCCATGTTGACGGGACCGAGCGCGCTGATCGCATTGTTCAGGCGCGTGACTTCGCCCTGCAGATACGACGGCTTCATGTCCGGCGTGAGCTTTTCGGCGAGCTCGGCTTCGTCGACGCCCGCCGCCTGCAACTGCTCGACGAACTGCTCGCCGCTGATGCGCGCCGCCTGCTCCTTCAACTGCAACTCGTTGATCTTGTCGCGCAGCGGCTGCAGCGAGCGTTCGGCCATCAAACGCTGCTCGTCCGCCTGACGCATACGCGCGGTGAGATCGTCCAGTTCGACGCGCGCAGCATGCAAAGATTCCTCGCGCGCCGCGCGCACTTCGAGCGCGTCGTGCAGACCGGTTTGCGCGGTCTGCTCGTTGATGGTTTCGAGTTCGGCGCGCGCGTCTTCCAGCGTGCCCGCGATGCGCTCGCTCTGATCGTGCGCTGTCTCGATGTTGCGCTTGTATTCGTCGATCTTCGCGGCGAGCCCGCGCACGGCGAAGCTCGCGTCGCTGGCCGCGCGCTCCAGTTCGCGCAGTTCGTGACGCGCGTTCGTGAGCGCTTCGTCGAGCGATTCGAACGCGAGCTGGTTGTCTTCGAAACGCGCCTGCAATTGCGCGATCTCGCCGTCGTGACGCTCGAACGCCGCTTCCGATTCGGCACGCAGCGCGCGCTGCTCGTCGACCTGCGCGGCGATCTCTTCGAGTTCCTCGCCGATCTGCGTGTTGCGCTGCGTGTAGCGCTCGTGCGCCTGCGCGAGCTTGAGCACGTCCATTTGCAAGGCGTGAACGCGCTGGGTCGCGCGCTCGGCGGCGGCGCGCGCTTCCGCGAGCGTCTGCGACGCCTGCGTATGCGCGGCATCGGCGCGCACGGCGTTGGCCTTCGCTTCGTCGGACAGCAAGGCCTGAGCGCGCACCTGCTTCGTCAGATTTTCGATTTCCTGCGCACGCGCGAGCATGCCCGACTGCTCGGAATCCGACGCATACAGCTGCACGCCCACGCGCGTCACGATATGCCCCGCCTTCACGACGAACGCGGCGCCATCCGGCAACTGATTGCGCGATGCCAGCGCCTGCGCGATGTCATCGGCGACGAAGGTCGTGGCGAGCCATTCGTTCAGCACGGCGCGCAGGCCCGGATCGTCGATGCGCACGAGCGACAGCAACGAGCGCAGTCCTTGCGGCGTCTCGACCGGCTTGCCCGCCGCCGGCGGCGAATAGAACGCGAGCTTGGCGGGCGGCGCATCGGTGGCGAAGGCCTTGACCCAATCCAGATTCGATACTTCGAGCGCGGCGAGCCGCTCGCGCAGCACGGACTCCAGCGCCGCTTCCCAGCCCGTCTCGACGTGCAGCTTCTTCCACAGACGCGGCAGCGCGCCGAGCTCGTGCTTGTCGAGCCACGGCTGGATCTTGCCTTCGGTCTGCACGCTTTCCTGCAGTGCTTTCAGTGCAGCGAGACGCGCTTCGAGCTGATGGATGTGCGCGCTTTCCTTCTGCACGCGCTCCTGCGCGGCGCGTCGTTCGGCGTCGAGACGCGGCACGGTTTCCTGCGCATCGGCGAGGCGCGCTTGCGCTTCGGCGAGAATTTCCTCGTTCTCCGCGAGCTGCATGCGCAACTCTTCGAGATGGGCTTCATCGGGTGCATCGAGCCCGCTCGCTTCGTTCTTGAGACGCTCCCGGCGCTGCTGCAACTGCTGAAGCTGCTGATCCGCGTTGCGCTGATGTGCCGCCTCGAGCTTCAGCGCCTGTTCCGCGCGCGCGATGCCCGCACGTTCTTCGTTCAGCTGTGCCTGCGCGTCGCGCCAGCGGGCTTCGAGCGCGGGCAGCGCATCGTGCTTCGCGGCGGCATTCTCCTGCGCGATCGCGGCCTTCTCTTCGCCCTCGGCGAGCGCCTCGGTCGCGGTGTCGATCTCGTCGCGCGCCTTTTGCGCCTGCACCTGCCATTGCTCGCGCTGCGCGGTGAGCGCGGCGATCTGCGCCTGCACGCGATTGCGCGACTCCACGATGAAGCGGATCTCCGCTTCCAGACGGCTCACTTCGGCATTGGCTTCGTAGAGCGCGCCTTGCGCGCCCTGCATCGCATCGCTCGCGCTGTAGTGCGCGACGCGCAGCGTTTCCAGTTGCGCTTCGACTTCGCGCAGACGCGCCGTCTGCGCTTCGAGCTCGACCTGCGCCTCGCGGATCGCGCGCTGCTGGCGCTCGGCTTCGTTGCCCGCTTCCTTCTTGCGCAGCAGCCACAGCAGGCGCTGCTTCTCTTCGCCTTCGGCCTGCAGTTCCTTGTACTTCGTCGCGACGACCGCCTGCCCTTCGAGCTTCTCGAGATTGGTCGAAAGCTCGCGGATGATGTCTTCGACGCGCGTCAGGTTCTCGCGCGTATCGTGCAGACGATTCTCCGTCTCGCGGCGACGCTCCTTGTACTTCGACACACCCGCCGCTTCTTCGAGAAACACGCGCAGCTCTTCCGGCTTCGCCTCGATGATGCGCGCGATCATGCCCTGCCCGATGATCGCGTACGCGCGCGGGCCGAGACCCGTGCCGAGGAAGATGTCCTGGATGTCGCGGCGGCGCGCGGGCAGATTGTTGATGTAGTAGCTGGAGGTGCCGTCGCGCGTCAGCACGCGCTTCACGGCGATCTCGCCGTACGCGCTCCATTGCCCGGCGGCGCGGCCATCGCCGTTATCGAAGATCAGTTCGACGCTTGCCCGGCTGCCGGGCTTGCGCGCCGTCGATCCGTTGAAAATCACGTCCTGCATCGATTCGCCGCGCAATTCGGAAGCGCGCGATTCGCCGAGCACCCAGCGCACGGCATCGATGATGTTTGATTTGCCACAGCCATTCGGCCCGACGACGCCGACCAGCTGGCCGGGGACCTGGAAATGCGTGGGATCGACGAAAGACTTGAAGCCAGCGAGTTTTATCGAGGTCAGACGCACGGCGATATCGCTGTTTTGAATGAGTGACGGAGGATATATGGCAGACAGGCCGCAGCGCGGCCCGTCGATCGCCATCGGCCACGCGCTGCATCACTGCGCGACGGGCCCGGCGAAGTGGGCACCATCATACCATCGCGCGAGTCGATTTCTTTTCGCTTTCGGGCGCATTGCAGGCGACATCGAGTGCTTCGGGCGCGGGAGGCGAGCGCGACGCGCCCTGCCGATGCACCCACGCCGACAGCACGCACGCCGCGACGATGCACGCGCCGCCCGCCCATTCGCGCGGGCCGGGCACTTCGCCCGCGAAGAGCCACGACGACAGCGCGGTGACGACGAGCTCGAACAGCATGATGATCGATGCGCGGTTGGCCGGCACGCGCGCGAGTCCCACCTGCACGATCATGTTGTTCACCGCGAGCACGATGCCCAGCCCGATCACGATGAACGTCGCCATGGGCAGTTGCGAGGCGGCGGGCGGCGCGGGCATCGGCTCGAACAGCGTGACGACGGAAGCGACGAGCGCCGCGCCGCCGAAGATCACCGCGGTGCGCATCTCGGGTTTCATCGCGGGCAAGGTGCGCGTGACCTTGACGACGAGCACGTTGCTCATCGCGAAGCCCATGCCGCCCATGAGGCCCGCCCATTCGGCCAGGTCGGCGGGCAGCGGCATGCCGAGCTCGGGCGACCAGAGCATCGTCACGGCGCCCATCAGCGAGAGCAGCGACAGCGCGGCGTCGGCGCGTGTGAGACGTTCCTTCAGAATGAAGTGCGCGAAGATCGCGGTCCACGCGGGCGTCAGATAGAAGAGCAGCAGCACGCGCATCACCTGCCCGTGGATCGCGCCCCACACGAAGCCGATGTTCGTGACGCCCGCCGCCACGCCGAGCGCGACGAGCAGCCAGTGCCAGGACAGCGTGCTGATGGAGCGGCGCTTCAGGAGCAGCACGAAGAGGCACGCGGCGCCGCTCGTCGTCGCGCTCGCCGCGGTGCCGGTCAGCCCGATGGCGGCCAGCATGCGCATGGGATACCAGACGAGGCCCCACACCGACGCGCCGATCATGATCGCGAGCGTCGGCCAGGCATTGCGGAGGCCGCGGGTCATGCCGGCGCTCCGACCATCGCGCCCTTTTCGAGCTTGTTCATTCGTACCTTGTCCTTCGTGCCGCGCACCGCTGCCCGCTTGCGAGCCGGGGCCGCGCGCTATAATCGTCAGCTTGCTTCACGTCCGTTCGATGTCTTCCGATGCCGCGCTCGCAGGCACCTTCTGCCTCGCGCGCATCGCTCACTGCTTACCGGTCACGCCGTGAATCCACTTCTCAAGAAACTTCAGCCTTATCCGTTCGAAAAGCTGCGCGCGCTCTTCAAGGGCATCGAGCCGCGTGCCGGATTCACGCCGATCAGCTTCGGCATCGGCGAGCCGAAGCATCCGACGCCCGCGCTGATCCGCGATGCGGTGATCGCGTCGCTCGACGGCCTCGCCTCTTATCCGGCCACGCTGGGCAGCGAGCCGCTGCGCACGGCGATCGCGGCGTGGGTGAAGGCGCGCTACGGCCTCGAAGCGGTCGATGCCGCGACCGAAGTGCTGCCCGTTTCCGGCTCGCGCGAAGCGCTGTTCGCGCTCGCTCAGACCGTGATCGACAGCCGGAGCACGGACGCCGCCGAACCGCCCATCGTACTCTGTCCGAACCCGTTCTATCAAATCTACGAAGGCGCGGCTCTCCTCGCGGGCGCCGAGCCGTACTTCGTCAATAGCGACCCGGCGCGCAACTTCGCGTGCGATTACTCGACGGTGCCGGATCACATCTGGGCGCGCACGCAACTGCTCTACGTATGCTCGCCGGGCAACCCGACCGGCGCGGTGCTCACGCTCGAAAACTGGCGCGAGCTCTTCGCGCTGTCGGACCGGCACGGCTTCGTGATCGCGTCGGACGAATGCTATTCGGAGATCTATTTCGACGAAACGAATCCGCCGCTCGGCGGGCTGGAAGCGGCGCGGCTGCTCAATCGCGGCTTCGAGCGCCTCGTGATGCTGTCGAGCCTGTCGAAGCGCTCGAACGTGCCGGGCATGCGCTCGGGGTTCGTCGCGGGCGACGCGTCGATCCTGAGGGACTTCCTGCTGTATCGGACGTATCACGGCGCGGCGCTCTCGACAGTGTTCCAGCGCGCCAGCGTCGTCGCTTGGCAGGATGAAACGCACGTGCGCGACAACCGCGCGAAGTATCTGAAAAAATTCCAGACGGTCACGCCGATGCTCGCCGACGTGCTCGATGTGCGCCTTCCGGACGCCGCGTTCTACCTCTGGGCGAACGTCTCAGGCACCGGACTCACGGATACCGAGTTCGCGGCGCGCCTGTACGCCGACTATAATGTGACGGTTCTGCCGGGCTCTTTTCTCGCTCGCGCGGCGCACGGCACGAATCCCGGCGAGGGCTTCGTGCGCATCGCGCTCGTGGCCGAGACCGAGGAATGTGTCGAAGGAGCCCGCCGCATCGTCGAATTCTGCCGCACGCTCAGGTCCTGACATCGGTCCTGAAACGTAGCCGGCCCAACTACCCATCCTTGATACCAACTATGTCGCAACAACTTCAGAGCATCATCGATACCGCCTGGGACAACCGCACCGAGCTTTCGCCCAAGGCCGCGCCCGCCGAAGTCCGCGAAGCCGTCGCGCACGCGATCGAGCAGCTCGATAAAGGTCAGATGCGCGTCGCCGAGAAGCGCGACGGCGAGTGGGTCGTGAACCAGTGGCTCAAGAAGGCCGTGCTGCTGTCGTTCCGCCTGGAAGACAACGCGCCGATGCCCGCGGGCGGCTACTCGCAGTTTTACGACAAGGTGCCCTCGAAGTTCGCGAACTACACCGCCGAAGACTTCGCGGCGGGCGGCTTCCGCGTCGTGCCGCCGGCCATCGCGCGCCGCGGCTCGTTCATCGCGAAGAACGTCGTGCTGATGCCGTCGTACACCAACATCGGCGCGTATGTCGATGAAGGCACGATGGTCGACACGTGGGCCACCGTCGGCTCGTGCGCGCAGATTGGCAAGAACGTGCACCTGTCGGGCGGCGTGGGTATCGGCGGCGTGCTCGAGCCGCTGCAGGCGAACCCGGTCATCATCGAAGACAACTGCTTCATCGGTGCGCGCTCGGAAGTGGTGGAAGGCGTGATCGTCGAAGAAAACTCCGTCATTTCGATGGGCGTGTATCTCGGCCAGTCGACCAAGATCTATGACCGCGAAACCGGCGAAGTGAGCTACGGCCGCATTCCGGCGGGCTCGGTCGTGGTGGCGGGCAATCTGCCGTCGAAGGACGGTTCGCACAGCCTGTACTGCGCGGTCATCGTCAAGAAGGTCGATGCCAAGACGCGCGCCAAGGTCGGCCTGAACGAACTGCTGCGAGGCGACTGATCGTGGCGCGCAGTTCCGCTACGACCGTCGTCTACGGCATTCCGAATTGCGACACCGTGAAGAAGGCGCGCGTGTGGCTGGAAGAGCACGGCGTGCCCTTCGAGTTTCACGACTTCAAGAAGGCCGGCGTGAATGACAAGCTGATCCAGGACTGGCTCAAGGATGTGCCGCTCGATCAGCTCATCAACAAGCGCGGCACGACGTGGCGCGGCCTGTCCGACGTGCACAAGGCCGAAGCCGACACGACCTCCGGCGCGATCGCGCTGATGATCCACAAGCCGTCGATCATCAAGCGGCCGGTCGTCGTCGTGAACGGGCGTGTGAAAACGCTCGGGTTTTCCGCCGAGCAGTACGAAACGCTTTTTGCGTGATACAGGGCGATGGCTGCGAACTCGACGGCCATCGCACGAATGCCACGAGTGCCGGCCGCAGCGCCGGCATTTTTTATCTCGAATCGACCATGTCCGGCACTCTCTCCCTTACCGAAGCGCTGATCGAACGCGCATCCGTCACGCCCGACGATCAGGCTTGTCAGGCGCTCATGATCGAGCGCCTCGCCGCGATCGGCTTCGAATGCGAAACGATCGAATCGGGCGGCGTCACGAACCTGTGGGCCGTGAAGCGCGGCACGGACGCGAATGGCAAGCTGCTCGCGTTCGCCGGCCACACCGATGTCGTGCCCACCGGCCCGCTCGAACAGTGGAGCTCGCCGCCTTTCACGCCGACGCATCGCGACGGCAAGCTCTACGGGCGCGGCGCGGCGGACATGAAGGCGTCGCTCGCGGCGTTCGTCGTGTCGAGCGAGGAGTTCGTGGCGCAGCATCCGGCGCATCGCGGCACGCTCGCGTTTCTCATCACGAGCGACGAGGAAGGCCCCGCCACCGACGGCACGATCAAGGTCGTCGAGGCGCTGAAGGCGCGCGGCACGCGGCTCGACTACTGCATCGTCGGCGAGCCGACTTCGAACGCGACGCTCGGCGACATGGTCAAGAATGGCCGGCGCGGCTCGATGACGGGCAAGCTCGTCGTCAAGGGCGTGCAGGGGCATATCGCGTATCCGCATCTCGCGAAGAATCCGGTGCATCTGCTCGCGCCGGCGCTGGCCGATCTCGTCGCCGAAAAATGGGACGACGGCAACGAATATTTCCCGCCGACGACCTGGCAAGTGTCGAACCTGCATTCGGGGACCGGCGCGACCAACATCATTCCCGGCCACGCCGACCTGATGTTCAACTTCCGCTTCTCGACGGCGAGCACGGTCGAAAGCCTGCAAAGCCGCGTGCACGCCATTCTCGACCGCCACGGCCTCGACTACGACTTGAAGTGGATCGTGAGCGGCCTGCCGTTTCTCACGCCGCGCGGCGCGCTCTCGGACGCGCTCGAAAAGGCCATTCTCGATGAAACCGGCGTGCGCACCGAGCTGTCTACCACGGGCGGCACGTCCGACGGGCGCTTCATCGCGCGAATCTGCGATCAGGTGGTGGAGTTCGGCCCGCCCAACGGCACGATCCACAAGATCGACGAGCATGTCGAAGTGAAGTTCATCGAGCCGTTGAAGAACGTGTACCGCCGCGTGCTCGAAGCACTGATCGCCTGAACTCAATCTCACAATAACAAGGAGCCTTCGATGGCGCTGCCCTTCACCACCGTGCGCGACCTGCTGCGCTTCGGCGTCTCGCGCTTCACCGAAGCGGGCCTGTCGTTCGGCCACGGCTCGACCAATGCCTACGACGAAGCCGCGTATCTGATCCTGCATACGCTGCATCTTCCGCTCGACACGCTCGATCCGTTCCTCGACGCGCGCCTGCTCGACACCGAGATCGACGCCGTGATGAAAGTGATCGAGCGCCGCGCGAAGGAGCGCGTTCCCGCCGCGTACATCACGCAGGAAGCGTGGATGCATGGCCGCCGCTTTTATGTCGACGAGCGCGTGATCGTGCCGCGCTCGTTCATCGGCGAATTGCTTCAGGACGGTTTGCAACCGTATGTGGCGGATCCGGACCAGGTCTCGCGCGTGCTCGAACTGTGCACCGGCTCGGGCTGTCTGGCGATTCTCGCGGCGCAGGCCTTCGAGAACGCCGATGTCGATGCCGTCGATATTTCGCCGGACGCGCTGGCGGTCGCGCGCCGCAATGTCGACGATTACCGGCTCGACGAGCGCGTGAGCCTCTACGAAGGCGACCTGTACGCCCCGCTGCCGCAGGCGCGCTATGAGGTCATCATCACGAATCCGCCGTACGTCAACGCGCAGGCGATGCAGGCGCTGCCCGAAGAGTACCGGCACGAGCCCGAGCTCGCGCTCGCGGGCGGCGCGGACGGCATGGACGTCGTGCGGCGCATCGTGCGCGACGCGGGCAAGTGGCTGACGGAAGATGGCGTGCTCGTCGTCGAGATCGGCAACGAGCGGCACAATGTCGAGGCCGCGCTGGGCGGACTCGATCTCGTGTGGCTTTCGACGAGCGCCGGCGACGACAACGTGTTCCTGATCCAGGCCGCCGATCTGCCGGCCTGACCGGCTGTCCCGGGCGAACGTTGCTGTGACGTTCGCCAACACTTCGCGCGGAAGGCTTGGGTAATATGGCGAATCGCCATTAGCGCACGGCTTCCCATCTTCCGCGTCTATGCAAGCATCGGACTGGCTACATCTCGGCACGCTCGTGATGGCCGCGCATGTGCTCGGCGTGATCGCCGCGATCCATGCCGTCATCAACACCCGCACGTCGCAGGGCGCGGTGGCGTGGGCCGTGTCGCTCGTCGCGATGCCTTACTTCACGCTGATCCCCTATCTGTTTCTCGGCCGCAGCAAGTTCGCGGGCTATATCGACGAGCGGCGGCTCGAGGTCGAGATCCTGCGCAGCCGCTCCAAGCCCGCCGAATGGGATTCGGGCGATCGCAGCGATGCCCCCGAAGCCGCTCCGCTCATCGATTCCTCCGGCGCGCGCGGCGAACTCGCGCCGGGACCGGCCACCTATCTCGGCAATCCGACGATCCGCACGCTGCAGCGCCTGTCCGGCATGCCGTTCCTGCGCGGCAACTCGGTGCGCGTCCTCATCAACGGCGACGCCACGTTCGCCGCGATCCTCGAAGCCATCGCGACGGCCGAACACTATATCGTGGTGCAGTTCTTCATCGTGCGCGCCGACGCCCTCGGCGAAACGCTCAAGGACGCGCTCATCAAGAAGGCTCAGGCCGGCGTGCGCGTGTACTTCCTGTACGACAGCATCGGCAGCTTCGATCTGCCGCACCGCTACGTGTACGCACTGCGCGCGGGCGGCGTGGAGGCGCATCCGTTCGCGGCGCAGCGCAAGTTCGTGCATCGCTTCCAGATCAACTTCCGCAATCATCGGAAGATCGTGGTCGTCGACGGCAAGCGCGCGTTCATCGGCGGGCATAACGTGGGCGTCGAATATCTCGGCGGCAACCCGCGGCTCTCGCCGTGGCGCGATACGCATGTGGAAGTGCGCGGCCCCGCGGTGGCGAGCATCCAGTTCGTCTTTACCGAAGACTGGTACTGGGCGACGCAGCGGCTACCAGAGCTCGGTCCCGCGCCGCATTCCGACGAAAACATGCACTGCATGGTGCTGTCGAGCGGCCCCGCCGACAAGCAGGAGACCTGCTCGCTCTTTTTCGTCGAGGCGATCAACGCGGCGCGCGAACGCATCTGGATCACGTCGCCCTACCTGATTCCCGACGAAGCCGTGTTCTCGGCGTTGCGGCTCGCGGTGATGCGCGGCGTGGACGTGCGCATCCTGATTCCGAGCCGGCGCGATCATCGCGTGGTGTTCGCTGCGTCGCGGCTCTATGCATACGATCTGGTGCAGGCGGGCGTGCACATCTTCCGCTACAAGCCGGGCTTTCTGCATCAGAAGGTCGTGCTCGTCGACGATATCGCCGCAGCAGTGGGCAGCGCGAATCTCGACAACCGCTCGTTCCGGCTGAACTTCGAGATCACGGTGCTGACGGTCGATCGCGCGTTTGCGAGCCAGGTGGAAGCGATGCTGCTCGCGGACTTCGCGCAGTCATTCGAGATCGACGGCAACGACTATCGCGGCAAGGCGTTCTGGCTGCGCATGGCGATGCACGTCGCGCGGCTCTTCTCGCCGATTCTCTGAGCGCGCGCAGGCCGGTTCAGCACGTTCAGAGCAGCTTTTGGATGTCCTCCACGATCGACTCGGGCTTCGTCTGCGGCGCGTAACGCTTCACCACGCGGCCATTGCGGTCGACGAGAAACTTCGTGAAGTTCCACTTGATGGCCTCGATGCCGAGCAGGCCCGGCTCCTTGTCCTTCAGATACTTGTAGAGCGGATGCGCGTTCGAGCCGTTGACCTCGATCTTCGCGAACATCGGGAACGTGACGCCGTAGTTCTTTTCGCAGAAGCTGCCGATTTGCTCCGCATCGCCCGGTTCCTGCTTGCCGAACTGATTGCACGGAAAGCCGAGCACCTCGAAGCCGCGCGCCGCGAGCTGCTGATAGATCTCCTGCAAACCCTTGTATT
The DNA here is from genome assembly GCF_900044055.2 of Caballeronia calidae. Taxonomy (GTDB): domain Bacteria; phylum Pseudomonadota; class Gammaproteobacteria; order Burkholderiales; family Burkholderiaceae; genus Caballeronia; species Caballeronia calidae. The sequence goes on along the minus strand of NZ_FCOX02000018.1, from coordinate 121,109 downwards.
GCGGTGTGAACCCGCATTCGCTCGCCGTGTTGACGATGAGCAGCACCTTGTCGCGGTACTTGTCGAGGCTGACGGCCGCGCCGTCGAGTGTTTCGGCCGAAAAGCCGTAGATGCCTTCGTTGGCTGCGCTCATCGCACGCTCCGCGAAATGAAGTCTGAAATATAGGCGATGCTACCGCGACACGCGTTCGTCTGCCATTGGCCGAACGGCCGATCCTCGGCCGACGGTGCGTCCGGTCTAAAATAGCGCTTTCCTTCAAAGCCGCGCCCTTTTCGCCGCCATTCCGACGTGATCCGCTTCAATCAGTTCAGCCTGTCCCGCGGCACCAAGCCGCTTTTCGAAGAGACGAGCTTCACGCTCAATCCGGGCGAGAAAGCCGGTCTCATCGGCGCGAACGGCGCGGGCAAGTCCACGCTCTTTTCCGTGCTGCGCGGCGAGTTGCACGCGGACGGCGGCGATTTCTCGATGCCGCCGTCGTGGCGCATCGCGCACGTCGCGCAGGAGACGCCCGCGGTGGACCGCAGTGCGCTCGACTACACGCTCGACGGCGACGCGCACCTGCGCGCGATCGAGGCGCGCATCGCGTCGGCCTCCGCCGCCCACGACGGCGCCGCCGAAGCCGAAGCCCACGCCGCCTTCGCGGACGCCGACGGCTACACCGCGCCCGCGCGCGCCGAAACGCTGCTGCTCGGCCTCGGCTTCACGCTGGAGCAGACGCGCGAGCCGGTGTCGAGCTTTTCGGGCGGCTGGCGTATGCGCCTGAATCTCGCGCAGGCGCTGATGTGCCCGTCCGACCTGCTGCTCCTCGACGAACCGACCAACCACCTGGATCTGGACGCCATCGTCTGGCTGGAAGACTGGCTCGGGCGTTATCCGGGCACGCTCGTCGTCATTTCGCACGACCGGGAGTTTCTCGATTCGGTCTGCAACGTCACGCTGCATCTGGAGAATCGTCAGGTGAAGCGCTATGGCGGCAACTACAGCCAGTTCGAAGTGCTGCGCGCGCAGCAAATCGCGCTGCAGCAGAGCGCGTATGAGAAGCAGCAGAAGACCGTCGCGCATCTGCAGAGCTTCATCAACCGCTTCAAGGCCAAGGCGACCAAGGCGAAGCAGGCGCAAAGCCGCGTCAAGGCGCTGGAGAAGATGGAGCTGATCGCGCCCGCGCATGCGAGCTCGCCCTTCACGTTCGAATTCCGCGAGCCGGATGCCGCGCCCAATCCGATGATGGTCATGGAAGGCGTGCGCTGCGGCTATCACAACGACGAAGGCGGCGAGATCCCGATCGTCGAGGGCGTGACGCTGTCGATTCAGAACGGTCAGCGCATCGGTTTGCTGGGCGCGAATGGCCAGGGCAAATCGACGCTCATCAAGACGCTCGCGCAGACGCTCGAGCCGTTGTCGGGCAGCGTGCGTCAGGGCAAAGGCTTGCAGATCGGCTATTTCGCGCAACATCAGCTCGAAACGCTGCGTCCCGACGATTCCGCGCTTCGGCATCTCGCGCGCCTCGCGCCCGACACGCGCGAGCAGGAATTGCGCGATTTTCTCGGCAGCTTCAACTTTTCCGGAGAAATGGCCACCGCGAAGATCGCGCCCTTCTCCGGCGGCGAGAAGGCGCGGCTCGCGCTTGCGCTCATCATCTGGCAGAAGCCGAATCTGCTGCTGCTCGACGAGCCGACCAACCACCTCGATCTCGAAACGCGCCACGCGCTGACGATGGCGCTCGCGCAGTTCGAAGGCACGCTGATTCTGGTGTCGCACGACCGGCATCTGCTGCGCGCGACGACGGATACCTTCATGCTCGTCGCGAAGCATCGCCTGAGCCCGTTCGACGGCGATCTCGACGATTACCGCGACTGGCTGCTGCAGCACGCCGCCGAAACGCGCGCGGCGGCGAAGGAAGCGAATTCGGCTTCGTCCGGCGACGCGCAGGACAACGGGCTCAATCGCAAGGAGCAACGTCGGCAGGAAGCGCAGGAGCGGCAGAAGCTCGCGCATCTGAAGAAGCCGCTGCAGTCGCGCATCGCGAAGATCGAGAAGGAGATGGACAAGCTCAACGCCGAGAAAGCAGAACTCGACGCATTCGTCGCCGATCCGGCGAGCTACGAGGCCGCGGTCAAGACGAAGCTGACCGAGACGATCCGCCGCCAGGGCGAAGTCAATGCGCGCCTCGAAACGCTCGAAATGGAATGGCTCGAAGCGCACGAGGAACTCGAACAGATCGGTTCATAACGGAGACTATCGATTTGACACCTTCCCTCACCGGCCTGCGCGTGCTCGACCTGTCGCGGCTCCTGCCCGGCCCCGTCGCAACACTGAGACTCGCCGAGCTCGGCGCCGATGTGCTCAAGATCGAGCCGCCAGGCGAAGGCGACTACACGCGCACGATGCTGCAAAGCGAAGCCGACCGGCAAAGCGGCACACCGAGCGCGTTCTATCGCATCGTCAATCGCGGCAAGCGGCAGCTCACACTGGATCTCAAGACGGCGGAAGGCCGCGCGAAGCTGATCGAACTCGCGCGCGGCGCGGACGTTCTGGTCGAGAGTTTTCGTCCTTCGGTGATGGCGCGGCTGGGCGTCGGCTACGACGTGTTGCGCGAGGCGAATCCGAAGCTGGTCTATTGCGCGATCACGGGCTACGGCAACGACGGTCCGTTCGCGAACAAGGCCGGTCACGATCTGAACTACATCGCTTACGCCGGCGTGCTCGACCAGCTCGCGGCGCGCGACGGCAGGCCGATCGCGCCGAACTTCCAGCTTGCGGATCTGCTCGGCGGCGCGCTGTCGGCCGTGATGGAAATACTCGCGGCGGCCTGGCACGTCGCGCGCGGTGGCGAAGGCCGCTGTGTAAACGTGTCGATGGCGCACGCGGCGCACACACACAATGTCATGGCGCATATCGCGCTCGCCAACGCCGACGAAGCGAGCACGCGCGCCGGCGCGGGTCTGCTGAACGGCGGCGCGCCGTGCTACGACGTCTATCGCACGCGCGATGACCGCTTCGTCGCGGTGGGCGCGCTCGAATTGAAGTTCTGGCAGAGCTTGTGCGAAGCGCTCGGCCGTCCCGATTGGGCGACGCGGCACTGGAGCCTCGGACAGGCGATCGGTGGCGCGGATGCCGCGCAACTATCGGCGGAACTGGCCGCGACGTTTCGCGAGCGCACGCGCGATGAATGGATAGCGCTGCTGGAGCCGCTCGATTGCTGCTTCGCGCCCGTGCTCACGCCCGCCGAAGCGGCGGCGCATCCGCTGTTCAGGAGCGTCTAGCGTCGCGGCAAGACCTGGCGCGGCTGGCGCTCGTCATCGACGAGCACGTGCTTGCGGCCCGTCACGTGCTGACGAATGGTCGCGACGACTTCATCTTCCGTCACATCCGCCGCGACGACGCGGCGCGAGATCTGGCCTTGGTCGTCGATCCATTCGACGATCCGGCAACCGCTGCCCCATGGCTGCTGCAGCGGCGCGGAGACGCGGCATCCGCGCAGGTGGAACGCGGCGGGGTTCGGCCGGGTTGATTTTGCGTGTTTCAAGGCGTGGTCCTCTCGATCCTTCCGGTCACCTCGCTTCTTGACATGCCTTTAGCGAGGTTGGCCGGGTCCGTAGCCTTCTAAGGATAGAAAAACCGCGCGTCGCTTGGGTTACATTGCGCAACGAGATTTTTACGACGCGTTACGAGGGGTCCGATCACCGGCTCATTCGAGATCGCGCACGCGGTCGATCGCTTCCTCGATGCGGTCCACGGCAATCACCTTGAGCCCTTCGATTGCCTGTTTCGGCGCGTTCGCCTTCGGAATCAGCGCCATCGAGAAGCCGAGCTTCGCCGCTTCCTTCAGACGATCCTGTCCGCGCGGCGACGGGCGGATCTCGCCCGCCAGTCCCACTTCGCCAAACGTGATGAGGCCCTTCGGCAGCGGCTTGTTGCGCATCGACGAGTGGATGGCGAGCAGCACGGCGAGGTCGGCCGCGGGCTCGGTGATCTTCACGCCGCCGACCGCGTTCAGAAACACGTCCTGATCGAAGCACGCGATGCCCGCATGCCGATGCAGCACGGCGAGCAGCAGCGCAAGCCGGTTCTGCTCCAGACCGACCGCGAGCCGTCGCGGATTCGGCACATGCGCGGTGTCGACCAGCGCCTGCACTTCCACGAGCAGCGGCCGCGAGCCTTCCTGCGTGACGAGCACGCACGATCCCGCGACGCTCTGTTCATGCTGAGACAAAAAGAGCGCCGACGGATTGGCGACGCCGCGCAAGCCCTTTTCCGTCATCGCGAAGACGCCGAGCTCGTTGACCGCGCCGAAGCGGTTCTTGAACGCGCGCACGAGCCTGAACGACGAATGCGTGTCGCCCTCGAAATAAAGCACCGTATCGACGATGTGCTCCAGCACGCGCGGCCCCGCGAGGCTGCCCTCTTTGGTCACGTGGCCGACCATGATGATCGACGTGCCCGTCTGCTTCGCGATGCGCGTCAGTTGCGCCGCGCACTCGCGCACCTGCGCGACCGAGCCGGGCGCGGAGGTCAGCGCTTCGGAATAGATCGTCTGGATGGAGTCGATGACGGCGACTTCGGGCCGTTGCTCGTCGATGGTCGCCTGAATCTTTTCGAGCTGGATTTCCGCGAGCAACGCGAGATCGCCGGCCGCGCTCGCGCCGCCGATCAGGCCGAGCCGCTGTGCCCGCAGCGCGATCTGCGCGCCGGATTCCTCGCCGCTCACATAGAGTGCGGGCCGGTCGCGCGCGATTTCGGCGAGCGATTGCAGCAGCAGCGTGGATTTGCCGATGCCCGGATCGCCGCCGATCAGCACGACGCCGCCCGGCACGAGCCCGCCGCCCAGCACGCGGTCGAATTCGCCGACGCCGGTCGTGAAGCGCGGCACGTCCGACGCCTCGATTTCCGCGAGCTTGCGCACCGGCGAACTCTTCGCGAGCGCCTGGAATCGATGTGCCGATGCCGCCTGCTCCACCGTTTCCAGCAATGTGTTCCACGCCCCGCACGCGGCGCACTGGCCGGTCCATTTCGGCGCCTGTCCGCCGCATTCGCTACAGGTATAGAGGGTCTTCGCCTTCGCTGCTTTTGCCACTTAATGCCTTGATTTAATGTCGTTCTTGTCGCGTGGAAAGTACGCGTTATTCCGCGCGCACCGGCACGCGCTGCGCGATCGCGCACATGAGCTCGTAGCCGATGGTGCCGGCCGCGCTCGCCACATCGTCGATGGGCAGGTTCGTGCCCCACAGCTCGACCCGCGAGCCGATGCCGGCATTCGGGCACGGCGTCAGGTCGACGGTGAGCATGTCCATCGACACGCGGCCGACGAGCTTCGTCCTCACGCCATCGACGATGACCGGCGTGCCTTCCGGCGCCACGCGCGGATAGCCGTCCGCGTAGCCGCACGCGACCACGCCGATGCGCATCGGCTGGCCCGCCGTGAAGGCCGAACCATAGCCGACGCTGCCGCCCGCGTCGACCGTCTGCACGGCGATCAGCTCGGACTGGAGCGTCATCGCGGGTTTCAGACCGGTATCGGCGATATCGGCGGTCACGCCCGACGGCGATGCGCCGTACAGCATGATGCCGGGCCGCACCCAGTCGAAATGCGCGTCCGGATGCCACAGCACCGCCGCCGAGTTCGCGAGGCTGCGCGCGCCCGCGATGCCCTCCGCGCTCCGCTCGAACGCCTCGAGCTGATGCGCGATGCCGCGCGGAGCGTCGGCATCGGAGAAATGCGTCATCAGCGTGATCTGGCCGACGCCCTGCACGGCGCGCGCGCGCTCCCACGCCGCGCGGAACTTCTCGGGCGTGTAGCCGAGGCGGTTCATGCCGCTGTTCATCTTCAACTGGATGTTGACCGGCTTCGACAGGCGCGCCATTTCGAGCATGCGCAACTGCTCGTCGCAATGGACCGCGGTGGTCAGGCTGTAGCGGTCGATCACGTCGATGTCGGTGGGCCGGAAAAAGCCTTCGAGCAAAAGAATCGGCCCCGCCCAGCCCAATTCACGCAACTTCGCGGCTTCTTCGAGGTCGAGAAGGCCAAAGCCGTCCGTCGCGCGCAGTCCCGGGAACGCCCGGGCGAGTCCGTGGCCATACGCATTGGCCTTGACGACGGCCCAGATTCTGGATTTCGGCGCGTACTTGCGTGCGACGCCGAGGTTGTTGGCGAGCGCGGCGGTGTGGATCGTTGCGGAAAGGGGGCGCGGCATGAGCGTGTGTGGGATTGCAGTGAATGCGGTCGAAAAGGTGAGCATACGACAGCGGGACGCGTCCTGCTGCGCTCGCCGAGACCGCCTTGCGAATCAGTATCTTATGAGGAAAATCGCGCACGAGCGTGTGATTTCTCGCGCGATCGAGATTACTGCTAGTCAGAATGCGCCTATTTTCGTGTTATAAAGCCGTGCGCACAACCCATTTCGAAAGGCATAAGCCCGCGCGCTCAACCGGCGCCCGGGGCGGATCACCCGCAGTGAGGAAAGCTTCGGATCAGATGAAAAAAGGTTTTTACACCATCATGGCCGCGCAGTTTTTCTCATCGTTGGCCGATAACGCTCTACTGATCGCTGCCATCGCACTGCTGAAAGACCTTCACGCCCCGAACTGGATGACGCCGCTGCTCAAGCTGTTCTTCGTCCTGTCCTACGTGATTCTCGCGGCGTTCGTCGGTGCCTTCGCGGACTCCCGGCCCAAGGGTCACGTGATGTTCGTCACCAACTCGATCAAGGTCGTCGGCTGCGTGACCATGCTCTTCGGCGCGCATCCGCTGCTCGCGTACGGCATCGTCGGTTTCGGCGCCGCCGCTTACTCGCCGGCAAAATACGGCATTCTCACCGAACTCCTGCCAGCCGACCGGCTCGTCGCCGCGAACGGCTGGATCGAAGGAACGACGGTCGGCTCGATCATTCTCGGCACCGTGATGGGCGGCGCGCTCATCAGCCCGCACATCGCGAGTCATCTGCTGTCGCTGCATATTCCGCGCATCAGCACGCCGGCCGAAGCCGCGATGCTCGTCATCATGCTCATGTACGTGATCGCCGCGATCTTCAACCTGCGCATTCCCGACACCGGCGCGCGCTATCCGAAGCAGGAAACGCGGCCGCTCAAGCTCATCACCGATTTCGCCGACTGCTTTCTCGTCCTGTGGCGCGACAAGCTCGGCCAGATCTCGCTCGCCGTCACGACGCTCTTCTGGGGCGCCGGCGCGACCCTGCAGTTCATCGTGCTGAAGTGGGCCGAAGTCTCGCTCGGCATGACGCTCTCGCAGGCCGCCATCCTGCAGGCCGTGATCGCGGTCGGCGTCGCGGCGGGCGCGGTGCTCGCGGCCGCGCGCGTGCCGCTCAAGCGCTCGCTCACCGTGCTGCCGGTCGGCATCATCATGGGCCTCGCCGTCATGCTGATGGCCTTCTACACGCGCCATCTCTTTCCCGCGCACTGGGGCATCTACTTCGGCAAGATGCACTTCCCCGGCTATCTGCTGATCGCGTACGTGTTCCTGATGGTCGTCGGCGGTCTGTCGGGCTTCTTCGTCGTGCCGATGAACGCGCTGCTCCAGCATCGCGGCCACGTGCTGCTGTCGGCCGGGCACTCCATCGCCGTGCAGAACTTCAACGAGAACCTCTCGGTGCTCGTGATGCTCTGTCTCTACGCGGTGCTCGTGTGGCTGGACGTCCCGATCCAGTTCGTCATCGTGCTGTTCGGCTCGTTCGTGTGCCTCATGATGTACTTCGTGATGCGCCGGCATCAGGCCAATCAGCGCGCGTTCGATTCCGTCGCGCTGATCGGCGAAGCGCGTCACTGACGCCGCGCGCTGTCCGCGCTTTCGTTTTCTTTCGACCGACATCATGCTCGCCGCCGACCTCTTCTCGTTCGTCACCCGCGTGCGCGAACGCGCGCCGCTCGTGCATTGCCTGACGAACCTCGTCGTCACCAACTTCACCGCCAACGTGCTGCTCGCGATCGGCGCCGCGCCGGCGATGGTCGTCGCGCGCGAGGAAGTCGGCGAGTTCGCGCCGGTCGCGAACGCGCTGTCGGTCAATCTCGGCACGCTCGACGTGCCGCAGAGCCGCGCGATCCGCGCCGCCGTCGATGCCGCCTGCGGCGCGGGCAAGCCCTGGGTGCTCGACCCGGTCGCGGTCGGGCCGCTCGCGTTTCGCACCGAGTTCGCGCTCGATCTGCTCGATTCGAAGCCCGCGGTGATTCGCGGCAACGCGTCGGAGATCATCAGCCTGTCGGGCGGCGCGGCGAGCGCACGCGGCGTCGACAGCACCGCCGCCACCGACGCCGCGCTCGATGCCGCGCAGGTTCTCGCGCTGGAAACGCAGGCCGTCGTCGCGGTGACGGGCGAGACCGACTACGTGACCGATGGCCGCCGCGTGATCGCGCTGTCCAACGGCTCGCCCCTGATGACGCGCGTGACGGGCGTCGGCTGCGCGCTGTCGGCGACCGTTGCGGCGTTCGTCGGCGTGGCGTCGGATCGCGACGAGTTCTGGGCCGCGACGGTTGCGGGAATCGCGTATTCGACCATCGCGGGCGAACTCGCCGCGCGCGAAGCCGCCCTGCCCGGCAGCTTCGCCGTCGCGTATCTGGACCGGCTCGCCTCCGTCGATGCCGAAGCGTTCGAAAAGACGCTCGTGCAGCGCGATATCGTCTCGGGCTGACCATGCGCGCTTCGTTCGATCTCTCGCTCTATCTCGTGCTCGATCCCGTGCAGTGCGGCGGACATGACGCCGCGCTCGCGGTCGCGCGCGCGGCGCTCGACGGCGGCGCGACGCTCGTGCAGTTGCGCGCGCCGGAGTGGCACAAGCGCGCGTGGTTCGATCTCGCGCGCGAGCTTCTGCCGATCACGCGGGCGCGCGGCGTGCCGTTCGTCATCAACGATCATGTCGATGTCGCGCTCGCTGTCGGCGCCGATGGCGTGCATATCGGCCAGCGCGATCTCCCCGCCGATGTCGCGCGGCGGCTGCTCGGGCCGGATGCGCTGATCGGGCTGTCGGTATCGAATCTCGATGAAACCGCCGACGCGGAAACGCTCGCGGGCGTGATCGACTATCTCGGCGCCGGACCGGTGTACGCGACGCCGACCAAGACCGACGCCTCCACGCCGTGCGGCATCGACGGCCTCGCTGAAATCCGCGCCGCCACGCGCTTTCCGACCGTCGCGATCGGCGGCATCCAGGCGCACAACGCCGCCGAAGTGATGCGCGCGAAACCCGCCGGTCTCGCCGTCGTGTCGGCGATCTGCAAGGCGGCCGATCCGCGCGAAGCGGCCGCGGCATTGCGCGCTTCCATCGCGCGCGCACGAACCTGAACCCGATATGGCCGCAACGAAAACCATCCCCAACGTGCTCACGATCGCCGGCTCCGACTCGGGCGGCGGCGCGGGCATTCAGGCCGATCTGAAGGCCTTCTCCGCGCTCGGCGCGTACGGCGCGAGCGTCATCACCGCGCTCACTGCGCAGAACACGCGCGGCGTGACCGCGGTTCATGCGCCGGAGCCCGCATTCATCACCGCGCAGCTCGACGCCGTGTTCGACGACATCCGCATCGATGCCGTGAAGATCGGCATGCTGGCCAACGCGGGCATCGTGCGCGCGGTCGCGGATGCGATCGGGCGTCATCGGCCGAAGCATGTCGTGCTCGACACCGTGATGATCTCGAAGAGCCATCACGCGCTGCTCGCGCCGGAGGCGGTGGCCGCGCTGCGCGACGAACTGCTGCCGCTCGCGACGCTCGTCACGCCGAATCTGCCCGAAGCGGCGGCGCTGCTGGGCACCGAAAGCGCCGTCGATGAAGACGCGATGGTCCGTCAGGGCGAAGCGCTGCGGGCCCTCGGCGCGCGGGCCGTGCTGATGAAAGGCGGCCATCTCGCATCGAACGACAGTCCCGACTGGCTCATCGAGGCAAGCGGGTCGCTCAGGCTCGGCGGCGCGCGCGTGCCGCTCAAGAATACGCATGGGACGGGCTGCACGTTGTCGTCGGCGATCGCGGCGCTGATTCCGCAAACCGATGATCTGGCGAGCGCCACCGCCGAAGCGAAGCGGTACCTCACCGGCGCGATCGAGGCGAGCGTGCGGCTCGACGTCGGTCACGGCGTCGGGCCGGTGCATCACTTCTTCCGCTGGTGGTGAGCAGCGCGGTTATTGAACCGATGCAGCGAACGCGCGCGCTTTCTCCGGCCAGTCGTCCGGAACGATGAAACCGCGCGATTCCTCGATCCAGCCGCCCGCTTCATCGCGTAGGTAAGCGGCGATCATCGTCGGCGCGACCGTGCCTTCGAGACGCGTGTGAATCGCAGCCGATTCGGCCACGAGCGTTTCCGCAGCCGCCGCATCGAGCTTGCGCGACGCGAGCCAGGCCATGCGCGGCTGTACGACCCACGCGCGCTCATCGTTCGAAGCGTCCGAAGCCTCCGAGCGCGCCGCGCGCCACTCCGACGCCGTCAGCCACCATCCGCGCAAATGGCTTTCGCCGATCTCGGGCGCGGGCTCGATGCGCTCGTCCTCGAGCCCGTGATAGAAGAGCCGCCCCTTGATGAACAACTGCGCGCGCCACGGCCCTTCGAAGCCGAGCGCGGCGAACTCCGCGCGCGAAGTCAGCCCGAGCTGATGCGTGACGAGCCGCGCGTGCTTCAGATCGAAGCGATCCTGGAGATTCGGCCCGACATAGTCCGACAGGCGCGCCGCGCGCGACGCATGGCCGTCGATGTCGCCGATATGCAGGTAGAACTTGACCGCGAGCTCCCAATGCAGCCGGGCGCCATCGGCCGACTCCAGCAGGAAGTCGCATTCGCCGATCGTGCGCCGCTGCCGCCGCAACGGCACGTTCGCCGCGATGAGGCGCGCCGCCGGTCCGTGCGAGAGGAAATACCGGATGAGGCTCTCGGCATAGATGCCGAGCCGCGTGAACTTCGGATTGCGCGCGTGATCGTGCAGCGCGTGCGGCGCGGCGTCGAGCGCTTTCAGCCACGCGAGCGTCGCGTCGCGCTCGGCGGATGTCGCGAAGGGGCGCGCCAGCGTGGCGTCGCCCTCGCGGAGCAAGTCGGGCGCGAAGAGCAGCCAGGCGAGATCGCGAACCGTGACGTCGTCGAAGCGGTCGACGAGACGCGACAGGTCGGTCGCCGAGACGGTCATCAGTGGCCGCCCTGCTCCGCTCCCTGCTCGACGCCGAGCGCGGCGAGCGCCTCGCGATACGTGTTGCGCGCGAGGCAAAGATCGGCCCACGCCTTCGACTTGTCCTGCAGGCTGCGCAACAGATAGGCCGGGTGATACGTGACGATGACCGGCACGCCGCGATATTCGTGCACGCGCCCGCGCATCGATGCGATGCTGGCTTCGTTCTTCAAAAGACTCTGCGCGGCGAAGCGCCCCATCGCGACGATCACTTTCGGCTTCACGAGCTCGACCTGGCGCTGCAGATACGGCTCGCAGCGCGCGACTTCATCGAGTTCGGGATTGCGGTTGCCGGGCGGGCGGCACTTGATGACGTTCGCGATATAGACGTTCGATTGCCGCGACAGCGTGAGCGAGCGCAGCATGTTGTCGAGCAGCTTGCCCGCCTGACCGACGAACGGCTCGCCCTGCTTGTCCTCGTTCTCGCCCGGCGCCTCGCCGATCAGCATCCAGTCGGCTTCGCGGTCACCGACGCCGAAGACCGTGTTCGTGCGGCGTTCGCACAGCCGGCAGCGCTCGCAGTTCGCGACGCGCTCGGCGAGCGCGTCCCAGTCGAGCGTGTGGATATCGCTCGGCGCTTCGGCGGCGACGGGTTCCACGTGCACGATTGCGTCGTCGGTCCACGGGAGATCGTCGTAGGCGTCGAGCGGCGGTGCGTCGAAATCGGGCGAGGCGTCTTGCCGCGGCTCGCTGCGTGCGGTGATGGGAGGCGTCGGCTCTTGCAGGCTTTCCACTGGCGTCGGCGCTTCGGGCGCAGGCGCTTCAGGCGCTCGTGCTTCCGTTTGCCCGACCGGTTCGACAGGCGCGCTCGCCGCAACTTCCGATTCAGGCGTCGCCGCCACCCCACGCCGGACCCAGACCGGCCCGATACCCAACTCCTCAACCAGCGATTCATCGAGCGCCATGCGCACTCTCCTTCGGAAACGACAGACGCATGACGATTGCGTCCTCACGCGAGCGATGCCGCGCGGGGTAATAGTTCTTGCGGCGTCCGATGGCCGCGAAGCCAAAGCGCTCGTAAAGCTGGATCGCGCGCGGATTGGACGGCCGCACTTCGAGCAGCACGCCTTCGAGCTTTTCGGCGCGCGTGATGCGCACCGCTTCGCGCAACAGCGCGAGGCCCGCGCCCGCGCGCTGCGCCGACGGCGCGACGCACAGATTGAGCAGATGCATCTCGTCGACGACGGGCATCAGCACGCAATAGCCGATCAGCGTGCCGGTCACATGCCGCAGGCAGACGCCGTAGTAGCCGTTGCGCAGCGAATCCTGAAAATTGCCACGGCTCCAGGGAAATTCGTAGGCGAGCTTTTCGACCGCGGCGACTTCGTCGAGGTCGGCTTCGGTCATCGGCGTGAGATACCGATCCGCGAGCAGCACGCCGCTCACCGAAGCGCCTCCTCGCGAGCCTGCATACGCTCCGCCGTGGTTTGGGCGACCTTGTCGCGGACATACTCCGGCGCGGCGAGCTCGGGCGCGACCGCTTTCCCCGCCTGGAAAGCGCGCAAGCCGATGAGCGCAACCGGCAGCGCATGCGGCAGCGCTTCGCGATCGACCTGTGCCGCGGCGGCCACCGCCGGCAGGCGATCGCCGAACGCGGCGGCGGCGTTGCCCGCGAGCGCGAAAGGCACGTCCGGCAGGGGCAGCGCGCCGGGCGCATCGAGCGCAGCCGAATGCAGCGTGCGCCAGTCGCCCGAGGCGGCATCGAATTCGAAGTCGGCCCAATACACTTCGTCCATGCGCGCATCGAGTGCCGCGAGCACGCGCGGCGCGATCGCCGCATCGCGGAGCCGCGCCGCTTCCGCGCACGCGAGCAGCGTGCTCACCGGCACGACCGGCACGCTCAGGCCGAACGCCAGCCCTTGCGCGACACCCGTTGCGGTGCGCAGACCGGTGAACGAGCCCGGGCCCGCGCCGAATGCGATCGCGGCGCAATCGGCGAGCGCGAGACCGGCGTCGTCGAAGAGTTCGCGCACGGCGGGCAGAAGGCGCGTGCTCGACACCGCGCCGGTCGCCTCGTGGCGAAACCAGACGCGCGTATCGCCGTTCACATAGTGAGGCGCGACGGCGGACTGAGCGGGAGCGGAGGCGGAGTCGGCGAGCAGGAGCGCGACAGAGCAGAACTCCGTCGAAGTGTCGAGGGCGAGCAGAACGGTGCGTGTCATAGGCGGTATTGTAATGCGGGAGATGCGCCGCTTTCGCACGATCCGCGCGCGCGGACCGATCCCGATCGCGTCTGGAAGGCACGCCCGGTTCGAGGAAAGCCTCGACAGGTCGCGCGCGTGCCGCTTGCTAAGATCGTTCGGTCCCTTATCGACAAGAACGGAGAAGACATGACCGATATCGACCAGCAATTCGCTCAGGCCCAAACCGATGTGACCCAGCTGCCCGAGCGTCCCGGCAATCTCACGCTGTTGCGCCTCTATGCGCTGTTCAAGCAGGCAAGCATCGGCGACGTGCAGGGCGACAAGCCCGGCTTCACCGACATCGCCGCAAAGTACAAATACGAAGCGTGGGCCGCGCTGCAAGGCACGCCCGCCGATGAAGCGAAGACGCGCTACGTCGAGCTCGTCGAATCGCTCAAGCGCGGCGAAGCGGCCTGATCATCCGATCGGGCACGGTGCGAAACCGCGCCGCGCCATCCGATGCCCGACGATGGCGCGGTTTCGCGTCAAAATGTGGCGCAGTGCAGCAAATTCGGCTATACTAGCGGCCAGCGCTCAACTGTGAGTTGCCTGCTTTTCAGCAGAGGCTCACGCAGCAAGGCGCTCCGTAGCGTTTCGCCCCAATCCAGTTTAGAAACTGTCCCCTCCCTGCCAGGCCTTTGCGTTGCATTTGCACGCAGTTTGTTCCACGGCCCGTCATGCATCAGGCTGACGTCAGCACCCGCCGATTCATCGGGTCTGCCGTATCCGATACAGCTTCTAACAAAGATACTCGCCGCACGTTCGCGCGAGTGGCCCCCGTTTTTCGATTTGCCCGCTGTTTCTTCGCTCGCTGAATCCAACGACTTGGGTATGCCGATTGGCGCCGACGCCTTATTCCCCGTTTCAAGGATCGACATGACTTCGAGCTTCACCGCTAGCCCGTTGGACAACCTCGCAGCAAACATTGGCATCACCCCCACGACCGACGCCCCGGCCGCTCCCGCAGTCGAAAAGCCCGCCGGCCCCACTTTCGAATCGCTCGGCCTTTCCGCCGAGATCGTGTCCGCGCTGACCGCAGCGGGCTACGAATCCCCGACGCCCGTGCAGCAGCGCGCGATTCCCGCCGCGCTCGCCGGCCGCGACCTGCTCGTCTCCAGCCCGACCGGTTCGGGCAAGACCGCGGCGTTCATGCTGCCCGCCATCGAAAAATTCGCGCAACTGCAGAAGCAGGAAGCGCAGCAGCCGCGTGCGCCGCGTGACCCGAACGCAGCGCGCGGCCGCCGTCCGCAACCGGTCGCGCGCCCGCGCCTGCTCGTGCTCACGCCGACGCGCGAACTCGCGATGCAGGTTTCCACCGCCGCGACCACGTACGGCAAGCACCTGCGCCGCCTGCGCACCGTCAGCATTCTCGGCGGCGTGGCGTACGGCCAGCAGTTGATGCTGCTCGCGAAGAACCCCGAGATTCTCGTCGCGACGCCGGGTCGCCTGATCGACCATCTGGAGCGCGGCCGCATCGACCTGTCGGAGCTGAACATGCTCGTGCTCGACGAAGCCGATCGCATGCTCGACATGGGCTTCATCGAAGACATCGAGAAGATCGTCGACGCCACGCCCGAATCGCGCCAGACGCTGCTGTTCTCGGCGACCATCGACAGCAAGATCACGTCGCTGACGGGTCGTCTGCTGAAGGATCCCGAGCGCATCGAGATCGTGCAGAGGCTCGAAGCGAAGAGCAACATCGCGCAGACCGTGCATTACGTCGACGACCGCGATCACAAGGATCGTCTGCTCGATCATCTGCTGCGCGACGACGGCCTCGATCAGGCGATCGTCTTCACCGCGACGAAGAGCGATGCCGATCTGATCGCCAATCGTCTCGCCGACGCGGGTTTCGAATCCGCCGCGCTGCACGGCGATCTGCCGCAAGGCGCACGCAACCGCACGATCCGCGCGCTGCGCGAGCGCCGCGTGCGCGTGCTGGTCGCGACCGACGTCGCCGCGCGCGGCATCGACATTCCGGGCATCACGCACGTCTTCAACTACGACCTGCCGAAGTTCGCTGAAGACTACGTGCACCGTATCGGCCGTACCGGTCGTGCGGGCCGCAGCGGCACCGCGGTCAGCCTCGTGCATTACGCCGAAATGGGCGCGTTGAAGCGCATCGAACGCTTCGTGCGCAATCCGCTGCCGGTGAACGTCGTCGCGGGCTTCGAGCCGCGCAAGGCGCCGCCCAAGGGCGGTTTCGGCGGCGGACGCGGCCGTCCGGGCGGCAATGGCGGCGGCCGTCGCTTCGGCGGTAACGGCGGTGGCAACGGCAGCGGTCGTGGCTACGGTCCGGGCAACGCCGGTGGCTACGGCAACAAGTCGAACGCCGGTTCGCGCGAAGGCGGTTATCGTGACGGCGGCTATCGCGGCGGCAACAGCGATGGCGGCTATCGCGGCGGCAACAGCGACGGCGGCTATCGCGGCGGCAACCGTGGCGAAGGCGGCTTCGGCCAACGCGACGGCTACAGCGCGCGCCGCAACGACGGCCCGCGCGCCCCGCGCCGCGGCAGCTGAGCAGCACTTCAGGAAGCGGCTTCAGCGCCGCTTCTCGCGCCTCAAAACAAAACCGACGCCTCGCGCGTCGGTTTTTTTTCGTCCCGTCGCCATATTTCACGATGCGCAATGGCCTTTTGCGTCGCAAAAGATGTGCTGCGCGGCACCATACCATCCGTTGCAAGATAGGAAAAGACATTCCGCCATGCGGTATGTCGCATCTATATCATTGAATTTCAATAATAAAAATTATCTGCAAATCTGCTTTCAAGGGGTGTTTCGCGAGTCCGCATTTGCCTAGACTCTTATATAAGAGTTGAGCAAACGCAGACTGCCGAACCCGGCGCACCGGAGCTCAAGTCGTCAAGGAACATCGATTCACCATTCGTCGTTCAGTCCGATCTCAAGGAGAAACGCCATGACCTCACGTCAACAACAAGCTCAGCAACTCCAACAGCAATGGGAAAGCGATCCGCGCTGGAAAGGCATCAAGCGCAGCTACTCGGCGGAAGACGTCGTGCGTCTGCGCGGCTCGGTGCAGCCGGAGCACACGCTTGCGAAGCGCGGCGCCGAAAGACTGTGGGCGTCGATCCACGAGGAGCCGTTCGTCAACGCGCTCGGCGCGCTGACCGGCAATCAGGCGATGCAGCAGGTCAAGGCCGGCCTCAAGGCGATCTATCTCTCGGGCTGGCAGGTGGCCGGCGACGCGAACGTCGCGGGCGAAATGTATCCGGACCAGTCGCTGTATCCGGCGAACTCGGTGCCGCTCGTCGTGAAGCGCATCAACAACACGCTCACGCGCGCCGATCAGATTCAATGGTCCGAAGGCAAGAATCCGGGCGATGAAGGCTATATCGACTACTTCGCGCCGATCGTGGCCGATGCCGAAGCGGGCTTCGGCGGCGTGCTCAACGCGTTCGAGCTGATGAAGGCGATGATCGAGGCCGGCGCCGCGGGCGTGCACTTCGAGGATCAGCTGGCATCGGTCAAGAAGTGCGGCCACATGGGCGGCAAGGTGCTCGTGCCGACGCGCGAGAACGTCGCGAAGCTGTCGGCCGCGCGTCTCGCGGCGGACGTGTGCGGCACGCCGACGCTGCTGATCGCCCGTACGGATGCCGAAGCCGCCGACCTCGTGACGTCCGACATCGACGACAACGACAAGCCGTTCCTGACCGGCGAGCGCACCGTGGAAGGCTTCTTCCGCACGAAGCCGGGTCTGGAGCAGGCGGTGTCGCGCGGCCTCGCCTACGCGCCCTATGCGGATCTCGTGTGGTGTGAAACCGGCAAGCCGGATCTGGAATACGCGAAGAAGTTCGCCGAGGCGATCCACAAGCAGTTCCCGGACAAGATGCTCTCGTACAACTGCTCGCCGTCGTTCAACTGGAAGAAGAATCTGGACGACGCGACCATCGCCAAGTTCCAGCGCGAGCTGGGCGCGATGGGCTACAAGTTCCAGTTCATCACGCTGGCCGGCTTCCACGCGCTGAACTACTCGATGTTCAACCTCGCGCACGGTTACGCCCGTTCGCAGATGAGCGCGTTCGTCGAGTTGCAGCAGGCCGAGTTCGCCGCCGCCGACAGGGGCTTCACGGCGGTCAAGCATCAGCGCGAAGTGGGCACGGGTTATTTCGACGCGGTCACGCAGACGGTCGAGCGCGAAGCATCGACGACCGCACTGCACGGCTCGACGGAAGACGAGCAGTTCTTCGACAAGAAGGTCGCTTGATAGCAGGCTGAATCAGGGAGAGCGGTAAATAAGGCGGCGGCCGTGGCGCATGCAGTAGCGCGCCACGGCCGCCGCTCAAACGAAAGCGCATCGTGGTGCGCTTCCGTTTGGGTGTCACCGATACACGATGACGGGAATCTTGGTGTGCGTGAGCACGCGCTGCGTCTCGCTGCCGATGAGCAGGCTGCCGAGACCGCGCCGTCCGTGCGAGGCCATCAGGATCACGTCGCAGCCGTTCTGCTCCGCCGCTTCGATGATGCCGATATACGGCGCGGCTTCGATGCTCGTCACGCTCGTGCACGGGACGCCGGCGCTTTCGGCGGCGCGCTCGACCTCGCGCAGGTGCTCGCGCGCTTCGTTCTCGGCGCGCGCGTGGAAGTCGTCGGGCGGCTCGACGGCGACATCGGCGAAGGGCGAGTACGGGTATTGAGGCAGGCACGCGTAAGCCGTGATGCGCGCGCCGACGGATTGCGCGAGATCGATCGCGCCGTCGATGGCCTTTTGCGATAGCTCGGAGCCGTCGGTCGGCACGAGGATGTGTTTGAACATGGCGTTCTCCCCGATACGTGTGAGTGCGTGGTTCTATTGTAGTAAGGGCGACGGAGGCGGAGAAGTGTCGATGCCGTTTGCGCGTCGATGTGTCGCCTCGCCACATCGGCACGGAATGCCGGTCCATGACGCCCGCATAGGAATCCGAAACTTCGCCCGACCTGAAGTGTTACCCCCAATACCCCGTCGCGTTATACGTATGCTTGAGCAGATCGAGAAACAATCGCACCCGCAACGGCAAGTGCCTTCTCTGCGGAAACACCGCGTGAATGCCTATCGGCGGCGCGGCGAACGCATCGAGCACGCTCACGAGCCGCCCCGCGCCGATATCCTCGCCCACCTCCCACCACGAGCGCCATGCGAGGCCGCGGCCTTCGAGACACCACTCGTGCAGCACCGCGCCGTCCGAACACTCCATCGTGCCGGAGACCTTGATCGTCACGACCTTGCCGTCCTGCTGGAAGACCCATCCGCGCTGCTGATTGGCCGATGCTCCGAGCGCGAGGCAATTGTGATGCCCGAGCGCGGTGAGATCCGGGGGCTCGCCGCGCTTCTTCAGATAGTCCGGCGACGCAACGCACACGCGCCGGTTCTCCCCGAGCCTGAGCGACACGAGCGACGAATCCGGCAGTTCGCCCAGGCGCACCGCGCAGTCGAAGCCTTCATTGACGAGGTCGACCATGCGGTCGGTCAGATCGAGGCTCACCGACACATCCGGATGCAGCGTCGTGAACTTCGGCACGAGCGGCGCCACGTGACGCCGCCCGAAACCCGCCGGCGCCGATACGCGCAGATGCCCGCTCGCCTTTACGCCGCCCGCCGACACGCTCGCCTCCGCGTTCTGCATGTCGTTGAGGATGCGCTGGCAATCTTCGAGAAACGCCGAGCCTTCGAACGTGAGCGTGATCTTGCGCGTCGTGCGCACGAGCAGCTTCACGCCGAGCCGTTCCTCGAGCGCATCCAGCCTGCGTCCGATGACCGCCGGCGCGATGCCCTCCGCCTGCGCCGCCGCGGACAGGCTGCCTTTCGCCGCCACCGCCGCAAAAGTCTCAATTTGCTTGAATCGATCCATGCGTGTTCGTCGTGAATACGGGTACTGGCGCACAGATTAGGTAAGTAAAAGTAAAAGATCAAGTGATCCGGCGGCACTTTTTCCATCACTTCGATCACGAATACAATCGATCCCGACCTCTACATGGAGCGCACGGCTATGTCGGCCATAACGACACACGCATCGTCCCCCGGAATTTCCAACCCTCCCCGCGCAGTCATCTTCGACGCATACGGCACGCTGTTCGACGTCCATTCGGTCGTCGCGGCCGCCGAGCAGCTTTTTCCCGGCCACGGCAACGCGCTCTCGCAGCTCTGGCGTCAGAAGCAGATCGAATACACGCAACTGCGCACGCTCGCCGATCCGGCGGGCGCGCATTACGAGCCGTTCTGGAACATCACGATCGATGCGCTGCGCCATGCGGCAGCCAGGCTGAATCTCGCCGACGCGCTGACCCGCGCCGCCGAAAAGCGTCTGATGGACGAATATGCATGCCTGTCCGCGTTCCCCGACACCGTGCCCGCGCTGCGGCAACTGCGCGAGCGCTTCGACATCCCGCTCGCGATCCTGTCGAACGGCAATCCGCCGATGCTCGACATCGCCGTGAAGAGCGCCGGCATGACCGGGCTTTTCGATCACGTGCTGTCCGTCGATGCCGTGCGCGCCTACAAACCCGCCGCCGCCACGTATGCGCTCGGCACGCAGGCGTTCGGCGCGGCCGCGCGGGATATCGTGTTCGTGTCGTCAAACGGTTGGGACGTCGCCGGCGCGACGTGGTTCGGCTACACGACCTTCTGGATCAATCGCGCGGCGCTGCCCGTCGAGGAACTCGGCGTCGCGCCGATCGGCAGCGGGCGCGGCATGGATGAACTCATCGCATTCATCGAAGGCGGATGCGCGCAGCAGGTCATCCCGCTCGCGAGCCGTCGCGCGGGCAGCGCGCGCCGTCCGCACGGCGCCTGATGCCTTCAACTTTCTTAATCGCTTGCAAGCGAACCACCAGCAAAACCGTCTGACCGACCAAGGAGAAAACCATGACGCATCCATCGAATCCGCTTTCGCTTCCGAAAGGCATGGCAATCTCGGCCGATATCAAGCCCGGCTACGAGACCATCCTGACGCCCGAGGCGCTGGAATTCGTCGCGAAGCTGCATCGCCAGTTCGAGCCGCGCCGCCAGCAGTTGCTCGCCGCGCGCACCGAGCGCACGAAGCGTCTCGATGCGGGCGAGCGCCCCGGCTTTCTCGATGAAACGAAATCGATCCGCGAAGGCGACTGGAAGGTCGCGCCGCTGCCGAAGGATCTGCAGTGCCGCCGCGTCGAGATCACCGGTCCGGTCGAGCGCAAGATGATCATCAACGCGCTCAACTCCGGCGCGGACTCGTACATGACCGACTTCGAGGATTCGAACGCGCCGAACTGGGACAACCAGATCGTCGGCCAGATCAACCTGAAGGAAGCGGTGCGCCGCACGATTTCGCTCGAACAGAACGGCAAGTCGTACAAGCTCAACGAGAAGATCGCGACCTTGATCGTGCGTCCGCGCGGCTGGCATCTGGATGAAAAGCACGTGACCATCGACGGTCAGCGCGTGTCCGGCGGCGTCTTCGATTTCGCGCTTTTCCTGTTCCACAACGCGAAGGAAATGATCGCGCGCGGCAGCGGACCCTACTTCTATCTGCCGAAGATGGAAAGCCATCTGGAAGCGCGCCTGTGGAACGATATCTTCATCGCGGCGCAGGAAGGCGTCGGCATTCCGCGCGGCACGATTCGCGCGACGGTGCTCGTCGAGACGATTCTCGCCGCATTCGAAATGGACGAGATTCTTTACGAGCTGCGCGAGCACAGTTCGGGGCTGAACGCGGGCCGCTGGGACTACATCTTCTCCGCGATCAAGAAGTTCAAGAACGACACGAATTTCTGCCTCGCCGACCGCGCGAAGATCACGATGACTGCGCCCTTCATGCGCGCCTACGCGCTGGAACTGCTGAAGACGTGCCACAGGCGCAACGCGCCCGCGATCGGCGGCATGTCGGCGCTGATTCCGATCAAGAACGATCCCGCCGCGAACGACAAGGCGATGAGCGGCGTGCGCTCCGACAAGGCGCGCGATGCGACCGACGGCTACGACGGCGGCTGGGTCGCGCATCCGGGCCTCGTGCCGGTCGCGATGGAAGAGTTCGTGAAGGTGCTCGGCGACAAGCCGAACCAGATCGAAAAGCAGCGCACCGATGTGCAGGTCACCGCGCACGATCTGCTCGATTTCCGCCCGGAAGAGCCGATCACCGAAGCGGGTCTGCGCAACAACGTGAACGTCGGGATCCACTATCTCGGCTCGTGGCTCGCGGGCAATGGCTGCGTGCCGATCCACAATCTGATGGAAGACGCCGCGACCGCGGAGATATCGCGCTCGCAGGTGTGGCAATGGATCCGCTCGCCGAAGGGCAAGCTCGACGACGGCCGCAAGGTCACGGCGGCGATGGTGCGCGACATCACCATCGACGAACTCGAAAAGGTGAAGCAGTCCGTGAGCGCGTCGGGCGCGGACACGAAGCCGTATGAGCGCGCGGCGAAGATCTTCGAAGAGATGTCGACATCGCCGCAGTTCACCGAGTTTCTGACGCTGCCGCTGTACGAGGAAATCTGAGCGTTACGCGCGCTTCGACTCGTGACGAAAAACGGCCTTCGGGCCGTTTTTTCGTGGGCGACGCCTCATGAAGGGTGCATGGCGTGTGCTACATTGCGCATCGTCTTTTCAACGATTCAACCGTGGAGCGCACGAAACGTGCGAACGACAGCATGAGCAATATCCAGCTCGATATCGAATGGACCGAAGCGGCATCGCGCAAGATCGAAAAGCTGATGCCGCGCAACGTGAACAAGGAAGCGTATCTGGCGCTGCCGCCCGTCGAATGCCTGCCGATGGAAGGCGACGTGCTCTTTCTCGGGCCGGCGGGCAAGCAGCAGCCGTTTATCGTCGCGGAGCGTCAGTATCATCACGACGGCGAAGCCGACTGGACCATCATCCTGATCCTCGACGTGCCGCAAGAAACGCACTGAAGACGGTCCACGGTCCCCGTCAGAGAATCTTGCTCGCGACGCGGACCTCGCCGTGCTCGCACAAATCGGGCGATTTCGCCCGAAACGCCTGTATATGCGCGGATTCGCCGTGCTTCGCGAGCGCGGCCTCGCTCTCCCAGCGCTCGACGAAGATGAAGCGCCGCGGCTCCTTGATGTCGCGGTGCAAGTCGTACTGCAGCGCGCCCGGCTCCTTTCGCGTCGGCTCGACGTTGGCTTCCAGCACTTGCCTGAGTTCCTCTTCCTTGCCCGGCTTGGCGACGAATAGCGCGACGACGGCAACTTCCGACATAAGGTTTCTCCTGTTTTCCATGAAACGATGAAAGCACGAGCATAACCGCGCGCGGGGCATGCCGCCGAAACCGCCCGATGGCGACGCCAAAGAAAAAACCCGCGTTCCAAGAGAAACGCGGGTAAAAACCGTCGCCCTACGAGGATAGGCGACGGGGCCATCGGGGTTCGCGCGCGGCGAACCAATCATTCTGTTTATGTCGGATGAGACACGTGGGGAACCGCGTCGTAAGGTCGCGGAAGCTGCGTTTTGCGCCATTGATGCAATGTACTGTCCCCAGGCCCATTTTTATAAGCTTTTGCGCACATTTCCGGATAGAAAGAATTGTCTGCGCAAATTCGCGGGTGAGCCTCGCATTTCCGTGCATGCTGAAAAAATCGTTTGCGCGAACAGCGCGACGAAGAAGGCACAAAAAAACCGCCTCGCGATGGAGGCGGTTTTCACACGGTTCGACTGCGACGAACGATCAGCCGATCTGGTCCGCGAGCAAGGCCATGATCTGGCGCGCTTGCGGCGACGAATCCACTTCGCCCTTGTCGTCGACGATCGCGACGCGCGTCTGCTGCTCGGTGACCGCGCGCACGTTGACTTGGTACTGCTTCGCCTTCATTTCCTTGCGGCCGTGGAACACCTGGCTCCAGAAGCCCTGCTCGGCCGACGACTTGTCCGTCGGATCGACGTAGCGCACGTAGTAGACGCCCTTGTTGCGGTCACGGTCGTCAACCGTGAAGTTGGCGCGATCGAGCGCGATGCCCACGTGCAGCCACGCGCGGTCATACGCTTCCGGCAAGGTCAGCTGCGAGGACGTGGCCTCAGGAACGACCTCGTTCCGAATCGGCGTGTTGCCCGTGTTCGCGACGTTCTGCGCCGCCACCGATGCGGCCTTCGAATCGCCGCCCTTCGCGGCTTGCGTACTCGCAGCAGCAGCGCCCGCGCCGGCCGCCGGCGCGTCGAGCGACGTGGCACCAGCCGAAGCCGTCCGCTGATCGGCCATCGCGAGCGAGGACATCAGGCGCTTCAGGTATTCGTTTTCGAGCGCCGGGTCGTTCGGGCGCGCCTGCCATTGGCTCGAATCGTTGTTCACGCCGGTGAGCGCCTCGCGCATGCCCTTCTGGCTGATGAACACATACGTGCCGCCGCTGGGCGCCGCCTCGAGCCGCGTGCGGTACTTGTTGCGCTCGGCGGTGACATACGAGTTGCCGGTTGCCTTGGCGAGCGTGTCGCGGATCAGGCCATCGGAAATCTGCGGATGGGTTTCGTTCCAGTCCGTCTCCATCACGCCCTTGTCGCGCTGATCGACGACGAGCAGAAAGCCCTGCTCCTGCCAGAATCGGCGGATCTGCGGCCATACCTGATCGGGCGTTTTGCCGTCGACGACCAGCCAGCGCTCGGTGCCCTCGCGCTGGATGTGCATGCCCGACACCGGCGGGACCACCGTGGGCGTGTTCGGTGCGACCTTTTGAATCTGCTGCAGATCGGACAGCGTGGCCTGGCCGCCCTGCGGCGGAAGCGAACGCTGATCGGCCGCCTCGTCGAGCAGATTCGGCGGAACGGCGAGAGACACCTGTTTCGAACGCTGATCGCTCTTGTAGTTGAACGCATTGGGATTGGTCGAGCCGCATCCCGCCACGATTCCGGCCACCGCGAAGAGCCCGGCCATGCGCTTCGTTACACGAAAATCTGTCATTTGGAGAAGTCCTTCCGCTACGCCACGGGCGTTCTTCCGTGGATCAACCCGTTATTTTACCGGTCCGGGGCCGCGCCGTGCAAAAAGACAGGATGAACGGGTTCCATCGGGGGGGGCGCTGCGCGCACATTTGGGAAGCTGCATTCGACTCGCGCAAGCGGACCGCATGCAGCAATTGACGCGTTCGCATCTCGTATTTAAGTCCGCGCACGTCAATTTGACAATTTATGACAGTCTCAAAAAACCGCAATTTTTGCTCTCGTCTATTGCAACATTCTGATTGGTAAGGGAATTGTCGGTTTTGGCCGCGTCTCTGACCGCGTGTCGGATCCGCACGGCCAGGTATTGCTCTGCCCTGCCTTTATCCTAGAATTGCATCTCGAAAAATAAGAAGAGTCCTAATTAAACGAGAACGCAATGGTAAAGATAAAGATCAGAATTCCTCACTACGTGATCGCGACGCATCTGGCGATGCTCGCGCTTGCCGCGGCGACATCCGTCCACGCTCAACTGGGCGCGGCCGGGCGCGCCGGGAGCGCGTCGCAGGACGATATCATGCATCAGGCACAGGGCGGGCTCGTGCGATATCACGAAACCACCGATGCGCACGGCATCGTCGTGCGCCAGTACGTCGATTCGGACGGCGGCGTCTACGCGGTCTCCTGGCGCGGGCCTGCGATGCCCGATGTGCAATCGCTGCTCGGCGAGTATTTCGACACGTTCAGGCAAGGCGCGAGCGCGTCGATTGCCGACGCGGGTCTGCACACGGCGCGCGTCGCGCAAGGCGACCTCGTCGTCGAGAATCGGGTGCGGCTGCGCGAGTTCAGCGGCCGCGCATGGCTCGCGAGCGAGTTGCCGCCGGGCGTCAGCGCAACGGACATCCAGTAGGGGCAAGACGATGACGATACGCGCCCTTCTCCGGATACCCGCGCTCGCCTTCTGCGCGCTGCTTCACGCGTGCGGCGGAGGCGGCGGCTCGAACGATGGAGCCGCCGCGCCGTCGCAAGCCAGCACGCCAGTGGTGGCCAGCACGCCAGCGGCGGCCAGCGCGCCAGCCGCCCCCGCGAGCGCGGCCTCCGCGCCGCTCGCCGATACCATCGTGCCGCAATCGACGACGCCCAACGTCCAGATCATCCACGTCGCCCGCACGCCCACCAACACGCGCAACATGCTGCAAACCAGCGTGACGGTCTGCGTGCCAGGCACGAACACGTGTCAGACCATCGACGATGTTCAGGTGGATACCGGCTCGCACGGTCTGAGGATTCTGGCGTCCGCGCTCGATCCTGCGATCGCGCTGCCGCTCGTCGCGGGCGGCAATCCGAACGCGACCGTCGCGGAGTGCGCGGTGTTCGGCTCGGGCTATACCTGGGGCGCCGTGCGCCAGGCCGATGTGCGGCTCGCAGGCCAGGTCGCGCGCTCGACCTCCGTGCAACTGATCGCCGATGTCGTCGCCGGAAACGCCGCGCAGGACTGCAGCCAGTCGGGCCTGCCGATGCTGACCGCGTCGAGTCTGCGCGGCAACGGCATCCTCGGCGTCGGGCCGTTCAGCGCCGACTGCGGCGCGGGCTGCGCGGTGTCCGCCATGCCGCGCTGGTACTACGACTGCATCTCGGGGAATTGCAGCGCGCGCGCACTGGCGGTTGCGCTTCAGGTGACGAACCCGGTCGCGAACTTCGCCACCGACAACAACGGCGTGCTGATCGAGCTGCCGGACGTGCCGGATGGCGGCGCATCGGCGGTGAACGGGACGATGACCTTCGGCATCGGCTCGCAGTCGAACAATCTGCTCGGTTCGGCGACCGTGCTCAAGTCGAATTCTGTGTCGGGCTATGTGATGACGGACTTCGGCGGCAACCAGTACGGCACGAGCTTCATCGACAGCGGCTCGAACGGCGTCTTTTTCCCGTCGACGACACTCGCCCGATGCGGCGTCTGGTACTGCCCGACGACACCGCAAACCTTCGCCGCGACGATCCGCTCGCAAAGCGGCGCGCAAAGCGCGGTCAGCTTCACGGTCGCCACGTCGACGGCGCTGTTCGGCACCGGCAACTTCGCGTTCGACAATCTCGCGGGCACGGCCAGCGCCTACTTCGACTGGGGCCTGCCGTTTTTCTACGGGCGCCGCATCTTCACCGCGCTCGCCGGGCGCCCGACGCCGGCAGGCCCGGGACCGTACTACGCGTTCTGAGGCGCACACGCAAAAAAGCCGTCTCCGGTTTCCCGAGAGACGGCTTCTGTTCTTACCTGCTGCACGACAATGCGATTACGCCTTGGCTTCCTCGTCGAAGATCTTCTGCGCGAGGTGAAACGCAGAGTTCGCCGCGGGCACGCCGCAGTAGACCGCCGTCTGCAACAGCACTTCCTTGATCTCGTCCTGCGTCACGCCGTTGTTCTTTGCGGCGCGCAGGTGCAGCGCGAGCTCCTCGCTGCGATTCAACGCGACCATCATCGCAATCGTGAGAAGGCTGCGCGTGTGACGCGGCAAGCCGTCGCGCGTCCAGATCTCGCCCCACGCATAACGCGTGATGAAGTTCTGAAACTCGGTCGTCAGTTCCGTGCGATTGGCGAGCGACCGGTCGACGTGCGCGTCGGACAGCACCGCGCGGCGCACCTTCATCCCGGCTTCGTAGCGTTCGTCGTCGGTCATTGTTGTTCTCCGAGGAAGTCGAGGACGGCGCGCGTGTAGTCATCGCGCTTCTCGATGTTCGACAGATGCGCCGCATCCAGTTCGACATAGCGCGAGCCTTCGATGTAGCCCGCGAGCTCGCGGCCCTGCTCCGCCGTCGTCGACAGATCGTGCGTGCCCGCGATCACGAGCACCGGCAGCCTGATGGTCTTCGCTTCGTCGCGCAGATCGGCATCGCGGATGGCTTCGCAGTTCGACGCGTAGCCGTCGCCCGAGGTGTGGCGGAACACATCGCGGATATTCGACAGCGCGAGCTGCTCGCGCTCCATGAACGGCGCGGTGAACCAGCGCGCGATCACGGCGTCGGTCAGTGCGGGCATGCCGCCCGGCTCGCGCGCCTTCGCGGCGCGCGGCGTCCACACGGCATCCGAGCCGATCAGCGCGGCGGTGTTCGACAGCACGACGCGCGAGAAGCGCTCCGGATGGCGCGCCGCGAGACCGATGCCGGTCAGGCCGCCCATCGACAGGCCGCAATAGTTCGCGCGCTCGATTTTCAGATGATCCATCAGGCCGATCACGTCGCCGATCAGCTGATCGATCGTGTACGGCCCCGGCGGCACGTCGGAGTGGCCGTGGCCGCGCGTGTCGTAGCGCACGACGCGATAGTGCTGCGCGAACGCCTCGATGTTCGGCGTCCACATCGAGACATCGGCGCCGAGCGAATTCGACAGCACGAGCCACGGCGCGTTGTCGCCCGCCGTGGCATCGATGCGATAGTGAATCCGCGTTCCGTTCACTTCGGCAAGAGGCATGTTTTTACCGCTCCTGTTGTTTCGGGTCAGCGCTTGCGATGGCGGCGGCGACGAACGCCTGCGCCTGACCGACGTAGTTCGCCGGATCGAGCAATTGCTTCAGTTGATCTTGCGACAGATGGCGCGTGACGGTTTCGTTGGCGGCAAGCGCGTCGAAGAGCGACGTGCCGTTCGCGACCGACGCCTTCGATGCGCCTTCGACGAGCTTGTGCGCATCGAGCCGGCCGATCGCATCGCCGAGCGCGAGCATCACCGCTTCGCCGAGCACGAGGCCGTTGGTCGCGCCGAGGTTGTGCGCGAGGCGCGCGACGTTGACTTCCATCGCCGGGACGATGCCGAGCATGCTCGACAATGCGCCCGCCGTCAGGCGCGCGAGATCGGGCAGCGCTTCCCATTCGGCCTGCCAGCCGCCCAACGCGCGTTCGTGCTCCTGAACCATGCCCGCGAAGATCGTCGCGACGAGGTTCGGCGCGCGGGTCGCCGCGGTGAGCACCGCCGCGCAGCCCACCGGATTGCGCTTGTGCGGCATCGTCGATGAACCGCCCTTGCCCGCCGCCGCCGGTTCGGCGACTTCGCCGAGCTCGGTCTGCATCATCAGCGAGATGTCGCGTGCGATCTTGCCGAGCGTGCCCGCCAGCATGCCGAGGAACGACGCCGCTTCCGCGATGCGATCGCGCTGCGTGTGCCACGGCAGCGCGGGCAGGTTCAGCTTCAGGTCTTCCGCGAGCGACGCGGCAACCGGCAACGCCTTGTCGCGCAAGCTTGCGAGCGTGCCCGCCGCGCCGCCGAACTGCAGCACCAGCGCGCGCGCCTTCAACTCGCCGAGGCGTTGACGATGACGTGTCACCGCATCGAGCCATTGCGCGAACTTGAGACCGAGCGTGATCGGCAGCGCCTGCTGCAGCCATGTGCGGCCGATCATCGGCGTTGCGCGATGCGCTTGCGCCTGTGTGACGAGCGCAGCGGAAAGCGCGAGCAAATCGGCATCGATCAGATCGAGCGCCGCGCGCAACTGCAGCACGACGCCCGTATCGATGATGTCCTGACTCGTCGCGCCCCAATGCACGTACTTCGCGGCTTCGGCATCGTTCGCCTTGACGACGGCCGTGAGCTGCTTGACGAGCGGAATCGCGAGATTGCCGCCCGCCGCGGCGCCGGTCATCAACGCGCCGGCGTCGATATTGTCCGCGTTGCACGCCGCGACGATCGCCTCGACCGCGCTCGACGGAATCACGCCATGCAGCGCCGAAGCGCGCGCGAGCGCGGCTTCGACGTCGAGCATCGCCTGCACCGTCGCGCGGGGCGACCAGACGGCGTTGGCCGCTTCGTTGCCGCAGATCAGATCGGTCAGACGTCCGGTCGCTTCGAACATGTGATCAGACTCGCTCGATGATCATCGCAATGCCCTGGCCCACGCCGATGCACATCGTGCACAGCGCGAAGCGGCCGCCGGTGCGCTGCAGCTGATAGCTCGCGGTCGTAACGAGACGCGCGCCCGATGCGCCGAGCGGATGGCCGAGCGCGATCGCGCCGCCGTTCGGATTCACGCGGGGATCGTCGTCGGCGACGCCGAGCATGCGCAGCGTCGCGAGACCTTGCGACGCGAACGCTTCGTTCAGCTCGATCACATCCATCTGGTCGATGGTCATGCCGAGACGCTTCAAGAGCTTCTGCGATGCCGGACCCGGACCGATGCCCATCACGCGCGGCGGCACGCCCGCCGTGGCGAGACCGAGGATGCGCGCGCGCGGCGTGAGGCCGTGACGCTTGGCGCTCTCTTCGTCGGCGATCAGCATGGCGACCGCGCCGTCGTTCACGCCCGACGCGTTGCCCGCCGTCACCGATCCGTCCGGACGCACGACGCCCTTCAGCTTCGCGAGCGCCTCGAGACTCGTTTCGCGCGGGTGTTCATCCTTGTCGATGACGAGCGCATCGCCCTTCTTCTGCGGAATCGTCACCGCGACGATTTCCTGCGCCAGCGTGCCGTCCTTCTGCGCGCGTGCCGCTTTCTGCTGCGAGCGCAACGCGAACGCGTCCTGATCGGCGCGGCTGATCTTGTAATCGTCCGCGACGTTTTCGGCGGTCTCGGGCATCGAATCGACGCCGTATTGCTTCTTCATCAGCGGATTGATGAAGCGCCAGCCGATGGTCGTATCGTGGATCTCGGCGGAACGCGAGAACGCGCTCGTCGCCTTGCCCATCACGAAGGGCGCGCGGCTCATGCTCTCGACGCCGCCCGCGATCATCAGACTCGTCTCGCCCGACTTGATCGCGCGGGCCGCGACGCCGATCGCGTCCATGCCCGAGCCGCACAAGCGGTTGATCGTCGAGCCCGGCGTGCCGACCGGCAGGCCCGCCAGCAACGCCGACATGCGCGCGACGTTGCGGTTGTCTTCGCCCGCCTGATTCGCGCAGCCGTAGATCACTTCGTCGACGGCATCCCAGTCCACTTCCTTGTTGCGCTCGACCAAGGCGGCGAGCGGCACCGCGCCCAGATCGTCGGCGCGCACGGACGCGAGCGATCCGCCGTATCGGCCGATCGGCGTGCGGATGGCATCACATACGAAAGCTTCTTTCATCGATCAACTCCAGTTCTGTTCTGTATGTTCCGGTCTCGTATGTCAGGCGGCTTCGGACAGCGGCGCGTATTGCAGCGGCACCTGAGCCAGCTTCTGTAATTCGTCGAACGACAGGCCTTCCACGATCTCGCGCACGACGAGGCCTTCCGGCGTCACGTCGAACACGGCGAGATCGGTGTACACGCGGTTGACGCACTCCACGCCCGTAACCGGATACGTGCAGACATCGACCAGCTTGCTTTCGCCCTGCTTCGTGAGCAGTTCCATCATCACGTAAACCTGCTTCGCGCCGATCGCGAGATCCATCGCGCCGCCGACTGCCGGAATCGCGTCGGGCGCGCCGGTGTGCCAGTTCGCGAGATCGCCCTTCGCCGACACCTGGAACGCACCGAGCACGCAGAAGTCGAGATGGCCGCCGCGCATCATCGCGAACGAATCCGCGTGATGGAAATACGCGCCGCCCGTGAGCAGCGTCACGTGCTGCTTGCCCGCGTTGATGAGCTCGTCGTCTTCGGAGCCTTTAGCGGGCGCCGGGCCCATGCCGAGCAGGCCGTTTTCGCTGTGCAGGAAGATTTCGCGGTCCGCCGCGAGATGATTGGCGACGAGCGTCGGCACGCCGATGCCGAGGTTCACATACGCGCCTTCGGGAATGTCCGCGGCCACGCGCTTGGCCATTTCGTCACGAGTGAGTTTCTTCATGGCTTCGAATCCTTAAGCTGCGAGTTCGGCTTGATGCACCGCTTGCGGCACTTCCACGACGCGCTGCACGAAAATGCCCGGCGTCACGATGTTTTCGGGGTCCAGCTCGCCGAGCGGCACGACTTTCGAAACCTGCACGATCGCGGTCTTCGCCGCGCTCGCCATGATCGGGCCGAAGTTGCGCGCAGTCTTACGATAGACCAGATTGCCCCAGCGGTCGCCCTTGTATGCCTTCACGAGCGCGAAGTCCGCGTGCAGCGGCGCTTCGAGCACGTAATGCTTGCCGTCGATCACGCGCGTTTCCT
Source organism: Caballeronia calidae (assembly GCF_900044055.2). Classification (GTDB taxonomy): domain Bacteria; phylum Pseudomonadota; class Gammaproteobacteria; order Burkholderiales; family Burkholderiaceae; genus Caballeronia; species Caballeronia calidae. Next base: position 89,871 of record NZ_FCOX02000018.1, on the reverse strand, counting down.
TGCCTTCGGCCAGCTTGGTGCCGTAGCCCGTCGGCGTGAAAAACCCGCCGATGCCCGCGCCCGCCGCGCGGATGCGCTCCGCGAGATTGCCCTGCGGCACGAGTTCCAGTTCGATTTCGCCCGCGCGATAGAGCGCGTCGAACACATACGAATCCGTCTGACGCGGAAACGAGCAGATGATCTTGCGCACGCGCTTGGCCTTCAGCAACGCGGCGAGGCCCGTGTCGCCGTTGCCGGCGTTGTTGTTGACGATCGTGAGCTCGCGCGCGCCCTGCTCGATGAGTGCGTCGATCAGCTCGGACGGCATACCCGCCGTACCGAATCCGCCGATCATGATGGTCGCTCCGTCGTGGACGTCGGCGACGGCCGAGGCGAGCGAATCGAAAATCTTGTTGATCATTGCCGTTCTTCTCCAGTCTGGGCGCCGATTTGCCTTCGTGCGCCCGTCCCGAACTCGGGGTTTACCTGCTCGAAATCAGACTTGCGTCAAAATGTTCGTCATGCGAACATGGATTCGTTTAGCGAACATCGGCATGGTAGTCCCGCATTCGTTGTCGTGTCAACGAAGCATGCGCGAACTGCGGGTTTTCACGGAGTCGCCGGCCGTTCGCGCTCTTTCATGATCTGCCCTATGAAGAATCCAGACACGCTCAATCCGGATGCCGAACCGCAAGACGCGCAGGCGCGTCCCGGCGATGCCTACGTGCAGTCGTTCGCGCGCGGGCTCGCGGTGATCCGCTCGTTCGACGCGACCCGTCCCGCGCAGACGCTCACCGATGTCGCCGCCGCGACCGGCCTCACGCGCGCCGGCGCGCGCCGCATCCTGCTGACGCTGCAGTCGCTCGGCTATGTCGAAGCGGACGGGCGTCTCTTTCAGCTCACGCCGAAGATCCTCGACCTGGGTTTCGCCTATCTGACCTCGATGCCCTTCTGGAACCTCGCCGAGCCGGTGATGGAAGACCTCGTCGAGCAGGTGCACGAAAGCTGTTCGGCGGCCGTGCTGAACGGCGCGGAAATCGTCTACGTGCTGCGCGTGCCGACGCACAAGATCATCACGCAGAATCTGTCGATCGGCAGCCGTCTGCCCGCGTTCTGCACGTCGATGGGACGCGTGCTGCTCGCCGCGCTCGACGAATCGCGCCTCGACGAAGTGCTCGATTCCAGCGCGCTCGTTGCGCGCACGCCGCGCACGATCGTCGACAAGCGCGCGCTCAAGGAAGCGATCGCCCTCGTGCGCCGCCAGGGATGGGCGATCGTCGATCAGGAGCTGGAGGAAGGACTGATTTCGATGTCCGCGCCGATCCGCGACCGGCAGGGACGCGTGATCGCGGCGCTGAACATCAGCGGCAATGCGCAGCGCAAGAACGCGAAGCAGATGGTGAAGGCGTTTCTGGAGCCGCTGCAGGAAGCGGCGCAGCGCGTGTCCGACATGGTCGCGCGGCGCGGGTGATGGCCTGCGTTGACGTGGAAGGAGCATGACGCCATGACCGACCTCGATCTGAATCTGATCCCCTACCTCGTCGCCATCGAGGAGACGCGCAACGTGAGCCGCGCCGCGGAAAGGCTCGGCGTCTCCCAGCCGCGCGTATCGACGGCGCTCGCGCGGCTGCGCGAATACTTCAACGATCCGCTGTTCGTGCGCACCTCGCGCGGCATGGAGCCGACGCCGCGCACGATCGCGCTCGTGCCCGCCGCGCGTGAGGCGCTGGCGCGCATCGAGCGCGGCCTGCTCGACCGGCAGCACTTCGATCCGTCGGCGAGCGCGGACACCTTTTCGATCGCGTTATCGGATGTCGGCGAGATCGTGTTCCTGCCGCGGCTCTTGCAGGCGTTCGCGAAAGAAGCGCCGAATGCGAATCTGCGCTCGGTGTCGGCATCGCACGGGGAGGTCGAGCGCGGGCTCGAGACAGGCGATATCGACCTCGCCGTCGGCTATTTTCCCGACCTGCGCGGCAACAATTTTTTTCAGCAGCGGCTTTTCTCGCACCGCTTCATCTGCCTGATGCGGCGCGATCACCCATTCGCGAACGCGCCGCTGACGCTCGAGCGCTTCATGGAATGCGGCCATGCCGTCGTGCGCGCCGAGGGTCGCAGTCAGGAGATTCTCGAGAACTATCTCGACAAGGAGCGCGTGCGGCGCCGCGCGGTGCTCGAAACGCCGCACTTCATGAGCTTGCCGTTCATTCTGTCGCGCACCGATCTGATCGCGACGGTGCCGCATGCGATCGGTTTCGCGTATGTCGCCGAACATGCGTCGATCACCCTCGCCGAGCCGCCGCTCCCGCTGCCGCGCTTCGATCTCAAGCAGCACTGGCATCGCAAGTTCCACAACGACGCGCGCACGATGTGGCTGCGCGGCGTCGTCGCTTCGCTGTTCAACGACGAACTCGACGAGTGGCCGAAATAGGCTTCAACGCCGGTTGTCGATGCTCCACGCGCCCGGCCCCGCCGCTGCGATGAACAGAAAGATGAACGAGAGCAGCACGGCCGGCTCGCCCTGATTCAGGAGCGGCAGGAAGAAATTCCCCTGCGGCGCGTGGCCGATGAAATACGCGAACGCCAGTTCGCCCGACAACACGAACGCCGCCGCGCGCGTCAGGAAGCCGAAGAGCACGAGCACGCCGCCCACCAGCTCGATGATTCCCGCTACGCCGAGCAGCGAAAAGAGCGGCAGGCCGTCGAACATGGCGATGTGCGGAACGTGGAAGAGCTTCGCGCTCGCATGCGTGAGCAGCAGATACGACGCGACGATGCGCAAGAGCGCGTGCGCGTGGCTCGCCAGCGCGGGCACGTCGGACGAAACGGAGCGGACTTGAGTGGACATGGCAAAACTCTGTGAAAAAGGATTGCAGGCAGTCTAGGCAGACATCGTCCGTCGATAAATCCGGCTAACATTAGCGTTTTGTTTCCCGACAGGAAATGATCGATGGATGCTCTGACCAGCCTGCGCGTATTCCGCGAAGTCGTGGACGCAGGCAGCTTCGTGAAGGCCGCGGAGCGGCTGGACATTTCGACCGCGATGACGAGCAAGCACGTCGCCAATCTGGAACGCCAGTTGGGCGTGCGGCTTTTGAACCGGACGACGCGGCATCTGAGCCTCACGGAGGCCGGCAACGTCTATTACGAACAGTGCAGCGAGGCGCTCGACATCCTGCAGGCCGCCGAAGCCGCCGTCGGGGTGCAGACGGCGCAACCGCAGGGCGTGCTCAAGGTCACGGCGCCGGGCTGGTTCGCCAATCGCAAGTTCGCGGATCTGCTGGTCGCGTATCAGGCGCGCTATCCGGGCGTGCTCGTCGATCTGCGCCTCGAGAACCGCTTCGTCGATCTGGTCGAGGAAGGCTACGACATGGCGATACGCGCGACCTCCGAGCCTTCGCCTTCGCTGATCGTGCGGCCGCTGTGCAAGATGCCCTTCGTGCTCGCGGGCTCGCGCGCGTATCTCGAACAGCATGGGAAGCTGCGTCATCCGGACGATGTCGCGCGGCATCGCTTCATCTTGCCGACCTACACGAACATCGATTCCGTGACGCTGACGGGTCCGGACGGTACGTTTACCGTGAAGAACCAGGCCGTGCTGAAGACCAACGATACGTCGATGGCGCTGCAGCTCGTACGGGCCGGCCTCGGGCTCGCGTACTTTCCGGTGTGGATCGTCGAGCCCGAACTGGCGTCGGGCGCGCTCGTGCGTGTGCTGCCGAGCTACACCGCGTTCGCGCCGTCCGTGTACGCGGTCTACACCAGCCGCAAATACATGACGACGAAGGTGCGGACCTTCATCGACTTCCTGTCGGAATCGCTGGCTGATCGGCCGATGTGATTAGGATAACTCTTATTCTTTCGTCTTCGTCTGCGTGTAATTATCGCGCCCGCTTCCGGACCGGGCGATCGAGATCGCGACAGATTTTTGCTCTTGCGTGCCGCCGGGAACATTTCTATTACCTGCACGCGAGGCATATGCGTATGGATTTTCCCTGGCTTCCGCTGGCATTCAGCTTGACCTTGCTCGGCCTGACGCTCTTCATCAGCCGTGCGTTGAATGCGAGTCTAGGCACGTTGAAGTGGAACGGCGCGCTGATTTTCCTGGCACTGTGCTTCACGGCGATGCTGCTGGATTTCGTCCTGACGATGGTCTTCGCATCCGCGTCCTTCCACGATCGGACCGAATACGAAAGCCTCGCATCGAAGACGGCATGGGCCGACCGGGTCTTAACGTATCTGGTTCCCTGCGTAGTCTCGTTGCTGCTGGCATTGCGGTTTCGCAAGAGGCAACGCTTCGCGCACGAGGCGACTCGTGGGCGGATTTCGACGGATCGCGAGACGACGGTGCAGATTCAAACGTCGCCCTATACGCAGTCGGAGTTGACGCTCTGACGCATCGCGAGTGAATTTGGTAAGTGCATCACCGAAATTCGTTGAAGCAGTTCTATTATTCGTTTCGGTCTGATATACTTTTGCTCTTTCGGGGCGTAGCGCAGCCTGGTAGCGTACCTGCATGGGGTGCAGGTGGTCGGAGGTTCAAATCCTCTCGCCCCGACCAGATATAAAAGGCTCTCCGGCTTCTGGCCGGAGAGCCTTTTTTCTTTTGCCCTTCTCTTTTCTCTTGCCCATCCGGGTCGCCGTACAGAACATGGCGAGCAATAACAATGGCCTATAACAAGCTCAACAACCCGCGCGCGTTTCCCGGCAACAGCAGCTACGGCATGTCGCTACGCGATTATTTCGCGGGTCAGGCGCTGGCGGGCGACATGGTCGACGAAGCGCTTCCGCTCGACGCGTCGCCCGCATTGCTCGAAGAACGCGCCCAGTTCTACTACCGCCTCGCCGACGCCATGCTCAAGGTCCGCGCCCAGGATGAAGCGCTGACCAACACCACCGCGATGATGGGCCTGAGCATTTGACGCTTTCGCTCGCGTCCGGCGTCATATATTCAGACGTAAAACGCGAAAAAACACTTGTGTGTCAGTAGTTTAAGGCCTAATCTTAAGGTGACACCTAAGGAACGGCGCCCCATGCCTTTGTCTGTCCCAGCGCCCGCGCAGTCGCGGCGCACCCGATCCGATCGAACCGGCTCCCCCTTGCGTGCCGAAGTCTCAAGATGGTTCGATTCGGGCAGCCGCGCGCGTGTCACCCGCTTCGGCCGCATCTATCCGGGCGGCAGTCGCTATGTGTGCGTGAGTGCGCCCAAGCGCGGCGGCTTCTTCGCGCTCTACTTCTTTCACCATGGGGTCGGCGACTGGCGCATCTATCCGCCTTGGGGCGTCGGCCCAAGCATCGTGTACTGGTCGGTGAAGATGGCCCTGCCCGCCTCACAAGCGGCCGGACCTAAGAAGTGCTTCCGCGCCGGGATCAAGACTTAGCGGCAAGCAGCGTCTGCCCGGTCATCGTTTCTTCGACGGCACGCTTGTACACCTTCGCCACGTCCGCAGCCGGGATGCCTTCCGATGCATCCTTGCCCATCGACGCCAGCGTTTCCGCGACCCATCCCGGACTCACGACGTTCACGCGCATCTTCGCTTGCAGCTCGAGCGCGGCCGCCCGCACGAAGCCTTCGACGCCCGCATTGACGATACTCACCGCCGCGCTGCCCACCATCGGCTGGTGAGCCAGCGTGCCGCTCGTCAACGTGATGGACCCGCCTTCGTCGACATGACCGATCGCGCAGCGCACGAGATTGACCTGTCCCATCAGCTTGTTGGCGAGGCTGAATGCGTAGTCGTCGTCACCGAGTGAGTCGAGCGGCGCAAATTTCGCGGCGCCGCCGACGCACACGACAGCGCCGACCTTCCCCACCGTGCCGTACATCGCGACGATGCTCGCCTTGTCCGACAAATCGACCGATACCTCCGAGCCCTTGCGACTCGCGGTGATCACTTCGTGCGAGGGTTCGAGAATCCGTTTGATCTCCGTGCCCAACATGCCGGTTGCGCCAACGAGCAGCACTCGCATAAGCCCTCCTGAATCAACGTGACAAGGCCACGGCGGGCACACCCGTCGCGGCAACGAGGAAAGAGCAAGCGACTATGCTACTGCTGCCATCGAACGCATGCAGAACGAGGTCAGGACGAAAAAATGCCGCGACGAATCGCGGCATCGTGGAGTGGATCGCGGCGGCACTCATCCGCCCAAGAGGTCGATCACCTGAAGAATGTCTTTGCGCAGCTGATCGACATCGACGGCCGGCTGCGCTTGCGCCGCGGCCTCCGTCTCGCTCATCTCGGCTTCGTCGCCGCTTGCGCGCCCTTGCGAATCGAGCCGGTTGCGCGCGCCGTTGATCGTGAAGCCTTGTTCATACAACAACTCGCGGATGCGCCGGATCAGCAGGACTTCGTGATGCTGATAGTAGCGGCGGTTGCCGCGCCGCTTGACCGGCCTCAGTTGCGTGAACTCCTGCTCCCAATAGCGCAGCACGTGAGGCTTGACGCCGCACAACTCGCTGACTTCGCCAATCGTGAAGTAACGCTTGGCGGGGATCGGAGGCAAGACGACTTTTTCCATCGTCGATCAACCATCGTTATAAGTGATGTCGATTGAAGCGCGGTGGGCAAGCAACGCGGCGCGCGGATGTCCGCGCACCGAGTGGAGATCAGCGAGTGAGATCCGTCTCCGCTCCCGTTTCGACCAGCGCCTTCAGCTTCTGACTTGCGTGAAACGTGACGACCCGCCGCGCGGCGATAGGAATGGCCTCGCCCGTCTTCGGATTGCGGCCCGGACGTTGAGGCTTGTCGCGCAGTTGGAAGTTGCCGAACCCGGAGAGCTTGACGCTTTCGCCGCTCTCCAATGCATCGCGAATGACTTCGAAGAAGGCTTCGACCATGTCCTTGGCTTCGCGCTTGTTCAGACCGACGTGATCGAACAGCATCTCGGCCAGTTCGGCTTTGGTGAGCGTCGGCGTGTCGCTGGACGCGCTCGAGGTCAGGGTATCTCGGGTCATGGCGCTACGCTGCGCCGAAAGAAGGGCTTCGAAATCACTCGAGTTCATTTGGTTCATATCGGTAAAACGGCGCTGACGCATTAAGACTTGGCGATTGAGACGGACGGGCCAACTGCAGGCTATCCGCGCAACCGCGCGCCGTGTACTCGAGCCAGGCGATCCACCAGCGTTTTGATAGCCGTATCGACCGTTTCGTCCTGAAGCGTGCCGCCAGTATCTTGCAACGTTACACGGAAGGCAAGACTTTTCTCATGCGCTCCCAAGCCGCCGGAAGTACTTGATTTTGGACGGAATTCATCGAAAAGCGCAACCCTCGTGACGTGCCTGCAAGCGGGCTCCGAGCGCGCGTTTTCGAGCTCGTCGAGAAGCGCCTGAACCGCGACGTGTTGATCTACGACAATCGCGATATCACGCCGCACGGGCGGGAATTTCGACACTTCCGACGGCGCCGGCAACGCGCGATCCATCAGCGCGTCGGCATCGATTTCGAACAGCATCGGCGCGTTGGGCAGGTCGTACTTTTGCAGCCAGCGCGGATGCAGCTCGCCGATCCAGCCGACCGCGCGCCCCGCCACTTCGATGCGCGCGGAACGTCCCGGATGCAGCGCCGGATGCTCGGCCTTCACGAAGCGCGGCACGACCGGTGCGAAGAGCGCTTCGACATCGCCCTTCACGTCGAAGAAATCGACGTTGCGCGACGCCGCGCCCCATTGCTCTTCGATCACCGGACCATAGGCGAGACCGCCGATCATCTTCGGCTGGGCGAAGCCTTCGACCGCCAGCTCGCCCGCCTTCACCGATGTATCGCGATGGAACACGCGGCCGGCTTCGAACACGCGAATGCGTTCGGCGCGGCGGTTCAGGTTGTGGCGCAGCACTTCGATCAGGCTGCCGAACGTGGTCGTGCGCATGACCGAGAGCTGGCTCGCGATCGGGTTCAGCAGCTTGATGGGATTGTCGTTGCCCGCGAAATCCTTCTCCCACTCGGCATCGACGAAGCTGAAGTTCACCGTCTCCGAATAATCGCGCGCGGCCACTTCATGACGCAGCGTGTGGATCGAACGCTTCGTTTCGTTCGTTATGCGCATTTCGCTGCGCGCGACCGGCGGACGCGCCGGGATCTTCTCGAAGCCGTAGATGCGCGCGACTTCCTCGATCAGGTCTTCCTCGATCTCGATGTCGAAGCGATACGGCGGCGGCGTGACCTTGAAAATGTCGCCGTCGCGTTCGAACGCGAGGTTCAGGCGCTCGAAGATCAGCGCGATCTCTTCCGCGCCGATCTCCACGCCGATGATCCGATGCGCACGCGACACGCGCATCGACACCGGATTGCGATCGGGCACATTGACGATCTGATCGTCGACCGGGCCCGCTTCGCCGCCGCAGATATCGAGAATCAGGCGCGAGATGCGTTCGATGTGCTCGACCGTCGTCGAGTAGTCGACGCCCCGCTCGAAGCGATGCGCCGCATCGGTCGAGAAGTTGTACTTGCGCGCGCGGCCACGGATCGCGTCCGGCCACCAGAACGCGGCTTCGAGATAAATGTTGGTCGTGTCGAGCGAGACGGCCGTGCTGTCGCCGCCCATGATGCCCGCGAGGCTTTCGACGTGACGGTCATCGGCGATCACGCCGACGGTTTCATCGAGCTCGACGGTGTTGCCGTTCAGCAGCTTGAGCGACTCGCCCTTCTTGCCCCAGCGCACTTCGATCGCGCCGTGGATTTTGTCGAGGTCGAACACGTGCGTCGGACGGCCGAGTTCGAGCATCACGTAGTTGGAGATGTCGACGAGCGCCGAGATGCTGCGCTGGCCCGCGCGCTCGAGACGCTCGACCATCCACTGCGGCGTCTTGGCGTGCGCGTTCACGCCGCGGATCACGCGGCCCGAGAAGCGGCCGCACAGGTCGGGCGCGAGCACCTTCACGGGCAGCTTTTCGTCGAGCTTCGTCTCGACGGCGGGCATCTCCGGTTGCTTCAGCGGCGCGCCGGTGATCGCCGCGGTTTCGCGCGCGACGCCGAACACCGACAGGCAGTCCGCCTTGTTCGGCGTGAGCTTGATCTCGAACACGGTGTCATCGAGATTGAGCGCCTCGCGGATGTCCTGGCCGACCTTCGCATCGGCGGACAGGATCAACAAACCGCTGTGGTCTTCCGACAGCTTGAGTTCGCGCGCGGAGCACAGCATGCCTTGACTGTCGACGCCGCGCAGCTTCGTCGGCTTGATCGCGAACGGCTCGCCGCCCGCTTCGACCGGCGGCAGCACCGCGCCGATGAGCGCAACGGGCACCTTGATGCCCGGCGACACGTTCGGCGCACCGCACACGATGTTCAGTTGCTCGCCCGTGCCGGCATCGACCTGACAGACGTTGAGCTTGTCGGCGTTCGGATGCTTGGCGACTTCGAGCACCTGCCCGACGACGATCTTCGTGGTCGGCGGCGCGACCGGGCGCAGGTCTTCGACTTCGAGGCCGGCCATCGTCAGCGCGTGCGCGAGTTCGTCGGTGGAGAGCTTGGGATCGACGAAACTGCGGAGCCAGGATTCTGGGAATTGCATGTGTGTCTACGTTCGAAATGTTTGGAGTCTCTCGTCCGGCATCTCATCTGAGCGCCGAACGTCGCAGGCAAGGCAGTCGCGTTGTCGCGTTACGCGAACTGGCGCAGGAAACGCAGATCGTTCTCGAAGAACAGACGCAAATCCTGCACGCCGTAGCGCAGCATCGTCAGACGCTCGAGGCCGCTGCCGAACGCGAAGCCGATATAGCGCTCCGGGTCGAGGCCCATGTTGCGGATGACGGTCGGATGCACCTGACCCGAGCCGGAGATTTCCAGCCATTTGCCCGCGTTCTTGCCGTGCTCGAACATCATGTCGATCTCGGCGGACGGCTCCGTGAACGGAAAGTACGACGGACGGAAGCGCACGAGAATGTCGTCGCGCTCGAAAAACTTCTTCAGAAAATCGGTGTAGACGCCCTTCAGATCGGCAAAGCTGATGTTCTCTTCGATCCACAGGCCTTCGACCTGGTTGAACATCGGCGAGTGCGTGGCGTCGCTGTCGACGCGATACGTGCGGCCCGGCACGATCACCTTGATCGGCGGCTTGTTCATGCGCGCGTAGCGCACCTGCATCGGGCTCGTGTGCGTGCGAAGCAGGAGCGGCCGGCCGTCGGCGTCCTTGCCGTCGACGTAGAAGGTATCCTGCATCGAGCGCGCCGGATGGTTCTCCGGGCTGTTCAACGCGGTGAAGTTGTACCAGTCGGTTTCGATCTCGGGACCATCGGCGACGTCGAAGCCGATCGTGCGGAACACCTGCTCGACGCGCTCCCACGTGCGCATCACGGGATGCAGCGTGCCCGCGCCCGCGCCGCGTCCGGGCAGCGTGACATCGATGGCTTCCGCCGCGAGGCGCTGGTTGAGCAGCGCATCCGCGAGCGCCTGGCGGCGCGCGTTCAGCGCGGCCTCGACCTGCTGCTTCGCCTGATTGATGCGCGCGCCTTCGGTCTTCTTCGCTTCCGGGTCGAGCTTGCCCAGGCCCTTCAGCAAATCGGTCAGCGCGCCGGACTTGCCGAGAAACCGCGCCTTCTCGTTTTCGAGCGTGGTGGTATCGGCGGCGTGTTCAAAGGCGCTTTTCGCGTCGGCGACAATCTGGTCCAGATCCATTGATCCCATCTTTTAACGTCGAATTCAAACTGAGGTTCGGTTTTGCTCATCCACGCAGTGCTTGGCACATGCGGACCGCGAGAATAAGCAAAACCGTCCGACCAACAAAAACGGGGCTCGGTGAGAGCCCCGTTTTCTGCCTTCGCGCCACCGTCTACCACTCGATGACGCTCAGGCGAACCACGCAGTACTAATTTCGCAATTAGGCTGCAACGGCGGCTTTCACCTGCTTCACGATCGCAGCAAAAGCAGCCTTGTCGAACACAGCCATGTCAGCCAGCACCTTGCGGTCGAGTTCGATCGAAGCCTTCTTCAGGCCATTGATGAACACGCTGTAGGTCATGTCGTGCTGACGCACCGCCGCGTTGATACGCGTGATCCACAGAGCGCGGAACACACGCTTCTTGTTGCGGCGATCGCGGTAGGCGTACTGGCCTGCGCGCATGACCGCCTGCTTGGCGATGCGATAGACGTTATTGCGACGGCCGCGGTAACCCTTGGCCAGACGGATGATCTTCTTGTGACGGGCCCGTGCGGTAACCCCACGTTTTACTCGAGGCATGTTGCTCTCCTTGGAGTGTCAGTTGAGGTTAGGCGAACGGCAGCATTGCGCGGACGGAGTTCAGATCGGAATCATGAACGGCCGTGGCGCCACGCAGATGGCGTTTGTTCTTGGTGGTTTTCTTGGTAAGAATGTGGCGCTTGAACGCTTGACCGCGCTTGACGGTACCGCCCGGACGCACCACGAAGCGCTTTGCAGCACTCTTCTTGGTCTTCATCTTCGGCATGAAACAACTCCAGTTTATTAGATGGTCATGGGTGTGCGGCTGATCCGTCCATACTGGCCAGGACCGCTCCCCGCCCTTCGAAACCCACGCTCCACTTGTGTGCGAACGGCTCAGTGAAGAACCGCCGCTTTTCATGACCGACGCCACCGGGGTGACGCCGATCTGAAACTGCCGGCAATGCCGCGCCGACCGCCTTTCGACGGCGCGCGATCCATCACCTTACTGCCTGCGGTTACTTACCCTTCTTTTTCGGGGCAAGCACCATGATCATCTGGCGCCCTTCCATCTTCGGCATCTGCTCGACCTGGCCGTATTCATCCAGATCCGTCTTCAGACGTTCGAGCATGCGCATGCCGATTTCCTGGTGCGCCATTTCGCGACCGCGGAAACGCAACGTGATTTTCGTCTTGTCGCCGTCTTCGAGGAAGCGCGTGAGGTTGCGCAGCTTGACGTTATAGTCACCGTCATCCGTGCCGGGGCGGAATTTGACTTCCTTCACCTGCACGATCTTCTGCTTCAACTTCGCCTCGTGCTGCTTCTTCGCTTCCGAATACTTGAACTTGCCGTAGTCCATCAAACGGCAGACAGGCGGTGAAGCCTGCGGCGCGATTTCGACGAGATCCACATCGAGCTGTTCCGACTGACGGAAAGCCTCGGCCAGTTTCACGATACCGAGCGGCTCGTTGTCCACTCCGACCAAGCGCACTTCCGGTGCGGTGATTTCACCGTTGATGCGATGTGACGACTTATCAGTAGCGATGTTACGTTTCCTCTAAAAATGAAAAAACAAGCCGCGCTGCGAGTGACTTACTTGAACGCCCGCACTTCCTGCTGCAGACGTTCGAGGAATGCGTCGACCGGCATCACGCCGAGGTCGACACCGCCACGAGCACGCACGGCTACGGATTGCGCATCACGCTCCTTGTCCCCGACGACCAGCAAATACGGAACCTTTTGCAGCGTGTGCTCGCGTATTTTATAGCTAATCTTCTCATTGCGCAAATCGGACTCCACTCTAAGCCCTTGTTTTTGCAACGATTGGGCCAGATTACCGGCATATTCGGCCTGACTTTCGGCAATATTCAATACAACGGCCTGGATCGGCGCGAGCCACGGCGGCATTGCACCAGCATGGTGCTCGATCAGAATGCCGAGGAAACGCTCCATGGAACCGACGATCGCGCGGTGCAGCATCACCGGACGGCGACGGCTGTTGTCCTCCGCCACGTATTCCGCGCCGAGGCGCTCCGGCAGCACCATGTCGAGTTGCAGCGTGCCGCACTGCCACGAACGGCCGAGCGCGTCCTTGATGTGGTACTCGATCTTCGGACCGTAGAACGCGCCTTCGCCGGCGAGCTCCTCCCACTGCAGACCGCACGCGGTCAGCGCCTCGCGCAAGCCCTGCTCCGCGCGATCCCAGGTTTCGTCGGTGCCCGCGCGCTGCTCGGGACGCAGCGACAACTTGATGTCGATGTGATCGAAGCCGAAATCCTTGTACACGCTCATCGCCAGCGTATTGAACGCGATCGATTCCGCGATGAACTGGTCTTCGGTGCAGAAAATGTGCGCATCGTCCTGAACGAAGCCGCGCACGCGCATCAGGCCGTGCAGCGCGCCCGACGGCTCGTTGCGATGGCACGAGCCGAACTCCGCGTAACGCAGCGGCAGGTCGCGGTACGAACGCAGACCGTGGTTGAACACCTGAACGTGGCCCGGGCAGTTCATCGGCTTGATCGCGTAGTCGCGCTTTTCCGATTCGGTCGTGAACATGTTTTCACGATAGTTCTGCCAGTGGCCCGACGCCTCCCACAGCGAGCGGTCCATCACCATCGGGGTCTTGATCTCGAGGTAACCGGCCTCGTTCACGCGACGGCGCATGTACTGCTCGACCTGCTGCCACAGCGACCAACCCTTCGGATGCCAGAACACCATGCCCGGCGCTTCATCCTGCAGATGGAACAGGTCGAGCTGCTTGCCGAGCTTGCGGTGATCGCGCTTCTCGGCTTCTTCGAGCATGTGCAGGTACTGTTCCTGATCTTCCTTCTTCGTCCACGCAGTGCCGTAAATGCGCTGAAGCTGCTCGTTCTTCGAGTCGCCGCGCCAGTATGCGCCCGCGACCTTCATCAGCTTGAAGACCTTCAGCTTGCCGGTGGACGGCACGTGCGGGCCGCGGCACAGGTCGATGAAGTTGCCGTGCCCATAGAGCCTGATTTCATCGCTATCCGGAATCGACTGGATGATCTCCGCCTTGTACTTCTCGCCGATGCTCTTGAAGTATTCCACCGCCTCGTCGCGCGACACCACGCGGCGCGACACCGGCTCGTCCTTCTTCGCGAGCTCCTGCATGCGCTTTTCGATCTTCTCGAGATCTTCGGGCGTGAAGGGACGGCTGTACGAGAAGTCGTAGTAGAAGCCGTTGTCGATGACCGGCCCGATGGTCACCTGCGCTTCGGGAAACAGGTCCTTCACCGCGTACGCGAGCAGGTGCGCGGTCGAGTGACGTACGACATCGACGCCTTCCGGGTCTTTGTCAGTGACGATGGCGAGCGAAGAATCCTTGTCGATCAGAAACGAGGTATCGACGAGCTCGCCGTTGAGCTTGCCGGCGAGCGCCGCCTTGGCAAGGCCCGTGCCGATCGAAGCCGCGACTTCCGCGACGGTCACCGGGTGGTCGTATTGTCGGACCGACCCATCAGGCAAACGTACCGATACCATATCGTTCTCCAAGACGCCGGCGCACGCCGGGCGATTTCGATTAAGCATTGCCGCCCGATTTCGTATCGAAAATCGAAAGGCAAAAAAAATGCGGCCCCGCTATCGAGGGGCCGCATTCACTTTTCACACATACCGCGAAACAATTTGGCAGAAGGCGAATTAGGTCCTCGACTAGCGTCGCTCCGAAGTTGTTTCGGTCAACGTTCGACGTGCCATTATTTTTCGCCTTTTGCGCCAAGCGCTTCTTGCGGGTTGAAACTCTGACGAACCTGCACTCGCCGAAGCCTCGATTTCGTTGGTAGGCTCGATTGGACTCGAACCAACGACCCCCACCATGTCAAGGTGGTGCTCTAACCAGCTGAGCTACGAGCCTGAAAGAAGTGAGATTATATGGAGCGTTTCTAAACTTGGCAAGTGCTTATCTTCAGAAAAAAGAAAATATTCGCCGATCCGTTCAATACTCCGGTTGACTACGCCCGCCGCGACGCGCGAATCACGCCCTGCACTTCGCCGAGCAGCGTGCACGCGCGCTGAATCTGCGCCGCATTCGACACTTCGACAGTGAACTGCATATATGCGATGTTTCTGCGGCTCTGACTCTTCACGCCGATCACATTGATCTTCTCGCGCGCGAAGACTTCGGAGATATCACGCAGCAAGCCTTGCCGGTCCGCCGATTCCACCGCCAGATCCACCGGATACACCGACGAACCGCGACCGTCCATCACGTCGGCGGACCATGTCGTGTGCAGCACGCGCTCGGGCGAGCGCTGCGCCATGCGCTTGAAGGTCGCGCAATCGGTGCGATGCACCGACATGCCCTTGCCGCGCGTGACGAAGCCGGCGATCGGATCGGGCGGCGCCGGACGGCAGCAGCGCGCGAGCTGCGTGAGCAGCGCATCGACGCCGACGACGAGCACGCCCGTCGACGCCCCATGCGCGACGCTCTGCCCGCTGCTGCGCTTCTCGAACTGCTCGGGCGCCTCCGGCTCGGGCTCGGGCGGCGGTGTGTCTGAGAGCGCGTGCTCGATGTTGCGCAGGCTGAACTCTTCCTTCGCGACCACCGAGTAAAGGTCTTCCGGCGTCTTGAAGCCGAGTTTCGTCGCGAGTTGATCCAGGCTGACCGATGTCTTTCCTTCGCGCTGCAAGGTCTTTTCGACGATCGTCCGTCCGGCGGCGATGTTCTCCGCCGCGTCCGCCGAGAGGAACCAGGACCGCACTTTCTGCCGCGCCCGCGGGCTGTGCAGATAGCCGAGCTGCGGATTGAGCCAGTCGCGCGACGGCCCGCCCTCCTTCACCGCGACGATCTCGACCGTCTGCCCGTTCTGCAAAGGCGTGTTGAGCGGCACCATCGCGCCGTCGACGCGTGCGCCGCGGCAGCGATGCCCGAGCTCGCTATGCAGGTGATACGCGAAATCGACGGCGGTCGCGCCCTGAGGCAACGCGATCACGCGCGCCTGCGGCGTGAGCACGTAGATGTGGTCGTCGTCGAGCGTGGCGTCGCGCAGATGCTGCCAGCTCCGCTGTTCGCCTTCCCCCTCGCCCTCGACGTCATCCTTCCACGCGAGAAGCTGGCGCAGCCACGCGATCTTCTCGTCGTATTTCTCGCTCGCCGTCACCTGCCCGGCATAGCCGCGCGCGCCCGCTTCCTTGTAGCGCCAGTGCGCGGCCACGCCATACTCGGCGAACTGATGCATCTCGTAGGTACGGATCTGCACTTCGAACGCGCGGCCATCGTCGCCGATCACGACCGTATGGAGCGACTTGTAGCCGTTGGGCTTGGGACGCGAGATGTAATCGTCGAACTCGCGCGGCACCGGCTGCCACAGGTTGTGCACGATGCCGAGCACCGTGTAGCAATCCTTGATGTCGCCGACGATCACGCGAAACGCGCGCACGTCGTTCAGCTCGGTGAAGTCGAGATGCTTGCCGCGCATCTTCTTCCAGATGCTGTAGATGTGCTTCGGCCGCCCGCTCACGTCGGCCTTGATGTGCGCGGTGTCGAGCTCCTTCTGCAGCCGCGCGATCGCCTCGGTCACATAGGTTTCGCGCTCGACGCGCTTTTCATCCAGAAGCTTCGCGATGCGCTTGTAGGTGACCGGATCCTCGAAGCGGAACGACAGATCCTCCAGTTCCCACTTCAACTGCCAGATGCCGAGCCGATTGGCGAGCGGCGCATAGATCTCGAGCGTTTCGCGCGGCACGTCCGGCGACGGATCGATTTTATGCGCGGCGTGATAGCGCAGCGTCTGCACGCGCGACGCGAGCCTGATGAGCACGACGCGGATGTCCTGTGCGAACGCCAGCAGCATCTTGCGCAGCGCCTCGACCTGCGCGCGGCGCGCGGCCTGCGCATCGCGCGTGTTCTCGGGCAGTTCCGCGAGCGTCGCGCGGGAGCTGACCGAGCCCAGCCGCAACAGCTTTCTCACATCGCCGACGAGCCGCTGCACTTCCGGACCGAAGCGCTCGCCGATGATCTTCTCGGGATCGTCGAGATGCGGCGCCAGTACGAAGAGCGCCGCCGCCGCCACCGCGTGCGCATCGACGTTGAGCGTCTGCATGATGCGCGCGGTGCCCGCCGCGTGATCGGCGAGCAGTTCGCCCGTCGAGACACGCGCGTCCTTCGCGTGCTCGCGCACGAACGCGAGCGCGTCGTCGATGGACGGCTCGGGCAGGGTTTCGGCGGGAACGGCGGTCTCGGTCATACGGGCGATGCCACTACTTCGATCACTTCATGCGAGGCAACGCATCAGCTGCGCTGCGCGGCCACCACGACGATTTCGACGAGGCACGCCGGATTGGCCAGCTTCGCCTCGACCGTGGCGCGCGGCGGCGTGCTGCCCTGAGCGACCCACGAGTCCCACACGGCGTTCATGCCGTCGAAATGCACGAGGTCGGAGATATAGATCTGCACCGACAACAGGTGCGACTTGTCGCTGTTCGCTTCCTCGAGCAAGCGATCGACATGACCGAGCACTTCGCGCGTCTGGCCGGTGATGTCCTGGTCGGTGTCCTCGGCGATCTGGCCGGCCAGATACACCGTGCCGTTGTGGATCGCGATCTCGGACAAGCGCGGGCCGACGTGATGACGAATGACTGCCATTGTGTGTTCCTGATCGATGAATGGTGAAAAAACAGGCATGAACGACGTATGCTCAGCCCAATATTATGCCCCGCTGCCGCCATTTTCGAGAAAGAACCCCCTGGCGATAGCGATTTGATCTTCAGCAAGAAAGGCTGGCGCATGCCCCGCGCCGGCAGCCTCGGCGCTCGTCACGGCCTGGCCTTTCTCGACCATCTGCGCGACCGTCTCGCGCGACAGCAGATCCGATGTCTCACCGCGCACGACGAGCACCGGCGTCCTGATCGACGTGAGCGAATGCCACAGGAAAGCCTCGCCCGCCGCGTTCTGCTCGTCGGTGGCCGACGTGAAAGGCTGCGCGATGCGCGGGTCGTAGCGGAATTCCCATGCGCCGTCGCGTTCGTGCAGAAGCGGCGTGTTGATGCCGCGCCACTCTTCGTCGGTCAACGGTCCGAACGACGCCGCGAGCGCCGCCGCATGCCGCACGCCTTCGTCGAGCGACGCGAAGCGCGGCGCCTTGCCGAGATATTCGCCGATGCGCTGCAGCGCGATCGGCTCGATATGCGGCCCGACGTCGTTGAGCAGCATCCTCCTGATCGGCGTGTTCGGCAGCCCGCCGAGCGCCATGCCGATGAGCCCGCCCATCGACGTGCCGAACCAGTCCACCGTTTCCACATTCAGCCGCGCGATCAGCGTGACCATATCGGCGACATATTGCGCCACGCCGTAGAAGCGCGGATCGGCGAGCCACTCCGAGAGGCCGCGCCCGACCACATCCGGGCACACGACGCGATAGTCGTGCGAGAAGGCCTGCGCGAGCTTGTCGAAGTCGCGGCCCGAGCGCGTCAGGCCGTGCACGCAGAGGAGCACGCGCGGATTCGCCGGATCGCCCCACTCGGTGTAGGCGATGCGATGCAGACCCGCCGGGCTCGCGCATTGCACGAAGCGCTGGCGCGGCTCGCTCAGATCGGAATGAACTGCTTCGACGACGATGGATGCGGTCATGGAGAGTCCCTGTTGGCAAGTGTCGAAACGATTGTAAAGCCCCTCGGGTCCGTTCGAGCGCCGCTGGCCGAATGGACGATCCCGGGACGACCCCGTCGGCACGCAAGGCGGATGCAGCCGAGCCCGCAAAAGACAAAGCGGGCGAAGCTTCGAAAGCTTCGCCCGCCCTGATTCGCGCTCACGCCGTGCGAGCGGCGCGCATATTACTTCGACGTCACTTCGACGTCACTTCACGCTCGTGACATCGAGCGCAGCACCCGTCTTCTTCTGAATTTCCTCGACCGTCACGCCGTCCGCCAGTTCGACGAGCTTGAGCCCGCCGTCGACGACATCGATCACACCGAGATCCGTGATGATGCGATTCACGACGCCCACGCCCGTCAGCGGCAGCGTGCACTCTTCGAGAATCTTGTGCTGGTCGCCCTTCGCGACGTGCTCCATCAGCACGACGACCTTCTTCACGCCGGCGACGAGATCCATCGCGCCGCCCATGCCCTTGATCATCTTGCCGGGGATCATCCAGTTCGCGAGATCGCCCTTCTTGCTGATCTGCATCGCGCCGAGGATCGCCAGGTTGATGTGGCCGCCGCGGATCATCGCGAACGAATCCGCCGACGAAAAGATCGACGAGCCCGGCAGCGTCGTCACCGTCTGCTTGCCGGCGTTGATGAGATCGGCGTCGACTTCGTCCTCATACGGCGACGGCCCGATGCCGAGCAAGCCGTTTTCCGATTGCAGCCACACTTCCATGCCTTCCGGCACGTGGTTGGCGACGAGCGTCGGCAAACCGATGCCGAGGTTCACGTAGAAGCCGTCCTGCAGTTCCTGCGCCGCGCGCGCGGCCATCTGGTCACGAGTCCAAGCCATGATTACTCTCCTTTCGCGCGGACGATACGTTGTTCGATGCGCTTTTCCGGATGCGCATTCAGGACGAGGCGCTGCACGAAGATGCCGGGCGTATGAATCGCGTCCGGATCGAGCTCGCCGACCTCGACGATCTCTTCCACTTCGGCGACGGTGATCTTGCCGGCCATCGCGCACATCGGGTTGAAGTTGCGCGCCGTGCGGCGATAGATCAGATTGCCGGATTTGTCGGCCTTCCACGCCTTCACGAGACCGACATCCGCCGTCAGCGAATGCTCGAGCACGTAGTGGTTCTCGCCGAACTGGCGCGTTTCCTTGCCTTCGGCGATCACAGTGCCGAAGCCGGTGTTCGTGAAGAACGCCGGAATGCCCGCGCCGCCCGCGCGCAGCTTCTCGGCGAGCGTGCCCTGCGGCGTGAATTCGAGCTCCAGTTCGCCGGCGAGATATTGCCGCTCGAACTCCTTGTTCTCGCCGACGTACGACGAAATCATCTTCTTGATCTGGCGCGTCTCGAGCAGCAGACCGAGGCCGAAGCCATCGACGCCCGCGTTGTTGCTGATGCAGGTGATGTCTTTGACGCCCGAGTCGCGCAGCGAGGCGATGAGCGCCTCGGGAATGCCGCACAGCCCGAAACCGCCGACGGCGAATGTCTGCCCGTCCTTGACGATGCCCTCGAGCGCCGCCTTCGCGCTGGGATAGACCTTGTTCATCTGAGTGTCCCTTCCATGTTTGAAACCAACTGAAAATCGGCTTTTTGGTGCCGCCGCGGTGCGCGCATGAGCGCGTCGGGCGGCCTTTTGGCGTGGCACAAGAGTACGCTGGCCGGTCGATCCGGCACAATACGCAAAAATACATAAGTCATTGCCCGCGCGCGTTTGGTTCCCGGCGGCATTTCGCCGGGAAACTCAGGCGCCGCGCGCCCGATATCACATGCGTGCACTGGACTATCAAACCGCGTTTCATCTCGCGCCCGTCGGGCTCGTGCTTTCGCGCGACCGGACCATCGAGGACTGCAACGAGCAGGTCTGCGCGATCTTCGGCTTCGCGCGCGAAGCGCTCATCGGCAAGTCGTTCGAGGTGCTGTATCCATCGCCGGACGAGTTCGCGCGCATCGGGGAGCGCATCGCCGCGCATATCAGCAAAGGAGGCACGTACAGCGACGACCGGATCATGAAGCGCAAGAACGGCGAGCTGTTCTGGTGTCACGTGAACGGGCGCGCGCTCGATCAGGGCGCGCCGCACGCGGCGGGCGTCTGGACCTTCGAGGACCTGAGCGCGACACGGCGCGTCGCGATCGAACTGACGCCGCGCGAGCGGGAGATCGCCGCGCAGCTGGTGACGGGAAAGACGAGCAAGCAGATCGGACGCGTGCTCGATATCAGCCCGCGCACGGTCGATATCTACCGCGCGCGGCTCATGAGGAAATACGACACGGGCAATGCCACCGAGCTGCTGCAGCGGCTGCTCGGCACCTGAGAAGCGCGATTACAGCGCGACGGGCGCACCGGTTTCGATGGTCTGGCGCAACAGATCGGGAATCGGCACGGACTTGCCCGCCGCATAATCGATCCACACGATCTTCGCCGCGCCGCGCGCGTACAGCACGCCGGGCGCGTCGGCGCGATAGAGCTCGAAGCGCGTATCGAAGCTGCTGCGCCCCGGCTTGCCGACGGACATCCGGCCGATCACGTCGCCGGGATAATGAAGCTGCCTCAGGAACTCCATCGACGCGTTCACGATCACCGGCCCCTGCCCCTCGCCGTTGCCGCCCGCAATGCCGACCTGTTCGAACCACGAGATCCGCACCTGCTCCATGTAACGGAAATAGACGGTGTTGTTGACGTGACCGAAGGCGTCCATGTCGCCCCAGCGGATCGGCATGGACAAGTCGATGACGGTGTGAAAGTCGTGGTCGGTGCTCATTGACTGCTTTACCTGTGTTCAGTGTTCAGTGTGAAGAAATCGGCCCCTCAGAGCGCGAAGCCGTCGTCCGCGGAGATCACCGAGCCGTTCATGAACTGCGATTCGTCGGCGGCGAGCAGCAGGAGCAGGCCGTCGAGATCGCCGGGCGAGCCCACGCGGCGGCGCGGCAGCATCGCTATGAGCTTTTGCCCCTGCTCGGTCTTCCAGTGATGGTGATTGATCTCGGTGTCGATATAACCCGGGCAGATCGCGTTCACGTTGATGCCGTGGCGGCCCCATTCGAGCGCCATCGCCTTGGTCATCTGAACGACGGCGGCCTTGCTCATCGCATAGAGGCCGATCTGCGGAAACACGCGCAAGCCGGCCACCGACGCCACGTTGATGATGCGGTAAGCGGGCTTCGCCGCCGCGTTGCCGCGCATGATCATGCGCTTGGCCACTTCCTGCGCGACGAAAAACGAACCGCGCACGTTCGTGCCGAAGACGAATTCGAAGTCGGCGGGCGTCACGTCCGTCAGCTTCTGCGTGGTCGACACGCCCGAGTTATTCACGAGGATGTCGATGGTACCCGCTTCCGTCTCCGCGTGCGCGATCGCGGCTTTCACGCTCTGATAATCGGTCACGTCGAGCGACACCACGTGCGCCGCGCCACCCGATGACTCGATCTCCGCGCGCAGCTCCTTCAGACGCTCCGTGCGGCGGCTCGCGAGCACCACCTTGGCGCCCGCCTGCGACAGCACCTGCGCGAAACGCTTGCCCAAACCACTGGACGCGCCGGTGATCAGCGCGACCTTGCCTTCCAGGTTGATCGAACG
This sequence comes from Caballeronia calidae, assembly GCF_900044055.2. Taxonomy (GTDB): domain Bacteria; phylum Pseudomonadota; class Gammaproteobacteria; order Burkholderiales; family Burkholderiaceae; genus Caballeronia; species Caballeronia calidae. The sequence goes on along the minus strand of NZ_FCOX02000018.1, from coordinate 68,093 downwards.
GCCCATTGTGCTTCCTTGTTCTATGGTTGGATAAGCCCTGGCTGGCGCGCGCGTGCGCCGATGCGGGCTGTCAGCGTTGACACCGATAGCACGGGTGTCGTGATAATAGTACGATCGTGCTAAATTGGCGAGCTTCGGTTGCAGCGCGCCTGACCTTCCCTGACAATACGCGATCCCGAAAGGGCATTCTAACGGCACATAGGAGCATTGATGACCCCGGCGAGCCTCATCGAGCAATACGGTCCCCGCGAATCGATGGAATACGACGTCGTCATCGTCGGCGGCGGACCAGCCGGTTTGTCGGCGGCCATCCGTTTGAAGCAACTGGCGGAGGAAAAAGGCGTCGAGATCGGCGTGTGCGTCCTGGAGAAAGGCTCCGAGATCGGCGCGCACATTCTCTCCGGCGCGGTAATGGACCCGCGCGGTCTGTCCGAACTCATTCCCGACTGGAGGGAAAAAGGCGCGCCGCTCGACGTCGAAGTAACCGAAGACCGCTTCCTGTTCCTGTCGCAGAACGACGCGAAGCAGGTGCCGAACTGGCTGCTTCCCGATAACTTCAAGAATCACGGCAACTATGTGATCAGCCTCGCGAACGTCACGCGCTGGCTCGGTCAACAGGCCGAGGCGCTCGGCGTCGAGATATTCCCGGGCTTTCCGGCGGCCGAAGTGCTCTATACCGATGACGGCGCGGTGCGCGGCGTCGTGACGGGCAACATGGGCGTCGGCAAGGATGGCGAGCCGACCGAGAACTTCCAGCTCGGCATGGAACTGCACGCGAAGTACACGCTCTTCTGCGAAGGCGCGCGCGGGCATCTCGGCCGTCAGTTGATGGAGAAGTTCAAGCTCAACCAGAATTCCGATCCGCAGGTGTACGGCATCGGCATCAAGGAGCTGTGGGAGATCGATCCGGTCAAGCACAAGCCCGGCCTCGTGATCCACACCGCCGGCTGGCCGCTCGAACCCGACACCTACGGCGGCTCATTCCTCTACCACATGGACAACAACCAGGTGGTCGTGGGCTTCGTCGTCGGGCTCGGGTATTCGAATCCGTATCTCTCGCCGTTCGAAGAGTTCCAGCGCTACAAGACGCATCCGTCGATTCGTGCGTTCCTCGAAGGCGGCAAGCGCATCTCCTACGGCGCGCGTGCGATCACGGCCGGCGGTCTCATGTCGCTGCCGAAGCTCGCATTTCCCGGCGGCGCGCTCGCGGGCGATGACGCGGGTTTCCTGAACGCGTCGCGCATCAAGGGCAGCCACGCGGCGATCAAGTCTGGCAAGATGGCCGCCGAAGCCGCGTTCGAAGCCGTGCAGGCGGGCCGTCAGAACGACGAGCTGACCGCCTACCCCGAACTGTTCGATACGTCGTGGCTCAAGACCGAACTGCATCGCGCGCGCAACTTCAAGCAGTGGATGAGCAAGGGCCTCTACCTCGGCACCTTCATGGTCGGCCTCGAGCAAAAGGTGATGGGCGGCAACGTGCCGTGGACGCTGCATCATCAGCATTGGGATCACGAGATGCTGAAGCCGGCGTCGCAGTGCAAGCCCATCGTCTATCCGAAGCCGGACGGCAAGCTCACGTTCGATCGTCTCTCGTCGGTGTTCATCTCGAACACGAACCACGAGGAGAACCAGCCCGCGCATCTGACGCTGAAGGACGCGAGCGTGCCGGTGAACGTGAACCTGCGCACCTATGCGGGACCGGAAGGCCGCTACTGCCCGGCGGGCGTGTACGAGTTCGTCAAGTCCGACGAAGGCAGCGAGCGCCTGCAGATCAACGCGCAGAACTGCGTGCACTGCAAGACCTGCGACATCAAGGACCCGACGCAGAACATCGTGTGGGTCACACCGGAAGGCGGCGGCGGGCCGAATTATCCGAACATGTAATTTCCGCGCCGCCAAATGAAAACGGGCGCCGGTCGTTCAGACCGGCGCCCGTTTTTTTATGCTGAGATTTATTTGGCGGGCGCTTGCGCCGCGATCTTCGGCGTGCCGACGACCACATCGCCGCATTGCGCGCGATGACGCAGCGCGTGATCCATCAGCACCAGCGCGAGCAGCGCCTCGGCGATCGGCGTTGCGCGGATGCCCACGCACGGATCGTGACGGCCGAAGGTTTCGACGGTCGCGCTCGCACCTTCCTTGTCGATCGACTGACGCGGCGTGCGGATGCTCGACGTCGGCTTGATCGCGATCGTCACCGTGATGTCCTGCCCGCTCGAAATGCCGCCGAGAATGCCGCCCGCGTTGTTCGTCGCGAAGCCTTCGGGCGTCATCTCGTCGCCGTGCTGCGAGCCGCGTTGGGCAACGCTCGCGAAACCCGCGCCGATCTCGACGGCCTTCACCGCGTTCAGGCCCATCATCGCGTGGGCGATGTCGGCGTCGAGCCGGTCGTAAAGCGGCTCGCCGAGACCGACCGGCACGCCCGTCGCGGTCACCTGGATGCGCGCGCCGACCGAATCGCCGTCGCGGCGCAGGTTGTCCATGTATTCCTCGAGCTGCGGCACGATCTCCGCGTTCGGCGAGAAGAACGGGTTTTCGCGCACGTGCTGCCAGTCGGCGAACGGAATCTCGATCTCGCCCAGCGCGCTCATGCAGCCGCGCGTCTCGAGGCCGAACTTCTCGCGCAGCCACTTCTTCGCGACCGCGCCGGCGGCGACCGTCGGCGCGGTCAGACGCGCCGATGAACGCCCGCCGCCGCGATAATCCCGCACGCCGTACTTCTGCCAGTACGTGTAATCCGCATGACCCGGCCGGAACGTCTGCGCGATGTTGCCGTAGTCCTTGCTGCGCTGATCGGTATTGCGGATCAATAGCGCGATGGGCGTGCCGGTCGTCACGCCTTCGAATACGCCGGAGAGAATCTCGACCTGATCGGCTTCCTGCCGCTGCGTGACGTGACGCGACGTGCCGGGACGGCGGCGATCGAGTTCGATCTGGATATCGGCTTCCGTGAGCGCCATGCCCGGCGGGCAGCCGTCGATCACGCAGCCGATCGCCGGACCATGCGACTCGCCGAAATTCGTGACGGTGAAAAGCGTGCCAAGGGTATTGCCGGACATGAGCGTCGACCTGAAAAAAAGTGTCGGGGGAAACCGCTATTATGCCAGCGCCGCTTCAACGTCTCGCACCGCGCAACGCGGTCACGACTTCCTGAAGATGCTGCGGCGTCGCGTCTTCCGGCGCGATCGGCTCGCCGACCGCGAGCGTCAGACGCGTCATCGCACCTTTATGGATCGGACGCGGCCACTGCGCATCTTCGTGACGCGAGAACACGCTGCCCCATAGACCGCGCAGCGCCATCGGCACGACGGGCGCCGGATGGCGTCGCAGGATCTCGGAGATGCCGTGCCGGAACGGATTGATGTCGCCCGTGCGCGTGAGCTTGCCCTCCGGAAAGATGCAGACGAGATCGCCCTCGTCCAGCGCGCGCCCCGCCGCCGCATACGCCCGTTCGAGCATGTCGGCGTCTTCGTGCGCGGGCGCGATCGGAATCGCCTTCACGTGTTTGAACAGCCAGCCGACGAACGGCGTGCGAAAGATGCGGTGATCCATCACGAAACGGATCGGCCGCGGACTCTCGGCCATGATGACGACCGCATCGACGAAACTCACGTGATTGCACACGAGCACGGCCGCGCCCTGCGGCGGAATGCGCCCGGCATCGACGAGACGAATGCGATAGAACGTGTGCACCAGAATCCACGCGATGAAGCGCAGCAGGAACTCCGGCACGAGCGAATAGATATACACGGCGACCACGACGTTGAGCAGCGCGGTCGCGAGAAACAGCCCCGGAATGCCGACGCCGAACGATGTGAGCGCGAGCGCCATCAGCGCCGAAACGATCATGAAGAACGCGTTGAGGATATTGTTCGCCGCGATGATGCGCGCGCGATGCGTCGGCTGACTGCGCGCCTGGATCAGCGCATAGAGCGGCACGCTGTAGAAGCCGCCGAACATCGCGAGCAGGAACAGGTCCGCGAGAATGCGCCAGTGCGGCAGCGCGAGCAGAAATTCGCCGACGTTCAGCAGATGTCCGGCGGGCGCGATACGGTGGCTCGCGAGGAACAGATCGATCGCGAACACGCTGATGCCGATCGAACCCAGCGGCACGAGCCCGATCTCGACGCGTCGCTTCGAAAGCCGCTCGCAGAGTAACGATCCCGTGCCGATGCCGATGGAAAAGGTCGCGAGGAGAATGGTCACGACGTCGGGATCGGCGGACAGCACGTCCTTCGCGAAATTGAAGAACGACGTGAGGAAGGTCGCGCCGACGAACCACAGCCACGAAATGCCGAGCAGGCTCAGAAATACGGTGCGGTCGGCCTTCGCGAGCTTCAGATTGCGCCACGTCTCCGAGAACGGATTCCAGTTGATGCGCAGATCCGGCTGCGATGCCTCCGACTTCGGCACGAACGCCGACGCGACACGCCCGATGATCGCAAAGGCGATGCACGCCACCGCGAGCAGCATCGCGCCATGCTCCGACGCCCCCGCCGCGGCCCCGCCGATGATCGTGCCGATCAGGATCGCGACGAAGGTGCCCATCTCGACGAGCCCGTTGCCCCCGACGAGTTCATGCGAGTCGAGGTGCTGCGGCAGATAGGCGTATTTCACCGGCCCGAAGACGGTCGAATGCACACCCATCAGGAACGTGCAGGCATAGAGCAAAGGCGCGCTGTGCAGCAGAAAACCCGCTGCGCCGATCAGCATCACGACGATCTCGAAGCTCTTCACGAGGCGCGCGAGCACGGCCTTGTCGTATTTGTCGGCGATCTGTCCGGACGTCGCCGAGAAGAGCACGAACGGCACGATGAAAATCGCGGAAATGAGAAACGCGGCGGTCTTCGGATCGACGCCGGAAAAGCGCGCGGCCTGAAAGGTCACGAGCGACGTGAAGCCGACCTTGAAGACGTTGTCGTTCATCGCGCCGAGAAACTGCGTCCAGAAGAACGGCGCGAAGCGGCGCTCGCGCAACAGGCGAAACTGGCTTTCGCCCTCGGCATGCGAACGTCGGGAAGTGCGCGACCCGGCGCGCAACGGTTTGTCACTCATGGCTTGCGCAATAGTGGAGTTCGGCGTTGATCGCGCGTGTACCGTGATCGAATCCGAATGGAACGGAAACCGGGCCGGAGCTCGGCATCGAGCCTTTTTGGGCCAGACGAAAAAAAGCGCGCCATCGGGGCGCGCTGCGGATGATGAGTTCTGCGCGAGGCATTGGCTCGACCGTCTTGCCGCGAAGCGCGAAGCCGCGCGGCATGATAGCGAATCTCAGCGTGCCTCTTCCTGCTGCTCCGGCCAGTCGCGGATATACGCCTTCAGCATGCGGTTCTCGAAGCCTTGCTCTTCCACGACGGCCTTCGCCACGTCATAGAAAGAGATGACGCCCATCAACTGACGCTTGTCCATGACCGGCAGATAGCGCACGTGATGCTCGAGCATCATGCGGCGCACTTCGTTGACGTCCGTTTCCGGCGTGCAGGTGAGCGGATGGTCGTCCATGATCTTGCGGATCGTCGTGGTGCCGACCGAGCCGCTGTTGTTGTGCAAGGTCAGGATGATCTCGCGGAAGGTCAGCATGCCGACGAGATCGCCGTACTCCATCACGACGAGCGAGCCGATGTCGTGCGCCGCCATCGTGTCGATCGCGTCGGAGAGCGGCGTATCGGGTGTCACGGTGAACAGCGTATTGCCCTTCACCTTCAGAATGTCGCTGACTCGCATGACTGTCTCCTCGCGAAATGCCTGTTCAGATGCTCAAACGATGATGAAACCATGGTTCGATGCTATCGGAAAGGCCTGCAAAAGGAAAGCCAGCCAGGGGGCGAACGGGCCGCATCGGCCGAACGGACAAGGCTTTGCGCGATCGGCGGCCGCGCGTTCGCCCTAGGTTTTGCGGCGCGCCTCCGATGTTACGATGATTGACCCTCATTTCCGCCGCATGCCGGCGCCTCATGCGCGCCGGCCGCCTATGATGCCAGCCAACCGTTTCGACACGCTCGCGCTGCACGCGGGCGCCGCGCCCGATCCCGCCACCGGCGCCCGCGCGACGCCGATTTATCAGACCACCTCGTTCACCTTCCGCGACTCCGATCACGCCGCCGCGCTCTTCAATATGGAGCGCTCGGGACACGTGTATTCGCGCATCTCGAACCCGACCGTCGCGGTGTTCGAAGAGCGCGTGGCCGCGCTCGAAGGCGGCGTCGGTGCGATCGGCACGGCGAGCGGCCAGGCGGCGCTGCATCTCGCCATCGCCACGCTGATGGGCGCGGGCTCGCATATCGTCGCATCGAGCGCGCTCTACGGCGGCTCGCACAACCTGCTGCATTACACGCTGCGGCGCTTCGGCATCGAGACGACCTTCGTCCCGCCGCACGATCTCGACGCCTGGCGCGCGGCGGCGCGGCCGAACACGCGGCTTTTCTTCGGCGAGACGCTCGGCAATCCGGGCCTCGACGTGCTCGATATCGCGGGCGTCGCGGAGATCGCGCATGAGCACGCCGTGCCCTTGCTCGTCGATTCCACCTTCACGACGCCTTATCTGCTGCGTCCTTTCGAGCACGGCGCGGACCTCGTCTATCACTCCGCGACCAAGTTTCTCGGCGGGCATGGCACGACCATCGGCGGCGTGCTCGTCGACGGCGGCATGTTCGACTTCGCCGCGAGCGGACGCTTCCCGGAGTTCACCGAGCCCTACGACGGCTTTCACGGCATGGTCTTCGCCGAAGAGAGCACCGTGGCGCCGTTCCTGTTGCGCGCCCGGCGCGAAGGCTTGCGCGATTTCGGCGCGTGCCTGCATCCGCAAGCCGCGTGGCAATTGCTTCAGGGCATCGAGACCTTGCCGCTGCGCATGGACCGGCACGTCGCCAACACGCGCAAGGTGATCGACTTCCTGCTGAGTTCGCCCGCCGTCGATGGCGTGGCCTATCCCGAACTGCCGACGCATCGCGATCACGCACTCGCCGAACGTCTGCTGCCGCGCGGTGCGGGCGCGGTGTTCAGCTTCGATCTCAAGGGCGGCGTGCCGGCGGCGCGCAAGTTCATCGAAACGCTCACGCTGTTCTCGCATCTCGCGAATGTCGGCGATGCGCGCTCGCTCGTGATCCATCCCGCCTCGACGACGCACTTCCGCATGGATGCCGCCGCGCTCGAAGCCGCGGGCATCGGGCCGGGGCGCATCCGGCTGTCGATCGGACTGGAAGACCCGGACGATCTCATCGACGATCTCAAGCGCGGGCTGAAGGCCGCGCAGAAAGCCGCCGAAAGCGGTCCGGACGCGGGCGCGGCCATGCCGCTCGGGAGCCGCGCATGATGCTCGACCTGAACGGCCGCGGCGCCTACGCCTACACCGGCGGCAAGTCTTTCGACGCCGCGCGGCCCGCCATCGTGTTCATTCACGGCGCGGAGCACGATCACAGCGTGTGGGCCTTGCAGACGCGCTATTTCGCGCATCACGGCTTCGGCGTGCTGGCGCTTGACCTGCCGGGCCACGGACGCAGCGACGGCCCCGCGCTCTCCACCATCGGCGCGCTCGCCGACTGGGTGATCGCCGTGCTGGATGCGGCGAACGTGCAGCAGGCGATTGTCGTCGGCCACAGCATGGGCTCGCTGATCGCGCTCGATGCCGCCGGCCGCTATCCAGATCGCATCGCGGGTCTCGCGCTCCTCGCGACCGCCGCGCCGATGACCGTCTCCGACACGCTGCTCGATGCCGCCCGCGAGCATGAGCCCGAGGCGATCGCAATGGTGAATCAGTGGTCGCATTCGACGATCGCCGCGAAGCCGTCGAGCCCCGCGCCGGGCTTCTGGCTGCAGGGCGTGAATCAGCGCCTCATGGAGCGCGTGAGCCTGCGCGGCGAGGCGCAGCTCTTCCATACCGATTTCAGCGCCTGCAACACCTACGCCGATGCGCTCGAACGCGCGGCCGCCGTGCGCTGCCCGGTCTGCATCGTGAGCGGCAAGCGCGACGTGATGACGCCGCCGCGCGCCGCCCGCCCGCTCATCGACGCATTGAGGACAGCGGGAACGCCGGTCCACACGGTCGAACTCGATGCCGGCCACGCGCTCATGTCCGAGCAGCCCGACGCGACGCTGGACGCGCTTTTCGCCTTCGCGCTCGGCTGCGCCAAAGCGCAGGCGAAAAAATAAGGCCCAAGGCGGGCTGAACCGCCTGTGCGGCGGGCCGCGAAACCCCGCCGCACCCGCTTGCACGGCGCGCATGGCAGTCGCAGAATGAATCTTGCTGGCCTGAATGTCAGACGGGCGCGCACCGCCCGCCCGAGACCAGCAGGTATCGTCACGGAGGCCGTCATGGCGCACACCGCACACGGAGAGCATTTCGCGAACTTCGCCGAGTTCTATCCTTATTACCTCGACGAGCATCGCAATCCGGTCTCGCGCAGACTGCATTTCATCGGCTCGCTCGGCGTGATCGGCTGCCTCGCGATGGCGATCGCCACCGGCGACTGGCTCTGGCTGCCGGCGGCCGTGGTCTGCGGCTACGGCTTCGCGTGGATCGGCCATTTCTTCTTCGAGAAAAACCGCCCCGCGACGTTTCGCCATCCGGTCTACAGCCTGATGGGCGACTGGGTGATGTTCAAGGACATCTGCGTCGGCAAGATTTCGCTTTGATTCACGCGCGCCGGACGCTCACGCGGGCTGCTGCGGCATCGACGAGCGCGGATGCTCGCGCAGGCGCGCGTTCGTCAGCGCCGATGCCCGCGCCGCGATCAGCGAGCCGAGCGTGATCTCCAGCTTCTCGTTCTCCAGCGCATTCATGAGCGCGGCGCAATCTACCTGCGCGGCGTCCAGTTTCAGCTGATACTCCAGCTCGGCGCGATCGATGACGAACTGCTCGAAGAGCATCGTCACCGTGATCTGATTCGGATTGGCGATCAGCACATAGCGCGGCATGCGCGAATCCTCCAGCCGTCCGATCCAGCCGAGCGCATCGAGCCGCGCGATCAGGCGCGTGGAAGTATCCAGATCGCAGCGCGCCATGCTCGAAAGCTGCAGCGCCGTGTAGCCGGGCTTGCCCTCGTCGCGCGCCTCGACGAGCCGCGCGAGAATTTCGAGCGCATCGAGCAGATCGCTGCCCGGAAAATCGCGCCGATGATACTGTCCCGTGCGGATCGCGGGCAGCGCGGACGTGACCATCGCGCCGACGAGCGCGATCATCCAGCACAGATAGACCCACAGCAGGAACACCGGCAGCGCGGCGAACGCGCCGTACACGGCGGTGTAGGTCGGAATGCTGCGCACGTACGCGCCGAAGCCGCGCTTGCCGAGCTCGAACGCGATCGCAGCGATCAGCCCGCCGACGATCGCATCGCGCCACTCGACCTTGCAGTTCGGCATGTAGACGTAAATCATCGTGAAGGCGAGCCCCGTGAGCGGCAGCGACACGCCCGTCAGCGCCCATTCGACGATCGGCGGCATGAGATTGTGCGAGCCCGCGTACGCGACCGAATGCGCGAACACATAGGAAGAGATGGACAGGCTGCAGCCGATGAGAATCGGCCCGAGCGTGATGAGCGACCAGTAGACGAGCACGCGCTGCGCGATCGGGCGCGCCTTCTTCACGCGCCAGATCACGTTGAACGCGGACTCGACCGTCATCATCGTCATGACCGAGGTCACGAAGAGGATGATCATGCCGACCGTGGTGAGCCCCTTCGCCTTCGACGCGAACTGGTTCAGATACTTGAAGATCTGGTCGTTGATCTGCGGCGGCATCAGATGCACCGCGAGGAAATCCTGCAGCGACGCCTGGAACGAGGCGAAGATCGGGAACGCGGTGAAGAGCGCGAACGCGACCGTGGCGAGCGGCACGAGCGACAGCACGCTCGTGAACGTGAGGCTGCCCGCCACTTGCGCGACGCGGTCTTCGCCGATACGCCGCGCGACGAAGCTGGCGAGCCGCTTGACCGCCGCGAAATCGATGGAAAGGTGCTGCAAACGCATTCTCCCGTCGTGGCGACCTTCGGCACGCGAAGCCGTGCTTCGCCACGAAAATCACCCAATACCTATAATAGCCGTTCACTAAAAAAGCCTTATGAACGACATCCTCGTGCTCTATTACAGCCGCCATGGCGCAACCCGCGAGCTTGCGCTCGCGATCGCCCAGGGCGTCGACAGCGTGCCCGGCATGCAGGCGCGCGTGCGCACCGTGCCGCCCGTCTCGACCGTCTGCGAAGCGTCCCAGCCCGACATTCCCGCCGACGGACCGCCCTACGCCGAGCTGCGCGATCTCGAAGAATGCGCCGGTCTCGCGCTCGGCTCGCCCACGCGCTTCGGCAACATGGCCGCGCCGCTCAAATACTTCCTCGACGGCACCACGCCGCAATGGCTTTCCGGCGCGCTCGCGGGCAAGCCCGCAAGCGTCTTCACGTCGACCGGCAGCCTGCACGGCGGCCAGGAAAGCACCCTGCTCTCGATGATGCTGCCGCTCCTGCATCACGGCATGATGATCGTCGGCATCCCGTACACCGAGTCGCGGCTCACCACGACGCAAAGCGGCGGCACGCCCTACGGCGCGTCGCATCATGCACGCGCGGGCGGCGACGACAACCAGCGCCACGGCATTTCCGCCGACGAGAAAGCGCTCGCCATCGCGCTCGGCGCACGGCTCGCGCGCACCGCGCTCAATCTCGTGCGCGGCGCGCACGCCGCATGACCCGGCCGATGGACGCGCCCGCCGCTTCCACCCCTTCCGGCGCACGGCCGAACGCCGTATTCGCGCCGGGCGCGCTCGCGAGTCTCGTCGCGCTGATCGTGCTCGCGCTCCTGTGGGAACTCTGGCTCGCGCCGCTGCGCCCGGGCGCATGGGCGCTCGCATTGAAGGCGCTGCCGCTCGCGTGCGCGCTGCCCGGCGTCGCGCGCAGGAATCTCTACACGCTGCAATGGGCCTCGATGCTCGTGCTGCTGTACCTCGCCGAAGGCGTCGTGCGCGGCATGACGGATGCGGGCCTTTCCGCATCGCTCGCCTGGCTCGAAGCGCTGCTCGCGCTCGCCTTCTTCGTCTGCGCGCTGGGTTACGTCGCGCCGTTCAAGCGGACGGCCCGCATGAACGCACGTGCGAAAAAAAGCTAGTTCGTTCGCTTTTTCGACGTCCGCAGCGCCGGGACGTGATGCTTTGTAGCACGGAATGACGCGATGCGGCGCATGTCGCACGTGCCTATGCCATTCGGACGAGGCTCGCGCGCGGCGACCCTGCGCGATACTGTGGACTACGCTCTACCGGAATCCCTGCTTTTCTGCCCATGACCGCATCTCAAGCCTTCATCGTCGCCTGCACCGAACTGCTCGGCGCGGCCTATGTCCTGACCGACGCCCACGATACCGAGCCCTATCTCGTCGACTGGCGCAAGCGCTATCGCGGCAAGGCGTGCGCCGTGCTCCTGCCCGCCGATGCCGCGCAGGTCGCCGGCGTCGTGCGGCTCGCGCGCGAACATCGCATCGCGATCGTGCCGCAGGGCGGCAACACCGGTCTCGCGGGCGGCGCGACCCCCGACGCGAGCGGCGCGCAGGCCGTCATCAGCCTGAAGCGGCTCAATCGCATTCGCGGCATCGACCCGCACAACAACACGATCACCGTCGAAGCGGGCGTCGTGCTCGCCGAAATCCAGGCGCACGCCGAAAGCGAACAGCGCCTCTTTCCGCTGAGTCTCGCGGCGGAAGGCAGTTGCACGATCGGCGGCAATCTGTCGACGAACGCGGGCGGAACCGGCGTGCTGCGCTACGGCAACACGCGCGAACTGTGTCTCGGCCTCGAAGTGGTGACGCCGCAAGGCGAAATCTGGGACGGCCTGCGCGGCTTGCGCAAGGACAACACCGGCTACGATCTGCGCGATCTCTTCATCGGCGCGGAAGGCACGCTCGGCATCATCACGGCGGCCGTCATGAAGCTGCATCCCGCGCCCGTCGCGAAAGTCACGGCACTCGCCGGCCTCGCATCGCCGCACGCCGCGCTCGATTTCCTTTCGATGACGCAGCATCACGCGGGCGCGCTCCTGACCGGCTTCGAACTGATGTCGGATTTCTCGATGCGCCTCGTCGGACGGCACTTCCCGCAACTGCGCTATCCGTTCGGCGAGCCGCACGCGCAGACCGTGCTGCTCGAACTCTCCGACAGCGAAAGCGACGAGCACGCGCGCGCCCTCTTCGAACGACTCATGGAAGACGCGCTGGAAAAGGGCATCGTCGAAGATGCGGTCGTCGCGGAGAATCTCGCGCAGTCGCAGGCGTTCTGGGATTTGCGCGAGCATATTCCACTCGCTCAGGCGGAGGAAGGCCTGAACATCAAACATGACATCGCCGTGCCCATTTCGAGCATCGGCCGCTTCATCGACGAAACCGATGCGATCATCGCGAAGGCCGTGCCCGGCGCGCGCATGGTGACCTTCGGCCATCTCGGCGACGGCAATCTGCACTACAACGTGCAGGCGCCGGAAGGCGTCGATCAGAAACGCTTTCTCGACGATCATCAGACGCCGATCAATGCGCTCGTGTACGACCAGGTGGCTCGGCATCGCGGCAGCATCAGCGCCGAGCACGGCCTCGGCCAGTTGAAGGTCGATGAAGCGATGCACTACAAGTCGCCGGTGGAAGTGCGCCTCATGCAGGCGATCAAGGCCGCACTCGATCCGGACAACCTGATGAACCCCGGCAAGGTCGTGCGCTCGAACGCGGTCCCTGCCAAGGAGAACGCCGCATGAAGATTCGCGTGCTGTCGGACCTGCATCTCGAATGCGACGAGCCGCTGGCGATTCCCTATGCCGAGGCCGATCTCGTCGTGCTGGCGGGCGACATTCACAACCACGCCGAAGGCCTGCGCTGGGCGGCGGAGAATTTCGATGCCGACGTGCCCGTCATCTACGTGCCAGGCAACCACGAGTACTACGACGCCGAGTTCGGCGCGATGGAAGCGGCCATGCTCGACGCCGCGCGCAGCGTCGACAACGTGCACTATCTGAACAACGCGTCGCTGGTCGATCGCCGGGGCGCGTGGCGCGTGCTCGGCACCACGCTCTGGACCGATTTCGCGCTGTTCGGCTCGGGCGAAGCCGATATCGAGCGCGCCAAGGAAGCGTGCACGAAGGTCATGCTCGACTACAAGGGCCTCATTCAGCTCGCGTGGCCCGAGCCGGACGGCGAGCATCGCGAGTTCGCGCCCGAGGACTCGCTCGCGCTGCACGAGCAGGCGCGCGCGTGGCTCGAAGCCGAACTTGCGAAGCCGTTCGCGGGCCAGACGATCGTCGTCACGCATCACGCGCCGATGCGCGAAAGCCTCGCGCCGCGTTATGCGGAGGATCTCGTATCGGCGGGCTTCGTCAATCATTTGCCGGCACTCGCTCGCGCGCCCGCGTCGCTGTGGATACACGGGCATACGCATACGTCGTTCGATTACGTGGTGAACGGCACGCGTGTCGTGTGCAATCCCCGCGGCTACTTCAGCCGGCGCGAGCAACGGTGGGAAAATCCGGATTTCGCGTGGGACAAGGTCGTCGAAATCTGAGCAGCGACGAAAAAGAAGCACGGAACCGTGTTGGACCTAGCGGAGGAACGCCATGTGCGGCCGAATCAGCCAGTACCGACTGCCGATGCATTACGCGCAACGCCTGCATCTGAGAAATCCGTTCGTGCTCGTGGATGCCGCCGACAGGCGCCCCGGCTATAACCTCTCGCCCGGCACGCATCCGCTCGCCGTTTATCCCGACGAAACCATCCGCGCGGTGCACTGGGGCTATTGTCCGCCGTGGGCCATTCAGAAGAAGCTGCCGCAATGCATCAACGCGCGCGTCGAGACGGCGGCGACGAGCGCGTATTTCAAGCATCTGTGGAAGAAAGCGCGCATTCTCGTGCCGGCCGATGGCTGGTTCGAATGGCGTGTCGAGCCGCGTCCGGGCGATCCGGCCGCGAAGCCCTTCAAGCAACCCTACTTCATTCAGCGCGCGGACGGCGAGCCGATGTATCTCGCCGCGCTCACCAGCATCCTGCGCGACGAGGACGCTGCCGCGCCCGGCGCGGGCTTTGTCATCGTGACGGCCGCCGCCGACGAGGGCCTCGTCGATGTGCACGACCGCCGCCCGCTCGTGTTATCGCCCGCGGTTGCGCATCGCTGGCTCGATCCGGAGGCATCGCCCGACGATCTCGGGGCGCTCGTCAAGTCGGACGGCGTGCCGGCGTCGCACTTCGTGTGGCATCGCGTCTCGACCGATGTGAACCGCGCGACCAACGACGAGCCGCGGCTCATCGAGCCACTGGAAACGCTGCTATGAACGCTGTCGGAGGAAAGCTCAGCGGTCGTACGGATCGCGCATGCGGCGGGCGCGCGCGTCGCGATCGTCGTCGATGCGCACCGGCACGAGACGCCGCTTCGCGTCGCGTTCCGACTGGGCGCGCATGGCGTTGAAGAGATCGCGCGACGCCGGAACGGCGATCAGCACCAGGAGCACGGCGAGTGCAAGCAGGAGTGGCGTACTCATTTGACTTATCCCGGTAAAAAATGCGATTGAACAGTGCTGAAAATAGCAAGCTGCGGACAATTCATGAGTAAGCAAGTGTTGCGCCCCGACTTTTTTCGTAACGGAACGCGCACGCGCACACGTTTTCAGGTGACGACGAATTCCTTCAGCGATTCGGCGTCGGCGGCGAGCGTATCGGGCAGCGCCTCGCGCAAAAACTCCACCCATGTACGGATTTTCGCATCGAGATACTGGCGCGACGGATAGAGCGCGTACACGTTGAGCTCCTGCATCGTGTATTGCGGCAGCACGCGCACGAGCGTGCCCGCGCGCAGCCCCGGCAGCGCGGACGATGTCGGCAGCACGCCGATGCCCATGCTCTCGCGGATCGCCGCGACCATCGCCTCGGCGACATTCACCGTGAACGTCGACGGGCCGAGGCTCACCGTCTCCTGACCGTTCGGGCCGTCGAAGACCCAGCGGTCCGGCGGAAACACCGGCGTCATCAGATGCAGGCAGGTATGGCGCACGAGATCGGACAGCACGTGCGGCGCGCCGTGCTTCTCGATATACGCCGGCGACGCGCACGCGATGCTGAAGATCGAGCCGAGCCGCGCGGAGACGAGCCCGGAATCCGGCAGATCGGAGGCGAGCACGACGGACACGTCGTAGCCTTCGTCGAGCAGGTCCGGCACGCGCTGCGCGAGCGTCAGATCGACCTGCACCGACGGATGACGCTGTTGATAGCGCGAGATCATCGGCACGATGTAGTGCTGGCCGAAGCTCGTCATCGAATGGACCTTCAGCTTGCCGGACGGACGCGCGTGGGCGTCGCTCGCCTCGGCTTCGGCCTGATCGACATAGGCGAGGATCTGCTCGCAGCGCTGCAGATAGCGCTCGCCCGCCTCGGTGAGCGCGATACGCCGCGTCGTGCGATTCAGCAAGCGTGTGCGCAGATGCGCTTCGAGGTCCGACACGGCCCGCGAGGCGTAAGCCGTCGTCGTATTGAGATGCTGCGCGGCCGCGGTGAAGCTGCCCGCTTCGACGACCCGCACGAATACGCGCATGTTTTGGAGCGTGTCCATGGCGTTTTCCCGACTTCAAGAACTATGTGTGTAGAGAATTGTTGCACGATCGGCAACGACGATTATCACATCATCCGTAAGAATGCTTTGCATTCTTACCGGTTATTCGACAATCTTCGCAAAAATATAATCACTTCCTGGAATCTAATTCGAATATGGGAGTGAATCGTGCGAGGGCGAGTATTCAGTAAGACTGCTTCAGCCGCGGTTCTTACAGCAATATTAACAATTGCCGGGTGCGCCAGCACGGGCAAGATCGCGCCGCAGGATACGCTCAAGGATGCCGCCACGCTCGATGCCGGCAGCGCCATTCGCGCGGCCAATGCCGACGCGCAGTGGCCCGACGAGCAATGGTGGCGCGCCTATCGCGACCCGCAACTCGACGCCTGGATCGCGCGTGCGACCAGCGGCAACCCGACGCTTGCCATGGCCGCGGCGCGCGTGCGCGAAGCGCAGCAGCAGGCGGGCGTGGCGCGCTCCGAGCTTTTGCCGCACGTGAACGGCGCGATGAGCGTCTCGCGCAAGAACTGGCCCAACAACGATTTCTACGGCCCCGGCCCGTTCGCCGACACGACGACCTGGGACAACACCGCCGGCCTCACGCTCTCGTACACCCTCGACCTCTGGGGCCGCGACGACAACAACGCCGAGCGCGCGCTCGATGTCGCCCACGTGCGCGCCGCCGATGCCCGCGCCGCCCAGCTCGAGCTGGAAACGAATATCGTGCGCGCGTATATCGGCTTTTCGCAGTCGTTCGCGCTGCTCGATATCGCGCAAGACACGCTCCAGCAGCAGGAACGCATCGCGGATCTCGCGAGACGGCGCCTCAAGGGCGGCCTCGGCACGCAGCTCGAAGTGAGCCAGGCGGAAACGCCACTGCCCGAATACGAGCGTCAGGTCGATGTCTATAAGGAAGAGATCCAGCTCGCACGCCATCGACTGGCCGCGCTCGCGGGCGAAGGTCCGGGCGCGGGCGAAGCGCTGACGCGCCCGGAGTTGTCGCTCGCGACGCCGCTGCCCCTGCCCTCCGCGCTGCCGGCGGAACTCGTCGGTCATCGGCCGGATATCGTCGCGGCGCGCTGGATGGTGGCGGCAGAGGCGCGCGGCATCGATGTCGCGAAGGCCGGTTTCTATCCGAACATCAATCTCGCGGCCTCGCTCACGCAGGCTTTCGCGGGCGGCGCGCTGCTGAGCTTTCTGACCAGCAAGGCATCGGGCTACAGCTTCGGCCCGGCGATCTCGCTGCCGATCTTCGAAGGCGGCCGTCTGCGCGCGCAGCTCGGCGCGGCATCGGCGCAATACGATCAGGCCGTCGATCACTACAACGCGACGCTCGTCGCGGCGCTCAAGGACATCGCCGATCAGGTCGTGCGCGTGCATTCGCTCGACACGCAGCTCGAAGCGTCCGACCGCTCGGTCGCCGCCGCGCGCAAGAGCTACGATCTCGCGAACGAAGGCTACAGGCGCGGTCTCACCGATTATCTGAACGTGCTCATTGCGCAAGCGCAGTTGCTCAAGGCGCAGGACGGACAGGCGCGCGTGCGCGCGCAACGGCTCGCGTCTTACGCCACGCTCACGTCGGCGCTCGGCGGCGGCATCGACGATCCGTCGAACGGGCCGGAACAGACCGCGCTCGCGCCGTCGAAGCACATCGGGCCGTTCGCGAAAGCGAAGGGAGACTGAGCATGTCCACGCCCGCTACTTTCATCGAACGCCCGTCGCTCAGGCATGCCTTGCTCGACTGGGCGCGCACCGACGGCCTCGCGTGGGTCTACATCTTCAAGGCCGTGCTCGCGGCGCTTCTGTCGCTCTGGATCGCGATGCGCCTCGACATGCAGCAGCCGCGCACCGCGATGACCACCGTGTTCGTCGTGATGCAGCCGCAAAGCGGCATGGTGCTCGCGAAGAGCTTCTATCGTTTCTGCGGAACGATGGTCGGCCTCGTCGTGATGATGGTGTTCATCAGCCTGTTCTCGCAGCAGCCGGTGCTGTTCCTCTCGGCGACTGCCCTTTGGGTGGGCGTCTGCACGGCGGGCGCGGCGCGCAATCGCAACTTCCGTTCGTACGGCTTCGTGCTCGCGGGCTACACCGCCGCGCTGATCGGCATTCCGGCGGCGCAGCATCCGGACGGCGCGTATCTGTCCGCGCTCACGCGAGTCGGCGAAGTGACGCTCGGCATCGTGTGCTCCGGCGCGGTCAGCGCGCTCATCTTTCCGCAGCATGCGGGCGAGCAGGTTCGCACCACCGTGCGCCGCCGCTTCTCGCAGTTCGTCGATTACGTGTGCCGCGCGCTGTCGGGCAACATGGAGCGCGCGCAGATCGAGCGGACCAATCTCGCGTTCGTGTCGGACATCGTCGGCTTCGAGGCCGCGCGCAGTGTCGCCGTGTTCGAGAATCCCGAATCGCGCATGCGCGGCGGACGGCTCGCGCGTCTGAACAGCGAATTCATGAGCGCGTCGACGCGCTTTCACGCGCTGCATCAGTTGATGAACCGGCTGCGCGAGAATGCGTCGGCGACGACGATCGCCGCGCTCGAACCGTTCTTTCGCGAAGTGCCGCCGCTCTTTTCCGTATCGGGCGAGCCGGTGCGAAACGCCGCCGACGCCGCGCACGCCGCCGCGCAATTGCGCGAGTACAAGGCGGCGCTGCCGAAGCGCGTGCGCGCGGCGCGCATCGCGCTCGAGGCGAACCCCGACTTCGCGCAACTGGAGTTCGACACCGCGTCCGAACTACTCTACCGCTTCGTCGACGACATGCTCGCGTACGCCGAAACCTATGCGTCGCTGACATCGCCGTCGCACGAGCGCGAGCACTGGATCGCGCGCTACGTGCCGAAGACCAACATGCTCGCGGCGGCGATCTCCGGCTTGCGCGGCGCGGTCGTGATGTTCATTCTCTCCGCGTTCTGGATCGAGACGGCGTGGCCGAGCGGCGGCACGATGGTCCTCAACGCGGCGGCCGTGTGCGCGCTCGCGTCCTCTTCGCCGCGCCCGGCGCTGATGTCCGCGCAGATGGCGATCGGCACGACGCTCGCCGCGATCGCCGGCATGATCGTGGTGTTCGGCGTGTTTCCGCATATCGACGGCTTCGCGATGATGTGCGCCGCGCTCGCGCCCGCGCTCATGTTCGGCGCGTATCTGACCACGCGGCGCGCGCTCGCGGGCGTGGGCATCGGCTTTTGCATCTTCTTCTGCTTTCTCGCGGGGCCGGACAATCTCGTCCACTACGATCCGACCGGCTTCATGAACGATGCGCTCGCGCTCGTCCTGTCGATGATCGTCGCGACGATCGCCTTCGCCGTGCTGCTGCCCACCGATGCGCCGTGGCTGCGCAATCTGCTGCTCGGCGACTTGCGACGCGAAGTGGTGAGCGCGCGCCGCGGACGGCTCGCCAGTCTCACGACGCACTTCGAAAGCCGCACGCGCGATCTGCTCGCGCAGATCAACGCGCTCGCCGAAGGCCGGCCGGATCTGCAACGCGATGCGCTGCAATGGCTCTTCGCGGTGCTCGAGTTCGGCAATGCGGTCATCGACTTGCGGCGCGAGATCGCCGGGTTGCCGAACGAGCCGCACCATGCCGCGTCGATGCCGTGGCGGCGCTCGGTCGATGCGACGCTCGATGCCGTCGCGCGACTTTTCGATCGGCCGAAGGCACGGCGTTTCGACCTCGCGCTCGCATCGACGGAACGCGCGATCGCCGACACGCAAGCCCTGCTCGCGCGGCTCGATCCGCCGCGCGAGGAAAGGCATCGGCTGCAGCGCATCGCGAGTCATCTGCACTTCATTCGCACGGCGCTGCTCGATCACGAATCCCCGTTCGCGCAATGTGCGCCTGTGCGCAAACACACGCCCGAAGGAGCGCCCCATGCTGCCGCGTAACGTCGCGATCCTCGAAGCCTATGTGCCGACGATCCTCCTGCTCTTCATCGCGGGCGCGATGGTCACGTGGATCGTCGACCGCGTGCTCGCGATGACCGGCCTCTATCGCGTGGTCTGGCATCCGGCGCTGTTTCGCGCGAGCCTGCTCGTGTGCATCTGCGGCACGCTCGGGCTCGTCGCGTATCGCTGAACATCACATTCATTCAAGCTGAAAAAGAGTTGCATCATGATTCTCAGGAAAATCATCGGCCTGGTTTTGACGATCGCCATCTTCGCGGTCGCGCTCGTCATCGGGCGCGCGCTGTGGGTGCATTACATGGACGAGCCGTGGACGCGCGATGGCCGCGTACGCGCGGATGTCGTGAACGTGGCGCCGGACGTGTCGGGCGCGGTCGTGCAGTTGCCGGTGCGCGACAACCAGCTCGTGAAGAAAGGCGATCTGCTGATGGAGATCGATCCGTCGCACTATCGGATCGCGGTCGAGCAGGCGCAGGCGAACGTCGCGGCGCGCGCGGCCGAGCTGCGCATGCGCCGCGCGGATGCCGCGCGCCGCGCCGATATGGACAGTCAGGTCGTGTCGAAGGAAGCGCGCGAGAACGCGATGCAAACCGCATCGACCGCCGAAGCGCAGTTGCAGCAGGCGCAGGCCGCGCTCGATGCCGCGAAGCTCAATCTCGAACGCACGAAGGTGTACTCGCCCGTCGATGGCTATGTGACGAACCTGAACGTGTTCCGCGGCGATTATGCGACGGCGGGCGCGGCGAAGCTCGCGATCGTCGATAGTCACTCGTTCTGGGTGTATGGCTACTTCGAGGAAACGAAGCTGCCGCACGTGCGCATCGGCGACAAGGCATCGGTCCGCCTGATGAGCGGCGGCGAGTTGAAGGGGCACGTGGAGAGCATTTCGCGCGGCATCTATGACCGCGACAATCCGCAAAGCCGCGAACTGCTCGCGGATGTGAACCCGACGTTCAACTGGGTGCGGCTCGCGCAGCGCGTGCCGGTGCGCGTGCATATCGATGAGGTGCCGGATGGCGTGCTGCTGAGCGCGGGAACGACATGCACGGTGGTGATTGCGCCGTCGAGTTGAGCGACATGCCGCGCCTCATGGCAAAAAGCCCGCGACGGAATCGCTCCGCGCGGGCTTTTTCGCTTTCAGCACGCCGACTTACTTCAACACCACCTTCACATCGAAATACTTCGCCGCGAAGCGATCGATGGTCCCATCGGCCTTCAGCTCCTTCAGCGCGCGATTCATCGCTTCCTTCAGCGCCTTGTCGTTCTTGCGCACGCCGAAGCCCACGCCCGAGCCGAGCAATTTGTCATCCGACACAGCCGGCCCCGCGAACGCGAAGCCCGCGCCCTGCGGCTGCTTCAGAAAGCCCTTCGACGCCGCCTCGGCATCCTGGAACGCCGCATCCAGACGGCCCGACGCCAGATCCGCATAGACCTGGTCCTGCGCCTGATACGACTCCACATCGATGCCCGCGGGCGCCCACTTCGCCTTCGCGTATGTCTCCTGGATCGAGCCCTGCAGCACGCCGACGCGTTTGCCCTTCAGACCGTCGACGGTCGGCTGGATCGTGCTGCCCTTCTTCGCGACCAGTTGATTGGGGATCGTGTAGATCGGATCGGTGAAGTCGATGGCGAGCTTGCGCTTGTCGGTGATCGTCATGTCCGAGTTGATGCCGTCGAACTTGCGCGCCTGCAACGCGGGAATCAGGCCGTCGAACGAGTTCTCGACCCACACGCACTTCATCTTCAGCTTCGCGCACACCGCATTGCCGATGTCGATATCGAAGCCCTGCAGCTCGCCGGCCGGCGACTTCGACTCGAACGGCGCATACGACGCTTCCACGCCGAAGCGCAATTCCTTCATGTTATCGGCCGCTTGCGCGTTCAACGCCACGACGCCCATGGCGACGGTTGCGCCCAGCGCCGCGACCGCGGCGAGCTTGCGGCTGATCAGATGCGATTTCTTCAACTTCCATCTCCTTCCATTGCGGTTCGAATCCTGTGTATTGATGCCGCCTCGCGCAGCCGATGAAGCATCGCGGCACAAAAATCCACGTTCAAACCCGCACGCGTGGATTGATGCGTCGCATCAGACACGGGGCGCGATTGTAGCGCGCGTGAACCCGCAACGCGCCGGGCGAACGATGCAGCTGATCTGGCAAGCCGATGAGCGGTTCAATCGAGCGATGCGAGCGTCGCCTCGGTCGTGTCGACGACCATCAGGCCCGCGCGCAGTCCCGGCTTGACCTTGGGATTCGGAAACACGATGCGCTCCTCATCGTGCGACACGCGATAGCGATAATCGCCGTCGCGCGCGAGTTCGGTGCCCACGGAGAACGCGGTGAAATTCGGCACATCGCTCGCGACGTTCAACACAAACTGATCGCTGTGCTTGTCGATCTGCGCGACGACGGTGAACACGCGCAAGGGCGCATTTTCTCGTGCCGATTCGCCCGCGATCAGGCGACGCAACGCCGCATCCGATGCGGCAAAACGCGCGAGATCGTTCTGCCCGAACGGCCGCACCTTGCCGAGTTCGAGCGTGCACGCGAGCGCGCCCGCTTCCTGCGCCGTGAAGTGCGTGAACGTGTTGCCCTTCTCGCGATGCAACAGCACCGCCTGCAGACGCGCATCGCGCAGCCAGTCGAACATCGCGCGTGCGAGCGGCGCGCCCGTGTGCGGCAACAACGCGAACTGCTCGAACACCGAGGCGCGAATCGCCGTGTGCATGTCGATGTGCCATTTCGGATGCGCGGCGCCATCGAAGAAATCCAACGCGGCGTTTTCCAGTTCGATCGCGCGCGGCGCCTCGCGGCTCGTCTCGAAACGCGCGTGACGGCCGCTGAAGAGGCGATTCAGATCGTCGTCGATATAGCGCGCGCCTGCGCGCATCGCATCGACGTTGCCGAGAATCACGAGCATGCGCGCGGTGAGCGGCGCGCGGCCGCTGGCGATATCCGCGACCAGTGCGGACAACATTTCGATGGGCGCGGTTTCATCCCCATGCACGCCCGCCGATGCGAGCACGCTGTGCGTCGGCTGCGCCGTGGGTTCGAGCAGCAGCACGCCTGCGCCTCGCCATGTCCAGCGCACGCCCGATGCCGCGTTCCCCGAACCCGCCGCCGGACGCTCGCCCGCCAGCGTGAAAGCAAGAAAGTCTTCGAGCAAGGACGAATCAGCGCTGGAAGTCATAGACGGCACCGAGTCCGAGAAGAGTCGTCAGCTCGTCGAGCGCGGCGCGCGATTCCGCGAGCAGCTTCGGATCGGCGAGATCGGCAGGCGCAAGGCGGTCGCGATAGTGCCTGTCGATCCATGCATCGAGTTGCGCGAAGAGCGCATCGTTCATCCACACGCGCGGGTTGACCGCCGCGCGCTCGGCATCGTTGAGCACGACGCGCAGACGCAAACAGGCCGGACCGCCGCCGTTCTTCATGCTCTCGCGCAGATCGAAGACGAGCACTTCGTCGATCGGCGTCTTGCGCGACGCGAGCGAATCGAGATACGCCGCCACGCGCGGATTCTCGCGGCACTCCTGCGGCACGACGAGCACTTGCCGCCCGTCCGCGCTCGACAACAACTGGCTGTTGAAGAGATACGACGAGACCGCGTCTTCCACGCTCACTTCGCTCGCCGGCACTTCGAGCGCGGTGAACGGCGTGCCCTGCGCGTCGAGCTTCGCACGCAGTTCGTCGTAGACCTTGTGCTGATCGAGGAACGCGCGCTCGTGGCAAAAGAGCGTCGTGCGGTTGCCGACAGCGATCACGTCGTTGTGGAACACGCCGGCGTCGATCACATCAGGCGATTGCTGCGCGAACACGGTGGCATCGTCGGAAAGACCGTGCAGGCGCGCGACCGCGCGGCTCGCTTCGAGCGTCTGGCGCGCGGGATAACGCTGCGGCTGCGGGCCCTGGCCGTACTCGCTGCGTCCGTACACGAAGAACTCGACACCCTTCTCGCCGTACTCGCGTGCGAAACGCGTATGGTTCGCCGCGCCTTCGTCGCCGAGCGCGGGCGTGCCGGGCAATGCGTGATGAATGCGAAAGCGCGCTTCATCGGCGAAGATCGCGGCGAGCGAGCGGCGCGTTTCGCCATGCTCGATCGCGCGATGCAGCTTCGCGGCCAGATTCGCCGGCGTGAAGTGCACGCGGCCGTCTTCCGTATCCGCCGACGGGCTCACGGTCGCGGCATTCGCGGTCCACATCGCCGATGCGGAGCTCGCCGCCGCGAGCAACTCGGGCGCTTCGCGCGCGGCGCGGGCGATCACCGTGGCGTCGTCGCCGGAAAAGCCGACATCGCGCAACAGCCTGACCGACGGACGTTCGAGCGGCGGCAGCACGCCCTGCTGAAAACCGAGATCCGCGAGCTGCTTCATCTTGCGCAAGCCCTGCTTCGCGGCGGCCTTCGGATTGGCCACCGACTTCTCGTTGCTGCGCGACGCGACGTTGCCGAACGAGAGTCCCGCGTAGTTGTGCGTCGGGCCGACCAGCCCGTCGAAATTTGCTTCGGTTGCAAGCATGTTCATTCCCGCTCTTCAGAACGTAAGTCCCGGCGACACGCTCGCCGGCATCTGCAATTGCGCGCTTTCGACCGACGCCATCGCGTATGAGCAATAGTCCGCCGCGTAATACGCACTCGGCCGCTGATTGCCCGAACGCCCGATGCCGCCGAACGGCGCCGCCGACGATGCGCCATTGGTCGGCCGGTTCCAGTTGACGATGCCCGCGCGGATCGTGCGCTGGAAGTGCTTCCATGCGGCTTCGTCGTCGGCGAGAAGGCCGGCGGAAAGGCCGTAGGCGGTGTCGTTGGCGCGCTCGATGGCGTCATCTAACGTCTTGTAGCGCGTGACCTGCACCATCGGGCCGAAGTGCTCTTCATCGGGCACGTCGCGGGCGTTCGTCACGTCGAGAATCGCGGGCGACACGAAGCCGAGATTCGCCGCGCGCTGCGTCATTTCGAGCACCGGCCGCGCGCCGGTTTCGATGAGACGCGCCTGCGCATCGACGAGACGCGCAGCCGCGCGCGCCGAAATCACCGCGCCCATGTACGGCTGCGGTTCGTCGTCGAACTTGCCGAAGCGGATGTTCGCGCTCACGTCGGCAAAGCGCTGCATGAAGCGCTCGCCAAAGGCATCGTCGGGAACGAAGAGACGCCGCGCGCACGTGCAACGCTGCCCCGCCGACAGAAACGCCGACTGAATCGTGTGATGCACGGCGGCGTCGATGTCTTCCACGTTCGCGACGACGAGCGGATTGTTGCCGCCCATCTCCAGCGCGAGCACGATCTCGGGCCGTCCGCCGAACTGCTTGTGCAGCAGCGTGCCGGTGTCCGAACTGCCGGTGAAGAAAAGCCCGTCGATCTGCCGGTGATTCGCGAGCGCGACGCCGGTATCCTTTTCGCCCTGCACGAGATTGAGCACGCCCGCCGGCAAGCCCGCCTGAATCCACAACGCGACGGTCGCCGCCGCGACGCCCGGCGCAAGCTCGGACGGCTTGAACACGACCGCATTGCCCGCGATCAGGGCCGGCACGATATGCCCGTTCGGCAGATGCCCCGGAAAGTTATACGGCCCGAACACGGCGACGACGCCATGCGGACGATGCCGCAGCACCGCGACGCCATCGGCCATCGGCGCGCGCTTCTCGCCGGTGCGCTCGTGATACGCCTGCACGGAGATATCGACCTTCGCGGCCATCGACGCCACTTCGGTGCGCGCTTCCCACAAAGGTTTGCCGGTCTCGCGCCCGATCGCGTGGGCGAGCGCGTCCTTGTTCTCGTTGAGCAGCGCGGCGAAGCGCTTCGCGATCGCGACGCGTTCATCGAACGAAAGCGCGGACCACGAAGCAAACGCGCGCCGCGCCGACGACACCGCGCGATCCACGTCTTCCGCCGATGCGCTCCTGCCTTGCCATGCGGTTTCATCGGTGCCCGGATTGCGCGACGCGAACGCCGCGCCCTTGCCTTCCTGCCAAGCACCGCCGATGTACAAATGGTTCGAGATATCCATGTCGTGTCTCTTTTATTTCGCGCGCGGATAAGAGGTCAGCACGCGCACGTTGTCGCCTTCCTTCACGCGCAATGCAGCCGCTTCGTCTCGCGTCAGTAAAAAGAAGCCGTTTTCCATTGCGCCGTTCGTCGCGCCGCAACGGAAGTCTTCGAGCAGCGTGTTCGATACGAGGCTCTTCGCGCTGCCGTCCGTCTCAGGCCGATCGCCGATCTTCACGCTCGCGATCACGCTCTCGCGCACCGTGCGCAAGTCCGCGATGTGGCATTCGAGCACCGGGCCCGCATCGAAAATATCGACGTGATTCTCGTAACGCAGCCCTTCCGCTTCGAGCATCTTGCGCGCGGGCGCCGTGTCCTTGTGCGTGACGCCGACCGCGTGTTGCGCGGAATCGGGCAACAGGTCGAGATACACCGGATAGCGCGGCATCAGCTCGGCGACGAACGACTTCTTGCCGTGCGAACTGAGGTAATCCGCTTCGTTGAAATCGATCTGATAGAAGTGCGAGCCGACCGCGTTCCAGAAAGGCGACTCGCCGTTCTCGTCGAAATGGCCGCGCAACTCCGCGCACAATCGCTGCGGAAAGCGATCCGTGAACTGTGCGATGAACATGAAGCGCGAACGCGACAGCAAGCCGCCCACGCCGGCCGTGCGATAGCGCGGGCTCAGGAAAAGCGAGCACACTTCCGCATAGCCCGTCAGATCATGCGCGATATTGAGCAGCGACATGCGCGTCCACACGCCCATGTCCTGGCTCGCATGCACGACCGTCGACACGCGATAGTTGTAGAACGGCTGCTCGAGCCCGACTTCCGTTTCGATGCCGCATACGCCCGCGACATCGCCGGTCGCGGTGTCTTCCATCACGAAGAAATAGCCCGCTTCGAAGGCTTGCGCGTCGCCCGCCAGCGTGCGGCGCGCGCGTTCGACGCGTCCCGCGAGCGCGCCGCGATCGGGCTTGAACGTGGTGAGGCCCGGCCCCGTTTCCTGAGCGAGCGCGACGAGCGCGCCGACATCGCCCGGTTGCGTGCAACGCACGACGATCATTGCAATTCTCCCGATGCCTGATGCAACGGCACGCAACGCACCGTGTCCTTGTCGTCAACGCCGAGCGCCTCGCGGGCGGCAGGGTTGAGCGCGGCGCCGTCGGCGCGTGTTCCCGCCAGATCCGTCACGATGCAGCGGAACTCGTGCGCCCCGCCCGCCGCGACGAGATACGGCGCACCGCCCGATGCCGCCGCATTCACCACCTGCACCGCGCGCAACTCGCCCGAACCGGCCGACGCGCTCTTGTCGACGGCGATCGTGAGCACCGGCCCCGCATCGAAGATATCGACGAAGCGGTCCGGCTCGAAGCCTTCTTCCAGATGGATGTCGTAGGCGAGCAGCGTGCTTTCGTTCGGCTCGCCGAGCACGCGCTGCGCTTCGCCCGGCAGCAGCGGCACGTAGAGCGGATAGCTCGGCATCACTTCCGCGATGAACGTGCGGCTGCGTCCGCCCGATTCCGATTCCACCTGCTCGAAGTCGCGGCCGAAGAACTTGCGGCCGACTGCGTCCCAGAACGGCGAGGCGCCGGCATCGTCGGTGACGCCGAGCATCAGCGAGAAGACTTCGCTGGAGAAGCGCTTGCGGTTCGCGGCGATGTAGATCATGCGCGCGCGCGACAGCAGATGCGCGGCCGCTTCGCCATTGCCCGTGCGCAAGGACGGATCGATATAGAAGCCCGTCAGGCGGCTCATGCCGGTGAGCTCGTGCGACATCGTGAGCGCATGGATCTTGCGATTCACCTTGAGCTCGCGCGACGCGTGGATCAGCGCATCGTTGCGAAACGCGTAGAACGGCTCGGAATACCCTGCCGACGCGACGATGCTCGACGTGCCGAGCAGCCGGCCCGTCTGCGAATCTTCGAGCACGAAGAGATAGAACTCCTCGCCGGGGAATTCGACTTCGGCGCGAAACGAGTCTTCCGAGAGCGCGACGCGCATTTCCAGCGCGCGCCGGTCGCGCGGCAGCGAGTGCAGCACGGGCTGCGCGGCGCGCGCCATGCGTTCGAGCTCGTCGAGATCGGAGAGTCTTGCGGGACGAACGAAAAGCATCGTCGGTTCCTGTTCGTTACTTGACGGCTGCCACGCCGACGACCTGCTCGATCGCCTTTTCGATGCGCGCGAAGCCTTCGTCGAGATCGGCTATCGGCATGATGAGCGACGGCGCGAAGCGCAGCACGTTCGGCCCCGCGATCAGCATGATGACGCCGTCTGCCGCGGCCGCATTGAGCACGTCCTTCGCGCGGTCCTTGTAGGTGTCGTTCAGTTCCGCGCCGATCAGCAGGCCGCGTCCGCGAATCTCCTTGAACAGGCCGAAGCGCTGGTTGATGCGTTCGAGATGCGCCTTGATCGCGCGGCTGCGCTCGTTCACGCCTTCGAGCACTTGCGGATCGCTGATCAGTTCGACGACCTTCTCCGCGATCGATGCGCCCAGCGGATTGCCGCCGTAGGTCGTGCCGTGCACGCCGACCTTGAAGTGCGCGGCGATCTCGTTCGTCGTGAGCATCGCGCCGATCGGGAAGCCGTTGCCGAGCGCCTTCGCGCTCGTGAGGATGTCGGGCGTCACGCCGTACTGCATGTACGCGTAGAACGTGCCCGTGCGGCCGACGCCGGTCTGCACTTCGTCGAAGATCAGCAGGGCATCGTGCTTGTCGCACGCTTCGCGCAGGCCCTGGAGGAACGCGGGATCGGCGGGCAGCACGCCGCCTTCGCCCTGCACCGGCTCGACGATCACCGCGCAGGTCTTCGTGCCGATCGCTTCGAGCGCCTTCGGCAAATCGTTGTACGGCAGATGACGGATGCCCTGCGGCTGCGGGCCGAAGCCTTCCGCATACTTCGGCTGGCCGCCGACGCTCACCGTGAAGAAGGTGCGCCCATGAAACGACTGCGTGAACGAGATGATCTCGATCTTGTCTTCGCCGTGATTGTCGATTGCGTAGCGGCGCGCGAGCTTCAAGGCCGCTTCGTTCGCCTCGGCGCCGGAGTTCGCGAAGAACGCGCGATCGGCGAAGGTCAGATCCGTCAGTCGTTTCGCGAGGCGCAACACCGGCGCGTTCGTGTAGCCGTTGCCGATGTGCCAGAGCTTGTCGCCCTGCTCGTGCAGCACCTTGAGCAGTTCCGGATGGCCGTGGCCGAGCGCCGTCACCGCGATGCCGCCGGCGAAATCGACATAATCGCGCCCGTCGGTATCCCATACGCGCGAGCCGCGGCCCCGGTCGGGCACGAAATTGGCCGGTGCGAAGACCGGGACCATTACCTCGTCGAATGTACCGCGATTCACATTGATGTCGGTCATGAGCGACTCCTCGTCAGGTTCGTGCAGCGGTTTCGTGTAATAGGTTCGATATTAGGCAATCGCCCGCGTTCCGTCTTGCGCGTTCGCGACATGCTTCGATGGGGTTTTTGCGACGTTACTCACGCGCCGGGCGGCTCGATCAGCGCGCCGCCGCGCGGCTCGTCGATGGCGCCGCCGCGCTGCTTCTCGATCCAGTTGCGGCGCTCCTCGCGCGGCGTCACGCCGAAGCGGTCGCGGTACGCATTGGAAAAGTGCGCCGCCGACGAAAACCCGCACGCGAGGCTGATCTGCACCACCGATTTGCTCGTGCGCTGCAACTGCGTGCGCGCCTTGGTCAGGCGCAGATTGAGGTAATACTTCGACGGCATCGCGCCGAGATATTGCCGAAAGAGCCGCTCCAGCTGCCGGCGCGAAATGCCGACGAGATTCGCGATCTCATCGGTGGCGAGCGGGTCTTCGATGTTCGCTTCCATCAGTTGAAGCGCATCGTTCAGACGCGGATGGCGCTCGCCCGGCGCGGTGACGAACGGAATGCGCTGACGCTCCGTGCCCGCGCGCAATACACCGATGCCGAGCGAATCCGCGATGCGCTCCGCGAGATCCGGGCCGTGATCGCGCGCGATCATCGCGAGCATGAAATCGATGCTCGCCTGCCCGCCGGAACAGGTGGCGCGGTCGCGATCGATTTCGAAGATCTGCTGGCTGACGATCGCGCGCTCGAACTGCTCGGTGAATTGCTGATACGTTTCCCAGTTCACCGCGACGCGATATTGCGAAAGCTGACCGGCCATCGCGAGCCACCACACGCCGTGATGAATGCCGCTGACGAGCGGCGTGCGCGGCGCGACGCGCGCGAGACTCGCGAGAAAAAGCCGATAGTCCGCGAACTGCTGATAGCGCTCCGACACGACGATCAGCCAGTCGCAGCGCACGGCATCGTTGAACGCGCAATCGGCGGGAAGCTGCGCGCCGCCCGAGAGCGGCACCGGACGGCCGTCCCAGGAACAGATGCGCCATTCGTAGAGACGATGTCCGTCGATCTCGTTGGCGAGCGCAAGACTGTCGATGATCGGCCCGATGCCGCTCATCGACACCGGCGGCAATGCGACGATCGCAACCTGCCGCGTCACGTTATTTCAGGCTGCCCGAAAGAAACTGACGCAGACGCTCGCTCTTCGGCGCGGTCAGCACGTCCGAAGGCGCGCCTTCTTCTTCCGTGCGCCCCTGATGCAGGAACATCACGTGATTCGACACGTTGCGCGCGAAGCCCATCTCGTGCGTGACGACGATCATCGTGCGGCCTTCTTCGGCGAGACGCTGCATCACCTTCAGCACTTCGCCGACGAGTTCGGGATCGAGCGCGGACGTGGGTTCGTCGAAGAGCATGACGTCGGGATGCATCGCGAGCGCGCGCGCAATCGCGACGCGTTGCTGCTGCCCGCCCGACAGATGCGACGGATACTGCTTCTCGACGCGCGGCGGCAGGCCCACTTTCTCCAGATACTCGCGCGCGCGGTCTTCCGCTTCCTTCTTCGACACGCCGAGCACATGAATGGGCGCTTCCATCACGTTCTCGATGGCCGTCATGTGCGACCAGAGGTTGAAGTGCTGGAAGACCATCGCGAGCTTGGTGCGCACGCGCTGCAATTGCTTCTGATCCGCGACTTCGAGACTGCCGGATTTATCGGTTTTCGTGCGTACGGCTTCACCGTCGACGATGATCTGCCCGGCGTTCGGCCGCTCGAGAAAGTTGATGCAGCGCAGGAACGTGCTCTTGCCCGAGCCGCTCGCGCCGATGATGCTGATCACGTCGCCCGCCTTCGCGGCGAGCGAGACGCCCTTCAGCACTTCGTTGTCGCCGTAGCGCTTGTGAATGTCCTCGGCGACGAGCTTGGTCGCGACGTCTTTGGCGGTGGGCTCCAACGCTTTCTCCTCGGGTGATGACACAGTCTCTTCCATGGGTTCGAATTCTACCGCTCGTCAATGGCGTACCGTGCGCGCCGCGCTCGCCGGCCGCAGGTAGGCGAGCCAGCGCCGCTCCGCGCGCCGGAAGGCCGCGACGAGCGCGAACGAGATCGCCACGTACAGCAGCGCCGCGATGCCGAACGATTCGAACGACTGATAGGTCGCCGAGTTGGCGTCGCGCGCGACCTTCAGGATATCCGGCACAGTGGCCGTAAAGGCGACGGTCGTCGCGTGCAGCATCAGGATCACTTCGTTGCTGTACAAAGGCAAGGCGCGGCGCAGCGCGGACGGCAGGATCACGCGGCGGTACATCGTGAACGTGCTCATGCCGTAGGCGCGCGCGGCTTCCACTTCGCCGTGGGGCGTCGCGCGGATCGCGCCGGCGAAGATTTCGGTCGTGTAGGCGCAGGTGTTCAGCGCGAAGGCGAGGATCGCGCAGTTGAAGCCGCTCTTGAAAAACGCTTCCAGCAGCGATTGCGTACGCACGAATTCGAGGCTGTACATGCCCGTGTAAAGCAAGAGCAGTTGCACATAGAGCGGCGTGCCGCGGAACACGTAGGTGTAGAGGCGCACGGGCGTCGACAGCCAGCGGTTGCGCGACACGCGCGCGCAGGCGAGCGGGACCGCCGCGCAGAAGCCGAGCACGATCGATACCGCGAGCAGCCACAACGTGACGACGAGGCCCGATGCGCGCATGCCGTCGGAGTACAGGAAAGGGCGCCAGTATTCGGCGAGGATCTGGATCATGGCTTTCGCTCGCTAGCAGAGGTCAGAGTTCGGCATGCCGCACGCCGATCGAATAGCGCTTTTCGAGCGCCATCAGCACGAGATTCGACGCGCTGGTGATCGCGAGATAGATGAGCGCCGCGATCAGGATGAAGAAGAACATGTTGAACGTGCTCTTGCCCGCGTCCTGCGCGGCCTTCACGACATCGGCGAGACCGATGATCGACACGAGCGCCGTCGCCTTCACGAGCACCTGCCAGTTATTGCCGATGCCCGGCAGCGCGAAACGCATCATCTGCGGAAAGAGAATGCGGCCGAACACGCGCATCCCGCTCATGCCGTAGGCGCTGCCCGCTTCGAGCTGTCCGCGCGGCACGGCGAGAAACGCGCCGCGAAACGTCTCGGTGAAATACGCGCCGTAGATGAAGCCGAGCGTGAGCACGCCGGCCGTGAACGGATCGATGTCGAACTGATCCCAGCCGAATGCGTCGGTCAGATTGTTGACCGCGATCTGGATGCTGTAGAAGAGCAGCAGCATCAGCACGAGATCGGGCACCGAGCGGATGAGCGTCGTGTACGCGGTCGCGATGCCGCGCAACGCCGCGTGTCGAGAGAGTTTTGCCGATGCGCCCGCCAGGCCGAGCAGCACCGATACCGCGAGAGACAGCACCGCGAGCGCGAGCGTCTCTTTGGCACCCGCCCAAAGGAGCGGACCGAAGCCGTGCAAAATCAAGAGGCGCCTCCATCGTCTTTCGTTGAAAGAAGCGGAGCGCGCGGGTCAACGCCGCTCCGTCGATTGGCGGCGATACTCGCAAGCGAAAATCAATCGCTCAATTGTGACGAAGCGTGCTTGTTGCGATGCAGCATGCAACACTGACGAGCGCCGGCGCGGGCGGACGCCCGCCGTGCAACGCTGCCCGCGCGCGACACGCAGGAAAACCCGCATGCGCGCGCCGGGCGAAACTTGCGCTTTTCAGGTCGCATTTTCGATAGACCGTGGCGGCCTACTTTCCCGCGGCGCCGCGCACGAACTGCGCGACCTGCCCGTTCGCCACGGCGATGTCCGGGCTGTCCTGCAGCAAGGGCAGGAACTGCTCCGCGAAGGCGGGATCGCGCGTGCCGGCGCTGAACATGTCGACGACGGCCTGCGCGTGCCCGATGCGGTCATCGGCGGTGGCTTCGTCGTCGTCGAGGACGTCGTCGATGGCGGCGATCAGCGTCGAGAACGGCGTGAGCCAGCGATACGCCGAGCCGTTGATCACGATCTGCAGAAACTCGCCCGGCGACGTCGGCCCGAACTCCGCCTCGTGCCGCGCACGCAGATGCGCGAGCACGCTGCGATGAAGCGCGAGCAGCGGATGCCGCACGTCGCGCAGGAAAACGGTGGCTGTCTGGTCGTTCATGGTCGTGCCTCGTCTGGAAACATCGTAAATGAGGACGATTCGGTGTCGATCAAGCGCCGCGCGTCTTGCCCGCATAACGGATGAATTCGGCCGCCGAAAGCGGCGCGGAAAAGAGCCAGCCCTGCCCGAACTGCGCGCCGCGCGCCTGCAGATACGCCGCCTGCTCCTCGCGCTCGATGCCCTCGGCGATCACCTGAACGTCGAGCGTCGCGGCCATGTCGATGATATGCGACGCGACGCTGCTCGACGCCGCATCCTGCCCGACGGTATCGACGAATGACTTGTCGATCTTCAGGCCGTCGATGCGGAACGTCTGAAGATGCGACAGGCTCGAGTAGCCGGTGCCGAAGTCGTCGAGATAGACGGCGTGGCCCGCTTCGCGAAACGCGCTGATGACTTCCTTCGCGGCATCGGCATCGAGAAAGCTGCGCTCCGTCGCCTCGATGCGGATCTGTTCCGGCCGCACGCCCTGGCGCGCGACCGCGGGGCCGAGCACGTCGAGAAAACGGTGGGTCGTCAGATCGGGCGCGGACAGATTCACCGACACGTAGTACTCCGGGTAGCGCTTAAGAAAGTCGCCGAGTTCGAGCAGAATGGTGTCGAGAACCTGATCGGTGATCGCCTGGATCAGTCCGCGATGCTCCGCCAGCGGGATGAAATGATCGGGCCGCACGATGCGGTCGTGATACTTCCAGCGCACGAGCGC
The DNA here is from genome assembly GCF_900044055.2 of Caballeronia calidae. Lineage (GTDB taxonomy): Bacteria > Pseudomonadota > Gammaproteobacteria > Burkholderiales > Burkholderiaceae > Caballeronia > Caballeronia calidae. Next base: position 34,510 of record NZ_FCOX02000018.1, on the reverse strand, counting down.
CTCCGCGCCGACGCAGCGGCGCGTGCCGAGATCGACGATCGGCTGATACGCGACGATGAACTGATGGCGCCGCACGGCATCGCTCAGCTGGCCGCGCGCAGACAGCCGGCGCACGAAGAAGAACGCCGCCCAGCTCGCGAGCACGAGCCCCGCCGCGAGACCGCCGAGCAGCCAGCCCCACGGCAGCGTGCGCAGGCGCTGGCGCACCGACTGATGCGGCGCGCTCACGACGACCGCGAGCGGCATCGACGCGGAACGCCGCACGACGTACGGCGAACAGTCGCGCACCGGCGGCGCGGTTCGATAGACGGCGAGGATGGCGGCGGTGTCGGTGGCGGGCGTGGTCGCGATCACGCGGCTCACGTCCGTGTTGATGACGGCGACGCCGCTCGCGGGGTCGCCGGGCGCGTCGAGGCTGTCGAGGTAGAGCGAAGGATCGGCGGCGACATAGAAACCGTCGCGGCCCATTACCAGCGAATCCTTGGCGCCAGGCAGACGCGAGAGGCCGTACCAGGCCATCTCGCCGTCGCGCGAGCGCCAGTCGGGCGCCGGCAGCGTGAGACTGTCGGGCGGCCCGGCCGACACCGCGCCGAGCAGCGACGAGCATTGCCAGCGTCCGTCGTGATCGTAGGCGCCGGCGTCGCGCACCTGCCCGTGCGTGAGCGCGATGCGCCGCAACTCCTGCAGATACGGCGCCGAGCAAGGCGCCGCGGCCACCTTGCCGATTTCCCCGAGCGCGCCCGACAGACGCCGCGTGACGTCCTCGGCGCGATAGAGCGCAGCCTCGGCGAAGGTGTTCAGGCGCTCTGCTTCCTCATGCCGCTGACTGCGCTGTGCGAACAAAAAGCCGATCCCCGCCGGCGCCAGCGCCGCAATCACCACGATAACGATCAGAAGCGCCGCCAGCGCCCCACGTTGAATTTTGTTCATTGCCTGTTATGGTCCGCGGCGCGAGACCTTTCGCGCGCGCGTTTTTTCTCCCTGCTCGACGCCGCCGGCCCTGTTTCAAAGCCGCACTCGCGCAGTCTCGGACAAACGACTTAGTGTAGGGGGCGCGCATCCCCCGATTCAACGATTTCTTTGCCCGAAAACTCACCCTTTTGGTGGGCTTCCGCACGGCCCGGGTTTCCTTTTTTTGCCGTTGACGCGCCGTGAGAAAATCGCCGCTTCACTATCGCGTTTTCTTCTGCCGGATCGACGAACCATGGTCTCACTCAACACCGCCCGTCCGTTCGTGCCGTTCGTGCGCGATGCCGCGCCCGCCGACTTCGACTCGATCGCGCACATCTATTCGCATTACGTAAGGAACGCGCTCGCGACGTTCGAGGAAGTCGCGCCTTCCATCGACGACATGCGCGCGCGCCACGCGGCGATCGTCGCGGCGGGCTTGCCCTATCTCGTCGCCGAACTCGATGGCGTCGTGGCGGGCTACGCGTATGCGTCGACCTATCGGCCGCGCTCGGCCTACCGGCATACGATCGAGGACTCGGTCTATGTCGCCGATGGCAACGGCGGGCGCGGCATCGGTCTCGCGCTGCTCGCCGCGCTCATCGACCGATGCGAGCGCGGGCCGTGGCGGCAGATGATCGCGGTGATTGGCAACAGCGGCAACGCGGGTTCCATCGCGCTGCATGCGCGGCTCGGCTTCGAGCATGTCGGCGTGCTGCGCGATGTCGGCTTCAAGCACGGCCGATGGGTCGATACCGTGCTGATGCAGCGCGCGCTGAACGGTGCATCGAACGTCGCGGACGGTTCCGTCGCGCTGAACGGCTAAGATTCAGCATTTGCATTTCACGCGGTCCACGCCTTGCCCACCTATACCCTCGCCTCTTCCGTCAGCACCGAAATCGACATCCGCAAGAGCCGCTTCATCGCGCTCGCGATCCCCGTCGCGGACCGCGACGAAGCCATGCGCGAACTCGAGCGCCTGCGCGCGGAGCATCCGGGCGCGACGCACGTCTGCTGGGCGCTGCTCGCGGGCGGGCAGTCCGGCATGTCGGACGACGGCGAGCCGTCCGGCACCGCCGGGCGCCCGATTCTCGAAGTGCTGCGGCATCACGAGGTCGATGGCGTGCTGGCCGCGGTCGTGCGCTATTACGGCGGCATCAAGCTCGGCGCGGGCGGGCTCGTGCGCGCCTACACCGATGCGATCGCCAGCGCGATGCAACTGGCCGAGCGCGTCGAGCGCATCGAGCGCGGCTTGCTGCACATCGAAGTCGACTATGCCGACGAGGCACGCGTGCGGCGCTGGATCGAGCAGAACGACGCCGAACTCGTGCAGAGCGAATACGGCATGACCGTGCGGCTCGTGGTGCGGATGGCCGCCGCGGCGCGCGAGCCGGCTGCCGTCGAACTTCGCGATCTCACCAACGGCCGCGCGGGCGTCGAGGTTCAGGCGTGACGGACGAGCCGCGCGCCTTCGCGATGGTCATCGAACCAAACGGCCACTTTGTCGCGGTGAAGGACGGCGAGACATTGCTCGAAGCCGCGTTGCGGGCAGGTTTGACGCTGCCGCGATCGTGCCGCAACGGAACCTGCCGCGCGTGCATGTGCCGGCTCGTCGATGGCGAGATCGCCTATCGCATCGAATGGCCGGGCCTCACCGCGGAGGAAAAGGCCGAAGGCTGGATTTTGCCGTGCGTCGCGCTCGCGCGATCGGACGTGACGATCGACCAGCCGGACGCGCGCGAAGCCGCGCCCGATCCGCGTCCCGCGCGTCCGCGCGGCTTCTGAGCGCGGGTATTTCGGGATTGTCGTCTCGATTCAACGACCTACGATGTGAATCCCGAGTCCGCATGTATATGCTTTCGTACAAAGTACGTGCAGGGTGACTCTCAAAAAGTGTACAATTGCGCTTTGCCCCAAATTCTGGCAGGGCCAGATCAACCGAGATTTCAATGACTAAAGTACTGTTGAAAGAGAACGAGCCTTTCGACGTCGCCATGCGTCGTTTTCGCCGTACCGTCGAACGCACGGGCCTGATTCAAGAGCTCAAGTCGCGCATGGCTTATGAAAAGCCGACCACCGAGCGCAAGCGCAAGAAAGCTGCTGCTGTCGCTCGTCTGCGCAAGCAGATCCGTCGCGCGCAACTGCCGAAGAAATTCTATTGATCGACGCGGGGCGTTCCGCCCTCGTCTGTCCGGATAGAACCGGCATCGCAGCCTGAATCGGCCGGGTCGCGGTTTCGCGCGTAGGTCGCGTGAAAGCTCGCGGAGAAGCGCACACACGGATGTGCCCCGATCGATGAAGGTTGGCAAGATCGCAAAAAGCCTGCATGAGTGAACGCTCATGCAGGCTTTTCGTGCTTATGGGAGCGTTCGGGGATGATGTGATGCTGCCGATTCGGCAGTATCGGCGGCACAGGCCGAACCGAGCTCGATGCTGCCAGACGCGCAAGAAGAAGACGCACAAAAGCAAAGAGCCCGGCTGAACCGGGCTCTTTGCTTGATGAAACTGGTTGCGGGGGTAGGATTTGAACCTACGACCTTCGGGTTATGAGCCCGACGAGCTGCCAGACTGCTCCACCCCGCGTCTGAGAAAGAAATTATAGACCGAAGTATTCTGCAAAGTCAAACGTTCTTTGCGCCCAATGTCGTCGCCGGCTGCATGCGCTCCGCCGCGCCGGTTCGAACCGCCTCCTCCACCGCGCGCTGATGCGCACGCGACAGCTTGCCGAGCAGCGGCAACAGCGCCACGGCGACCGCCGCACCGCCCGCGGCGAGCCAGCCGAGTCCGAAGAAAAGCTGCGTGTAAAGCGGCAGCGACTGCAGCGGCTCCAGATTGCCGGACGGCATGCGCGCGAAATTCGCGACGACACTGCCGAGATACTGCGATACGCCCGTCGCGACGAAATACGCGCCCATCATGAATCCGCTCATGCGAGCCGGAACATAGCGCGCGATCATCGCGAGGCCGAGGCCCGACACGAGCAACTCGCCGAGCGAATAGAGGCCGTAGCCCGCGACCATGAACCACGACGACACACGCCCTTCCACGGCATAACGTCCGCTCAGCCCGAACACGAAGAAGCCCACCGCCACCACGACGAAGCCCAGCGCGTACTTCGCCGCCACGGGAATATCGCGGCCGCGGCGCGCCTGTCGCGCGTAGACGAACGCGAGAATCGGGCTCAGCAGCATGATCCAGATCGGATTGAGCGCCTGGAACTGCGCCGCGCTCCACGTGAACAGCTCGACGCCGCCGATCGAGAACGACGGATCGACGTTGCGTAGCGCGAACAGCGTGAGCGAGGTCGACATCTGCTGATAGAAGACGAAGAACAGGATCACCTGAAGCGTCAGGATCAGTGCGGCGACGAGGCCCGCGCGCTCGCTGCGGTCGCACTTCGTGAGCATGTAGCCGAAGATCGCGAGGATCGCGACGCCCGCCGCGTACACGCACGCGACCGCCACCGTCTTGTGCTGCAGGATGTACATGGTCGCTGCCGCCAGCGCCACGCTGCCCGCCGCGACCGCGAACGCGCGGTTCCAGCGGATCGGTTCATCGTCCGGGGCGGAACCGACGTGCGCGAGCGTCTTGCGCATCAGTGCGAAGTTGAGGAGACCGAGCACCATGCCGCCGCAACAGACGGCGAACGCGGTATGCCAGCCCCAGTGGTCCTTGATCCACGGCGTCGCCAGCATCGACAAGGTCGAGCCGATGTTCACCGCCATGTAATAGATGGTGAACGCGCTGTCGATGCGCGCATCGTCGCCCTCGTAGATGCGGCGCACGAGATTCGCCGCGTTCGACTTGAAGAGCCCGTTGCCGACCACGATCACGCCGAGCGATGCATACATGAAGCCGAGCGTGTCGAACGGCAGCGCGAGCATCAGATACCCGAGCGCGAGCACGATCGCGCCCGCGGTCATCGTGCGGCGCGCGCCGAGCACCTTGTCGCCGATCCAGCCGCCGATCGACGGCGCGGAGAACACGAGCGCCGTGAACGCACCCCAGGTCAGGTTGGCGTGATCGTCGGCGAAACCGATTTTATCGATCATGAACAGCACGAGCAGCGCGGCCATGCCGTAATAGCCGAAGCGCTCCCACATTTCGATCAGGAAGACGGTCGAGAACGAGCGCGTCTGCGAGGGGCCGGACGATTGATTCAGCATCGGAAAGGATCCTTCAAACAGCGGTAAGCGAATCGGCAAACTGCAACGCGCCGATTACACGCGATGAAAATACGAGCGAGTCACTCGAAATTCTCCGCACAATGATCATATGAATATACGGCGATTATCCGTGGCAAAACGCCTGATTATCGCAAATTGCAGCGACACGCCTGTTGACACGCAACAAATTGCGGCGACGGGTTCTGCAGGCGGCGGGCGGGATCAGTGAATGGGCGAGAGACAGGCGCGCGACGCAATGTCAGCGGGCGTGCGGGGAATTGAGCTTTCATCGGGCTTCCGTTTACCGTGATCGGCTTCTCGCGTGTGGCGTGAATTCGATCGTTGCGGATTTACATGCACAGAAGGATCGCTTCCATGCGTGTCAGTTGATTTAAGCAAATCGCAAGCTTATTGCGACTTGCGGGTGACGCATTTTGTTGTAATTTGTGATTCGGGTCACTCGGGGATAGCCCTGAAGACTTAATGCGCCGTTATTCCCAATAACTCAACGTAATAATGCGTGCGATTAACGCGATACCGAAAACGCGGGAATTCAGCTTGCCGGACGACGCACGAAAGCCAGCATCACGCCGAAGCCGATCATGAGCGCGCCGCTCACGCGATTGAACCAGGTGAAGCCGCGCGCGCCGCGCGACAGTGAGCCGAGACGTGCGCCCAGCGCGGCGTAGATGACGATCGCCACCAGTTCGAGCAGCAGGAATGTCGCGCCGAGGATCGCGAAGCTCGTCGCGTACGCGCCGCGATCGACGAACTGCGGGAAGAACGCGGTGAACACGAGTATCGCCTTGGGATTGCCGGCGGCGACCCAGAACTCCTGCTTGGTGAGCCGCGCGAGACTCACGGGGCCGCGCGGCGCGCCCTCGTCTTTCACGACGATCGACGGCCCCGAGCGGATCAGCTTCACGCCGATCCAGACGAGATAGGCGGCGCCCGCGAGCTTGATCGCCGTGAAAAGCGTCTGCGACGCGAGCAGCAGCGCGCCGAGCCCGAGGCCCGCGATGGCGATCATGATCGCAAACGCGACGAGCCGTCCGAACGACGCCAGCACCGATGCGCGCACGCCGTCGCGCGCGCCGTTCGACAGCGACAGCATGTTGTTCGGCCCGAAAGCCATGTTGATGGCGAAACACGCCGGCAGAAAAAGCGAGAAAGTCTGGAGCGACATCGGACACCTGCAGACCAGCGGAAGCGAGACCGCTAAGTTAGCACGCGCGCCACGCGTTCAGAAGCGTCAGAAGCGATGCCGGATGCCCGTGCTCAGCATCAGCTGATTGCGGCCGCTCGACGGATCGTTCGTGTTGATCACCGCCGGCGCGCCCGACGAAGCGCGCTGATAAATCGACTCCAGATAGACATCCGTGCGCTTGGACAGCAGATAGTCGACCTGGAGCGCGCCTTCGTGCCAGTGCGCGCCGCCGCCGTTGGTATAGACATACATGCCCGACAACTGGATGGCCGGCGTCAGCTTGTAAATGCCGTTGATCTCGTAGTTGTTGAGCGCGAGCGACGGCAGCAGGTCACCCGTGTCGGCATCGGTCACGCCGGAGTTGATCGAGCGGGAGAACGCGCCGCCCAGCGTGAATTCGCCGATCTCGTAGCTCATGCCGACGCCGAACGTGTTCTGCCGCTCCACGTTCGCGTTGACGACGGTATTCGCCGAGCCGGGCAGCGCGAGCGAGTCGTAGGCGCCGCCCGTCGTGTTGCCGCGCCCGTTGTTGTGCAGATACGCCGCGCCCGCGTTGAAGGCGCCCGCCGAATAACTGGCGCCGACGCTGTACGCGCGGTTGTTCGCGAACGCGCCCGCCTGATTGGAAAAGGCGTAAAGGCCGCCGAAGCTCAAGCCGCCGTAGTTCCCGCTCGTGTACTTGACGGAGTTCGACGCAAGAAACGAGTTGTTGGCGTTGTCGTTGTCGAGCAGGTGCGCGAACGCGGTGCCGCCCGTGTTGCCGGTCAGCGTGAAGGTCTGGAAATAGTCGTGGATCGAATCGTACTGACGGCCGAAGGTGACGGTGCCGAGCGTATCGGTGCCGATGCCGACGTACATCGGATGATCGTTGAGGCCTTCGCCCGTCGCGACCGAGAGGCCGCGCTCGAGCCGGAAGATCGCGCGCGCGCCGCCGCCCAGATCCTCGGAGCCTTGCAGGCCCCAGTAACTCCCGTCGATCGTGCCGGAAGTCAGGCGATATTGCGCATGCCCGCCCACATTGTTTACATAGGCGACGCCCGTATCCAGCTCGCCGTAGAGCTGCACCGAGCTTTGCGCCCACGCCGCGCCAGGCAGGCCGATGAACGTCGCGCACACCGCCATCGAAATCGCCAGCGAACGCGCGGCGGGATGACCCGCTTCGGAGATCATGGACGCGGCTCGTGGCGCTTTCGGGCGAAGGGGCATGGAAATCTCCGGCGGTTCTCAATTCGAAAAAGATTGTCAGTTGTGTGACGGAGCTTGTCAGTCAAAAAAACGCCGCCGCCCGCTTATGTGTCCAGGAACCAACGAACTTTTGATTTTCACGTTTCTCCGTCTTGCCGGATCGGCGCTCTTGAGCGTAGCCGACGCGCGAACACGCTTGTCGCTAGAATCGAGGCGCCATCAACCATCCGATCATGCCCATGTCTCTTTCGACCCGAGCCATTCTCACCGGCCATACCCGCGGGCTCGGCGCCGCGCTCGCGCAGCTTCTGCTCGCGCAAGGCGTCGAAGTGCTCGCGATCTCACGCACGCGCAACGACGAACTCGCCGCGCGCCATCCCGGCCAACTGCATGAGGTCGACCTGGATCTCGCCGATCTGACGGCAGTCAGCGAATGGCTGTCGGGCGACGCCCTGTCCCGCTTCGTCTCGGGCGCGGGACGCGTGCTGCTCATCAATAACGCGGGGATGCTCGCGCCGGTCGGCGCCCTCGCGGATCAGGAACCGGCCGCCGTCGCGCGCGCGGTCAGCGTGAATGTAGCGGCGCCGATGATGCTCGCGGCGGCCGTCGTGCAGGCGAGCGCGCAGGCGGCGGACACGCGCATCGTTCATATCTCGAGCGGCGCGGCGCGCAATGCCTATCCCGGCTGGAGCGTCTACTGCGCGACCAAGGCGGCGCTCGATCACCACGCGCGCGCGGTCGCGCTCGACAGCAATCGCGCGCTGCGCATCTGCAGCGTCGCGCCCGGCGTCGTGGACACCGACATGCAGGCGGAAATCCGCGGCACGAATCTCGAGCGCTTTCCGATGCGCGAACGCTTCGACGCGCTCAAGCGCGACGGCCAGCTCGCGACGCCCGGGCAGTCGGCGCGCAAGGTGATCGATTATCTGTTGAGCGATGCGTTCGGCGAAATGCCGACGGCGGACGTGCGCGAATTGAAGTGAGTATCGAAGCAGCCGGCTGATGACTCGTTCAGGCCGGCTTCATGCCGCCTTGCCCGACGCGCCCGCCGGATCGAGCGCCTGGCGCGAAAGCGCGTCCGCGCGGCCATTGCGGGCACGTGGAATCCACTGTAGCCGCACATCGCCGATCTGCGCCATGAGCGCGCGAGCGCGCGCCGCGTGATGCGCGAGCGAGCGGATGCCCGCGCCGTCCGGCGCACTCACGTCGTCGATCACGACGCGACTGTCGCCGTAGATCACGGCATCCGCGGCGCCTTCCCGCAGCGCCGCTTCGAGCACCGCGATGAGCGCGAGATATTCCGCCGCGCTGCTGTCGCCCGTGCCTGCGGCGACGCTGATCTCGAAGGTTTCTCCGGCCGGTCCGATCACCACGCCGCCCATGCCCAGCCGCCCGGGATTCGGCAATGCGGAACCGTCGAACCAGCCGCGCCATCCGCTCGTCTCGGCCTCGGTCGTTCGCGCCTTCGCACGGCTCGCCCGCTCGGCGCGTCGCATCTCGCGCGAGCGCTGCGCATCGGCGTTGCGGGTTTGCGCGGCGCGGCGCGCATCGACGAAATCGCGCAAGGATTGCTCGCCCGCCGCCTTCTCCAACGTCCTGACGAGCGCCGCGTGCTCGGCGATCGCAGCGCCCTTCGCGAGCCTGCGGCTCAGCATGCGCTCCTTCTTGTACGCGACGGCGAGCAATTCCTCGAAAGCGATCATGGGCAGCGGGCGGATTGAACGAGCTCCGAGCTTAACAGACGCCGATGAGACGCCCGTGACGCCTCATGGGTACGGCCGTTGCTGATGCGAATGCGCGCAGGGGGACGCCTTTACGCATCCATACAACCGGTCGAAAAGGAGCGGATCATGAGTCAATCGATGGAGCCGTCGTCGGGCGGCGCGAAGATCGTCGGCAAGGGCGCGGCAACGGCCGCGGGCCCCGGCCCCGATGTGATGGCCGCGAGCACACTCGACGGCAATTCGGTGATAAGCAGCGACGGACACGACGTCGGCTCGCTGAAGGAAATCATGCTGGACGTGACGAGCGGGCACATCGCGTATGCGGTGCTGTCGAGCGGCGGCTTTCTCGGTATCGGCGACAAGCTGCTAGCCGTGCCCTGGAGCGCGCTCACACTCGACACCGACAACCGCTGCTTCCGGATCGATGCGACCGGAGAGCAAGTGCGCAACTCGCCGGGATTCGACAAGGACGCGTGGCCGTCGATGGCCGACCGCGTCTGGGCGAGCACCGTGCATCAGCACTATGGGCGCGAGCCATACTGGTCCAACGATCGCGCGAGCAACCTCGGCGCGACCGGCGCGATTCCGCCCGGCGGCGTGGACGCGCCCGAATCAGGCGGCGTAAAGCTGTAACGAATGGATATCGCCGCCGAACGGCGGCCAGGATGTCGCCGGGCGCCGGGCGCGGGGCGCCCGGTCAATCGAGCGGACGCTCTCCGACCTGAATGTCGACACCTTCGGTCTCGTCCATCAGCGCGCGGAGAACGTCGCCCGCGAAGTCTTCGATGGCGAAGTGCCATTCGAGCGAGCCGACCGGAAAGTCGTTCGGATTGCACTTGCCCTGCGCGCGGCGAATCGCACCGACCGAGAGGCTCAGCGCGCGTGCGTGCTGAAAGTGCGGATCGTTCGAGTCGAGGAACGGGAATTGATCTTTATCCATGACACCTTTAACGGTCCCGGCCAACGAAACTTTAGGCCTGCTTCGAGCACGCAATCGTTTGCCTGTGATCGAGCGTGACGACACCATGCAACCCTATCGAAATCTTGCCGGCAATTCGGGCGTCGAAGCATTCGACATCCTGCGCGACGGCATCAAGGTGCGCTTCGTCAACGGCGGGACATACTTGTATGACTATCGCGTGCCGGGTCGCACGCGTGTCGAGGAAATGAAGCGGCTCGCCCACGCCGGACGCGGGCTCAGCACCTACATATCGAAGTTCAGCGCGGAGTATGCCGAACGAATCGACTAGCCGCGCGAAGGGGCGATTTTACGCGATATGGCGGGACTTTCTTCGTATGATTCCCGCAGTGTCTTATCGTGACCGCATAGGCGGCAGGTGCGGCACCTTGTCATTGACAGTTGCGTTCAACTGATGAAGTTGACGCTGCAGCTTGCTCAGTTGCGCCTGGGCCGCCGCGCGCTGCCCTTCCAGCTGCGCCAGCTCCTTTCGAATTTCCTGCTGCTTCAACGCGACTCGCTGATCCTGCCCGCCGCCCCGCTGCAGGTCGACACGCACACGCTCGATGTGTGCCTCCGACTCCGCGATGAGACGCGCGAACTGCTCGTTCTGCGCTTCGAGATGCGCGCGCCGCATCTCGGCGTCCGCGAGACGCATCGCATGTTCGACGAAATGGCGAAAGGCCGGCTCGGCCGACTCTATGTCGCCCGCCTTGAGCACGCGCCAGACGGCATCCTCGTGATACAGCACCGCGTAATAAGTCAGTTCGCGCGGATAAAACAGCAGGCTCGCGGAATAGGCAAAGCTCCGAAACGTGCGAAACGTCGTGAGCGAGTCCTGCTGAACGAGCCATTCGACTTCGGTGATCTGCGTGGCCTGTAACGCCTGCATGCCCGATTGCGGCGTCGGAACGGCGGCCGGCCGCAGCGGCGTCACCCGGGTGGAAGACGATGGAGTTGCAATGCCGTCGTCCGCGGGCACGTCTTCGGCAACGATGTCCGGCGCGGCAAAACGGATTGGACCGTTGGCCCTCTGGCGCGCGAGAAACGATGGCGCATTGTCAAGCAAGCTACCTCTTCTGCTCAGGAGGCTTTTCACGATGGCTCCCTGGCTAATTCCTTTTTTCAAGGATCAGCCGTCATGATGATGAACGAAAAATCCGAACTGCCACACGCGTTATTCGCATTTCGTGAATGCAGTCAGGGATTGCTCCGCATAACGAACAATTCCGCATTGTCGCGGATCGAATAAGCTGGTGATTCAAGTATAGGCGAGACGTTCTGCGTTTCAAACGAAGCGCCAAAAACGTTCGATATGTCTTCCGGATTTTCCGACTAAATCGACGTAAAAATCACGCGGCGCGAAATTGAAAACGCCAGGTGAAATTATCTGAATGTCACGAGTGACGATAAACCGCCTGCGTTCCGCTTATTCTCATTTTCCCGAACCGGGCGGAACGCGCCTGCGACATCAACGCGACCATGCGCATGAGCCTGATTCCCTGAATGCCGCACGCCAGCCCCGGCGTGTTGGACACGCGCGACTCCAGGCTGATCACGAGTCCGTGAAGGTTCGCGAGGCGCGCAGGCAGCGCGTGCGAAACCTGCATGCTGACCGTCATCTGCATCGGGACACGCAACTCGTCGGCCGTGGCTCGCTCATCCGCGAAAAAATCGAAAAGCAAGGCCGGCGCGTCGATGTGCCGCTCACCCGTGCTGCGATTCTGAAAGAAGTCATAAACCGATTCGAGATGCGCAATTCCCGCCTGCTCGACACGCCGCGCAATAGCCGCACAGCGCTGCAATCTCCAGTTTTCGGACTGACTGACCGTCGCAATCAAATCGGCGATACGCGCGCGCAATTCCGCTTCACGGCATGCAATCAACGCGCGCACCATTTTGGCTTCCTCGCCCGATTGTTCCGACAAGCGATCGCGCCATTCCAATAAATCGTTCAGTGAAATCGACATGACATACTCCGTGGCATTCAGCCTGTCGAACCGGATTCGGGCGGTTCAGGATAATCTGGATCGCGACTCACCAGAGACCCGCTCCTCTGATCGCCGGATGGATATGCTATCCGTTTGCGGTCGTTTTGCCGTCGTTTCGACCGTAAATAAGGCCAGTCCTATGAGCTCCGGCGCGGCACGTTCGATGCTGACCAGCCAGCAAGCGGCGCGCGTCGCGTCGCTCTCAAGGAGACGGACATGAGAACCACCACCGTGATCGCTGGCGCGCTCCTCGCGCTCGCCAGCACCGCCGCGTTTTCACAGGAAATCTCGCGCGATCAGTTGATGCAGCGCCAGCAGCAGATGCAACCGGGCAAGAACGAGCCCGTTCCGGCCCCGCGCACGGGTGACTCGTCGCAAGGCGGCGTGCAGTCCGGCACGTCGGGCAGCGGCACGCTGATGCAGCAGCGTGAGCAAGGCATGTCGACGGCGCCGTCGCAAGGTTCGCAATCGACGGGCACGATCAAACAATGACGGGCGCGCGCCTGCGTCGGAAGAGCGCCGGCCATGTGCCGGCGTTCTCGTTTCGGAAAACAGCGCCCCTACAAGTAACGGTTCGTTTCCTTAGTCATACAAACGTCACCAGACGATCGTAATCATGCGCGGGGACAATTCGAAGCGGACGGGAAGCGAAATGAAGCTCGGGCGACAGCATCGCAGCCACCTTAAGGCGCGGGCGTCGTTTTGCTCTTCTCTCTCGGTTCCGCAATAGAAGAAGTCTCTCGCGGCCAGCCATGACGGCGATCCGAACGCCGCGTATCAGACGTTCTTCGGGCTGGGCGTCGACCGCGTGTTCACCGATTTCGCCAACGTCGACATCGCGGCCCGCGCGGCGTATCTGAAAGAACTCGGCCACCAGGCTTTGCATCGCTTCGTCGACCACGGGAGACGTTCATCGTTCGCCCTCGCTCATGTGCCTTGTCCTTTGCGTTATCCGCCCTGACGCTCGCGTGCACGTGGGCGTGGGCGAGCTCGATCTCATCGCGATCGGCCAGTCGCCCCGAACGCGGTCTCGTATAACAAAGCCATCGACGACACCGCGTCGTACATCCACCGCTTTCAGACGCTGATCCTGCGCCTCGAAGCCGGCGGCAGGAACCCTACACGCTCGATCCGAAGCTCGTCGACACGACGCTGTTCCGCGCGCGCACCGCTCGTCTACGGCGAAGGCGCGGCGGCGAAGTCGGCAATGGCGCGCCCGCGCTCAACGCATCGAGTCACATGCACTACCGGCCGCTCGGACAATTTCACGCAGGCCCAACCATCGACTTATCCGCGCGACGCGCGCTTCGATCCTGAGAGCATCTGCGTAGCGCGCGACGGCGCGAGCGTCTTCATCTCCGATGAATACGGCCCCTGCATCTATCGCTTCGACCGGCGCACGGGCGAGCGCATCGCGGTGTATCGCGTGCCGGCGTCGTTCGCGGTGACGACGCTTTCTCCGGACGGCAACGACGAAATCGGCCAGGACGCATCGGGCCGCGTCGCGAACAAGGGCATGGAAGGCCTCGCGATCTCGCCGGACATCGCCAACGCGCAGGACGTGAGCCAGACGAGCAGCGAAAGCGGCCTCGCGCCGTACGCGCTCGCGAAGCAGCCGTTTCTCGATATCGTCAAGGCGCTGTGGACCACGGCATCGCGCCGAACGACATCCCCGCGAAGATCGAAAGCCTCGCGTTCGGTCCGGACGTGCGCATGAACAGCGCGCTCAAGCACACGCTTTTCATGGCGAACGGCAACGACTTCATCGACACCGTGAAGGACACGAAGCACCCGGTCGGCATCGACAATCCGAAACAGTACTTCGTGTTCGCGATCGAAAAGGCTTGCCGCTTGGACCATGCCGACCATCACGAACATGACGATCACGGTCAATGCCATGTAGCGCGGATGCTTCACGCGCTTGTCCACAGTTTCAGTGGACAAGCGTGTAGATAACTCGAGGGCCGTGCGCCTATCCCGTTGAAGCGCAAAGCGTTTCGAGAGGCGACCACGGATCGTGCCGCACGGCCCGCGTACTCATAAACCGTATATACTGTTTTTCAACAGGACAGGAGAGAACGGATGAGCACACCTCGAGTCAAGGCGCCGACGAAGAAGGCGTTCCATTTCCCGACCGGCGCCGCGGACAAGACGCCGCCGCCGGCGAAGCCCGACGGCAAGGCCGGCAAGAAGATGCAGGCCAGCACGACCGCGACCGCGAAGAAGACCAAAGCGAGCGCGACAGCCCCGGCCACGGCGCCGAAGAGCGCGAAGCAGCAAGCCGCGAAAGCGCCGACGGCGAAGCAATCCACGAAGACGCCCGCAATCGAAGCTGCCGCCGCGAAACAGGCCGCGAAACAAGCCGCGAATCAGGTCGCGAAGAGCGAGCCGAAGCCCGACACGAAAGCGAAGCGCGTGAAGAAGGAAAAGGTCGTGCGCGACAGCTTCACGATGCCCAAGTCGGACTACGCGAAGATCGCTACGCTGAAGAAAAAATGCTTGAAAAACGGCGTGCGCGTGAAGAAGAGCGAACTGCTGCGCGCCGCGCTTTCACTGCTCGACGCCGCCACGGAAAAGCGCCTCGTCGAAGCGATCAAGGCGCTCGAAACGGTCAAGACCGGCCGCCCGGCGAACGCCTGAACGTCACTAGGCTCAGAAGAAGTTTCGGAAGGCCCAGTACAACGCGGCGGCCAGCGCGATCGACGCGGGCAGCGTCAGCACCCACGCGAGCACGAGGCTGCGGACCGTGTTCCATTGCAGCCCCGATCCGTTGGCCGCCATCGTTCCGGCGACGCCCGAAGACAGCACGTGCGTCGTCGAGACCGGCAGGCCGTAGAGGTCGGCGGCGCCGATGGTCAGCATCGCGACCATTTCGGCCGAAGCGCCCTGCCCGTACGTCAGATGCTGCTTGCCGATCTTCTCGCCCACGGTCACGACGATCCGCTTCCAACCGACCATCGTGCCGAGGCCTAGCGCGATCGCCACCGCAACCTTCACCCACGTCGGGATGAACTTCGTCGCATGATCGAGCTGCTTCTTGTAGTTGTCGATCACCGCGCGGTCCGCTGGCGCGAAGACGGGCGTGTTCGCCTTCTCCATCAGGCGAATCGCCTCGGAAACGAGGTACATGTTGTTGCGCACGTTATCGACCATGTTCTGCGGCACCGCCGCGAGCGATCCCGACGAGCCGACCTGATTCGCAATGATGTCGGTGAGCTGCTTCACCGCGGGCAAGGTTGCCGTGGAAAGCTGGCGCGTGCGCACATAGGATTGCGTGTCCTCGCGCGCATCGACGGAAGGCGGCGCGCCGTTCAGGTATTTCGCGAAGGTCGCGGATGCCTCGTGCGCCACGGCGACGAAGTTCTGCGTCTCGGCCGGGCTCACCGCCTTGTTGAGCGCGTAGGCCGTCGGCACCGTGCCGATCAGGATCAGCATGATGAGACCCATGCCCTTCTGCCCATCGTTGGAACCGTGCGCGAACGACACGCCCGTGCACGTCAGAATCAGGAGCGCGCGAATCCAGAAAGGCGGCGGATGATTCTTCTTGGGCTCCTTGTAGAGCGCCGGCACGCGCACGAGCGCCTTCAGCAGAAGCAGGAGGAGCGCCGCGCAAATGAAGCCGACGATCGGCGAAAACAGCAACGCCTTGCCGACACCCGCCGCCTGCGACCAGTCGACGCCGCTCGTGCCGTTCGGCCCGCGCAATAGCTGATTCATCAAGCCCACGCCGATGATCGAGCCGATCAGCGTATGCGAGCTCGACGACGGCAGCCCGAAGTACCACGTAGCGAGATTCCAGATGATCGCGGCGATGAGCAGTGCGAAGACCATCGCGAAGCCCGCGCTGCTGCCGACCTGCAGGATCAGCTCGACGGGCAGCAGTTGCAGGATGCCGAACGCGACCGCGCCGCTCGATACCAGCACGCCGAGAAAATTCCACGCGCCCGACCAGACCACCGCGACATTCGGCGTGAGCGAGTGCGTGTATATGACCGTGGCGACCGCGTTCGCGGTGTCGTGAAAGCCGTTGACGAACTCGAATCCGAGCGCGATCAGAAGCGCGATGCCGAGCAGGAAATAAGGAAAGGCGGAACTCAGCCGGACGGATTGGAGATCGGACGCGAGATGCATCCCGACATAACCGACGCCGCCGATGAGTATGAGAAGGAAAACGAGGAGGCTGGTGCGGCGGGCGCGTTCGGACGCGCCGCCTTGCTGAGGAAATGCGATGTCCGGCATGCTCGCCTCGCGCGTTTACCGTAGCGGTGCCAAGCATACGTTCCGCCAGCGCGGCGAATTGTGAATCTTTTGTGTCAACAATTCATGTAAAGCTTTCACCGCGCGCAGCAAAGTCGTCCGATATCGGCGCGAGAACGATTTCATTGCGGATTCCGCTGCGCTGTCATACCGCTGACATTCTGCATCTCTATGTTTTCCGCCCAGCACGCCCATTGGACTGCCGGCGGGACCACCGGCGCACGGCCACGAACGCCAACAAAACGAAATGCCGCGCGACACAAGTGCATACCGAGACGATGACACTGAACTTCGACCCAGCGCCAGCACGATTGAGCCTCAGCCGTTCGCTCAGTTCCCGCCCTGCCGCCGCGCGCGTGTCCGATCCCTTTTCGCTTCGCGATCAACCCGTCGCGGATGCTTTCGTCATGCTGACGGCGCCGCTCGCGAGCGAAGCATTCCGGCAGACCGAGCTGATGGCCGGTCGTGCCGACGCCGCGTTGCTCGATCGATTGCGCTCGACGCTTCGGCGTCTGCGCGCCCTATGGTGGGCGTTCGAGCCGCTGCTCGACGAGAAGGAAGCGCGCGTGGTACGCAAGCGCTTCAAACGTCTCGCGGATATCGCCGGAGAGCCGCATGAATTCGACGCCGCCTGCGATCTGCTCGCGCGCGCGCACGAGAACTGCGCGCGCGTCGGGCCGGTCGTGCGGACGCTGCGGCAGGAGCGGCGCGAAGCATCGGCGATGACTTGCGTGACACTGCGCAAGGCGCACGTCGACGTGCTGTTGCGTCGCGCGCTCGCGGATGCGCGGCGGCGCCTCGAGGCGCGTGCCGAGGATCGAACGCTGGAGGAATTCGCCCGTCAGCGCGTCACACTCGCCGATGATCTGCTCAGCAAGCGGGAACATCGCGCAGCCAGGATGAAGCGTGTCGATGCGAAGACCTTGCGCAGCATCGAGGAAGCGGCGACGAAACTGCAGTGCCTGCTGGAGCTGTTCGCGCCGGTTCTCGAGCGCGGGCATCGGCACACGATGCCGCAGTTGCTCGCGGCGCAAGCGGCGCTCGTGCGGTTCCATGACGTGCTGGCAAGCGCGGCTGTCGTACGGCGCGTCGCGCCGGCGTTGAACGACAAGCAAGCCATCGACGAAGCGGTCCGCTGGCTGAACCGCGCGGCACGCAACGAATCGCGCGCGGCGCTCGAACGGTTGCGCGCGTTGCCTCATTGCCTCTGACGCGCGCGGGAAAGCGCCCTCCTTTCATCCATCTCCTTGCGGCGGTTTCGCTCCCCGCGTTATGTGCCCGCCGTCATCCGGGTTCCGCGCGCGGCGAAGCATCGGCATCCTGAATGCCTTCCATCACCGACATCGGAAGGAGCACGTCATGTACTTCGGGACACTCGTCGCGCAGGCGCGAACGGATCAGGAAAACGCCACCTGGCGGCGCGACATGGATGCATCGCCCGTCGCGACGGAGAGTCGCTGGCATACGTTCTGGCACGGGCTTGCGCGACTCGTCGGTCGAACGCAACAGCCGCTGACCGCGGGCAATCAGAAGTAAAGGTTCGTCGCACGTCGAGGCATTCGGATTCGTCTGAGCCGTTTCTACCGATAAAACCTGCTTCAATGCAGGCCTTTTTTGCGTCTCGCAATGAGCTCGTCGGATGCGAACACGCGACGCTGTTGGGACGTGCGCGCAGTGTTCATGCAGACGCCACGTTCACTGAACGTGGACGCGCTGAATTGTTCGAAGTAGCGCGCGCGTCGCCGCGAGCACGAATTTCAATCCAACCGTAACAAACATGCGAACAGCCAGCGTTCTATTGATCCCGATCGCCATCGCGTTTCTCGTTACCGCGTTTCCCGCCAGCGCGAAATACTCCGAGCAGTGGATGACAAACTCGGAAATAACGCACGCGCAGTCATCGGCTGCCACGGCGCGGTCAGACAATTCGGCCCGAAAGGCGCCGCTGCAGGCTGCAGCCACGACCGCCGACGACGACCCCATTGCGGCGTTCGCCCACGATCAGAAATCGCAGCACAAAGCGGCCCGGCACTGAGAGGCTCTTTGACTAGCGTGTGAAATATCGTGGACATCACGAATATTCTGATTTCTTTCCTTCTGCATCGACTATTCTTCTTACCGTCGTAAGAGGTGGGTTGCATGGTCACTGCGCCCTGCCATGTGCGCGATTTCATCGTGCATTATCAGAGGCACAGTCATACCGTGGCGCCCACTGCTCTTACGACACACTGAATCAATCGCGAGCGGTTTGAATGCGTCCCTCCGTCTATGTCATACAGTCGGGCGGGCCGCTGCGAGGCGGCTAAAGATCGACGAATCGTGGGAGATCTGATTGGACGTCTTGAATGAACCTGCCCAGCAACGCTGCGGGCAAAAAATCCATAACCTTGCGCGCGGTTTCCACCGGGACGTGAGGTCTCGAGAAAATATCAACGCTCCGTATGATCGCAGTGTTGCGGATGGGCCGATTGATGACGAATCAATCGTTACTTGCCACGGCGAACACCCATCCGCGTTCAGCGACGAACCGGAACGTGGACCAAAATAAATAGCGTGCGCAATAACGCTTTACAGTCGATGAAATATTCACGCTCGACGGATTTCGAGCGCAGACTTCGATGTCGCGGTAAGGCGGTGGGGAGATTCGCTGCGGAGGTGCTGCGATTAGCGTGCGATTCAGAAACGAATATGGCTGATTGAATCGCAGCGATGAAATATGAGCGCTTGATGCTCAAAATTATTCTGGCGGAGAGAGGGGGATTCGAACCCCCGATAGGTTTTACCCTATACACGCTTTCCAGGCGTGCGACTTAAACCACTCATCCATCTCTCCGGAAGACGGCGATTATACCAAGTTCCCGCGCCTGCGCCAGCCCCTACGGGTGACGAATGTAATCGACGAGCGCGCGCGTGTACGCATCCGGCTTGCGATCGAAAAGGCTCACCGCGATCGCCACCGCAAATCCGGCCGGCACGCCGAACACGCCCGAGCTGATCGGCTCGATGCCGAACCAGCGCGGCCCCGCGAAGCCCGTCAGTTGCACGAAGAACGGATACGTCGACACGATGTAGTACACGCACACGACGAGCCCCGCGATCATCCCCGCGACGACGCCGCGCTGCGTCGTGCGCTTCCAGAACACGCCGAGCACGAGCGCCGGAAAGAGACTCGACGCCGCGAGCGAGAACGCCGCGCCCACGAGAAACAGAATATTCCCCGCATTGAGCGACGCCACATACGACGCGAGCAAGGCCACACCGAGCAGCAAGATCTTGGAGATGGTCACGCGCCGCTGGCTCGTCGCGCGGCGGTCGACCATGCAGTAATAGACATCGTGCGACAGCGCATTGGCGATCGTGAGCAGCAGCCCGTCCGCCGTCGAAAGCGCCGCCGCCAGCGCGCCCGCCGCGATCAGCCCGGAGATGACATACGGCAGTCCCGCGATCTCCGGCGCCGCGAGCACGACCATGTCCGGCTGCATCTGGATGCCGGACCAGCGCACGATGCCGTCGCCGTTCACATCGCTGATGCGGATCAGATACGGCTCCACGCGCCGCCATTGCGTGACCCATTGCGGCAGATCCGCGAAGCGATGCCCGACGAGCCCCGTCAATATCTCGTGCTTGATCAGCACCGCGAGCACCGGCACCGTCAGATAGAAAAGCGCGACGAAGAACAGCGTCCAGCCGACCGAACGCCGCGCCGACGACACCGACGTCGTCGTGTTATAGCGCGTGAGAATGTGCGGCAGGCTCGCCGTGCCGATCGACAGACACAGAAGCAGCGACAGAAAGTTGATCTGATGCACGCGCGGACTCTCGTCCCCTGCCGAGCCCGGCGCGAACGCCTCGGTCATCGGCACGGGCGCCGCGACGCGCTCGGTCAGCGCGTCGCGTTCGCGCGACCACTTGACCTGCGCGTCGGCGGCATCGCGCGGGAAGGCGGCGAGCTCGCGTTCACGCTCGTTGATCTCACGCAGCGGCCCATTGTGCCGCCGCAGTTCCGCGATCTCGGCGACGAGGCGCGCATGTTCGGCGTGGAACGACTGCGGCAGCGCATCGATGCGCTGCTGCATCTGCACGGCCTGACGCTGATAATCGGCGCGCACGTGCGCTTCGTCCGGCGAGATGGCGACCGCGCGCTCGAGCGCTTCGACGCGCTCCATCACGCGCCCGTAGTTGAATTGCGGAAACCAGCCGAGCCCTTCGCGGTGCGCGATCATCGACACGGGAATCAGCATCGCGCTGATCAGAATGATGTATTGCGCAACCTGCGTCCATGTGACCGCGCGCATGCCGCCGAGAAACGAGCACACGAGAATGCCCGCGAGCCCGCAGAAGATGCCGATAGAAAACTCGATGCCGATGAAGCGCGATGCGATCAGGCCGATGCCCTGAATCTGCGCGACCAGATACACGAACGAGCAGAGAATCGCCGCGATCGCCGCGAGCGCGCGCACCAGGTTGCTGGAGAAGCGCGTGCCGAGAAAATCGGGGATGGTGTAGCGCGCGAGCTTACGAACATACGGCGCGAGCAGAAACGCGACGAGGCAGTAGCCGCCTGTCCAGCCCATCACATAGGCGAGGCCGTCGTAGCCGCTCGCGTAGATCGACCCGGCAAGACCGATGAACGATGCCGCCGAAAGCCAGTCGGCGGCGGTCGCCATGCCGTTGAACGCGGACGGCACGCGCCGCCCTGCCACGTAGTACTCGACGAGATCGGACGTGCGCGACAGGAGCCCGATCACCGCGTACACCGCGATCGGCACGAACAGGAACACATAGCCGATCCACATGCCCGGCCCTGTCGTGCGCTCGATGCGCTCCATCAGAAAGATGAACAGCAGGAAGCCGAGCGTGTAGAGCGCGTAGGAAAGGATCAGCCGGTTGGTGAGCTTCATGACGCGCCGCCCTGCTCCGTCCTGGCGGCCCGAGCGAGACGCGCATCGGCGATCTGCATCAGCACGATATAGACGAGGATCAGCGCGACGTAGACGAGTATCGCGCCCTGCGCGCCGAAGTAGAACGGCAGCGGAAAGCCCGCGACGCGCACATGCTCGAAGCGTTGCGCGAAAAGCGGCAGGCCGAAGGAAACGACGAAGCCGATGGCCATCAGCACGGCGATCAGCGCGACGTTGAAGCGCCAGTACGCGCGATGCGCGCGCGCCATCGCCGCCGAGACGGGCGGCGGTGTGGCAGGCGTCGGATTGGAGGTATCGGCGGGAGGCTGCGTGACCATGCGGTTATTTACCAAAACCGCACAGCATCGGCAATTAGGATCGACCGCTGCTCGCCGGGCAGCGGTCGAAGCGAAGGTCAGCGGGCTTCGCCGAGCTGATCGAGAATCGCCGGATTTTCCAGCGTGGAGACGTCCTGCGTGATCTCTTCGCCCTTCGCGAGCGAACGCAACAGACGGCGCATGATCTTGCCGGAACGCGTCTTCGGCAGGTTCTCGCCGAAGCGGATGTCCTTCGGCTTCGCGATCGGGCCGATTTCCTTGCCGACCCAGTTGCGCAGTTCGATGGCGATCTGCTTCGCTTCATCGCCCTCGGGACGCGGCCGCTTCAGCACGACGAACGCGACCACGGCTTCACCCGTCGTGTCGTCCGGACGGCCGACGACCGCCGCTTCCGCGACCATCGGATTCGCGACCAGCGCCGATTCGATCTCCATCGTGCCGAGACGGTGACCGGAGACGTTCAGCACGTCGTCGATGCGGCCCATGATCGTGAAGTAGCCGGTTTCCTTGTCGCGCACCGCGCCATCGCCGGCGAGATAGAGCTTGCCGCCGAGCTCTTCGGGGAAGTAGCTCGTCTGATAGCGCTTCGGGTCGCCCCAGACATTGCGCAGCATCGACGGCCACGGACGCTTCACGACCAGGATGCCGCCCTGCCCGTTCGGCACGTCCTGGCCGGTTTCATCGACGACCGCGGCCATGATGCCCGGCAGCGGCAGCGTGCACGAACCCGGCACGAGCGGCGTCGCGCCCGGCAGCGGCGTGATCATGTGGCCGCCGGTTTCCGTCTGCCACCACGTATCGACGATCGGGCACTGACCCTTGCCGACGTTCTCGTGATACCACATCCACGCTTCGGGATTGATCGGCTCGCCGACCGTGCCGAGAATACGCAGCGAGGACAGATCGAAGCTCTTCGGATGCACCTTCGCGTCCGCCTCCGATGCCTTGATGAGCGAGCGGATGGCCGTGGGCGCCGTGTAGAAGATCGTGACCTTGTGGCGCGCGATCATCTCCCAGAAGCGGCCCGCGTGCGGATAGGTCGGCACGCCCTCGAACATGACCTGCGTCGCGCCGATGGCGAGCGGACCGTACGCGATGTAGCTGTGTCCGGTGATCCAGCCGATGTCCGCCGTGCACCAGAAGATGTCGCCCGGCTTCATGTCGAAGGTCCACTTCATCGTCTGCGCGGCCCACAGCAGCGTGCCCGCGGTGCTGTGCTGCACGCCCTTCGGCTTGCCCGTCGAGCCTGACGTGTAGAGGATGAAGAGCGGATGCTCCGCGCCCACCCACTCCGGCTCGCACTTGTTCGATTCGTTCTCGACGATCTCGTGCAGCCACAGGTCGCGGCCTTCGGTCCACGCGACCTTGCCGCCGGTACGCTTGTACACGATCACGTCCTTCACCTTCTCGCAGCCGCCCGCCGCCAACGCTTCGTCGGCGATGCTCTTGAGCGGCAGCGCCTTGCCGCCGCGCATCTGCTCGTCGGCGGTGATGAGCGCGACCGCGCCGACATCGACCAAACGTTCATTGAGCGACTTCGACGAGAAGCCGCCGAACACGACCGAATGCGTCGCGCCGATTCGCACGCACGCCTGCATCGCGACGACGCCTTCCACCGACATCGGCAGATAGATCACGACGCGGTCGCCCTTCTTGACGCCGCGCTTCTTGAGCGCGTTGGCCAGACGGCAGACGCGATCGAGCAGATCCTGATAGGTGACGTTGGTGACGGTGCCGTCGTCGGCTTCGAAGATGATCGCGTTGTCGTTGCCGCGGCCCGCTTCCACATGACGGTCGAGACAGTTGTACGACGCGTTGAGCTCGCCGTCCTCGAACCACGTGTAGAACGGCGCCTTCGATTCGTCCAGCACCTTGGTGAACGGCTTGTGCCAGGAGAGCGTCTCGCGCGCGACGCCCGCCCAGAACCCTTCGTAATCACGCTCCGCTTCCGCTACAAGCGCCTTGTAGGCGTCCATGCCGGAGATTGCCGCACCCGCGGTAGCCTTGGCTGACGGCGGGAACACACGTTTTTCCTGAAGAACCGATTCGATCGCAGACATCGACAACCTCTCCTGATGGTGATTCCAAAATCCGGCGGCGCGCGCATCGCTGAATGGGCTGCGCGCGCCGCATGTTTATGAGGTTCGAAAAACGGAAAGCGCGCGGCGTTTCCGGCTCCGACCTTGTCTCCATTTGTACCGTACCGAGCCGGCACGGAAGAATGTCACGGCACATTCGTCTGCCAGCGACATCCTGCATCAATTTCAAGATAAGCCGCCCAACTTACCCGCTTCTTACGTGGCCCGGCGAGCGGGCACGGGGTATACACGGAGTCCGCGCGGCTTCTACAATGCGTCCCCACAATCGTAACTGAACTCGCCGCGCGGTATCCAGCTTGAATCGCTACGCCCTTCTTCTCATCGCAGCCATGCTGCTCGTCGGGAGCAACGTCGGCATCGGCAAGTCGATCGTCGCCTCCGTTCCCGTTCCGCTCTTTGCCCTGCTGCGCTTCGTGATCGCGCTCGCGGTGCTCTGGCCGCTCTTGCGCTGGTCGAAGATGAAGCGCGTCGCGCGCGGCGAATGGGTCAATCTCTTCCTGCAGGCGTTCTTCGGCACCTTCGGCTTCACGCTCCTGATGCTCAACGGCGTCGCGCGCACGAGCGCGGTCGCGGCGGGCGTCATCACGAGCACCATTCCGGCGGTCGTCGCGCTCTTCGCGTGGCTCTTCCTCAAAGAGAAGCCGGGCGGGCGCGCATTCGCGTCGATCGGGCTCGCGATCGCGGGCGTGCTCGTCATCAACGTCGCGCACGCGGGCGGCACCGGCGCGGGCTCGTTCAGCGGCAACCTGATGGTGCTCGGCGCCGTGTGCTGCGAATCGCTATATGTGATCCTCTCGCGCCGTCTCACGCAGACGCTGCCCGCGATCGACATCTGCGCCTACACGCACGCGATCGGCCTTCTGCTGATGTTGCCGCTCGGCGCGACATCGCTCGCGGGCTTCGACTGGACGAGCGTCGCGTGGGACACATGGGCGCTCGTCGTCTGGTATGGACTCTCGGCCAGCATCTTCTCGTTCTGGCTGTGGATGAAAGGCATCCGCCACGTCGACGGCAGTCTCGCCGGCGTCTTCTGCGCCGTGCTGCCGGTCGCGGCGGCGCTTTACGGCATCGCGTTCCTCGACGAGCGGCCGACGCTCGCGCACGGCATCGCGCTCGCGTGCGTCGTCGCGGGAATCGGGCTCGCGAGCGTCGGGACGCGCGGCGCCGGCGCCGTATCGCGTGAGACGGGCGCTTAGGACCGTCCCGCCGTTTCATCAGCGCATTCTGAAAGGTTTCGGCAAGTCCGTATGGCGACGCGCTACAATAGCGGGCTTCCCGACACCGCCAATGCGCCTGCACGCGCCCCGGCCGGCGCATCGCACGTTTGGCTCGTCATATTCGTCCGTCATCATTTCCGGCCCGACCGCACCGACTCAAAAGCCGCCCATGTCCGCTCCCAAGCATGCTTCCACCTCGCCCTCTCAGCCCGGCACGATGAAAGCGCTGCCGAAAATCATCTTCATGAGCCGCTGGCTGCAGGTGCCGCTGTATCTCGGCCTGATCGTCGCGCAAGCCGTCTATGTCGTGCTGTTCCTGAAGGAAGTGTGGCACCTCGTCTCGCACGCGATGACGCTCGACGAGATCAACATCATGCTCGTCGTGCTCGGTCTGATCGACGTGGTGATGATCTCGAACCTGCTGATCATGGTGATCGTCGGCGGGTATGAAACCTTCGTGTCGAGACTCGGCGTCGAGGGCCATCCCGACGAGCCCGAGTGGCTCGATCACGTCAACGCGGGCGTGCTGAAGGTGAAGCTCTCGATGGCGCTCATCAGCATCTCGTCGATCCATCTGCTGAAAACCTTCATCAACCCCGACCAGCACACCTTCCACACCGTGCTGTGGCAGGTGATCATCCACGTCGCGTTCCTCCTGTCCGCGCTGATCATGGCCTATGTCGACCGGCTGACCACGCACACGCATCCGCGACATTTCCACGACGAATCCTTTTCGCCGCCCAGAAACGCAATCGAGTGAAGCGTCGCCCAGAACGCGTACACATAATTTCGTCCCCCAGAGCTCAAGCCATGACCGTCATCAAGCAGGAAGACCTGATTCAGAGCATCGCTGATTCGCTGCAGTACATCAGCTACTACCATCCGCTCGACTATATCCAGGCGCTCGGCCGCGCCTACGAGCTGGAAGAGAGCCCCGCCGCGAAGGACGCAATCGCGCAGATCCTGACCAACAGCCGCATGTGCGCCGAAGGCAAGCGGCCGATCTGCCAGGACACGGGCATCGTCACGGTGTTCGTGAAGGTCGGCATGGACGTGCGCTGGGACGGTGCGACGATGTCGGTCACCGACATGATCAACGAAGGCGTGCGCCGCGGTTACCTGAACCCGGACAACGTGCTGCGCGCGTCGATCGTGAGCCCGCCCGAAGGCGGCCGCAAGAACACGAAGGACAACACGCCGGCCGTGATCCACTACGAGATCGTGCCGGGCGACAAGGTCGACGTGCAGGTCGCGGCCAAGGGCGGCGGCTCGGAGAACAAGTCGAAGTTCGCGATGCTGAATCCGTCGGATTCGATCGTCGACTGGGTGCTCAAGACCGTCCCGACGATGGGCGCGGGCTGGTGCCCGCCGGGGATGCTCGGCATCGGCATCGGCGGCACGGCTGAAAAGGCGATGGTCATGGCGAAGGAATCGCTGATGGACCCGATCGACATTCAGGACATCATCGCGCGCGGTCCGCAGGACTGGATCGAAGAGCTGCGCGTCGAGCTGCACGAGAAGGTGAACGCGCTCGGCATCGGCGCGCAAGGTCTCGGCGGCCTCGCGACCGTGCTCGACGTGAAGATCATGGCAGCCCCGACGCACGCGGCATCGAAGCCGATCGCGATCATCCCGAACTGCGCGGCCACGCGCCACGCGCATTTCACGCTCGACGGCTCCGGCGCCGCGAAGCTCGACGCGCCGCCGCTCGACGCCTGGCCGAAGGTCACGTGGCAGCCGAACACGGAAACGAGCAAGCGCATCGACCTGAACACGCTGACGCCGGAAGAAGTGGCGTCGTGGACGCCGGGCCAGACGCTCCTGCTGTCGGGCAAGATGCTGACGGGCCGCGACGCCGCGCACAAGCGCATCGCCGACATGCTCGCCAAGGGCGAAAAGCTGCCGGTCGATTTCACGAACCGCGTGATCTACTACGTCGGACCGGTCGATCCGGTGCGCGACGAAGCCGTCGGCCCGGCAGGCCCGACCACGGCCACGCGCATGGACAAGTTCACCGAGATGATGCTCGCGCAGACCGGCCTGATCTCGATGATCGGCAAGGCCGAGCGCGGCCCGGTCGCGATCGAGGCGATCAGGAATCACAAGGCCGCGTATCTGATGGCGGTCGGCGGCGCGGCGTATCTCGTGTCGAAGGCGATCCGCGAAGCGAAGGTGCTCGCATTCGAAGACCTCGGCATGGAAGCTATTTACGAGTTCGACGTGCAGGACATGCCGGTGACGGTGGCAGTCGATTCGAGCGGCACGTCCGTTCACAAGACGGGCCCGGCCGAATGGCAGGCAAAAATCGGAAAGATCCCTGTCGCGACGGCTTGAACCCGAGCTAAAGACGGTTTATACCTTCTGTGAATGACAGAGCCGGGCGTTTCGCCCGGCTCTTTTCTTTACATTGGGCGGTCCCGATAAAGATTTTCATTCTCAGTTTCGTCGGAAACTAAAAATTTCTACTCAACCTTGGCATTGTCGCGCTCAAGGTTTATCTTTGTTCAAGTGCCCCACGTTACAAAAAAGGAACAACCATGCAAGGCGACGCGAAAGTCATCGAATTTCTGAACGCCCAGCTGAAGAATGAGCTGACCGCGATCAATCAATACTTCCTGCACGCCCGGATGTATCAGCACTGGGGCCTGGAAAAGCTCAACAAGCACGAGTACGACGAATCCATCGGCGAAATGAAGCACGCCGACTGGCTGATTCAGCGCGTGTTCATGCTCGACGGCCTGCCGAACCTTCAGGATCTGCACAAGCTGCTGATCGGCGAAGAAACCAAGGAAATTCTCGAGTGCGACCTGAAGCTCGAGCAGATTTCCCAGTCGACCTGCAAGGAAGCCATCGCGTACTGCGAGTCGGTGCGTGACTTCGTTTCGCGCGAAATCTTCGAAAAGATTCTGCACGACACCGAAGAGCACATCGACTGGCTGGAAACGCAGCTGGATCTGATCGACAAGGTCGGCATCCAGAACTACCAGCAGACCATGATGGGCGATCACGAGTAACCGGTCGTCCGTGGCGGTGCCTTCCCTCAATCCGAACGAGCGCGCTCCGTCCGATTCGGGCGCGCCGGTCGGCATTTTCGATTCCGGCCTCGGCGGTCTGTCGGTGTTGCGCGCCGTACGCGCGACGCTGCCGCACGAGCGCCTGATCTATGTCGCCGATTCGCTTCACGCGCCCTACGGCGAGCGCGATGATGATTTC
Source organism: Caballeronia calidae (assembly GCF_900044055.2). Taxonomy (GTDB): domain Bacteria; phylum Pseudomonadota; class Gammaproteobacteria; order Burkholderiales; family Burkholderiaceae; genus Caballeronia; species Caballeronia calidae. The sequence continues at coordinate 6,306 of NZ_FCOX02000018.1, read as the reverse complement.
ATCGTCGACCGCACCATGGCGATCGGCGAATGGCTCGTCGGGCAAGGCGCGAAGGCGCTGGTCGTCGCGTGCAATACGGCCACCGCGCAATCGATCGCCTTCGTGCGCGAGCGCCTGCCTATTCCGCTCGTCGGCGTCGAGCCGGGGGTCAAGCCGGCGGCGGCGGTGTCGAAGTCGCGCGTGGTCGGCGTGCTCGCCACGGCCGTGACGCTGCGCAGCGCGCGATTCCAGTCGCTGCTCGACCGCTACGCGGGCGATTGCCGCTTCATCTGTCAGGCGGGACACGGTCTGGTTCAGGCCGTGGAGCGCTGCGACACGTCGTCGCCGGCGCTGCTGGCCTTGCTCGAAAGCTATATCGCGCCGATGCTCGACGCCGGCGCCGACACCCTCGTGCTCGGCTGCACGCACTATCCTTTTCTCGATCGCGCGATCCGCGAGATCGCAGGCGAGCGCTTGCATATCGTCGATACCAGCGTCGCGATTGCGCGTCAGCTCGACCGCCTGCTCGACGCCCACGCGCTCCGGAATGTCACCGCGCCGGCGGACACCCTGCCGCGCTTTTTCTCCACCGCCGACGGCGAATCCCAGCGCCAGCTCGCCGCGTCCCTGCTCCAGCTCGATGCCAAGGTCGAGCACGTCGACATCCCTTCGCGCCGCACGCGCCTCGCTGAACCCGACATCGTCTGAGGGTTTCTCTCGCGCTGCATCAATTTCCGAGCGCGCTTTTCCCCGCCAGACAAGGGCTTCTAGCAATAAACCCGCTAACTTGCTCACTCTGTTACAAAAAACACGGTGGCCCGCTTGCCAACTCGCTCATGACGAATGATAATAATTCGCATTAACGCTAGCTATCGCGAACGATCATGATTGTCTGTGTCTGCAAATCAGTGTCTGACCGAAAGATCCGAGCCGCCATCGCCGAGGGAATGGACTCCTTCGACGAACTTCAATTCGAGCTCGGCGTAGCGATGTGCTGCGGCAAGTGCGAGGCGAGCGTTCGCGACGTCATGGCGGAAAGCGGCGTGTGCGCGTCGCGCTGCGGCGTCGAGCAGCGTGACATGGTGGCGCCGCTCACGTTCTACGAGCGCCAGGCCGCCTGATGCATCCGCGCGGCCGCCGTGCCGCGCTCAACCGACGGCGTCCGCGTCGTTCGGTCTCACCGCCTCTGCAAGCCAGGTTACCTTCGAGCATCCGGTCACTTTAGCCAGCCGCGCAACTCTTTTACCCCTGGAGGGAAAGATGGAATTGCTGATCGGCTTCGTGGCCACCCTGTTTATCTCCCTGCTTATTTTCCGAAAATGACGTCGTCAGGTTTCTTCCGCGCCGCGCCTGTGCAGTCGATGGATCTCGAGTTGGAAGGCAGCGCTTTCAGCAAAAACGCACGCAGCACCGCAAGCAGCCAATAACAATGCAGTCCCCGACCCTTTCTCCCGCAGCACTCCCGACAGCCCCGGCATCGAACACCAATCCGCGCGTGATCGCAGCGTGCGCCGCTGTCGTCGCGATTCACGCCGCGCTGCTGGGCGCCGCTCTGACGATGCGCAACGAACCGCTGCCGCGCCCGATCGAATCCAAGTCGATTACCGCGCAGCTCATCAGCGAGACGCCGCAGCCAGCTCCGCAACCCGTTGCAGTCGAAACGCCGCCGCCGCCCAGGCCGGTGCCGCAGCCGGTCCCGAAGCCACAGCCCAAACCGAAGGTCAAGCCGAAGATCGAGCCTAAACCCACGCCGATGCCGGTGACCGAAGCGCCGTCGCAGATCGCCGCGCCCGCGCCGGAACCGACGCCGCCCGCCCCCGCGCAACCCGCGCCGGCGCCTGCTGCGCCGGCCATCGGCAAGCCGAGCATGGATCTCGCCGCACCGAAAAACGTCGCGCATCTGAGCTGCAACATCGCGCAGCCGGATTATCCGGCAATGTCCAAGCGCCGCGGCGAAACGGGCACGGCCATCGTCAGACTGACGGTCGGTCTCGCGGGCAAGATCGAAAACGTCACGCTGCAAAAGAGCAGCGGCTCGTCGCGGCTCGACGACGCGGCGCTCGACGCGGTGCGAGGCAGCGCGTGCAGCCCCTACAAGGAAAATGGCGAAGCGATTCGCGCGACCGCCACGGTGCCCTTTGTTTTCAGTCTGAACGACTGACCGGTTTAATCAGATACAAGGAAGAAACGAGAAATGCAAAACTACGGGATAGCCCACGTCTGGGCGCAAGGCGACTTCGTGACGCGGGGCATCGCGCTCGCGCTCGTCATCATGTCGGTGCTTTCGTGGACGGTGATCGTCGTGAAGGCGTGGAACGTCGTGCGCCTGAAGCGTCTGACCAAGAACGCCGAACAGGCCTTCTGGCACTCCGACGACTTCAACGACGGCATCAAGAAGCTCGGCAGCCAGTCGTCGAGCCCGGCGGACAACCCGTTTCTCGCACTCGCGCTCGCCGGCCAGGAAGCGGCGGACCATCATCATCAGACGCAGCCGCATCTGCACGACCGCATGGACGTATCCGACTGGATCACGCGCTGCCTCAAGGACGTGATGGACGAAGGCGTCGGCCGCATGCAGGCGGGTCTCGCGATCCTCGCGTCGATCGGCTCCACGTCGCCGTTCGTCGGCCTGTTCGGCACCGTCTGGGGCATCTATCACGCGCTGCTGACCATCGGCGCGACGGGCCAGACCTCGATCGATCAGGTCGCGGGCCCGGTCGGCGAATCGCTGATCATGACCGCGTTCGGCCTCTTCGTCGCGATTCCGGCGGTGCTCGGCTACAACGCCCTCACCCGCGCGAACAAGAGCATCGTCACGAAGCTGAACCGCTTCGCGCACGGCCTGCACGCGTTCTTCGTAACGGGCTCGAAGCTCTCGTCGACCAAGCGCGCGACCAGCGCCTCGACCGACAGCCTGCGTCTCGCGACGCGCGCGTCGTAAGCCGGGGGTCGCATCATGGCCATGAGCCCATTCGCCGGAGATGAAGACGACGGCATGATGAGCGAGATCAACATGACGCCGCTCGTCGACGTCATGCTGGTTCTGCTGATCATCTTCCTCGTCACGATTCCAGCCATGCATCACGCGGTGAAGATCGACCTGCCGCACGCCAGCAGCGCGCCGCAGGACGAAAAGCCCGCGCACGTGAACATCGCGATCAAGGCCGACGGCACGACGCTGTGGGACGATCAGCCGGTCGACGAAGCGACGCTCGACGCGCGCATCGCGCAAGCCGCGCAACAGACGCCGCAGCCGGAGATCCATCTGCGTGCGGATCGCCAGGTGGCCTACGAGAAGGTCGCCGATCTGATGTCGGCGGCGCAGTCGGGCGGACTGACGAAGATCGGCTTCGTCACCGAACCGAAGAGCGGCAAGTAAGCAAGGAAGCGCCGCGCGCTCTGCCGGACCCAAAAGTAAAAGGCCTTCATCGTCAGATGAAGGCCTTTTTTTGTGCGCACTCAGCGCATTCGGGCGAGGCGGTCACTTTGGGTTCGAATAGCCAGAACCGGAAGTTCCGTCGCATGCAGCAGCCGTGGTCGACACGGACAGTGCAATCAACCCTATCAGGCTAACTATCAGAGCAGCCGTCAGTTTTCGCATAAGGAGCTCCTTAGCGAAGGAGACTTCAATATACCGCCGCGAATTTTGACGATCAATTGAATCTGTCCATCGCAAGCGCGCGCTTCAATGTCAGAAATCAATGACAAACGGCGATGCGGTCAAACTGTTTCGCGTTCCGCGCTTTCATGAACAGGACATTCTCCGGGAAAGCGCTCGCCGCTACCGATCGACTCGACGAGAAAATCCACGAATGCGCGCACTGCAGGGACCATGCCCTGACGCGACAGAAAAACCGCATAGAGCTGCGGCGACGGAAACGTCCAGCCCGGCATGACGGGCGACAGCTGGCCCGTGCGCAACGGCGCGCCGTACATCATCTCGGGCAGCGCCGCGATGCCGACGCCGCGCATCACGGCCTCGCGGATCATCGACAGGTCCGCGGTGACGAGACGCGGCTCGTGCTCGAACTCGTGGCGCGTGCCGTCCGGCGCGATCAGCCGATAGACGTGACGGCCATCGGCGGAAGGCATGTCGATCGTGTCGTACTGGGCGAGTTCGGCGGGCGTCATCGGTGGCGCATTGGACTTGAGCAGCGACGGCGCCGCGACGAGCATCTGCTCCGTGCGCCACAGCGGCCGCGCGACGACGTTCGAGCTCGCCGGCGGCTCCGAGCGCACGCGCAGCGCGACATCGATCGCGTCCTCGAACAGATCGACGACGCGGTTCGTCACGCGCATCACGACGCGCACTTCCGGATAGCGATGCATGAAGTCCGGCATCACCGCGGAGAGAAACGTCTGCGCGATCGTGACCGGCACGCTCACGCGCACCGTGCCGCGCGGCGAATCGCGCAGGCTTTGCACGACGTTGACGGCCGCCTGGGCTTCGGCGAGCATCGCCTGACAATGCTGGTAGAAAAGCTGGCCCGCCTCGGTCAGCGCGAGCTTGCGCGTCGAGCGCTGCAGGAGGCGCACGCCGAGCGACGCCTCGAGCTCCGACACGCGCCGCGACAGCCGCGACTTCGAGATGCCGAGCACGCGCTCCGCCGCGGAAAATCCGCCGTGCTCGACGACGTGCGAGAAATACATCAGATCGTTCAGGTCATGCGAGTCGGCTTTCATGGTCGCTCGGTGAGACTCGGAAGTATGCGCACGTGTCCGTGCGGTTCGTTATCGCCAGCGGGACAATCCATTGCGCCGCGACGTCTTTTACCGCGAAATGCGGCCCATATAATAGCTCTGTGTTTCAGATTTATCGCTATTCCCTTATTTCCGTATTCACGACGCGAGGCAACATGTCCACCAGCCGCAGCATCGAGCGCATCATTCCGGCGACCCGCACCGTTGAAGGCGGCGGGTTCGTCGTGCATCGTCCGTTTCCGACTCGTCTTCTGATGGATTTCGATCCGTTCCTTCTCCTCGACGAGATGGGCCCCGCCGACTACGCGCCCGGCGAGGCGAAAGGCGCGCCCGATCACCCGCATCGCGGCTTCGAGACCGTGACGTACATGCTCGAAGGCGAATTCGGCCACAAGGATTCGGCGGGCCACTCCGGCACGCTGCGTCCCGGCGACGTGCAATGGATGACCGCCGGCGCGGGTGTCGTGCACAGCGAAATGCCCGCCGAGGAGTTCACGCGCCAGGGCGGCCGCGTGCACGGCCTGCAACTGTGGGTGAACCTGCCGCAGCGTGACAAGATGATCGCGCCGCACTATCAGGAGATTCCGTCGGCGCAGATTCCCGTTGCGACGAGCGAGGACGGCAAGGTCAGCGTGAAGGTCATCGCGGGCGAGGCGCTCGGCGTGAAGGCCGCGATCGAGACGCGCACGCCGATCCTGTATCAGCACTTCTCGCTGAAGCCGGGCGCGAAGATCGAGCTGGCCGTGCCGCGCGATTACCGCGTGTTCGCGTATCCGCTTTCGGGCACCGCGCTCTACGGCCCGCAAAGCCAGCCCGTGCGCGCGCAGCAGATGGTGATCTTCCGCGACGACAGCGACATCATCGCGCTCGCCGCCGGCGATGAGGCCGTCGAACTGCTGCTGATCGGCGGCGTGCCGCTGAAGGAGCCGGTCGTGCGCTACGGTCCGTTCGTGATGAACACCGAGGAAGAGATCCGCCAGGCCGTCATCGACTATCAGGCGGGCCGCATGGGCGCGATCACGCACTAGGAGCGTGCGCGGCAGAAATCTGATGTCATCCGGCCGAGCGGAGAAGACGTTGTTAGCAGATGCCAACAAGTTATCTCCCATACGAGCCGCAGCAGCAGATGTTGCTGCCCCACGCGCTGCAAGACTGGCTGCCGGAAGGGCACCTGGCTTATTACATCAGCGACACGGTGGATTCGCTCGACCTGTCAAGCTTCCATGCGCGGTATGCGGGCGGCGGCCCGCGCAATCAACCCTTTCATCCGGCGATGATGGTGAAGGTGCTCGTCTACGGCTATGCGACCGGGGTGTTTTCGTCGCGCAAGCTGGCCAGGAAGCTGCATGAAGATATCGCGTTCCGGGTCCTCGCCGCGGGCAACTATCCGGCGCATCGCACGCTTTGCGACTTTCGCGCCTTTCACTTGAAGGAACTGTCGTAGCTGTGTGTGCAAGTGGTGAAGCTGGCGAAGGAATGCGGACTGGTCAAGCTCGGGACGATTGCCGTTGACGGCACGAAGATCAAGGCCAATGCGTCGCGTCATAAGGCGATGAGTTACGAGCGGATGAAGAAAGCCGAGCTGGAACTCAAAGAACAGATCGATGCGCTGCTGGCCAAGGCGAA
>NZ_FCOX02000017.1 GCF_900044055.2 Caballeronia calidae | reverse complement strand
GGCCGAACTGGGTAACTGTGCTGCCGACAGCGGCCAATTGCCGATCGTTCTGGCGGCGGTAGCGCGCGACGCCGGGGCCGCCCCCAAGCAAGTCCTTGCCGATGCGGGCTACCGCTCGGAGGCGACGTTCGAACAATTGCGCGAGCACCCCGCCGAGTTGATCGTGGCGCCCGGACGCGAGGGCAAGAAAGAGGTGAAGGTCGATGCCCGGAAGCGCCCGCTATGCGCCGCGATGGCCGACAAGTTTACTTGTGCGCAAACTCAGGCGGCCTATCGAAAGCGCAAATGGCTGTCCGAACCGCCGAATGCCTGGGTAAAGAGCGTTCTCGGATTTCGACAATTCAGCATGCGTGGACTGGCCAAGGCACAGGCCGAATGGAAACTCGTCTGCGCGGCGCTGAACCTACGCAGAATGTCGAAAATGACGCCTGCGTAAGTCCCGAAGGGGACAACATTGCCCTGATTTCGCCGCCGGGAAAGCCACTTTTGCGCGCAATGGCGGGCCAAACCGCAATCGGCGTTGACGCCCGCACGATGTGGCGTCAGTACCGGCAGCTCAAATTCTGTCTGCCGCGCGGATTCCTAGCCGAGGTATGCGAACGAACGCTTCGGGCGCTCAGTCCTGTGCGGCGGAGCTACCTCCCGCGAGGCGCTGCTCCAGTTGCGCAACGCGCTTTTCGAGCTCTTCCAGACGGGCGCGCGTGCGTACGAGCACCTGAGTCTGCGTGTCGAATTCCTCGCGCGTGACGAGATCGAGCTTCGAGAAGCCCTGCGACAACATCGCCTTCATGTTCCGTTCGACGTCTTTCGCGGGCGAGTTCTTGAAGAGGTCGCTCATCTTCTGCTGCAAATCGTTGAAAACGTCGTTGGGCTGCTTCATCGTTTCTCCCTTCTTGCACAAAAAAAGTGCATTCATTGTTAGGTCAGTGCCCCGATTTATCGAATGTTCGAAATTGGTGCGCGCGACCGTGAAGCCTGCCCACCTCGAAGCACCTTTGAGGCGCCGCGATTTTAGCGCTGCCGCGCCCTCGCGTTTTCCGCCCATGCCCCTTTTTTCGGGACCTCGAGACCACTCTAGCAACGAACCCACCCCGGCGCCAGCACGCGCGGCGCACGTTGGCCGTTCGGCAGACCCCTGCAACGAAAGATTCGTAAAATCGCGCAAACCCGCATGAATACTCGCATGGCATACGAGTTGCATAACTGGCGCGACCTTTTCTGCACGCGTCTCTGGGCGGCCCGGCAGGGCGGACGTGGCGGTAACACCCAGCGCATCCCGCTTCAGACGGCATCGAAGGATCAGCACACCACAGCGAGGGATACATGAAGCTCATTACCGCAATCATCAAGCCGTTCAAGCTGGACGAAGCGCGCGAAGCGCTGTCGGCCATCGGCGTCTCGGGCATCACCGTGACCGAGGTAAAAGGCTTCGGCCGACAGAAGGGGCACACCGAGCTTTATCGGGGCGCGGAGTACGTCGTCGATTTCCTGCCGAAAGTGAAGATCGAGGCGGCCGTCTCGGACGACATCGTCGATCAGGCGATCGAAGCCGTCGAACGCGCCGCGCGCACGGGAAAGATCGGCGACGGGAAGATTTTCGTCACCGCGATCGAGCAGGTCATTCGCATCCGCACCGGCGAGACCGGCGCCGACGCGCTCTAACAAGAAACAGGCGATAAGAGGAACCAGAAGAATGCGTAACTTTTTAATGTCACTGTTGGTGGCGGGCGCGCTGATCGGCGCGAATGTCGGCACCGCTCTCGCCCAGGATGCGTCCGCGCCGGCCGCTGCCTCGGCACCCGCGTCGTCCGACACCGCCGCAAGTGCACCGGCTTCCGCCAATACCGCGATGGCGTCGTCGGCTGAAGCCGCAGCGGCGGCATCGGGCGCATCGGAGGCCGCGCCCGCCGCGCCGACAGAGCCGTTCATGGTCGATTCGTCGAAGATCGCCGCCGGCGACACCGCGTGGATGCTCACCTCCGTCGCGCTCGTGCTGTTCATGACGGTTCCGGGCCTCGCGCTTTTCTACGCGGGCATGGTTCGCAAGAAGAACGTGCTCGCCACGGCGATGCAGAGCTTCGCGATCTGCTGTCTCGTGACGATCCTGTGGACGGTGGTCGGCTACAGCATCTCGTTCACGCCGGGCAATTCGTTCATCGGCGGCTTCTCGCGCGTGTTCCTGCACGGCATGGCCTACATCAAGGGCGACAAGGCGACGACGCTCACCGTGAGCCACCTCGCCTCGACGATTCCGGAGTCGGTCTACTTCGCGTTCCAGCTGACCTTCGCGATCATCACGCCGGCGCTCATCACCGGCGCGTTCGCGGACCGCATGAAGTTCTCGGCGATGCTCGTGTTCATGACGCTGTGGTCGCTGATCGTCTACTCGCCGGTCGCGCACATGGTCTGGGAACCGACCGGCTGGCTCGCATCGGCGGGCGTGCTCGACTTCGCGGGCGGCACGGTGGTTCACATCAACGCGGGTATCGCGGGCCTGATGTGCTGTCTCGTGCTCGGCAAGCGCGTCGGCTATGGCCGCGAAGTGATGGCGCCGCACAACCTCGTGCTTTCGCTGATCGGCGCATCGATGCTGTGGGTGGGCTGGTTCGGCTTCAACGCGGGCTCTGCGGTGGCGGCTGACGGCCGCGCCGGCTTCGCGATGCTCACGACGCAGATCGCCACCGCGTTCGCCGCGTTCGGCTGGATGTTCGCGGAGTGGATCACGAAGGGCAAACCGTCCGTGCTCGGCATCATTTCGGGCGCTGTGGCCGGTCTGGTGGCGGTGACGCCGGCTTCGGGCTTCGTCGGCGTGACGGGCGCGATCGTGATCGGCATCGTCGCGGGCGTGGTCTGCTTCTGGTCGGCGACGTGGCTCAAGCACAAGTTCAATTACGACGACTCGCTCGACGCGTTCGGCGTGCACGGCGTGGGCGGGATCATCGGCGCGCTGCTGACGGGCGTGTTCGCGGTCAAGGACATCGGCGGCTTCGACGGCAGCGTGCTCGTGCAGGCGAAAGGCGTGGTCGTCACGCTGATCTACAGCGGCGTCGTGAGCTTCATCCTGCTCAAGATCATCGACATGACCATGGGTCTGCGCGTCACGGAAGAACAGGAGCGCGAAGGTCTCGACGTCACGCTGCACGGCGAGCACGTCGAATAAGTTTCACGCCGCAGCCGGGGCGCCGCGAGAGGGCGCTCCGGTTCGCGCGCGACAGAACGAGCGCAGCGACTTCGCCCGCCTTCGAAGGCGGGCATTTTTTTGGCTGATGGATTGTCGTAGCGGTTTCGTTCAGCGCGGCGGCATCTGTCGGACCGATAGACCCAAACTCGCGGAAGGGCCGTGCCGCAAGGCCGGGAAACCTTGTCAATTGGCGGTTCATCCCCAATTAGGCAAAGCAATTGCTCTACAATCTTTCCTCTCCTTGGGACCAGTGCTGGCGCTTTAGCGCCTTACTCTCGTCCCATGCAACGCACCGCGAGTAATACATGGTTCCGCACCTTGTTACGGCGTTAAGTGGCCCGCTGCTCGACCTCGAGCGGAAAATTCTCGAGGCCATGCCCGCTATCGAGCGCTGGTTCCGGCTCGAATGGCAAGAGCACACGCCGCCGTTTTACTGTTCCGTCGATCTGCGCAACGCGGGGTTCAAGCTCGCGCCCGTCGACACCAATCTCTTCCCCGGCGGCTTCAACAATCTGCCGCAGGAAGTGCTGCCACTTGCGGTGCAGGCCGCGATGGCGTCGATCGAGAAAATCTGCCCGGACGCGAAGAATCTGCTCGTCATTCCGGAGCGCCACACGCGCAACGCGTTCTATCTGGAGAACGTCGCGCGGCTCGCGCTCATCATGCGCCAGGCGGGTCTGAACATCCGCTTCGGCACGCTCGACGAAAACATCCACGGGCCGGTGACCATCGCGCTCGCGGATGGACAAAAGATCGTGCTGGAACCGCTCGAGCGCACGCCGCGGCGCCTCGGACTCAAGAATTTCGATCCGTGCTCGATCCTGCTCAACAACGATCTTTCCGCCGGCATTCCGCCCGTGCTGGAAAATCTGCACGAGCAGTATCTGCTGCCGCCGCTGCACGCGGGGTGGGCGGTGCGCCGCAAGTCGACGCACTTTTCCTGCTACGACGATGTCGCGAAGAAATTCTCGAAGCTCGTCGAGATCGATCCGTGGATGGTGAATCCGTACTTCGCCCACGTCGAAGGCGTCGACTATGAAGCGCGCACCGGCGAGGAGGCGCTCGCGGAAGCCATCGACGGCGTGCTCAAGAAGATCGCGAAGAAATATCGCGAGTACGGCATCAGCGAACGTCCGTATGTCGTCATCAAGGCGGACGCCGGCACCTACGGCAAGGGCGTGATGACCGTGCACGACGCGAGCGAGGTCGCCGCGCTGACCAAGCGCGAGCGCACGAAGATGAACGACGCGAAGGAAGGCCTGCAAGTCCACGATGTCATCGTGCAGGAAGGCGTGCATACCTTCGAGCGCGTCGAGAATGCGGTCGCGGAGCCGGTGGTGTATATGATCGACCGGTATGTGGTCGGCGGTTTCTATCGCGTGCACGAGTCGCGCGAGCGCGATCAGAACCTCAACGCGCCCGGCATGCATTTCGTGCCGCTCGGCTTCGAGCACACCGCGCTGCCGGACACGCACGCGAAGCCCGGCGCGGCGCCGCCGAACCGCTTCTACATGTATGGCGTGGTGGCGCGGTTGGGGCTGCTGGCCGCATCGGTCGAACTCGAAAAGACCGATCCGGAAGCCATTCAGGTGTGAACCCGGTGAGAAGCGGCGGCTTGCGGTAAGCTCGCAGGCCGCGCACCGAACTAGCGAATTCTCATGAAGATCCTCTTTATCGCCGACCCGCTCGATCGCTTCAAGATCTACAAGGACACGACCTACGCGATGATGGCGGAAGCCGCGCGGCGCGGTCACGTGCTCTACGCGAGCGAGCCGCATCATCTCGCGTGGACGGGCAGCAACGTCGAGGCGGGCGTGCGGCGCATCGCGATCGTCGGCGACGAGGCGAACAGCGATCGCTGGCCGTGGTACGCGGCCGAGCAGGCGGAGCATCTGCCGCTCACGCATTTCGATGCCGTGCTGATGCGCAAGGACCCGCCGTTCGATCTGGAGTATGTGAACGCCACCTGGCTGCTGGAAATCGCGGAGCGCAACGGCGCGCGCGTCTTCAACAAACCGCAGGCGATCCGCGATCACTCGGAGAAGCTCGCCATCGCGGAATGGCCGCAGTTCGTCACGCCGACACTCGTCACGCGCGACGCCGCGCGTCTGCGCGCGTTCCACGCCGAGCACGGCGACGTCATCCTGAAGCCGCTCGACGGCATGGGCGGCATGGGCGTGTTCCGCGTGAAGGAAGACGGGATGAATCTCGGCTCGATCGTCGAGATGCTTTCGGAAGACGGCGCGCGCACGGTGATGGCGCAGAAGTTCATCCCCGAGATCAAGGACGGCGACAAGCGCATTCTCGTGATCGGCGGCCAGCCCGTGCCGTACTCGCTCGCGCGCATTCCGCAGGGCAGCGAAGTGCGCGGCAATCTCGCGGCGGGCGGCCTCGGCCGCGCGCAGCCGCTGTCGGCGCGCGATCGCGAAATCGCCGAAACGCTCGGGCCGGTGCTGCAAGCGCGCGGCTTGCTCCTCGCGGGTCTCGATGCGATCGGCGACTATCTCACCGAAGTCAACGTCACGAGCCCGACCTGTTTCCGCGAGATCATGGATCAGACCGGCTTCGACGTCGCGGGCATGTTCATCGACGCCCTCGAGCGCGCGGTCCACTGAGTCTGCCGGCGAACGGAGCGCGGCCGTGCACCGCGCCAAACTCACCTCGGCGAGACTGTTAGAATTGACTTCCCAGTGCCTGGGCATTTGGGGCGCAATCGTGTCTTAAATCCGTGTTAAGCATCGAAGCGCAGGCTTGGGGTAACGGCGTTGAAAGGCGGTTGATTTCCGCCCGACCGGCGCCCACTTTAGAGTTGGTTCCGCGCCGCTCGCGCGCTTTCGAGCGAACTCTGACGTTTTCGTCTGATTTTTGTCGCTAGGACAATATCCTGACATGGCTGGCATCCTGATCATCGCGCACGCACCTTTCGCCACCGCGCTACGCGAGTGCGTCGCTCATATCTACGGCGGTCTGCCGGCGCGCATCGGCGTCATCGATGTGATGCCCGACTGCGATCCGGTTGAAGTCCGCGCATTCGCACGCTCGGAAATCGATCGTCTGAAGGAAGAGAACGGCGCCATCGTGCTGACCGACGTGTTCGGCGCCACGCCCGCGAACATCGCGGCGAGCCTGCACGATACCGACGTGCGCGTGCTCGCGGGCTGCAATCTGCCGATGCTGGTGCGCGCCGTCTGTTACCGCGCAACGCCGCTCGACACGCTCACCGAAAAGATTCTGCAAGGCGGCTCGAAAGGCATCCAGGAACTGGATTCGTCCACGCCGCTCAACCCGTGCGCGCTCGCGACCAAAGCGGCCGGCTCGCCCGATCCGGCATGCTCGGCGAGCGCCGATCTCGTCAGCGCCAAGGCCGCAAGTCTCTGACGGCGACCGGCGCCGCCCAATTCATCCATCTAGCGTTTCGGAGCATCATGCTGCAACAAGAAACAACAATCGTGAACAAGCTGGGGCTCCACGCACGCGCATCGGCCAAGCTCACACAACTGGCGGGCAACTTTCAATGCGAGATCTGGATGAGCCGCAACGGCCGCCGGATCAACGCAAAAAGCATCATGGGGGTGATGATGCTGGCGGCGGGCATCGGCAGCACGGTGACGATCGAAACCGAAGGCGCCGACGAAACCGAAGCAATGCAGTCGATTCTCGCCCTGATCGCCGACAAATTCGGGGAAGGGCAGTAAAGCGCTTCGCCGTTTCGAATTCTCTGAAAAGCCGCGCATCGACGCGGCTTTTTCATACCCGCGCGGTGAAATGGCTTGACTCCGCGCAACCGTGCCGGCCCTTATGCCTCCGTGTGTTCAGGGACTTACCACGACATTCGAATTTATAATGGACGCGCGGTTTGCGCCCGACGAGGGGGCTTGAGCGGCCGCGACAATCAAAATTAGAGGAGGTGCGCGTGTCCTTCACGCTGCATGGAATTCCCGTCTCACGCGGCATTGCCATCGGGCGCGCGTATCTGATCGCACCGGCAGCGCTCGACGTAGACCATTATCTGATCGAACCCGATCAGATCGACGCGGAAATCGACCGGTTTCACGCGGCGCAGGCGGGCGTCCTCGCCGAACTCGAAGCACTGCGGGAAGACCTCGCCGCCGATGCGCCCAGTGAAATGGGCGCGTTCATCAATGTCCATACGATGATCCTGAACGACGCCATGCTCGTGCAGGAAACCATCGATCTCATCCGCACGCGCCGCTATAACGTCGAGTGGGCGCTGACCGAACAACTGGAAATCCTCGGCGGCTATTTCGACGAGATCGAGGATGAATACCTGCGCGAGCGCAAGGCGGACGTCGAGCAGGTCGTCGAGCGTCTGCTGAAGGCGCTCGCGGGTGCGCCCACCGCCGCGTCGCTCGTCGTGCACACCGCCGCGAGCAACGGCCACAACGAGATGATCGTCGTGGCGCACGACATCGCGCCCGCCGACATGCTGCAGTTCAAGACGCAGGCGTTCAAGGGCTTCGTCACCGACCTGGGCGGGCGCACGTCACATACGGCGATCGTCGCGCGGAGTCTCGGTATTCCGGCATCGGTCGGCGTGCAGCAGGCGAGCGTGCTGATCCGCCAGAACGATCTCATCATCGTCGACGGTGATCATGGCATCGTGATCGTCGATCCGGCGCCGATCGTGCTCGAAGAATATTCGTATCGGCAAAGCGAGAAGGTGCTGGAACAGCGCAAGCTCCAGCGCCTCAAGTTCTCGCCGACGCAGACGCTCTGCGGCACGAAGATCGAATTGTGCGCGAACATCGAGTTGCCGGAAGACGCGCAAGTCGCGGTCGAAGCGGGCGCGATGGGCGTCGGCCTGTTCCGCACCGAGTTCCTCTTCATGAATCACAAGGATCAGCTGCCGGAGGAAGAGGAGCAGTTCGAGGCGTACAAGCGCGCCGTCGAGCTGATGAACGGCAAGCCGGTGACGATCCGCACGATCGACGTCGGCGCCGACAAGCCGCTCGATTCGATGGGCGGCGGCGACGGCTACGAGACCGCGCCGAATCCCGCGCTCGGTTTGCGCGCGATCCGCTGGAGCCTGTCCGAGCCGCAGATGTTCATCACGCAGCTGCGCGCGATCCTGCGCGCGTCGGCGTTCGGTTCGACCAAGATCCTGATTCCGATGCTCGCGCACGCGCAGGAAATCGATCAGACGCTCGATCTGATCCGCGAGGCGAAGCGTCAACTGGATGAGGAAGGTGTGGCGTACGACCGCCAGATTCAGGTCGGCGCGATGATCGAGATTCCCGCCGCGGCCATCGCGGTGCGGCTGTTCCTCTCGCGTCTCGACTTTCTCTCGATCGGCACGAACGACCTGATCCAGTACACGCTCGCGATCGATCGCGCCGATAACGCCGTCGCGCATCTGTACGATCCGCTGCATCCGGCGGTGCTGAACCTGATCGCGTTCACGCTGCGCGAGGCGAAGCGCGCGGGCGTGCCGGTGTCGGTGTGCGGGGAAATGGCGGGCGATCCGGCCGTCACACGTCTCCTGCTCGGGCTCGGGCTCACCGAGTTCTCGATGCATCCGAGCCAGTTGCTCGTCGTGAAGCAGGAAATCCTGCGCTCGAATCTGAAGGCTTTCGAAAAGCCGGTCGCCGACGTGCTCGCCGCTTACGAGCCCGCCGAGTTGCAGGCCGCGCTGACGGCATTGCAGAAAATCTGAGTCAGCTCGAATGACGCGCGCCGCAGATCGGGCAATCCGGTTGGCGCGCGATCTTCATCGTGTTCCATTCCATGCGCAGCGAGTCGAGCATCATCAGGCGGCCCGCGAGCGTTGCGCCGAATCCGCCGATCACGCGTAACGCCTCCGCCGCCTGCATCGCGCCGATGATGCCGACGGTCGGCGCGAACACGCCCATCGTCGCGCAGGCGACTTCCTCGAAAGGCTGATCCGGCGGAAACACGCACGCGTAGCAGGGCGAGTCCGGCGCGCGGAAGTCGAACGTGCTGATCTGGCCGTCGAAGCGCAAGGCCGCGCCCGACACGAGCGGCACGCCGTGCGCGACGCACGCCGCGTTGATCGCGTGGCGGGTCGCGAAGTTGTCGCTGCAATCGAGCACGACGGATTTGCCGGGCACGTTGGTGTCGAGCCATTCGGCGTCGGCGCGCGCGTTTACCGCGATGACTTCGACATCGGGATTCAGCGCGTTCAACGTCTCACGCGCCGAGTCCACCTTGGGCGCGCCGACCGATCGCGTCATGTGCACGATCTGCCGCTGGAGATTCGTGAGATCGACGGTATCGGCGTCGACCAGCGTGATCTTGCCGACGCCCGCCGCCGCGAGATACATGGCGGCGGGCGCGCCGAGACCGCCCGCGCCGACGATGATCGCGTGGGCATCGAGAAAGCGCTGCTGCGCCTCGATGCCGATTTCATCGACGAGGATATGGCGGGAATAGCGAAGGAGTTGATCGTCGTTCATCGCGGAAAGAATCGGCTTGCTCGAACGAAGCATTCTAAGCGCGCAAAAGAGAAAAGGCTTCGCAGCATCATGCCGCGAAGCCTTTGTCGGAAAGGACTACCGGAAAATTACCTCGATTGCTGCTGCGCGGTCGGCGACGAAGCCGGCTGCGCGCCCGACGCCGGCGACGAGCCCGGCGTGGCCGGCAGCGCCGGAGGCGCGACGACCGGCGCGGATGCCGAGCGCGGCGGCTTGTTCTGCGCGAGCTTGCGTTCGCTGTACGACTTCGACTCGACGACCTGCTTGCCTTCGAGCTTGTTCAGACCCTGCTGAAGCATGAAGTCTTCCGAGCTGCCGAATTCGACCGGCTTGCGCTCGCGGTCCTTGCGGCGCTGCTCGGGCGTCTTCTTGTCGTTCTGCTCTTCCAGAATGCGCAGTTGCTCGAGGCGATCCTGCTCGCGCTGCTCCTGCTCCTTCTTCTCGTTCGGATCCTGCGTGTTCGCGAGGTGGTTCGAGTAGTCCACTTCGCGCGTGACGAGCGCGTCGTCCGGATCGCCGTCCGCGTATTGATCGACCGGCACGTCCGGGCGCACGCCCTGGTTCTGGATCGACTTGCCGCTAGGCGTGTAGTAGTAGGCCGTCGTCAGGCGCAGCGCGGTGTCGGCGGTCATCGGGCGGACGGTTTGCACCGAGCCCTTGCCGAACGTGGTCTTGCCGACGATCAGCGCGCGATGATGATCCTGCAGCGCGCCCGCGACGATTTCCGAAGCGGAGGCCGAGTAAGCGTTGGTCAGCACGACCATCGGCACCTTCTTGAAGATCTCCGGCACGCTCTTCAGCGGATCGGAATCGAAGGACGGCAGGCGGTAGTTGTCGTAGGTGTCGCGGAAGGTCTGCTTCGCATCCGCGATCTGTCCGTTGGTCGACACGACGACCGCGTTGTCCGGCAGGAATGCGCCCGCGACGCCGACCGCGCTCTGCAGGAGGCCGCCGCCGTTGTTGCGCAGGTCGAGCACGAGGCCCTTCAGGTTCGGCTGCTGGCGCGCGAGATCCTGCAGCTTCGCGGCGAGATCCGGCACCGTGCGCTCCTGGAAGCTCGTGATGCGGATATAGCCGTAGCCCGGCTCCGGCACCTTCATCTTCACGGACTGCACGCGGATCACGGCGCGCGTGACGGTGAGCGGGAAGGTGCGGTCGTCGCTCTTGCGGAAGATCGTGAGCGTGACCTTCGTGCCCGGCTCGCCGCGCATCTGCTTCACGGCTTTATCGAGCGTCATGCCGCGCACCGGCTTGTCGTTGATGCGCGTGATGAGGTCGCCGGGACGGATGCCGGCGCGGAACGCGGGGGTGTCTTCGATCGGCGAGATGACCTTGATGAGCCCGTCTTCCGAGGAAATTTCGATGCCGAGACCCGCGAAACGGCCCTTGGTCTGTTCCTGCAGCTCTTCGTAATCGGTCTTGTCGAGGTAGGACGAGTGCGGATCGAGGCTCGACACCATGCCCTTGATGGCGGCGGTGAGGAGCTTTTTATCGTCGACCGGCTCGACGTATTCGTGCTTGATTTGCCCGAAGACTTCGGCGAACAGCCGCAGTTGCTCCAGCGGCAGAGGCGTTGATGCGGCTTGCTGTGCGGATGCGGAAATTTGCAAGGTTGCCAGAGCGCCGGCCGTAACGCCGACGGCGATCAGGCCGAAGTTTTTCAGGTTCTTTCGCATAGAGGAGTGCGGTCGGAATCGAATGGGCTGCATCGTAGGTGACGGGCCAGTATACCTTCTCACCTTGATTGACGACTTAAACGCAACTTAAATGCCTGAGGTTTCAATCCCTCCGAGCGTAGGCTTGCGCACGTTTCAATGCGATTCTGTCGATGCTGCCGGAGCGTCGTCAGCCGCGCGCCATACGCGACGAGGGCGCCGGGATGCGGCGCCCTCGTCAGGCAAAAAACGCTTCGCGGACCGGACGCCGCCCGGCCCGCGCGGAGCATCAGCCCGCCTTGCCCTGCTTGGCGACAGCGGCCTGCGCCGCCGCGATCGCTTCCGGATCGCCCAGATAGTAGTGCTTGATGGGCTTCAGGTTTTCATCGAGCTCGTACACGAGCGGCACGCCGTTCGGGATGTTCAGCCCGACGATGTCGTCATCGGAAATATTGTCCAGATACTTCACGAGCGCGCGGATCGAATTGCCGTGCGCGGAGATCACGACCTGCTTGCCCGACTTGATGGCCGGCGCGATCGATTCGTTCCAGACGGGCAGCACGCGCGCGACGGTGTCCTTCAGGCACTCGGTGAGCGGCAACTGCTCGCGCGGCACCTTCGCGTAGCGCGGATCGTTGTACGACGCGCGCTCGTCGCCCGGCTCGAGCGCGGGCGGCGGCGTGTCGTAGCTGCGGCGCCAGACGAGCACCTGGTCGTCGCCGTACTTTTTCGCGGTTTCGGCCTTGTTCAGGCCCGCGAGCGCGCCGTAGTGACGCTCGTTCAGGCGCCACGAATGCACGACCGGAATGTACATCTGGTCCATTTCGTCCTGCACGTGCCACAGCGTGCGGATCGCGCGCTTCAGCACCGACGTGTAGGCGATGTCGAATTTGTAGCCGGCTTCCTTCAGGAGCACGCCGGCCTGGCGCGCTTCGCGGTTGCCCTGTTCGGTCAGGTCGACATCGACCCAGCCGGTGAAGCGGTTTTCCTTGTTCCACGTCGATTCGCCGTGGCGGATGAGCACTAGCTTGTACATGATGTCGGTCGGTCAGTTGGAAAAGCGGGTGCGCCGATCGCGTCCCCGTCATCCTGCCTGCGCGCGCGGGGCGTCGCCATCAGCCGGACGGCGGAGGCCATCGCGGGAAACGGTTATTTTATAATGCCCCGATTGCCCTCATTTCTCTTTCTTCCTTTCCTTCTACATTTCGGCGGCCCTCGACGTGAAGTTTTTCACTGAATACCAGAACATCGCACTCATCGTCATCGCGCTCGTTTCCGGCGCGCTGCTCCTGTGGCCCGCCATCACGCGGCGCGGGCGCGGCGGAATCTCCGCTGCCGAAGCCACCACGCTCATCAACCGTCGCAATGCCGTGGTCGTGGATCTGCGGTCCGCCGCGGAATTCGCGAAGGGTCACCTGCCATCGGCACGCAATGTCGAACTGGCGGAGCTCCAAGCAAAAATTGGCCAGATCGCGAAGAATAAGAGCAATCCAGTCGTGCTGGTTTGCCAAACTGGTCAAGAATCGCAGCGTGCTAGCCGCACCGTGTCCGAGGCGGGTTACGCCGAGGTCCACGTTTTGCAGGGCGGAGTGGACGCCTGGCAAAAAGCCGGCATGCCGGTGGTGAAACAAGGAGCAGTCAAGTGAAGAAAGTCGTGATGTACAGCACCGTCGTGTGCCCGTATTGCCAGATGGCCGAACGTCTTTTAAAGTCCCGCGGGGTCGAAGCGATCGAGAAGATCCTGATCGACCGTGAACCGGGCCGGCGCGAGGAAATGATGACGCGCACGGGCCGGCGCACCGTGCCGCAGGTTTATATCGGCGATACGCATGTCGGCGGCTACGACGATCTGTCCGCACTCGACCGCAAGGGCGGCCTCGTGCCGCTGCTCGACAACGCCTGAAGACACACGCGCCGCGCACGATTCACGCGAATTTGCGCGACGCATATCGAATTACCTAGGGAATCAACATGTCCGACGAAAACAACCAGCCGTTCTTCAACATCCAGCGCATCTACCTGAAGGACATGTCGCTCGAGCAGCCGAATTCGCCCGCCATCTTCCTCGAGCAGGAAATGCCGTCGGTGGAGGTCGAAGTCGACGTCAAGGCCGACCGCCTCGCCGAGAGCGTTTTCGAAGTGCTGGTCACGGGCACCGTCACGGCGAAGGTCGCGAGCAAGGTCGCGTTCCTGATCGAAGCGAAGCAGGCTGGCATTTTCGATATCCGCAACATTCCGGCCGAGCAGATCGATCCGCTCGTCGGCATCGCGTGCCCGACCATCCTGTTCCCGTATCTGCGCTCGAACATTGCCGACGCGATCACGCGCGCCGGTTTCCCGCCGATCCACCTCGCGGAAATCAACTTCCAGGCGCTGTACGAGCAACGCGTGGCTCAGCTCGCGGGCGCGCAGGAAGGCGCGGGCAACGGCGCGACGCACTAACCTCTCTGACTCTGCCGACCGGAGCCGAGCATGAAAGCAGCCGTTCTCGGCGCCGGCGCGTGGGGCACCGCACTTGCGGGCCACCTCGCAACCCGGCACGACACGAAGCTCTGGGCGCGCGACGCCGCGCTCATCGAATCCCTTTCCCGCACGCACGAAAACACACGCTATCTCGAAGGCGTGGCGTTGCCTCACGCGCTTCACTTCGATGCGGATTTCAACGCGGCGCTCGCGCACGCGGCGGCGGACGACGCGCTGTGTGTCGTCGCGACACCCGTCGCCGGCTTGCGCGCGCTGTGCCGTTCGATGCGGCAGTCCGGCATCGTGCCGGCGCATATCGTCTGGCTTTGCAAAGGCTTCGAGGCCGATACGCAATGCCTGCCCAATGAAGTCGTCGCGGCCGAACTGCCCGAGCATCGCAGCAACGGCACGTTGTCCGGCCCGAGCTTCGCGCGCGAAGTAGGGCAGGGCTTGCCCGTCGCGCTGACGGTGGCGAGCGCGTCGGCGGAACTGGCCGCGCGCACGGTCGCGGCGTTCCATCACGGCGCGATGCGCATCTATACCGGCGACGACGTGATCGGCGTCGAAGTGGGCGGCGCGGTGAAAAACGTGCTCGCCATCGCAACGGGCATCTCCGACGGCCTCGGCCTCGGCCTCAACGCGCGCGCGGCGCTGATCACGCGGGGGCTCGCGGAGATGTCGCGTCTGGGCGTCGCGCTCGGTGGGCGCGCGGAGACGTTCACCGGACTGACCGGTCTGGGCGATCTCATCCTCACCGCAACGGGCGATCTGTCGCGCAACCGCACCGTCGGAAAGCAGCTCGCGACGGGACGCACGCTCGACGAGATTCTCGCGGCGCTCGGGCATGTCGCGGAGGGCGTGCGTTGCGCGCGCGCCGTGCTCGGCATTGCGCAAACGCACGGCATCGAGATGCCGATCACGCAGGCGGTATGCCGCGTGCTCTTCGATAACGTGGCGCCGCGCGATGCCGTGCAGGCGTTGCTCAGCCGGGACTCGAAGGCCGAGTAACCGCGTCGTCGAATCGGAGGTGCGCGATGGTTCAGCTCGAAGCTCAGGTCGTCGATATCACCACGCTGAAAGTCGACGCCATCGTCAATGCGGCGAACAAATCGCTGCTCGGCGGCGGCGGCGTCGATGGCGCGATTCATCGCAAGGCGGGGAAAGAACTGCTGCGCGAGTGCGAGACGCTCGGCGGCTGTGAAACCGGCGATGCGAAGATCACCGGCGGCTACGGCCTTCCGGCGCGTCACGTGATTCACGCGGTCGGTCCGCGCTGGAGCGGCGGCAAGAAGAACGAGCCTGAATTGCTCGCGAGTTGTTATCGGCGCTCGCTCGAACTTGCCGACGAAGCGCACTGCAAGTCGATCGCGTTTCCCGCGATCAGTTGCGGCATCTATCACTTTCCGCCTGAGCAGGCCGTGCAAATCGCGGTTCGCACGGTCGTCGAAACCTTGCCTTCTACGCCGGCCGTGAAGCACGTCATCTTCGCGTGCTTTCAGGAAGACATGCTCGCGCTCTATCGCGCCGAGCTCGAGGCAATCAAACCTTAAGCGCCACCTTCGAAGCCGGTCTGACGCCACGCTTCGAACGTCACGATCGCCACCGTATTCGACAGATTCAGGCTGCGATTGCCCGGCCGCATCGGCAGGCGCACGCGCTGTTCGGTCGGAAAGCGCTCCAGCAATTCCGGCGCGAGGCCGCGCGTCTCGGCGCCGAACACGAACCAGTCGCCGGGCCTGAACGCGTGATCGAAGAACGGCGTCGAGCCGCGCGTCGTGAACGCGAACATCCGCGTGGCATCCGGCGCTTCCTTCGCGACGAAGGCATCCCAGTTCGCATGCACATTCATTTCGGCGTACTCGTGATAGTCGAGGCCGGCGCGGCGCATCTTCGCATCGTCGAGGGGAAAGCCGAGCGGCTCGATCAGATGCAGCCGCGCGCCTGTGTTCGCGCACAGGCGGATCACGTTGCCGGTGTTCGGCGGAATTTCGGGTTCGACGAGTACGACGTTGAACATGGATTGCTTGTGAAGAAGGGGATTAATCTTTCGGCGTACGCAGCGCCACGAAGTTGGTGACGCGACGCGCGCCGGCAAGCTTGAGCGTGCGGGCGAGGGCGTCGAGGGTCGCGCCAGAGGTCATTACGTCATCGACGACGCCGATATGCCTGCCGCGCACATCGCCCGAAACGGCGAACGCGCTCGCGACGTTGCGGCGGCGCGCTTCCTGATCGAGCCGCGATTGCGCCGACGTATGCCGCACCCGCGAGACGATCGATGCATCGCTGCGCACGCCCATCAGCCGCGCAAGCGGGCGCGCGATCGCCCACGCCTGGTTATAGCCGCGCGCGACGAGCCGCGGGCGGGACAGCGGCACCGGCACGATCACGTCGGGTGCGGGCAGATCGCTGTCCTCGAAAAGCGCATGCAAATGCCGCGCGAATGTTTCGCCCGCCGCGAGCCGCGCGCGAAACTTCAGCTCGACGGCGAGTGCATCGAGCGGCGCGCGATAGTCGGCGAGCGCGAGTGTATCGTTGAAAGCGGGCGGCGATTCGAGGCAGGCGGCGCAGTGCGCGCGCGTGTCGTCGCGGTCGCGTCTCAGATACGACGCGGCCAGCGGCAGCGCGCACGTGGCGCAGCGCAGACGCGGTTCGTTCCAGTACTGCGCATCGCAGCCGCCGCACAGCAGTCCTTGCGACAAATTGCCGCACAACGCGCACTGGCCCGGTAGCGCGAGCGCGGCGAGGCGTTGCGCCGCCGCCGCGAATCCGCGAACGCGCACTGCCACGGGTGTTCGGAACGGAAAACGGATGCTGTCGGCTTTCATGACGACGGGATCGGGAAACTGACGGCTCGAAGCGCTAAACACACGCACTTGTTGCGCCTCACGACGCGTTTATGCCTCGTATCAGCACTTCGCATGGGTTGTTTTCAAGACGACCGAGTATACTTCGCACTCTTCGCAAATAGATCGCCATGTCCCCGACATCCCCTAAAACTAGCCGTCCGGCCTATGATCCGCGCCGTTTGCGCGAGATCTTCGACGAACGCGCCGCCGCCTTCGACGAAGTCGCGTTCCTGCCGCGCGAAATCGCCGGACGCATGCGCGAGCGGCTCGAATACATCAAGGTCGCGCCGGTGCGCGTCCTCGATGCGGCGTGCGGCGCGGGGGCGGATCTGGGCGGTCTGCGGGAGCGTTTTGCGGAGGCGTCGGTGACCGGCGTCGACATTTCGTCCGCGATGCTCGCGCGCGCCCGCGCCGCCGAATCCGCGGACACCGACAGCGCGGGCTGGCGCCGCTTTCTTCCGTCGACGCTCGCGAAAGCATTCGGCGCACGCGGCCCGCAGCTCGCGCAGGCGGATTTTTCCGCGCTGCCGTTCGCATCGGGCGCATTCGAATTGCTGTGGTCGAACCTCGCGTTGCACTGGCACGCGCGTCCCGACCTCGTTTTCCCTGAGTGGCAGCGCGTGCTGAAGGTGAATGGCCTTCTGATGTTCAGCACGTTCGGCCCCGATACCTTGCGCGAGCTCCGGGCCGCATACCGCGAAGCCGAGCGCACGCTCGGGCTCGCGCCCGTGTCGCACGCGATCGATTTCGTCGACATGCACGATCTCGGCGACATGCTGGTCGAAAGCGGCTTCGAAATTCCGGTGATGGATCAGGAAGTCCTGACCATCACGTACAAATCGCCCGAATCGCTGTTCGCCGACGTGACGCGCTGGGGCGCGTATCCGTTCGGGCGCGCGTTCGAAGCAGGCCGCGCGGACCAGAAGGCGTTGCGCGGCGCGGTTCACGGCGCCCTCGAAGCCTTGCGCCGCGAGGACGGCACGATTCCGCTGACATTCGAAGTGATCTACGGCCACGCATGGAAGGCGGTGCCGCGCACGACGGCAGAAGGGCACGGCATCGTGCGGCTGGAAGATATCGGACGAGGCTCAAAACCGAAACGGTGACGCGGTAAAGTGGGCGCCCGTTATGTCTGAAATTTGCGTGGAAAAAGCGCACAAAAAGGTGCGTCAAAAAGGCGCAGAAGCTTGTGGCGCTTGGCTCTGCGAGGTTACGACCCTTGCTTGTGGATGCCGTTTAAGACGCCTATAATGCGTCAGTTTGTCGCCCGGACTGACACAAATTTGGGCGAAATCCGAGCAAATGTATGTGATTGCATGCGGATTGATGGAGGCAGCGATGCAGGCCAGCCATACGCTGACGGAGTCCGAGCCGGTCATCAAGGACTGGCTGATGAAGCGAAACTGCTCGGTCTCGCCGCGTCAGTTCGTGGGCTTCTATCTGTCGCTTGCGCTGTTTTCGCTGGCAATCGCAACGCCGCTGTTTCTGAACGGCGCCTGGCTGGTGCTGCCGTTCACCGGAGTCGAGTTGGCGGTCGTGGGCATCGCGTTCGTGATTTATGCGCGCCATGCCGTCGACTACGAACGAATCCGGCTGTATCAAAACCGGTTGTTGATCGAACAGATGAACGCCGAAGTGCTGACGCAGTTCGAATTCAACCCGCGCTGGGTGCGGGTCGAAGCGGGCGCGACGCCGAGAGAGCCGCTCACGATCGTATCGCGCGGTCAGTCGGTGAAAATCGGACAACACCTTGCACAGCATCGTCGGGAGCAATTCGCAGCCGAGTTACAGGCGTCGCTGAGACGTCTCTGAGAGGAGCCGGCAGCCGCGCGATGCAACGGGGGGTCGAGGGTTTGAATGGAAAATTTGGGTAAGGATGCTATGAAAACAATCAAGCGAGCCCTCTCGGGCGTGCTGGCGGCAGGCGCACTGCTCAACGCCGGCGTAGCCCTGGCGGTCACCGACAGTCCTGGCGGTCCTCGTGTGAACGAGATCAACTTCCAGCAGCCTGTGACGAAGATCGCCGAGGAGCTCTACGGCCTCCATATCTTCATGCTCATCATCTGTACCGTCATTTTCATCGGCGTGTTCGGGGTGATGTTCTATTCGCTCTTCAAGCATCGCAAGTCGAAGGGCTTCAAGCCGGCCAACTTCCACGAAAGCACCACGGTCGAAATCATCTGGACGATCGTGCCGTTCATCATCGTCATCCTGATGGCGCTGCCGGCCACCAAGGCCGTCGTCGCGATGAAGGACACGTCCAACGCCGACCTCACCGTCAAGGTCACCGGCTATCAGTGGAAGTGGGGCTACGACTACGTGAAGGGTCCGGGCGAGGGCATCAGCTTCCTGTCGACGCTCTCCACGCCGCGCAGCGAAGTGAACGGCCAGAAACCGATCTCCAACCTGTATCTCCAGGAAGTCGACAATCCGCTCGTCGTGCCGGTCGACAAGAAGATCCGCGTGATCACCACGGCGAACGACGTCGTGCACTCGTGGTACATCCCGGCGTTCGGCGTGAAGCAGGACGCGATTCCGGGCTTCGTGCGCGATACCTGGTTCAAGGCGGAGAAGGTCGGCACGTATCGCGGCTTCTGTACGGAACTGTGCGGCAAGGAGCACGCGTACATGCCGGTGGTCGTCGAAGTGCTGTCGGCTGACGACTACGCGAAGTGGGTCGACGCGCAAAAGAAGAAGATGGCCGCAGGCGCCGACGATCCCCTCAAGACCTACACGAAGGACGAGCTGATGGCGCGTGGCCAGCAGGTCTACACGTCGAACTGCGCGGTCTGCCACCAGCCGACCGGCAAGGGCGCGGGCCAGTTCCCGGCCATCGACGGCTCGAAGATCGCGAACGGCTCGATCGCCGAGCATCTGAACATCGTGCTGCACGGCAAGGGCGCGATGCCGCCGTGGCAGGGCGTGCTGAACGACGTCGAAATCGCATCGGTCGTCACGTTCGAGCGCAACAACTGGAGCAACCACACCGGCGACCTGCTGCAACCGAAGCAGGTGATCGACGCCAAAGCGGGCAAGATGCCCGAAGGCGGCGGCCAGAAGGCGGCGGCGCCGGCACCCGAGGCGGCGAGCGCAGCGCCCGCGGCAGCGGAAGCGAGCGCGCCGGGCGCTCAGGCGCCGCAAGCCGCCGGCCTGCCCGCCAGCATCTACTTCGAGACGGGCAAGGACACGCTGCCCGCCGACGCGAAAACCGCGGTCGACGCCGCAGCGGCCTACGCCAAGGCGCATCCTGACGCGAAGCTCGCATTGTCGGGCTTCACGGATGCGACCGGCGGCGCCGACCTGAACGCCGAGCTCGCCAAGAAGCGCGCACAAGCGGTTCGCGACGCGTTGAAGGCCGCGGGCGTGTCGGAAGACCGCATCGTGTTGAAGAAACCGGAATCCATCACGGGCGGCGCCGACAACAAGGAAGCCCGCCGCGTTGAAATCAGTCCGGCTGCTTGACGTGCCTGGCGTGCGCTTTCCTTCGCCTCGACAGCAACGGAAAGCCACGCGTCATTGCCAAGTGCCCCGAGTATTCGCTTTAGGAGATGATTGTCATGTCTAGCATCGGACACGATGTAGGCGCAGGTCACGACCACGCGCACGACCATGCGCACGAGACGCCGCATGGCTGGCGCCGGTGGCTCTTCGCCACCAACCACAAGGACATCGGTACGCTGTACCTGTTGTTCTCCTTCATCATGTTCCTCTCCGGAGGCGTGATGGCGCTCGGCATCCGTGCCGAGCTGTTCGAGCCGGGCCTGCAGATCATGCGTCCCGAGTTCTTCAATCAGCTGACCACCATGCACGGCCTCATCATGGTGTTCGGCGCGATCATGCCGGCGTTCGTCGGTTTCGCGAACTGGATGGTGCCGCTGCAGATCGGCGCATCGGACATGGCGTTCGCGCGGATGAACAACTTCAGCTTCTGGCTGTTGCCGGTCGCGGCTGTGCTGCTCGTCGGCTCGTTCTTCGTGCCGGGCGGCGCAACCGCCGCGGGCTGGACGCTCTACGCGCCGCTTTCCACGCAGATGGGCCCGGGCATGGACTTCGCGATCTTCGCGGTCCACATCATGGGTGCGTCGTCGATCATGGGCGGCATCAACATCGTCGTGACGATTCTGAACATGCGCGCACCGGGCATGACGCTCATGAAGATGCCGATGTTCGCGTGGACGTGGCTCATCACCGCGTACCTGCTGATCGCCGTGATGCCGGTTCTGGCAGGCGCGATCACGATGGTGCTGTTCGACCGTCACTTCGGCACGTCGTTCTTCAACGCGGCGGGCGGCGGCGATCCGGTCATGTACCAGCACATCTTCTGGTTCTTCGGTCACCCCGAGGTGTACATCATGATCTTGCCGGCGTTCGGGATCGTGTCGCAGGTGATCCCGGCGTTCTCGCGCAAGCCGCTGTTCGGCTATAGCTCGATGGTGTACGCAACCGCATCGATCGCGATTCTGTCGTTCATGGTGTGGGCGCACCATATGTTCGCGACCGGCATGCCGGTGACGGGCCAGCTCTTCTTCATGTACGCGACGATGCTGATCGCCGTGCCGACGGGCGTGAAGGTGTTCAACTGGGTGGCGACGATGTGGCGCGGCGCGCTGACGTTCGAAACCCCGATGCTCTTCGCGATCGGCTTCCTGTTCGTGTTCACGATGGGCGGCTTCACGGGCCTGATCCTGTCGATGGCGCCGCTCGACATCCAGATGCACGGCACGTACTACGTGGTGGCGCACTTCCACTACGTGCTGGTGGCGGGCTCGCTCTTCGCGTTGTTCGCGGGCTGGTACTACTGGTCGCCGAAGTGGACCGGCTGGATGTACAACGAAATGCGCGGGAAGATCCACTTCTGGGCGTCGATGATCACCTTCAACGTCACGTTCTTCCCGATGCACTTCCTGGGTCTCGCGGGCATGCCGCGCCGCTATGCGGACTACCCGGCGCAGTTCACCGACTTCAACCAGATCGCGACGATCGGCGCGTTCGGCTTCGGCCTCTCGCAGGTGTACTTCCTGTTCGCAGTCGCGCTGCCGGCGTATCGTGGCGGCGGCGAGCTGGAGAAGGCCGGCGACAAGCCGTGGGATGGCGCGGAAGGCCTCGAATGGACCGTGCCGAGCCCGGCACCGTTCCATACGTTCGAGAATCCGCCGACGGTTGAGTAACGAGTTCGATGGCACTGCGAGGCTTCGAAAGCCGAAGCCTCGCAGCCCGGCATAACAGACAAAGCATGGCCCCGAATCCACAAAAAAGACGCACGCCCGAGGAAATCCGCGCGGGCAACAAGCGGCTCGGAATCATCATGGTGTTGGTTGCCGCCGTCTTCTTTCTGGGTATCGTCGTCAGGCAATACCTGTTGTCGCGAGGGTAGGAAAGACAAGTGTCCACTCAGCAGGAAAATTCGCATGTCGACCGGTCGTTCAACCGGTCGATGCTGGTGAAGCTCTTCGTCGTGGCCGCGCTGATGTTCGGCTTCGGCTTCGCGCTCGTGCCCATGTACCGCGCGATCTGTCAGATCACCGGCATCAACAACCTCGTGCAACGCGATGTCGGCGCGCGCGAGGCGAAGAACACGCAGGTCGACATAAGCCGCACGATCTCGATCGAATTCGATGCGAACGCGCGCGGCCCGCTGCAGTTCAAGCCGGAGCAGAACACGCTGGATATTCACCCCGGCGAAGTGATGACGGTGATGTACGACGTGACCAACGAGCAGAATCGCACGGTCAACGCGCAGGCGATCCCGAGCTACGCGCCGAAGCAGGCCACCGAGTACTTCAAGAAGATCGAATGCTTCTGCTTTACCCAGCAGACGCTCGCGCCGAACGAAACCAAGCGCATGCCGGTCGTGTTCGTCGTCGACCCGAAGCTGCCGAAGGATGTGAAGACGATCACGCTGTCGTACACGTTCTTCGAATTGAACGCGCCGAAATCGGTGGCGAAGGGATCATGACGGCCATGAGCGCGGACTCGTCGAACAAGGGCGGTTTCCTGAAGCTCCTGAAGGCGGTGTTCTGGTCGTTTTTCGGCGTGCGCCGCCGCGCCGATCTGGAAAGCGATGCGGCGCAGCTGAACCCGCTGCATCTGATCGCGGCGGGCGTCATCGGCGCGGTGCTGTTCATCGTCGTGTTGCTGCTGGTCGTGCGCGCGGTAGTGGGATAGACGGAACGCCGGGCGTGTCGAGGGTCGGACGCGCGGCGTCAAAAGAAAATTCAAGCAACTGGATCGAAGTGGAGAATCAACAATGAGCGGTCAAAACGAGAGCCCGTATTATTTCGTGCCGCATCCGTCGCGGCATCCGGTGATGGCTGCATCCGGCCTGCTGATCATGCTGGCCTCGCTGGCGTCGTGGGTGAACGGCCATAGCTTCGGGCCGGCTGGCACGTTCATCGGTCTGCTGTTCGTGCTGTTCGTGCTGTGGCACTGGTTCGGCGACGCGATCTCCGAATCCGAAGGCGGCATGTACGGCAAGCGCGTCGATGTGTCGTACCGCTGGAGCATGAGCTGGTTCATCTTCTCCGAAGTGATGTTCTTCGGTGCGTTCTTCGGCGCGCTGTTCTACGCGCGCGCCATCGCCATGCACCAGCTCGGCAGCCTCGACTACAAGCTGATCTGGCCGGACTTCACCGCCGTGTGGCCGAACAACGGTCCCGCCGCGCTCGTGCCGCATTTCCGCGCGATGGTGCCGTGGCCCCTGCCGACCATCAACACGGCGCTGCTGCTGTCGTCCGGCGCGACGCTGACGGTGGCGCACCACGCGCTGCGTGAAGATCATCGCAAGAAGGCGATCATCTGGCTGGGCGCGACCGTGCTCCTCGGCATCATCTTCCTGTTCTGCCAGGGCTACGAGTATTTCCACGCGTACAACGAACTGAACCTCACGCTTGCTTCCGGCGTGTACGGCTCGACGTTCTTCCTGCTGACCGGCTTCCACGGCTTCCACGTGTTCCTGGGCGGCACGATGCTGGCGGTCGTGATGGTTCGTCTCATACGCGGGCACTTCACGGCGGATCACCACTTCGCGTTCGAGGGCGCCGCGTGGTACTGGCACTTCGTCGACGTGGTGTGGCTGGGTCTGTACGTCGTCGTGTACTGGCTGTAAGCGAAAATCGCAGGCGGGCGGCCGAAGCGCCGTCCGCGATGCAAGACCGGCGGCGATGCCGGTCCGAGAGCAAAGAAGCAGTGATCAACACGCCGCCCTCGATGTCTCCAGGGGCGGCGTTGTCGTTTTCGGGAACGGTTTTCGAGGCTGCGGAAGTGCCGCGGCGCGACAATACGTCTCGTGGGGGAGAACCCGCGTCGCGGGTTATCGTCCGATAGGAATGCCCGTCGATTGAATCCAGCCCATCCAGTGCGCGAACAGGATGAAGAGGAACAGGGAGATGGACAGCCCGACGCGTGCGGCGAGCGACCACACCATCCGCTTCGTCCTGCCCCGGTCGGTCATCATGAAGTAGAGTGCCGAACCCAGGCTGCCGATGATAAGGATGAATGCGATAGCAACGATGATGTGCATGAAACCAGCCAGCGATTTTGCTCAGATAACGCAGCGAGCAGTATGAAATTGGATCGTCTCATTATCTCACCCGATCGATTGTGCCGTGCAGCGCCCATGCGGGTGTCGGCGATAAGGCTCGCAGCATGAAGATTCGTTTCTGGCCCGCGCTCCTGATTCTGATCGTCGTCGCCGTGACCATGCGTCTCGGCTTCTGGCAGCGCGATCGCGCGCATCAGAAGGAAGCGCTCAACGCGCAAATCGTCGCGTTCGAAAACGCGCCCGCGCAACAGGTCGGCGTGGAACCGTTGCCGCTCAAGTCCATCGAATTTCATCGCGTCGAGGCGCGCGGCGAGTTCATGCCGGAGCGCGTCGTGTATCTGGACAATCGTCCGTATAACGATCAGCCAGGCTTTTATGTCGTGATGCCGCTTAAACTCGAGGGCGGCGGCTACGTGCTCGTGAATCGCGGATGGCTGCCGCGCAACATGGCGGACCGCACGGGCATCGTGCCGTATGAGACGCCGAAGGGTGTCGTCGACCTGAAGGGCATCGCGCGCGCGAATGCGTCGCAGGCGTTCGAGCTGGGGCAGGGCGGATCGGCGGCGCACAAGGAGATCCGGCAGAACCTGGATATCAAGGCGTACGCGGCGGAAACCGGGCTCGCGTTACAGCCGTTCGTGATCCAACAGACGAGCGATACCGGCGACCGGCTCGTGCGCGACTGGCCCGCGCCGACACTCGGCGTCGAGCGCAATTACGGTTACATGCTCCAGTGGTGGGGCATGGCGGCCGCGGCGATCGTTTTCGGCCTGTACGCCGCGCGCCGCGCCGCGAGGAAAGTCGAAGCGCGCGACGACGAAGCCGAAAACCACGCCTGAAACACCGCAGCGCGCACGCCGCGCGCGATCGAACCGAACAGAGATACGTTTTCACCGATGCAACCACAACGCTCCAACACCGCCGACGCCGACAAGACTCGCACGCGGCAACGAACGCCCTCGAAAGGCTCCTGGATCAGCGGCCGCTGGATGCTGCTTCTGCTTGCGCTCGTCTGCGCCGCGCCGGTGATCGCGTCGTATCTGATGTATTACGTGTTCAAACCGGCGGGCGGCACGTCGAGCTATGGCAAGCTGATCGATCCGCAGCGGCCCATTCCGGCGCAACTCGTCATCACCGATGAGAAGGGGCAGAGCCTGCCGTTCAAGTCGCTCGAAGGCAAGTGGCTGATGATCACGGTCAACGGCAGCGACTGCGACGAGCAATGCGTGACGCGTCTTTACTTCATGCGCCAGGTGCGCGTGCTGCAATCGGGCGAGCGCGAACGTGTGGTGAACGTCTGGCTGCGGACCGATGACAAGCCGGTTTCCGACGTCATCAAGGCCGCGTATCCGCAGCCCGACACGCGCATGCTCGTCGCCGACGAGAAGGCGATCGCCGCGTGGCTGCCCGTCGATGACGGCACGAAGCTCACGGATCACATCTTTCTCGTCGACCCGAACGGCAACCTGATGATGCGCTTCCCGAAGAATCCCGATCCGAAGAAGATCAACGCCGATCTGGCGAAGCTGCTGAAGTGGTCGCGCATCGGCTAACGAGTCAGTCGAAGGTAAGAGAACATGTTTCTACTGCAGTTGGGTCTGATCGGCATCTGCATCGCGCTGCTGCCGCTCTCATATGTCTGGGTGAAGGCCGATGACGGCAAGTTCAGAAAGCTCGTCTGGCTGACGACCTTCCTGACGCTCGACCTCATCATGTTCGGCGGCTTCACGCGCCTCACCGATTCCGGCCTCGGCTGCCCGGACTGGCCCGGTTGCTACGGCACGTCGTCGCCGTTCATTGCGCATGCGCAGATCGCGGCCGCCTATCAGGCGATGCCCACCGGCCCCGTCAGCATGGTGAAGGCGTGGATCGAGATGCTGCACCGCTATTTCGCGATGGCGATCGGCGTGCTGATCATCGCGCAGGTGATCATCGCGTGGACGGCGCGCGTGAAGAAGCGCCCGTTGCATGTCTCGCCGTGGTGGCCGACAGGCATTCTGCTGCTGATCCTGCTGCAAGGCGCGTTCGGCGCATGGACGGTCACGCTGAAGTTGCAGCCGGTGATCGTCACCACGCACTTGCTGCTCGGGCTCGCGCTGCTCGGCGTGCTCGGATGGCTCGCCGCGCGCATGACGCCGATTCCATCGCTCGATTCCGCCGCCGCGCGCTGGATGCCCGCCGCGGCATTCGGATTGCTGCTGCTCGTCGTGCAGATCGCGCTCGGCGGCTGGGTCAGCACGAACTACGCAGTGCTCGCGTGCACGGACTTTCCGCTGTGCAACGGCCAATGGATTCCGCCGATGAATTTCGAACACGGCTTTCACCTGTGGCGCGCGCTCGGCATGACCGGCGACGGCGACGTGATCTCGCAGGACGCGCTCGTCGCGATTCACTGGACGCATCGCATGTTCGCGGTCGTCGTCGTGCTGTATCTGCTGTGGCTCGCCTCGCGGCTGCGACGTTTCGAATCGCTGCGCAAGCCGGCAAACGGGGTATTGTTGATGATCCTGATCCAGTTCCTGACGGGCATGTCGAACATCGTGCTGCAATGGCCGCTGCCGGTCGCGGTGGCGCACAACGGCGGGGCCGCGATCCTGTTGCTGCTGCTCGTTATGCTAAACTTTCGAATCTCTTCCAGCCGTCCCGGCCGCGCCGCAGTTCCCGCGCGCGACGTCGTTTCAGCGTGACTCCACATTCCCATGGATAGCACGACACTTCATTCCCCCCTTGGCAGCCGCGTCTCGCAATATCTTGCGCTGACGAAGCCGCGCGTCACGCAACTCGCCGTGTTCTGCGCCGTCATCGGCATGTTCCTTTCCACGCCCGGCATGGTGCCGTGGGACAAGCTTATCGGCGGCGCCGTCGGCATCTGGTTGCTGGCCGGCGCGGCATTTGCGATCAACTGTCTCGTCGAGCAGAAAGTCGATGCGAAAATGCGCCGCACCGCGTGGCGTCCGTCCGCGCGCGGGCAGATCACGCCGACCCAGATTTTGACGTTCTCGGCCGTGCTCGGCGGTATCGGCATGTGGACGCTCTATACGTTCACCAATCCGCTCACGATGTGGCTGACCATCGCCACGTTCGTCGGCTATGCGGTGATC
This sequence comes from Caballeronia calidae, assembly GCF_900044055.2. Taxonomy (GTDB): domain Bacteria; phylum Pseudomonadota; class Gammaproteobacteria; order Burkholderiales; family Burkholderiaceae; genus Caballeronia; species Caballeronia calidae. The sequence continues at coordinate 131,167 of NZ_FCOX02000017.1, read as the reverse complement.
TACACGCTGCTGCTCAAGCCCTATACGCCGCAGAACATCGTGATCGGCGGCGCGTCCGGCGCAATGCCGCCGGCGCTCGGCTGGGCCGCCGTCACCGGCGCGGTTCCCGGCGACGCATGGATTCTCGTGCTGATCATCTTCGTGTGGACGCCGCCGCATTTCTGGGCGCTCGCGCTGTATCGCCGCAAGGACTACGAAAACGCCGGCCTGCCGATGCTGCCGGTCACCCACGGCGAAAAGTACACGCTGCTCAACATCTTCCTGTACACGCTCGTTCTGTTCGCGGTCACGTTGATGCCCTATATCTCCGGCATGAGCGGCGTGGTGTATCTGGCGAGTGCGATCGCGCTCGGCGGCGGCTTTATCGGTTACGCGTGGAAGATGTATCGCGACTATTCCGATGCCCTCGCGCGCAAGACCTTCCGTTACTCGATCGTGTATCTGTCGCTGCTGTTCGGCGCGCTGCTCGTCGATCATTACGTGCGCACGGTGATCGGCGCATGATGGCCGTTATCCGTCGCGTACTTGCGCTGCTGTTTTTCGCGGCGCTGCTTTCGGCGTGCGAGAAAGCGCCCAATTTCAAGAATCTCGACATCACCGGCAATAAACAGTTCGGCAGCGATTTCTCCTTGCCCGACACGCACGGCAAGACGCGCACGCTGGCGGACTTCAAGGGCAAGGCGGTCGTGCTGTTCTTCGGCTACACGCATTGTCCGGATGTGTGCCCGACGACGCTTGCCGAACTCTCCCAGGCCATGCAGCAACTCGGCGACAAGTCGAAGGATGTGCAAGTGCTGATGGTGACCGTCGACCCAGCGCGCGACACGCCCGAGCTGTTGGGTCAGTACGTGGCGGCGTTCAACTCGTCGTATATCGGATTGCGGCCGGCAAGCGACGCGCAGCTCGCACAGCTCGCCAAGGACTTCCGCGTGTACTACGCGAAGTCGGCGGGCAAGACGCCCGACGATTACACGATGGACCACACGGCCGCGAGCTACGTGTTCGACAAGGACGGCAAGCTGCGTCTCTTCGCACGCGACGGGCAGGGCGTCGATCCGTGGGTTCACGATCTGAAGTTATTGATCGACTGATCGCGAAAGTGGCCCGGGCGGGCCACTTTTCATTTCAGCTATCCAGCGCGGGCTCGGGCAGGTTCAAACCGGGCGCCAGCCGCGTCGCCTTGAACTCGATGATGTCGTAGTGCGCGAGTCCCTGCACGGCGAACGGGTCTTCCGCGATGATCGCATCGAGCCGCTCGCGCTCGATGCCCGAGGCGAGGATGATGCCCCCTACGCGCGGCACTTTCGGCCCCGCGAGCACGAAGACGCCCGCCGCGAAATAGTGTTCGAGATAGTCGCGATGCGCATCGAGTGCGTCATCGATCTCGGCGAGCGCGCCGGTATATCGCAGATTGATCACGTACATGATGTTGCTTGCCTCCGCGAGGAATATGTGTGGCGTCGTGCAGCGATTCTATCCGCGCCGTGCCGGGGTGATATCGACATGAGCAATCTGTATTTACCCGCCGCACCAGAGCTGTGCGAAGATCGTCATCCCGGTTCGTATGATCGATCGGAAAGAATCAGGCAACTCCAGCAAGAACGCATCGAAACAGGAACACCATGCAGCGCAGAAATTTGCTCAAAGCCCTAACCGCCGTGGCGGCGTCCGCCGCATTTCTCACCAGCTTCGCCGCTCACGCCGATGACAAGGTGATCAAGGTCGGCACGATCAGCGGCCCCGACGCGCAAATCTGGCAAGTCGTGCAGAAGGTCGCGAAGCGCGAAGGCCTCAATGTGAAAGTGATCGAGTTCAACGATTACGTTCAGCCGAACGCGGCGCTCGACGCCGGTGATCTCGATGCGAACAGCTTTCAGCATCAGCCGTATCTCGACAGCCAGATCAAACAGCGCGGCTACAAGATCGTGAACGCCGGTCTGACCTATATATCGCCGCTCGGCGTCTATTCGAAGAAGCTGAAATCGCTAAAGGACCTGCCGCAGGGCGCGAAGGTCGCGGTGCCGAACGATCCTTCGAATGAGAATCGCGCGCTCCTGCTGCTGCAGGCCCAAGGCGTGATCAAGCTGAAGGCCGGCGCGGGCACGAACGGCAACAACGCGACGGCGCTCGATGTGGCTGAGAATCCGAAGAAGATCAAGCTCGTCGAGCTCGACGCCGCGCAACTGCCGCGCACGCTCGCCGACGTCGACGCTGCTGCGATCAACACGAACTTCGCGCTCGCGGCGGGACTGCAACCGACCAAGGACGCGATTGCGCTCGAGGACGTGCATAGCCCGTACGCGAACCTGATCGCGGTGCGCGCGAAGGACAAGGATCAGCCGTGGGTGAAGAAGCTGGTCGCGGCGTATCAGTCCGAAGACGTGCGCCAGTTCCTCAAGAGTGAGTTCAAGGGCTCGGTCGTGCCGTCGTTCTGAGAACGATTGCTTGGGTATCCGAAAAGGCGTCCTGCGGGACGCCTTTTTTTCGCGCGCTCAATCCACGCAGATCTGTTCCAGCTCTCGGTGCCACACGATGCCCGTGTCGTCTTGCACGGGAGAGAAACCGGTCCGGAGAAACAGCGCGCAAAGGTCTTCCAGTGGTTCGTCCATGCGACAGACGATCTGCTCGTAACGCGCGCCGTGCGCGAAGTTCACACAAGCCGAGACGAGCTGCTCGCCCAGCCCGCGCCGGCGCGCGCCAGGCTCGACGAACAGTAGTTCGATACGCGCCTGACTCTGAGACTCCGCAGTAAGGATCGCCGCACCGACGCGTGTGGCCTGGCCTTGTTCCGCGATCCAGCAGGCGATGCGCGGCGTATTCGCCTGCATGGCGGCGAGGAAGCCCGAAATCATTTTCGCCGCGCAGGCTTCGTTGAAAAGCTTGGGCCTGTCGCCCGGGCAAAGATGCGCCTGACGCTCGATCATCCAGCCGAAGTCCCCGCCGCGCGGCACGCGCAGCCGTGTTTCGCCATCCCCATAAACCGGCGACAGGAGCCGCTCGACGTCTGCCATGGCCATGCATAGCTGATCGATCTCGGCGGTCGTCAGCCGCTTGAGCAGCATGGCCGTCTCGGCGGAAACGTGCAGGTCGATCTCATCGACTTGCGCCTTCGCCTCGGGGGTGATCCGCAACAGATGCGCGCGACCGTCCGACTCGTTTTTTCGTCGCATCACGAGGCCGAGCTTCTGGAAGTTGTTGATCAACCGGCTCAGATAACCGGTATCCAATCCGAGGTTGCGCGATAAGTCAGCGGCCGTGCTGGCGCGCTCCTGCGCCAGCTCGTGCAGGATCCGGACTTCCGTCAGGGAAAAGTGGCTCTTGTGAAGCCGTTCGTGGAGGGCGCCGGTATGGCGCGCATAGAAACGGTTGAAGCGGCGCACCGCCTCGACGGCCCGGCTCGGATCAGGACAGCCCATCGTATCAGTCTCTCAGTTGGTCTTGTTGAAATTAATTGTGATTCCGAATTAATGGATGCATTGTGCCAAAGAAGAACGACCGTGCGAATACGAAAATGCCCGAAAAGTGAATTATTAGGCAAATAAAGAACCAATTCGTCAACTGGACTGCAGATGCGGGTAAGTCCCGATGATCAAAATGTTTCAAATCACTTCATAAAATACGCTTCAAGCCATTGATTAAGCTAAGAATTGTTCGTTTTCGAACAAGTCTGTAGTTGTAATTGACTGGTATTATGTTGGTTATATAATGGGCTCCACTCAGTCGGAGAGACCTGTCTCATGCCGCATCGCAGGCAAGATTTGACGCCTGACATGCAGCGCTTTCTCGCCCGGCGGGTTGCAGCGAATGCTCGGAGAACGTAGTTGCAAGCCGTACTCGATCCGGCTCGAGCGAACGTTGCGGGCAGCAAACACCGCGATTACCACGTTCACGTCGCGGAAGAAGCACCGATCAGCGCCGGCCCGGCGCACATGACGTAACGAAGCATCACCCGGGCAAACAAGAGAACGAGAGGACCCAAGGAAGCCGTTCGCTTCTTTCATAACGAAAGCCTGCTCGCAGCATGGCGCGGACGGCACTGAACCTCAATCAGGCATCGCGTACTTCCAGAGACATTCATGCTGAAAGGAAACATACTCACGACCGAAGGCTGGATCTACGGTTCCGTCCGCTTCGAGAACGGCCGCGTGACGGCGCTCGAAGGTCATATCGCCGATCCGCTCGTCAACGACGCGCCGTACATCCTGCCCGGCTTCATCGATCTGCACGTGCACGGCGGCGGCGGGCGCGACATCATGGAAGGCGGCGACGCGGCGGACACCGTCACACGCCAGCACGCGCAGCACGGCACGACGAGCCTGCTCGCCACCACGATGACCGCCCCGCGCGACGAACTCATGCAGGTCGTCGCGGGGTTGGGCGAACAGGCGCGACGCCGCGCGACAGACGGCGCGCGCATGCTCGGTGTGCATCTCGAAGGTCCGTACATCAATCCCGGCAAGCTCGGCGCGCAGCCCGACGCGGCCGCCGTCGCGGTGCGCGACGAAGTGCTGAAATACCTCGAACTCGCGCCGATCCGCGTCGTCACGATCGCGCCGGAAATCTCGGGGCATCTGGACATCATTTCCGACATGGCGTCGCGCGGCGTGCGCGTGCAGCTCGGCCATTCGCTCGGCACGTACGACGACGCCGTCAACGCGCTCAAGCACGGCGCGCGCGGCTTCACGCACCTGTTCAACGCGATGTCGCCGCTGCATCACCGCGATCCCGGCATGGTCGGCGCGGCGCTCGCGCATGCCGAGTACGCCGAGCTGATTCCCGATCTGCTGCACGTGCATCCGGGCGCCATCCGCGCCGCGATGCGCGCGATCCCGCGTCTCTACGTCGTGACCGACAGCACGTCGGCCGCCGGCATGCCCGACGGCGAATATCGCCTCGGCAGCCAGCACGTGACCAAATGCATGGGCGGCGTGCGTCTCGCGGACGGCACGCTCGCCGGCAGCACCCTGACGATGGATCAGGCGCTGCGCAATCTCGTCTCGCTGGGCATTCCGCTCGCGGACGTCTCGAATCGCCTGTCGCGTTTCCCCGCCGACTATCTCGGGCTCGAAGACCGCGGCCGCATCGCGCGCGGCGCATGGGCCGATCTCGTCGTGCTCGACCGGGAGCACAAGCTGACCGCCACGTATGTCGAAGGAGAATCAATTGTCGAATATGCTTAATGAGGCGCTGGAGTCCGCGGATGTCGTCGCGGCCCAGCTCGCCGATACCTCGCGCATCGAAGCGCTCGCGGACAAGCTCAAGGAGCAGCCGCGCAACGTCGCGCTGACGGTCGCGCGCGGCAGTTCCGACCACGCCGCCAGTTATTTCGCAAGCCTGACGATGAGCCGCATCGGCGTGCCGGTCGCGTCGCTGCCGATGTCCGTCGCCACGTTGCAGCAGGCGCCGCTGCGCGTCTCGGGCCAGCTCGCGGTCGCGTTCTCGCAATCGGGCAAGAGCCCCGATCTCGTCGGCACGATGCAGGCGCTGCGCGACGCGGGCGCGTTCACGGTCGCGGCCGTCAACGTCGCCGGGTCGCCGCTCGAAAGCGCGTGCGAATACTTCCTGCCGCTGCTCGCCGGTCCGGAGCTTTCGGTCGCCGCGACCAAGAGCTATATCGCGATGCTGTCGCTGTCGGCGATCGTGATCGCGCACGTTCAGCGCGACGTCGAATTGCTCAACGCGCTGAAGTCGCTTCCGGACGCGCTGCGCGCCGCGGGCAAGCTCGACTGGACGCGCGCCGTGAACGAGCTGAAGGGCGTCGACCGCATGATCGTGATCGGCCGCGGCCTCGGCCTCGCGATCGCGCAGGAAGCCGCGCTCAAGCTGAAGGAAACCTCGGGCATCCAGGCCGAAGCGTTCTCCAGCGCGGAAGTGCGTCACGGTCCGATGGAAATCATCGACAAGGACTATCCGCTGCTCGTGTTCGCGCCGCGCGGACCGGAGCAGGCGGGCCTCGTCCAGCTTGCCGCCGACATGCGCGCTCGCGGCGCACGCGTGCTGCTCGCCGCGCCGTCCGACGTCGCGGAAGCGGAGTTGCCGCTCGTCGCCACCGATCATCCGGCGCTCGATCCGATTGCCGCAATCCTTTCGTTCTATGTGATGGCCGCGAATCTGGCCGCCGCGCGCGGGCGCAACCCCGATGCGCCGCGTCACCTGAACAAGGTCACCGAAACCCATTGAGTGAGATAGCCGATGCGTCGTGCCGAGGAGTCCCTGTTGAACCAATCCACCGATAACCCGAACGACGTCGTGCTGCTCGCGCCGTTCACCGGCCCCGTCGTTCCGCTCGCCGACGTGCCCGATCCCGTGTTCGCCGAGGGCATGTTCGGCGACGGCATCGGCATCGATCCGCTCAACAACGTGCTCGTCTCGCCCTGCGACGGCACCATCACGCATCTGGCGCGCACGCATCACGCCGTGACCCTGCGCACGAAGGAAGGCGCGGAGATCCTGGTGCATATCGGCATCGACACGGTCGAGCTGGGCGGCAAGGGCTTCACGCCGGCGGTTCAGCAAGGCGCGACGGTGCGCGCGGGTGAGCCGCTCATCGAATTCGACGCGGATTTCGTCGCGCAGCACGCGCCGAGCCTCGTTTCGGTGATCGCGGTCGCGAACGGCGATGCCTTCGATGTGATCGATCGCGCCGGACGCGGCGTGTTGAAGGCAGGCTCGCGCATGCTGGTGCTGCGCGCGAAGCACGGCGAAAAAGCCGAAACCGCGCGCAACGGCGCGGTCGTGCTCGAAGAAGCGCGCCGCAAGCTCACGCTGGCGCACGCAGGCGGCTTGCATGCCCGACCGGCGGCGCGGGCGCGCGAAGCGGCGCGCGGGTTCGACGCGAAGGTCGAAGTGCGCTACGAAGGCAAGAAGGCGCCGGTGGAAAGCGTCGTCGGTCTGCTCGGTCTCGGCGCGGGCGATGGCGCGACCATCGAACTGGTCGGCATCGGCGCGCAGGCGCAACAGGCCGTCGATGCCGTCGCCGCCGAGCTGCTGCGTGCGGCGCTGGGCGAAGTCGAAGAGATGCCGGCGCGCGCGAAGTCGCCGGCGCCGGTCTCGCAAGCCGTTCGTTCGGGCGAGGCGCTGCCGCCGAACACGCTCGCTGGTGTGTGCGCGGCGCCGGGCATCGCGGTCGGAACGTTGGTGCGCTGGGACGATCAGGACATCGTGCCGCCGGAACAGGCGAGCGGTTCGAGCGCGGCGGAAAGCCGTGCGCTCGATAAGGCCATCGCGCAGGTCGATGCCGAGCTCGGCGAAACCGTGCGCACCGCGTCGCAGCGCGGCGCGGTCGGCGAAGCGGGCATCTTCGCGGTGCATCGCGTGCTGCTCGAAGATCCGACGCTCGTCGATGCCGCGCGCGATCTCATCAGCCTCGGCAAGAGCGCGGGCTTCGCGTGGCGCGAGGCGATCCGCGCGCAGATCGCGCTGCTCTCGAACGTGCAGGACGAGCTGCTCGCCGAGCGCGCGGCCGATCTGCGCGATATCGAAAAGCGCGTGCTGCGCGCGCTCGGTCTCAGCAACACGGCGGCGCGCGCGCTGCCGCAGGAAGCCGTGCTCGCGGCCACCGAGTTCACGCCGTCCGATCTGTCGTCGATCGACCGCACGCGCGTCACCGCGCTCGTGATGGCGCGCGGCGGAGCGACCTCGCACGCGGCGATCATCGCGCGGCAAATGGGCATTCCGGCGCTCGTCGCCATCGGCGATGCGCTGCACAAGATTCCCGAAGGCACGCAAGTGGTCGTCGACGCATCGGCGGGCCGCATCGAGCATGCGCCGACCGCGGTCGACGTCGAACGTGCGCGCACCGAACGCGACCGGCTCGCGGGCGTGCGGGAGGCGAATCGCAAGCTGTCGCAAGAGGCTGCATCGACGAAGGATGGCCGTGCTATCGAAGTCGCCGCGAACATCGCGACGCTCGACGACGCGAAGGCCGCCGTCGAAAACGGCGCCGATGCGGTCGGGCTGCTGCGCACGGAACTGCTGTTCATCCATCGCCAGTCGGCGCCGACGGTGGCGGAGCACGCCGAAAGCTATCAAGGCATCGTCGATGCATTGCAGGGCCGCACCGCGATCATCCGCACACTCGATGTCGGCGCGGACAAGGAAGTCGACTATCTGACGCTGCCGCCCGAAGAAAATCCGGCGCTCGGCCTGCGCGGCATCCGCCTCGCGCAAGTGCGCCCCGATCTGCTCGACGACCAGTTGCGCGGTCTGCTCGCCGTGAAGCCGCTCGGCGCGGTGCGCATCCTTCTGCCGATGGTCACCGATTCTGGCGAGCTGCAACGCCTGCGCGCGCGCATCGACGAACTGGCGCGCGAAGCCGGCCGCACCGAGCCGGTCGAAGTGGGCGTGATGATCGAAGTGCCGTCGGCGGCGCTGTTGGCAGATCAACTCGCGAAGCACGCCGATTTCCTGTCGATCGGCACCAACGATCTCACGCAGTACACGCTCGCGATGGATCGCTGCCAGCCCGATCTCGCCGCGCAGTCCGACGGTCTGCATCCGGCCGTGCTGCGTCTCATCAAAGCGGCGGTGCAGGGCGCGGAGAAGCACGGCAAGTGGGTCGGCGTGTGCGGCGCGCTCGGTGGCGATCCGGTCGCGGCGCCTTTGCTCGTCGGGCTCGGCGTGACCGAACTGTCGGTCGATCCGGTGTCCGTGCCCGGCATCAAGGCGCGCGTGCGCAATCTCGATTACCAACTGTGCCGCCAGCGCGCCGAGGATTGCCTCGCGCTCGAATCGGCGCAGGCAGTAAGAGCGGCAAGCCGCGAAATCTGGCCGCAGGACTGACGTCCGTTCTGCGCCCAGCGTCGGCGAGCTTTTTCCGCAATCCCCGAAGCAGTAACGACAAGACTTATATTTTTGGAGAACCCGATGGACGCCAACCCGTTTGCAAAGATGCAGCGACTAGGCCGCGCGCTGATGCTGCCGATCGCCGTGCTACCGGTGGCCGGCCTGCTATTGCGCCTCGGCCAGCCCGATGTCTTCAACATCAAGATGATCGCCGACGCCGGCGATGCGATCTTCACCAACCTGCCGCTCCTTTTCGCCATCGGCGTGGCGGTGGGTTTCGCGAAGGACAACAACGGCACGGCGGGTCTCGCCGGCGCGATCGGCTATCTCATCGAAGTGGCCGTGATGAAGGACATCAACGCCAAGCTGAACATGGGCGTGCTGTCGGGGATCATCGCCGGCATGCTCGCCGGTTATCTCTATAACAAATACAAGGACATCAAGCTGCCCGAGTATCTGGCGTTCTTCGGCGGCAAGCGTTTCGTGCCGATCATCACGGGCGTCGCGTGTCTGATACTCGGCATCATCTTCGGCTACGTGTGGCAGCCGGTGCAGGCGGCCATCGACGGCGCGGGCAACTGGCTCACCACGGCCGGCGCGCTCGGCACCTTCGTGTTCGGCGTGCTGAACCGCATTCTGCTCGTCACGGGCCTGCATCACATCATCAACTCGCTCGCATGGTTCGTGTTCGGCTCGTTCACGCCGCCGGGCGGCGGCGCGGTCGTCCACGGCGACCTGCATCGCTTCTTCGCGGGCGACCCCACCGCGGGCGGCTTCATGACCGGTTTCTTCCCGATCATGATGTTCGGCCTGCCTGCCGCCTGTCTCGCGATGTTCCATGAAGCGCCGAAGGAGCGCCGCGCGGTCGTCGGCGGCCTGCTGTTCTCGATGGCGCTGACCGCGTTCCTGACGGGCGTGACCGAACCGATCGAATACAGCTTCATGTTCCTGGCTCCCGTTCTGTATGCGATCCACGCGGTGCTGACGGGCCTCTCGCTCGCGATCTGCTCGGCGCTCGGTGTCCATCTCGGCTTTACGTTCTCGGCGGGCGCGATCGACTACGTGCTGAACTATGGTTTGTCGCAGCGAGGCTGGATGGCGATTCCGATCGGCATCGTGTACTTCATCATCTATTACGGCCTGTTCCGCTTCTTCATCCGCAAGTTCAACATGGCGACGCCGGGCCGCGAGCCCGCCACGACCGACGCCGAAACCGACGCGCAAACCACCGTCGGTGGCGGTCTGATCCCGCCGGTGCCGGGTGCCGCGGCGGTGCCCGCATCGGCCACGCGCGCCGCGAAGTACATCGCGGCGCTGGGCGGCGCGTCCAACCTGACGCTCGTGGATGCTTGCACGACGCGTCTGCGTCTGTCGGTGGCCGACTCGGAGAAAGTGTCGGAAGCGCAATTGAAGACTATCGGCGCGCGCGGCGTGCTGAAGCGCGGCGCGACCAACGTGCAGGTGATCATCGGGCCGGAAGCCGATCTGATCGCCGATGAAATCCGCACCGAGCTGGAGCACTCGTCGACGCGCGGCGCGACGCCCGCATCGTCGACGCCGGCGCAACCAGTGGCAGCGGTCGCAAGCGTTGACCAGACGCCCGGCCCGCTCGATCCGGACCCGGCACGCTGGTTCGCGGTGTTCGGCGGCGCGACCAACGTCGTCTCGCTCGACGCGGTCGCACAGACGCGCCTGCGCGTGGTCGTGCGCGATCCGTCGTCGGTGGATCGTCAGCGTTTGTCGTCGCTGGACGTGGCGTGGGTGTCGGCGGACACGTTCCACATCGTCGTGGGCGCGGCGGCGCAGCGCTATGCGGCACAACTGTCGACGCGCCTGTCGGGCAACGGCGGCGGTACCGCTGCGATGCCGGCGTGATGCACTAACCGATGCGTGAGAGCAAACGGCACCTTCGGGTGCCGTTTGCTTTTCAGCGCACGATCAAAGGAAAAGCCCGCCGTCTCATCGACGGCGGGCTTCGCAATTTCTGCCAAAGCACAGTCAGGTGTTACGCGTAATCATGCAACGCCGAGCGCATCTTCTTCATCGCGCTCGCCTCGATCTGGCGAATGCGCTCCGCAGACACGCCGAACTCGTCGGCCAGCTCGTGCAGCGTCTTGCCGCCCGAGCCGTCGTCCTGCACGTCGAGCCAGCGCGCCTTGATGATGCGGCGGCTGCGCTCATCGAGCGATTCCAGCGCTTCGGCGAGGCCATCGCTTTGCAGCTTGTCGAACTGGCGCGCCGCGATGACATTGGTCGGCTCGTTGTGCGAGTCCGCCAGATAGGCGATGGGCGCGAACGCTTCCTCGCCGTCCTCGACTTGGCCCTCGAGCGCGATGTCGCCGCCCGAGAGACGCGTTTCCATCTCCGCGACTTCCTCACGCTTCACGTTGAGCTCGTTCGCGAGACCGTCGATCTCGTCCGGCGTGAACGCCGAATGACTCGTCTTGTGGCTGCGCAGGTTGAAGAACAGCTTGCGCTGCGCCTTGGTCGTCGCGACCTTCACCATGCGCCAGTTGCGCAGGATGTACTCGTGAATCTCGGCCTTGATCCAGTGCATCGCGTACGACACCAGGCGCACGTTTTGCTCCGGGTCGAAGCGCTTCACAGCCTTCATCAGACCGATATTGCCTTCCTGGATCAGGTCCGCGTGCGGCAGGCCGTAGCCCAGATAGTTGCGGGCGATCGAGACGACGAGGCGCAGGTGCGAAAGCACGAGCTGGCGCGCTGCGGTCAAGTTGCCGTGTTCGCGGAATTCGGTGGCGTACTGACGTTCCTCTGCCGGCGACAGCATCGGAATGCGGTTCACTGCTTGTATGTATGCATCGATGTTGCCGATCTGGCCGGTCAGCATCGACGACTGTGCGTACGTCAGCGCGCCTGCCGAAGAGGCCTTGGCAGGTGCCGAGCTCAATACATTCGGAAGGGTCATCGCATTGGTCACGCTCATAAGCTCCTTATCAACAATTCGCTCGCCGCTTAACACCAGCGGCAAGTCAGACACGATATTAGCACTCCCGTTTGCCGAGTGCTAAGTGTTAGAGCAGGGAGGAATGTGGGAGTTCCCACAAAAACTATCGAATTTGCGGGATCAATAGGACACTCTGTTGCGCGAGGAGTGGTACAGGTTACCGGGCGACACCACGGCTTCGAATGGATTACCGGAATTGCGCCCTGCAGCGAAAGAAAATTCAACGAAACGGCGTGAGTCGCTGTGATTCCTGCAAATGTTGTAGAACGTCATTAGAATCGCCAGACGACATCGTTGCAGAAAACACGCCCGTCGTCCGAGCAATTGGGGTGCTAATGCAGAAAAACAAGACTTCCCGGCATCGTTCGCTTTGGCACCTGGTCCTCTGCGCTACTCTCGGCTTCGCGTCCGCGGCGGCTCATGCGGATCGCTTCGGCGTGCAGGTCGCCGCCGGCGTGGCGGACCGCGACATCAAGAAGGCGGATCTCGGCCTGTCCTGGGATCCGGGCCTCACCTGGTGGGAAATGGGCGGGTTCCACTTCACGCTCATCGGCGAAGGGCACGTGTCGTACTGGCATTCGAAGGAAGATAACGCGGTCAACCCGGACATCTGGGAATTCGGTCTCACGCCCGTGGTGCGCTTCGTGAAGAGCTCGGGCTATTTTCGGCCGTTCGTCGAGGCGGGCGTGGGCGTGCGGCTGCTCACGCACGCACGCATCACACAGGATTTCACCGTGTCGACGGCCTTCCAGTTCGCGGACATGATCGGGGTCGGAATGATCTTCGGTCAGAAACAAAGCTATCAGGCCGGCTTTCGCTTCCAGCATCTGTCGAACTCGGGTATCAAAGAGCCGAATCCTGGTATAAATTTCAGCCAGCTATATCTGCAATACAACTTCTGACGAGGGTCCGGCGCATCGGTTCCTCGACACAAGGGGAATCGACAGATGCCGGCAAAAACCATTGAGGCCATACGCGGCCTCGAGCGCGATCGCTTCCGTGCGATGGTCGAGGGCGACGGCCCGGCCTTGGACGCGTTGCTGGCTGAAAACGTCAGCTACGTCCACACGAACGGCAAGCGGGAAACCAAACGCCAGTTCATCGACGCCATTATCGCGGGACGCCGCCGCTATCGTCAGATCGAGATCCAGTCGCAGGACGTCCTTCCGGCGGGCCGCGATACGTGTCTGGTATCGGGCCGCGCGCTGGTCGAAATGGAGTCGAAAAACGGCGCGCTCCTTTTTCCAATTGCCTATACCGCCGTTCATGTCCAGACGGAAGGGCAGTGGCAATTGCTCGCGCTGCAGGCGACGCGCGTCGCTCTCGAATAGCGCCACGCGCGCCGCTTCGGCTGCGCGTTACGCGGCGGCCTCCATCGGCTCGTCCTGCTGGTCCTCTTGCGTGACGCCCTCCGAACGGTTCACCGCGCTCACGACCGCATCGGCGACCGCGAGCGCCGGGTTCGCATGCACCGCGACACCGAAGCGCGTCTGGCCTTCCCCGACACGGCAGCCGACGAACACGGCCACGTCGCCGTTCGCGGTGACGGCGGTTTCGAACCAGTTCACGCTCGCGTCCACGCCGAGCGCCGCGGCGACTGCCTGCGCGTAGGCGTCGTCGCTCGCCCCGCCTGCCGTCTGCGCCACCGCGACGCGCCGTCCGAACACCGACAACGTCGACGCATCGACACGCGAAACCGGACCGCCCGCGTCGAAATATTCGCGCTTGAAGAGTGCGCAGATCGCGTCGCCGCTGAGTTCGGCGCCGGACGTATCGGTCACCTTCTGAACGGCGTGGCTGAACTCGATCTGCACGCGGCGCGGCGGCGTGAAGCCGAGACCGCGTTCGAGCAGATAGGTCGCGCCGCCCTTGCCGGACTGGCTGTTCACGCGGATGACGGCGTCGTAGCTGCGGCCGAGATCGGCCGGATCGATCGGCAAGTAGGGCACTTCCCACACGGAGCCAGGCACGCGCTGCGCGAAGCCCTTGCGGATCGCGTCCTGATGCGAACCCGAAAACGCGGTGAACACGAGATCGCCCGCATACGGATGGCGCGGATGCACCGGAATCTGGTTGCAGCGCTCGACCACGCGGCGCACGGCGTCGATGTCGGAGAAATCGAGGCCCGGATCGATGCCTTGCGTATAGAGATTCATCGCGAGCGTGACGAGATCGACATTGCCGGTGCGCTCGCCGTTGCCGAACAGACACCCTTCGATGCGATCCGCGCCCGCGAGCACCGCCATTTCCGCCGCCGCGACCGCCGTGCCGCGATCGTTATGCGGATGCACCGAGAGCACGATGCTGTCGCGGAAACCCATGTTGCGGTCCATCCACTCGACCTGATCGGCGAAGACGTTCGGCATCGCGGCTTCGACGGTCGCGGGCAGGTTCACGATCATCTTGTGATCGGGCGTCGGACGCCAGACTTGCGCAACCGCGTCGCACACTTCGCGCGCGAACGAGAGCTCCGTCATGCTGAAGGTCTCGGGCGAGTATTGATAGACCCAATGCGTGTCGGGCCGCGCCGCCGCGCATTCCTTGATGATGCGCGTGCCTTCCACGGCCAGCGCCTTCACTTCGTCCTTCGACTGATTGAAAACGATCTTGCGGAACGATGGCGCGATCGCGTTGTAGAGATGCACGATCACCTTGCTCGCGCCCTCGACGGCTTCGAACGTGCGCTCGATGAGCTCGCGGCGCGACTGCACGAGCACTTCGATGGTCACGTCGTCCGGGATGCGCTTTTCGTCGATCAGTTTGCGCACGAAGTCGAAATCCGTTTGCGATGCCGACGGGAACCCCACCTCGATTTCCTTGAACCCGATGTTCACCAGCATCTCGAAGAACTCGAGCTTCGCGGCGATGCTCATCGGCTCGATGAGCGACTGGTTGCCGTCGCGCAGATCGGTGCTCATCCAGATGGGCGCCTTCTCGATCGTGCGGTTCGGCCAGCGGCGGCCATTCAGACGGACTTGCGGAAACGGGCGGTATTTCTCGGCGGGGTTCGGCATCATGATCGTCGATCTCTCTTCGGACAGTGTGCGTAGCGCCTGCGAGAGAGGCCGTGTCCGGCGGCTGGCCGGGCGTGGCGGGATGCACGTATTACCGGGCCGCGCGCGCGTGTCTCGGGATCACCAGCGATGGTGACGCCTGCGACCAACGTGAACGTGCGCGAAGCAGCGTGCATTTGACCCTCGCGTTTCCGTTTCGCGGGATGCGCGAACGAAAAGCTGACGACTACAGGTGGTAAGAAAAGGAACTACAGGGGACTGCTGGCAGGACCGCGCACCTTAAGACGCGCGGCGCTACGTCTGGCGACTTACGCTAGACGTAGCGATAGGGGCCGCGCTAGGCGGCCCGAAATAATTCGGAGGGAGGAGGGCTGGGTGAAGCTCATGCGTTCGACTTTAAACCAGCGTTGAATACCGTGTCAAATCGGGTTGCTACGGATTCGCATGATTCGTGACGGGTTTGCGCACGACATCGGCGATGGCTTCGACCTGGCGCGCGACCGCGGACGGCACTGGCACGTCGCCGCGCAGCACGCATTCGATCCAGCGCGCGGTGGTCGCGGCGTCGAGCGCTTCGGGCAGATCGACGTGCGGCGCATGCGGCTGCGAATGTTCCGGCGAGATCAGCGTTTCGACGCGGCCGTCGTGGAACCAGTCGACCTGCACCTGGCGGCGCGTATCCGCGACGGCTTCGCCTTCGGTGCCGCGCGCGAGCAGTGCGCCGCCCGCCGCCGCATCCGGATGTTCGGTGAAAAGACCCGTCAGGCTCTCGCGATACTCCGGATGCGTATAGTTGACGAGCCGCAGCCCCGGCTCCGCGAACGGCTGAAGGATCTTCACGAGCGTATGCGTCGAATTGCGCACGCCCATGCGACGCCGGAGCGCGAGCAGCCGTGCGAGCTTCGGCGCGAGCACGCTGATCGGCGCGAAGGCGAGCCGGCGCGATGCGAGGCTGTCCTCGATTTCATCGTGCGAAGCCGCGTGCGCGATGCCCAGTTCGGCGAAGATTTCGGCGCTCGTCACGCGGCCCGTATCTTCGGTGACGCCGTGGACCAGCACCGGAACGCCCTCGCGCGCGAGCAGCAGCGACAGCAGCGGCACGAGGTTCGGCGTCTTGCGCGCGCCGTTGTAGCTCGGAATGGAAACCGGTCGCGCATGCTCGCGTCCATCCTGAACGTGCAGCGGCTCGAACGAGCGATGCGCGGCGGACAGCATCGCGGCAAGCTCGGCGGCGGACTCGCCCTTGACGCGGTAGGCGAGCAGCACCGCGCCGAGTTCGAGTTCGGCGACGCGGTCGTCGAGCATCGCTTCGTAGAGCGCATAGGTGTCGTCGCGGGACAGGGCGCGCGCGCCGTTCGGCCCACGGCCGATTTCCTTGATGTAGCGTGCGCAGGCGAAAGTGGGGGCAGCGGAGTCGGTCATCGGAAAGATACGCGGGCCGGGCGCTCTTTTTCGGTACTGTGAGCGATGCCGCCGCGCGTTTCAAAGGTGCAGGAATGTTATTCAGTATCGCATTTAAAGAGCGCTGGCAAGTTGCGGCGGCCGAAGGTTTCGCGCGGATTTCGTTCCACGCGGCATCGCGGTGAACGCGCGACGAGTTTGCCGAAGGCTCGTCGAAAGCTCTGAAACGCACGCCTGACAAGCTTCGCCACGATTTGCGCGCGCACGTTAAACTCCTTTTTCTCGCCGGCCGTTCGCGCCAGGCATTCGCCCATGAATCTGCACATCAAAAACAGCAACAGGAGAGCGGGATGAGTTACGTGTTTCCTCCGGCGCCGGCAGCAGCGGTGCCAGTCGACGGTTCGAATGAGCAGTTTCCGGTGCGCCGCATCTATTGCGTCGGCCGCAACTACGAAGCCCACGCGCGCGAGATGGGCCACGATCCGGACCGCGAGCCGCCGTTCTTCTTCAGCAAGCCCGCCGATGCCGTGCTGTACGTCGCGCCGGGTTCGACGGGCGAGTTCCCGTATCCGTCGCAGACGAAGAACCTGCACTTCGAGATGGAACTGGTCGCCGCGATCGGCAAGCAGGGCAAAGACATTCCCGCCGATAAAGGTCTCGATTACGTCTACGGCTACGCGCTCGGCCTCGACATGACACGTCGCGATCTGCAGGCCGAAGCGAAGAAGCTCGGCCGTCCGTGGGACACCGCGAAGGGCTTCGACCGTTCCGCGCCGATCGGCCCGATCCATCCGGTCTCGAAAGTCGGGCATCTGGAGAAGAGCGCGATCTGGCTGACCGTCAACGGTGAGGAGAAGCAGCGCTCGGACATCTCGCAACTGATTTGGTCGGTGGGCGAGACGGTCGCGTATCTGTCGACGCTCTTCGAACTCTTCCCCGGCGATCTCATTTTCACCGGCACGCCCGAAGGTGTCGGCGCAGTGGTGAAGGGCGATCTGCTCAAGGGCGGCGTCGAAGGAATCGGCGAATTTTCGGTGCGCGTCGTATGAAGCTCTATAGCTATTTCCGCAGCTCGGCGGCGTATCGCGTGCGCATCGCGCTGAATCTGAAAGGGCTCGATTACGAGTATGCCGGCGTGCATCTGCTGCGCGACGGCGGCGAACAGCTCAAGGCCGAATATCGCGCGGTGAATCCGGACGGGATCGTGCCGTCGCTCGTCGATGGTGACGATGTGCTCACGCAGTCGCTCGCGATCATCGAGTATCTCGAGGAGACGCATCCGGAACCGCCGCTCCTGCCGAAGCGTCCGTCGGATCGCGCGTTCGTGCGTGCAGTTGCGATGCAGGTCGCGTGCGAGATTCATCCGCTCGATAATCTGCGCGTGCTCAAGTACCTGAAGCATCAGGTGAAAGTGCCGGATGAGGTGAAGGACGCGTGGTATCGGCACTGGGTCGAGACGGGCTTCGAATCGCTCGAAAAGCGCTTGGCGAACGACAAGCGCGTCGGCGCGCTGACTTTCGGCGATACGCCCACCGTCGCCGATCTGTGCCTCGTGCCGCAAGTGTTCAACGCGCGGCGCTTCGGCATCGACGTGAGCGCTTATCCGACGATCGAACGCATCGCCGACCACGCCGCCAGCATCGACGCGTTCGCACGGGCCGCTCCGGCGCAACAGCCGGACGCCGAATGACGGCGACGGTTTCTGCGGGAGCGCTGTCGGGTTATCTGTCGGGCGCGGGACTGGGCGCGAGCCTGATCGTCGCGATCGGCGCGCAGAACGCGTTCGTGCTGCGGCAAGGGTTGAAGCGCAGGCACGTGGGCATCGTCGTGTCGATCTGCGCGTTCATCGACGTATTGTTGATCGCGCTCGGTGTCGGCGGAATGGGCGCGCTCATCGCGCGGGCGCCCTTTCTGCTCGACGTGATCCGCTGGGCCGGCGCGATCTTCGTGTTTCTGTACGGATTGCGCGCGTTCATCGCGGCATGGCGCGGGCCGGGGCATCTGAACGCGTCGGACGGCGAATCGCAGACGGCGGTCGGCGCGGCGTCCACCGTGCTCGCGCTGTCGCTGCTCAATCCGCACGTCTATCTCGATACCGTGGTGTTGCTGGGCGGCATCGGCGCGCGGCGCGGGTGGCCGGGCAGCGCGTGGTTCGCGGCGGGCGCGATGTGCGCGTCGATCATCTGGTTTGCCGTGCTCGGTTATGGCGCGCGTCTGCTGGAGCCGTGGTTCGAGAAAGACATGTCGTGGCGCGTGCTCGACGTGATCGTCGGCTGCGTGATGTGGTGGATCGCGGCTTCTCTGCTGATCGCACGATGAAAAAAAGGGCGCCCATTCGGACGCCCTTTTCATATTCAGCCCAGCAGCGCGTCGGCGAATTCTTCGGCACTGAACGGCTGCAAATCCTCGACCTTCTCGCCCACGCCGATGAAATACACCGGAACGGGCCGCTGACGCGCGATCGCGGCGAGAATGCCGCCCTTCGCGGTGCCGTCGAGCTTCGTGACGACGAGACCGGTCAGGCCCAGCGCATCGTCGAACGCCTTCACCTGCGCGAGCGCGTTCTGACCCGTGTTCGCGTCGATCACGAGCAGCACTTCGTGCGGCGCGTCGGGCATCGCCTTCGCAATCACGCGGCGCACCTTGCGCAACTCGTCCATCAGATGCAGTTGCGTCGGCAGGCGGCCGGCGGTGTCGGCCATCATCACGTCGATCTTGCGCGCGCGCGCCGCACCGACTGCATCGTAGATCACGGCGGCGGCGTCGCCGCTTTCCTGCGCGATCACCGTCACATTGTTGCGCTCGCCCCAGACGGTCAGTTGCTCGCGCGCGGCGGCGCGGAAGGTGTCGCCCGCGGCGAGCAGCACCGACTGGTTGAAGTGCTGCAAATGCTTCGCCAGCTTGCCGATGCTCGTCGTCTTGCCGACGCCGTTCACGCCCGCGATCATGATCACGAGCGGTTGCGCGCGCCCGAGCATCATCGATTTTTCGAGCGGGCGCAGCAGATCGACGAGCAATTCGCGCAGCGCGGCCTTCACTTGCGACGCCTCGGTCAGACGCTCGGCGCGCACTTTCTCGCGCAGCGATTCGAGCAGGAACTCGGTTGCGTCGACGCCGGCGTCGGACATCAGGAGCGCGGTTTCGAGCTCCTCATACAGGTCTTCGTCGATCTTCGCGCTGACGAAAATGCCGGTCAGGTTGGAACTGGTCTTCGAAAGCCCGTGACGCAGGCGCGTCATCCAGGATCTTTTCGCGACGGGATCGGGTTCCGGCGGTGGCACGACCTCTTCGCTCGCCTGATCCGTTTCCGGACCGCGCGACCATCGCGACTGAGTGCCGCCTTGCCAATATTCCTTCGATGCCCCGGCGTGCGGCGCGGCAGGGGCCGCGACTGCGGCCGGAGCGACCGGTGCGGGCGCGACCGGCTCAGCCGGCGCCGGCTCCTCGCGCACCGCCGGCTGCGCTTCTTCTGGCTGTGCTTCTGCCGCAAGCGCCTGCCGTTCCAGCTCGGCGTCGGAGATTTCCTCGTCCTCCGCCGCCTCGACGGATTCTTCCTGAGGCGCGTCGAGCGGCGCGTCTGCCGGCTTTTTGAATTTCTTGAAGAAGCTGAACATGGATGTGTGACGAAGATGCGCGCATGCTTCGACGGCCTCGTGCGCGATTTCGAGTCGCTTCGCGCGAGGCCCGCGCAAAATGAGATAGAAGCCGCGTATTTTATCAGGCGCGGCTCTCTGCGCCCGTGCGGACGCCGGCACGACGCGCGCGTGTGGTAACGTTGACTTTCATTGCCCGCGCCGGCCGATCTTCAAGCAAAAATGCCTCCGGCGCGCCCGACTCCGACAATCCGTTTATGTCTCGCTCGTCCGCCACACGTTCCGCCTTGCCCAGCCACACGCCTTCGCGCGGAGGCAAACCGCACACCATCCGCATCATCGGCGGAGACTGGAAGCGCACGCCGCTGCCCGTGCTCGATCTCGACGGGCTCAGGCCCACGCCGGATCGCGTGCGCGAGACGCTCTTCAACTGGCTCGGCCAGGATCTGACCGGGCAGAATTGTCTCGATCTGTTCGCCGGCAGCGGCGCGCTCGGCTTCGAGGCGGCGTCGCGCGGCGCTGCGCGCGTGCTGATGGTCGAGAGAAGTTCGAAGGCCGCAGCGCAGATCCGGGCGAATCAGGCGAAACTCGGCGCGCGCAATATCGAAATCGCCGAAGCCGATGCCCTGCGCCTCGCCGCTGGCCTCACGCCCGGTTCGTTCGACGTGATCTTTCTCGATCCGCCGTTCGGCGATCAGGCGCTGCTCACGCGCGCGCTGGAACTGACGGCGCCGCTCGCCACGCCCGATGGCGCGATCTACGTCGAATGCGGCGATGCGCTCGACACCGCGAGCATCGATGTGCTCGCCGGCTGGACGGTCGTGCGCGAGGGCAAGGCGGGCGCGGTCCGCTATCATTTGCTGCGCCGCGAAAATGAGGAATAATGCGCGTTCCCGATTTCGGTGCGCGCGACGCGTCGACCCTGCACGCACTTCGGGCGCATTACGAGAAACCGAGGCGAACGGGTCGTCGCAGCCACGCGGCTCAATGTAAATAGAAGAGGAGAAAGCTCATGGTTGTCGCCGTGTATCCGGGTACGTTCGACCCGCTCACCCGCGGGCATGAAGACATCGTCCGGCGCGCATCGAGCATTTTCGATCAGCTCGTCGTCGGCGTCGCGGACAGCCGCGCGAAGAAGCCGTTTTTCTCGCTGCAGGAGCGGCTCGATATCGCGCACGATGTGCTCGGGCATTATCCCAACGTGCACGTGAGCAGTTTCACCGGGCTATTGAAGGATTTCGTGCGCACGAACAATGCGCGCGTGATCGTGCGCGGGCTGCGCGCCGTCTCCGATTTCGAGTATGAGTTCCAGATGGCCGGCATGAACCGCTATCTGCTGCCCGATGTCGAGACGATGTTCATGACGCCGTCCGATCAGTACCAGTTCATTTCCGGCACCATCGTGCGCGAGATCGCGCAGCTCGGCGGCGACGTCAGCAAGTTCGTGTTCCCGTCGGTGGAAAAGCGGCTGATCGACAAAGTGAGTATTCTGTCGCATAAGGATCCCGCGGCGCCCTGAGCGCCGGGCCCGCGCGCCGGAGCGTCATCGGATATTGCGCGCGGGCGTCATGCCGGCTTCGAAGCCGGCGCAAGAGAGTGAAGCATGTCTTTGATCATTACCGACGAGTGCATCAACTGCGACGTTTGCGAGCCCGAGTGCCCGAACGACGCCATTTCGATGGGTCCGGATATCTACGTGATCGACCCGAACAAATGCACGGAGTGCGTCGGCCATTTCGACGAGCCGCAATGCCAGCAAGTGTGTCCTGTGGAATGCATTCCGCGCGATCCGGCGCACGTCGAAACGCCTGACCAGTTGATGGCCAAATATCACGCGCTGATGGCGGCGAAGGGCCCGTGAGCCCTTCGCGTTCTGCGCTTCTTTAGCCGATCAGTTCGGTCAAAGCCGCGACGAGCGCATCGCATTCGACGGGCGTGCCGATCGAAATGCGCAGATGCTGATCGATGCGCGGCAACTTGAAGTGGCGCACGAAAATCTCTTTCGTCTTGAGCGCGGCAGCGAGCGTCGCGGCGTCGTGCGCGGGATGCTTCGCGAACACGAAGTTCGCCGCGGACGGCACGACATCGAAACCGAGCGTCTTTAGTTGCTCGGTTAATTTCTCCCGGCTCGCGATGACCTTCGCGCAGCTTTCCTCGAACCACGCCTGATCTTCGTACGACGCGAGCGCGGCCGCTTGCGCGAGGCGATCGAGCGGATACGAGTTGAAGCTGTCCTTCACGCGCGTGAGCGCGTCGATCAATGCCGGATCGCCGAACGCAAAGCCCACGCGCATGCCCGCCAGCGAACGCGCTTTTGATGTCGTCTGCACGACGAGCAGGTTCGGATACGCATCGATCAAATTCACAGCCGATTCCGCGCCGAAATCGACATACGCTTCATCGATTATGACCGGCACATCGGGATTCGCGTTCAGCAGCACTTCGATTTCCGACAGCGGCAGGGCGCGGCCCGTCGGCGCGTTCGGATTCGGCAGCAGCACGCCGCCGTTCGGCGCGCGGTAATCATCGACATCGATCGCGAAATCCGCGTTCAGCGGGATCGTCTCGTACTCGACGCCGTACAACTGCGCATAGACCGGATAGAAGCTGTACGTGATGTCAGGAAAGCGGATCGGCTTGTCGTGCTTGAGCAGCGCCTGGAATGCGTGCGCGAGCACTTCATCGGAGCCGTTGCCCGCGAACACCTGCTCGATGCGCAGACCGTGATGCTTCGCCACCGCCTCACGAAGCGCGCGCGCGGTCGGGTCGGGATACTTGCGCAGCGACGCGCCGTCCTCGCCGAGTTCGCGCCGAATCGCATCGACGACGCGCGGTGACGGCGGATAAGGATTCTCGTTGGTGTTGAGCTTGACGGGATGCGTCAGCGCGGGTTGCTCGCCCGGCACATAGGGCGTCAGACGATGGACGATATCGCTCCAGAAACGGCTCACGGTCGGCTCCAAATCAGGAATTGCGGTGCAGGTTCATCATTGCGCGCTCGGTTTCGCCCGCGACGACGAAGGGCATCACGGCGAGCGCGCGCTCGATCGACTGATCGATCACATCCTGTTCCTCGCGGCGCGGCGGCTTGAGCACGAAATTCGCGACATCGGGCTTCGCGCCCGCGCGCGCGCCTTCGGAAATCAGATCGCGCGGATGCCCGATGCCGATGCGCAGCCGCCAGTATTGCTGCGACGACAGATGCGCGGATATGTCTTTCAGGCCGTTGTGTCCGCCGCTGCCGCCGCCGAGTTTCATTTTGACGGTGCCGGGCGGCAGATCGAGTTCGTCGTGCGCGACAAGAATCTCGTCCGGCAGAATCTTGAAGAACTGCGCGAGCGCGACCACCGATTGTCCCGAACGGTTCATGAACGTCTGCGGCTCGAGCAGATGCACTTCGTGGCCATGCAGGCGTCCCTTGCCATAGAAGCCGTGGAAACGGCGTTCGTCGCGCAGCGTCGCGCCGGCATCGCGTGCGAACTGGTCGGCGAACCAGAATCCCGCGTTATGCCGGGTCGCAGTGTATTCGGCGCCCGGATTGCCCAGGCCGACGATCAGCTTGATCATGTCGAATCATGTAGAACGAAAAAAAACCCGCCGGGGCTTGCGCGCCGGCGGGTCACGTCGACCGTTCTTGCGAACGGATCGAGAGGATAGCGGTGTTCCGCTTGCTTACTCGGCCGCCGGCTTTTCGCCTTCAGCTTCGCCAGCCGTATCCGACACGACTGCAGCCGGAACCGTCGCCGATGCGACCACCGGGTTTTCCGCCGCGACGGCAACCGTCAGGCTCACGCCCTTCGGCAGCGGGATGTCCTTTGCGTGCATCGTCTGGCCGGCTTCGATCTTCGCCAGATCGATTTCGAGGAACTCAGGCAGGTCTGCCGGCAGGCATTCCACTTCCAGTTCCGTCACGACGTGCGAGATCACCGCGCCCGACAGCTTCACGGCCGGGTTGGTTTCCTGGTTCATGAAGTGCAGCGGCACCTTGGTGTGCAGCTTCTTCTTCGCGTCGACGCGCTGGAAGTCCACATGCAGCACGAGCTGCTTGAACGGGTGGTATTGCACGTCGCGCAGCAGAACCTGTTGCGACTTGCCGGCCAGTTCCAGATCGAGAATCGACGAGTGGAAAACTTCTTTCTTCAGGGCGTGCCACAGGGCGTTGTGATCGAGTTCGACCAGTTCGACGTCCTTCTCACCACCGTACACGATACCCGGGGTCTTGCCCGAGTTGCGCAGGCGGCGGCTCGCACCCGTACCTTGCTTGCTACGCTCAAAAGCGACGACTTTCATGTTTGACTCCTATATCTGCCCGCGACCAGGCAGGGAAACCGGGATCATCGAAAATATGTGATCCCACAACAAGCGACGCGAACCTTCGTCCGTTCGCGCCGATCATGCAAAAACGCGAAGCGTGTGCTTCGCGTTCCTTGCTCAATTCTGTTTAGCCCTCGGCGAAGAGCGACATCACCGAGTCGCCGCGCCGGATTCGGGAGAACGTCTCCGCGAGCAGGCCCGCACTCGACAGCGGACGGATCTTCGGGCACGCCAGCGATTCGGCGGACAGCGGGATGGTATCCGTGACGACGAGCTCATCCAGCTCCGACGCCGTGATGCGCTCAGCCGCGCCACCCGAAAGCACCGGGTGCGTGGCGTAGGCGAAGACCTGCTTCGCGCCGCGCGCCTTCAGCACTTGTGCGGCCTTGCACAGCGTGCCGGCGGTATCGACCATGTCGTCCATGATCACGCAGGTGCGGCCTTCCACTTCACCGATGATATTCATCACCTCGGCGACATTCGCCTTCGGACGGCGCTTGTCGATGATCGCGAGATCCGTGTTCAACTGCTTGGCGAGCGCACGCGCGCGCACCACGCCGCCGACGTCCGGCGACACGACCAGCAGATGATCATGGTTCTGCTTGCGCAGATCGCCGAGAAGAACGGGGGTAGCGTAGATGTTGTCGACGGGGATGTCGAAGAAGCCTTGAATCTGGTCGGCGTGAAGGTCCATGGTGATCACGCGATCGACGCCGGCAATTTCCAGCATGTTCGCGACGACCTTCGCCGAGATGGCCACTCGCGCGGAACGCGGACGGCGGTCCTGACGCGCATAGCCGAAGTAGGGGATGGCTGCGGTGATCCGGCCTGCGGATGCGCGCTTGAGCGCATCGACCATGATCATCAGTTCCATCAGGTTGTCGTTCGTGGGGGCGCAGGTGGACTGCAGAACGAATACGTCTTTGCCTCGAACGTTTTCCTGAATCTCGACCATGATCTCGCCGTCTGAGAAGCGGCTGACCATTGCTTTGCCGAGAGGGATTCCAAGGATTTTGACGACTTCCTGGGCTAGCGCGGGATTTGCGTTGCCAGTAAAAACCATCAGGCCGTCACTGCTCATCGTGCACCTGTCTGCGGCTGGGGGCGAGTAGATAACTGCTAGAAAGAATGGCAGGGGAGGAAGGACTCGAACCCTCGCATGCCGGAATCAAAATCCGGTGCCTTGACCAACTTGGCGACTCCCCTACACTAACTCTGAGTCTTGCCGGAAGTGAGGACATACCGACAAAACAAAACTTTATGACGCGAAAGCAAAGAGAGGATGCGAATCCAGGCTTGCCGTTACCACGCTCTTCCAGCTTGCCGGCAGCTTGGCTTGCGCCATTTCCGCTTCGGCTCGGCTGGTGAAAGCAGCAAACACGCTTGCTCCAGATCCGGTCATTCGCGCCGGTGCGAGATTGGAAAACCACTCGAGCACCTTTGCAACTTCCGCGTACTTTCCTGCAACCACAGCTTGCATGTCGTTTCGACCGAAGCTGTCTGGCCAGTTTGTGTCTGACCTTTGCTGTGCAAGAAAGTCCATCATTGTGACGACTTTCGTATCCCGTGTCAAGCTTTTTTCGGAGAAAATCGCCGCGGTCGGGACGTGAACATCGGGCGTGACTACCAGGAAGAAGCGTTTTGGCAGTTTGACTGCCTGGAGCGCTTCACCCACACCTTCTGCGAATGCATTTTGCCCGAAGACAAAAAACGGCACGTCCGCGCCGAGTTGCAGGCCGAGATTCTGCAGAATCTCACGCGAAAGATCAACACCCCAGAGACGATTTAACGCAAAAAGAGTAGTCGCAGCGTCGGAACTGCCTCCGCCGAGGCCCGCGCCCATGGGCAGACGCTTGTCGATCTCGATCTCCACGCCGAACTTCGTGCCCGTGTGCTGCTGAAGCAATCGAGCGGCCCGCACGATGAGATCATCGGCTTCGGGCACGCCCGGCACGTCCGTCTTGCGCGTGACGATGCCGTCGTCGCGACGGGTGAAGTGCAGCCGATCACCCCAGTCGAGCAACTGGAAGACGGTCTGCAGCGAGTGATAGCCATCCGGGCGGCGGCCCGTGATGTGCAGGAAAAGGTTCAGCTTCGCGGGTGCGAGGCAGTCACGGAGCGAATCGTTGGATGCGGACATGCGTAATGCAGCTGCGAAGTTATTGATCGAGCACGAGCTTGATGTCGAGCGGCGGTTCGTTGCGCACGAGATTCACGCGCTTCACGCCGGCTGCGGGCGCGTCGGCATAGGCCAGATAGTCGATGGTCCATCCATCCTGCTTGATTTCCTTCGGACGGCCATTGTTCGCTTCGGGATCGAGCGTCGTCTGCGCGCGCGACGTCGGCGCGGCCGACGGCTGCAGCCAATAACGCAGCCCTTCGACCGGCAGCGCGAAGCCGAGCGTGTTCTGCATCAGTTGGGACACGTTGTCGGCGCTCACCGGCTGACGATTCGGCAACTCGAGCGTGGCGAGCGACGGCGATGAAGTCACGATGGCCATTGTCTGGCCGAGCGGATTGCGCAACTGCAGCGTGACCGTGTCGCCCGTTTCCTGCCAGTCGAAGTTGCCGTACGCGTTGCGTTGCACGCCGTTCTGGTCGTTGTACTGCACGGCGAATCGTCCGTGATACGCACGGCTCGTCTGTGTAGCGAGCGATGTGGTTGCGTTCGTCGTCGTCGGTACGCGCGGCTGGACCGCGCACCCCGACAGCACCAGCGCGGCGGTTGCCGCAAGCCCGAGCGCGCCGCGTCGCAGATGCATGCGGTGCGCGCCGGCGATGAAATCGAATGCCATCAGAGATCGTTCACCTGGAGTCGTTTTAGCGTTTTGACGAGCGTGTCGTTATCGGGTTCGAGCTTTTGCGCCTGACGCCACGTCGCGCGCGCCTGATCCTGCTGTCCCGATTTCCACTGGACCTCGCCAAGATGCGCGCCGATTTCGGCATTCGGCTGAAGGTTGTAAGCGTTCTTGAGAATCTTCTCCGCCTCGGCCGAATTGCCCTGGCGGAAGCGCGCCCAGCCGAGACTGTCCATGATGAACGCATCATTCGGCGCGAGCGTGACCGCCTTTTCGATCAGCTTCACCGCTTCGTCGAGCCGCTGATTGCGATCGACGAGCGAATAGCCGAGTGCGTTGTACGCCTGCGGATTGTTGGGCTGCGTGCGCATCAGCGTGCGGAGTTGCGTCTCCATGACGTCGTAATGACCGTTCTTTTCGGCGGCCATCGCGTAGTCGTAGACGAGATCGGGATCGTCGGGGAACGCCGCCACCGCTTTCGCGAGATTCGCTTCGGCTTCCTTGTAGCGATGCGCCTCGAAGAGAATGGCCGAGTCCGTGCGCGCGAGCAGCGCGAGATCGCGAGGATCGGAGCTTTGCAGGTTGCCGATGAGCGCCCGTGCGTCGTCGACCTTGCCTTGCTTCGCGAGCAGTTGCGCGCGCGTGATCTGCGCGGGCAGATATTGCTGGCTGGTGCGCGGAATCTTGTCGAGCCACTGGCTCGCGACGGCATCGTTCTTCTGTTCCAGCGCCAGTTGCGCGAGATAGATATACGCCTGGCCCGGATCCGCGCCAGGCGTGCTCTCCGCGGTCTTCGCGTAGAGGTTCAGAAATTCCTGTGCCTTGTCGAACTGCTTCTTCTGGATGTTGATGAGCGCGAGCGCCATCAACGGCGTCAGGTCTTTCGGATCGTTCTTGCGCATGATCTCGAACTGCTTCTGCGCGTCGTCGAGCCTGTCCGCCGACAAATAAAGCTGCGCGAGCGCGAGCCGTGCATCATGCGATTTCGGATTCTTGTCGACGTATCTCTCGAACGAAGCGATGCCTTCCTTGCGCTCTTCAGGGCCCATGCGCGCGAGCGTCAGCGCGGCCGGCAGATAGTCCGGTTTGAGTTGCAGCGCTTTTTCGAGCGAGGCCTTCGCGCCCGGCTGATCGTCGGCGACCAATTGCTGGCGTGCGAGCGCGAGGTGCGCCTCGGGCCGGTCCTGATCGTTTTTCGTCAGGTCTTTGAGCACGTTGAGACCGCCGGTGCGGTTCGGCCCGCGCGCGAGCAAGGTCTGCAAGGAAAGGAGGGCCTCGCCGCGCTGCTCCGGCGCTACCTTCGCAAGCTCGCGCTCGAGCGTGGGCTTCGCGTCTTCCGGCTTGCCGGCGACGATCAGAAGCGATGCGCTCAATTGTGCCGCGCGATCCGAATGCGGTGCGAACTGCTGCCAGAGTTGCGCCGAGGTGAGCGCATCGTTCGGGCTTTGCGCCGCGATCGCGATTTCGGTGGCCCGCTGCGCGAAGCGCGGGTCGTGTGTGTCGCGGGCGAGGGCCAGGTACGTCTGATAGGCAGGCGCCGGCTGGCCGCGCTGCAATGCGACTTCGGCCGCAAGAACCTGGAACACGATCTGGCTGGACATCGCCACGTTCGGCAAATCCTGCGATTCCGCGCCGCTCACAGGTGCGGTCAACAAGTCCGCCGCGCTTTGCGCGTCCGATTGATCGTCGGCGCTCGGAACGGGCGTCGCGTTGGGCTGCTGAGCATACGCGGGAGCGAACGTGAGCGCGGCCATCGCGAGCGCGACGGCGCCGGCGATTCGCGACATTGGCATGGCGAACGAATGCGCCGAGCGGGTCTGACGCTTCGCAAACAGCTTCATGACGAACGAGTTCATGGAAATCCAGACGATGTTTCAGTCGATTGTAACGCGGTCGCTAAAATACCGGCACACTCGCCCCAGCAAGTCTCTTTCCAGAAAAATGCCCGAACTGCCGGAAGTCGAAGTCACCCGCCGGGGAATCGAACCCTACGTCGCCGGACGCCGCATCGAGCACGTCGATGTGCGCACGCCCGCGTTGCGCTGGCCCATCCCGCACCATCTTCCGAAGACGCTCGGACATCTGAAGATCGAGAAAGTCGAGCGGCGCGGCAAGTATCTGCTGTTCGAAACCGCCGAAGGCTGGCTGATCGTTCATCTCGGCATGACGGGCACGCTGCGCGTGTTGCGCCATGTGCCGAGACCGCCCGAAGCGGCGAAGCACGATCACGTCGATATCGTGTTCGACGATTTCATCCTGCGCTTTCGCGATCCGCGCCGCTTCGGCGCGATCCTCTGGCATCCGCGCGCCGACGGCGACGTGCTCGATCATCCGTTGCTCGCGAGTCTCGGCGTCGAGCCGTTTTCGCCGGAGTTTTCCGGCACGCTGCTGTTTCGCGAGACGCGCGGGCGCAAAGTGTCGGTGAAGCAGGCGCTGCTCGCGGGCGGAATCGTCGTGGGCGTGGGGAATATCTATGCGTCGGAGAGCCTGTTTCGCGCGGGCATCCGGCCGACCACCGCGGCCGGGCGCATCTCCCTCGTTCGCTACGACCTGCTCGCGGACGCGGTGCGCGTGACGCTCGCCGCCGCTATCGACAAGGGCGGCAGCACGCTGCGCGATTTCGTCGGCAGCAACGGTGAGTCGGGCTACTTCCAGCTCGACTATTTCGTCTATGATCGCGCGGGCCTGCCGTGCCACGTCTGCGGGACGGCGATCAGGCAAATCGTCCAAGGACAGCGCTCGACGTACTTTTGTCCGCGCTGCCAACGCTAAGTTCCGATGCTCGCTCTCACCGAATTTTCGTCACGCCTCATCGCGTGGCAACGCATCCACGGCCGCCACGATCTGCCGTGGCAGAACACGCGCGATGCGTATCGCATCTGGCTGTCGGAGATCATGCTGCAGCAGACGCAGGTCTCGACCGTCATTCCGTACTACGCACGCTTTCTCGAACGCTTTCCGACGGTGACGGCACTCGCCGATGCGCCCATCGACGACGTCATGGCGCTGTGGGCCGGCCTCGGCTACTACTCGCGCGCGCGCAATCTGCATCGCTGCGCGCAGGTCGTCGCGCACGAGCGCGGCGGCGCGTTTCCACGGACGGTCGATGAACTCGCCGAGCTGCCGGGCATCGGGCGCTCGACGGCGGCGGCGATCGCGTCGTTCGCGTTCGGCGCGCGCGCGACGATTCTCGACGGCAATGTGAAGCGCGTGCTCGCGCGCGTGTTCGGCATCGACGGATTCCCGGGCGAGAAGCGCGTCGAGAATGCGATGTGGTCGCTCGCGGAATCGCTGTTGCCCGATGCCGCGAACAAGGACGAAGTGACCGCGTACACGCAAGGTCTGATGGACCTCGGCGCGACGCTCTGCGTGCGCGGCAAGCCGGACTGCGCGCGCTGTCCGTTCGCGTCGGATTGCGTGGCGAAGGTCGAGGGACGCCAGCGCGAGCTGCCGGCGGCGCGCCCGAAGAAAGCCGTGCCGACGCGAAAGACGTGGATGCTGGTGCTGAAGGACGGCGATTCGATCCTGCTGCAGAAACGTCCGTCGACCGGCATATGGGGCGGCCTGTGGAGTCTTCCCGAAGCGGCGGACGAAGCCGCGTTGGCGGAAGTCGCGCAAAGCCTCGGCGCCGACGCGCAGCTTCAGCGTCTCGCCCCGCTATCGCATGCGTTCACGCACTTCAAGCTGGATATCGAGCCGCGTCTCGGCGAAGCGCGCAATGCGCCGCGTGAGCTGATGAACTGCGAAACCGTCTGGGCGCCGCTCGCGCGCATCGACGCCTACGGCGTGCCCGCGCCCGTGCGCAAGCTGATCGACGCGCTGACCGGCTCGCTCATCTAAAGCAACTGATGGTGCTGCATGTAGTGATGCACCACGTCGATGCGCGCGCCGGCGTCCATCAGCTCCATGAGCTTCTGGCGGGCGCGCATCGGGATCGGCAGGATTTCGGCGAGGCGGTTGGATACCCAGGTGGGATCGTCGTACAGGAACGGCTCAACGAACGGAAGGTTCTGCGGCTCGCGCTCCTTGATCGTATCGATGATGCGCTCCAGCACTTCCGCGCACGCGCCGAATTTCGCGAGCGCTTCGGTGCCCTGCAGCGGCCGGTCCTCGCCCAGCAATTCCGCCGTGCCGACGAGCAGGTTGCTCGGCTCCACGCGATGATCCGTCAGCCGGAAGCGCTCGGTGCCGCGCGCCTGAACGAGCAGAAGCCCGAAGGTATCGACATCGCATTCCGAGATCTCGGCCAGACAGCCGATGTTCTCCGGCACAGACGGATCGCCCGGTGACGCCACTTCGTGTCCGCTCTTCAGCAGGCACACGCCGAACGGCGTCTGCTCGCGCAGGCATTCGCGTGCCATGTCGAGATAGCGCGCCTCGAAAATCTTGAGCGGCAGCAGGCCGCCCGGAAACAGCACGGTATGAAGCGGGAACAGCGGCAAGTCGGCCAAAACAGGATTCGCGGACATCGCGCTCCTCCAGAGTGGACCGCCGGCGCGGCGATCGGGTTCGCGTGTGGATCGCGCTCTCACCCGGCGGGGATGGGCGCGTCACGATGCCGCACGATCACATTTGCCTTCTCGCAAAAGCGCGCGGCGAGCGCCTCCGCGATGAACACCGAGCGATGCTGGCCGCCCGTGCAGCCGATCGCGACGGTGAGATAGCTGCGGTTGTCGTCGCGAAAACGCGGCAGCCACTTGCCGACGAACGCGCCGATGTCGTCGATCATCTCGCCGACCAGCGGCTGCGCCGAGAGAAAGTCGATGACCGGCTGATCGAGACCCGTGAAAGGACGAAGCTCGCGGTCGTAATAGGGATTCGGCAACGTGCGCACGTCGAACATGAGATCGGCGTCGAGCGGCACCCCGCGCTTGAATCCGAACGATTCGAACATCAACGTGAGGTCGGCGGCGTCCGTCTCGACGAAGCGCTTGACCCAGGCGCGCAACACGTTCGCGCGAAGGTTGCTCGTGTCGATCTGATGACCGTACTCGGCGAGCCCGGCGACGAGCTCGCGTTCACGCTCGATCGCTTCGGCGAGCGAGTTCAGCACGCCGACATCGGCTTCGCGCATCGGCGGGCCGGAGAGCGGATGACGCCGGCGCGTCTCGGAAAAGCGCTGGATGAGCGACTGCGTGCTCGCGTTGAGGAACAGCACGCGCAGGTCGTAATCGCTCGAGAGCTTGTTGATGATGCTTGGCACCTCATCGAGCGAGTGGCTCGAGCGCGCGTCGATCGCGACGGCGAGGCGTGCCTGGCCTTCTTTCGCGAGATAGGCGGCGAGGTCGGGGAGAAAACGCGGCGGCAGATTGTCGACGCAATAGTAGCCCACGTCTTCCAGGGCGTTCAGCGCGACAGACTTGCCGGAACCGGAGATACCGGTGATCAGGATGATACGCATGGGTCTCGAGGGGCTGGCTTTCCCTAAGCTTAGCACCTGCGCCCGATTCGTTTCGGCATGCGCGACGTTCAAAAACGTGTGTTCAGATCAGCTTGCCGGGAAATTGGCTGTCTGGATCCTGCATGGCGAGCCGCTGACGATCCATGAAGTCGCGCAAGGTATCGATGCCGCGCAGCTGCAGGATCGTGTTGCGCACGGCGGCCTCGACCAGCACGGCGAGGTTGCGGCCGGCTGCCACCTGAATCGTCACTTTGCTGATTGGCAGGCCGAGGACATCGACGGTCTGGCTTTCGAGCGGCAGACGCTGGAATTCGCCGTCCGGCCGACGCACGAGCTGCACGATCAGCTTGAGCTTCATCTTCCGGCGCACGGCGGTTTCGCCGAAGATCGTCTTGATGTCGAGCAGGCCCAGGCCGCGCACTTCGAGCAGGTTCTGCAGGAGCGGCGGACAGCGGCCTTCGACAAAATCTGGACCGAGGCGCACGAAATCGACGGCGTCATCCGCTACCAGACCATGGCCGCGGCTGATGAGCTCCAGTCCGAGCTCGCTCTTGCCGAGACCGGAGTCGCCGGTGAGCAGCACGCCCATTCCGAGAATATCGATGAACACGCCGTGCAGCGTCGCGCGCGGCGCGAGGATGCGCGACATGTACGCGCGCAGGCTGTCGATCACCGCGGCCGCCGACATGCGCGTGGTAAAGAGCGGCGTCGATGAGCGCGTGCAGCGCAGGACCAGTTCCGGCGGCGCGCCGACTTCGCCCGCGACGACCAGAAACGGCGGCTCGAGCGCGATCAGTTCCGCCATGTGGCGCGAGCGGTCTTCGTCGGACTGGCGCTGGTAGTAGTTGATCTCGGCGTCGCCGAGCACCTGGATACGGTTCGGGTGAATCAGGTTCAGGTGGCCGACGAGGTCGGCGCTCGATGTCGCATTCGCGACCGTCTCGCTCGAGAAACCACGCTCCCAGCCCTCGTGCCCCGTGAGCCAGCTGAGCTTCAGAGTGGCGGCGTTGTCGTCGAAAATGCTTTGGGCGTTGATGCTGGACGTATCCATGAGGCCGGAACTCCGTTGGAAGCCGGGAGCAGCCTTCGCG
Organism: Caballeronia calidae; assembly: GCF_900044055.2. Classification (GTDB taxonomy): domain Bacteria; phylum Pseudomonadota; class Gammaproteobacteria; order Burkholderiales; family Burkholderiaceae; genus Caballeronia; species Caballeronia calidae. The sequence goes on along the minus strand of NZ_FCOX02000017.1, from coordinate 97,803 downwards.
GAACGTCGAAACGGATCGCTTCGATACGCCGCATGGCGCTGCGTTTGACCGATTGTGCCCTAGAAGCTTCGCGTAAGCGAGGCGCCCCTGGGCGCGCGAGCGGCGCGGGGCGGGCTACAGACGCGATTTGCTATGTTTGCGCGGCGATTACGGCTGCCATTGCGTGAGCACTTGATAAAGCGCGTCACGATCTTCTTCCTTGTGCAGACGCTCGCGCGCCTCGCTGTCGGAGAGCAGTTGCGCGATCTCCGAGAGAATTTCCAGATGCTGTTGTGTTGCCTGCTCGGGCACGAGCAGGAAGATCAGCAGCGAGACCGGCTGGCCGTCGGGCGATTCGAACGCGACGGGTTCGGCGAGACGCACGAAAGCGGCGAGCGGTTGCTTCAGCCCCTTGATGCGGCCGTGCGGAATGGCGACGCCTTCGCCGAGCCCGGTCGAGCCGAGGCGCTCACGAGCGAAGAGATTGTCGGTGACGGTGCTGCGGGCGACGCCGTTCTGGTTCTCGAAGATCAGGCCCGCTTGCTCGAATACACGTTTCTTGCTGGTAACGGACAGTCCGAGAACCACGTTCTCGATGGGAAGAAATTTGGCTAAACGATTCATGTTGGCAGGCTGATGCGTGGCCTGATAGCTCCTCATCGTGGCCGCTGTCTGAAAGCGCTCACGGCGATGATGAAACGAAAGTGCGCTGGCGGCGTTCCCAACAGCGATCCTTGACGTGTTACCCGAAATTAACCGGACCATTATAGAACAGGCCACTGTCCGATGGTGCGCCGCGCCATGGCACTGCTTTCGACCCAAATGTGCAGGACAAAGCCATGAAAATCAATGGCTTGTGCCTCGCGACGGCCAAAATCCAACAAAAAAGCCGCCAGTCGGGGCGGCTTCGCTTCTGTGCATGCCCGGATCGATCCGTTCCGGATATTCGAGGACTTCCTCGAATATGCCCGCCGTCCCGTGGCGGCGGGATTCGCTGTCATCCGTGATCGGTGGCGGGCACGCGCGCGGTCGGCTTCAGGGCGACGGCGCTTCCACTTCGTGCGGCTCACCGCGATACTTCACGGACTCGTGGGCATGGCCCTGAATCTTGTCCTTGTGCTTGATGACTTGACGGTCCAGCTTGTCGACCATCAGGTCGATGGCCGCGTACATATCAGCGTCACAACTCTCGATAAAAATGTCCTTGCCCTTGAGATGCAGGTTGATTTCTGCCTTCTGCCGCTTTTCCTTTTCCCTATGATTGTCGACCGAGAGGACAACGTTGCCGTCAATCACTTGATCGAAATGACGGAGCACCCTGTCCAGCTTCGTGATCACGTACTCGCGCAACGCAGGCGTCAATTCGAGGTGGTGTCCACTGATCTTCAGATTCATAGTTGCTCTCCAAGCTAATGGCCGTGAGATCACGTCGGCTCGTCCGATACCGGTCGGCTGTGCGTCCCGTCAGCGCGTCATCCTGGCGCGCCTGAAAGATGGGTCGCATCGGCCGGCTCGTCCGCGCTTTCGCGATGCGGCCGGTAAACGCCCATCGCAACACGCGATGGACTACAGAGACGGGTCATAGAGACTTGCGCAGATTCACTGCGGGGATCTTGAGGGCTTCGCGGTATTTGGCTACCGTGCGCCGCGCGACCACGAATCCTTGTTCCGCCAGCAGTTCGGCGATGCGGCTGTCTGAAAGAGGAGTTTTGGGGTCTTCCGCTCCTATCAGTTGCTTGATGAGGGCCCGGATCGCCGTTGACGATGCCGCGCCTCCTGTGTCGGTCGACACGTGCGATCCAAAGAAGTACTTAAATTCAAGCGTCCCGAATGGGGTGAGCATGTACTTGCCTGTGGTCACACGAGATACCGTCGATTCGTGTAGCCCCAGCGTATCAGCAATCTCCCGCAAAACCAAGGGCCGCATGGCGATTTCGCCATGTGCAAAAAAGTTCTTCTGACGCTCGACGATCGCCTGCGCGACACGCAGAATCGTCTCAAACCTCTGCTGAATATTCTTGATGAGCCAGCGCGCTTCCTGAAGCTGCTGACGCAGTGAGCCGCTGCCCGGATCGCCGCGATTGTTGCGCAGGATGTTCGCGTACAAATGGTTGATGCGCAGCCGCGGCACGATCTCCGGATTCAGCTCCGCCGTCCATCCGCTCGCGGTTTTCCTGACGAGAATGTCCGGTACCACATAGTCCGCTTCGCTCTTGCCGTACGCCGCGCCCGGGAAAGGCTCCAGCGACTTGATCAGCACATGCGCGTCCCTGAGCGCGTCGTCGTTTGCCTTGAGTTGCTTGCGCAGACGCGTGAAGTCGCGCGCCGCAAGTAGCTCCAGATGGTTCGTGACGATTTCGAGCGCGAGCGTGCGCGTGGCCGAGCCATCGAGCCGAAGCAGTTGCAGCTTCAGACATTCCGACGCCGAGCGCCCGCCCACACCCGGCGGATCGAAACTCTGCAGCAAGGCGAGTGCCGCGCTCAGTTCATCGATCTCGACTTCGAGCTCTTCGGGTAGATCGGCCTGGACTTCATCGAGCGATGAGGTCAGATAGCCATCCTCATCCAGCGATTCGATCAGAAACGTGACGAGCGCCCGATCGCGCTGATTCGCCGCGGTCATGCGCAACTGCGCGGTCAGATGGTCGCGCAGCGTCGTGGTCGATTCGTGGATTTGCAGCGGCGGGAGATCGTCGTCGTCGGACGCGTTGTTCGAGCGGCCGTAGTCTTCCAGATTCCACGAACTGGAATCCGTGCTGCTGTCGGAGCCCAGGCCGTTGTATTCGTCGACGCCCTGCGGTTCGCTGCTTTCCGAACGTTCGGAACTGGAGGTGCCCGATGTCGAGCCGTTGCTCATCATCGGCTCGGACGGGGCGCTCGGCGCTGCCGGCGATGCGATCAGCGAGCCGTCCGCGGCGACGCGCAGCGGGCTCGCGATCCAGTCGTCCTCGTTCTCGAGCAGCGGATTCTGGGCGATGGCCATCGCGACTTCCTGCTGCAGTTCGAGCGTCGACAACTGCAGCAGCCGGATCGACTGCTGAAGTTGCGGGGTCAGCGCAAGATGCTGCGAGAGGCGGAGTTGGAGGCTGGCTTTCATGGCAAAGTTTTAATCATTGTAGAGAGTTTGCCACGCGCGCGAAACCTTGCGGCGACTCCAAAAAAGCGCGTGCCGCCCGAGAGGGCGGCACGTAATTTTTGCGGATGTGGCTTGATGCGGCGCACTATTTGCGCCGGCCATACATATGCGCGCTCACATGCGGAAATGCTCGCCAAGATAGACGCGCCGCACGCTTTCGTTCTCGATGATTTCGCTCGGCGCGCCCGCCGCGAGCACGGAGCCGTCGCTGATGATGTACGCGTGGTCGCAAATGCCGAGCGTCTCGCGCACGTTGTGGTCGGTGATCAAGACGCCGATGTTGCGCTGCTTCAAAAACTTCACGATCTTCTGAATTTCCAGCACGGCGATCGGGTCGACGCCCGCGAACGGTTCGTCGAGCAGAATGAAGCTCGGATTGGTCGCGAGCGCGCGCGCGATCTCGACGCGACGGCGCTCGCCGCCCGAAAGCGACAGCGCCGGATTCTCGCGCAGATGCGCGATCTGCAATTCGTCGAGCAAGGCTTCCGCACGCTGCGTTATGGCGTCTTTGGACAGGCGCTTTCCCGATGCGTCCGTCTGCAACTCCAGGACGGCGCGGATGTTCTGTTCGACCGTGAGCTTGCGGAACACCGATGCTTCCTGCGGCAGATACGACAAGCCGAGGTGCGCGCGCTGGTGGATCGGCAGAAGGCTGATCGAGTTGCCGTCGAGATCGATCTCGCCGGCATCGAGCGGCACGAGGCCGACGATCATATAGAACGACGTGGTCTTGCCCGCGCCGTTCGGGCCGAGCAGGCCGACCACCTCGCCGCTCTTCACGTCGAGCGACACGTCCTTCACCACGGTGCGCGACCCGTAACGCTTCTTCAGATTGCGGACGACGAGCGAACTCGACTGGCCTTCCGGCTTACGGTGGGGCATGGCGGGCGAATTCACTGCGGCGGCGTTCCTTGAATGGTGTTCGACGGAGAAAGCGTGGCGGGAGACCCGTTCAGCGGCGCGGCGCCGCCCGATCGCGGCGCGAGCATCGCGCGCACCCGGCCGCTCGGATTCCCCGGACCGGCCTGGTCCTTGCCGGCGCTCGCCGTGTAGAAGTCTTTCTGGCCGTCGTAGGTGATCACGCTGCCGTGCACTTCGTCCTGCACTTTCGTGAGTCCTTGCAGGCGGCGCACGACGGCGCGCGTCGTGAGCTTGGTGAAGTCGTTCTTGCCGTCGTAGTCGATGCGCACGGCATTGCCGTCGATGTATTCGTCCACGCCATCACGCTTTTGACGGAAGTACGAGAGATTGTTGCCGCTCGACGTGCCCGTCGCGTATTGATAACCCTGCGGGTCCTGCGTGACTTCCACGCGGTCGGCCTTGATGACGATCGTGCCTTTGGTCGCGACCACATGACCGGTGAAGATGTTCTTCTGGTTGAGATCGTCGTAAGACATGTTGTCCGCTTCGATGTTGAGCGGCTTGTCGCGGTCGGCCTTCTCGGCGTGCGCGGGCGACGCAACCAGCGCCACGGCGATGGTCAGGGCGGCAGCGAGCCCGGCCCGCGCGGCGTGCGTGGTGCTGCGCGCGGGCGTTGCGCGCGCATGGTCGCCATCGGGACGAGGGAACCTTTCGTTCATGCAGTCACAATTCGGATGGGAGTGCCGGGATTACTTGGACGAGCCGCCGTTGATATCCGTGGCGGCGATCGCACCGCGCACGTTACCGAAGAGCTTCATTACCCGGGTCACGTTGTTGTAGTTCATGCCATCGGCCGTCATCACGGACGGGCCGCGCTGAAGTCTAACCGGTTTTTCCGTTTCGATGACATCGTCGTTCACCAGCACGCGAAAATGCTGCGAATCAGCCTGCATCTGCGGATCTCCGTAGCCGGCCGCACGCAGGATGCGCGCGTCGTCGTAGAGATCGACGACCGAGACGTCGCCGTTGACCGTGCCGCGCTGGGCGGTGGCCGTGACGGTCGGCTTCTGCGGCTGGAACATGCGCATCGCGGGCAGCGTCAGATCGCTGATTTCGTCGTCTTCGTAATGCACCATCGACTTGGCCGTCAGACGATATTGCGTCGAGCCGGTGGCGTCGAGCTCGGAAACGGAAAAGTCGTTCGCGAAGTAATCTGGCGTATGGCGCTTTTCCTGCTTCGGCGCCTGCTGGGCCGGAGGCAGCGTGGCCTGCAACAGCCAGTAGGTACCGCCGGCGAGTGCCGCCACGGCGACGAGCGGCAATAGCGAGGCGAGCTTTCCGGGGCGCTGCATGGGTTCAGCCTCCGAGCGCCGCCGCGAGCAGTTCGTCGTAGCGATGCTGCGCGCGCAGGACCGCGTCGCAGACTTCGCGCACCGCGCCGTGACCGCCGCGCGCTTCCGCGACCCAATGCACGCGCTGGATCACTTCGGGATGCGCGTTCGCCGGCGCTGCCGCGAAGCCGCAGCGGCGCATGACCGCGAGGTCGGGCCAGTCGTCGCCCATGTAGCCGCATTCGTCGGCGGCGATGCCGGTCGCTTCGAGCAGCTCCGCGAGTGCGACGGTTTTATCGGCGACGCCCTGATACAAATGGGTGATGCCCAGTTCGCGCGCTCGCGCCGCGACGATACCGGATTGCCGCCCCGTGATGATCGCCGTCTGCACGCCGACGGACTGCAGCATCTTCACGCCGTGGCCGTCGAGCGAGTTGAACGACTTCATCGTGTCGCCGTCGGCGGTGAAGTAGAGGCTGCCGTCGGTGAACACACCGTCGACGTCGAACACCATCAGCTTGATGCGGCTCGCGCGCTCGGCGGCGGTGGGGGGCTTCTGCGCCATCAGATCACCTTCTTGGAGAACAGGTCGTGCATATTCAGTGCGCCGATCAGCGTCGCATCGGCGTCCACGACCAGCATCTGATTGATGCGATGGCGCTCCATCAGTTCCACTGCTTCCACCGCGAGATGGTCCGGCGCGATCGTGCGCGGATTACGCGTCATGACATCGGCGATTCTGAGCGCGCGGAAATCGCCGTCGCGCTGCAGGATACGGCGCAGGTCGCCGTCGGTGAAGATGCCGTGAACGTGACGGTTCTCGTCGATGACGGCCGTCATGCCCATGCGTTTGTCGGTGATCTGGAAGAGGGCGTCCGAAACGGTTGCATCGAGCGACACGACCGGCACTTCGTCGCCCACGCGCATCACGTCGCGCACGTAGGTGAGCAGGCGCCGGCCGAGCGCGCCGCCCGGATGCGAGCGCGCGAAGTCGTCGGGGCCGAAGCCGCGCGCATCGAGCACGGCGACGGCGAGCGCATCGCCGAGCGCCATCGCGGCGGTCGTGCTGGCCGTAGGCGCGAGATTCAGCGGGCACGCTTCCTTTTCGACGCGCGCGTTCAGGTGCATGTCCGCCAGTTGCGCAAGACTGGATTCGGGACGGCCGGTGATCGCGATCAGCTTCGCCCCGAGCCGCTTGATGAGCGGCAAAATGGCAACGAGCTCCTCGGTTTCGCCCGAGTTGGACAGCGCGATGAAAATGTCGTCGGCGGTGACCATGCCGAGGTCGCCATGGCTCGCTTCGGCCGGATGCACGAAGAACGCGGGCGTGCCCGTGCTCGCGAGCGTCGCGGCGAATTTGCGCGCGACATGGCCCGATTTGCCGATGCCGGACACGACCACGCGGCCGCGGCAGCCGAGCAGCGTTTCGACCGCGTTGGTGAAGTTTTCGTCGAGGAGTTCGGAAAGCCCGCGAACGGCGTCGGCTTCGATCTCAATTACGTTGCGAGCCAGCGCCAGCGCCCGGTCGCCATTGATTTTCGCTATCATTCGCGGAGTATAGCAAAGGCGATTCCGAGCCGCCCCGCCGGGGCTTGGCGCGCCGCCGCCTATCCGCCCCCGCAGGCCCTGTCGTCAGGGGCTTATTGAGATGCCGGAGCGCCATGAAGCACGCGCCTCGGAACGCTGACGAACGAGGACGCTAGACGGATGACCTCTCCGCTCGAAATGACGCTGTTGCTGCTGCTCTGCTCCGTGGCAGGCGTCGTCGTATTTCGCTATTTCAATCTGCCGCCGATGCTCGGCTATCTGACGGTCGGCATTATCGTGGGGCCGCACGCAGCGGGGATCGCGCCGGATGCGGACCGCGCGCAGCATCTCGCCGAATTCGGCGTCGTATTCCTGATGTTTTCCATCGGGCTCGAGTTCTCGCTGTCGAAACTGCGCTCGATGCGGCGCATCGTGTTCGGTCTCGGCGCGAGCCAGGTCGGCGCGACCATCGCGCTCGCGCTGCTCTTCGGCTGGATCGCCAGTTTCTGGATGCACATGTCGTGGCAGGCGAGCTTCGCGCTCGGCGGCGCGATGTCGATGTCCTCCACCGCCATCGTGAGCAAGCTGCTGGCCGAGCGTCTCGAACTCGAATCGGAGCACGGCCGCAACATCTTCGGCGTGCTGCTGTTCCAGGATCTGGCCGTCGTGCCGCTGCTCATCATCATCGCGGCGTTCGGCAACGGCCAGTCGTCGCAGCTCGCGATGTGGCTCGGCATCGCGGCGGTGAAGATCGTCGTCGCGTTGACGGTGCTGCTGTTCATCGGCCAGAAGTTCATGACGCGCTGGTTCGATCTCGTCGCGCGGCGCCGCTCGCAAGAACTGTTCATGCTGAACCTGCTGCTCGTGACGCTGGGCGCCGCGTTCATCACCGATAAATTCGGGCTGTCGCTCGCGCTCGGCGCGTTCATCGCGGGCATGTTGATCGCCGAGACGCCTTACCGGCATCAGGTGGAAGAGGACATCAAGCCGTTTCGCGACGTGCTGCTCGGTCTCTTCTTCGTGACCACCGGCATGCTGCTGAATCCGCGCGTGATCTGGGAGCATCCGTTTCTGGTGCTCGGCTTCTTCGTCGTGCCGATCCTGCTCAAGGCCGTGATGATCACCGGTCTCTCGCGGCTCTTCGGCGCGACGCCGGGCGTCGCGATGCGCACGGGCCTCGGGCTCGCGCAGGCGGGCGAATTCGGCTTCGTGCTGCTGAACCTGATTCTGGATTCCCATCTGGTCGATCCGATCGTCCTGCAGGCGCTGCTCGCCGCGATGCTGCTTTCGATGCTCGCCGCGCCGTTCATCATCCAGAACGCGGACCGGATCGTGCTGCGGCTGTCGTCGACGGAATGGATGCTGCAATCGCTGCAGATGACGAAGATCGCGACGCAGAGCCTGAAGCAGAGCGGCCACGTGATCATCTGCGGCTACGGCCGCGCCGGGCAGAACCTCGCGCGCATGCTGGAGCAGGAAGGCATTTCCTACGTCGCGCTCGATCTGGACCCGGACCGCGTCGCGGCAGCGGCGGCGGCGGGCGAATCGGTCGTGTTCGGCGATGCCGGGCGGCGCGAGTCGCTGCTCGCGGCGGGCCTGCATCGCGCGGCGACGATCGCGATCACCTACGCGAACACGCCTTCCGCGATGCGCGTGCTGCACAACATCCACGAGCTCGCGCCCACGCTGCCGGTGATCGTGCGCACCGTCGACGACGCCGATCTCGAAAAGCTTACCGCCGCGGGCGCGACGGAAGTGATTCCCGAGATCGTCGAGGGCAGCCTGATGCTCGCGTCGCACACGCTCGTGCTGATGGGCGTGCCGATGCGGCGCGTCGTGCGGCGCGTCGAGGAGATGCGCGATGCGCGCTACAGCCTGCTGCGCGGCTACTTCCACGGCGCCGACGACGTCGACGACGACGATGGCCACGAGCAGGTGCGGCTACAATCCGTACCGATCGACGCGAATTCCGAGGCGGTCGGGCATTCGCTCGACGATCTCGGGCTCGTCGGCAATGGTGTCGAGGTGACCGCGATCCGCCGCCACGGCATCCGCGGCGTCGCACCCGACCCCGACACCAAGCTGCGCGCGAACGACATCGTCGTGCTGCGCGGCCTGCCCGAAGTGCTGGCGCAAGCCGAGGAACGGCTCTCGCGCAATCGCCGGGCGGCGTAACCTACCTCATTTGTCACCAAGGCGAACGCGCGGCCTCACGGCGCGGACTCCGGAGAAGTCATGTCCATTACCCCTTCGAACGCCCAGCTCGACGCCGCGCGTTTCATCAAGGAGCGCGTGCGCACCGTCGAAAACTGGCCGCAAGCCGGCGTGCAGTTCCGCGATATCACGACCATCCTGCAAGACCGAAAGGCGCTGCGCATGCTGATCGACCTGTTCGTGCAGCGTTATATCGACGAGAACGTCAACGTGATCGCCGGGATGGATGCGCGCGGCTTCATCATCGGACCGATTCTGGCTTACGAGCTGAGCCTCGGCTTCGTGCCGATCCGCAAGAAGGGCAAGCTGCCGTACAAGACGCTCGAGCAGTCGTACGAACTGGAATACGGCAGCGCGACGGTCGAGATCCACGAGGATGCGTGCAAGCCGGGCGACCGCGTGGTGATCGTCGACGATCTGGTCGCGACCGGCGGCACGATGATGGCCGGCAAGATCCTGCTCGAGCGGCTCGGCGCGGAAGTGGTCGAGGCAGCGGCGATCATCGATCTGCCGGATCTCGGCGGCTCGAAGCTGCTGCGCGAAAACGGCGTGCCGCTCTATACCGTGTGCGAATTCTCCGGACATTGACATGCCCAATTTCCTGCTCTTTCTCGCTGCGTCCGTCGCGATCACCGTCGCGCCCGGTCCGGACAACCTTCAGGTGCTCGCGCGCGGCATCTCGCAAGGGCGGCTCGCGGGCGTCGTCGCGGCGCTCGGCTTCGCGTTCGGCGTGATCTTTCATACGACACTCGCGGCGCTCGGCGTCGCGGCGCTGCTGCGCTCGTCGCCGATGGCGTTTCAGGCGGTGAAGCTCGCGGGCGCCGCGTATCTCGTGTGGATCGGCATCAAGGCCTTGCGCAGCCACGGTCTCGCCACCGCGCACGCGCGTCCGAGCCAGCCGCTTTCGACCGTGTTCCGCCAGAGCGTCATCGGCAACATGCTGAATCCGAAAGTCACGCTGTTCTTTATCGTGTTCCTGCCGCAGTTCGTCGATCCGCACGGCGCGCAAAGCGTGATGCTGCAGATGTTCGAACTCGGCGGCCTGTTCATGCTGCAGACGGTCGTCGTGTTTTCGCTGTTCGGCATCGGCGCGGGGATGATCGGCGTATGGCTGAAGCGCCGTCCGCGTGTCGGCGTGTGGCTGGACAGGCTCGCGGGCGCGACGTTCATCGCGCTGGGCATTCGCGTCGCGCTGCGCGACTGAGGTTTTGCGCATGACTCTGCCCGCCATCATTTCCGCGCGCCGCTTCGACGCCGCCGCGCACGCGCCGTTTTTCATCAACGATGAACGCGTCGGCTGGATTCGCCGTTCCGATGTCGACGCGCTGCGCCGCTGGCCAGACGTATTCGACATCGACACGACATCGGTGCGCCTGAACGCCGCGCTCGCCGATGTGAACGCGCGCAGCGCTGCGCTCGGCGCGGTCATCGGCGCGCTGTACGCCGAAGGCAAAATCCCCGGCTGGCGCGACGAAACCTACGCGATCCGCAACGACTTCGACGCCGCGCCGCTCGCGTTCATCGAGCGCGCGGCGTCGCGCTTCTTCGGCACGATGACCTACGCGGTACATCTAAACGGCATCGTAAAATATCGGGATAAGGCGCCGCAGTTGTGGATCGCGCGCCGCAGCGACACCAAGTCGACCGATCCCGGCATGCTCGACAACGTCGTGGCGGGCGGCATCGGCTGGGGCCTGGAACTCACGCCGACGCTCGTGAAGGAATGCTGGGAAGAGGCGGGCATGAGCGCGGATCTCGCGCGAACCGCCGGGCGCGGCCGCACCTTCCATGTGCTGCAATCCTTGCCCGAAGGCACGCAGGCCGAGCAGATCTTCGTGTACGACGTCTTTCTGCCGCCCGACTTCGCGCCGCGCAATCAGGACGGCGAAGTCGGCGAGCATCGCCTCGCGCGCATCGAAGACGTGGCGCGCTGGATCGAGGAGGGCCGGCTCACCGTCGACGCCAGTCTCGCGACGCTCGATTGCATGCTGCGCCATCAGTGGATCGACGAGGACGCGTGCGAAGGCATCGCCGCGCTGTTCGAGCCGCCGCAGAACTAGATTTCGAAGAATCAAACGAACGAGGAAAGGTCATGTCGACCGAACATAGTTTCTATCTGAAGTTGTCGTGCCCGGATCGCCCGGGAATCGTGCATGCCGTGTCGGGCTTCCTGTTCAACCTCGGCGCGAATATCCTCGACTCCGCGCAGTTCGGCGACAGCCGCACCGGCGAGTTCTTCATGCGCGTGCATTTTCAGGAAGTCGGCGGCGATCCCGGCATCGACGCATTGCGCCAATCCTTCACCGATCTCGCCGATGACTTCGGCATGCGCTGGGAATTGCACGACGCTTCGGTGAAACCGCGCGTCGTCATCATGGTGTCGAAAATCGGCCACTGCCTGAACGATCTGCTGTTCCGCTATCGCACCGGGCAATTGCCGATCGAGATTCCGGCGATCATCTCGAATCACAAGGATTTCTATCAGCTCGCCGCGAGCTACGACATTCCGTTCCATCATCTGCCGCTGCTCAAGGCCACGCCGGAAGCGAAAGCCGCGCAGGAAGCGCGCGTGATGGAAATCGTCGATCAGCACGACACCGATCTCGTCGTGCTCGCGCGCTACATGCAGATTCTGTCGCCGGAGCTGTGCGCGAAGCTTTCCGGCCGCGCGATCAACATCCATCACTCGTTCCTGCCGAGCTTCAAGGGCGCGAAGCCGTACTATCAGGCGTTCGACCGTGGCGTGAAGCTGATCGGCGCGACGGCCCACTACGTGACGTCGGATCTCGACGAAGGCCCGATCATCGAGCAGGAAGTGGAGCGCGTCGATCACAACATGACGCCGGATCAGCTAACGGCGATCGGCCGCGATGTCGAATGCGTGACGCTCGCGCGCGCGGTGAAGTGGCATGCGGAGCATCGCATTTTGCTGAACGGGCACAAGACGGTTGTGTTCCGTTGAGCGTTCGCCGGACGCAAAAACGCCCGCAGAAGTTTGCGGGCGTTGTTGTTTATGCCGGGCCGAACCCGATCAGACCAGCCGCAAGTAAATCAGCTCGCGTTTGATATACGCATAGAAAATCGGCGCGGCGATCACGCCCGGAATGCCGAACGCGGCTTCCATCGCGAGCATCGCGAGAAGCAGTTCCCACGCGCGCGCCTCGATCTGCCCGCCGATGATGCGCGCGTTCAGGAAGTATTCGAGCTTGTGGATGATGATCAGGAACGCGAGCGACGCGACCGCCGTGCCGAACGACACCGACAGCGAAATCCCGACGATGATCGTGTTCGAGATCAGGTTCCCGATCACCGGCATTAATCCGACGATGAACGTGACGAGCACGAGCGTCTTCGAGAGCGGCAGCTTTTCGTGGAAGAGCGGCAGCGCGACGAGCAGATAAAGCGCCGTGAAGACTGCATTGATCGCGGATATCTTGATTTGCGCGAACACGATGCGGCGAAACGCGTCCGAGAAGCGCGACACGCGCGCGATGAGCGCCGTGGACAGCGGCAGGCGGTGATGCGTCTGCTTGGGCGCGCTGACCGCGATGATCGCGCCGATGACCATGCCGATCACGACATGCCCGAAGCCGCGCGCCATCTCCTTGCCGCCTTGCTGGAGCATCTCGGCGTGCTTGTGCATCAGCTCGGTGGCTTTGTCCTTCATCTGGCCGGCATCGACCGGCAGATAGTTCGCGATCCAGTCCGGCACGCGCAGCCGCGCGCTCGACGTGATGCTCATCAACTGGTCGAGCAGCTTTTGCACGCTCGGGACGTCGTGCTCGAAATGCTCGATCGTGGCGACGGTCGCGCCCGTCAGCCCGCCGATGATGATCGCGGAGATCAGCCCGACCGCGATCAGCCGCGCGCCCTTGCTCACCACGTGGCGCTCGATGGCCGGGGAAATCATATGCACGAGCTGGAACACCAGCATGCCTGCGAGCAGCCCGCCGAGGAGCTTCAGATTGAGCACCAGCCACATCGCGAAGAACGCGAGGAGATAGCTGCCGATTTCCACCGCCGACAGCTTCGGCAAGCTCATGTCGCTCGTCAGCCTGACGTGGCGGGTGGGCAAGTCCCGTACACGCCCCTCCTCGTTGGCCGCTTCGTTGCGCTTCGCCATGACTGCGTTCCTTTTCCCCAACTGCATACGACGATTATTCGTGCCGCGGCGCGCGGCGCATTCGAGCCGCCCGGCTGGCGGCGCCCGGCGCCGTGGCTCAGGCAGCCGATTTGGCCCGTTGCAGCAAGGGTGCCAGATATCTGCCGGTAAAACTCGCCTTCGATTTCGCAACCTGCTCCGGCGTCCCCTGGGCGATGATCTGCCCGCCGCCCGCGCCGCCTTCCGGACCGAGGTCGATGACCCAGTCAGCGGTTTTGATTACGTCGAGATTATGCTCGATGATTACGACAGTATTACCCTGATCTCGCAATCGATGGATCACTTCGAGCAAAAGCGCGATGTCGTGGAAGTGCAGACCGGTCGTCGGCTCGTCGAGGATATACAGCGTCCGACCGGTATCGCGCTTGCTCAGTTCCAGCGAAAGCTTGACGCGCTGGGCCTCGCCGCCCGATAGCGTCGTCGCGGACTGGCCGAGGCGAATATAGCCGAGACCGACGTCGAGCAGCGTTTTCAGCTTGCGCGCGACCACCGGCACCGGCTTGAAGAACTCGTGCGCGGCTTCGACCGTGAGATCCAGCACTTCGCTGATGTTCTTGCCCTTGTACTGGACTTCGAGCGTTTCGCGGTTGTAGCGCTTGCCGTGGCACACGTCGCAGGGCACGTAGACATCGGGCAGGAAGTGCATTTCCACCTTCAGCACGCCATCGCCCTGGCACGCTTCGCAGCGACCGCCCTTCACGTTGAACGAGAAGCGGCCGGGATCGTAGCCGCGCTCCTTCGCCGCCGGCACGCCCGCGAAAAGCTCGCGGATCGGCGTGAAAAGGCCCGTGTAGGTGGCCGGATTCGAGCGCGGCGTGCGGCCGATCGGAGATTGATCGACGGCGATGACCTTGTCGAAGTGCTCCAGACCTTCGATCGACTCGTACGGCGCAGGCTCCGTCGCCGAGCCGTACAGATGCTGCGCGACCGCATGCTGCAGCGTGTCGTTGATGAGCGTCGACTTGCCCGAGCCGGAGACGCCCGTCACGCAGGTCAACAGTCCGACGGGCAGGTCCAGCGTCACGCGCTTCAGATTGTTGCCGTGCGCCTCGACGATGCGCAACATGCGCTCGTCCGGCACGGTGCGCTCGGCTGGATAGCTGATGGTGCGCTTGCCGGACAGATACTGGCCGGTGATCGAGTTCGAGTCCTTCTGCACTTGAACGGGCGTGCCTTGCGCGACGATCACGCCGCCGTGCTCGCCCGCGCCCGGCCCCATGTCGACGACGTAATCCGCCATTCGGATCATGTCCTCGTCGTGCTCGACGACGATCACCGAGTTGCCGATATCGCGCAGATGCTTGAGCGTGTTGATGAGCCGGTCGTTGTCGCGCTGATGCAGTCCGATGGACGGCTCGTCGAGCACGTACATCACGCCGGTCAGCCCCGAGCCGATCTGCGATGCGAGCCGGATGCGCTGCGCTTCGCCGCCGGAAAGCGTTTCCGCGCTGCGTTCCAGCGACAGATAATCCAGCCCGACGTTATTCAGGAACGACAGCCGCGCGACGATTTCCTTGATCACCTTGTCGGCGATTTCGCCTTTCGCGCCTTCGAGGCGCAGGGTCTGGAAATAGCCGAGCGCGTCGCGCAGCGGCCAGCCGCTGATTTCGTAGATGCCGCGCGCCTGATCTTCCGCGCCGACCTTCACGAAGCGCGCCTCGCGCCGCAGCCGTGTGCCTTCGCACGCCGGACACGGCTGATTGTTCTGATATTTCGCGAGCTCTTCGCGCACGGCGGCGGAATCCGTCTCGCGATAACGCCGCTCCAGATTCGGAATGATCCCTTCGAACGCATGCTCGCGCACCGATGCGCGCCCGCGCTCGTTGATGTACGAGAACGGAATGGCCTGCTTGCCCGAGCCGTACAGCAGGATCTTGCGCACTTTCTCGGGCAAGTCTTCGAACGGCGCGTCGATTTCGAACTCGTAGAACGCCGCGAGACTCTGCAGCATCTGGAAATAGAACTGGTTGCGCCGGTCCCAGCCTTTCACCGCGCCCGCCGCCAGCGACAGCGACGGATGCGCGACCACCCGCTTCGGATCGAAGAACGTGATCTGGCCGAGGCCGTCGCACTCGGGGCACGCGCCCATCGGATTGTTGAACGAGAAGAGGCGCGGCTCCAGTTCCGGCAGCGAATACGAGCAGATCGGGCAGGCGAACTTCGAACTGAAGAGCTTCTCCTTCTCCGTATCCATTTCGAGCGCGATCGCGCGGCCATCGGCCAGACGCAGCGCCGTTTCGAACGATTCGGCGAGACGCTGCTTCACGTCCGGCCGCACTTTCAGACGGTCGATCACGACGTCGATCGTGTGCTTGTCGTTCTTTTTCAGCTTGGGAAGAGAATCGACTTCATAGATTTTCGCGACGCCTTCGTTCGCCGTGCCGCCGCCCGAGCGGATGCGAAAGCGGATGAAACCCTGCGCCTGCATTTCCTCGAATAATTCGACATGCTCGCCCTTGCGGTCCGCGACGACGGGCGCGAGGATCATCAGCTTGGTTTCCTCGGGCAGCGCGAGCGCGGCGTCGACCATTTGCGAGACGCTTTGTGCCTCGAGCGGAATCAGGTGATCCGGGCAATACGGCGTGCCGACGCGCGCGTACAAAAGGCGCAAATAGTCGTGGATTTCCGTGACGGTGCCGACGGTCGAGCGCGGATTATGCGAAGTGGCCTTTTGCTCGATGGAAATGGCAGGCGACAAACCCTCGATCAAATCGACGTCCGGCTTTTCCATCAACTGCAAAAATTGCCGCGCATAGGCCGAAAGGCTTTCCACGTAGCGCCGCTGACCTTCGGCGTAAAGCGTGTCGAATGCGAGCGACGACTTGCCCGACCCGGACAGCCCCGTGATCACGATCAGCTTGTGGCGCGGCAAGTCGAGATTGACGTTCTTCAGATTGTGGGTGCGAGCCCCACGAATGCGAATTTCTTCCACGAGTTGGTTCCGGCGAGTTTGTTCCGGGATTTTCGGATGTTTTCAGCGGCGCTTTCATCTGCTCCGACGGGCCATGCTGCCCGCGCCGTGCGGAAAGAGAGGGGGCCAAACCTGCTACTATAACGACTTTTGAAGGGCGCAGCGCCCGGGCCCGGAGGGCCGGATGCGCGTCGATCGGCCGGCGCGGGGGCTTGCTGGCCTTGGGCGGGGCGCGCGCTGGCCGGACGAGCGGCGCGTTCGCGCCGTGCGTTCCATATAGTGCCGTTTCGAGCAAGAACAAGGCGGCCGCGCCTGGCTGCGCCGCGCGCCAGGCCGGACGCGACCCTCATCCTTTTCCCGTTTCTGATGTCCAATCCGTCTGCCACGTCCACACGTCTCTCCGCACCGGAGTTGCGCGCGACCGTGTCGCTCGCCGCTATCTTCGCGCTGCGCATGCTCGGGCTCTTCATGATCATGCCGGTGTTTTCCGTCTACGCGAAAACCATCCCCGGCGGCGACAACGTTCTGCTGGTCGGCATTGCGCTCGGCGCCTACGGCGTCACGCAGTCGATGCTCTATATCTTCTACGGATGGATCTCCGACAAGTTCGGCCGCAAGCCGGTCATCGCATTCGGCCTGCTCGTGTTCGCGCTCGGCAGCTTCGTCGCGGCCGTCGGGCATTCGATGGCGTGGATCATCGCCGGGCGCGTGATTCAGGGCATGGGCGCGGTGTCGTCGGCGGTGATCGCGTTCATCGCGGACCTGACGCGCGAGGAAAACCGCACCAAGGCGATGGCGATGGTCGGCGGCAGCATCGGCGTGTCGTTCGCGGTGGCGATCGTCGGCGCGCCGATCGTGTTTCACTGGGTCGGCATGAGCGGGCTTTTCACGGTGATCGGCGTGCTGTCGATTCTCGCGGTCGGCGTCGTGTTCTGGATCGTGCCCGATCCGCCCGCGCATCCGGTCCACGTCAAGGCGCCGTTCGCCGAAGTGCTGCATAACGTCGAGTTGCTGCGGCTGAACTTCGGCGTGCTCGTGCTGCACGCCACGCAGACGGCGCTGTTTCTCGTCGTGCCGCGCATTCTGGAGGCGGGCGGGCTGCCGGTCGCATCGCACTGGAAGATTTACCTGCCCGTGATGGCGCTGGCGTTCGTCATGATGGTTCCAGCCATCATCGCCGCCGAAAAACGTGGAAAAATGAAGAGCGTCATGCTGAGTGCGATCGGGCTTATCCTGATCGGCCAGTTGTTATTGGGCGCCGCTCCCCATACGCTGTGGTCCGTGGCCGCCATTCTGTTCGTGTACTTTCTCGGCTTCAACGTGCTGGAGGCGTCGCAGCCGTCCCTGGTATCGAAGCTCGCGCCGGGCACGAGAAAGGGCGCGGCGGCGGGCGTGTACAACACGACGCAGTCGATCGGCCTTGCGCTCGGCGGGGTGATCGGCGGCTGGCTGCTGAAGCTCGACGGACCGAGCGCGGTCTTCTTCGCATGTTCGGCGCTGGTGCTCGCCTGGCTCGTCGTCGCGGCAGGAATGAAACCGCCGCCGCGCAGAAGCGGCCACGCGGCCTGAAAAACTTTTTGAATCATCGAATCGAGCCGGCACGGTACGTCCCAATCCGCGTCTGAAAGACCGGACTATCCAAATCGCACCGTGCGGCTGTCAGTTAGCAAGGAATCTACCGGAGAAATCATGGCATCAGTCAACAAGGTCATTCTCGTGGGCAATCTGGGCGCCGACCCGGAAACCCGCTATCTCCCGAGCGGCGACGCCGTGGCCAACATCCGTCTCGCGACGACGGACCGTTACAAGGACAAGGCTTCGGGCGAATTCAAGGAACTCACGGAGTGGCATCGCGTGGCATTCTTCGGACGGCTCGCGGAGATCGTGAACGAGTACCTGAAGAAGGGCTCGTCGGTCTATATCGAAGGGCGGATCCGCACGCGTAAGTGGACCGACCAATCGGGCCAGGAGCGCTATTCGACGGAAATCGTCGCCGATCAGATGCAGATGCTCGGCGGCCGCGGCGGCGCGGGCGGCGGTGGGGATGACGGTGGCTACAGCCGCAGCGCTCCGATGGAACGTTCCGGCGGCGGTGGACGCGCGCCTGCGGGCGGACGCGCGAGCGGCGGCGGTGGGGCGGGCGGCGCGGGCGGCGGTTCGAGCCGTCCGAGCGCACCGGCGGGCGGCGGCTTCGACGACATGGACGACGATATTCCGTTCTGACGATCACGCGACAAATTCGCACATCGCACGATGGGCCTCGGCTGTGACAGCGCGAGGCCCTTTTTTTGTTCCGGCGAGGCGCTTTCTGAATTATGGCGCGCGCCCACCTTTTTTCATCGGCCCATATTAATCTCTCGGAATCGCAGGGATGAATCGGCGCTTCGATTTGAGCCAAAAGGCACTCGAAAGCTAATCGGATTTTTCTTATGGTGTACTAAGTATTAGCATTCTACTTTCTACATAATTATTCAAGAGATAAAAGGCAGTATTCATTTGCTTGATGTCAAGGGTAAGTATTCTCCCCGGCGAACTGGTTCCTGGATTTTAGGCAGCGAAAACCCGAAAACCTAGGAAAATAACTCGCTCTCGAGCTTCGATTAGCATTAGTTCGACGAGTGCCCTTGATCTTCAAACAAATTCAATCAAGACAAAACAATATAACTGGGGGTCCTCTTGAAGCTTCGAATAGTACTGGCCGACGATCATCCTTTCGTTCTACTTGGAATGAAGGCGCTCTTTGCGGCCGACGATGGAATGGAAGTCGTTGGCGAAGCGAATAACGCTAGCGCCTTGTTGGCCGAGCTCGCCATCAAACCCTGCGATATTCTCGTAACGGACTTCGCCATGCCCGAGCCGGGTATCGATGCGAATGACGGGCTCCGTCTCATCCGCAAGGTGCGTCAGGAATTTTCCGATATCAGCATCGTCGTGCTCACCAGTGTGAGCAACGTCGCGATCCTGCGCTCGATTTTGAACGCCGGCGCAATGAGCCTCGTCAACAAGGCCGAGCCTATCGAGCTTGTAGGGACCGCCGTGCGGCATGCGAGTGTCGGCCGGCGTTTTGTGAGTGCGTCGTTTCTCGCCGCGCTCGCCGAAGCAGGCGCCGAGGCGGACTTCTCCGCGGAAGAGCCACGGCTGTCTCCGCGGGAAATCGAAGTCGTCCGATTGTTTGCCAAGGGACATTCGATCACGGAGATCGCGAAGGAACTCGAGCGCGACGTCCGCACGATCAGCCGACAGAAGCGCGATGCAATGAATAAGCTCGGTGTAAAAAACGATCCCGGGCTGTTCGCATTTGTGCGCGCCCGCGGACTGGGCTGATTCCACATTACTATTTCATTTCGGATGCATCTTATGTATCTCGGTGTTTCGGTGCCCGATGCTTGTAATTCATTTTTGGATGCGGATTCAGGTCCGCTAGACGTGAAGGGGTTTGGGTCGATGGAGTTCGGGAATGGGAGCCAAGTGTTCTCGCACGCTAAACGCATAAGGCTGGGGATAGCGGATGATCATCCCCTCGTCATTCTTGCGATTGAGAGGCTTGCGGGAAATTTTCCCAATGTCGAGGTGGTGAGTCGAAGCGCGAATTCGACGCAACTCGAAGAGTCGCTCGCAAGGGGCGAGTGCGACGTTGCGATCATCGATTTCTTCATGCCGGGCGGGCGCCACGGCGACGGAATCGAGTTGATCCAGCATCTGGCAGCCCATTATCCGCATGTTCGCATCGTCGTCCTTACCCGCAGTGACGACGCATTAATCGTCAAACAAGCGTTGGAAGCGGGAGCCCACGCGTTTCTCAGCAAAGAGGACCGTCTCGATCTGATCTACGTCGCCATTGTCTCGGTAATGGCGAACGAGACCTACCTCGGGCCTGCGATACGGCGCACGCTGGCACTAGCGGACGCGGAAAGTCACGTGCGGTTCATTCGCCAGAGACTCACGAGCCGCGAACTCGACGTCATCGAGCGCTATGCACGAGGCGCAAATGTCACCGAAATCGCAAAGGGGCTGCAGCGCAGCGTGAAAACAATCAGCGCGCAGAAGTGCGCAGCCATGCGGAAGCTGGATCTGTCGACCGATGCCGACTTGTACCGATTCATCGCGGATAGTGGCCTGATCTAGTCGGCTCCCGCAGCGCACGAATCAAATTCATCGAAAGCCCGGCGCGGAGACAGCGCTCAGTCGACGTGCGACTGAAGCGTCAGGGCAATCTCAACAAAACGCATAAGAAGAATGAGAAAAAAAACGCCGTTACGAGCGATCGTCGCGGACGACCATCCGGTCGTCGTCAAAGGAGTGCAAAGCTTTCTGGAACGAGACGGGTCCGTGCGAGTCGTCGCGACAGCGCGGGACACAATGGAACTCGCCGAGGCGGTCGATGCGACGCCGTGCGATTTCGTCTTTTCGGACATCGGCATGCGCGGCATCGATGGCGAGAGCAGTTCGATCGCCTTTCTAAGGCGCTTGTTTTGGCAAGAAAGCCGGCCGAAGGTCATCGTGCTCACGATGATCTGTCAGACGCGCATGCTCGCCGGTCTCGTCCAGCTCGGCGTGGAAGGCGTGATCGACAAGCGCGACGGGCTCGAACACCTGAGTGACGCGATATTCGTGGCAGAAGCGGGCGGCTGCTTTCTTTCGCCGTCAGTCGAGGAGGCGGTCAGTCATCTACCCCCTACCTCGCCAGCCCGCGCTGGCGTGCTGAGCCCGCGCGAATGGGAAGTGTTCCAGCTCTATGCCAAAGGTCTTCTCGTTCAAGAGATTGCGGATCACTTCGGGCGCAGTCGCAAGACGATCGCCACGCAAAAGCGCAGCGGCATGCGCAAGCTGGGACTCGAAAGTGAAACGGAGCTGGTTGCTTATCTGCAACAGGTCGGATTGATCTGAATCAGCGTGGTCCGTCAGCCGTGCCTAATTTCAGAGGAAATTGGGAGCGTTCCGATTCGAACCCGAGGCGTTGCGGATCAGACTCGAGACATTTGCTCTACAGGCAAGCATGAAGCGCAGGACGTCCAGCCGTCACGAGCGGCAAGTCGGCGTCCTCGCGGCCTTGCTCAGCCGGCGATGCAACTGTAGTTGCAGGCGTCGGCCCGCATCCGAGGGCTTCGAATTGAGATCACTGTTCGCGCGTTGGTTGATTCTTCTCTGCCTGACCGCGCCATCTTTCAGCCAGGCGGCCGAGCCGGTCAGTCACTCCGGCGTTCCGCATCCAACCGCTGACGTCCACACCGATACGAAGGACGCAGCCGACGTATTCAAGCTCGATGAATCGGAGCGCAGTTACCTGCGCACGTTGAAGCCGATCGTGGTCGGCGTGATTCGCGCATCCGGCGATGCCTCTTTGGAGGCGCCGGAAGTGGCGTTTGCGAAAATCGAAAGGTCGCTCGGCGTTACGTTCGAACCGAGGCGCTTCATCGATTGGGCGAGGGCGGCCGCGGCGTTTCAGCGCGGCGAGATCGACATGATCGTGGCCCCGAGCGCGCCAGGACGGCTGAATTACGACATGCACGCCGAACTTCAGCCACTCGATCTGCTGATCCGGCGGGCGGTTGCGCAGGCGGACGAGGCTCAATCGCCGGTTACGCCTGCCTGGAACGTTACTGCGTTGCGCCTGCTGCCGGTGCTCATCGCCTTTGCCGCTGTGCTGTTCGTGACGCTTCGTGCGCTTGTCCGACTGCAACAGGAGATGACCCGTCGAATGGAGACGGAGCAGCGGCTCGGCACCCAGCTCAGTTTTCAGCAGACGATGATGGAAGTGGTTCCCTATCCGCTCGTCGCAAAGGACATGGAAAACCGCTATATCGCGGTGAACCGTGCGTTCGAGGACGCGCTCGGCATTCAACGCGACGACATTCTTGGCCGTACGAGTCTCGAAGTGTCGCCATGGGGCGCGGAGCACAGCCGCGTGCTGCACGACCTGGCGAGCGTGACCCTGGCCACCGGCGAGCGGCAGGAGGTCGAAGTGGAATTCCTCGACAACGAGAACCACTCGCGCCACGGCCTTTTCTGGACGGGCGCCTTCACGGCGTCGAATGGCGAACGGGCGGGCGTCGTCGGCACGATGATCGACATCACAGACATTCGCGATGCCGAAACTCGCGCGCGGCAGACCGAGCGCCGCCTTCACGACGTCACCCGCTCGCTGCCGGCGGTCGTATTCCAGCTGCGCCGCGCGAACGACGGCACATACAGTCTTCCCTATATCGACGGCGATACTCGACAATTGCTCGGTCTGGATGTGGTCGCGCTGGCTGACGATCCGATTCATGCACTGACGCACGTCCACGCCGAGGACAGCCCTCGTCTGCTCGTAGAGATCGAGACGTCGGCGCGCACGCTCGAGCCGTTGCATACGGAGTTCCGCTCGACCATCGCAGGGGTAACTCGCTGGATCCGCGCGGACCTCGTCGCGCACCGCGACGACGACGGCGCCGTGGTCTGGAGCGGCTACTGGGCCGACGCCAGCGTGGAGCATGCCCGCGCGGAAGAGCTTGCGCGCGCGCGCGATACCGCCGAGGCCGCATCGCGCGCGAAAGACAATTTCCTGGCAATGATGAGCCACGAAATCCGCACGCCGATGAACGGCGTCCTCGGGCTCGTCGAAGTGCTCGAGAATACACCGCTCAATCCCGATCAATCGCAGATGCTCGGCATGATCCAGGACTCCGCGAGCGCGCTTCTGCAGATTCTCGATGATCTCCTTGACTATTCGAAGATCGAGGCCGGCCGCCTGACGATCGAGAAGACATCGATCGATCTTCGCGAACTGGTGGATAACGCCGTCGGCCTGCTCGCCGGGCGCGCGCATGAAAAGGGCCTGCGCGTGCGCGTCGACGTGGCGCCGGAAGTGGCGGCGATCGTCCGGGGCGACAGCGTGCGCCTCAGGCAGATCCTCTTCAACCTGATGAGCAACGCGATCAAGTTCACGATTAAAGGCGAGGTCGCGCTTCATGTGCGCGCGGTCGAGCAACGCAAGTCGGTGCAGGTGATCGAACTGTGCGTGCAGGATACCGGGATCGGCATCGCGCCCGAGGCCCAGCAGAGCCTGTTCGAGCCGTTCGTGCAGGCTGAGACGTCCACGACGCGCCGCTTCGGCGGCACGGGGCTCGGATTGACGATCTGCAATCGCCTGGTCGAACTGATGGGTGGCACGATGAGTCTCAGGAGCGAGATCGGCGTCGGAACGGCCATGACTGTGCGTATGACGATGCCCGTCGAGAGATTCAACTACCAGATCGAGGGGCTGCGCGGCAAGCGAGGCATCGTCGCAATCGACGACGACCGTGTGGGGGCTGCGCTCATGCATTATGGCGATGCGCTTGGTCTCGAATTACAGCGCTTTGCACCTGCCGAGCTTGCGCAGTCGGCGCCGGAACTGCTGGATGATATCGACATCGTTTTCCTGGGCGATGCGCACAAGCGCGCTGTGTCGGCGGGGTCGTGCGTCATCCACCTGACCGAGAAGCCCAAGCCGACTGGATACCGCATTCTGGAGAACGACATCCGCGTGAGCGTCAATCCGATCTCATGGCACGGACTCATGGCGGCGTGCGTTGCTGCAATGACCGGCATGCCGCAGATCGCATCGGGCGCCGCGCTTCTGCACGAGACGAAGATGGCTGCGCCGGACCGCGAAGACGCCCTGCGCAGCGGCAAGCTCGTGCTCGTGGCG
Source organism: Caballeronia calidae (assembly GCF_900044055.2). GTDB lineage: Bacteria > Pseudomonadota > Gammaproteobacteria > Burkholderiales > Burkholderiaceae > Caballeronia > Caballeronia calidae. The sequence goes on along the minus strand of NZ_FCOX02000017.1, from coordinate 74,010 downwards.
GAAGATCATCCGGTCAACCAGGAACTGATCCGTCATCAGCTTTCGTTGCTCGGATTCGCGTGCGACGTCGTGCACGATGGCGCCGAGGCGCTCGTGGCGCTCGCGGATACACGCTATGGCTTCCTGATCACCGATTGTCACATGCCGCACGTCACCGGGTACGAGCTCGCCCGCCGTATTCGAGCCGACGAAGCCGGCACGGCGCGTCGTCTGCCGATTCTCGGCATCACGGCGAGCACCGCCCCCGACGAGTTGCGCAGGTGCCGCGAGGCGGGCATGGACGACTGTCTCGTGAAGCCCACCCGGCTTGCCATGTTGCGCGAGCATCTGAACCGCTGGTGGGCCGCCGCTAGCGCGATACCCGATCTCGACGCGCATGCATCGCAAGTCATCGCTGCGCAGCCACGCGACGATGACGAACTCGATCTGAGCGCCATGGCGCAACTGTGGGGCAGCGAAGCGACAGTGAAGGCCTTGCTGGATGCGTTCGTATCGTCGTTCCGCGAGGACCTCGTCGCGCTTCGGCACCTGCTCGATCGCGGCACCGTCGATGATCTGCGGGAATGGCACCATCGTGTCGTCGGGGCCGCGAGCGTATTGCAGTATCGACCATTGCTCACCGCGCTCGAGCAGTTCCGACGCGACCTGCATGTCAAGACCCGGGACGCGCGTCGCCGCGAAGGGCTTGCGCTGATCGAGCGCTGCGAGCAGCTTGTCGAGCGCATCGACGCGCAAGGCGCAACGATGCTTTGACGAACGCGGCGCGGCCGCGCTTATTCGGGCAATACTGCGAGGTTCGCGTCGACGAATTCGCGTTCGCGGAAATAGGCCAGCGCGAAATCCACGAAGGAGCGCGTCTTGGCCGAGACGTGTCGGCGTCCGGGGTAGACGATCGACACTTCCTTGTCGGCGTCCTTGAGCGTAAAGCCCGGCAGCAAGCGCACGAGTGATCCGGAATCGAGGTCCTGCGCCACGTAGTTCCGCGGCAGCACCGCGATTCCCATTCCGGAAAGGACCGCCTGTCGCAGCATGTGCGAGCTGTTCACGCTGTATGCGGGATCGAGGACCACACTTTCCGGCGCGCCCGAAGGTCCGATGAAGGACCACGTCGATCCGTGTATGTCCGCGGACGGCGCGAGAAATTCATGAACCGTCAGGGAGGCGGGTCGGGCCGGCGTGCCGCGCCGCGAGACATACGCGGGCGATGCGACGAGCACCGGCTCGACCCTGACCAGAGGTCGGTTGATCAGCATGCCGCTGTTGACTAGATGCGGCACGACGATGCCGACGTCGAAGCCTTCCGCGACGAGATCGACCGGACGATGCAGCAGCGTGAGGCGCAGCTTCACGTTCGGATAGCGCGCGCGAAACGCGCACAGCATCGGCGTGAGTCCGAGCAACGAAAACGACGCCGATGCTACGAGCTTCAGCGTGCCCGACGGATCCACCGAACTGTTCGCCACCGATGCCTCGATGCTCTCGACCTGTTCGATGACCGCGCGGCAGCCTTCGGCATAGGCGTGGCCCGCTTCGGTCAGCGAGACGCTGCGGGTCGTCCGGTTCAATAGGCGCGTGTTGAGATGCGCCTCCAGCAGCGAGACGTAGCGCGTGATAACGGCGTTGGAGAGATCGAGCGCGGCGGCGGCACGGCCGAATGACCCGGTTTCCGCCACCTTCAGAAAGACGCGCATCGCCTGGAGTTGGTTCATGGATAGAGCGATGTGAGAAGCGCTCGTGGAACGCTCCGTGTGTACGAATCGATGCGAGCGGCTGGAGCGCCGTTTCGCGTGCGCGATCTTAGAACGCGAGACGGCGCTCAGGAATAAGAGCGTTCTGATCCAAGGCAGATGTCTTAACGTGACCACTGTCGCATGCGCGCAACTCTGGTGTTTCGACGCAGTTGGCCAGCGCGAACAAGGTGTTCTGTAAGTCCAAGCGGGCTAAGCGTTTACGCATATTGAAATTCCATTTTTCGAATTATTCGAAAAGGTTTTTGTGATTGCCTTTTCGGTTTCTCAAAAAGACCGGGCCATAAACTTCGACGTGCCGACTATCGGTGCTGAGCCAAGCGAGCAAAGAGGCAAGTCCGCGCTTGACAGACGTTCGGCCTGAAGCAACCCATCGAGTCTGATGACTCTAAAAGGAATACGCATGAAAAAGAATCTGATCGTAACGGCCATCGCAGCTTTGGCCGCATCGTTCGCAACCGCTGCGAGCGCACAGAGCAGCGTCACGCTGTATGGCTTGGTCGACGCAGGTCTGACGTACGTCAACAACGTGCAGAACCATACCGGTGAAGGCGAGAAGGCGAGTTCGTGGGGCGTGACGAGCGGCAACCTCAACATGAGCCGTTGGGGCCTGCGCGGCGCTGAAGATCTCGGCGGCGGCATGAAGGCGATCTTCACGTTGGAGAACGGCTTCAACCTGGCGAACGGTCAGACGGTTGGCGGCAATGGCTTCGGCCGCCAGGCTTTCGTTGGTCTGTCGACGAACGACGGCACGTTGACCCTCGGTCATCAGACTGATTCCGTGACCGACTACCTCGGCCCGCTGAGCGCGACCGGCACTTGGGGTGGCACGTACTTCGCGCTTCCGGGCAATCTGGATAACCTGAACGGCGATGCCTTCCGCGAAAACAATTCGGTCAAGTTCCAGAGCGCCAATTACGCTGGTTTCTCGTTCAGCGGCCTGTACGGCTTCTCGAACGCGGCAGGCAGCTTCGCGGCGAACCGCGCGTACAGCATCGGCGCGGGCTACACGAACGGCGGCCTGAAGTTCGGCGCAGCTTACATGCAAGCGAACGGCATCGGCAGCAACAACGTCGGCGCGATCACTGCAGATCCGTACGCGACGATCGGTAGCCGCATTGGTGACATTCGTCAACGCACGTTCGGCGCCGGCGGCAGCTACGCGATGGGCCCGGCAACGGTCGGCCTGCTGTGGACGCAGACCCGTCAGGATTCGAACACGTTCAACGCCGCTTCGAACATCGTCAACAATTACGAAGTCAACGGCCGTTACGCGGTCACGCCGGCGCTGTCGGTGGGCGCCGCTTACACGTTCACGAACGCCAAGTTCAACGATACGTTCGAACCGACCCGCGTCCGCTACCTCCAGTTCGGCCTGCAGACGGACTACGCTCTGTCGAAGCGCACGGACATCTATGCTGAAGGCGTGATGCAGATCGCGAGCGGTCTGCCGGCAGGTCAGTACCCGGTCGCCGGCATCAGCGGCGCGGGCGACGTGTCGTCGAGCAGCCGTCAGGTTCTCCTGTCGACGGGTATCCGTCACCGCTTCTAAAGCGGCCTGAGCAGTACCAGGCTGTCGTAGCTAGCTAGAAAAGGGCGCCGCAAGGCGCCCTTTTCGCATTGGCGCTCAATTTCTGCAAAGCGAAATGCACCCCGCATTCCGATGCTCTACCATGGCGATGCGGCCGTCGCCACGAGAGACGATCTGTCCGCCAAACAGGAGAGCAACGATGATCTCGACATGCAGACCACATGTCCGCTGGATGGCTGTTCTGACGCTCACGCTTCTGGCATCGGGGGCCGCGCACGCCGATACCGTCGCGCTGAAGGCGAACCTCCAGCCTTCGAGCGAAGTCCCGCCGCGCGTGAGCAAGGGCCACGGCACACTCGAAGCAAGCTTCGACACCGATACCAAAGTCTTCAGTTGGACCGCCACCTACGATGAGTTGTCCGGCCCGGTAACGATGGCTCATTTCCACGGTCCCGCGCCGGTCGGCCAGAACGCGAAGGTGCAAGTACCTGTCGACAAGAAAACGCTCGCGAGCCCGATGAAAGGACAAGCGACGCTTACCGATCAACAGGTGACCGACCTTATGGCGGGCCAGTGGTATTTCAACGTCCACACGCAGGAGAACCCGACCGGCGAGATACGCGGTCAGGTGATGCCCGCGAACTGAACCAGGTCGACGAGACCGATCGGCGATGAGCTGGCAAAGCGCCCTGGCGTGCTGGTCCGTGCGCAAGCGCGTGCGTCCGCACTCCGCGAAGCCGGAACTCGATGTCGAGTTGGCGCGTGCTTATACGTCTCGCCGGATCTGGTCGCCGAGGGTGCCGAAGGGCTGGCGACTCGATGTCCGCGATTCCGGCGACGAATGGCTGATTCCTGACACCGCGCCGCGTGCGACCATTCTCTATCTTCACGGCGGCGGCTATTACTTCTGCTCGCCGCGCAGTCATCGGGCGATCACGTTTGGGCTGGCCACTCGAGCGAACGCGCGCGCTATCTCGCTCGACTATCGCCTTGCACCCGAACATCGTTTCCCCGCGGCGCTGGAGGACAGCGTCGCCGCATACCGCCGCCTGCTCGGCGATGACGTTCCCGCGCGATCGATCGTCATCGCGGGCGATTCGGCCGGCGGCGGGCTCGCGCTCGCGACGCTTCTCGCGTTGCGCGACGCCGGCGATCCGTTGCCCGCCGCCGCGGTCCTGTTCTCGCCATGGACCGATCTCACCTGCAGCGGCGACTCGATGCGAACCAACGACGGCCGCGACCCGATGTATCACGCGTCCGTGTTTCCGCTCGTGGCCGCGCAGTACCTCGGCGCAGCCGATGCGCGCAGTCCGTACGCGTCGCCGTTGTTCGGCGAGTTCGAAGGCTTGCCGCCGCTTCTGATTCAGGTCGGTGACACGGAACTGCTACTCGACGATTCGACTCGCGTGGCGACGAAAGCGCGCGCGGCGGGCGTGCGCGTGGAACTGGATATCTGGCGCAACGTCCCGCACATCTTCCAGGTGTGGGCGCCGTTCATGCCCGAAGCGCGCAAGGCGCTCACGCGCGCCGCGGCATTCATCGAGGCGTCGACAGGCGCGTCGCGGACTCACCTTCCGCCCATCACCTCGATCGTCTGATACGCGCGCTCGACCGCCGACGGGCCATAACGCCGCTCGAGCCTGCGCACGGTGAAATGGCCGTGCGCCATCTGCTGGAAGTGATCGATGAACACCGTGTTGACCATCGCGCCGAGCACCGCGCCGATCGCGGGAATCGACTTCGCGGCAACTTGCTCGCTGACCTGCACCGAGAACCGCGAAGCGATGGTCTGCAGGAACTTGAGCAGCGCCGCCGATCCATGGCTGCCCAGTCCTTTCGCGGCGATGTCGTGGGTTGCGCGCGAAACCGACTGCGCGAGCGCGCCGCGCACGATGAAGTAGCCGAGATCGGCGTTGTCGTCGCTGGCATTGGTGCCGCCCATGCCCAGCACCATCATGCATTGCAGTTGCGTCTCCACGCGATGCACGTCTTCGCCTTCGCTGCGTGCGATGTCGCAGATCGAGCGGAACATCAGTGTCGTCGTGACGGGCAATTCCACCGGGAGCGCGAAGAGACCGAACGCGCCGCCCGCCGCGCCGGTCGTCGCGACGGCGAGCTTGTGCATCAGGTTGTGCGGCTTGTCGGGCGGCGGCGCGAGCAGCGAATCCGAAGGCGCGCTCTTGCCGAGCGTGCGCAGCGCGACTTGTAGGCATTTCTTCAGCGCGAGCTGCGTCGCCTCGTCGACTTTCTCTTGAGCTGCGGCCGGCATGCGGTTCATCAGCTTCTCGATGGGCGCGCCGACGACGCTCGCGAGCTTCATCGTCAGGGACGGGCTTTCCAGCGCTTCCTTCGCGCGGGCAAGGGCCGCGAAGTCTTCGGGTGTGAGCGGCGAGGTGATGATCGGCGTCGGTTCCATGCGATGTTTTCGGTCCGGAAAAGGGGGAGTTTCCACGCAGATTAGAGTGTGCGACCGTGCTATGATTCCATTTCCGTTGACTAGTCAATCATTGCGCTTACAAAAGATGGCCGTTCACACAGCCGCGCATCATTCCAGCGGACAGGTTCTGCCGTTCCGCGAATCCCTCATGGCGATGCTGGGCGTCTCGTTCGTCACGATGCTCGTCGCGCTCGACCAAACCGTGGTCGGCACCGCGCTGCCGACTATCGTCGCCGAACTCAAGGGCTTCGATCTCTACGCCTGGGTCGCCACTTCCTATCTTCTGACTTCCGTGATCACCGTGCCGATTTTCGGGCGGCTCGGCGATTACTACGGGCGCAAGCCGTTCGTGATCGCGTCGATCGTCGTGTTCACGGTCGCGTCCGTGCTGTGCGGGCTCGCCAACAGCATGATGTTCCTCGTGCTCGCGCGCGGGTTGCAGGGCATCGGCGGCGGGATGCTCGTCGGCACGGCGTTCGCGTGCATTGCCGATCTCTTTCCGGATAACGTCGTGCGCCTGCGCTGGCAAGTGCTGATGAGTTCAGCGTTCGGCATTGCCAATGCGGTGGGGCCGTCGCTCGGGGGCTTTCTCACGCAATACTACGGCTGGCGTTCGGTGTTCTACGTCAACTTGCCGGTGGGCATCGTCTCGCTCTTTTTCGTGTGGCGCTTTCTGCCGCATCTGCGCCATGTCGCGCACGAAGGCAAGATGCGTCTCGACTGGCCCGGCGCCGTGCTGATCGCCGTCGCGCTCGGGGCGCTGCAATTGTTCGTCGAAATGCTGCCGAAGCATGGCGTCAGCGTCGAAAACGCCGCGCTGCTCGCGATGAGCATCGCCGCCGGCTTCGCGCTTTGGAAGTGGGAAAAGCGCTGCGATTACGCGATCCTGCCCGTCGACATGTTCCGCAACAAGGCGCTCGCCGCGCTCTTCACGCTCGCGATTCTCGGCGGCTTCACGATGTTCTCGCTGCTTTTCTACGCCCCGCTGCTGTTCCAGGGCGGCTTCGGCATGTCGCCGAAGGACGCGGGCATGATGATCACGCCGCTCGTCGTGTTCATCACGATCGGCAGTATCGTGAACGGGCGCATCGTGACGCGGTTGAAGAACGCCAATCTGATGCTGTATGTGGGCTTCGCGCTGCTCGCGGTGTCGTGCCTGGGCGTCGTCGTCGCCACGCACAACATGCCGCGCGCGCTGCTGCTCGTGATCATGCTGCTCGGCGGACTCGGTCTCGGCTTCGTCATGCCGAACCTCACCGTGTTCGCGCAGCAGACGGCGGGGCGCGCACATCTGGGCATCGCGACCGCGTTGCTGCAATCGCTGCGCATGATCGGCGGGATGATCGGCACGGCGCTCACCGGCACGCTCGTGAGCCATCTCTACGCGAGCGGCGTGAATCTCGCGCTCGAAAAGGATCACGCGATGCATTGGTCCGCCGATCTCTCCGATCCGCAAATCCTCATCAACCGTGAAGGGCAGCAGGCGCTGCTCTCGCAACTGGCGGCCGCGGGCCATGATGGCGCGATACTGCTCGAAGCGGCGCGCGAGGCGCTCGTCGCCGCGATTCATATCGGCCTTGCGCTGGCGGCGGTGGTCGCGGTGGTGTCGTTGTGGCAGTCGCGCCGCGTGCCGCCCGTGCGGCTGAAAGGGCCGCAAGAGCCGGTCATCATGGCCGAATGATTACGGGAATCGAAAGCATGAATGAACAGGACCGTATCGCCGTCGTGCAGCAGTTCGGGCGCACGTATCGCGCGTTCATGTCGGCGTTCGAGACGGCCGTCGGACAGCCGATGCCACGCTGGCGCATCCTGCTTGCGCTGCACGAGCACGCGGGCGTGCTGTCGCAGAAGAAGCTCGTCGAGCGTTTGAAGGTCGATCCGGGCGCGCTGACGCGTCAATTGAAGACGCTGGAAGGTCTCGGCTGGATCGTGCGCAGCGTCGATGCGCGCGACAACCGCGTATCGAACGTCGCATTGACGGTGCAAGGGCGCGGGATCGCCGAAGAAGGCCTGCCGCGGCGCAATGCGTTCCTGCACGACACGATGGCCTCGCTGCCCGACGAGGCCATCGAGGCCTTGTCGAGCGCGCTTCACATGTTCGAGGGGCGCATTCAGGAAGTCGCGGCCGCCAATGCCGCACAAGCGGCCGCCATCGAAGAAAAGGCTTAGAAGAACGTTTCGATCACTTCGGTGACGCGATACTTCGGATCGACGACGAGAATCTGACGCCACTTGTCGAACGTGAGGCACGGGTGCGAGATGTCGAACGCGATCATGTCGCCGACCTTCACGTCGTCGCCCGGCTTGATGCGCAGATACGCGTGCTGATCCATCAGGCCGAAAATTTCCCAGCCTTCGTCCGGCGACACATCGCGCGGCGCTTCGTTGCCCGGACGATAATGCTTCGCCGGCTCCGGCATGCCCGCATCGAATGCGGAGTCGCGCTTGCCGAGCCCGATGATCGCGCGGTCCGGCTCCGGAATCGACTGCACGTATGCCCACAATTGCAGCGCCGGCTTCAGGCCCTGGCCCATCTTCTTCGCGATCGGATTGCGCGCGAAAATCTCGTTCTGCGCCTTCTTGTAGATGCCCACGTCATGCGTCAGATAGCAGCCCGGACGCAGCACGACTTCGATCGCATCGCTATTGGCCTTCGCGAATTCGTCGGCGACGACGTCATACCACGCCGAACCCGCGCCGGAGAGAATCGCCGGCTTGCGCGCGATCTTGCCTTCGGCGATCAGCTTGCGCGTGATACCCACCGCGCTCTGCAAAAACTCGCGAACCTTCGTTTCGTCCTGCAGCACGCCTTCATACAGTTCGATGCCCGCAAGCTCGATCGTGCCCTGCCAGCGGGCGATCGCGGCGAGCACGGCGTCGCGCTGCGCGTCGTCGCGCACGCCGGTGCGTCCGCCCGGCACGCCCAGTTCGATCAGCACGTTCAGCTTCTTGCGAACCGAGCTGAAAAATTCGCCGAGCTGATCGACGCCATCGGCCGAATCGACCAGACAGAAGAACTCGAAGTTCGGATCGGTGAGCAACTCGGCGATCATGCCCATGTTGCGTTTGCCGACGAGCTGATTCGCCATCAGGATGCGATGCACGCCGCCGCGATACGCCGCGCGCACCTGATGCGCGGTCGCGAGCGTGATGCCCCACGCGCCGGTGTCGAGCTGACGGCGAAAGAGTTGCGGCGCCATGGTCGTCTTGCCGTGCGGCGCGAGCTTCACGCCGTACTCGCCGACGAACGCCTGCATCCACTTCAGATTGTGTTCGATGCGATCGGAATAGAGCACGGCGGCGGGCAGGCTCACGTCCTCTTCGAGCAGATTCCATTGCAGGCGCGACGCGTCGTTCAACTGGATGCTCGTGCCCGGCACCATGCCGAGACCCTTGCCGAACGGGTCGATCGTCGCGTTCTGATAGTTTGTAACTTTCATGTGCTGCTACTCCATCGTCCGTTTAAATAAACCTCGTGCGCGATCCGATGCGCCTCAAGGTTGACGGTGCTATGTTAACCAAAGTAGCATCCGTGATGGAAATGTTATTTAGTAACACAGGCATCTCGTAAACCCGCACATCGACCATGAACGCCCACGCCGACTCGCTCAGCTTCGACATCGTCGCGCGCATCGCGGAGCGCGCGCCGGAATTGCGCAGCGCCGAACGCAAAGTCGCCGCGCTTATTCTCGACGACCTGACGAGCGCGTCACGCGCGAGCATCGGCGCGCTGGCGGAAAAGGCCGACGTGAGCGTCGCCACCGTGACGCGTTTCGCGAAAGCGGTCGGTTGCGAGGACGTGCGCGAACTGAAGCTGCGGCTTGCGCAGGCGGCCGCGGTCGGGCAGCGTTTTCTCCAGCGCGAGCCGGATTCAGTGCCCGATTCGCTTGCCGCGCGCATCTTCGACGAAGTGCAGACGACGCTCGCGCAGAATCAGGGCGCCCTCGCCGCCGCGCCGATCGCCGAGGCCGCCGATGCGCTCGCCGCGGCGTCGATGATCTATGTGTTCGGCATGGGCGGCGGCTCGACCGCGCTCGCCGACGAAATGCGCTTTCGCCTCGTGCGGCTCGGCCGGCCGGTGGCGTCGTATCAGGACGGGCTGTTGCAGCGCATGGTCGCGTCGACGTTGTCGAAGGAGCAGATCGTCGTCGCGCTGTCGGTGACGGGCCAGACGCCGGAAATCGTCGAGAGCTGCCGGATCGCGAGGCAATACGGTGCGCGTGTCATCGCGCTGACCGCGCCGGCGTCGCCGCTCGGCGCGCTCGCGGACTGGCTGATTCCGGTCATCGCGATCGAAACGGACTTTATCTACAAACCGTCGTCGTCGCGCTACGCGATGATGATGGCGCTCGATTTGCTCGTCACCGAACTGGCCGTGAAGCAGGCCGATCACAGCCGCGAACTGTTGCGCCGCATGAAGCACGCGCTCGATTCGCATCGCGGCGGCGGCGAGCGTCAACCCCTGGGAGACTGAACATGGAAAAAGCCGACACGCTGATCATCGGCGCGCGCGTGATCGATGGCACGGGCGCGCCTGCGGCCGAGCGCGATGTCGCGGTGCGCGACGGTCGCATCGCAGCGATCGTTGCGCCCGGCGGCCTCGCGGACTGGACCGCCGATAACGTGTTCGACGCGCAAGGGAAAGTGCTCGCGCCCGGTTTCATCGACGTCCACACGCACGACGATACGCACGTCATCCGCTCGCCGCAGATGATGCCGAAGATCACGCAGGGCGTGACGACGGTGATCGTCGGCAATTGCGGAATCAGCGCGTCGCCGGTCACGCTCAAAGGCGATCCGCCCGACCCGATGAACCTGCTCGGCGACGCCGCCGCGTTCAAATATCCGACCTTCGCGGCCTACGTCGATGCCGTCAACGCCGCGCGCCCGTCGGTGAATGTCGGCGCGCTGATCGGGCATACGGCGCTGCGCAACAATCATATGGACCGGCTGGATCGCGCTGCATCGGACGATGAAGTCGCGGGCATGCGCGCGCAACTCGAAGAGGCGCTGGACAACGGCGCGCTGGGTTTATCGAGCGGATTGGCGTATGGATCGGCGTTCAACGCGCCGCCGGAAGAAGTGCAGGCGCTCGCCGAGCCGCTCGCCAAGGCCGGCGCGCTTTACACGACGCACATGCGCACCGAGTTCGACGCCATTCTCGACGCGATGGAAGAGGCGTACCGCGTTGGGCGACATGCGCGCGTGCCGGTGGTGATTTCGCATCTGAAATGCGCGGGGCCGTCGAACTGGGGACGCAGCGTGGAAGTGCTGAAGTCGATCGAAACCACGCGCGAAGGTCAGCCGATCGGTTGCGATTGCTATCCGTACAACCGCAGTTCATCGACGCTGGATCTGAAGCAGGTGACGGGCGATATCGACATCACCATTACGTGGTCGACGCCGCATCCGGAAATGGCGGGCAAGCTGATCCGCGAAGTCGCCGATGAATGGAGCGTGACGCAACAGGAAGCGGCGAAGCGTTTGCAACCGGCGGGCGCGGTGTATCACAACATGTCGGAAGACGATGTGCGGCGCATCCTGTCGCATCCCGCGACGATGGTCGGCTCCGATGGCTTGCCGAACGATCCGCTGCCGCATCCGCGTTTGTGGGGCGCGTTTCCGCGCGTGCTCGGCCACTATGCGCGCGATGAAGGCGTGCTGACGCTCGAAGAAGCCGTGCGCAAGATGACGAGTCTGACCGCGCGCCGCTTCAGTCTGAGCGAGCGCGGCGAGGTGAAGGTGGGCTTCCACGCGGATCTCGTCGTATTCGATCCCGAACGCGTCCGCGATGCCGCGACCTTCGCGCAGCCGCAGCAGGCGGCGGACGGCATCGACGCGGTGTGGGTGAATGGCGTGCTGACGTATCGCGAGCAGGCCGTGACCGGCGCGCGCGCGGGACGTTTCGTGGCGCGCGGGTCCGCATCGAAACTCGATGCGCAGGGCGCGTTTTAAAACTTATTGCGATTGAAAAAGGAGTGGGAAAGATGAAGCGTTATGGCGTGGAAGGTGGCAAGGGACAAGGCGGCGCGCATATGCCGTTCGCACGCGCGGTCGAGGCGGATGGCTGGCTGTTCGTATCCGGCCAGACGCCGATGGAAGACGGCGAAGTGATCAACGGCGGCATCGTCGAGCAATCGCACAAGACGATTCAGAACGTGATCGCGATTCTGAAGGAAGCGGGTTACGGCACGGAACACGTCGTGCGCTGCGGCGTGTGGCTGGATGATCCGCGCGATTTCGCATCGTTCAACAAGGTGTTCAAGGAGTACTTCGGCGCGAATCCGCCGGCGCGCGCGTGCGTGGTGTCGTCGATGGTGATCGACTGTAAGGTCGAGGTGGATTGCGTGGCTTATAAGAAGCCTTCCGCGTGATGATGCCTGCGGCTTCGCTTGCCCGAAGCGAAGCCGCATCGTCATTTACTGCCGCGCCAACCTCGCGTTATCCGGCATCGGCAAATTGAAGTTCGTTCTGAACGGGTTGATATCCAGCCCGCCGCGCCGCGTATAGCGGGCATACACCGCGAGCCGCTCCGGTTTGCACTCACGCATGATGTCCATGAAAATGCGCTCGACGCATTGCTCATGAAAGCCCGTATGCTCGCGGAACGACACGATATACCGCAGCAATCCCGCGTGATCGATCTGTCCGCCGTAATAGCGAATCTGCACGCTGCCCCAGTCCGGCTGGCCCGTCACCGGGCAATTCGATTTCAACAGATTCGAGAACAGCGTCTCATCGACAGGCGCTTCGTCGTGCGTCGCCTTCAATAGCGAAGGATCGGGCGAGAACACTTCGCAATCGAGATCGAGGCGGTCCAGAGAAAGCCCGTCGAACTCTTCCATCTGAAGCTTCTGGAAATCCGCGGGCGCGGCCAATTGAACGGAAACCGTCGCGCCACACACCGCCGACACATCGCGCTTGATCGCGGCGCGCACATCGTCGATCGAATCGAACTGCGTCTGCGCGAACGAGCCGAGATACAGCTTGAACGACTTCGACTCCACGATATTCGGCGAATCCGCCGGCACGAAGAACGTCGCGACCGCGATCTGCGGCTTGCCGCGCCGGTTCAGCCACGAAAGCTCGTAAGCGTTCCAGATATCGGTGCCGAAGAACGGCAGCCGCGCGGGCACGGCTATCGCGTCGCGTGCGCGCTTGCGGTCGATCGGGAACAGCAGCGATGCATCGTACTGTTCGGTGTAGTGGACGGGCTTGCCGAGCGGAGATTGATCGGGTGTCATGATGCGTTCGCAATGCCGCTGAGAACGTGCCCGGCCGGACTGATGCCGCGAGCCGATTCACAGTGGCGAATTTGATCGTCGAAGAAAAAGTCGGGCTCGAATTCGCGCAGGAATTCGCCCTTGTCGAGTCCGCCGAGAAACATCGCTTCGTCGATATCGATGTCCCACGCCATCAGCGTCCGGATCGCGCGCTCGTGCGCGGGAGCGGAGCGCGCGGTGACGAGCGCGGTGCGGATGTGCATCGGTTGATCGTCGTGATCGTCCGCGATGCGCTGCAGCTTGTTCAACGCGGCGAGCAGCGGTTTCAACGGGCCGCCCGGAAGCGGCGAGCCGCGCTTGCCGGTTTCATGATCGACGAAAGCCGTCAGACCGTCGCTCTGAAAGATGCGTTCGGCTTCATCGGAGAAGAGCACGGCGTCGCCGTCGAACGCGATGCGGATTTCGTCCGCGTACCGGCTCGCCGCGCCCAACGTTTCGGGCAGCACGCGCGCGGCGGGAAAACCGGCGGCGAGGGCATCGCGGACATCGTCCGGATTCGCCGATAAAAACAGCGACGCGCGCAACGGCTTCAGATACGCAAACGGCGAACGCCCGCGCGTGAACACGCCGCGCTCGATCGCAAGACCGTGTTCGCGGCACGAATGAAACGCGCGCAAACCGCTGATCGGATCGCTGCGCGACAGAATCACCACTTCCACGCGCTGTTCCTGCGCATTGAGCGCGAGCAGCTTGCGGATCAGGCCGAACGCCACGCCCGGTTTCGCGGGCGTTTCCAGCCGCGAGCGTTGCAGCGCTTCGTATTGCGCGAGATCGCCGGTCTCGAAGACGCGGTTCTCTTCCTCGAAGTCGAACAGCGCGCGCGACGAAATCGCGACGACGAGCTTGTCTTCGAGCGTGAACTTCGGCATTAGACCACTCAGGCGAGGAACAGCTTGTAGACCGGATTCGCGCCTTCGTCCCACCACGGATAGCCGAGCGTCGCGAGGAAGCGCTCGAACTCCGCGTTGTCCGACTGCGGCACCTGAATGCCGACGAGAATCGAGCTGTAATCCGCGCCCTGATTCCGATAATGGAACAGGCTGATGTTCCAGTCCGGCGCCATCGACGAGAGGAACTTCATCAGCGCGCCCGGGCGCTCCGGGAACTCGAAGCGCAACAGACGCTCGTCGCGCGCGAGCGGCGAATGGCCGCCGACCATATAGCGGATGTGCTGCTTCGAGAGTTCATCGTGCGAGAGATCGACGGTCGCGAAACCATGCTCGATGAACGCCGACATCATCTGCGCCGTTTCCTTGCGCGACTTGATCTGCACGCCGACGAAGATATGCGCGGCCTTTTCATCCGCGATGCGATAGTTGAACTCGGTCACGCTGCGTGTGCCGACGAGCTCGCAGAAGCGCCTGAAGCTGCCGCGCTCTTCAGGGATCGTCACGGCGAACACGGCCTCGCGCGCCTCGCCGACTTCCGCGCGCTCCGCGACGAAACGCATGCGGTCGAAGTTCATGTTCGCGCCCGATGTCACCGCGATCAGCGTCTTGCCTTCGATGCCCTCGCGCTCGGCATACAGCTTCGCGCCCGCGACGGCGAGTGAACCGGCGGGTTCGAGCACCGAGCGCGTGTCCTGAAACACGTCCTTGATCGCGGCGCAGAGCGCGTCGGTATCGACGGTGACGACTTCATCCAGCAGTTCGTTGCACAGCCGGAACGTTTCCTCGCCGACGAGCTTCACCGCCGTGCCGTCCGAGAACAGGCCGACTTCGCTCAACGTGACGCGCTCGCCTGCCTTGATCGATTGCGCCATTGCGCAGGAATCCTCGGTCTGCACACCGATCACCTTGATCTCCGGCCGCACCGCCTTGATGTACGCCGCGACGCCCGCCGCGAGCCCGCCGCCGCCGATCGGGCAGAAGATCGCGTGAATCGGACCCTGATGCTGGCGCAGGATTTCCATCGCGACGGTGCCCTGGCCCGCGATCACGTCGGGGTCATCGAACGGATGGACGAAGGTCAGGCCGCGCTCTTCCTGAAGCTGCACGGCGCGCGCGTAGGCGTCGCTGTACGACTCGCCCGCGAGCACCACTTCGACCGTCGGGCCGCCGTGCGCGCGGATTGCGTCGATCTTCACTTGCGGCGTGGTCGTGGGCACGGCGATGACCGCGCGGCAGCCGAGCCGCGCCGCCGACAGCGCCACGCCCTGCGCGTGATTGCCCGCCGACGCCGTGATCACGCCGCGCGCGAGCACGTCGGCGGGCAGGTTCGCCATCTTGTTGTAGGCGCCCCGAATCTTGAACGAGAAAACCGGCTGGTTGTCCTCGCGCTTGAGGAACACGGAGTTGCGCAGGCGCGCCGACAGGTTGCGGGCGGGTTCGAGTTCGCTTTCGCGCGCAACGTCATACACACGCGCGGTCAGCACTTTTTTCAGGTAGTCGGGATGTGTCATGCGAGGAATCGTCACGCGGCAACGGCGCGCGCGGTTTTTGAGGGCGAAAGCATCAATGATAGCGCCATCCGCGCGTCATCCGGGCGCGCCATGCGTTTCTACCGGCCGGACGGTCGTGCAAAACAGCGTCGAAAATGCCGTAAACGTGTCGCGAATATGCACGCAAAAGCCCCTTCTGCCTGCTAGCGCCCGCGAACGCGGGCCACCGCGATGGGTTAGAATTTCTTTTTACGAATCAGCAATCAGGATCGGCAGATGCACCGGCAGCTTCGGATCGATTTTCTGGCGCATGTCTCCCGCGAGTCGCATCCCGCGGCGGAAAAGCATGCGCGCCACGCGCGATCGTGGCGTTGATCCCGGGCACACCGAAGGCGTCGTGATGATTTCCGCCTCGCAGAGTTTCGCGCAGAGCGGTCCGGCGGCCTTCGCCAAGATAAGTCTCATTCGAAAATTTGCGCCCCCACGCGCATCGTCGGCGTTTCCGCTTTCTTAGCGCACCCGCCGGCACACCGAACCGTCGAACATGAACGCACCTCAAGCCTTCGATCCGAACGGCGCCCACGCCGCCTTGGCGCTCGATACCGAGCCCCGTCTGCGCGAAATTCCCTATAACTACACGTCGTTCTCCGATCGTGAAATCGTCATGCGGCTCCTGGGCGACGAAGCCTGGGCCGTGCTCGACGAACTGCGCAACGAGCGCCGCACCGGCCGCTCGGCACGGATGCTGTATGAAGTGCTCGGCGACATCTGGGTCGTGCGCCGCAATCCGTATCTGCAGGACGACCTGCTCGACAATCCGAAGCGCCGCGCGCTTCTGGTGGAAGCGCTGAATCACCGTCTCACGGAAATCGAAAAGCGCCGCAGCGCCGATCTCTCCGCGCACAGTGCCGAAGCCGGCAGCCGCGAGCGCGCCGAGCGCGTGCAGCTGCTGATCACCGCCGCGCGCCGCGCCGTCGATGATTTCGCCGCCGAGTTCGGCAGCATGGCCGACTTGCGCCGCCGCGCATCGCGCGTGCTCGGCAAACAGACGCAGAAGGACAACATCAAGTTCGACGGCCTGTCGCGCGTCTCGCACGTCACCGACGCGACCGACTGGCGCGTCGAATATCCGTTCGTCGTGCTGACGCCGGATAGCGAAGCCGAGATCGCGGGTCTCATCAAGGCGTGCTTCGAGCTCGGACTCACCGTGATCCCGCGCGGAGGCGGCACGGGTTATACCGGCGGCGCGATTCCGCTCACGCCGTTCTCCGCCGTCATCAACACGGAAAAGCTGGAGCAGCTCGGTCCCGTCGAGATGACGGATCTGCCGGGCGTCGATCATAAAGTCGCGACGATCTTCTCCGGCGCGGGCGTCGTCACGCGGCGCGTGACCGAGGCGGCGGAACAGGCGGGCTTCGTCTTCGCCGTCGATCCGACTTCGCTCGATGCATCGTGCGTCGGCGGCAATGTCGCGATGAACGCGGGCGGCAAGAAAGCGGTGTTGTGGGGCACGGCGCTCGACAATCTCGCGTGGTGGCGCATGGTCGATCCCGAAGGCAACTGGCTCGAAATCACGCGTCTCGATCACAACTGCGGCAAGATTCACGACGTCGAAGTGGCGCGTTTCCGTCTCGACTGGTTCGACGGCAACCGCGCGCCCGGCGAAAAGCTGATCCGCTCGGAAAACCTCGACATCGCCGGCCGCACGTTCCGCAAGGAAGGGCTCGGCAAGGACGTCACCGATAAATTCCTCGCCGGCCTGCCCGGTGTGCAGAAGGAAGGCTGCGACGGTCTCATCACGTCGGCGCGCTGGATTCTGCACAAGATGCCTGCGCACACGCGCACCGTCTGCCTCGAATTCTTCGGCCAGGCGCGCGACGCGATTCCGAGCATCGTCGAGATCAAGGACTATCTGTTCGAAACGTCGAAGCAGGGCGGTGCGATTCTCGCCGGTCTCGAGCACCTCGACGAGCGCTATCTGCGCGCGGTCGGCTACGCGACCAAGAGCAAGCGCAACGCGTTTCCTAAGATGGTGCTGATCGGCGATATCGTCGGCAATGACGCCGATGCCGTCGCTTCCGCAGCATCCGAAGTCGTGCGCATGGCGAACGGCAAGAGCGGCGAAGGCTTTGTCGCGGTGAACGCCGAGGCGCGCAAACGCTTCTGGCTCGACCGCTCGCGCACCGCCGCGATCGCGAAGCACACGAACGCGTTCAAGATCAACGAAGACGTCGTGATTCCGCTCAATCGCATGGGCGAATACACGGACGGCATCGAGCGCATCAACATCGAGCTGTCCATCAAGAACAAGCTGCAACTCGTCGATGCGCTCGAAGCGTTCTTCCGCACCGGCAAGCTGCCGCTCGGCAAGACCGACGACGCCAACGAAATCCCCAGCGCCGAACTGCTCGAAGATCGCGTGCAGCAGGCGCTCGATCTGTTGAAGCGCGTGCGCGAGCGCTGGACGTTCGTCGGTGACAAGCTCGACATGTCCTTGCGCGAGGCGCAGCACTATCTCGTCAATCTCGGCTACGAGGCGCTTGCGGAGAAGTTCGCGGATCGCGTCGATATTCAGCCGGACGCCAACGTGTTCCACGTCGCGCAAGACCGCACGGTGCGCATTTCGTGGAAGCAGGAGATTCGCGCGGAACTGCGGCAGATCTTCAACGGCGGCGAATTCAAGCCGATCCTCGACGAAGCGCAGGCCATTCACAAGCAGGTGCTGCGCGGGCGCGTGTTCGTCGCGCTGCACATGCACGCGGGCGATGGCAACGTGCACACGAACATCCCCGTCAACTCCGACAACTACGAGATGCTGCAGGACGCGCATCACGCGGTCGCGCGCATCATGAAGCTCGCGCGTTCGCTCGATGGCGTGATCTCGGGCGAGCATGGCATCGGCATCACGAAGCTGGAGTTTCTGACCGAAGACGAAATCGGCGATTTCCGCGCGTACAAGCAGCGCGTCGATCCGCACGGGCGCTTCAACAAGGGCAAGCTGTTCGAAGGCGCCGACCTGCGCAACGCGTACACGCCGTCGTTCGGGCTGATGGGCTACGAGTCGATCATCATGCAGCAGTCGGATATCGGCGCGATCTCCGATTCCATCAAGGACTGCCTGCGCTGCGGCAAGTGCAAGCCGGTCTGCGCGACGCACGTGCCGCGCGCGAACCTGCTGTACAGCCCGCGCAACAAGATTCTCGCCACGTCGCTGCTGGTCGAAGCGTTCCTGTACGAAGAGCAGACGCGTCGCGGCGTGTCGATCAAGCACTGGGACGAATTCAACGACGTCGCCGATCATTGCACCGTCTGTCACAAGTGCGTGACGCCGTGCCCGGTGAAGATCGATTTCGGCGATGTGTCGATGAACATGCGCAACCTCCTGCGCAAGATGGGCAAGAAGAAGTTCAACGCGGGCAACGCGGCAGGCATGTTCTTCCTGAACGCGACGAATCCGCAGACGATCAATCTCGCGCGCAACGTGATGATGGATTTCGGCTACAAGGCCCAGCGTTTCGGCAACGATGTGCTGAAGAAAATCGTCAGGAAGCAGACGGCCCAGCCGCCCGCGACGGTCGGCAAGCCGCCGGTCGTGACGCAGGTGATCCACTTCGTCAACAAGAAGATGCCGGGCAATCTGCCGAAGAAAACGGCGCGCGCGCTGCTGGATATCGAGGACAACAAGATCGTTCCGATCATCCGCAATCCGGCGACGACCACCGTCGATTCGGAAGCGGTGTTCTACTTCCCCGGCTGCGGCTCGGAGCGCCTGTTCTCGCAAGTCGGTCTCGCGACGCAAGCCATGTTGTGGGAAGCGGGGGTGCAGACCGTGCTGCCGCCGGGCTATCTGTGCTGCGGCTATCCGCAGCGCGGCTCGGGCCAGTACGACAAGGCCGAGAAGATCGTCACGGACAATCGCGTGCTGTTCCACCGCGTCGCGAATACCCTAAACTATCTCGATATCAAGACCGTGGTCGTATCGTGCGGCACCTGCTACGACCAGCTCGCGGGCTATGAATTCGAGAAGATCTTCCCGGGCTGCCGGATCATCGACATTCACGAGTTCCTGCTCGAGAAGAACATCAAGCTCGATGGCGTGAAGGGCACGCGCTACATGTATCACGACCCGTGTCACTCGCCGATCAAGACGATGGACCCGGTCAAGCTCGTCAACGAGCTGATGGGTTCTGAACGAGACGGCTACAAGATCGAAAAGAACGATCGATGCTGCGGCGAATCGGGCACGCTCGCGGTCACGCGCCCGGACATCTCCACGCAAGTGCGTTTCCGCAAGGAAGAGGAGATTCGCAAGGGCGCGGCCAAACTGCGTGGCATTCCGCTCGTCGCGGAAGCGGGCGCGAACGCCATCAACATGGCGAACGCCGCGGCCGGCGCGGCGGGCGCGCAGCCCGGCTCGGTGCTCAAGGCCGGCGACGGTCCTCAGCCCAACGGCGCGGACGTGAAAATCCTCACGAGCTGCCCGTCCTGCCTGCAAGGTCTCTCGCGCTACAACGAGGACGCCAACATCGAGGCGGACTATATCGTCGTGGAAATCGCCCGCAAGGTGCTCGGCGAAAACTGGATGGAACAGTACGTCGAACGCGCGAACAATGGCGGTATCGAGCGCGTGCTGGTGTAATAGCGAAATCGAGGTTTGATTCGCTAGAGGTATGAGATGGACTGTGTGTTTTGCCGTGAAGACGGCGGCGATGTTCTATGGTCGGACGACGCGTTGCGCGTCGTCCTCGCCGATGAGCCCGACTGGCCGGGTCTGTGCCGTGTGGTCTGGGGCGCGCACGTCGCCGAAATGTCCGATTTGTCGGACGGCGACCGCGCGCGCGTGATGACCGCCGTCAACGGCGTCGAACGCGCGATGCGCCGCGTGCTCGTGCCTGAGAAGATCAATCTGGCGAGCCTCGGCAATCAGGTGCCGCACGTGCATTGGCACATCATTCCACGCTTTTCCAACGACTCCCGCTTTCCGCTGCCGATCTGGGCGCCGCGTCAGCGCACGGTCTCGGAATCGCAACTTTCCAAGCGCCGCGCGCAGGCGACGCTCCTGCGCGAACAAGTGCGCAACGAGCTGAACCAGGCGTTCGGCCATCAATAAGACGACATCATGAGCGGACTCACATCAACGACGCCGATTCCCACCGGCGTCGTCGTGCATTCGAAATCCCGCGTGCTCGAACTGCAATACGGCGATACGTCGTTTCGCGTGCCGTTCGAGTTGTTGCGCGTATATTCGCCTTCCGCCGAAGTACAGGGCCACGGGCCGGGACAGGAAACGCTGCAGACCGGCAAGCGGGAGGTGACGATCATCGGCATCGATCCGGTCGGGCATTACGCGCTGCAACTGAATTTTTCGGACGGCCACAATACCGGCATCTACTCCTGGGACATCCTGTACGACCTGGCGACGCGTCAGGACGAGCTGTGGCGCGAGTATCTTGGAAAACTGGAAGCGGCGGGCGTGGACCGCGACACGCCGATGGCGACCAAATCCGCCGGCGGCGGGCACTGCCACTGAGGCAGCCGGGCATCACGGATGCGGCATAGCGCCGCAATCCGGCGCGACAATTGCGCGGACATAGAACGAACAACAGGCGAGGAAAGAGCGCGATGAGCAAGACCCACTTCGGATACGAAACGGTCGACGAGCAGGACAAGGCGAAGAAAGTGGCGGGCGTATTTCACTCCGTCGCAAGCAACTACGACTTGATGAACGACCTGATGTCCGGCGGACTGCATCGGATCTGGAAGCATTTCACGATCGGGCAGGCCAAGGTGCGGGCGGGCTACAAGGTGCTGGACATCGCGGGCGGCACCGGCGATCTCGCGATGGCGTTCGCCAAACAGGCGGGCGAAACGGGCGAGGTCTGGCACACGGACATCAACGAATCGATGCTGCGCGTCGGCCGCGACCGGCTGATCGACAAGGGCGTGCTGACGCCCACGCTGCTCTGCGACGCCGAGAACATCCCGTTCCCGGACAATTATTTCAATGTGGTTACGGTAGCTTTCGGTTTGCGTAATATGACGCACAAAGACCGTGCGCTGGCCGAAATGCAGCGCGTGATCAAGCCGGGCGGCCGTTTGCTCGTGCTGGAGTTCTCGAAAGTGTGGGAACCGCTGAAGAAGCCGTACGATATCTACAGTTTCAAGATTTTGCCGTGGCTTGGCGAAAAAGTGGCCAAAGATGCGGAGAGCTATCGGTACTTGGCCGAGTCCATCCGCATGCACCCGGACCAGGAAACATTGAAAACGATGATGGAACAAGCGGGCCTGGATCGAGTCGAATATTACAATTTGTCAGGTGGCGTGGTAGCGTTACACGTCGGGACCAAATTTTAGTGTTCCACTCTCTTAAGGATTCGATATGTTCGATTCGCGCACACCCCAATCCCGGGGTTTCCTGAACCTCTTCTTCAGGAAGGCCGGAATCTTGGCGCTGGCTGGCGTTATTGCGGCTGGCGCGATCTTCGCGGAAACGGCGGAAGCCAAGCGCATGGGTGGCGGCCGCAGCATGGGCCGTCAGTCGGCCACGGCGACGCAGCAGCATCAGGCCACGCCGCCGTCGCAATCGCAATCCATGCAGCAGGGCCAGCAGCCGGGTCAGGCCGCTCAGGCGAACCGCGCGCAACCCGCGCCGGCCACGCCCGCGGCGCAACCCGCGCGAAACCGCTGGCTCGGACCGATCGCCGGTCTGGCGGCGGGTCTGGGCATCGCGGCGCTGCTTTCGCACTTCGGGCTGGGCGAAGCGTTCGCCGGCGCGATGGCCAACATGATCATGATCGCGTTGATCGTGCTGGCGGCCGTCATGCTGTTCCGCTTCATCATGCGCAAGCGTCAGGGCAACAACACGCCCGCGTACGCCGGCGCGGGCGCGGGCTCGGCTTCGGGCTCGCCGTACGGCGCGAGCGCGCGCACGAGCCTGAACCAGGACCCGCCGCAAGTTCCGCAGCAGCCGACCGGCTTCGGCGCGAACTATATCGAGTCCGCGGCGCCGCAACAGGCCGTGCAGGCGAACGTGCCGGCTGGCTTCGATACCGAAGCGTTCGTGCGTAACGCGAAGGTCTACTTCGTGCGTCTGCAGGACGCGTGGGACCGCGGCAATGTCAACGACATCCGCGAATTCACGACGCCCGAAATGTTCGCCGAAGTGAAGCTCGACGTCGACGCGCGCGGCAGCGCGCCGAACCGCACGGACGTGGTGCAGCTCAACGCCGATGTCCTCGGCGTCGAAGACCGCGCGACCGAATATCTGGCGAGCGTGCGTTTCCACGGTCTCATCCGCGAGTCGGAAGGCTCGGCAGCGGAGCCGTTCGTCGAGGTGTGGAATCTGTCGAAGCAGAAGGCGGGCAACGAAGGCTGGCTGCTGGCGGGTATTCAGCAGGTCAGTTGAGCGTGACGGTGCCGGGGCGCGACGCCCTGGCTCCTTCGCGTGAGGTGCGAGAGGCGCGGCGTAGTACCGGAAAGTCGCGCGAACGTCCCGCACGGATTTAACCCGTAGAATAGAACCCGCGTGAGCTACCGCTCGCGCGGGTTTTTTTATCTCACACTCGATGACGAACGCAGACGAATCCGCCCGTCCCGCAGCAAATCCCGCCTTGAAGACCGCGTCCACTGGGTTCGCGGCCGCCGTGAATCATCTGCTCGCGCGTGAGCCTTGGGCTCGCGAGCGCGTGAAGCCTTACGCCGGCAAGCGCGTGAAGCTGTCGTGCTCGCCGGTGTCGATCGCGCTGGTGGTGCAACCGGACGGTCTCTTCACGGCGACGAGCGAGGCGGAGGCCGGCGAGTTCGACGTGACGATCGCCGTGCCGCTCGACGCTTTGCCGGCGTTCCTGCAAGGCGGCCAGGCGGCGGTGATGAAGCACGTGCGCATCGAAGGCGACGCGGAATTCGCGACGACGCTCGCCAAGCTCGCGGAGCACCTGCGCTGGGATCCGGAAGAGGATCTCGCACGGGTGATCGGCGACGCGCCGGCGCATCGCGTCGGGCTGATCGCGCGGGCGGTTCATGAGCAGGCGCAGCGTACCGGACGGAATCTGCTGGATACCTTCACCGAATATGTCCTCGACGAGCGCCCGCAGCTCGTCCGCAAGAGCGCACTTGACGCGTTCAACGCCGAGCTTTCGAAGACACGCGATGCGCTCGCGCGCGTCGAGAAGCGCATCGAAAGAATCGAACGCCAAAGCGATCAACGACAGCCGGCTAGCGGCGCCTCAGCGCGAACCGGCGGCGAGTCCGTGCGCGACTCGCGCGAATAACGAGCTGAAGCGAAACTGAACCATGCGTTTTCTGCGTTTCCTCAAGATTTTTTTCACGATCGTCCGCTTCGGACTCGATGAACTCGTGATGAGCGGCATCGACGATCGTCGTGTGCGCTATCTCATGCGCATCACGACCTTCGGCCGCCGGTTCAATATCGAGCGCGGCATCCGGCTGCGGCTCGCGCTGGAAAGCCTCGGGCCGATCTTCGTGAAGTTCGGCCAGGTGCTGTCGACGCGGCGCGACCTGCTGCCCGTCGATATCGCCGACGAGCTCGCCAAGCTTCAGGACCGCGTGCCGCCGTTCGATTCGGCGGTGGCGGTGTCGATCATCGAGAAGTCGCTCGGCGCGCCGATCGACGAATTGTTCGACGATTTCGAGCGCGTGCCGGTGGCGAGCGCGTCGATCGCGCAGGTGCACTTCGCCAAGATCAGGAACGGCGAGCACGCGGGCAAACCCGTCGCGGTGAAGGTGCTGCGCCCGGGCATGTTGCCGGTGATCGACTCCGATCTCGCGCTCCTGCGCGACATCGCGACATGGGCCGAGCGTTTGTGGGCGGACGGCCGGCGCCTGAAGCCGCGCGAAGTGGTCGCCGAATTCGACAAGTATCTGCACGACGAACTCGACCTGATGCGCGAGGCGGCGAACGGCAGCCAGCTGCGCCGCAACTTCCAGGGACTCGATCTGCTGCTCGTGCCGGAGATGTACTGGGATCTGTCCGCGCCGACCGTGCTCGTCATGGAGCGCATGGTCGGCGTGCCGATCAGCCAGGTCGATACCCTGCGCGCGGCGGGCGTCGATATTCCGAAGCTCGCGCGCGAAGGCGTCGAGATTTTCTTCACGCAGGTGTTCCGCGACGGCTTTTTCCACGCCGACATGCACCCCGGCAATATTCAGGTGAGCCTCGATCCGGCAACGTTCGGGCGCTATATCGCGCTGGATTTCGGCATCGTCGGGGCACTGTCGGACTTCGACAAGAACTATCTCGCGCAGAACTTCCTCGCGTTCTTCAAGCGCGACTATCACCGCGTCGCCACGCTGCACCTCGAATCCGGCTGGGTGCCGCCGAGCACGCGCGTCGAGGAGCTGGAAAGCTCCATTCGCGCCGTCTGCGAACCGTACTTCGATCGTGCGCTGAAGGACATTTCGCTCGGTCAGGTGCTGATGCGCCTCTTTTCGACGTCGCGCCGTTTCAATGTCGAGATCCAGCCGCAGCTCGTGCTGCTGCAAAAGACGATGCTCAACGTCGAAGGCCTCGGACGCTCGCTCGATCCCGAGCTCGATCTGTGGAAAACGGCCAAGCCGTATCTCGAGCGCTGGATGAACGAGCAGATTGGCTGGCGCGGCTGGTACGAGCGCCTGCAGATGGAAGCGCCGCAGTGGAGCAAGACCATTCCGCAATTGCCGCGGCTGATTCACCATATTCTGGCGGAGCACCACGACGCCCCGAAGAGCGGCAGCGACGAAATCATGCGGATGCTTCTCGCCGAGCAGAAGCGCACGAACCGCCTGCTCGTAACGCTGCTCGTCGCCGGTCTGATCGTGACGGCGGGCGCGGGCGTGGTGATCGCGAAACTGTGGCTCGGCCATCCGTGAAGGCGACGACATGAGCGATCCGACGAATCCAGACGTTCCCAATTTCGAAAATCGCGACCCGAATTCGCCCGGTTTCTGGGACGAGCGCTTCGGCCACCATTACACGCCGTGGGATCAGGCCGGCGTGCCGGAGATGTTCAAGCGCTTCGTCGCGTCGCGGCAAGCGCAGAACGTGCTGATTCCCGGCTGCGGCAGCGCGTACGAGGCGCTCTATCTCGCGGAACGCGGCTGGCCGGTGCGCGCGATCGATTTCGCGCCGGGCGCCGTCGAGGCTGCGCGCGCGCAATTGGGCGCGCATGCCGGCCTCGTCGAAGAGGCGGATTTTTTCGCTTACGAGCCGCCTTTTTCGCCCGGATGGATTTACGAGCGGGCCTTTCTCTGCGCACTGCCGAAGGACCGCTGGCAGGACTACGCCGACCGGATGGCGGCGCTTCTCGAGCCAGGCGCGGTGCTGGCAGGCTTCTTTTTCATCGGATCGACGCCGAAGGGGCCGCCGTTCGGCATCGAGCGCGGCGAGCTGGACGCGCTGCTGTCTTCGCGTTTCGAATTGATCGAAGACCGCGAGGTGGCCGACTCGATTCCCGTCTTCGCCGGCCACGAGCGCTGGATGACCTGGCGGCGTGGGTGAGCCGGCAGGCTTGAAATCCGTCGACGGCGCCCTGAAATATGGCGCGGTTAATCTTGTGCCGCTGATCCCGAAAATCGCGGGTCAATATTGGTTTGCGGCTATACTTCAAGGCTTTGCAAGCGTCGACAGATAATTGTAGGAAGAGTGCCATGCCGATTTACGCGTACCGCTGCGCACACTGCGGCCACGAAAAAGACGTGCTTCAGAAACTGAGCGATGCGCCGCTCACGCAATGTCCCGCCTGCGGAAAGGACGCCTTCTCGAAGCAGGTGACCGCTGCCGGCTTCCAGTTGAAAGGCTCCGGCTGGTATGTCACCGATTTCCGTGGCGGCAACGCCGCTTCGAACGGCGGCGCGGCGAGCGCGCCGGCGGCGAAAACGGATGGCGCATCCGACAATTCGAATTCCAGCGATGGCGCGAGCGCCGCAACGGTGTCATCGTCCGATACCGCCAAGCCCGCTGCGGATTCGTCCGCTTCGTCGAGCGCCGCCTGACGCGCAAGACGGCACGGCCGGGCGCCCGGCGTGCCCCGCAGATGATCTCGTCGACCGCGCTCAACCGGGCGCGGCCCGCCTGCCAAGCCGAATCTCCAACGTTTATGAGAGCCGGCGCAGCCTTCGCCCCGTGTAAATGACGACGAAAAAGACTACGCTGAAAACCGTGTTCCTCACCGGCCTGCTCGTGCTGGTGCCGCTTGCCATCACCCTGTGGGTGCTGGGGCTCGTCATCGGAACCATGGACCAGACGCTGCTCCTGCTGCCGCAGTCGTGGCAGCCCGAGCGCGTCGTGGGCTTCCATCTGCCGGGCGTGGGCGCGGTGCTGACGCTCGCCTTCATCTTCATCGTCGGCCTGCTGACGCAGAACTTCGTCGGCCAGAAACTCGTCGGATGGTGGGACGCGATCCTGCGTCATATTCCGGTGGTCGGTCCGCTCTATACGAGCGTGAAGCAGGTGTCGGACACGCTGCTCTCGTCGAGCGGCAACGCGTTCCGCAAGGCGCTCTTGATCGAATATCCGCGCAAGGGCTCGTATACCATCGGCTTTCTGACGGGCATTCCCGGCGGCGACGTGCTGAATCACCTGGACGAAGACCACGTGAGCGTCTACGTGCCGACGACGCCGAACCCGACGTCCGGTTTCTTCCTGATGATGCCGAAAAGCGAAGTCGTCGAACTGGATATGACCGTCGACGCAGCACTGAAGTACATCGTCTCGATGGGTGTGGTCGCCCCTGCGCCGAGCGCGCCGGCTTCGGTCGCGCCAGCCCGACGCCCCACCGAGCCGCCGATGTAATGCCGGCGCGCGCGCCGCGAGAGTCAGCCGAGAGAAGAGCATGACCCGGACGCGCGAGCCGTTGATCAACGAACAACGAAAGACACAACATCATGTCGATGCGATCTGAATACTGCGGTCTGGTGACCGAGGCCCGACTGGGCGAAACCGTCTCGCTGTGCGGCTGGGTGCATCGTCGCCGCGATCACGGTGGCGTTATCTTCATTGACTTGCGCGATCGCGAAGGCCTGGTTCAGGTCGTCTGCGACCCGGATCGCGCCGAGATGTTCAAGGTGGCCGAAGGCGTTCGGAACGAGTTCTGCGTGCAGGTCAAAGGCGTCGTGCGCAACCGTCCCGAAGGCACGATCAACGCGAACCTCACGAGCGGCAAGATCGAAGTGCTGTGCCACGAGCTGACCGTGCTGAACGCGTCGGTCACGCCGCCGTTCCAGCTCGACGACGACAACCTCTCCGAAACCACGCGCCTCACGCACCGCGTGCTCGACCTGCGCCGCCCGCAGATGCAGAAGAACCTGCGCCTGCGCTATCGCGTCGCGATGGAAGTGCGCAAGTATCTCGATGCGCAAGGCTTCATCGACATCGAAACGCCGATGCTCACCAAGAGCACGCCGGAAGGCGCGCGCGATTACCTCGTGCCGTCGCGCGTGAACGCAGGCCAGTTCTTCGCGCTGCCGCAATCGCCGCAATTGTTCAAGCAATTGTTGATGGTCGCGAACTTCGACCGTTACTACCAGATCACGAAGTGCTTCCGCGACGAAGACCTGCGCGCCGATCGCCAACCGGAATTCACGCAGATCGACTGCGAAACCTCGTTCCTGAACGAGCAGGAAATCCGCGATCTGTTCGAAGAGATGATCCGCCACGTCTTCAAGGAGACGATGGAAGTCGCGCTGCCTGAAAAATTCCCGGTCATGCTGTACTCGGAAGCGATGCGCCGCTTCGGCTCGGACAAGCCCGACCTGCGCGTGAAGCTCGAATTCGCGGACCTCACCGACGCGGTGAGGGACGTGGACTTCAAGGTCTTCAGCATGCCGGCCAACTCGAAGGATGGCCGCGTCGCTGCGTTGCGCGTGCCGAAGGGCGGCGAGCTGTCGCGTGGCGATATCGATGGCTACACGGAGTTCGTGCGCATCTACGGTGCGAAGGGTCTCGCGTGGATCAAGATCAACGACAAGACCAAGGGTCGCGACGGCCTGCAAAGCCCCATCGTCAAGAACCTGCATGACGCGGCGATCGCAGCGATCCTCGAGCGCACGGCGGCGGAAGACGGCGACATCATCTTCTTCGCGGCGGATCGCGCGAAGGTCGTGAACGACAGCCTCGGCGCGCTGCGCCTGAAGATCGGTCATTCGGAATTCGGCAAGGCGAACGGCCTGCTCGAAACCGGCTGGAAGCCGCTGTGGGTCATCGACTTCCCGATGTTCGAGTACGACGAGGAAGAAAACCGCTACGTGGCCGCGCATCACCCGTTCACGAGCCCGAAGGACGAGCACCTCGAATACCTCGAAACCGATCCGGGCCGTTGCCTCGCCAAGGCGTACGACATGGTGCTGAACGGCTGGGAAATCGGCGGCGGTTCGGTGCGTATCTTCCAGGAAGACGTGCAGAGCAAGGTGTTCCGCGCGCTGAAGATCGGTGCTGAAGAAGCACGTCTGAAGTTCGGCTTCCTGCTCGACGCGCTGCAGTACGGCGCGCCGCCGCACGGTGGTATCGCGTTCGGTCTGGACCGCATCGTCACGCTGATGTCCGGCGCGGATTCGATCCGCGACACGATCGCGTTCCCGAAGACGCAGCGCGCGCAAGACCTGCTCACGCAGGCGCCGAGCGAAGTGGACGAGCGCCAGTTGCGCGAGTTGCACATCCGTTTGCGTCAGCCGGAACAGAAGACGCATTAAGCATTACCAGTTGTCGTTGTAACGAAAAAGGCGCCGGGTGCGCCTTTTTCGTTTTTTGCGTTACAGTCTTTGCCAGAAGACAGACAATGAAACGTGCCTTCACAACGTCATGCTCAAGCCGCCGAAGATTCCCGAATCAGTCCTGGTCGTCATTCACACGCCGGAGCTCGATGTGCTCATCATCGAACGCGCGGACCACAAGGGCTTCTGGCAATCGGTGACAGGCTCGAAGGATCACATCGACGAGCCGCTGGCCGAAACCGCCGCGCGCGAAGTGCAGGAAGAGACGGGCATCGTGATCGGCAGCGCGCTCGTGCCGCCGAACGCGCTGCTCGACTGGCATCACAGCATTCAATACGAGATCTATCCGCAGTGGCGGCATCGCTATGCGGAAGGCGTCATGCACAACACGGAGCATCAGTTCAGCCTGCTCGTGCCACATTGCCTCGAAGTCACGCTCGCGCCGCGCGAGCACACCGCGCATCTGTGGCTGCCGTTTCGCGAAGCCGCTGACCGATGCTTCTCGTGGTCGAACCGAGAAGCGATCCTGCAATTGCCCGAGCGCCTCGCGGCGCATAACCGATGATCGGTATGCGCCCGCGACGCAGTTTCAAGCGGCTGCGGCAGGCGCTGTTCTCCGGCCGTCGTCCGCCGCGCCTTTGCTTCACGTCTGGCAATGAGGTTCGGCTCTTCAAGAGCGGCGTGCAGTTCTTCCCGGCGTTGATCGAGCGTATCGATAACGCGCGCAAATCGGTGTCGCTCGAAACCTACATCTTCGCCAACGACGACATCGGCCGCGCGGTCTCCGACGCCCTCATTCGCGCGGCCGAGCGCGGCGTCGAGGTGCGCGTGATCACGGATGGCATCGGCACCGAAAGCAATCTGCCGATGTTCAAGCTCTGGCAGGAGCGCGGCGTCGACCATCGCATCTACAACCCGCATCTTTTGTTTGGTCCGCAGGGCTGGTCGCGCACGCATCGCAAGCTCGCGCTGATCGACGAGACGTACGCGTATTGCGGCGGCATCAATATCGTCGACGACTACGATCAGAACGGCACGCGCCTCGAGCGGCCGCGCTGGGATTTCGCGATGGAGGCGCACGGGCCCGTCGTCAAGGACGTGCGCGAAGCGTTCGACCTGCAATGGCAGCGCATCCGCCTCGGCGTGAAGCCGCGTCAGCCGTCGCAGCCGGGCTGCGAGCCGCAAGAAAGCGACAGGCTCCCCGGCCGATGGAACGCGCGCCGCGCCATGCTCGCGCGCAGGCGTGCACGGCTCGGCGAGATACACGCGGTGGATCGGCCGTGCGTCGCGTTCGTCGCACGCGACAACCTGCTCAATCGGCGCGCGATCGAAAAGGCGTATCTGCGCGCAATCGCTCATGCCGAGCGTGAAGTGCTGCTCGCGAATCCCTACTTCATGCCGGGCCGCAAGCTGAGGCGCGCGCTCGTCAACGCGGCGGAGCGCGGCGTGCGCGTGTCGCTCGTCATCGGTCGCAAGGAGTTTGTCGCGCTGGATTACGCGACGCCGTTTCTCTACGGCAATCTCCTCAAGCACGGCGTGAGAATCGCCGAGTATGAGAAGACGATGCTCCACGGCAAAGTGGCGGTCGTGGATGCGGACTGGGCGACGATCGGCTCATCGAATCTGGATGCACTCTCGCTCGTGCTCAATAACGAGGCCAACATGGTGCTCGTGAATCATCCCGAAATCGCCGGCTTGCACGACGCTCTGCTTCAGGCGTTCGATGAAGGCCGTCCGATCGATGAAAAACATTATGCGTCGCGGCCAATTACGGAGCGGGCGCTTAATTGGCTCGCATACAACACATATCGTCTGATGATGAAAATGATCACAATCGGTCAGTACGATTAACATGCCATTCGGCAATTAATGAGTAAAAATATTAGCCAGTGAGCAAGCACAGATAAGACCTCCCACCAACTGGGAACTCGGGCAGTCACTTACAGGCAGTCCGTACATAAGACGCGACAATGGGCGCGGACATTGTTGAGATTTATCCTATAGACATGTCCTCGCGTTTTAGAAACGCGTTTCTAAAAAATTGCTTGTATCACCAGCGTTCGGCCACAATAATAGAACGGCCGTTCGATTTTACGGGTCACATAAGAACGGTAGGGACATCATGCGAAAAGGCGAACAGACGCGGGCCGCGATTCTCGACGCAGCGCTGGAGTTGGCAAGTCGGGACGGGCTGGAAGGGCTGACGATCGGCCTGCTGGCCGAGCGGATGCAGATGAGCAAAAGCGGTGTGTTTGCGCATTTCGGGTCTCGCGAGGACTTGCAGGTGGAAGTGGTGCGTGAGTACCACCGGCGCTTCGAAGATGAAGTGTTCTTTCCGAGCCTGCGCGAAGCACGCGGTTTGCCGCGATTGCGCGCGATGATGAATCGCTGGATGGAGAAGCGCATCCAGGAGGTGACCACGGGTTGTATCTATATCAGCGGAGCGGTCGAGTATGACGACCGTGCCGCGAGCGCCGTGCGCGAGCAGCTCGTGCACAGCGTGAGCATGTGGCGCGAGGCGCTGTTGCGCGCGATCCGCCAGTCGAAGGAGGAAGGGCATCTGAAGCCGGAGACGGATCCGCATCTGATGCTCTTCGAGCTGTACAGCTTTACGCTCGGCCTGCATCACGACGCGCGCTTCCTGCATCTGCCGGAGGCGGTGCAACTGACGCGGGACGCGCTGGAGAAGACGATCGTGTCGTATCAGACGTCGAGTACGGGCGCCAATGGCAGCGCCCCTCAACCGGCTCCGAGTGCGACCGCGAATCTGACTTCGCAACATACCGACAGCCGTTAGCGGCCGTTCGAATCGCAAGGTGGTTCGGCGGCGCGCAAACCAGACGTTTGAAGAAACTGGAGAGACTCATGGGACAGTACGCCGCCCCCCTTCGCGACATGCAGTTCGTGCTGCACGAAGTGCTGAAGGTTGAAGCTGAATTGAAGAGCATGCCAAAGCATGCCGACCTCGATGCCGACACCATCAATCAGGTGCTCGAGGAAGCCGGCAAGTTCTGCTCCGAAGTCGTGTTCCCGCTCAACCAGAGCGGCGACCGCGAAGGTTGCACTTACGAGGGCGATGGCGTCGTGAAGACGCCGGCCGGCTTCAAGGAAGCTTACCGCCAGTACATCGATGCGGGCTGGCCCGCGCTCGGCTGCGACCCCGAGTACGGCGGGCAGGGCTTGCCCGCGTTCGTGAACAACGCGGTCTACGAAATGCTCAATTCGGCGAACCAGGCCTGGACGATGTATCCGGGCCTCTCGCACGGCGCTTACGAATGCCTGCACGCGCACGGCACGCCGGAGCAAAAATCCACGTATCTGCCGAAGCTCGTCTCGGGCGAGTGGACCGGCACGATGTGCCTCACGGAACCGCATTGCGGAACGGACCTCGGCATTTTGCGCACGAAGGCCGAGCCGAACCCCGACGGATCCTACGCGCTGACCGGCACGAAGATCTTCATTTCGAGCGGCGAGCACGACATGGCGGAGAACATCATCCACCTGGTGCTCGCGCGTCTGCCGGGCGCGCAGATCGGAACGAAAGGCATTTCGCTCTTCATCGTGCCGAAGTTCGTGCCCGACGCAAGCGGCGCGATCGGTGCGCGCAACGACATCAAGTGCGGCTCCATCGAGCACAAGATGGGCATTCACGGCAACGCGACCTGCGTAATGAATCTCGATGGTGCGAAGGGCTGGCTCGTCGGCGAAGCGAACAAGGGCTTGAACGCCATGTTCGTGATGATGAACGCGGCGCGTCTGGGCGTTGGCATGCAGGGCCTGGGCCTCACGGAAGTCGCGTATCAGAACTCGCTCGTGTATGCGAAAGAGCGCCTGCAGATGCGCGCGCTCACCGGTCCCAAAGCGCCGGAGAAGCCCGCCGATCCGATCATCGTGCATCCGGACGTGCGTCGCATGCTGCTCACGCAAAAGGCATATGCCGAAGCGGGCCGCGCGTTCACGTACTGGGCGGCGTTGAACATCGACAAGGAGTTGTCGCACGCGGATGAGGCCGTGCGCGCCGAGGCCGCCGATTTTGTCGCGCTGCTTACGCCGGTCATCAAGGCCTTCCTGACGGACAACGCGTTCGAAGGCACCAACATGGGCATGCAGATCTATGGCGGCCACGGCTTCATCTCCGAATGGGGCATGGAGCAATACGTCCGCGATGCGCGCATCAACATGATCTACGAGGGCACGAATTCCATTCAGGCGCTCGATCTGCTCGGCCGCAAGATCATCGGCGACATGGGCGCGAAGCTGAAGCGCTTCGGCAAGCTCGTGACGGATTTCGTCGAGGAAGAAGGCGTGAAGCCGGAGATGCAGGAGTTCATCAATCCGCTCGCGGATATCGGCGAGAAGGTGCAGAAGCTCACGATGGAGATCGGCATGAAGGCCATGCAGAATCCCGATGAGGTCGGCGCTGCGGCCGTGCCTTATTTGCGGACTGTCGGGCATCTCGTGTTTTCTTATTTCTGGGCGCGGATGGCGCGCGTTGCGCTGGATAACGCCGCTTCGGGCGATGCGTTCTATAAGGCCAAGCTCGGTACTGCCCGCTTCTATTTCGCCAAGCTTCTGCCGGAAACCGCTTCGACTATTCGGGCCGCTCGCGCCGGTGCCAAGCCGATGATGGATTTTGACGAAGCGTTGTTCTGATTTTCTGCTTGCGCGATTGGTTTCGCTGGATCCCGTTTTCTTAGTGGTCTATTAGCGTTGCCCCTGTGCGGGGCGGCAGTCACTTTCTTTGCTGCTGCAAAGAAAGTAACCAAAGAAACAGCTATCCCCAGCCTAAGCACTTCAGGCCGGCCGCGGCACAGAAGATGGCACGTGGTCCGGCAGTAGCGAGTGCCCTCATAGGCCTAACCGGGCTTGGACCGCGCACGGTCTGACAAGCTAGAACCTTGAGGGCACTGGTTCAGCACCAAACAGCTCCGGCACAGCGCTACGCGCTGCCGTTGGGTTTGCAAGGGAAACCGACGAATCACAAATGCAGTGAGATGGAAGCGTTAGCAAAGAAGCACACGCAGCCCCGATGGACCGGTCGGCCGCGCAGCGGGCCGGAGCTATTTGGCGCCTTACCAGTAAGTTGAGCGGTGCGATGTGACAGACCGTGCGCGATCCAAGCCCGGAGAGTTTTGTGAGGGCACTCGCTAGTGCCGGACCACGAACGATCTTCTGTGCCGGGGCCGGTGTGAAGTACTTTGGATGGTGATAGCTGTTTCTTTGGTTACTTTCTTTGCAGCAGCAAAGAAAGTGACTGCCGCCCCGCACAGGGGCAGAGCTAACAGACCGACGCGAAATCAGGAAGTCCATAGAAGCCCAAGCAAACAAACCAAACCCGAACCACAGCAACAAACGGAGGCTTAACCCGTGAGCACCCTGAAAATCCGCAAAGTCGCCGTGCTCGGCGCAGGCGTGATGGGCGCGCAGATCGCCGCGCACCTGATCAACGCCCGCGTGCCCGTCCTGCTCTTCGATCTTCCCGCGAAGGAAGGCCCGAAGAACGGCATCGCGCTGAAGGCCATCGAGAATCTGAAGAAGCTGTCGCCCGCGCCGTTCGGCGTGAAGGACGACGCCCAATACATCGAGCCCGCGAACTACGAAGACGACATCGAGCAACTGAAGGAATGCGATCTCGTGATCGAAGCCATCGCCGAACGCATGGACTGGAAGCACGATCTCTACAAGAAGGTGTCGGCGCATATCGCGGCGGATGCGATCTTCGCCAGCAACACGTCGGGTCTGTCGATCACCGAACTGTCGAACGGCTTTTCCGATGAACTGAAATCGCGCTTCTGCGGCGTGCACTTCTTCAATCCGCCGCGCTACATGCATCTGGTCGAGCTGATTCCGACCGCATCCACGAAGCCCGAAATCCTCGATCAGCTCGAAACCTTCCTGACGAGCGTGATCGGCAAGGGCGTCGTGCGCGCGAAAGACACGCCGAACTTCATCGCGAACCGCGTCGGCATATTCTCGATTCTCGCGGTGATCGCGGAAGCGGAGAAATTCGGCCTGCGCTTCGACGAAGTCGACGATCTCACCGGCGCGCGCCTCGGCCGCGCGAAGTCCGCGACCTTCCGCACGGCAGATGTCGTCGGTCTCGACACGATGGCCCACGTCATCAAGACGATGCAGGACAACCTGTCCGACGATCCGTTCTTCCCCGTCTACAAGACGCCGCCGGTGCTCGAAGCATTGGTGAAGAACGGCGCGCTGGGCCAGAAGACCGGCGCCGGTTTCTACCGCAAGGAAGGCCGTGCGATCAAGGTCCTCGACGCGAAGACGGCGCAGTACGTCGATGGCGGCGCGAAGGCCGACGAGATCATCGGCCGCATTCTGAAGCGCCCGCCCGCCGAGCGCTTCAAGCTCTTGCGCGAAACGGACAACAAGCAGGCGCAATTCCTCTGGGCGATATTCCGCGACGTGTTCCACTACATCGCGGTGCATCTCGAATCGATCGCGGACAACGCGCGCGATGTCGATCTCGCAATCCGCTGGGGCTTCGGCTGGAATCAGGGGCCGTTCGAAAGCTGGCAGGCAGCGGGCTGGCAACAAGTCGCAAAGTGGGTGCAGGAAGACATCGATGCAGGCAAGGCGCTCTCGAACGCGCCGCTGCCCGCGTGGGTGCTCGACGGTCCCGTCGCCGAGAAAGGCGTGCACACGAACGAAGGATCGTGGTCGCCGAACTCGAAGCGCTTCGAGCCGCGCTCGACGCTTCCGGTCTACGAGAAGCAGGTGTTTCGCGCGCCGCTCGTCGGTGAGACGGGCGCCGATCCGAAGACCTACGGCAAGACGCTCTTCGAAACCGAAAACGTGCGCGCGTGGCTCGACGACGATCAGAGCGATGTCGTCATCGTCTCGTTCAAGACGAAGATGAACACCATCGGCCCAGGCGTGATCGACGGCCTCGCGCAAGCCATCGAGCTCGCGGAAAAGTCATATCGCGGCGTCGTGATCTGGCAGCCGACTTTGCTGCAGCTCGGCGCGCCGGGCGGCCCGTTCTCGGCGGGCGCGAATCTCGAAGAAGCGATGCCCGCCTTCATGATGGGCGGCGCGAAAGGCATCGAGCCGTTCGTGAAGAAGTTCCAGCAAGGCATGCTGCGCGTGAAGTACGCGAACGTGCCGGTAGTGTCGGCGGTGTCGGGCATTGCGCTCGGCGGCGGCTGCGAGCTGCTGCTGCATTCGGCGAAGCGCGTCGCGCATGTCGAGAGCTATATCGGTCTCGTCGAAGTGGGCGTGGGTCTCGTGCCGGCGGGCGGCGGCCTGAAGGAAGCGGCGTTGCGCGCGGCGGAAGCGGCCAGCGCCGTCAACGCCACCAGCGATCTGCTCAAGTTCCTGCAAAAGCCCTTCGAAAACGCGGCGATGGCGAAGGTCTCGTCGTCCGCGTTCGATGCCCGCGCGATGGGCTATCTGAAGCCGTCCGACACGATCGTCTTCAACGTGCACGAACTGCTCGACATCGCGAAGAAGGAAGCGCGTGCGTTGAGCGCATCGGGCTATCGGCCGCCGTTGCGCGTGAAGCAGGTGCCGGTCGCGGGCCGCTCGGCGATCTCGACGATCAAGGCGTCGCTCGTCAACATGCGCGACGGGCGCTTCATCAGCGATCACGATTTCCTGATCGCGAGCCGCATCGCGGAAGCGGTCTGCGGCGGCGATGTCGAAGCGGGCAGTCTCGTCGACGAGGAATGGCTGCTGGCGCTCGAGCGCCGCGCGTTCGTCGAACTGCTCGGCACGCAGAAGACGCAGGAACGGATCATGGGCATGCTGCAAACGGGCAAACCGGTGCGCAACTGAGGGGGCTACAAATGACAAAGCAATTGCAGGATGCATACATCGTCGCCGCGAGCCGCACGCCGATCCGCAAGGCGCCGCGCGGCGTGTTCAGGAACACGCGCCCGGACGAACTGCTCGTTCACGCGATCAAGTCGGCGGTCGCGCAGGTGCCGGGGCTCGACACCAGCGTGATCGAGGACGCGATCGTCGGCTGCGCGATTCCGGAAGCCGAGCAAGGGCTGAACGTCGCGCGCATGGGCGCGTTGCTGTCCGGCCTGCCGAACACGGTCGGCGGCGTGACGGTGAACCGCTTCTGCGCATCCGGGCTGACGGCGCTTGCGATGGCGGCGGACCGCATCCGCGTCGGTGAAGCCGATGCGATGATCGCGGGTGGCTGCGAATCGATGAGCATGGTGCCGATGATGGGCAACAAGCCGTCGCTGTCGCCGCATATCTTCGATCGCAACGAAGACGTCGGCATCGCGTATGGCATGGGTCTGACGGCGGAGAAGGTCGCGGAACGCTGGAAGGTGAGCCGCGAGGCGCAGGACGCGTTCGCGGTGGAGTCGCATCGCAAGGCGCTGGCGGCGCAGCAGGCGGGCGAATTCGCCGATGAAATCGCCGCCTTCACGCTCAACGAGCGCTTCCCCGATCTCGCATCCGGCGAAGTGCGCGTGAACGCGCGCGAGATCGCGCTGGACGAAGGCCCGCGCGAAGGCACGTCGATCGAAGGTCTGGCGAAGCTGCGTCCGGTGTTCGCGAACAAGGGCTCGGTCACCGCTGGAAACAGCTCGCAGACGTCGGATGGCGCGGGCGCGCTGATCGTCGTGTCGGAAAAGATCCTGAAGCAGTTCAACCTGACGCCGCTCGCGCGCTTCGTGAGCTTCGCGGTGCGCGGCGTGCCGCCCGAGATCATGGGCATCGGGCCGAAGGAAGCGATTCCGGCCGCGCTGAAGGCTGCTGGCTTAAAGCAGGACGACATCGACTGGATCGAACTCAACGAAGCCTTCGCGGCGCAGGCGCTCGCGGTGATCGGCGATCTCGGCCTCGATGCGTCGAAGGTCAATCCGCTCGGCGGCGCGATCGCGCTCGGCCATCCGCTCGGTGCGACGGGCGCGATCCGCGCTTCGACGGTCGTGCACGGCCTGCGCCGGCGCAACCTGAAGTACGGCATGGTGACGATGTGCGTCGGCACCGGCATGGGCGCGGCGGGCATCATCGAGCGGCTTTGATCGGGAATGGGTCCGCGAGTGCCATCGCTCGCGGACCGGCATGAAGGAGACAGCGCATGGAAATTCAGATCGAACGCGCGGACGGCGTGCTGAGCATCGTGCTCAATCGTCCGGAGAAGAAGAACGCGATCACTGCGTCGATGTATCAGGAAATGGCCGACGGCCTCTACGAAGCCGAGATGGACGCGACCGTGCGTGCGGTATTGATTCGCGGCAACGGCAGCACGTTCAGCGCGGGCAACGATCTCGACGACTTCCTGAACGATCCGCCCAAGGGACTCGACGCGCCCGTGTTCCAGTTCCTGCGGCGCCTCTCCGGCTTTCCGAAGCCGATCGTCGCGGCGGTGGCGGGCACGGCGGTGGGCATCGGCACGACGATGCTCCTGCATTGCGACATCGTCTACGCCAGCCCGAACGCGAAGTTCTCGCTGCCGTTTTCGCAACTGGGCCTGTGCCCGGAAGCGGCATCGAGTCTGCTGCTGCCGCGCACGGCCGGTTATCAGCGCGCGGCGGAAAAGCTCTTGCTGGGCGAAGCGTTCGACGTGAACGAAGCGATCGGCATGGGCTTCGTGAACGGCGCGATCGAGCCGGGCGAACTCGACGCCTACGCGTTCGACAAGGCGAAACGGCTCGCGCTGCTGCCGGCGTCGTCGCTGCGCGTGACGAAGTCGCTGATGAAAGGCGCGCAGGCCCACGAAGTGACCGCGCGCATGGAAGACGAAGCCGCACACTTCGCGCGGATGCTCGTCGCGCCCGAAGCGCGCGAAGCGTTTCAGGCGTTCTTCGAGAAGCGCAAGCCGGACTTCAGCAAGTTCGAATAGGCCGCTTCGGCTTCACTCGACGTCGTATTCGACGAAGCTGTTCTCGCGCGCGAAGCTGACGAGCCGCAAGCCCGCCTGCTTCGCGATCGCGATGGCGAGCGAGGTCGGCGCGGAAATCGTCGCGACCATCGGCACGCCGACGCGCGCCGACTTGCGCACGAGTTCGTAGCTCGCGCGGCTCGACAGGAACACGAAGCCTTGCGTCGTGTCCTCGCGCTTCAGGATCAACTGGCCGATGAGCTTGTCGAGCGCGTTATGCCGCCCGACGTCCTCGAACGCATGGCGTATCGCGCCGGTTTCATCGCACCAGGCGGCGGCGTGCAGGCCGCCCGTCAGCTTCGTCAATTGCTGATGCGCGGGCAATTCACGCGCGGCGCGCTCGATCGCATCGGGCGCGAGGCGCGCGAGAAAGCCGGTGTCGGGCACCTGCTCGGCTTGAAGATCGAGCAGCTCGATGCTTTCGATGCCGCACACGCCGCAACCCGTGCGCCCCGCGAGCGCGCGGCGCTTGTCCTTCAGCGACGCGAACGCCTGCTGCACGACCTGCAGATGCACTTCGGCATGCGGCAGTACGACGCCGTCGTCGCGAAAATAAACCTCGATGTCGTGGATGTCGCTGCCGCGCTCGACGATGCCTTCGGTCAGCGAGAAGCCCACGGCGAACGCTTCGAGATCGCGCGGCGTGCACATCATCACCGCGTGCGAGATGCCGTTGAACACGAGCGCGACGGGCCATTCCTGGCTCACGTTATCCGCCGCGACCGCACTGTCGTTCCTGCGATGCCTGCGCACCTGGCGCTCGACGAAGCCGGGTTGGTCGTCGGTTTCGAGTTGATTCACTTCACTGCTCCTGACCGCGCACTTCGAGTAAAGTCGGGTATGTGACTTGCTGCCTATGGTTGCTGTTCGCACGCACCGCGCGGCGCACAGCGGCTAGATTGCAATGGTTCCAGCCAGATCCAAGGCCCTACAATAACTTAAGCGGGCGATGCGCGTCGCGCACCTTCCGCTCAATCCAACGAGGCTTCGCCATGGGACTTTACGACGCCGCACGTCTCTTCGGATTCGAAGTCGAATCCTCTGACAATCTTCGCTTCATTCCGCTTGCCGTGCGCTTCAATCTGGACCGCTTCGGCATGCGTATTTCGCTCGATCAGTGGCAGCAGTTGCCCTACGAAGATCGCGCGTTGCTCGCACGCTTTCCGATCGAGGAAGAGGCCGAACTCGAAAAGAACTTCGATCTCGCGCTCGAAGAGATGATGAAGACGCACGCGAACGCCGCGCCCGAGAAAATCGAGCGCGATCCCGATCCCGTGTGGATGCACGCCGACGCCGTGCCCGAAACCGTGATCCGGCAGAGCAGCCTTTCTGGTGTCAGCGCGCCGAGCCTCGATCGCTGGGGACAGCTCGACCGCTTCCAGCGCTATGCACTCGCGAAACTCTCGCGCAACACCGACAAGGTCAATCACGACTTCCTGCCCGCGATGAAGGAATTCGGCCTCGCGGAGTGACGACAAAGCCCGCAAACGTTAAGCAGGCGCTTTAGTCGGATTATTTGAAGCACGGCCCTAAACTACGGGCCGTCGCTGCCGTTATTGGGCGTTATCCATTAAGCGGGCGTGGAGCCGTTTCCACGCCGCGCACTGTTTTCGATGCGTGTTTAACGCGCGTCAAAGGGATAAGCCCGCTGCTCATGACTCGATTCCTCTCCCGAGGTTTGCTCGTCAACATCGCCGTGGTACTGGCCGCGCTCGGCGCGAATGCGTTCGTTGCCTGCGAGCGGATCGGCGGCCTGCGCGAAAGCGACGCGCGCACGCTGCGCTCGATGAGCCTCATGCGCGATCTGGCGGCCTGGCGCGGCACGCTCGGCGAATCGCTCACGCAACTGAGCCGCTTCGAAGCCACCGGCATCGCCGAAACCGACGCGCGTCATCAGGAACGCGAGGCGCATCTCGATGCGCTCGAAAGCGGCCTGCGCGCGCAGATCACGACCGAGCCCGGCATGACGGGTGCCTTCGATGCGCTGGCCGCGCGCGCCGCCGTGATGCGCCGCGACGCCAATCTCGCGTTCGAGCGCGCGAAGAACGCCGACCCCGGCGAATCCCGCGCCTGGGCCGATGCCGCGTTCGTCACGCTCGGCGAAGATCAGCAAGCCGTCGACGAAGAGCTTGCCTTCGTGCGCTCGCGTATCGACACTGCGACGATCACCGCGCTCGATCAATCCGCGCAGACATCGAGCGGAGCGATGCTGCTGCTGGTCTTCACGATGCTCGCCGGCAGCGGCGTGCTGATCTATCTGTTCGCGAGCCGCGAGCGCCAGTCGCGCGAGAAGCTCGGCGTCGTGCGCGCGAGACAGCGCAGCAACGAGCGCTTTCGCGGCATGTTCGAGGCGCATCCCGTGCCGATGTGGATCGTCGATCGCGAGACGATGCGCTTCATCGCCGTGAATCAGGCCGCGATCGAGCACTTCGGCTTCGACGAGCCGGAGTTCATGAACATGACGCTGCGCGATCTGCATCATGTCGACGACTTCGACAGCTTCGCCGCGCGGCTCGCGCGCAGCGGCGGCGAAGCGGGCGACCGGTCGATGTCGGGCCGGGGCTCGGCCGGCGTGTGGCGCTACCGCTGCAAGGACGGAGCGATCGTCAGCGCGGACGTCTCGCATCACACGCTCATGTATTCGAATCGTCCGGGCATCTTCATGCTGGCGAACGACGTGACCGACCGCATCAACGCGGAGGCCGAGGCGCGTCGATCGAACGAGATGCTCGAAGCGGTCATCGACAACATTCCGCAGCGCGTGTTCTGGAAGGACCGCGAGCTTCGTTACCTCGGCTGCAACAACGCGTTCGCGCACGACGCGGGGCTTGCGTACAACGAGCAGGTCATCGGCAAGACGGATTACGACCTGCCGTGGAGCGCGCTCGCGAATATCGTGCGCGCGGACGACACGGAGGTCATCGTCACGACGGTGCCGAAGATGCATTACGAGCGCGATATCGTGATGGGCGAGCAACTGCGCACCGTGGTCACGAGCAAGCTGCCGCTGCTCGACGGCGAAGGACAGACGATCGGCGTGCTCGGTTCCTATCACGACGTCACCGATCACAAGCGCGCCGAGCTCGCGTTGCGGCTGCAAAGCCGCGCGCTCGATGCGAGCGTGAACGCGATCCTGATCACGGGCGTGGTCGATGGCGCGAACGTCATCGAGTATGCGAATCCGGCGTTCAAGCGCATCACGGGCTACGACCCGAGCGAGGTGATCGGCCAGGACTGCCGCTTCCTGCACGGCCCCGAAGGCGACCAGGAAGGACTCGTCGCGATCCGTCGCGCGCTCGCCGCGAACATGGAAGCGAGCGTCGTGGTGCGCAACTATCGCAAGGACGGCGCGCTCTTCCTCAACCAGCTCTTCGTCGCGCCGGTGCCGAATGCGCAGGGCATGACCACGCATCACATCGGCATCATCAACGACGTGACCGATCTGATGCGCTATCAGGAAGAGCTCGAATATCAGGCCAATTACGACACGCTCACGCGCCTGCCGAACCGCAATCTGCTGCGCGATCGGCTGCAGCATGCGATCGAGCAGGCGCGGCGGCGCGAGACGAAGATCGCCGTCGTGTTCATGGATCTCGACGGCTTCAAGAACGTCAACGACAGCCTGGGTCATAGCGTCGGCGACCGGCTGCTCGCGGTGATCGCGGAGCGGCTCGCGCGTTCGGCGCGTTCGAGCGATACGGTCGCGCGTCATGGCGGCGACGAGTTCGTGATCGTGCTGCCCGATCTCACCGACGAAGCCGGCCTGATCACGTGGATGGAGCGCACGCGCGCGGCGATCTCGGAGCCGGTGTGGCTCGACGATACGGAGTTGTACGTCGGCTGCAGCATGGGCGCGAGCCTGTATCCGCAAGACGGCGACGATGCCGAAACCGTCATGAAGAAGGCCGATCTCGCGATGTACCGCGCGAAGGACATGGGCCGCAACACGTACCAGTTCTATCAGCCGGAGATGAACGCGAGCGTCGGCGCGCGCATGAATCTCGAACGCCGCTTGCGGCGCGCGCTGCGCGACGGCGAGTTCCTGCTGCACTATCAGCCGCAAGTCGATATGACGACGCGCGCGATCGTCGGCATCGAGGCGCTCGTGCGCTGGCGCGATCCGGAGCAAGGGCTCGTATCGCCGGCGTCGTTCATTCCGGTCGCGGAAGAGAGCGGCTTGATCGGGCCGCTGTCGGAGTGGGTGTTGCGCGAAGCGTGCCGGCAGAACAAGGCGTGGCAGGATGCCGGCCTGCCGCCGGCGCGCGTGTCGGTGAATCTGTCGGCGCGGCATTTTCAGCAGCGCGACATCGCGCGGCTCGTGACATCCGTGCTCGAAGAGACCGGGCTGGAGCCGCGCTATCTCGAACTCGAACTCACCGAGAGCGCGATCATGCGCAACGCCGAGGAAGCCGTGATGATGCTCTCGGAGCTATCGGCGCTGGGTATCGGCATTGCGATCGACGACTTCGGCACCGGCTATTCGAGCCTGTCGTATCTCAAGCGCTTTCCGGTGCACCGGCTGAAGATCGATCGCTCGTTCGTCGCGGATATCGGCTCGTCGGGCGACGATGAGACGATCACGTCGGCGATCATCGCGCTCGCGCATTCGCTGGAGTTACAGGTGATCGCGGAGGGCGTCGAAACGCACGCGCAGCACGACTTCCTGCGCGAGCGCGATTGCGACGAGATGCAGGGCTATCTGTTCTCGCGCCCGATGCCGCAC
This sequence comes from Caballeronia calidae, assembly GCF_900044055.2. Classification (GTDB taxonomy): domain Bacteria; phylum Pseudomonadota; class Gammaproteobacteria; order Burkholderiales; family Burkholderiaceae; genus Caballeronia; species Caballeronia calidae. Next base: position 30,339 of record NZ_FCOX02000017.1, on the reverse strand, counting down.
GATGCGATTCCGGGCCTTTTGCAGCAGGGCGTGCTGCCCCACTGAGGGCGCTTTTCAGTCGAGCGACGGCAGCACGCGCGGCCGGCGATCGCGGTCGGTCGCGACGTAGGTGAGCGTCGCTTCCGTCACCTTGACGACCTCTTCCGCGAGGTTCATGCGCTGCGCCCACACCTCGACGGACACCGTGACCGACGTATTGCCTGTCTTGACGATATCGGCGTAAAAGCTCAGCAGATCGCCGACGAACACCGGATGCTTGAACAGGAACGAATTCACCGCGATGGTCGCGACGCGGCCGTTGGCGCGGCGGCTCGCCGGAATGGAGCCGGCGATGTCGACCTGCGCCATGATCCATCCGCCGAAGACGTCGCCGTGGACGTTGGCGTCGGCGGGCTGAGGCACGACGCGCAGCGCGACGTGCTTTTCGGGAAGATTCGGATGGTCGGTCATGGAAGCTGTTCCGGTTTGCAAGGCAGCTGAAGGCTGGCCGGCGCGAGCGGCCCCTTGAACCTTCTGCGACAATGCATATTTATGAATACGCCCTTCCGCGCGAGGCCGCGACCTCGAATCCGCCGGGGCGTGCAGTAAATTGTACGGGAAAGCATGCGAGAGACGTGCTCCCGCTTCGACGATAAAAGCGTCCCCGGCGCCGCGCCCGAGCGCGACGCGCTAGCACAATACGACTCATGCGCCGCTATTCCAACAGCGAGCCCGGGCCCGCGCCTCTGGGCCCGCGCAACGACTGGCAGACGATCCGCTCGCTGCTGCCTTATCTCACCACGTACAAATGGCGCGTCGCGTTCGCGCTGACTTGCCTGATCGGCGCGAAGGTCGCGAACCTGGGCGTGCCGATCGTGATGAAGCGCATCGTCGATGGTCTCGCGTCGGTGCAGCATCTCACCGCGCTCGGACGCGCGAGCGACTCGCCGGGCATCGTGCTGATCGGCGGCATCGGGCTACTGGTTGTCGCGTATGCGGCCGCGCGCCTGTCCACTTCGCTCTTCACCGAATTGCGCGAACTGCTCTTCGCGAAGGTCACCGAAAGCGCCGTGCGGCAACTCGCGCTCAAGGTGTTCCGCCATCTGCATTCGCTGTCGCTGCGGTTTCATCTGGAGCGGCAGACGGGCGGCATGTCGCGCGACATCGAACGCGGCACGCGCGGCATCCAGCAACTCGTTTCGTATTCGCTATACAGCATCCTGCCGACGCTCGTCGAAGTGGGGCTCGTGCTCGCTTTCTTCGCGACGAAGTACGAGGCGTATTACGCGATCGTCACGGGCATCGCGCTGCTCACGTATATCGTGTTCACGGTGAAAGTCACCGAGTGGCGCACGCATTTCCGCCGCACGATGAACGATCTCGATTCGAAGGCGAACTCGCGCGCCATCGATTCGCTGCTCAACTACGAGACCGTGAAGTACTTCGGCAACGAAGAGTGGGAAACGCGTCGTTACGATGAAAACCTGCAGCGCTATCGCGCGGCGGCGATCAAGTCGCAGCGCTCGCTGTCGATGCTGAACTTCGGGCAGCAGACGATCATCGGTGTCGGGCTCGTGTTCATTCTGTGGCGCGCGACGCAAGGCGTGATGGCGGGGCGCCTCACGCTCGGCGATCTCGTGCTCATCAACACGTTCATGCTGCAGCTTTATATTCCGCTGAATTTCCTCGGCGTGGTGTATCGCGAGCTGAAGCAGGCGCTGACCGACATGGACCGCATGTTCACGCTGCTCGCCGCGGGCCGCGAAGTGCCTGACGCGCCCAACGCGCAACCGCTCGCCGTGCGCGGCGGGGAAGTGCGTTTCGAGAACGTGAGCTTCGCGTACGAGAAGGCGCGGCAGATTCTTCACGGCGTCGATTTCGCGATTCCGGCCGGCACGACGACGGCGGTGGTCGGGCACAGCGGCTCGGGCAAGTCGACGCTCGGGCGGCTGCTGTTCCGCTTCTATGACCTCGACCGCGCGCAGGGCGGCAGCATCAGCATCGACGGGCAGGACATCCGCGACGTGACGCAGGATTCGTTGCGCGCGGCGATCGGCATCGTGCCGCAGGACACCGTGCTCTTCAACGATTCGATCTACTACAACATCGCGTATGGGCGTCCTTCGGCGAGCCGCGAGGAAGTGATCGCGGCGGCGCGTGCGGCGCATATCCACGAGTTCATCGAGGCGTTGCCGGCGGGATATGACACGGCCGTCGGCGAGCGCGGGCTGAAGCTGTCGGGCGGCGAGAAGCAGCGCGTCGCGATCGCGCGCACGCTGCTCAAGAACCCGCCGATCCTGATTTTCGATGAAGCCACGTCCGCGCTCGATTCGAAGTCGGAACGCGCGATTCAGCGCGAGCTCGATTCGATCGCGCGTGAAAGGACGACGCTCATCATCGCGCATCGGCTATCGACGGTCGTGCATGCGCAGCAGATCATCGTGATGGATCACGGGCGCATCGTGGAGCGCGGCACGCACGCGGAGTTGCTGCGCGCGGGCGGGCTGTTCGCGCAGATGTGGGCGTTGCAGCAGCAGCGTGCGGAGGAAGCGGCGGCGGATCAGCGCGATACATCGACGATCGGCGAATAGGGCGGCGCGGGAAACGCCGCCCCGCCGGGCGTCACTCCATCGCGTGCGCGCCGCCCATCGCGACACCCTCGCGCCCTTGCGACGCCGTCGACGACCAGCGCAGCCACTGCCCGCGCAACAGGAACAGCGCGCCGAATGCGCAGGTCGCGAGCACGCCGAAGGTCGCGAAGCCCATCTGATAGCTGCCCGTGCTTTCCTTGGCGATGCCCATGATCACCGGCAGATAGAACCCGCCGATGCCGCCCGCCGCGCCCACGATCCCCGACAGCAACCCGGTCTTGCCCTTCCAGCGATGCGGCACGAGCTGGAATGTCGAGCCGTTGCCGAGACCGAACGCGATATACAGGCCGACCAGGATCGCGAGACCGCCGGCAACGGGCGGCATCCAGATCGCGAACGCGAAATCGCCGACGGCGATCGCCGCGAGCAGCACGAGCAGCGCGCGCACGCCCGTCACGCGATCGGCGACATAGCCGCCGAACGGCCGCACGATCGCGCCGAGGAACGCGAGCAGCGACATGAAGAGGCCGGCTTCGAGCTTCGGCATCTGATAGAGCGACGTGAGCAGCAGCGTCACATACGACGACATGCCGACGAACCCGCCGAACGTGATGCTGTAGATCAGCATGATGACCCACGTGTCGCGTTCACCGAGCACCGAGCGATAACGGCTCGGCAACACCGCGATCGCGATGAGCGCACCGATCACGGGCAGTAGCAGCACGCCCGCCTTGCCGCCGCCGAACACGCCCGCATTCACCGCGAGCACGAGCACGATCAGGCTGACCAGCGTCACGACGAAGCCGGAGAGCGCGCGCATCGTGCTGCCCGTTTTCTCGCCCGCATCCGATGCCCACGCGAAGAGCGCGACCGCCGTAATCGCGAGTAGCGGGAGCGCGGCCGCCGTCGACATCTGCCAGCCGAAGGCATCGGCGAGATGGGGGAACAGAAAGCCGTCGAGCACCGCGCCGATGTTGCCCGCCGCAGCCAAGCCAAGCACCAGCCCTTGCACCTTCGGCGGATAGTTGCTCCCGGCCATTGGCAGCGCGACGGCGAAACTCGCGCCGCCCATGCCGAGGAACACGCCGAGCACGAGCAGGAGCGCATACGAAGGCACGCCGGGCAGGAGCGGCAGCACGATCGACGGAATCGACGAGAGCACGACGCCCATCAGCGCGACGCGGCGTCCGTCGCTCGACTGATACAGGTTGCCGAGCGTCACGCGCAGAATGGCCGCGGCCAGCACCGGCACCGCGACGAGGAAGCCCTGCTGCGCGGCGGACATCGTCACGTCGCGTCCGATGAACGGCGCGAGCGGCCCGTACAGCACCCAGACGGTGAATCCCGTGTCGAAGTAAAGGAAGCAGGCGAGGAGCGAGCGCCAGTTGCCGCTCTTGAGCGATGCGATCAGATTGGACATTGCGGGGTTCCGTATATGCGCGTGCTGCTGGACGAGCACGCGACGGCCTGAAAACTGCAAACACCGTGCCAATGTGATGCATATTTGATCGACGCATCGCGCTGAGCGAGCGCCGGCGCGGATTTCGGGCGCATGCACATGCGCCTGTGGCGTTCGAATCCACGGCACCGCGCCCGTGCGCGACCGCATGCGAATGGTGCGCCGCGCCTTCGCGCGGTTCATGCGCCCGCTAGAATGCGTTCTTTGCTGAACAAGCGCCCCGGCGCGCCCGACACGCATGGAACTGAAATGGCTGGAAGACTTCGTCTCGCTCGCGGAGACGCGCAGCTTCAGTCGCTCCGCTGAACTGAGACACATCACGCAGCCCGCGTTCTCGCGGCGCATCCAGGCGCTCGAAGCGTGGCTCGGCACCGAGCTCATCGACCGCTCCGTATATCCGACGCGGCTCACGCAGGCCGGCAACGTGTTCTATGAACAGGCGCTCGCGATGCTTTCGCAGTTCCACGAGGCACGCACGCTGTTGCGCGGGCAGGGCGGCGTGCCGTCGGCGACCATCGAATTCGCGGTGCCGCACACGCTTTCGCTCACGTATTTTCCGCGCTGGCTGGAGCATATCGAGGCGCGGCTCGGGCGCATCCGCACGCGGCTGCGCGCGCTCAACGTGCACGACGCGGTGCTCTCGCTCGTCGAGGGCGGCTGCGATCTCGTGATGGGCTATCACCATCCGAGTCATCCGGTCGCGCTCGATCCCGCGCGCTACGACATGCTCACGCTCGGCGTCGAGCCGATCAGCCCGTTCTCCGCCGTCACGAAGGGCGGACGTGCGCGCTTCACGCTGCCCGCGACGGCCGAATCGCCGGTGCCGTATCTGTCGTACACGCCGAATGCGTACCTCGGGCGCATGACGGAAGTGATCATCGCGACCGCGCCCGCGAGGCTCTATCTCGACAAGGTCTACGAAACCGACATGGCCGAGGGCCTCAAAGCGATGGCGCTCGCCGGCCACGGCGTGGCGTTCCTGCCGCACAGCGCCGTCGAGGATGCGGTCGAGGAAGGCCGGCTCATTCGCCTCGATCGTGGAACGCGCGGCACGCCCGCCGGCCAGTTCACGCTGACGATGGACATCCGTCTCTATCGCGACAAGCTCGCCGCGCAAGGCGAGGAGCCGCGTCAGGCGTTGATGCGCGCGCTCTGGGACGCAGTGGGTGAAGAATTGTTGAAGGCATCGCCGGGGAAGCCCGCCGCGTAAGGCTCCGCGACGTTATGCAGGAATTGCATGACGGGATAAGGAAACGGCATTGGATTTGGAAACGCGGTTTTTCGACAATGGGCGCATTCCTTCACCGCTGGAGCCTCAATGTCTGCCTCGAAGCAACCTGTGCAAGCGCCGGACGCAAAACACGCTATCCCGTCGTATCTCCACGCCGACGATCTCGGCCCTTGGGGAAACTATCTGCAGCAGGTCGATCGCGTCGCGCCGTATCTCGGTCCTCTGTCGCGCTGGCTCGAAACCCTCAAGCGCCCGAAGCGTATTCTCGTCGTCGACTGCCCGATCGAGCTGGATAACGGCACCGTCGCGCACTTCGAAGGCTATCGCGTGCAGCACAACACGTCGCGCGGTCCCGGCAAGGGCGGCGTGCGTTACCACCAGGATGTGACGCTCTCCGAAGTGATGGCGCTCTCCGCGTGGATGTCGGTGAAGAACGCAGCGGTGAACGTGCCGTACGGCGGCGCGAAGGGTGGCATCCGCGTCGATCCGCGCACGCTGTCGCGCGGCGAACTCGAGCGCGTGACGCGTCGCTATACCAGCGAGATCGGCATCATCATCGGGCCGAACACGGACATTCCCGCGCCGGACGTGAACACGAACGAGCAGATCATGGCGTGGATGATGGACACCTACTCCATGAACCAGGGGCAGACGGCGACGGGCGTGGTGACCGGCAAGCCGATCTCGCTCGGCGGCTCGCTCGGCCGCAAGGAAGCGACCGGCCGCGGCGTGTTCGTCGTCGCCACGGAAGCGGCGCGTCGCATCGGCATGGAGATCGAAGGCGCGCGCATCGCGGTGCAGGGCTTCGGCAACGTGGGCGGCATCGCGGCCAAGCTGTTCCAGGAAGCGGGCGCGCGCGTGATCGCCGTGCAGGATCACACGGGCACGATTCATAACTCGAAGGGCATCGATACCGCCGCGCTGCTCGATCACGTCGCGAAGAACGGCGGCGTGGGCGGCTTCGCGGGTGCGGACCCGGTGCAGCCGGAAGAGTTCTGGATGATCGAAAGCGACATCCTGATTCCGGCCGCGCTGGAAAACCAGATCACCGAGAAGAACGCGTCGAAGATTCGCACGAAGATCATCGTCGAAGGCGCGAACGGCCCGACCACGACCGCGGCGGACGACATCCTGAACGACAAGGGCATCCTCGTGATCCCGGACGTGATCGCGAACGCGGGCGGCGTGACCGTCTCGTACTTCGAATGGGTGCAGGACTTTTCGAGCTTCTTCTGGACCGAGGACGAGATCAACCAGCGCCTCGAACGCGTGATGCGCGAAGCGTTCGCCGGCGTGTGGCAGATCGCGAGCGAGCACAAGGTATCGGTGCGCACGGCGGCGTTCATCGTCGCGTGTACGCGGATTCTTCAGGCGCGTGAAATGCGCGGCCTGTATCCCTGATCCGATGCGGTTGCAGGTTAGTCTGAACGGGCATCGGGCGGGCGGCTCGCGGAAGGCGGGCCGTGTCTGCACCCCTTGAACGATGCGGGCGGCATTCCTCGGAATGCCGCCCGCATTTGCATTAAAACTACAAGTCGGCGGACTAGATGAATTCCGTCAAGCATCAGTGCTGAAACGCCAGTAATATGCGCGGTCGCACCAGGTTGCACCTCAGCGTGCATGGCCGTCTCGCAAATAAGACGGCGTGGGTTAACAATCATTCTTTCAGAATAATTACCCTGCTAAACTTGCCCCGTTTTTCGCCACAGGAGATCGAACAAATGAAGGTTAAAAAGGCTGCGCTGCTCGTCGCCGCGCTCGGGCTCATCGCAACGAGCGCTTACGCTCAGGACGCCGGCACGCTCAAGAAAATCAAGGACACGGGTGTGATCTCGCTGGGGCATCGCGAATCGTCCATTCCGTTTTCCTACTATGACGACAAGCAGAATGTCGTCGGCTACTCGCACGAGTTCGCGCTGAAGGTCGTCGAGGCCGTCAAGCAGAAGCTGGGCATGCAGGATCTGAAGGTGAAGCTCACGCCGATCACCTCGCAGAACCGCATTCCGCTCGTGCAGAACGGCACCGTGGATATCGAGTGCGGCTCGACCACGAACAACGCCGAGCGTCAGCAGCAGGTTTCCTTCTCGAACACGATCTTCGTGATCGGCACGCGCCTCATGACCAAGAAGGATTCGGGCGTGAAGGACTGGGCCGACCTGAAGGGCAAGACCGTCGTGACGACCGCCGGCACGACGTCCGAGCGCCTGCTTCGCAAGATGAATCAGGACAAGAACATGGGCATGAACATCATCAGCGCGAAGGACCACGGCGAGTCGTTCCTGACGCTGTCGACGGGCCGCGCCGTCGCGTTCATGATGGACGATGCGCTGCTCGCCGGCGAGCGCGCCAAGTCGAACAACCCGAACGATTTCGTGATCGTCGGCGCGCCGCAATCGCATGAAGCGTACGGCTGCATGATCCGCAAGAACGATCCGGAGTTCAAGAAGGTCGTCGACGATGCGATCGCCAAGGTCGAAACGTCGGGCGAAGCGAACAAGATCTACAAGAAGTGGTTCGAAAGCCCGATCCCGCCGAAGGGTCTCAACCTCAACTTCCCTGAAAGTGATGACATGAAGGCTCTCTACAAGAGCCCGAATGACAAGGCAATCGACTAACCGGTTCGGATAATCGAACAGACGAAACGGAAGGAGCTTGCTTCTTCCGTTTCTTTTTGGAGTGAGTCCATGTCTTATCACTGGAACTGGGGCATCTTGCTGAGTCCGGTTTCGACCGGCGAGCCCACCACCTATCTCGGCTGGCTGATCTCGGGCTTCTGGGTGACGATCACCGTGTCGCTCGCGGCCTGGGTGATCGCGCTCGTGGTCGGCTCGTTGTTCGGCATCTTGCGCACGGTCCCGAATCGCACGCTGGCGGGCATCGGCACCGTCTATGTCGCGATCTTCCGCAACATTCCGCTGATCGTGCAGTTCTTCGTCTGGTATCTCGTGATACCGGAGCTGCTGCCGCCTTCCATCGGCAACTGGTTCAAGCAACTGCCGCCCACGGCGCAGTTCTTCTCGTCGTCGATCATCTGTCTCGGGCTCTTCACCGGCGCGCGCGTGTGCGAGCAGGTGCGCTCGGGCATCAACGCGCTGCCGCGCGGACAGCGCAACGCGGGTCTCGCGATGGGCTTCACGCAATGGCAGACGTATCGTTACGTGCTGATGCCGGTCGCGTACCGCATCATCGTGCCGCCGCTCACGTCGGAGTTCCTCAACGTGTTCAAGAACTCGGCGGTCGCATCGACCATCGGTCTGCTGGATCTGTCCGCGCAGGCTCGCCAGCTCGTCGACTACACGGCGCAGACGTATGAATCGTTCATCGCGGTGACGCTCGCGTACATGCTCATCAACCTCGTCGTGATGTTGTTGATGCGCTGGCTCGAGGCGAAAACCCGGCTGCCTGGCTACATCGGAGGCAAGTGATGCATCAGTTCAACTGGAGTGACGTTCTTACGCAGTGGCCCACGCTGCTGGTCGGCGCCAAGATCACGCTGCAGATCACGCTGCTCGCCATCGTGGTCGGCATCGTCTGGGGCACCGTGCTCGCGCTGTTCCGCCTCTCGGGCGTGAAGCCGCTGCAATGGTTCGCGGGCGCGTACGTCACGCTGTTCCGCTCGATCCCGCTCGTGATGGTGCTGCTGTGGTTCTTCCTGATCGTGCCGCAAGTGCTGCAGAACGTGCTCGGGCTGTCGGCGGATATCGACATTCGTCTCGCCTCGGCGATGGTCGCGTTCTCGTTGTTCGAAGCCGCGTACTATTCGGAAATCATCCGCGCCGGCATTCAGGCAGTGCCGCGCGGCCAGGTGAACGCGGCCTTCGCGCTCGGCATGACCTACGGCCAGGCGATGAAGCTCGTCGTGCTTCCGCAGGCATTCCGCGCGATGGTGCCGCTCTTGCTCACGCAGGCCATCGTCCTGTTTCAGGATACGTCGCTCGTCTACGTCATCAGCCTCGCGGACTTCTTCCGCACGGCGACGAACATCGGCGACCGCGACGGCACGTCCGTCGAAATGGTCCTGTTCGCGGGCGCGTGCTATTTCGTGATCTGCGTGGTGGCGTCGGCCCTCGTCAAAAGTCTTCAGAAAAAGGTCGCAAGATGATCTCTATCAAGAATGTTTCCAAGTGGTACGGGCAGTTCCAGGTGTTGACGGACTGCACGACCGAAGTGAAGAAGGGTGAGGTCGTCGTGGTGTGCGGCCCGTCGGGCTCGGGCAAGTCGACGCTCATCAAGACCGTGAACGGCCTCGAGCCGTTCCAGAAGGGTGAGATCACCATCAACGGCCAGTCGCTCACCGACAAGAAGACCAATCTGTCGAAGCTGCGCTCGAAGGTGGGCATGGTGTTCCAGCACTTCGAGCTGTTCCCGCATCTGACGATCACGCAGAACCTGACGCTCGCGCAGATCAAGGTGCTCGGCCGCTCGAGCGACGAAGCGACGCAGAAGGGCATGAAGCTGCTGGACCGCGTCGGCCTGCGCGCACATGCGGACAAGTTTCCGGGCCAGCTTTCGGGCGGTCAGCAGCAGCGCGTGGCAATCGCCCGCGCGCTGTCGATGGACCCGATCGCGATGCTCTTCGACGAACCGACGTCCGCGCTCGATCCCGAGATGATCAACGAAGTGCTCGACGTGATGGTCGAACTCGCGCAGGAAGGCATGACCATGATGTGCGTGACGCACGAAATGGGCTTTGCCAAGAAGGTGGCGAACCGCGTGATCTTCATGGATCGCGGGCTCATCGTGGAGGACGATCAGAAGGAAGCGTTCTTTGCGAATCCGAAGTCGGATCGCGCGAAGGATTTTCTGGCGAAGATCCTGCACTGATCCTGGTCTGACAAGAAAAACGGCGCTTCCGAAAAGAAGCGCCGTTTTTTTATTCGATACCCAGTTCGCTTTCCACTGCGGCCGTCGTGCGAATCTCTTCCACTTTCAGCGCCGACCCGATGCCCGCCTTCGCGAGCGGCTCGGCCGCCTTCCTCGCAATTTCCTCCGGCACCGGAATATTCACCGTGCGCGCGAGATCGCCTTTCTGGAACATCGCGAGATCGCCGGGCGCGAAGCGCGTCCAGATTTCGTTGTCGGTGAGCGGCGACGTGGCGATGACGGCCACGCGGTCTTCCGGCGTCGTGTACTTGGCGAAATCGATCGACATGTCCGCGTCGATCAGATGCGCCGTCGAAAACGGCCAACTGCGCACCAGGTAGTACAAATGGGTCGAGCAGTGCGAGAAGAGCGCTTGCCCATTCGACATCAGGAAATTGAAGACGCCGTATTGCGTGATGTCGCGGGTGAGCACGGCGAGCGCGTCGAACATTTCGTCGAGCGGCGGCTGCGAGCATGGAAACGCGCGGCGCAGGCCCTGCAGCAGCGCACAGAATGCGAGTTCGCTGTCGGTCGTGCCGACCGGCTGATATACGCCGGTCATTTCGGGCGCGTGCCCCTTGAGATCGCCGTTGTGCGCGAAGATCCAGTGCCGGCCCCACAGCTCGCGCATGAACGGATGGCAGTTTTCGAGCAGGATATGCCCCTGCGTCGCCTTGCGGATATGCGCGATCGTGTTCTTCGACTTGATCGGATAGCGCTTCACCATGTCCGCGAGCGGCGAACTGGCGGACGACTGATGGTCGATGAAGAGCCGGCAGGCCTTGTCCTCGAAGAACGCGATGCCCCAGCCGTCGCCGTGATGATCGGTGACGCCGCCGCGCGCCGCGAAGCCGGTGAACGAGAACGTCACGTCGGTCGGTTCGGCGCAATTCATTCCGAGAAGTTGGCACATGATGCTGGAGCGGCGGCCTGTGGCCTCGTTGTTACAATACGTGCGACAAGCATATCACCGAGGTCGGGCCGAAAAAATCGCGCGACTGCTCGCCAGCGCGCACGTTGTGGAATTTCCACGGCGAATTCTTCCTGCCTCGCATGGGCTTGCGCCATTCCAACGTTCCCCGTCATCACGCCATGTCCGCTACCTCATCCTCGCCCAATTCGCTCACGATCGCGCGCCCCGACGACTGGCATCTGCACGTGCGCGACGGCGCGACGCTCGCCGCCGTCATGCCGCACACGGCGCGCCAGTTCGGCCGCGCAATCATCATGCCGAATCTGAAACCGCCGGTGACGACGACCGAGCTGGCCGGCGCATACCGCGAGCGCATTCTGGCCGCGCTGCCGAAAGAGGGCGCCGGTGCGCGCTTCGAGCCGCTGATGACGCTGTACCTCACCGACAACACGCCGCCCGACGAAATCCGCCGCGCGAAGGACAGCGGCTTCGTGCTTGGCGTGAAGCTGTATCCGGCTGGCGCGACGACCAATTCCGACGCGGGCGTGACCGATCTCGCGAAATGCGCGAAGACGCTCGAAGCGATGCAGGAAACGGGCATGCCGCTGCTGGTCCACGGCGAAGTCACCGACGGCGACATCGACGTGTTCGATCGCGAGAAGGTGTTCATCGACCGGGTGATGACGCCGCTGCGCCGCGATTTTCCCGCGCTGAAGGTCGTGTTCGAGCACATCACGACGAAGGACGCCGCGGATTACGTGCGCGAGGCGGATGGCCCCATCGGTGCGACGATCACCGCGCATCATCTGCTTTTCAACCGCAACATCATGCTGGTCGGCGGCATGCGGCCGCATTATTACTGCCTGCCGGTGCTGAAGCGCGAGACGCATCGCGTGGCGCTCGTCGAAGCGGCGACGTCGGGTAATCCGCGCTATTTCCTCGGCACGGACAGCGCGCCGCATCCGAAGGGTCTGAAGGAACACGCGTGCGGCTGCGCGGGCTGCTACACGGCGCTGCATGCGCTCGAGCTCTACGCCGAGAGCTTCGACAAGGCCGGCGCGCTCGACAAGCTCGAAGGTTTCGCGAGCTTTTACGGCGCGGACTTCTACGGCCTGCCGCGCAGCACGGAAAAGGTGACGCTGGAGCGCGCATCGTGGACGTTGCCCGCCGAATTCACCGCCGGCGACGCGACGATCGTGCCACTGCGCGGCGGCGAATCGATCGGCTGGCGTTTCTCCGACGCGCATTGACATCGCGGACGTGAGCGCGGGTTTCGCCGATATCGACTGGGCGCGGCCCTGGCTCGCGTCGATCGAGGCGCGCGGCAAGCGCTGGCAGGCGGCGGCGCTCGCCGGTTACGCGCATTATCTTGCGGTTCTGAACGCAGACGCGGACGCCGCCGCGCATGTCACGGGTCGCGGCGAACGGCTCGCGTTCATCGCGCAGGATGAACTGCCGGAGGGCGCGTCCTACGAAGGCCACATCGCGCTGACGGGCCGCGTGCCGACACGCCACAATCTCCACGATTTTTTCAACGGCTCGATGTGGTTCGCGTATCCGCGCATCAAGGCGGCGCTCAACGCGCGCCAGGCGCAGCAGATCGACGCGCTCGGCGTCGGTCCGACGCGCGGCGGCGTGCGCGACGCGCTCACGCTTTTCGACGAAAACGCGGTGCTCTTCGCCTGCGCCGATGCATCGCTCGCCGATGCGTTGCGCGGCTTCGACTGGCGCACGCTGTTCGTCGATGAGCGCGCGGCGTGGGGCACGCGCTGCGAGGCGCGCATCTTCGGGCACGCGCTGCTGGAGAAGCTCGTCGCACCGTACAAGGCATGCACGGGGCACGCGTGGATCGTCGATGTTCCCGCTGACTTTTTTTCCCTCGACGATGCCGCTCGCCGCGCGCTCGTCGACGAACGTGTCGCGCAGCGCCTGAACGCCGAACCGCTCGATAGCCGCGCGTTCGCGCCGCTGCCGGTGCTGGGCGTGCCGGAATGGTGGGAGGCGAACGCATCGCCCGATTTCTATGACGATGTTTCCGTGTTTCGCCCGGGCCGCCGAGCCCGCGGATGCTAAAATCCACAGTTGCAAAGCAGGCCAGGCAATCGCGGCCACGACGGTTTCGGCCGGAGAGGGCGAGGAAAGTCCGGACTCCACAGGGCAGGGTGATGGCTAACGGCCATCCGTGGCGACACGCGGAACAGGGCAACAGAAAGCAAACCGCCGATGGCTCCGGGCGCAAGTCCGGAGATCAGGTAAGGGTGAAACGGTGCGGTAAGAGCGCACCGCGGACGTCGCGAGACGCTCCGGCACGGTAACCTCCACTCGGAGCAATTCCAAATAGGCAGGCGCGCATCTTCGCGATGCAGGACGGGGCCCCCGTTTCGTCTGCGGGTAGGAAGCTTGAGCGCGTCAGCAATGGCGCGTCTAGAGGAATGATTGCCACGCGCGGTCGGCTTCGGCCGGGCGCGTGCACAAAATCCGGCTTATCGGCCTGCTTTGTCGTGATTCAAAAGAGAAGAGCCGGCGTCTAGCGACGTCGGCTCTTTTCGTTTCGGCGCGCGGCGTGAATTACGCTTCGACGATCTCGAAGGAATGCGTGAGCTCCGCCGACTTCGCCAGCATGATCGACGCCGAGCAATATTTGTCGTGCGACAGGTTGATCGCGCGCTCGACCGTCGCCGGGTTGAGGTTCTTGCCCGTCACCGTGAAATGAAAGTGGATTTTCGTGAAGACTTTCGGGTCTTCGCTCGCGCGATCGGCCTTGAGCGTCACTGAGCAGCCCTGCACTTCCTGGCGGCTCTTCTTCAGGATCATCACGACGTCGTAGGCGGTGCAGCCGCCCGTGCCGAGCAGCACCATTTCCATCGGGCGCGGTGCGAGATTGCGACCGCCGCCTTCCGGCGCGCCGTCCATGTTGACGAGATGGCCGCTTCCCGTTTCCGCGGCGAAGGCCATGCCGTCTTGTCCCATCCAGCTAACTTTGCATTCCATGCTCAGGCTCCAGCTGCTCATCGCGTCGTTTACAGAGGCTTCATTGTAACGGTTCGTGGAATTTCGATCGGTCGCTGCTTACGAGCTTCCACTGGTTGACGCCGCGAAAAACAGCGAGACGGCTCTGTTGTCGGACATGCGTGATCGATTCGAGTCCGCCCTCTAAAAGCGAGGGACACGGCGAGCTAGCCGAGGGCGAACCGCCAAGGGCATGAAAATAAAGAAGAAAATTCACGAAACGCGTTCGAGCGTTAATTTCAAATTATGAAATCGACTTTCACCATGCAAATCTTCTTGCCTTGCAGCATGACCGTGCCTATACTCGTTCCTGTCTCCTCCACCTCCTCCTTGGTGGATTAAGCCCGAGCCTCAGCTGCTCGGGCTTTTTTTTTGTCCGTGCGGCCTCCGAACCAAAGCTTTTGACGCAGCGGCCAAATTCCCTTTATAATTCAAAGTTCTCTTCGCTCTACGCCCGCGGAGAGAGGCTTGTGAGAGCCTGCACGCGCCGTGGATGACACGAGCGCACTCATATAAGCAGGGCCGAACAAGGCCACGTTCAAAGGGCAGACTCAATATTTGGATCGATCATGAAGACGTTTTCCGCAAAAGCCGAAGAGGTGACGCGCGAATGGTACGTGATTGACGCGACGGATAAGGTTCTCGGCCGTGTCGCCAGCGAAGTGGCACGCCGTCTTCGCGGCAAGCACAAGCCTGAATTCACCCCGCACGTCGACACCGGTGATTTCATCATCGTCGTCAATGCCGGCAAGCTGAAGGTCACCGGCAACAAGACCACGGACAAGAAGTACTATCGTCACTCGGGCTACCCGGGCGGCATCTACGAAACGACGTTCGGCAAGATGCAAGAGCGTTTCCCGGGCCGCGCGCTCGAGAAGGCTGTCAAGGGCATGCTTCCGAAGGGTCCGCTCGGCTACGCGATGATCAAGAAGCTGAAGGTCTACGCCGAAGCAACGCATCCGCACACGGCTCAACAGCCTAAAGCGCTCGAGATCTAAGGGGAGCCCACATGATCGGTAACTGGAACTACGGTACGGGCCGCCGCAAGAGCGCCGTCGCTCGTGTCTTCATCAAGTCGGGCAAGGGCGATATCGTCGTCAACGGCAAGCCCATCGCCGACTACTTCTCGCGCGAAACGTCGCTGATGATCGTGCGCCAGCCGCTGGAACTCACGAACCACGGCACCACGTTCGACATCAAGGTCAACGTGTCGGGCGGCGGTGAAACGGGTCAGGCAGGCGCGGTTCGCCACGGCATCACCCGCGCGCTGATGGACTACGACGCAACGCTCAAGTCGCAACTGTCGAACGCAGGCTTCGTCACCCGCGACGCGCGTGAAGTGGAACGTAAGAAGGTCGGTTTCCACAAGGCACGCCGCCGGAAGCAGTTCTCGAAGCGTTAAGCGCTTTGGCGTTTCGCCGGCCCGGGTCTCCCGGCTCACCGGCGAAGCTGCTGCGAAAGCCGCCCGCACTCCGTGTGCCGGCGGCTTTTTCTTTTTTTTGGCGCGTTCAGGCAGAAGCGTGTCGAATTTGCATATAGCCTCTTGATTTCATGGACATTCGGCACGATTTCGAGATCAGCCCTACAATATCGCCTAGAAGCTTAATTGGAGATTTCGAATGAGCGCTGTCAGCGACACCCCCACGACCGAAATGCCGATGCCGTTCGTCTTCACCGACGCGGCTGCGGAGAAGGTCAAGCAATTGATCGACGAAGAAGGCAATCCGGATCTGAAGCTGCGCGTGTTCGTGCAAGGCGGCGGATGCTCGGGTTTCCAGTACGGTTTCACGTTCGACGAGGAAGTCAACGAAGACGACACCGTGATGGACAAGGCGGGCGTGCAGTTGCTCGTCGACTCGATGAGCTATCAGTATCTCGTCGGCGCGGAGATCGACTATAAGGACGATATCAACGGCGCCCAGTTCGTCATCAAGAACCCGAACGCCACGACCACGTGCGGTTGCGGGTCGTCGTTCTCGGTTTAAGCGCGCGTTTCTCGCGTTGAAAGAAAACGGAGCCTTCGCGGCTCCGTGTTTTCGTTAACGCGGATAGATCGCGCCCAGTACGCGATCGCCCGCCGCGCCCGTCACGGCCGGCAGATTGCCCGGTTCACGCGCGACGCAGCGCATCGCGAGCCATGCGAAGGCCAGCGCCTCCACCTGCTGCGGCGGCACGCCGAGCGCTTCGGTCGTCATGACGGGCACGCCCGCGACGCCGCTGTCTTCGAGCGCCTGTTGCAGCATCGACATCAGCACCGGATTGCGCGCGCCGCCGCCGCACACGTAGACGGAGCGCACATCGGACGCGTGGCGCGCGATCTCGCGTGCGACGGTCATCGCGGTGAGCGCGGTGAGCGTCGCCTGGACATCGGCGGGGGCGAGGCTCGCGAACGTCGCGAGTTTCGCGTCCATCCACACGGGGTTGAACAGATCGCGGCCGGTGCTCTTCGGCGGCGCCGTCTCGAAGAAAGGCTCGTCGAGAAATGCATTGAGCAGCGGCTGATGCACCTGGCCTTGCGCCGCGAATTTCCCGCCATCATCGTAGGGTCTTTGCAGATGGCGCAACGCCCACTCGTCGATCAACGCGTTCGCCGGGCCGCAGTCGAAGCCGCGCACGTCGCCGTTCCCCGACAGAATCGTGATGTTGCTGATGCCGCCGAGATTGCACACGACGCGCGTCTCGTCTTTCGCGCCGAACACCGTCGCGTGAAAAGCCGGCACGAGCGGCGCGCCCTGACCGCTCGCGGCCACGTCGCGGCTGCGGAAATCGGCGACGACATCGATGCTGGTCATCTCCGCGAGCAGCGCGGGATTGTTGATCTGCCGCGTGTAACCCTTTTCAGGCCGATGCCGCACCGTTTGCCCGTGCACGCCGATCGCGCGCACCTTCGTCGCGGAATAGCCGCTCATGCTCTGCAACTCGTGACAGCAGACGGCATAGCGCGTCGCGAGCGCGTTGGCCGCGAGCGCCTCGCGCTCGAGCTCGTTGTCGCCGGGTGACTGCAGCGCGAAGAGCGCATCGCGCAAGCCCTTCGAAAAGGAAACGTGCGCCTCGCCGAGCACGACGGGCGCCTTGCCCGTCGCGAACTGCACCGCGACGCCGTCGACGCCGTCCATGCTGGTGCCGGACATCAAACCGAAGTACACGCCGTCTGCCTTGCCGGTTTCGATTGCTTCGGTTTTCTTTCCCACGCCGCTCTCCTCTTCAATGCCGTGTTGCCGCGTTTCCGCGTCGCTTGCCAAGCGGCGATTATCCGCGTTACGGGCCGAATCGTTAAGATGCGTCTGAAGCGTGTGCGTATCGCGCGGCGCATTCGGACGCTCGGAAAGCCGCGCAAAACAGCCCGAAACGACACGAAAAGGCGCGAGCTACCGCGTCATCGCGTAAAATCCTGAGCCTGAACAAGCAATTGCGCGCGATTTTCGTCATTTTCCGCGCGCGCCGCTTTCAACGAAGCGGCGTCCTTTCCGGCCCCGCCGCCGGACCGCAGCGACAGCGTCGAGGCACCATCGTGCCGCCGCGCCGCCAGCCATCGAACCCTTTTGACTTCACAAGCCGCAAGCATGACCACTGATTCCAACGCTTCTTCCGCGCCCGGCGCGCAGAGCTTCCCGATCACCGACGAGGTGAAGAGCGCGCTCGCCATCGCGAAGCGCGGCTGCGACGAACTGCTGATCGAAGACGAATTCGCGCAAAAGCTCGCGAGGAGCGCCGCGACAGGCAAGCCGTTGCGCATCAAGCTCGGCCTCGATCCGACCGCGCCCGACATTCATATCGGCCATACGGTCGTGCTGAACAAGATGCGCCAGTTGCAGGATCTCGGCCATCACGTCATTTTTCTGATCGGCGATTTCACGTCGCTGATCGGCGATCCGTCCGGCCGCAACGCGACGCGCCCGCCGCTCACGCGCGAACAGATCGAAATGAACGCGAAGACGTACTTCGAGCAGGCGTCGCTCGTGCTCGATCGCGAGAAAACGGAAATTCGCTACAACAGCGAATGGTCGATGCCGCTCGGCGCCGACGGCATGATCAAGCTCGCGTCGCGTTACACGGTCGCGCGCATTCTGGAACGCGAAGACTTCACGAAGCGCTTCCAAAGCGGCGTTCCAATCTCGATCCACGAATTCCTCTATCCGCTGATGCAGGGCTACGACTCCGTCGCGCTGAACTCGGATCTCGAACTCGGCGGCACTGATCAGAAATTCAACCTGCTCGTCGGCCGCGAATTGCAGAAGCAGTATGGCCAGGAGCAGCAGTGCATTCTGACGATGCCGCTGCTCGAAGGTCTCGACGGCATCGAGAAGATGTCGAAGTCGAAGAACAACTATGTCGGCATCAGCGAGAAGCCGACCGAGATGTTCGGCAAGCTGATGAGCATCTCCGACGTGCTCATGTGGCGTTACTTCGAACTGCTGTCGTTCCGCAGCATCGAGGAGATCGCGCGTTTCAGGAAGGAAACCGAAGGCGGGCGCAATCCGCGCGATTTCAAGGTGATGTTCGCGCAGGAAATCGTCGCGCGCTTCCATTCGTCGGCGGATGCCGAGCGCGCGCTCGACGACTTCAACCATCGCGCGAAGGGCGGCGTGCCGGACGATATTCCGTCGGTGACGCTCGCGGGCGCGCCGCTTGCGATCGGCCAGTTGCTGAAGCAGGCGGGCCTCGTGCCGTCGACGAGCGAAGCGCTGCGCAACATCGAGCAGGGCGGCGTGAAGATCGACGGCGCGACCGTCTCCGACAAGGCGTTGAAGGTCGAGGCGGGCGAGTTCGTCGTGCAGGTCGGCAAGCGGCGCTTTGCTCGCGTGACGCTCTCGGCATGATCGCTCTGATACAGCGTGTGAAACGCGCCGACGTGCGCGTGGGCGAGCGCGTGACCGGCGCGATCGACGCGGGCCTGCTCGCGCTGGTGTGCGCCGAGCGCGGCGACAACGAGGCCGCCGCCGACAAGCTCCTCGCGAAGATGCTCGCGTACCGCGTGTTCAGCGACGCCGCCGGCAAGATGAACCTGTCCGTCTCCAACATGGACGGCGCGGGCCAGGCGGGCGGCGTCCTGCTGGTGTCGCAATTCACGCTCGCCGCCGATACATCGAGCGGCCTGCGCCCGAGCTTCACGCCCGCCGCGCCGCCCGACGAAGGCAAGCGGCTCTTCGATTACTTCGTCGAGCGGGCGCGCGCGAATCATCCGATCGTCGCGACCGGCGAGTTCGGCGCGGAAATGCAGGTATCGCTCGTGAACGACGGGCCGGTAACGTTCTGGCTGCAAGTGCGGCCCTGATTTCGAAAAGCCTATGACGACCCAGATCCTCTTCATTCGACACGGCGAAACCGACTGGAATCGCATCAAGCGCATCCAGGGGCATGTCGACATCCCCTTGTCCGAGCACGGTTTCCTGCAGGCGGAACAACTCGGTCAGCGGCTCGCGAGAGAAGGGCGGATGGATGCCGTCTATTCGAGCGATCTGCAACGCGCGCAGCAAACGGCGCGTCCTTTCGCGGATGCGCTCGGTCTCGAATTGCGGTTGTCAGAGGGGCTGCGCGAGCGGTTCTACGGCGCGTTCCAGGGCCACGACAGCGATGAGATCAACGACAAGTTTCCCGCCGAATATGTCGAATGGCAGACGCGCGACCCGGGTTTCGCGCCGCCCGGCGACGGCGAATCGCAGCGCGTGTTCTATCACCGCGTCGTGCACGCGATGGAGCCGATCGTCGCGGCGCATCCGGGCGGGCGCGTCGCGGTCGTCGCGCATGGCGGGGTGCTCGATTGCATCTATCGGTTCGCGATGAAGCTCTCGTTGCAGGAGCCGCGCAACTGGCCGCTGCTCAATTGCAGCGTCAACGTGGTGGACTATGCGGACGGCGGCGCGACGGTCGTGTCGTGGGGCGATATCAGCCATCTTTCCACCGATACGGACGACGACAGTCTGCGCAAGCGGGCTTAGCAGTTATTGGTATCCCACAGATCGCGGATCGGCCCCGCATCCGGCGCCGCGAGGCCGAAGTGGCGATACGTGAGCATCGTCGCGACGCGACCGCGCGGCGTGCGCTGAAGGAAGCCTTGCTGGATCAGATACGGTTCGAGCACGTCTTCGATCGTATCGCGCTCTTCGCCGATGGCCGCCGCGAGATTGTCCACGCCGACCGGCCCGCCATCGAACTTGTGGAGGATCGCTTCGAGCAGCTTGCGGTCCATCAGGTCGAAGCCGACAGGATCGACATCGAGCATCTTGAGCGCCTTGTCGGCGACGTCGGCGGTGATCATGCCGTTCGCTTTCACTTCGGCGTAATCGCGCACGCGCCGCAGCAGGCGGTTGGCGATACGCGGCGTGCCGCGCGAGCGTTTCGCGATTTCCAGCGCGCCTTCCGGCACGATTTCCGCCTTCAGCAGCGACGCCGATCGCGACACGATGCGCGCCAGTTCGCTCGCGTTATAAAACTCCAGCCGTGACACGATTCCGAAGCGGTCGCGCAGCGGATTCGTCAGCATGCCCGCGCGAGTCGTCGCGCCGACGAGCGTGAACGGCTGAAGATCCAGCTTCACGCTGCGCGCGGCCGGCCCTTCGCCGATCATGATGTCGATCTGATAATCCTCGAGCGCCGGATACAGGATTTCCTCGACGACCGGTGACAGCCGGTGAATCTCGTCGATGAACAGCACGTCGTTCGCTTCGAGATTCGTGAGCAGCGCGGCGAGATCGCCCGCGCGCTCCAGCACCGGCCCCGACGTCTGTCGCAGATTCACGCCCATTTCCCGCGCGATGATATGCGCGAGCGTCGTCTTGCCGAGGCCCGGCGGCCCGAACAGCAGCACGTGATCGAGCGCTTCCGAACGGCGCTTGGCCGCTTCGATGAAGATTTCGAGCTGGCCGCGCGCCTTTTCCTGCCCGATGTATTCGTCGAGCTTGTGGGGGCGCAGCGCGCGCTCGAACGCTTCCTCGTTCGGCGAGACGGGCGAGGCCGAGATGACGCGTTCGGCGGCGAGTTTGTCGGTTTCGATCATGGGTCGATTGTACAGCGAGCTTTTTTGCGGCGAAGCTGGCCGAATGGCCTAAGCCACTACGCCTTCGACAGCGATTTCAGCGCCAGTTTGATGCCTTCCGACACACCGGTTCCCGCCGGCACGTTCTTGATCGCGGTGAGCGCTTCCTTTTCCGAATAGCCGAGCGCGAGCAGGGCATTGAGAATGTCGGATGCGTGATCGGACGCCGAAACAGCCGCCGCCGCCGAACCGAGATCCGCGCCCAGCTTGCCTTTCAGTTCGAGCAGCAAGCGCTCCGCCGTCTTCTTGCCGATGCCCGGCACGCGCGTGAGACGCGCCGCGTCCTGCGTCGTGACGGTTTGCGACAGCTCCTGCACGCTCATGCCCGACAGCACGGCCAACGCCATGCGCGCGCCGATCCCGCTGATCTTGAGCAGTGCGCGGAACGTCGAGCGCTCCTGCGCGGTGAGAAAGCCATACAGCAGATGCGCGTCCTCGCGCACGATCAACTGCGTGAGCAGCACGACCTTCTCGCCGGTATTCGGCAGGTTATAGAACGTGCTCATCGGCACGTCGATTTCGTAGCCGACGCCGTTGCAGTCGACGAGCAAATGCGGCGGATTTTTTTCCAGCAGAACGCCGGCGATGCGACCGATCATGTTTTGATATTCGTAGAAGAGATTTAGCCGATGAGCCTGCCGCGCCGCACGCGCAGGCCTTTCTTCGCGAGCCCCGGCGCGATGCCGCCCAAGGTCGCGAGACCCGTGCCGCCGTGCGCGTGGCAGATGGCCATGCCGAGCGCGTCGGCGGCGTCGGTGCTGGGCACGCCGGAGAGGCTCAACAGCCGCACGACCATCTGCTGCATCTGTTCCTTCGTCGCGCGTCCATAGCCGACGACCGCCTGCTTCAGTTGCAGCGCGGTGTATTCGGCCACCGGCACGCCGCTCGCGACGAGTCCGCAAATGGCCGCGCCGCGCGCCTGGCCGAGCAAGAGCGTCGACTGCGGATTGACGTTGACGAAGACCTTTTCGATCGCCGCCTGATCCGGATTGTGCTGCGCGATGAGTGTCGAGATGCCGCTGAAGATCGTGTTGAGACGCGAAGGCAAATCCGCCTCGGCCGTCTTGATGACGCCGCTCGTCACATAGTTGAGCGTGTGCCCCGTCTTGTCGATGATGCCGAAGCCCGTCACGCGCAGGCCGGGGTCGATGCCTAGGATTCTCATTCGTTCGCGTTACGCGTTCTCAAAAAGGCGTCGTCAAAATCAAAATGGCCTGTTTGCGCTGTCAAAAGCGCAAACAGGCCAATCTTAAATGAACCTGTGATGCTTAATGACGGAAATGGCGCGTGCCGGTGAAGATCATCGCGACACTGTGCTCGTCGGCGGCGGCGATCACTTCGTCGTCGCGCATCGAGCCGCCCGGCTGGATCACGCAGGTCGCGCCCGCGTTCACGACGACATCGAGGCCGTCACGGAACGGGAAGAACGCATCCGACGCGACCGCCGAGCCGTTCAGCGTCAGACCGGCGTTCTGCGCCTTGATGCCCGCGATGCGCGCCGAATCCACGCGGCTCATCTGGCCCGCGCCGACGCCGAGCGTCATGCCGCCGCTGCAGAACACGATCGCGTTCGACTTCACGTACTTGGCGACGCGCCAAGCGAACATCAGATCGTCCATTTCCTTCGGCGTCGGATGGCGCTTCGTCACGACGCGCAGTTCGTGCGGCTGCACGTTCTTCGCATCGAGCGATTGCACGAGCAGCCCGCCGCCCACGCGCTTCAGGTCGAACTTGTTGTGACCATCGCCGAGCGCGATCTGCAGCAGACGCACGTTCTGCTTCGCCGCGAACACCGCGCGCGCCGCCTCGCTGAACGAAGGCGCGATCAGCACTTCGACGAACTGCTTCGCGACAGCCTGCGCCGCGGCTTCGTCGACTTCACGATTGAACGCGATGATGCCGCCGAACGCGGAAGTCGGATCGGTCTGGAATGCCTTCGAGTACGCTTCGGCGGCGTTCGCGCCGAGCGCCACGCCGCACGGATTCGCGTGCTTGATGATGACGCAGGCCGGAGCATCGAACGTCTTCACGCATTCCCACGCGGCGTCCGAATCCGCGATGTTGTTGTACGACAGCTCCTTGCCCTGCAGCTGCTCGTAGTTCGCGAGCGCGCCGGCCGGCACGGACAGATCGCGGTAGAACGCCGCGCTCTGATGCGGATTCTCGCCGTAGCGCAGGTCCTGCACCTTGTCGAACGCGAGGTTGAACGTGGCCGGGTACGTGTTGCGATCCGAGTGCTGCAGCGCTTCGGTCAGGCTCGTCAGATAGTTCGTGATCGCGCCGTCGTACTGCGCGGTGTGCGCGAACACCTTGGTCGCGAGACGGAAGTTCGTCTTGTAGCCGACGGAATTATTGTTCGCGCGCATCTCGTCGAGCACGGCCGAGTAATCGGTCGGATCGACGATCACCGTCACGTCGCGATGATTCTTCGCCGCCGAGCGCAGCATCGTCGGACCGCCGATATCGATATTCTCGATCGCGTCTTCCAGCGAGCACTCTTCCTTCGACACCGTCTGCACGAACGGATACAGGTTCACGACCAGCAGATCGATGGTCGGAATGTCGTGCTTTTCCAGCGCGGCCATGTGCTCGGGCAGATCGCGGCGGGCGAGGATGCCGCCGTGAACCTTCGGATGCAGCGTCTTCACGCGCCCGTCGAGCATTTCCGGGAAGCCGGTGTAATCGGCGACCTCGGTCACGGGCAGGCCGGCGTCGGCGAGCAGTTTCGCCGTGCCGCCGGTCGAGAGGAGCTTGACGCCGAGTTCCGACAGCGATTTCGCGAAATCGACGATGCCGGATTTGTCGGAGACGGAGAGGAGCGCTTGCTTGATCATGATGAACACTGAAACCGAGAAGGGAAAACAGGCCGGACCAAGGCGCGCGCCCCAGTCCGATGAATCAAATCAATCCGTGCTGCTGAAGCTTCTTGCGCAACGTGTTGCGGTTGATGCCGAGATACTCGGCCGCGAGCGACTGGTTTCCGCCCGCCTGCTCGAGGACCACCTCGAGCATCGGTTTTTCCACGCACGAAATCACCATGTCGTACACGTCGTGCGGGTTGGAGCCGTCCAGGTCCTGAAAATAGTTGTCGAGGCTCTGGCGAACGCATTGTTCGATGTTATGTCTGCTCATGCGGCAATCAATCGGTCTGTCGTGTTGTCGAGCCCGCCGCACGATTCTTCGCCGTCGGCATCATCGGCGTCACCGGCTTCGTCCACATAGACGAGACGGTCCGACAACGCCTTTTGGGCGTCGAAGAATTCATTAACAGCGAGCAATTGTTCTTTGGTCGTGTCCAGCGTGTTCATCCGGTGCCGGAAGGTGTTGGCGCCGGAAAGGCCGCGAGTGTACCAGCCGATGTGCTTGCGCGCAGTCCGAACGCCCGTGAATTCCCCATAAAAGGCGTAGTGATCTTCGAGGTGCTCGTTCATCACCTGCTGGATCTCGTCGATGCGCGGCGGCGGCAGGCGCTCGCCCGTCTGCAGAAAATGTTCGATCTCGCGAAACAGCCACGGACGCCCCTGCGCCGCGCGGCCGATCATGATGGCGTCGGCGCCGGTTGCGGCGAGCACGTCGCGCGCTTTTTCCGGCGTGGTGATGTCGCCGTTCGCGACCACCGGAATCTTGACCGATGCCTTCACCGCCGCGATGGTTTCGTACTCCGCGTCGCCCTTGTAGAGATCGGCGCGCGTGCGGCCGTGCACGGTGAGCATCGCAATGCCCGCTTCCTGCGCGATCCTCGCGATGGTCAGCGCGTTCCTGTTCTCGCGATTCCATCCCGTGCGAATCTTGAGCGTGACGGGCACCGCATCCGGCCCCACGCCCACCGCCTGCACCACGGCTTCCACGATGCGCGCGACGAGCGGCTCGTTCTGCAGGAGCGCCGACCCGGCCGCCACGTTGCAGACCTTCTTCGCCGGGCAGCCCATGTTGATGTCGATGATTTGCGCGCCGTTCGCGACGTTATGGCGCGCGGCTTCGGCGAGCATCTGCGGATCGGCGCCGGCGATCTGCACGGAGATCGGCTCGACCTCGCCCGCGTGGTTGGCGCGGCGCATGGTCTTCTCGCTTTTCCACAACTGCGCGTTCGACGCGACCATTTCCGACACCGCGTAGCCCGCGCCCATGCGCTTGCAAAGCTGCCGGAACGGGCGGTCGGTGACGCCTGCCATCGGAGCGACGAACAGGTTATTGCGCAGGACGTGTGAACCGATGGTGGGCATGAAGGCTAAACGATCCGCGCTGGCGAATGCGGTCCGGAAAGATTCGGAACCGCGTCAGGCGGATGCAACGTTGCTGAAGGGGAAACGCGTATTTTAACGCGAAGCGCGTGCTGAAATTAAGAGCAATCGCGTGCAAGTCTTTAAATCTTCTATGAAAGCACGAGCGTTCATAGAGGATAAGTTCATCGGATCGGCGTAGGCGATTGCCTTTGTCCGTGCCCGATCAACGCCGTTGGCCGAACATCATCTGGCGGGCGAGCGCGGTTTTGAGCGGCGGCAGGAACTCGAGCGCGGTGAGGGCGAGGCCGCGCATCGCGGCGAGCGGCGGAAAATCGACCGTGAAAATGCGCGCGAGCGTGTCCGTGGCGCCGATCGTCAGGCGCCGGTCCAGCGCGCGGCGCTGCGCGAAATGAGCGAGGGCGAGCGGGCGCGCGCCATCGGTGGAAAGGGCGTCGGTGAGCGCGAGCGCGTCGCGCAGGCCGAGGTTCAGCCCCTGGCCCGCGACCGGATGAAGCGTCTGCGCGGCATTGCCGATGGCGACGGTGCGCCGGTCGACGAGCACGTCGAGCGCGGTCAGCCCAAGCGGGAACGCGGCGCGGCCCGCGATGCGCGTAAAGCGCCCCATGCGCGTGCCGAACGCGGCGCCGAGCTCGGCGAGAAAGGTGTCGTCGTCGAGCTGCATGCGGCGCGCGGCTTCGTCGGGCGAGCAGCACCAGACGAGCGAGTAGTCCGCGTGACGCTGGCCGCCGCAGGGCAGAAGCGCGATCGGACCTTCGCTCGTGAAGCGCTCCCACGCGACATTCGCGCGCGGATCGGACACGCTCACCGTGCCGACGATGGCCGTCTGACCGTAATCGCGCGCTCGCCGTTCGCCGGGCGCGGTCACGTCGCTCTTCTGATAGAGCCCACCCTCGGCATTCACGAGCACTTTCACGCGGATCGTGCGCTCGCTGCCCGCCGATTGCAGCGGCAGCGTGACGCTGTCGTGGTCCTGCAGCGGCGCGAGCGCGGCGGTGTCGGTGAGCCAGTCGACCTTGGTCGCGCGCACCGCATCCGCGAGCGCGCCGACGAGCGAGCCGTAGCGCACCACGTAGCCGAGCTCGGGCAGCTCGTGCTCGTCGTGCTCGATCAGGGTGCGGCCGAAGTGCCCGCGCTGCGAAACGTGAATCCGGCGAATGGCCGTGGCGTCGGCGGGAAAGCCGAGCGGCTGGAGCATCACGCGGCTGCCGTGCGATAGCGCGAGCGCGCGCGGATCGTTCGCGGCGGCGTCGGGCGTGCGCGCGTCGATCAGCGCGATGGACAGCCGCGAGGTCGCGCTGCGCCGCGCGAGCCAGCCCGCCAGCGCGAGCCCGACCGGCCCCGCGCCGACGATGGCGATGTCGTAGTCGAAATGCGGTTCGGTGACTTGAACGTCGCTCATGGTCAGTTTGCGTTTGATTCGCGCATCAGCGCTTCGATTTCGTCGGCGGCGACGGGCACTTCGCGCGTGATCAGCTCGCAGCCGTTCTCCGTGACGACTGCGTCGTCCTCGATGCGGATGCCGATGTTCCAGTATTGCTCGGGCACGTCTTCGGCGGGGCGCACGTAAAGCCCCGGTTCGACGGTGAGCGCCATGCCGGGCGCGAGCGTGCGCCACGGACGCGCGCCCTGCTCGTCGACCGGACCGTCCGCCTCGCGGTACTCGCCCGCGTCGTGCACATCCATGCCGATCCAGTGCCCCGTGCGATGCATGTAGAAACGCGCGTAGGCGCGTTGCGCGAGGACATCGTCGACGCTGCCGAATGTCGACTTGTCGAGAATGCCCGTATCGAGCAGGCCTTGCGACAACACGCTCAACGCGGCCTGATGCGGCGCGTCGAAGCTGACGCCGGGACGCGTCGCATCGACGGCGGCGGCCTGTGCCGCGAGCACGATGTCGTAGAGTTCGCGCTGCGCGGGCGTGAAGCGGCCGCTCGCGGGAAAGGTGCGCGTGATGTCGGACGCGTAGCCGTCGAGCTCGCACGCGGCGTCGATGAGGATCAGGTCGCCGTCGCGCGCGATCGCGTTGCCCGCCGGATAGTGCAGCACGCAGGCGTTTGCGCCCGCCGCGACGATCGATCCGTACGCCGGTGCCTGCGCGCCGTGGCGCCGGAACGTATACAGCAGTTCGGCTTCGATTTCGTATTCGCGCATGCCGGGGCGGCACGCACGCATGGCGCGGCGGTGCGCTTCGGCGGAGATCGAGGCGGCGCGGCGCATGATCGCGATTTCATGCGTGTCCTTGATGAGGCGCATCTCGTCGAGAAGCGGCAGCAGGTGCGCAGCCTTCGCGGGTGCGCGCACGCCGCTGCGGCTCTGGGCGCGCACGGCAGCGAGCCAGCCGCGCACTTGCGCGTCAAGTTCCGCCGATGTCCCGAGCGCGTAGTGCAGCGCGGGTTTGTCGGCGATGAGACGCGGCATTTCCTGATCGAGCGCGCCGATGGGCAAAGCGGCATCGAAACCGAAGGCGTCGCGCGCGGCCTCGGGGCCGAAGCGGAAGCCTTCCCACGTTTCGCGCTCGGCGTTCTTTTCGCGGCAGAAGAGTATGGACGCGGGCTCGCCGTCTTTCGCGCTCGCGTTCAGCACGAGCGTGGCCTCGGGTTCGTTGAAGCCCGTCAGATAGTAGAAGTAGCTGTCGTGACGGAAAGGGTAGTCCGTATCGCGATTGCGCATGACTTCCCGCGCGGTCGGCACGATGGCGACGCCGCCGCCTTGCGCACGCAGCGCGGCGAGCACGCGCTCGCGACGTGCGCGGTAAATATCGACGGCGATGGGACTGGCGAGTTCGGTCGGTGAGTTCATGCGCCGATTGTAGCGCCGGCCCGGCGATGCCGGGACTCGGCCGATCGGCATAGGCCGTTCGGTCTAATGGCGCGCGGCACTCGCGCGCCGGATACTCATTCGCCGGCGGGACGATTGCGCACGCTGCCCGCGATCAGATCGAAGCGGAACAGGCGGCATTCGAGCGCGCCGTTGAAAAGCGGCGTTTTCGTCGATTCACGCAGCCGCATCAGGCCTGGCAGCTTGCGGTCGGACGTGAGCACGTAGGCGCGCCAGCCGGGAAAGCGCTGCTTGAGCGCGTTGCCGAAGGAGACGAAGAATTCCGTGTCGGCGGGGTCGGGCTGTGCACGTGCGAATGCGTCGTCCTCTTCGCGGCGGGAGCGCGCGGTCTCGCGGATCTCGCCTCGCGGGCCGCGGCCGCGCACTTCGATACGCTCGCCGTACGGCGGATTCGCGATGAGAATGCCTGGCGTATCGGTCGGCGGCACCATGTTGCGGGCGTCGATCTGCTTGAGCGACAAATCGGTGATGCCCGCACGGCTCAGATTCGCGCGCGCCTTTTCGAGCATGTCGCCGGAGATGTCGCTGCCGAAGATGCGCAGCTCGGCCTGCGACGCACGCGCGGCGCGCCGTTGTTCGAGCGCGGCTGTCTTGAGCTTTTGCCACATGCCCGGATGGAACGGCTTGAGCTTTTCGAAGCCGAAGCGCCGATCGCTGCCCGGCGCGATGTTGAGCGCCGTCTGCGCTGCCTCGGCGAGGAAGGTGCCGCTGCCGCACATCGGGTCGAAGAGCGGCGTGCCGGGCGTCCAGCCGGTGAGGCGCAGGATGCCCGCTGCGAGATTCTCGCGCAGCGGCGCGGCGCCTTTGTCGAGACGCCAGCCGCGCTTGAAGAGCGGTTCGCCGGAGGTGTCGAGATAGAGCGTGCATTCGTTCACCGTGAGGAACGCGAACACGCGCACATCGGGCTGCGCGGTGTCGATGCTCGGGCGCGCCCCGGCGACGTCGCGCAGACGATCGCAGACGGCGTCCTTCACGCGCAGCGTCGTGAATTCGAGGCTCTTCACCGGCGATTTGATCGCGGTCAGGTCGACGCGCATTGTCTGGCTGGGCGTGAACCATTGCTCCCAGCGCTGGCGATGCGTGAGTTCGTAGATGTCGTGCTCGTTGCGATACGGGCCTTGCGCGACCTTCAGAAGCACGCGGCTCGCGATGCGCGAATGCAGGTTCGCCGCCATGCCCGCGACCCAGCCGCCCCGGAAATGCACGCCGCCGGGCACCTGGGCGCCGACGATCAGTGATCCGCCGCCCGACAGCGGGGCGCTCGCCACATGCCGCTCTCCGATCTCCGTGAGCTCGGCGGCGAGCGGCGCTTCGAGACCGCGCGGGCAGGGGACAAACCAGTCGAAGAGGGGGGAGGACATGAGGTGGTTTTGCTGATGTTCAAAGGCGGTATTGTACGCGGGGAGGTACGACCGGCCGGTGGCGCCGCTTCATCGCCGGAAAAAGAAAGCGCCAGCCCCGTCGCAAGACGGGAGCTGGCGCCAGCGGTTCAGCAGTTTCGAACCGGAGTGGTGGTTACTCCACCGCCTTCATCATCTCCTCGACCACCTTCTTCGCATCCCCGAACACCATCATCGTCTTGTCCATATAGAACAGTTCGTTGTCGAGGCCGGCGTAACCCGCCGCCATCGACCGCTTGTTCACGATGATCGTCCGCGCCTTATACGCTTCGAGAATCGGCATGCCCGCGATCGGCGATTTCGGATCGGTCTTCGCGGCCGGGTTCACCACGTCGTTCGCCCCGAGCACGAGCACCACGTCCGTCTGGCCGAACTCGCTGTTGATGTCCTCCATTTCCTGCACCATCTCATAGGGGACTTCGGCTTCCGCCAGCAGGACGTTCATGTGGCCCGGCATCCGCCCCGCGACCGGGTGAATCGCATAACGCACATCGATGCCTTTCTCCACGAGCTTGTCCGTCAGCTCCTTCAGCGCATGCTGCGCGCGCGCGACCGCAAGACCATAACCCGGCACAATCACCACGCTCTCCGCATTGCCGAGCATGAACGCGGCGTCATCGGCGGAGCCGGATTTGACCGGACGCTGCTCAGTCGAGCCGCCCGCAACCGCACCGCCAGCCTCGCCGCCGAAGCCGCCGAGAATCACGTTGAAGAACGACCGGTTCATCGCCTTGCACATGATGTACGACAGAATCGCACCCGACGAACCCACCAGC
>NZ_FCOX02000016.1 GCF_900044055.2 Caballeronia calidae | reverse complement strand
GTGCGCTTCTTAACCGTGTTGCCTTCGCGATAAGACTCGCGCAGTAGCACGGCCGGAGGGGAGTTACGGTTGGGGACATGTTCAATATACATGAACACTCATTCAAGCACATATGGCCAAAAAATCAACACAAAAATACTAATTTACATGGGTACATGATAGCCTAAAAAAATAGCCGAAACCCAGCGCTGACGCGGATCTCGGCTACTTGAGAAGCCAAAGCTCGGGCTAGGAGCGGAAAAGTCGTGAGTATTGCGATTCGTGCCGCGCCGACAAAATACCGAGCTGCGGCGCGAAGGTGTTGATCCGTTCGGGCGATGTGTCGAGCGCGCGGCGCACGGCGTCGTCGATCGGCTGACGCAGCGCGACGATGATGCGCTGCCCCGCGAGCTGCCCGAGCGGCACGGCCTTCAACGCGGCGGCCGCCTGATTTTCGACCCAGCTGAATGCATAGGCCGCGAGCGCGGCGTCGGGCGCCGCATCGTGCGCGAACGCGGCGAAGGCGAAGGCGGTCGGCTGCGCGATCGGTTTGATCGCGGCGAGCGTCGCGCGACGCGCTTCATCGCCCCATTCGAGCGAGGCGCACAACTGCGCAAGCGACCAGCCCATCTGCTCGGTTTCGCGTCTGAGTTCCGCCGATTCGCGGCTCGCGATGTATTCATCGTTCGCCTGACGCAGCGCGACGTCATCGTGGACACGCCAGCGGTCGATCTGATGCGCCAGAAAGGGCAGTTCGCCACGCGCGAGCACATGGGTGAGGCCGCTCGCGATCCACGCGCGCGCGCTGTCGCCGTCGTGGATCAGGCCATGTTCGATCGCCGCTTCGAGCCCTTGCGAATAGCTGAACGCGCCGATCGGCAGCGCCGGCGATGCAAGATGCAGAAGCGCCGTCAGTTCAGCGATGCGCATGACCGTGGTGATGATGATCGTGACCGCAGGACGAATGATCGTGGTCGTGCGAATGATCGTGCCCGTGATGCTCGTCGAAAACCTTCTGCGCGAGCGCATAGTCCTCGCTGAAGGTTTCGTCGTGGCCATGCTTGTGACCGCCGCCATACGCGCCGGTCTCAGGCTGGAACGGCTGCGACTCATGCGCGACCAGCACGCCGAGACGCTTCAACATGTCTTCGAGCACGGGATCGGCTTCGAGCTTCAGATAATCGGCGCCGACTTCGACGGGCGTATGCCGATTGCCGAGATGATACGCAGCACGCGTGAGCAGGCGCACGCTGGGCGCGCGCACGACGAGCACCGCTTCCGCCGCCGCGACGACGCGCACGAAGCCGCCGTCATCCGCGACGAGCATGTCGCCGTCGGCGAGCACCGTGCCGCGCGGCATCACGAGCGCGACTTCCTCGCCGTTATCCAGCGTGGCGGCGAGACGGCTCTTGCAGCGCGCATCGAAGGGAAGGGTCAGCGTGGGCGCGCGCTTGACGAGCACGGGTGCGAGCTTCGCGGTCAGACGTTTGTCGATGGTACGCATGAAAAGTCAGAACAGAAAATAGCGCTGCGCCATCGGCAGAACGGTGGCGGGATCGCATGTGAGCAATTGGCCATCGGCGATCACCTGATAGGTCTGCGGATCGACGCTGATGGACGGCTGCCATGCATTGTGAATCATGTCGGCCTTCGTCACATTGCGGCAGTTCTTCACCGCGACGATCTGCTTCGTCAAACCATAACGATCCGCGATACGCGCTTCCATCGCCATTTGCGACACGAACGTGAGCGATGTCTTGCCGAGCGCGCCGCCGCGCGTCGCGAACATCTCGCGATAATGCACCGGCTGCGGCGTGGGAATGGACGCGTTCGGATCGCCCATCTGCGCGACCGCGATCATGCCGCCCTTGACGATCATCGCGGGCTTCACGCCGAAGAACGCCGGCTCCCAGAACACGAGATCGGCCCACTTGCCCGGCTCGATCGAACCGACTTCATGCGCGATGCCATGCGTGATCGCCGGATTGATCGTGTACTTGGCGACATAACGCTTCGCGCGGAAGTTATCGTTGCGCGCGTTGTCCTCGGGCAGCGCGCCGCGTTGCACTTTCATCTTGTGCGCCGTCTGCCACGTGCGGATGATGACTTCGCCGACGCGGCCCATCGCCTGCGAATCGGATGACAGCATCGACAATGCGCCGAGATCGTGCAGGATATCTTCGGCTGCGATCGTCTCGCGGCGAATGCGCGACTCCGCGAACGCGATGTCTTCCGCGATCGACGGATCGAGGTGATGGCACACCATCAGCATGTCGAGATGCTCGTCGAGCGTGTTGACGGTGTAAGGGCGCGTCGGATTCGTGGACGAGGGCAGCACGTTCGATTCGCCCGCCACCTTGATGATGTCCGGCGCATGACCGCCGCCCGCGCCTTCCGTGTGATACGTGTGGATCGTGCGGCCCTTGAACGCGGCGATCGTCGTCTCGACGAAGCCCGCTTCGTTCAACGTGTCCGTGTGGATGGCGACTTGCGTGTCGGTGTCGTCGGCGACACTCAGGCAATTGTCGATGGCCGCGGGCGTCGTGCCCCAGTCCTCATGCAGCTTCAAACCGATCGCGCCTGCCTTCACCTGTTCGATCAGCGGCTCCGGCAGGCTCGCGTTGCCCTTGCCGAGAAAGCCGAGATTGACCGGCCAGCCATCGGCGGCCTGCAGCATGCGCTCCATGTGCCACGGGCCTGGCGTGCAGGTGGTCGCGTTGGTGCCCGTCGCGGGGCCGGTGCCGCCGCCGAGCATCGTCGTGACGCCGCTCGCGAGGGCTTCGTCGATCTGCTGCGGGCTGATGAAGTGGATGTGCGTATCCACGCCGCCCGCCGTCACGATCATGCCTTCGCCCGCGATCACTTCCGTCGCCGCGCCGATCGCGATGTTCACGTTCGGTTGAATGTCGGGATTGCCGGCCTTGCCGATCGCGTGGATGCGTCCGCCCTTGATGCCGATATCGGCTTTCACGATGCCCCAGTGATCGAGGATCAGCGCGTTGGTGACGACGGTATCGGCCACATCGGCGGCGGGGCGTTGCGACTGGCCCATGCCGTCGCGGATCACCTTGCCGCCGCCGAACTTCACTTCTTCGCCATAGGTGGTGAAGTCGCGCTCGACTTCGATGATGAGATCGGTGTCGGCAAGGCGCACGCGGTCGCCGGTGGTCGGGCCGAACATTTCCGCATAAGCGCGGCGGCCGATGCGTAGCGTCATATTCTTCCTTTGGCTTTTGGATTAAAGCGGACCCATGACGAGCGCGTTGAAACCATAGACGCGACGATCGCCCGCGAGCGCGACGAGCTCGACCGTGCGTTCCTGTCCCGGCTCGAAGCGCACGGCGGTGCCCGCCGCGATGTTCAGGCGAAAGCCGCGCGCCTTCTCGCGCTCGAACTTGAGCGCCGTGTTGACTTCGTAGAAGTGGAAGTGCGAGCCGACCTGCACGGGCCTGTCGCCATGATTCGCGACGATGACGGTCACGGTCTCGCGGCCGGCGTTGAGCTCGTGCTCGCCGTCGTCGATGAAGTATTCGCCTGGGATCATGTTCTCAAGGGATCGGATGATGAACCGTGACGAGCTTCGTGCCGTCGGGGAAGGTCGCTTCGATCTGGATGTCGGGGATCATCTCGGGCACGCCTTCCATCACGTCGTCTCTCGTGAGCAGCGTGGTGCCGTAATGCATGACTTCGGCGACGGTCTTGCCGTCGCGCGCCGCTTCCATCAATGCAGCCGATATGAACGCGACGGCTTCCGGATGATTGAGCTTCAAGCCGCGCGCGCGGCGGCGTTCTGCGAGCAAGGCCGCGGTGAAGATGAGGAGCTTGTCCTTTTCGCGAGGCGTGAGTTTCATGGGTTTATTGTTTGCGTCGGTCGATGGTCTTTAGCGAAAGTTGTGCCATCGATGCTTTGCCCTTGATCCGTGCATATCGTGCTTTCGCGTGATGCATGCGCACCATCGCGGGGCCGTTCGCCGCATCATCGTGGTGCGGTCAGGTTGTCCAGAGCCGCAACGGCCGTGCATCGACGCCATGCACGAGAGGACGAAGATGCGTCCAGCAATCGGTGAGTGCGCGTTGCAGCGGTTCCATCGAGCGGCTGATCGCGCGCACGATCAGCACGCCCGGCGTGACACACGATGCAGCCGCGCGCAGTTCATCGCTGAAGGGCAGTTGCGCGGTGAGTGCTTCGGCGAGCGCATCGTCGCACGCGGGGCCGATCGCCCAGAGCGTGCCGTAGGCGGGAAAGCCCGCGAGTCCCTGCGCGCCATCGCGCAATGGATCGCTTGCATCGAGCAGCGTGCGTTCGAACCAGAGCGTTGTGCCATCGCGATGCGCGATACGCGAAAGCGCCTTGATATGTCCTTGCGTCCATTTATCGCCGGCTGCGGCGCGGCCGAGCAGCATCGCGTCCCAGCCGAGCGCGGTCGCGCCTTCATCGAGCGTGAGGTTGAATTCGAGTTCGATATTCGACGATTCGAACACGATGTTGTTCTGCGGGAGCCAGTCGAGCTTCGCATTCACCGCGAGGTCGATGTCGATGCGCTGCGTTGCCAGCTTGCCGTTGGCCTTGTACCACTTCGTCGCCCCCGGCGTCGTGATGACGGCATGCGTGCCTTCGCCGAGCTTCACGTCGATGGACAAACGGTCTCCGCCCGCGACGCCGCCCGGCGGATGCACGATTACGGAATGACAGATATCGCCTTCGGGATAGAGCGGACGTTGCAGGCGCAACGGCCCTTCGTGTTTGCGATGAACGCAAACGGTGCGGTCATGCTGGCGCGCATAGCCGAGTTCGAGCGAACCGCGCCAGATGTTCGGATCGACGAGTGCCGCGTGCGATTCATGAAGCATGGGAAGGATGCGAAATGCGCGATGGAGAGTGAGGCTTCATCATACGGCGATCAGCTCGCGCACTCCATGTTCGTCCATCTCGGAGCCCGCGCCGCCCGCGACGATCTCGCCGCGGCTCATCACCCAGTAGCGGTCCGCGAGCTCGCGGGCGAAGTCGTAATACTGTTCGACGAGCAGCACGGTCATGCCCATTTCATCGACGAGCTGCCGCAGCGTGCGGCCGATATCGCGGATGATCGATGGCTGAATGCCTTCGGTCGGTTCGTCGAGAATGAGCAGTTGCGGCTCGCTCATCAGCGCGCGGCCTATCGCGAGTTGCTGTTGCTGACCGCCTGAGAGATCGCCGCCGCGGCGATGCTTCATATCGCGGAGCACGGGGAAGAGATCGTAGATGCGATCGGGGATTTTCGAGGGCGCCTTGCGGCTTGCTGCGCCTACGAGCAGGTTTTCTTCGACGGTCAGGCGGCCGAAGATATCGCGGCCTTGTGGGACGTAGGCGAGGCCGCTCGCTACCCGCGCATGGGTCGGCATCGAGGAGATCTTGTTGCCGCGCCAGGTGATGGTGCCACTCTTCGTCGGGACTACGCCCATCAGGCAGCGCAAGAGCGTCGTCTTGCCTACGCCGTTGCGGCCCAGCAGCACCGTGAGCTTGCCCTCGGGGACGGTCATCTTCACATCGCGGAGGATGTGGCTGCCGCCGTAGTATTGATTCAGGTTATCGAGTTCTAGCATTTCTTTTTTGCGCTCGGGTTGGGCTTCTGTGGACTTCCTGTTTTCGCGTCGGTCTATTGGCACCTGCCCCTGTGCGGGGCGGCAGTCGCTTTCTTTGCTGCTCCTCACTTTGTGTTGGGCTTCTATGGAACTTGTGTTCGCGTCGGTTTATTAGCGTTGCCCCTATGCGGGGCGGCAGTCACTTTCTTTGCTGCTGCAAAGAAAGTAACCAAAGAAACAGCTATCCCCATCCAAAGTACTTCACACCGGCCCCGGCACAGAAGATCGTTCGTGGTCCGGCAGTAGCGAGTGCCCTCATAGGTCTAATCGGGCTTGGATCGCGCACGGTCTGTCACCTCGCACCACTCAACTGACTGGTAAGGCGCCAAATAGCTCCGGCCCGCTGCGCGGCCGATCGGTTCATCGGGGATGCGTGTGCTTCTTTGCTAATCCTTCCATCTCACCGCATTTGCCTTCCGTTGGTTTCCCTTGCATACCCTTCGGCAGCGCGTAGCGCTGTGCCGGAGCTATTTGGTGCTGAACCAGCGCGCAATAACTTCTAGCTTGTCAGACCGTGCGCGGTCCACGCCCGGTTAGGCCTATGAGGGCACTCGCTACTGCCGGACCACGTGCAATCTTCTGTGCCGCGGCCGGCTTGAAGTGCTTAGGCTGGGGATAGCTGTTTCTTTGGTTACTTTCTTTGCAGCAGCAAAGAAAGTGACTGCCGCCCCGCACAGGGGCAGTGCCAATAGACCGACACGAAAACAGGATTCCACGTCAGCGGAAGCAAAAAAACAGTAGACCGACACGAAAACAGGATTCCACGTCAGCGGAAGCAAAAAAAAACAGTAGACCGACACGAAAACAGGATTCCACGAAAGCCCAAGCGAACGAAACCTTCACCGCCCCAGATAAGACTCAATAACCGCGTCGTCCCGCTTGACGCCATCAAGCGTCCCTTCGGCGAGCACGCTGCCTTCAGCCATCACCGTAACCTTGCCGCTATCGCCAGCCAACGCGGCAACAAACTCCATATCATGCTCCACGACCATCATCGAACACGAGCCACGCAGCTTATTCAAAAGTTCAGCAAGCTCCATGGTCTCGTGATCGGTCATCCCGGCGGCGGGTTCGTCGAGCAAAAGCAGCGCGGGCTGCTGCATCAACAACATGCCGATTTCGAGCCGCTGCTTCTGTCCATGCGACAGCTCTCCGGCAAGCCGCGTCGCCTGGTGCTGCAGGCGAATCAACTCCAATATCTCCTCGATGCGAAGCTGCGCCTGACGATCCAGCCGCGCACGCAACGAGGCAAACCAGCGCTTGTCCGTCTTCATCGCGAGTTCGAGGTTCTCCCACACGGGATGATTCTCGAACACGGTCGGCTTCTGAAACTTTCGGCCGATGCCCGTGCGCGCGATCACCGGCTCCGACATGCGCGCGAGATCCAGCGTCTGACCGAGAAACACCTTGCCGCCATCGGGGCGCGTCTTGCCCGTGATGACATCCATCATCGTCGTCTTGCCCGCGCCGTTCGGGCCGATCACGCAACGCAGTTCGCCCACGTCGATCGACAGCGTCAGCTTGTTCAACGCACGAAAGCCATCGAAGCTCACGGTCACGTCCTCGAGATAGAGAATCGTGCCGTGCGACATGTCGATCTCGCCGGGCGCGAGCACATGTCCCAGGCCGGCGACGCCGTTGAGATTGGTGTGCTCCTCGGCAGACGGAATCGGCGGCAGATCGACGATCAATGCATGATGTGCGGTCATTCTGCGCAATCTCCTGCGGTCTTCTTGCGACGCGCGAGTTCGATGAGGCCCATGATGCCGTTCGGCAGAAGCAAGGGCACGAGCGTGAAGATGAGGCCGAGGAAGAACAGCCAGTATTCCGCGAAATACGCCGTGAAAAAGCTCTTCGCGCCGTTCACCGCGAACGCGCCGACGATCGGCCCGATCAAGGTGCCGCGTCCGCCGACGGCCACCCAGATCGCCATCTCGATCGAGTTCGCGGGCGACATCTCGCTCGGATTGATGATGCCGACCTGCGGCACATACAACGCGCCCGCGATGCCGCACAACACCGCCGACACGGTCCAGATGAAGAGCTTGTATGCGAGCGGGCTGTAGCCGAGGAACATGAGACGCGCTTCGCCATCGCGCACGCCGGTGACGACGCGCCCGAGCTTCGACGTGACGATCCAGCGCGCCGCGAGAAACGCGAGCACGAGCACCGCGAACGTGATGAGGAACAATGCCGTGCGCGTGCCGGGATGCGTGATCGGAAAGCCCGCGATGCGCTTGAAATCGGTGAAGCCGTTATTGCCGCCGAAGCCCGTTTCGTTGCGATAGAAGAGCAGCATCGCGGCGAAGGTCATCGCCTGCGTGATGATCGACAGATACACGCCCTTCACGCGCGAGCGGAACGTGAAGAAGCCGAACACCCACGCGAGCACGCCGGGCACGAGCACGACGAGCAGCAACGCAACCCAGAGATGCTCGGTGCCTTCCCAGTACCACGGCAGCTTGTGCCAGTCGAGAAACACCATGAAGTCGGGCAGATCGCTCTTGTACACGCCTTCGCGGCCGATCGAGCGCATCAGGTACATGCCCATCGCGTAGCCGCCGAGCGCGAAGAAAAGCGCGTGGCCGAGGCTCAGGATGCCGCAGTAGCCCCATACGAGATCGAGTGCGAGGGCGCCGATCGCGTAGCACATGAGCTTGCCGACGAGCGTCATCGCGTAAGCCGACAAGTGAAACGTGCTCGTTTCCGGCAGCACGAGCGCGCTGACCGGCACGAAGACGCCCATCGCGATGATGAGCGCGATCAACGCGATCCAGCCATTGCGGGGCAGAAGTGCGGCGCGCGGCGGCAAGCCGAGTGCGAAGCCCGCGCGCGCGGCGTTCGAGTCGGGCTGCGGCGCGACGTCGAGATTGGCGGCGATATTGGTCGAGGCGGTCATCTCAAGCCTCCGCGCTGCGGCCCTTCAGGGCGAACATGCCCTGCGGACGCTTCTGGATGAACAACACGATGAGCACGAGCACCGCGATCTTCGCGAGCACCGCGCCCCAGAACGGCTCGACCGCCTTGCTGACGAGCCCGAGCCCGAAGCCGCCGATCACGGTGCCGGCAAGCTGACCGACGCCGCCCAGCACCACCGCCATGAACGAATCGATGATGTAGCTCTGCCCGAGATCCGGACCGACGTTGCCGATCTGCGAAAGCGCGCAGCCGCCGAGTCCCGCGATGCCCGCGCCGAACGCGAACGCATACGAATCGACACGCGCGGTCTTCACGCCGACGCACGCGGCCATGCGGCGGTTCTGCGTCACCGCGCGCACGAAGAGGCCGAGGCGCGTCTTCGTGAGCACGCCCCACGCGATCGCCACAACCGCGAGCGAGAACGCGAGGATCGTCAGTCGGTTGTACGGCAGGATCAGGTTCTGCATCACGGCGACGCCGCCGCTCATCCACGAGGGATTGGTCACCTGCACGTTTTGCGCGCCGAAGAGCGTGCGCGTCGCCTGAATGAGGATCAGGCTGATGCCGAAGGTCGTCAGCAGCGTTTCGAGCGGACGTCCATAGAGATGCTTCAGTACGAGCCTTTCCAATACGATGCCGACCAGCGCCGCCGCGATGAACGACGCGGGCACGGCGAACAGCGGATACCAGTTGAACGCGGCGGGCGCGTAATGCTGCACGAGGTTCTGCACGACGTAGGTCGCATATGCGCCGATCATCAGGAACTCCCCGTGCGCCATGTTGATGACGCCGATCAGGCCATACGTGATCGCAAGTCCCAGCGCCGCGAGCAGCAGCACGCTGCCGAGCGAGAGTCCCGCGAAGATCGTGCCGAAGATTTCGCTGCGGCGTTGAATCGAATCGAGCGCGTGGATGCCATCTTGCGCCGCGTCGCGCACACGTTCGTCCGGCTCGTTGAAGGTGCCGTCGGACTTCTTCGCGACGATCGGGCGCAACAGCTCGTACATGTCGAGGTCATGCCGCGCGGCGACGAGTTGCGCGGCTTCGATGCGTTTGTTCACATCGGGATCGTGCAGCGCGGTCATCGCCCAGAGCGTGTCGAGGCGCTTCTTCAAATCGGGGTCTTTCTCGATGGCGCGTGCGCGATCGATCATCGGCTTCATCGAAGCGTCGGGGTTTTTCAACAACGCTGCGATGGCTTCGCGGCGCTTCGCAATATCGGTCGAGGCGAGCTGCAAGCCCGACAGCGCGCCCGCCACTTTCGTGCGCAGGATGTTGCTCAGCGTGACCTGCTGCGCATCGGGCGCTTCGACGGGTTTGCCGGTCACCGGATCATTGGTGCCTTCGCCGGTTTGAAGGTAGACGCGGCCATTGTCAGTCGCGACGAGCGAGCCATCGGACAATGCGTTGAGCACGGCAACGGACGGCGCATCGGCATTCGAGATGAGCTTGTCGATGGCGGCGGATTTGGCTTCGAAGTCGTCGCCGGCGAGCGGGGCGAGATCGTCGTTCGTGAGTGCGCGAGCGCTGAACGGCGCGATCGCGATGAAGAGCGCGAGCAGGACGCGCAAGAAGGAACCGGTCATGATGGCCTTTCTGATGAGACATGAACGGCCGCACGCATCACGCATGATGTGAATGAGCGCGCGGCCTCACCGCTTCAAACCATCAAAGCATCACGCGACGCGCACGCGCTGACGACGCAGGAACGACGGAATCGAGGTCACGATATCCGGCTTGCCCTGATTGCCCGCGATATACGGGCTCCACGGCTGCGCGCGGATCGCGGTCTTGGTCTTCCACACGACGTTGAACTGGCCGTCGCCGCGAATCTCGCCGATCATCACCGGCTTGTGCAGATGGTGGTTGCCGTCCATCGTCAGCGTGAAGCCGGAAGGCGCGGCGAAGGTCTGGCCGACCATCGCGGTGCGGACCTTGTCGACATCGGCGCTCTTTGCTTTTTCGACGGCCTGCTTCCACATGTGGATGCCGACGAAGGTGGCTTCCATCGGATCGTTCGTCACGCGCTTGTCGCCGCCGGGGAGGTTCTGCGCCTTTGCGTATTCGAAGAACTGCTTTTCGAACTTCGAGTTGTTCGTGTTCTTCACCGACATGAAGTAGTTCCATGCGGCGAGGTGGCCGACGAGCGGCTTCGTATCGATGCCGCGCAGCTCTTCCTCACCGACCGAGAACGCGACGACGGGCACGTCGGTCGCTTTCAGGCCCTGGTTGCCGAGCTCCTTGTAGAACGGTACGTTCGAATCGCCGTTGATCGTAGAGATGACGGTCGTCTTTCCCCCTTGGGCAAAGGTCTTGATGTTCGCGACGATGGTTTGATAGTCGCTATGTCCGAATGGTGTGTAGACCTCTTGAATGTCCGCATCCTTGACCCCCTTGGAATGGAGGAACGCGCGCAGGATCTTGTTGGTCGTGCGCGGGTACACGTAGTCGGTGCCGAGCAGGAAGAAGCGCTTTGCGTTGCCGCCTTCCGCGCCCATCAGATATTCGACGGCGGGGATCGCCTGTTGATTCGGCGCAGCGCCGGTATAGAACACGTTGCGCGACATCTCTTCGCCTTCGTATTGCACGGGGTAGAAGAGCAGGCCGTTGAGTTCCTCGAAAACTGGCAGCACGGACTTGCGCGACACCGAGGTCCAGCAGCCGAATACGACGGCGCACTTGTCTTGCGTGAGAAGCTGGCGCGCCTTCTCGGCGAATAGCGGCCAGTTCGAGGCCGGATCGACGACGACGGGTTGAATCTGCCGGCCCATCACGCCGCCGCTCTTGTTGATATCGGCG
The DNA here is from genome assembly GCF_900044055.2 of Caballeronia calidae. Taxonomy (GTDB): domain Bacteria; phylum Pseudomonadota; class Gammaproteobacteria; order Burkholderiales; family Burkholderiaceae; genus Caballeronia; species Caballeronia calidae. Next base: position 147,140 of record NZ_FCOX02000016.1, on the reverse strand, counting down.
ATGGTCATGAGCGCCGTGTCTTTCAGCGAGGTCTCGGAGATCGCCATCGTGCCGGACAGCGAATGCAGGATGCCGACCTTGATCGGACCCGTATCGGCGGCTTGGGCTTTCGTGATCGGAAGCTGACCCGCGAGGGCGAGTGCGCCCGACATGGAGCCGAACTTCAGCAGACTGCGTCGTTTCATGATGAGTGTTCCCCTTGCCGATGTGTTTGTTTGAGCAATGACGATTGCTCGGTTCGTTCTGCAAGGGTTATGCCAATCTTTATGAAATGCCCTTTTTGCAAGGGTTTGCGGGAGGTTTTTGCTAATTGCGAGGTTGGGGTTGGGCGGGGTTTTGGTGCATGTTCTTGCGCGAGTGCATCGTCGCGGTGCGGGTTTGCTTTGTTTTATGTTTTTGTTTTTTGCTTCACTTTGCTTTGCTTGTGCTTCTATGGACTTCCTGTTTTCGTGTCGGTCTATTTGCACTGCCCCTGTGCGGGGCGGCAGTCACTTTCTTTGCTGCTGCAAAGAAAGTAACCAAAGAAACAGCTATCCCCAGCCTAAGCACTTCATGCCGGCCGCGGCACAGAACTTCGCAAGTGGTCCGGCAGTAGCGAGTGCCCTCAAAGGTCTAACGCGGCTTGGACCGCGCACGGTCTGACAAGCTAGTTGTTTTGGCGCGCCGGTTCAGCACAAAATAGCTCCGGCACAGCGCTACGCGCTGCCGAAGGGTACGTAAGGGAAACCAACCTGCGGCGAATGCAGTGAGATAGAAGCGTTAGCAAGGAAGTGTGTGCCGACCCGATGGACCGGTCGGCCGCGAAGCGGGCTGGAGCTATTTGGCGCCTTACCAGTCAGTTGAGTGGTGCGAGGTGACAGACCGTGCGCGATCCAAGCCCGATTAGACCTATGAGGGCACTCGCTACTGCCGGACCACGAGAGTGCTTCTGTGCCGGGGCCGGCTTGAAGTACTTTGGATGGGGATAGCTGTTTCTTTGGTTACTTTCTTTGCAGCAGCAAAGAAAGTGACTGCCGCCCCGCACAGGGGCAACGCTAATAAACCGACGCGAACACAAGTTCCATAGAAGCCCAACGCAAAGTGAGGAGCAGCAAAGAAAGCGACTGCCGCCCCGCACAGGGGCAGGTACCAACAGACCGACGCGAAATCAGGATTTCACGAAAGCCCAAGCACACCGCCCCCAACAACAAACCCCTCAACGATTAACCATCCTCGCCGGCACGCTCAACGCAAGCAAAGCCCCCAGCACGAGAAACCCGGTGAGCATATACATGCCGCTGGCATTGGACCCGGTGGCTTGCTTGAGCCACCCCACAAGGTAGGGACTCAAAAACCCGGCAAGATTGCCGAGCGAATTGATCATCGCGATACCGGCAGCCGCGCCGGTCCCTGCGAGGAATGCCGTCGGCAGACTCCAGAACAACGGCAGCGTCGTGAGAATACCCATCGTCGCGAGCGTGAGGCCGAGCATCGCCAATGTCGTATTGCCCGCCAGGATGACCGACATCACCAGCCCGATCGCCCCGATGAACGCCGGAATCGCGATATGCCAGCGACGCTCGCCCGAGCGATCCGCGCTACGCGCCGCGTACAACATGCCGATCACCGCCGCGCCATAAGGAATCGCGGAAAGCAGGCCGACATGGAGCGCATCCGAAATGCCCATCGACTTGATGATGGTCGGCAGCCAGAAGCTCACGCCATAAAGCCCCATCACGAACGAAAAATAGATGATGCTCATCAGCCACACCTTCGGGCTGGAGAGAATCTTCCCGAGCGGCAGATCTTCCTTCTCGACATTATCGGCGGCGATATTGCGCTCGAGAAGCTCGCGTTCTTCCTGCGTGAGCCACGCAGCCTTCGAGATGCGGTCGTCGAGCTTGAGAAACACGACGATGCCGACGATGATCGACGGAATGCCTTCGAGCAGCAGCAGCCATTGCCAGCCGTGCCAGCCGTTCTTCATGTGGAACGCATCCATGATCCAGCCGCTGATCGGCCCGCCGATCAGACCCGAGAGCGCGATGGCCGTCATGAACAGCGTCGTCATGCGACCGCGCCGGCGCGCCGGAAACCAGTACGTCAGATAAAGAATGATGCCGGGGAAGAAGCCCGCTTCCGCCGCGCCGAGCAGAAAGCGCATCACGTAGAACATGGTCGGCGTGCTGATGAACATCGTGAGAGCGGAAATGATGCCCCACGTGATCATGATCCGCGCGATCCACACGCGCGCACCGACGCGATGCAGGATCATGTTCGACGGAATCTCGAAGATGAAGTAGCCGAAAAAGAAAATGCCCGCGCCGAAGCCATACACGGCGTCCGACAGTTGCAGGTCGGCGGCCATCTGCAGTTTCGCGAAGCCCACGTTCACGCGGTCGAGATACGCAACCACGTAACAGATGAGCAGAAGCGGCGCGAGCCGCCAGACGACCTTTCGATACGTCGCCTCCTCGAACGCGGAAGGCGCCCCCGCGCCGGGGCGGGGCATGGGTTTGGCGGTGCTGGCCATGTTGCTTAGTCTCCAATAATTATTGTTGCGCGAAGCCGAGCGGATGGGCCCGCTCACCATTACGAGCGCGTAAGGATTCTAGCCCGTCGGCATCGACGCCAAACGCTTGTTTTCGCTAGGGAAAGCCCCGATGTTTAAGCGCACGCCGCATTCGTCGCGCGGCGCGCGCGGCATCGGTCAGACGCAGCGTCCGCCATCCACTTCGAGCGCGACGCCGGTGATGAACTCGGCATCGTCGGAGGCGAGATAGAGCGCGGCATTGGCGATGTCCTGTGGCGTCGAAAGGCGGCCGAGCGGAATCGTCGCGAGAAACTTGCGGCGGTTCTCGGGCGTGTCTTCCATGCCCATGAACTCGGTGAGCAGGGCGGTCTCGCCCATCACCGGATTGATGCAGTTCACGCGGATGCGGTCCGCGCCCAGTTCGACCGCAAGCGCCTTGCTCGCGATGATCACCGCCGCCTTGCTGCCGTTGTACCAGACGAGGCCCGGCCTCGGCCGCACGCCCGCCGTCGACGCGATATTGATGAACGCGCCGCCGCCCTGCTCGCGAAAGTACGGCACGAACTGCTCGACGCTCCAGTAGAGGCTCTTCACGTTCACCGCATAGACGCGGTCGAACTCCGCCTCGGTCACGTCGAGCACGGGCTTGTTACGGTGCGTCGTGCCCGCGTTGTTGACGACGACCTGCACGCTGCCGAAATCCTGGATCGCGGCATCGAAGAGGGTTTGCCAGTCGTCGCGTTTCGTGACGTCGCCCGCCACGGCAATCGCGCGTCCGTGCTTCACTTCCGGCGACGACGCGAGCGCGATCTCGCTCGCGACGCGCTCGGCCGCCGGGCCGTTCAGATCGTTGACGACGACGTTCGCGCCTTCGCGCGCAAACGTCTTCGCGATGCCTTCGCCGAAGCCCGAGCCGCCGCCCGTCACGATCACCGTCTTGCCTTGCAGTCGCATGCCTGTCTCCCGTTATTTGCTTTATCCGTGCTTGATGGCGATGGTCTTCAGCGTCGTGAAGCCGTACAGCGCCTCGAAGCCTTTCTCGCGTCCGTGTCCCGAATGCTTCACGCCGCCGAACGGCAATTCGATGCCGCCGCCCGCGCCGTAGTTGTTGATGAACACCTGCCCCGAGCGCACACGGCGCGCGAGTCGCATCTGGCGCGCGCCGTCGCGCGTCCAGATGCCCGCGACGAGGCCGTAATCCGTGCCGTTGGCGAGCCTGAGCGCGTCGGCTTCGTCGTCGAAGGGCATCGCGGCGAGCACCGGGCCGAACACTTCCTCGCGCGCGAGACGGTGCGTCGGCGGCACATCCCGCAAGAGCGTGGGCGCCTGATAGAAGCCCGATTCCGGCGCATCGCCGACGACTTCGCCGTGCGCGGCCATCGCGATGCCGTCGTGCTGCGCATCGGAGAGAAAGTCCCACACGCGCTGCTGCTGCTTCGCGCTGATGAGCGGGCCGCAGTCGAGATCGCGCTTGCTCGGGCCGACCTTCAGCGCCGCGAACGCCTGCGAGAGCCGTTCCAGCAAAGGTTCATACGCCGATCGCTCGATCAGCACGCGGCTGCCCGCCGAACACGTCTGCCCGGCGTTCTGCACGATCGCGGCGACGAGCACGGGCAGGGCGGCGTCGAAATCGGCATCGGCGAACACGATCTGCGGGGACTTGCCGCCCAGCTCCAGCGTGACGGGCACGTGGTTGTCGGCGGCCATCTTGGTGACGGCCGCGCCCGTCGCGGGCGAGCCGGTGAACGAAATGTGATCGATGCCCGGATGCCGCGCGAGCGCCGCGCCCGCTTCGTGGCCGTAGCCGGTGACGACATTGAGCGCGCCGTCGGGCAGACCCGCCTCCGCCGCCAGTTCCGCGATACGCAACAGCGACAGGCACGCATCCTCCGCCGGCTTCACGACGCACGCATTGCCGGCCGCGAGCGCCGCGCCGACGCTGCGCCCGAAAATCTGCAGCGGATAGTTCCACGGCACGATGTGGCCCGTGACGCCGTGCGGCTCGCGAAGGGTGAGCACGGTGTAGCCGTGCTGATAGGGGAGGGTTTCGCCGTGCAGCTTGTCGGCGGCGCCCGCGTAGAACTCGAAATAGCGCGCGATGCCGGTGGCGTCGGCGCGCGCCTGCTTGAGCGGCTTGCCGGTGTCGCGTGCCTCGACCTGCGCGACGTCCTCGTGGCACGCGGCGATCAGCATCGACAGGCGCGCGAGGATGCGTCCGCGATCGACGGCGTTCATCGCGCCCCAGTCGCCATCGAACGCGGTGCGCGCGGCGGACACCGCGCGGTCGATGTCGGCGGGCGTGCCGCGCGCGATCTGCGCGAAGATCTGCCCGTCCGACGGATCGACGACCGGAATCGTCTCGCCGCCCGATGCCGCGACCCAGCGGTTGTCGATGAAATGCTTCGCGTCTTCCATGCATGTCTCCTGAAACGAGTGTTCTGCTGCCGGAAACCGATGCCGGATTCGATTATCGCGCCAACGCCCGGCGCGCGCCGCGCGCGGCAAGGACGCGGGGCCCGATTGGCTATAATGACGCAATCACGCGCCTTCATGCGCGCGCGCCGCGGCGGTTCCAAGGCACCGTCCGTCCGTGCGATTCCATCTCCTACCTCAACTTCTCCAGAGAGTGCTCATGAGCTTCAACAACGTACCTCCCGGCAAGGATCTCCCGCAGGATTTCAACGTCATCATCGAAATTCCCGCGCAGAGCGATCCGGTCAAATACGAAGCGGACAAGGACATGGGCCTGCTCGTCGTCGACCGTTTCATCGGCACCGGCATGCGCTATCCGGCCAACTACGGCTTCATTCCGCAGACGCTCTCCGGCGACGGCGACCCGGTCGACGTGCTCGTCATCACGCCGTTCCCGCTGCTCGCAGGCTCGGTCGTGCGCGCGCGTGCGCTCGGCATGCTGCAAATGACGGATGAATCGGGCGTCGACGCGAAGCTCGTCGCCGTGCCGCACGACAAGATCTGCCCGATGACGGCGAACATCAAGTCGATCGACGACGTGCCCGAATACCTGAAGGATCAGATCAAGCACTTCTTCGAGAACTACAAGGCGCTCGAAAAGGGCAAGTGGGTGAAGGTCGAGGGCTGGACGGGCATCGACGCCGCGCACAAGGAAATCACGGAAGGCGTCGCGAACTTCAAGAAGTAAGCGGCTTTTCCGACTAGACGCCGCCGCGCTGTTAAAGCGCGGCGGCGTTTTTTTATTCTTCTTCGCTGGTCTCGGCCTGAGGCAGCAACGATTCGAGCGATCGCTCTCCCGCGATCAACGCGCGCTTCTGCTGCGCGGTCAGACGCTTCACGCGATATTCGGCGCGCAACGCCTCCGATCTCCCCGCCAGTTCGAACGACGCCAGCACACGCAGCGGTTTTCTTGCACGCGTATAGCGCGCGCCTTTGCCGCTCGCATGCGCGGTGAAGCGCGCTTCGACGTCCGTCGCGATGCCCGTGTAGAGGCTGCCGTCGGCGCATTCGATCAGATAGAGGAACCACGGCATCGCGTTATTTTTTGGCGCTCGTGAAGGATTTGCCGCGCATTATCGCCGAAAGCACCGCGTTGGGGCGTCCTGGGCGCGCTTTTGCCGCTTCGGCGTGCCGATGCGACTTGCGCGAGAATAGCCGCTTTCGGGCGCGCTTTGCGTTTATCGGGCGCGCTCGTCGATCAATCACTGCGAGGTAGCCTGTTGAATCGCGAGATCGAAATTCATGTGGTCGACGCGCTGGACGCCATTCCGGCCGACGACTGGAACCGGCTCGCCGGCGACAATCCGTTCGTGCGTCATGCGTTTCTCTCGGCATTGCAGGAAACGGGGTGCGCCGTGAAGCGCACCGGCTGGCGCGCGCATCATCTGATACTGAAGCGCGGCGGCGAACTCGCCGGCGCGATGCCGCTCTATCTGAAGTCGCATTCGCGCGGCGAGTACGTGTTCGATCACGCCTGGGCCGATGCCTTCGAGCGCCACGGCCTGCGCTATTACCCGAAGGCGCTGTCCGCCGTGCCGTTCTCACCGGTGACGGGCCCGCGCCTCATCGCCGCGCATCACGAGGATCGCGTATTGCTGGCGCGCGGCGCGATCGAACTGACGCGGCGGCTCGAACTCTCGTCGCTGCATGTGCTGTTTCCGAATGCGCAGGATGTCGAGGCGCTGACGGACGCGGGCTACATGCTGCGCGAAGGCGTGCAGTTCCACTGGGAGAATCTGCCCGGCGACGGCTTCGAAAGCTTCGACGCGTTCCTCGCGACGATGAGCCACGACAAGCGCAAGAAAGTGAAGCAGGACCGCCGGCGCGTGACGGAAGCGGGCGTCACGTACAAGTGGCTGCGCGGCGCGCAGATCGACGAAGGCGCGCTCGACTTCTTCTATGAGTGCTATGACACCACGTATCGCGAGCACTGGAACGCACCGTATCTGACGCGCGAGTTCTTCGGCCGCATTCATGCCGATGCGCCCGACAGCATGCTCCTCGTGATCGCCGAAGCGGACGGCGAGCGGCTCGCGTGCGCACTCAACATGATCGGCGGCGACACGATGTACGGCCGCTATTGGGGCACGCGCGAGTTCGTCTCGGGGCTGCACTTCGAGACGTGCTACATGCAGGGCATCGCGTATTGCATCGAACATGGGCTTGCGAGTTTCGAGGGCGGCGCGCAGGGCGTGCACAAGATGTCGCGCGGTCTCCTGCCGACGCCCACCTGGTCCGCGCACTGGATCGCGGATCAGCGCTTCGCGCACGCGATCGCCGAGTTTCTCGATGCCGAAACCGAAGCGATGGATCATCACATCGAGGAGCTCGAAGCGCATACGCCGTTCAGGAAGAAGCGCTGATGCGATAATCGATCCAGCCTTTCATCGCCTACCGTTCCCGCTGCAACACGCGCACATCCATGTCGACCATGAGCAGAAACTTCTTCAACCTCTACAGCCACGACTTCGCGCGCGTCGCGGTCGGCGTTCCGTCCTGCAAGGTGGCCGATCCCGCCTTCAACGCCGCGCAGACGATCGATCTGGTGAAGCAGGCCGCCGCGCGCGGCGCGGTGCTCGTCGCGTTTCCCGAACTCGGCATTTCCGCCTATACCTGCGATGACCTCTTCCATCAGCGCGCATTGCTCGATGCCTGCGAAGACGCGCTGACGAGCATTCTCGAAGCGTCGAAGGGCCTGAATATCGCGATGATCGTCGGCGCGCCGGTCCGAGCCGAGCACAAGCTCTTCAATTGCGCGATCGTCATCGCGGACGGATTCATTCGCGGCGTCGTGCCGAAGAGCTATCTGCCGAATTACGGCGAGTTCTACGAGGCGCGTCAGTTCAGCCCCGCCGATGCCGCGGCCACGAACTCGATCACGCTCTGCGGTCAGGATGTGCCGTTCGGCGCGTCGCTGCTGTTTCAGATCAGGGATCTTCCGTTCTTCCGGTTCCACGTCGAAATCTGCGAGGACGTGTGGGTGCCCATTCCGCCGTCGTCGTTCGCGGCGCTCGCGGGCGCCACCGTGCTCGTGAATCTGTCGGCCTCGAATATCGTCGTGGGCAAGTCGGCGTATCGGCATCAGCTCGTCGGTCAGCAGTCGGCGCGATGCGTCGCGGCGTATCTGTACACATCGGCGGGAAATGGCGAGTCGTCCACCGATCTCGCCTGGGACGGGCAGGGCCTCATCTACGAGAACGGCGAGCTGCTCGCGGAGTCCGAGCGCTTCTCCGATGAGTCGCATCTCATCTTCGCCGATGTCGATCTCGAACGGCTTTCGCGCGAACGCATGCGGCAAACCACTTTCGGCCGCTCGACGCACCGGCACGCGAGCGAAGTCGAACAGTTCGACGTGGTCGAGTTTCCACTCTCGATTCCCGCCGACGGGAAACTGCCGCTCGAGCGCCGCGTCGCGCGCTTCCCCTACGTGCCCGCCGATGCCGCGCGCCGCGACGAACGATGCAATGAGGTCTACAACATTCAGGTCCAGGCGTTGCTGCAGCGGCTTCAGTCGTCGGGGATGTCGAAGGTGGTCATCGGCATTTCGGGCGGACTCGACTCGACGCATGCACTGCTCGTGTGCGCGAAAGCGATGGACCGTCTCGGACTGCCGCGCTCCAATATCCTCGCCTACACGATGCCCGGCTTCGCGACCAGCGACCGCACGCTGCGGCAGGCGCGCGAGCTGATGGAAGTCGTCGGCTGCGCGGCGAGCGAGATCGACATTCGCCCGAGCTGCGTGCAGATGCTGACCGATATCGGGCATCCGCACAGCACGGGCGCCGAGCAGTACGACATCACGTATGAGAACGTGCAGGCCGGCGAGCGCACGAGCCACCTGTTCCGGCTCGCGAACTTCAACAACGCGATCGTCATCGGCACGGGCGATCTGAGCGAACTGGCACTTGGTTGGTGCACCTACGGAGTGGGCGATCACATGTCCCACTACAACGTCAACGCGAGCGTGCCGAAGACCCTGATCACGCATCTGGTGCGCTGGGTGGCGGAGTCGGGGCAGATCGGCGGCAGCGGCACCGATGTGCTCGAAAACATCCTGAGCACCGATATCAGTCCGGAGCTCATCCCCGGCAAGACGAGCGGCGTGGTGGAGCAGAAGACGGAGAGCGTCATCGGTCCGTACGAGCTGCAGGACTTCAATCTCTACTACACGCTGCGCTTCGGCTTTGCACCAACGAAGGTCGCGTTTCTCGCGCTGCATGCATGGCGCAACCGCGATGCGGGCGCGTGGCCCGAAGGTCCGACCGTCGCGCGCAATCAATACGACCTCGGCGAGATCCGCAAGAATCTGAGGATCTTTCTGGATCGATTCTTCCGCACGAGCCAGTTCAAGCGTTCATGCATACCGAACGCGCCGAAGGTCGGCTCGGGCGGCTCGCTTTCGCCGCGCGGCGACTGGCGCGCGCCGAGCGATGGGCAGGCGACGGTGTGGCTCAAGGACCTCGAACGCGTCCCGGAAAAAGAGTGATCTCACTGTTATTCGATGATCTCGCAGTTTACCGAACCGCTTGCTCGATGAAACGCGGCTAGAATCGAAAGCATGTGCCCTTCGCGGGGCACGACCTTTTTTCGAACCCTCTTGAATCGATCCATCGCGAGGCACGCCATGAAACGCATCACCGCCATCATCAAACCGTTCAAGCTCGACGAAGTCCGCGAAGCGCTCGCCGAAGTGGGCCTCACGGGCCTCACGGTCACGGAAGTGAAGGGCTTCGGCCGCCAGAAGGGGCACACCGAGCTCTATCGTGGTGCGGAGTATGTCGTCGACTTCCTGCCTAAGGTGAAGATCGAGGTCGTCGTCGCGAACGATCAAACCGATCAGGTCATCGACGCGATCATCGGCGCTGCGCGCACCGGCAAGATCGGCGACGGCAAGATCTTCGTCGCCGACGTCGAGCGCGTGATCCGCATCCGCACCGGCGAGGAAAACGAAGCGGCGGTCTGAGCGCCGCGCTTTCTCGCGCCATCCGGCCCGCCGCTCGAGCGGGCCTCTCTTCCCGCGTTTTACCTGGCGCGCATGCACCAGCGCGAAGCGCGTCGTCGTCCCGATTTTTTCAGTCGTATTTATTGCCTGACTGCAGGATTGCCCCGTCCGTGCGGTAACATCGAATCCTGGTTACATTTTTGTAAGGAATCGTTTGATGCATCACGCGATCGGCTTCATTCAGGATCTGGCGGTGATCATGGCCATCGCGGGCGTCGTGACGGTGCTGTTTCACCGTCTGCGGCAGCCGGTCGTGCTGGGCTATATCGCCGCGGGTGTGATCATCGGGCCGTACACGCCGCCGTTCAATCTCATCCACGACGAAGCGACGATCCAGACGCTCGGCGAGCTCGGCGTCGTGTTCCTGATGTTCTCGCTCGGGCTCGAGTTCAGTCTGCGCAAGTTGTTCAAGGTTGGCGCGACGGCCTTCGTCGCGGCGCTTTCCGAGATCGTGCTGATGATCTGGATCGGCTACGAGATCGGGCGCTGGTTCGACTGGAACGCGATGGACTCTCTGTTTCTCGGCGCGATGCTCGCGATCTCCTCGACGACGATCATCGTGAAGGCGCTCTCCGAGCTCGGCATGAAGCGCGAGAACTTCGCGCAGATCGTGTTCGGCATTCTGATCGTCGAGGATATTCTCGCGATCGCGATGCTCGTGCTGCTCTCCGGCATCGCGCAGACGGGCTCGGTGAGCGCGGGCGTCGCGGCCGTCACGCTCGGCAAGCTGCTGCTTTTCATGACGGTGTCGCTCGTCGTCGGCATTCTCACGGTGCCGCGCGCGCTCAACTATGTGGCGCAGTCGAAGAGCGACGAGATGCTGCTCGTCACCGTGCTCGGCTTCTGCTTCGGCTTCTGCCTGCTCGTCGTGAAACTCGATTATTCGATCGCGCTCGGCGCATTCCTGATCGGCGCGATCATGGCGGAGTCGAAGCATCTCGCGCGCATCGAGCATCTGATCGCGCCGGTGCGCGACATGTTCTCGGCGATCTTCTTCGTCACCATCGGCCTGTTGCTGAATCCCGCCGTGCTCGTCGACTATGCATGGCCGATCGCCGTCATCACGATCGCGGTCGTGCTCGGCAAGATCGTATCGTGCGGGCTCGGCACCTTTCTCGCGGGCAAGGACGGGCGCACGTCGATGCGCGTCGGCATGAGCGTCTCGCAGATCGGCGAGTTCTCGTTCATCATCGCGTCGCTCGGGCTGTCGCTGAAAGTCACGAGCAGCTTTCTCTATCCGATCGCGGTGGCTGTATCCGCGCTCACGACGCTCTTCACGCCGTATCTGATCCGCGCCGCCGATCCGATCACGGTGCGCCTCGCCCGCGCCATGCCCGCGCCGCTCGTGCATACCTTCGGCCTGTATTCGCAATGGCTCGCGAGCCTCACGCCCGTCTCCGGCGGCCCGACCATCTTCTCGATGACACGTCGCATCGTCCTGCAGATCGCGGTGAATCTCGCGCTCGTCGCGGCGATTTTCCTCGGCGCGTCGTATGCGGCGCCGTTCGCGTCGGGCTATCTCGCGCGCTGGCTCGAATCCGACAACGCGCAGCGCGTCGTGCTGTGGGGCGCGGCGCTCATCGTCGCGTTGCCGTTTCTGGTCGCGGTGTATCGCAAGCTCGACTCGCTCGCGCTGCTGCTCGCGGAAGTGAGCGTGCAGCCCGCGAAAGCAGGGCGCTTCACGAGCGCGATCCGCTCGGCGATTTCCGGGCTGATTCCGATCGTGGCGATGTTCGGCGTCTTTCTGCTCGTCGCCGCGTTGTCGGGCGCGATCCTGCCGCCGTTCGGGCTGATGGTCGCCGTCCTGCTGTGCGCGGCGCTTTTGCTGACCGTGCTGTGGCGCTGGTGTGTGAAGATCCACGCGACCATGCAGATCGCCTTGCGCGAGACCTTCGACGAGACGCGCGATCACTGACGGCATTCTTCACGGGGATAGCCCCGACAGCGGCGCGCGCCGGGTTCCCGCGATAATGTGAGCCAATGTGACCAAATGTGTGCTGGTTTGCCCCGTCCTGTTCTGAGGCGGATAATTGGGGTTTGTCCATTCTCCTTATGGCGTTCGAGCGCCTGAATCCGGAATGAGCGATAACAAAACGTCCAACGACGCAAGCAGCAACGACGCGCGCCGCAGCGGCGCGGATTCCCAGGGCGCGCCACGCAGCGCGAATCCCACGGCGCCGCCCGAAGCGGCGGCAGCGGCCTCGGCACCGGGCCCCGAGGCGAGCGCGACCGAGCGGGCATCGACGGATGCGCCTTCGAGCGCGGCGAACGTCGAACCGGTCGACACGGCCCAGGCCCGACGCGCTGAAGCACAACAGGGCGCCCGCGAAGCGCGGGCATCGGCGGCGAGCGCGACGGCCGCGCAGGAAGCCGCGGTGCGCGAGAAGCAGCGTGCGTCGGGCAGTCCCAGGGCGAGCCTCGCCGAAAATCTGGAAGCCGCGACCGAAGCGGAAGCCGCGAGCGCGGCCAACGCGCAGTCCGCCTCTTCCGATTCGCCGACCGGCCGTGCCACGGCTCCGCCTCCCGCGGTCGGCGTGCAGCCGAAGATTTCCGACGCACCGGACTTCACCACGCTCAATCCACCGCCTTTGCCGCTGCCCGAGCAGGCGGCCGCGCCGGCCCAGCCCGCGTATCTCAAGCAGTCCGATTCGGCATGGTCCGTGTTCGGGCGCATCATCGCGGCGCGGGCGCGCCAGATCTTCGATCGCGCCGGGCAGCGCATCACGCAGCGCACGTTGCGCATCGGCGTGTCGGCGCGCATCTTCCATCCGGAGCCGGGCGCGAAGGGCCTGCGCGGCAAGACGCTGCAATATCTGGAGGAATCGATCGCGCACTGGGTCATGTCGCGCGATGTGCTCGTCTTCATGATTCCGACGGTCGGCCATCAAGGCATGCTGCATCCGAGCAACATCCGTCTGCGCGACTATGCGAAGCATCTCGACGGTCTGCTGCTGCAAGGCGGCGCGGACGTTTCTCCGCAGTCCTACGAGGAAGTGACGACGCGCCCGGAATGGCCCGGCGACCGCGTGCGCGACATGTATGAGCTGGAGTTGCTGCACGAGTTCGTCGAATCGGGCAAGCCCGTGCTCGGCGTGTGCCGCGGCTGTCAGCTGATCAACGTGGCGTTCGGCGGCACGCTCTACGGCGATATCGCCACCGATGTCCCAACGGCCGGCATTCACGTCAACGAGCAGTACGATCAGCATCGCCATTCGATTCGCTTCCCCGAGGGCTCCACGCTCGTCAACATGTTCCCGCATCAGCGCGAGGCGATCGTCAACTCGATCCACCATCAGGCGGTGAAGACGCTCGGGCGCGATCTGAACATCGAGGCGGTGTCGGCGTCGGACGGGATCATCGAGGCGGTGCGCTATCGCAAGTCGCCGTTCGTCGTCGGCGTGCAGTGGCACCCGGAGTTTCATCGCGCGGGCGGCGCGGAGTTGCTCGATTGCACGCCGCTGCTCGATACCTTCCTGCGCGTCGCGCGCGAGACGCGTTTCTAGACATCGCGTCTTCGATACAACCCGAAAGCGAGAAGGCCCGCTCGATTCGAGCGGGCCTTCTTCGTTTTCAGGTGTGTATCGCCGTTATTACCGCGATGGCATCGCGCCGATCGGCGCAAGTCCGGCCTCGGTTTGCCGCTGAAGCTGATCGACCTGCAGTTGCAGCGCGCGCAGCTTGCGTTCGGCTTCGAGCTTGTCGGTCTGCAACGCGGCCGACTCGGCCTGCAATTGCTGCTGACGCTGCGATACCTGCGAATCCTGCTGCTGCGCGAGCGCGAGATCGGCGGAAAGACGGTTCGCCCGATCCGCGGACTTCGCGATCACGCGGTCGAGCAGCGCCTTCTGTGCCTGCAACTGCGTGCGGCGGATTTCGCCGTCGGCGAGGTCGTAGCTCTTGCGGGCGAACTGCGCGTAGATCGATTCGGCGCGGGCCGCGTCCTGGGTCTTCACGACGCGCCACCAGCGCGTGTCCTGCGAGAGCGCGATGTAGTACAGCATGTCCTGCGCGAGGAAGAAGAGCTTGGCGCCGTAGCTGCCGTTGCGCGTCGAGCGCATTTCCATGAGGCTTCCGGCCTGCGCGAGACTCTGCAGTTCGGCGATGTTGCCTTCGACGCGCGGCGCATTCGAATCGGCGTTCAGGTCGGACAGGTCTTCGGGAGCGGCCTGCGCGGGGTCACCGGCCGGTGCGGCTTTGGCCGCCGCGGGCGCTGCGAACGTGCTCGCGAGCGGCGAGAAGATGCCGCATAGGGACAGGGCGAACGCGAGCGTCGCGTAACGGATATAACGGAGTTGCTTCATGTGGGCATCGTGGCCGGAATGGTTGATCGGGCTGGCAAAGCGTTGTCTCTGATGCGTCGCGGGCCGTTCGTCTCTCAGTGGGCGTTATCTGTTCGCGTCGTGGTTCGATATGCCGTGCGCGTTGCTATCGAGGGTCGGCGAATGCTGGAGGATTGCGTACAGCGATACCGGGTCCATCGAAGTCGAGGGCATCGCCGGCCGGTTTTCACGCATTGCGACCGATGTCGCGTGTGCGTGATGCTCGGTGTCATGCATCGCGATGCGCGCGTCGACCGCATAGGTCCGCTGGGCGATGGCTCTCTTTTTCGGCGCCGGTGCGAACCTGGCTCGCGTTGCGTGACCGCGGTCCGCCGCCACGGCGATGTAGCGCTCGCCTGACTTCCTCGGCTTCGTCGCGGCGTGAGAGGCTCCGGTGCGCGGCGTGACGTGACCGGTGTGCGCGTGCGGCGTGGCGTTGGCGGTTTCGTTCCGGGTCGTGACGTGATCGCTATCCGTCCGGCTCGCGGCCGGTGCGATGAACGCTGCGGCGTTTGGCGCCGTATTCGCGAGCGGCGATGCGGCCGGCGGCGCCGCGGGCGATGTCCGCGCCACGATGACGGGCTCGGCTTCCGCGGTCTGACTGACACCGTACGTATTGGCGGGCGCGGGTCCCGCGGACTGCGTGACGGTGTCCGGCTGCGTGCGCGTTCCGAGTTCGTCGGCCGGCGCGGAGCGTTGCGAGCCGGGCTCGTGCCCGAACAACAGCCATACGATGACAGCCGCGCAGGCGGCGGCGATGGCGGTGGCGACGGGCTTGCTGAAGCGATGTTGCGATGCGCCCGGAACGGCCGGCCTGCCCACGGACAGGTGAATCCGCTCGGCGGCGGGTGCGCCGTCGGCTCCATCGGCGGGCTGCGGCGCTTGCGTCAGGTTCAGCATCGCGCGGGGCATGTCTTCCTTGGCGAACAGGCCCCAGAGGCTCATCGCGCGGTAGGGCGAGCGCCTGTCGGAGAGGCCCAGCGCGGGCACATAGGCGGTCTGGAAGCGAGCCGCGAGGAGCGGGAATTCGGAGCGCGATTGAACGGGGCGCGTGTGCGCGGGGGACCACTCGAAACCGAAGTTCAAGGACGGATCCGTCAACGCGCGCAGCGTCGGCAGACGCAGATTGCCTTCCACTACGATCAAGGGTTCGGTCATGAAGATTCCACATGCATGCGCCCGGACGCGGGCAACGAGGCAGCTCGCCCGGACATTCGTCGCGCCGGAAACAGCGCCACGGGTTCGACGCGAGGATGGCCGAAATAACCCGCGATCATACGAAACGACTTCGGCGACGACGACCAGACAATTCCTATTGTCTATTTTTGACAGGAATGCTTATTGACAGATTGAAGTTGGTTGTGCTTAGTCCAGCGCCAGGACGTAGCGCAGCGAAAACAGGTCGATGCCTGCCATGTGGTCCGCTTCGCGCGCGTCGAGCTTCCAGCCGCGCGATTCGTAGAAGCCGATCGCCGCCGCGTTCTGTTCCAGCACCGAAAGATGCAGTTGCCGCGCCCCACGGGCGCGGGCCCAGCGCGCCGCTTCGTTCAGCATCACGGTGCCGGTGCCGAGACCACGATGCCCGGGCAGCGCGTGCAGATTGTCGACGAGCACGCTGCCAGTCTCGTCCGGTTCGACGAGACAAACAAAGCCGACCGCATCGCCTTCGTGCTCGGCGATGAGCACGCAACCCGCGCCGGCCTCGATCTCCTTCATGCGCGCGATCCAGTGCGCGGCGCGCTCGCCGGGAAGCTCGTGGTCGATATAGCGGTCCGGCAGGATGCCGCGATACGCCGCGGCCCAGTTACGCGCGTGCATCGAGGCGATGAGCGCCGTGTCGGCCGGTGTCGCCACGCGCAGCGAGACTTTGGCTCCGTCGACCGCCTGTTTCGATGTCAGCTTGGAGTTAGGCATGTGTAACCTGAGTTTAAGCTTAGATGGCCGATTTTGAGCGACGTTTGCGTGCGAAACCAAAGGCGCAAGCGTTAAAATCGAGGACACTGTACTTACAGAAAACGAAACAGCGTCAGCGCCATTAAACGCAGCCCACGACGGTTTTCGCCATCCCGCGCGGTACTTGTGCGCGCAGCCTCATGTCCGAGAAAGTCATGTCAACGACCCACCTAGCACCCGCCAACGAATCGAAGTTCAAGACGGTATTTCGCGTCGTCAGCGGAAACTTCCTTGAGATGTACGACTTCATGGTCTACGGCTATTACGCTTCCGCGATCGCCAAGACCTATTTCCCGAGCGGCAACGAATTTGCTTCGCTGATGCTCGCGCTGTCCGTGTTCGGCGCGGGCTTCCTGATGCGACCGGTCGGCGCCATCGTGCTCGGCGCGTATATCGACCACCACGGGCGGCGCAAGGGCCTGATCCTCACCCTGCTGCTGATGGCGATCGGCACCATGTGCGTCGCGCTCGTGCCGGGCTATGCAGCCATCGGCGCGCTCGCACCGGTCATCGTGCTGGGCGGGCGTCTGCTGCAAGGCTTTTCGGCCGGCGTGGAGCTGGGCGGCGTGTCGGTGTATCTGTCCGAGATCGCGACCAAAGGCAACAAGGGCTTCTATTGTTCCTGGCAGTCGGGCAGCCAGCAAGTCGCCGTCGTGTTCGCCGCGCTGATCGGCGTGATCATGAACCGGCTGCTGCCGCCCGAGCAGATGACCGCATGGGGCTGGCGCGTGCCGTTCCTGATCGGCTGTCTCATCGTGCCGTTCCTGTTCATCATCCGCCGGTCGCTGCGCGAAACCGACGAATTCCTTGCGAAGAAGCATCGTCCGAGCATGGGCGAGATCGCGCGCTCGATCGCGCAGAACTGGGGCGTCGTGCTCGCCGGCATGGGCATGGTCATCATGACGACGGTGTCGTTCTACATGATCACCGCGTACACGCCGACCTTCGGCAAGGAAGTGCTGAAGCTCTCCGCCATCGACGCGCTCGTCGTCACGGTGTGCGTCGGCATCTCGAACCTCGTCTGGCTGCCCGTGATGGGCGCGGTGTCCGACCGCATCGGGCGCCGACCGGTGCTGCTTACGTTCACGATTCTCACCATTCTCACGTCGTATCCGGTGGTGCAGTGGCTCGTCGCGGATCCGTCGTTCGCGCGGCTGCTGATCTGCGAACTGTGGTTGTCGTTCCTGTACGGGAGCTATAACGGCGCGATGGTCGTCGCGCTGACCGAAGTGATGCCCGTCGATGTGCGCACGACCGGCTTCTCCATGGCCTACAGCCTCGCGACCACGATCGGCGGCTTCACGCCCGCGATCTCCACGTATCTGATTCACGCGACGGGAAACAAGGCGGCGCCCGGTCTGTGGATGGGCCTTGCGGCGATTTGCGGACTGATCGCGACGCTCGTGCTGTATCGCTCGTCCGAGGCGCGCAATCAGTACAAGACGGCCTGACGTCGTCGGGCGGTCAGAAAAATCCCTCGCTCCGGTTCACGGGCGAGGGATTTTTTATGAGAGAAGCGAAACCAGCGCCGCCGCCGTTTCCGCGACGACCTCGCGCCATTGCCCCGGCGCGCGCTGACGCACGAGCCGCGCGCCCGGATACCACAGGCTTTCGTTCGTGACGGTGCCCCAGCGCCAGTCGGCGGAGAAGGGCAGCATCACCCAGACCGGCTTGCCGAGCGCGCCCGCGAGGTGCGCGACGGATGTATCGACGGAAACCACCGCATCCAGACGATCGACGATCGCGCCCGTGTCCGCGAAATTCTCGAGGCGCCCTTCGAGCCGGTGAATGGACATCGCGTTCGGATGCGCGCGCAGCACGTCGCGCTCGCGCTCGGTGAGAAAGGGCTGCAGCACGATCCAGTCGATGCCCGGCAGCGCGAAGAGCGGCGCGAGCTCGCTGACCGGTACGGAACGGGTCTCGCCCGGCTGCATCCGGCCTGACCACGTGATGCCGATCTTGCGCCGCGCCTGGCCGCCGATCGACCCGCGCCATTTGCGGCGGTAATCGGCGGGCACGACGAGATACGGCGCGCGCGCCGGAATCGTCTCGGGCGTGGTCATGCCGAGCGCGAGCGGCAGGCTGAGCAGCGGGCAAAACGCGTCCGCGTGCGTCGGGATGCCGTCGGACTTGCTTTTCAGCTCGACGCGCGCCGCGTGGGCGGCGGGCGCGAGCAGTGCAACGAGCGCGGGCTGCACTTCGAGCACCAGCTTGCCGACGCGCTTCGCGGCGAACGGCACGAAGCGCGCGAACTGCAAGGTATCGCCGAAACCCTGTTCGGCGCGCACGAGCAGCGTGCCGCCCGGCATCGGTTCGCCGTTCCAGCGTGGCAAGCGCGGCGCGGGTTCGGTGCCGGGCGTCTGCAGGCGCCATTCGTAGGCCGCGAGGCCGCGCGGATAGTCGCCGGTCGTGAGCAGGGCGAGGGCGCGGTTCAATTGCGCGGCGGGCATCGACGGATCGATGCGCAGCGCCTCGTCGAACGCGCGCAGCGCCGCGCGGTGCGCGCCGAGCGCGAGATGCGTGTTGCCGAGGCAGAGCCACGCGACGCCGTATTTGGGATCGAGTCCGACCGCGCGCTCGAAATGCGGCACGGCATCCTCGTGACGGCCGAGCTTCGCGAGCGCGTGGCCGAGCCCGAAATGTCCGGGCGCGAAGCGCGGCTGCAACGCGACCGTCTTCTGGAGCACGGGCAGCGCGTCGTCGGGATGGCCGTTCGCGTCGAGCAGATTGCCGAGATTGAAATGCGCGGCGACGTAGTTCGGCTCGACGTCGAGCGCGGCGCGAAAGTGCGCGATCGCGCCGAGCGTGTCGCCGAGCGCGTTCAGCGCCATGCCGAGATTGTTGTGCGCGCCGGCATGACGCGGGCGCAGCGCGAGCGTGCGCTTGAACGCCTGCGCGGCGTCCTTGAAGCGGCGCAGCGACGAAAGCGCATTGCCGAAATTGTTCCACGCGGCCGGATCGTTGGGCTGCAGGCGCAGGACTTTCTCGAAGGCGTCGGCGGCGTCTTCGTGACGGCCCGCCGCCGTGTAGGCGTTGCCCAGGTTGTACTGCGCGAGCGGAAAGCCCGGCGCGAGCGTGAGCGCGTTGCGAAAGCGCTCGATGGCGTCGTCGAGGCGGCCGAGCGCCTTCAGCGCGTTGCCGAGGTTCAGTTGCAGGCCGGCATCGGTCGGGCGCAGGTCGACGGCGCGGCGCACGAGCTCGGCCGCCTCCGCGTGCTGGCCCTGCTGATGGCGCAGCACGCCGAGATAATGCAACGCGTCGACGTGATAGGGTTCGGCGGCAAGCGCGGCCTGATAGTCGCGCTCCGCGTCGGTCAGGCGGCCGTCACGATGGGCCGCGAAACCACGGGCGAAAACAGTGTCCATGACAGAAAAGGAACGACATGCCCGGAAAAGCAAACCCCGCATTTTCCCACACCCGCGCCGCTCGCCCGGAGAAGCGCGGTTGACATGTTGCGGCAATGGCACTTAACATATGAACACATATTCATATGTTATAGATATCCATGTCTTCCGAACCGTCCCCCGCCGCCGGCGCGATCACCTCCGACGACCGCGTCGTGCCGCTCGCCGACCTGTTCCGCCTGCTCGGCGACCCGACGCGCCTGCGCATCGTCCTCGCGTGCGTCGAACAGCGGCGCGCGGTCGGGGCGATCGCGGAATTGCTCGGGCTGTCGGCATCGCTCGTGAGCCATCACTTGCGGCTGTTGCGTGCGGCGCGGATCGTGCGGGCCGAACGCCAGGGCAAGCAGGTCTTCTACGTGGCGGCCGACCGCCACATCAGCGCGATGCTGGGCGAGCTGCTGGAGCATGTCGCCGAGCCGCAGGCCGACGCCACGGATATCGAATGAACGCCACCGAACCACGAGCACACCGATGAGTACGCATCAGCACGAAGAACACGACCATCCGCATGAGCACGCGCACGGCCATGAACACGGCCATGCGCACGATCATGGCCATGGCCATCATCATCACCACGCGCCGCAGGAAGGGCAGGGCCGCACATTCGCGCTCGCGGTCGGCCTGAATGTGCTGATCGTGGTCGTGCAGGCCATCTACGGCTTTCTCGCGCATTCCACCGCGCTGCTCGCCGATGCCGGCCACAACCTCTCCGACGTGCTCGGCCTCCTGCTTGCCTGGGGCGCCGTGTGGCTCGGCAAGCGCAAGCCGAACGCGCGCTATACCTTCGGCCTCGGCAGCTCGTCGATTCTGGCATCGCTCGCCAACGCGGCACTCCTGCTCTTCGCGTGCGGCGCGATCGTGCTGGAGGCGATCCAGCGCCTCATCAATCCGGCGCCCGTCGCGGGGCTCGACGTGTTCATCGTCGCGATGCTCGGCCTCGTCGTGAACGGCTTTTCCGCGTGGCTCTTCATGCGCGGCAGCAAGGAAGACCTCAACGTGCGCGGCGCCTTCCTGCACATGGCCGCCGATGCCGCCATTTCCGCCGCCGTCGCGGTGAGCGGCCTCATCATCCTGTTCACGGGCGCAAGCTGGCTCGATCCGCTGATGAGCCTGATCGTCGTGGCGGTGATCGTCTATGGCACGTGGGGCCTCGGGCGCGACGCGATGCGCCTCGCGATGGCCGCCGTGCCGCCTTCCGTCGACCTGTCGCGCATCGAGGGGTATCTGAAGCGGCTTCCCGGCGTGCGCGACGTCCACGACCTGCACGTCTGGGCGCTCTCGACGACGGAGAACGCGCTTACCGTGCATCTCGTGATGCCGGACGGCCATCCGGGCGATGCGTTCGTGCAGGACGTCGTCACGACGCTGCGCCGCGATTACGCGATGCATCACGCGACCGTGCAGGTGGAGTTCGGCGAGTCCTGCCACGCATGCGTGCTGACCGAGCGCGGGCACGCGCACTGAGCACGAGCCTGCCGCGCCGAAAGCGAACATCGCGGGCGTACACTAGAGCGCGTGACGTTTCAGGAGGAACGCATGTTCGCGCCAAAGCTGAATCCGGACGACAAGCTGGACGTGGCGCCCGTTCTGATCGTCGGCGCCGGTCCGACGGGCCTCGCCGCCGCGATGAGCCTCGCCCGCGCGCACATTCCGGTCCGGCTCGTCGACAAGGCGCGCGAGCCCTCGCCGCATTCACGCGCGATCGGCATTCAGGCGCGCACGCTCGAACTCTTCGAGCAGCATCGCGTCGTCAAGCCGTTCCTCGAGCTCGGCCATCGCGCGCGCGTCGCGAACCTCTATTCGAACGGGCAGCGCCTCGCGCGCCTCGACTTCGATCCGCTGCAGACGCGCTATCCGTATCTGCTCTTTCTCGAACAATCGCAGACCGAACGCCTGCTCGCGCAGCATCTCGCGGGCTATCGCGTCGCCGTCGAGCGCGGCGTCGAACTCGTCGATCTCTCGCAGGGCTCCGCCGGCTTGCAGGCGACGCTGCGCCATCCGAACGGACGCGATGAACTGCTGCGGCCTTCCTATCTGGTCGCGGCGGACGGCGCGCACAGCTTCGTGCGGCATCGGCTCGGCATCGGCTTCGACGGCAAGACCTTCGATCAAACGTATCTGCTCGCCGATCTCCAGGCCGACTCCGACTGGCCCGACGACGAGTTTCATATCTTCGCGTCCGGCGAAGGGCTCGCCGCGCTCTTCCCGATGGGCAACGACCGCGCGCGCCTGATCGCGGATCTGCCGGCGCCGGTGGCCAACATCGTGAACGCGGGGGAAGCCAGGCGCGGCCCGACGATCGAGGAATGCCGCGCGCTCATCGAGCGGCGCGTGCATCACAAGATCGCGCTGTCGAATCTCACGTGGTCGTCGTACTTTCATCTGAACAGCCGCATGGTCGATCGCCTGCGTGTGGACCGCGTGTTCCTCGCGGGCGATTCCGCGCACGTGCACAGTCCTGCCGGCGCGCAGGGCATGAACACCGGCATCCAGGAAGCGTTCAATCTCGGCTGGAAGATCGCGCGCATGCTCGCGGGCGGCGCGCCCGAGCGCCTGCTCGACAGCTATCACACGGAGCGGCATCCGATCGAGCGCGACGTGCTGCGCCAGACCAGCATGCTCACGCAGATGGCGGGCGCCGAGCACGGCCCGATGAAGCTGATGCGCGAGCACGTGATGCCCGCGCTCGCGGCGATCGGCCCGTTGCGCGACGCGATGCGCCGCACCGTGAGCGAGCTGTCGATCAACTATCGCAAGAGCCCGCTCACGCTGGAGCGTCTGCTCGACGGCGGCCCGCGCGCGGGGGAGCGCGCGCCCGATGCGCGCGTGCATGTCGTCGACGGGCCGCTCGGGCGTCTGCCGGGCGTCGGCTGTCTCTACGATCTGCACGATCCGGGCTGCTTCTCGCTCTTTCTGCTCGTGAATCCGTCGGGCGAGGACGACATCGCGCTCGCGCCCGCGACCATCACCGTCGCGCACGCGATGCGCGATCCGGACCTCGACGGCCTCGCCAAGTCCATCGACGCGATCATGCCGAACGCCGTGCGCGTGTGGCGCATCACCGATACGCGCGGCGAGGGCGCGAACTCACTCACCGACAACTACGGCCGCACGCGTCCCGCCTTCTATCTCGTGCGGCCCGATGGCTATATCGCCGCGCGCGGGCGTGCGCCGTCGGATGTGCATGGGCTGCTGCGTCACTGCGAAACGTGGTTCGGCGCGCAGGACACGAGCGCGGAGCGGCCCGTCGAGCGCGAGTATCGCGAGGATTGAAAAAGCCCCGCAGTGCTGACGCAGTGCGGGGCTCGACCGGCTCGATGAACGACGTCAGGCGGTCGCGGTCTTCGGCTGAAGATCGGCCTTGTGCAGGTTGAGCGCTTCGCGCACGATCGGCTCCATCGTCGCGCTCGCTTCCGGATTGTCCAGCGCGGTGAGAATCGCGATCCTCATGCGCGGCTCCCAGAAGCGCCGGATATGATCCGCGACGCTGTCGACGGCTTCGGCGCGGTCCGGCATCGAATCGAAGAATTCGCCGATGCGGTTCGCCATCTCGATCAGGTTATCGACATCCATTGCTCATTTCCCTGAAGTGGTCGGCGCGACATCGCGCATGTTCATCAGTTCGAGCTGTTGCGTGTTGAAGCGCGAGTAGTCCTTCTGCCATTGCGACGGCTGTTCCACCGGCATCACCTGCACCGCCGTCACCTTGTACTCCGGACAGTTGGTCGCCCAGTCGGACGAGTCCGTCGTGATGACGTTCGCGCCCGATTCCGGGAAGTGGAACGTCGTGTAGACGACGCCCGGCTGCATGCGCTCGGAGATCTTCGCGCGCAGCACGGTCTGCCCCGCGCGCGACTCGATGCCGACCCAGTCGTCTTCCTTGATGCCGCGATCTTCCGCGTCCACCGGATGAATCTCCAGCCGGTCCTCTTCATGCCAGCGCGAGTTCTCCGTGCGGCGTGTCTGCGCGCCGACGTTGTACTGCGACAGGATGCGCCCGGTCGTGAGCAGCAGCGGATACTTGCGCGTGACCTTCTCGGGTGTCGCGATGAACTTCGTGATGACGAAGCGCCCCTTGCCGCGCACGAACTCGTCGATGTGCATCGTCGGCGTGCCGTCCGGCGCCTTCTCGTTGCACGGCCATTGGATGCTGCCGAGCTCGTCGATGCGATCGTAGGAGACGCCGTGGAAGGTCGGCGTGAGACGCGCGATCTCGTCCATGATCTCGGACGGGTTCGCGTAGTTCATCTCGTAGCCGAGCGCGCGCGAGAGTTTGATCGTCACTTCCCAGTCCGAATAGCCCGCGAGCGGCGGCATCACCTTGCGCACGCGCGAGATGCGGCGCTCGGCGTTGGTGAAGGTGCCGTCCTTTTCGAGGAAGGTCGAGCCGGGCAGCAGAACGTGCGCGTACTTCGCGGTTTCGTTCAGGAAGATGTCCTGCACGACGATGCATTCCATCGCCGACAGCGCCGCGCCGACATGCTGCGTGTTCGGATCGGACTGGACGATGTCCTCGCCCTGGCAGTAGAGGCCCATGAAGGTGCCGTGCATTGCGGCATCGAACATGTTCGGGATGCGCAGGCCCGGCTCCGGATGGAGCTTCACGTCCCACGCTTCCTCGAAGAGCGAGCGCGTCGCCGCGTCGCCGATATGGCGATAGCCCGGCAGCTCGTGCGGGAACGAGCCCATGTCGCACGAACCCTGCACGTTGTTCTGGCCGCGCAGCGGATTCACGCCGACGCCTTCGCGTCCGACGTTGCCCGTTGCCATCGCGAGGTTCGCGATGCCCATCACCGCCGTCGAGCCTTGCGCATGCTCGGTCACGCCGAGACCGTAGTAGATCGCGCCGTTGCCGCCCGTCGCGTAGACGCGCGCGGCTTCGCGGACCTTGTCGGCCGGCACGCCGGTCGTGGCTTCCATCGCTTCGGGCGAGTTCTCCTCGCGCGCGACGAATTCGCGCCACTGGTCGAACGCGCGCGTCTCGCAGCGCTCGGCGATGAAGTCTTCCTTCAGCAGGCCTTCGGTGACGATCACGTGCGCGAGCGAGTTGACCATCGCGACGTTCGTGCCCGGACGCAATTGCAGGTGGTACTGCGCTTTCACGTGCGGCGTATCGACGATATCGATACGGCGCGGGTCGATCACGATGAGCTTCGCGCCTTCGCGCACCCGGCGCTTGAGACGCGAGCCGAAGACCGGGTGGCCGTCGGTCGGATTCGCGCCCATGACGACGATCACATCCGATTGCTCGATCGATGCGAACGTCTGCGTGCCCGCCGATTCGCCGAGCGTCGACTTGAGGCCGTAGCCCGTCGGCGAGTGGCACACGCGCGCGCAGGTATCGACGTTGTTGTTGCCGAACGCGGCGCGCACGAGCTTCTGCACGAGGTACGTCTCTTCGTTCGTGCAGCGCGACGACGTGATGCCGCCGATCGAATCGCGCCCGTACTTGTCCTGGATGCGGCGGAACTCGCTCGCCGCATAGTTGAGCGCTTCTTCCCACGACACTTCGCGCCACGGATCGGTGATCTTCGCGCGGATCATCGGCTTCGTGATGCGGTCCTTGTGCGTGGCATAGCCCCATGCGAAGCGGCCCTTCACGCACGCGTGGCCTTCGTTCGCCTGGCCGTTCTTGTTCGGCGTCATGCGCACGACGGTGTTGCCCTTCATCTCCGCCTTGAGCGAGCAGCCGACGCCGCAGTACGCGCACGTCGTGATGGCCGAATGCTCCGCCTGGCCGAGCATGATCACGCTCTTTTCCTGCAGCGTCGCGGTCGGGCACGCAGCGACGCAGGCGCCGCACGACACGCACTCCGATTCCATGAACGGCACGTTTTCGCTCGCGGCGACGCGCGATTCGAAGCCGCGTCCGGCGATCGTCAGCGCGAACGTACCTTGCGTTTCCTCGCACGCGCGCACGCAGCGATTGCAGACGATGCACTTCGACGGATCGTACGTGAAGTACGGATTCGACTCGTCCTTCTTGTCCTTCAGGTGGTTTGCGCCTTCGTAGCCGTAACGCACTTCGCGCAGGCCGACCACGCCCGCCATGTCCTGCAGTTCGCAGTCGCCGTTGGCGGGGCAGGTGAGGCAGTCGAGCGGGTGATCGGAGATGTACAGCTCCATCACGTTCTTGCGCAGCGATTGCAGCTTGTCGCTTTGCGTGCGCACTTTCATGCCCGCTTCGACGGGCGTCGTGCAGGAAGCGGGATAGCCGCGCTTGCCTTCGATCTCGACGAGGCACAGGCGGCACGAGCCCCACGGCTCCAGGGAATCTGTCGCGCAGAGCTTCGGCACGTTGACGCCGGCTTCGATCGCGGCGCGCATCACCGACGTGCCTGCGGGCACCGTGACCGCCTGGCCGTCGATTTCGAGCGTGACGTCGATATCGGCGTGGCGCAGCGGCGTGCCGTAGTCGGTATCGTCGAACGGATCGCGGCGCTGCACCGATGCGGCGCTCTTGCACGCGCAGTTGCCGGAGCCGCAGCCGTTGATGGTATTGGACATTGTCGTCTCCTGTTTCTTATGCGGCTTTCTGAACCGGCGAGCGGGGCAGGCCGAAATCTTCCGGGAAGTGATCGAGCGCGGACACCACCGGGAACGGCGTCATGCCGCCCATCGCGCAGAGCGAACCGGAGATCATCGTGTCGCACAACTCGCGCAGCAGCGTGATCTGCTTCACCGACGTATCGCCTTCGCGGATCTTCGCGATGACCTCTTCGCCGCGCGTCGAGCCGATGCGGCACGGCGTGCACTTGCCGCACGATTCGATCGCGCAGAAGTGCATCGCGTATTGCGCGAGCTCGGCGAGATTCGATGTGTCGTCATGGATCACGAGCCCGCCGTGGCCGACCACCGCGCCGACCTTCGCGTATTCCTCGTAGTCGAGCGGAATGTCCCACTGGCTTTCCGGCAGATACGTGCCGAGCGGACCGCCCACCTGCACCGCGCGCGCCGGACGGCCGCTCGCCGTGCCGCCGCCGTAGGTGTAGATCAGCTCGCGCAGCGTCACGCCGAACGCGAGTTCCACGAGGCCGCCTTGCTTCACGTTGCCCGCGATCTGGAAGGGCAGCGTGCCGCGCGAGCGGCCCATGCCGTAATCGCGATAGAACGCCGCGCCCTTCGCGAAGATGACCGGCACGGTCGCGAGCGTGATGACGTTGTTGATGACGGTCGGCTTGCCGTACAGGCCGACGAGCGCCGGCACCGGCGGCTTCGCGCGCACGATGCCGCGCTTGCCTTCGAGCGATTCGAGCAGCGCCGTTTCCTCGCCGCACACGTAGGAGCCCGCGCCCTTCGCGACGTACAGATCGAACGCGTGCGAGCTGCCGAGCACGCTCGCGCCGAGCCAGCCCGCGTCGCGTGCGCGGTCGATCGCGCGGTTCAGCATCGCGATGGAATGCGGATACTCGCTGCGCACGTAGATGTAGCCCTGGGTCGCGCCCGTCGCCACGCCGGCGATGATCATGCCTTCGATCAGCATGTACGGATCGCTTTCCATCACGAGGCGGTCGGAGAACGTGCCCGAGTCGCCTTCGTCCGCGTTGCAGACGATGTACTTCTGATCCGCGAGCGCCGCGCGCACGGTCTTCCACTTGATGCCCGCGGGGAACGCCGCGCCGCCGCGGCCACGCAGGCCGGAATCGAGCAGCGCTTCGCAGACGGCGTCGCCGTTCATCTCGAGCACGTTGCGCAGCCCCTGAAGGCCGCCGAGCGCCACGTAATCGTCGATGGACAGCGGGTCCGTGATGCCGATGCGCGCGAACGTCAGACGCTGCTGATTCTTGAGATACGGAATCTCGTCGACCACACCGACGTTCTTGTCATGCGCCCGGCCTTCGTGAAAGCCGGCGTCGAAGAGCGCGGCGACATCGTCGGCCTCGACGTTCGAATAACCGATGCGCCCGTCCGGCGTCTCGACTTCGACGAGCGGTTCGAGATAGAGGAGCCCGCGCGACCCGTTGCGCACGAGTTGCACGTCGAGCCCGCGCTTTTGCGCTTCGCTCGCGATGGCTTCGGCCACGGCATCGGCGCCAAGCGCGAGCGCAGACGAATCGATGGGAACGTAAATGCGCGTCATGCCGTCACCTCCGCGACTTTCGTTTGCGCAGCGGCATAAAGGCGATCAAACTTCGCCGGCGTCACGCGCGCGTGCAGTTCACCGTTGATCATCATCGACGGAGACAGCGCGCACTGGCCGAGGCAATACACCGATTCGAGCTCGGTGTCTTCCGCGTGGCCGCTGTCGAAGCGGCAACCCGTGTGCCCCTCGATGTGGTCTTTCAGCGCTTCCGTGCCCATGCTGCGGCAGGCTTCCGCGCGGCACAACTGCACGGTCACGCGTGCGGGCGGCGCGGAGCGGAAGTGATGGTAATAGGTGATGACGCCATGCACCTCCGCCCGCGACAGCGACAGCGTCTGCGCGAGCGGCGCGACGACGGCGTCCGGCACATAGCCGACTTCGTCCTGGATGGCGTGAAGAATGGTCATCAGCGTCGCACCCTGTACCGCGTGGCGACGCACGAGTTCAACGGATGCAGCGGCGGAAAGCTGCGGATGTGTCATGGGGCTCCTCCAACGCTCGGCATATGTTTTGTTGGTACATATTCGGCTCGATATAATTAAGGGTGCCGAGCTTGTACGAGAACAATAGGCGTGGTGATATATCTTGGCAATAGGAAGGGGGAGTGCATATGGTGGACGTCGAATGCCGGGCCGAACTGGTCCTGCGGGACGCCGACGGCCGGGAAACCAGTCTCAGCGCGGTTGTGCCGCTTTTACAGCTCGTCGCGCAGACGGGCAGCATCGCGAATGCCGCGAACGCTAAGGGTTTGTCCTATCGGCACGCGTGGGGTTTGCTGCGCGAAATCGAGGTGCGTCTCGGCGGCGCGCTGATCACCAAATCGCGCGGGCGCGGGTCGGTGCTGTCGGAACTCGGCGAGTCCGTGCTGCGCGCACAACGCGTCTGCGGCGACCGGCTCGAAGCGCCGTTGCAGGCCGTGGCGAACGATGTCGCCCTCGAGCTGAACCGGCGTCTCGCGGGTGGCGTGACGCAGGTGCGGATTCATGCGTCGCACGGCTATGCGGTCGCGACGCTCGTGCGCGCGCTCGGCGACCAGCGCGTGCCGGTCGACATCAAATACCGCGAAAGCGCCGAGGCGGTGAGCGCGCTTGCGCGCGGCGAGTGCGAACTGGCAGGCTTCCATTTGCCGATCGGCGAATTCCGTTCGACGTGCGCGGACATCTATCGGCCGTATCTGGACCGCAACAAGCATCAGTTGATTCGGCTCACGCGGCGCACGCAGGGACTTTTTCTGCCAAAGGGTAATCCGAAGCACATCTCCGGCCTGCGCGATCTCGCGCGCGGCGACGTGCGCTTCGTCAATCGACAGCCGGGTTCCGGCACGCGCATGCTGCTCGATCTGTCGTTGCGGAGCGTGGGCGTCGATCCGGACCAGATCAACGGCTATGCGACGACCGAGCTCACGCATTCGGCGATCGCCGCGTTCGTCGCGAGCGGCATGGCGGATCTCGGCTTCGGCGTGCAGCCGGCCGCGCAGCATTTCGCGCTCGATTTCATTCCGATCGTCCACGAGGATTATTTCTTCGCCTGCGAGCGTGCGCGGCTCGACGAAGCGCGCCTCGCGTCGGTGTTGCGCATTCTGCGTAGCGAAGGATTCACCGACAGCGTGGCGCATCTGGAGGGCTACGATCCGGCGAGCTGCGGCTCGCTCGTCGATGTCGACGAAGGATTGCGCGGCTGAAGCAAGCGCGTGACGAAGACAGGAAACGCGCGGTAAGAGAGCGGGGGGCGTGTAAAACTGCCTTCGACAGCGAATTGGGTTAACCTAACGGCTTGCTGTCGACTTTACTGCTCCAGGCGCGATTTCCCCGCGCGATAAACCGCCATGAAACTCTCGTTGCTCGCTTGTTCCTCCGCCGCGCTCGTCGCCGGCGCGATGTATCTGGTTCCTGTCGCCTTCGCCCAGAATTCCCCGGGCATGCCGGGCGGCATTCTGCAAGATCAATTCCGTCTCAACGAACATCCGCAGATGCAGTTCGCCGCGTCCGCGCCGTCGGAGAAGTTTCAGAATGGCAAGTCGGCGATGCGCCGCCGAGGTGACAACGGCGATCCCGAAGGCTGCAATCTGAAATGTCCGAAGGACGGTTCCAACTGAGCGTCGTCTGTAACGCGGCGCGCATGCTCGCGCGCCGTGACTGGCTTGTCTCCGGCCTGTTTCTGTCGCGCAACCGCTGCGCACGTCTTCCTCTTTTCCCGCTATCTTTCGCCTGATCGTGCACGTTGCGCAGGATTCGTCGCGCGTGTCCATGGTGCAAAAAAAAAGACCTCGCACGAGGCGAGGTCAAAGTACTTGGAATGGCACTTGATTTGCTGCTGACTGACAACAGGATCAAGATGCGGAACCAGAATAAATCTAAGTCGGAACGCCAGAAATGGGAGCTTTCTGATTGGTCGTTCTCGGGTGGAGAGTGACCGAATGTGACGGACAGAGACTGTGATAATTGACGCGAAGCAGTGACTTTCAGACCGGTCTGATACGAGCACGTCGCCGAACCGCCTATTCTGTCGGACGTAGTGAAGGCTGTCTCTGTCGTCGCTACGTCTCTCAAGGATGTTTGCCCCGCCCCGCGCGGGGCTTTTTTTCGCCTGCCGCGCGCCCAAAGAAAAACCCGCGATGCTTGCGCGATCGCGGGTTTCAGCGGGGTGTTTTGGTGGAGGCGGCGGGAATCGAACCCGCGTCCAGAAGCGCTCTACGACCAGTTCTACATACTTAGTTCTGTCTTTTGATTTAACCGCAACGACGCGGACGAACACGCTGCGTTACGGCGATTCACTAAATTTTCGACCTTGGCGTCGTGACGCCGCAAAGGCTTATCTGACGTATATGACCTCTCGTGGTATTGCTACCCTAACCCGTCAGCGAATTAGTGAGAGGACGGCTAGCCCTTAGGCTGCCAGTGCGAACGTATCGTCGTTTGCAGTTACGTTTTTCCCATTGATTAACGAGGTGACGGGTCCTCGGTATGCCCTGACCGCTTCACAACCCCTGTCGAAACCAGGTCGCCCCCGAAGCGGAACTGAAATTATCCCACGAAAAACCATATGAGGCGAATGGCGCGCAATTCAAGGCACTGCCCTGGCGCCGCGCTTACGCGATATCGCGCAGAAGATGCTGCAGTTCTTCCGGCGAATCCACGACGTGATTGGCGTGCCAGCGGCGCGGTGGAATGTCATCGCCGCAATAGCCGTAAGCCGCCGCCACCGTGATCATGCCCGCCGCGAAGCCGGCCTGCACGTCGCGCAGATCATCGCCGACATAGACGATGCGCTCCGGCGCGACATCCAGCAGTTCCGCCGCGTGCAAAAGCGGCGCGGGATGCGGTTTCGAATGCGGCGTGGTGTCGCCGCACACGAGGCAGCCCGCGCGCGCGTCGAGACCGAGCAGGCCGACGAGCGGCGCCGCGAGCCGCGTCACCTTGTTCGTGACGATGCCCCAGCGCACGCCGCGCGCATCGAGCTGATCGAGGATCTCGGCGATGCCTGGAAACAGCGTCGTCTCGATGCACAGATCGGCCTCGTAATTGGCGAGAAATTCGTCGCGCATCGCGGTGAACTCGTGATGCTCCGGCCCAATCTCGAACGCACCGCCCAAAAGGCCGCGCGCGCCCGCCGACGCATACGGACGCAGCGTTTCGAGCGGACGCATTTCGAGGCCACGGTCGTGGCGCATCTTGTTCACCGCGGCGATGAGATCGGGCGCGGTATCGGCGATGGTGCCGTCGAGGTCGAACAGCACGGCCTGGCACAGCCCGAGGCCGTCGCCTTCGGCGAGGCGCTGGGGCAGGGGAGTCGTATCTTCCGGGAGGGGCTTGGTATCGATGGTGCCCGTGGACAAGGGATCTTCGTTGATCATGGCGTCAGGCTTCGCGGCGGCAAGCCATCATGTAGTTGATGCTCGTGTCGTTTGACAGAGCGAAGTGCTTGGAGATCGGCCGATACGTGATGCCCTTGATGTCGACGGGCTGAAGCGAAGTCGCGCGCGCGAACGTGGCAAGCTCCGACGGCTTGATGAAGCGAGCGTAATCGTGCGTGCCGCGAGGCAGCATGCGCGCGATGTATTCCGCACCGATGACAGCGAAGAGATACGCCTTCGCGTTGCGGTTCAGCGTAGAGAAGAAAACCCAGCCGCCCGGCTTCACGAGCGCGGCGCACGCCGCGACGGTGCCAGCAGGATTCGGCACGTGCTCGAGCATTTCCATGCAGGTGACGACATCGTACGAGCCGGGTTCGCGCGCGGCGAGCGCCTCGGCCGAAATCTCCTCGTACGCCACTTCGACACCGCTTTCGAGGCTATGCAGATCGGCGACGCCCAGCGCGCTCGACGACAGATCGATGCCTTTCACGCTCGCGCCGCGCGTTGCCATCGACTCCGACAGAATGCCGCCGCCGCAGCCGATGTCGAGGACACGCTTGCTCATCAAATGCGCGTGCGCGTCGATCCAGTCGAGCCGTACCGGATTCAGTTCGTGCAACGGCTTGAACTCGGCGTTCGGGTCCCACCAGCGATGCGCGAGCTCGCTGAATTTCTGCAGTTCGTGGGGATCGACATTGGTCATGTTCGGAAAGTGCCTTATTGGGTCGTGAATCGATTAGGACCGAGTATATAGGCGCCGCAATGGGCGGGCAAAAAGCGGAATAGGAAAGCCTACCCGAATCGGCGGTCAACTGAACGGACGGGCGAAAAGCTTCAGGCATAAAAAAACCCCCGCCGAGGCGGGGGTTTGATCTGCGGCAATCCAGCTCGCGATTACTGCTGCGGCTGACGCGTCGTACCGACAACTTCGACTTCCACGCGACGATCCGGTGCGAGGCAGGCGATGAGTTGCTTGCGGTTCTTCTGCGTGCAGGAACCCTTCGTGACCGGGTCGCGCTTGCCCTTGCCTTCCGTGTAGATGCGGTTGGCTTCGATGCCCTTGCTGACCAGGTAAGCCTTGACAGCTTGCGCACGGCGCAGCGACAGACGGTCGTTGTACTTGTCCGAACCGATGCGGTCGGTGTAACCCGTTGCAACCACGACTTCGAGGTTCAGCGCGCCGATCTTCGATGCGAGATCGTCCAGTTGCTGCTTACCAGCCGGCTTCAGGACAGCCTTGTCGAAGTCGAACAGAGCGTCAGCCTGGTAGGTAACCTTCTGGCTCGTGATAGCGGGCGGCGGAGCGACCGGTGCCGGCGGCGTCGGTGCTTGCGCGACCAGCGCGCCATCGCACTTTGCGTTTGCCGTAGCCGGGGTCCAGAATGCGTCGCGCCAGCACAGTTCGTTCGTGCCGTTCATCCACACATACTCGCCCGTACCGTTCACCCAGTTGTCATTCACGGCTTGTCGCGAGGCCGGCACCGACTGTGCCGAGGCCGATGCAGCCATAACTGCGGTAGCTGCAATGAACGCGAGCTTTGAAAGTTTATTCATATTTCTCCTCTCGAAATTGAGATTACCGCAGGTTTACTGCGAGCCTGTAGA
Source organism: Caballeronia calidae (assembly GCF_900044055.2). Taxonomy (GTDB): domain Bacteria; phylum Pseudomonadota; class Gammaproteobacteria; order Burkholderiales; family Burkholderiaceae; genus Caballeronia; species Caballeronia calidae. Next base: position 113,937 of record NZ_FCOX02000016.1, on the reverse strand, counting down.
CGAAGACAAGTCATACATTGCTCGAAGTATAACATTCCCTACGGAACAAAACGCGCTGTGTAGACTTCGAGCAGTGTCTAACTTTGTGCGTTGGCATTTTGCCATATCGTTCCCTTGCAACGATAAAAATATCCCCGCACGCAGTACGCCCGCAACCGTATGTGGTGCATGCGCAACAAGAAGGGACAGGAGGCGGTCAGGGCGAGAAGAAGGCGCGAAACGTGCGCACTTTGCGTGCCCGAAAGCGATTTCCTGCGTATTTTTATCGCGAGTACTTTTGCGATCAGCAGAACGGCGAGGCGGCATGATAGCCCGCCCAAGTGACGATTTGACGGAAAACGTTCCGCGCTTTTTGTAAGTAATTGGTACAGCGTTGCGTATTGCGAAGTCGGCGAACACATTGCGGATCAGCGCTTCGTTACACAGTGTGTTTAGTCGTCACACTGTATGTATACAGCATGCGTCCGGGCGCGAATGTCGCGCATGGTAGAATCTTCTGATTGTGTTGCGTTCGCAGCACAGGAAAAGGCATGCGCTGCATACGCGGCGCGCAGCGTACGTCGGCTACGCGCCACGCCGGCGCATGTCGCGCGGCTGGCGGGCGGGTCTCGCGAAATCGCCGCGCGCGCTGCCGTGTCGCCGCTGCAAAGTTCAAGACACGGATAATGGATCAATTCGCCAAAGAGACTCTGCCAATCTCCCTAGAGGAGGAAATGCGCCGTTCGTATCTCGATTACGCGATGAGCGTGATCGTCGGGCGCGCGCTTCCCGATGTCCGCGATGGCTTGAAGCCGGTGCATCGTCGGGCGCTCTACTCGATGCACGAACTGAACAACGACTGGAACCGCCCGTACAAGAAATCGGCGCGTATCGTCGGCGACGTCATCGGTAAATACCATCCTCACGGCGACGCCTCCGTCTACGAGACGATCGTTCGCATGGCGCAGCCGTTCTCGCTGCGCTACATGCTGGTGGACGGCCAGGGCAACTTCGGTTCGGTCGATGGCGACAACGCCGCGGCCATGCGCTACACCGAAATTCGCATGGCGAAGATCGGCCACGAACTGCTGGCCGACATCGACAAGGAAACCGTCGACTTCGGCCCGAACTACGACGGCAGCGAAAACGAGCCGCTCGTTCTTCCGGCGCGTATCCCCAATCTGCTGATCAACGGCTCGGCCGGCATCGCGGTCGGCATGGCGACCAACATTCCGCCGCACAATCTGCGCGAAATCGTCGACGCCTGTCTGCATCTGCTGAATACGCCCGAAGCCACCGTCGACGAACTCATCGAGATCGTGCCGGCGCCCGATTTCCCGACGGCCGGCATCATCTACGGCGTGGCGGGCGTGCGCGACGGCTACCGCACGGGACGCGGACGCGTCGTCATGCGCGCGGCCACGCACTTCGAGGAGATCGACCGCGGTCAGCGCATGGCGATCATCGTCGACGAGATTCCGTATCAGGTGAACAAGCGCACGCTGCTCGAGCGCATCGCCGAACTCGTCAACGAGAAGAAGCTGGAAGGCATTTCCGATATCCGCGACGAATCCGACAAATCCGGCATGCGTGTCGTGATCGAGTTGAAGCGCGGCGAAGTGCCTGAAGTCATTCTGAACAACCTGTACAAGCAGACGCAGCTTCAGGACACGTTTGGCATGAACCTGGTCGCGCTCGTCGACGGCCAGCCCAAGCTGCTGAATCTGAAGGAAATGATCGAGTGCTTCCTGTCGCATCGACGGGAAGTGCTGACGCGGCGCACTGTATACGAACTGCGCAAGGCGCGCGACCGCGGGCACGTGCTCGAGGGTCTCGCCGTCGCGCTCGCGAATATCGACGAGTTCATCGCGATCATCAAGGCCGCGCCGACGCCGCCTATCGCGAAGCAGGAATTGATGGCGCGTCCGTGGGATTCGTCGCTCGTGCGCGACATGCTGACGCGCGCCGAGACCGAGGCGTCGGGTGGTCGCCTGGCATATCGTCCGGAAGGGTTGAACCCGGCCTACGGCCTCCAGGCGGACGGTCTGTATAAATTGTCGGACGTCCAGGCGCAGGAAATCCTGCAGATGCGTCTGCAGCGCCTGACCGGCCTCGAACAGGACAAGATCACGAGCGAGTATCGCGAGGTGATGGCGCAGATCGCCGACCTGCTCGATATCCTCGCGCGGCCGGAGCGCATCCGCCAGATGATCGTCGAGGAACTGGGCCAGGTGCGCGCCGAGTTCGGCGACGACCGCCGCTCGCGCATCGAGATGAACGCGACGGAACTCAACACGGAAGACCTGATCACGCCGCAGGAAATGGTCGTGACCATGTCGCACTCGGGCTACGTGAAGTCGCAGCCGCTTTCCGAATATCGCGCGCAGAAGCGCGGCGGACGCGGCAAGCAGGCGACGCAGATGAAGGAAGACGACTGGATCGACACGCTCTTCATCGCGAACACGCACGATCACATGCTGTGCTTCTCCAATCGCGGCCGCGTGTACTGGGTCAAGGTGTATGAAGTGCCGCAGGGCTCGCGCAACGCGCGTGGCCGTCCAATCGTCAACATGTTCCCGCTGCAGGACGGCGAGAAGATCAACGTCGTACTGCCGGTGAAGGAATTCTCGGCGGACAAGTACGTGTTCATGGCCACGTCGCTCGGCACGGTCAAGAAGACGCCGCTCGAAGCATTCAGCCGTCCGATGAAGAAGGGCATCATCGCGGTCGGGCTGGACGAGGGCGATTACCTCATCGGCGCGGCGATCACCGATGGCGAGCACGATGTCATGCTGTTCTCGGACGCGGGCAAGGCGGTTCGTTTCGATGAAAACGACGTGCGCGCGATGGGCCGCGAGGCGCGCGGCGTGCGGGGCATGCAGCTGGAAGACGGGCAGCAGGTCATCGCGATGCTGGTGGCGGGCGGCGAGAACCAGTCGGTGCTAACGGCCACCGAGAACGGCTATGGCAAGCGCACGCCGATCAACGAATACACGCGTCACGGCCGCGGCACGAAGGGCATGATCGCGATCCAGACATCGGAACGCAATGGCCGTGTCGTCGCGGCGACCCTGGTCGAGCCGGAAAGCGAGATCATGCTGATCACCACATCCGGCGTGCTCATTCGCACGCGAGTTTCCGAAATCCGCGAGATGGGCCGGGCAACGCAAGGTGTTACACTCATCAGCCTCGATGAGGGAACGAAGTTGTCGGGACTGCAGCATATCGCCGAAGCCGAGGCCGAGCTCGAAGGTGACGCCGGCTCGGACTCGGGTTCGAACGATGCAGCCCGGCCGGGCGACGCGGAAAACGGTGAAGGCGGAGAAAGCGCCTGATATTTTTTGTGTCGCGGGTCTCTCGTATCGCTTTTGAAAGCTCGAATTGGTTAAGCTGCGCGACTTGAGCTCGTTGCCGGCGCTTGCGCCTCGCATGACGCGAGGCCGGCATCGGATCGACGCGCAAAGGCTCGTCGCCAGTGGCGAACTGGAAATTTTTTACAGGGAGTAATGATGCAAGGACGTTTCAAGCAGTGGATGTTGCTGGCCGCTTTCGTGCCGACTATCGCGATGGCTCAGTCGCTTCAGAACCAGGCGCCTGCACAGTCGGCCGCACCGGCGGCCGCAGCAGCACCGGTTGATCCGGCCAAGCAAGCCGCGATCAAGGACCTGCTCGAGGCAATCGACGCGCAGAAGCTGGTCGGTGCGATCGGTAACAGCGCGCAGATGCAGTCGAAGCAGCTCGTCCCGGCGATCCTCTCGGACGCGCTGTCCGAGAACAAGACGCTGAACGACAAGCAGAAGCAGGCCGCTGTGCCGACGCTGCAGAAGAACGCCGTGCCGAAGCTCGTCGATTCCGCTGGCCAGGTCTTCGCCACGGACGCATTCCGCAAGGACGCGATGCAGGCTCAGTTCGAGGCATACGCCAAGTACTACTCGACGGACGAGATCAAGGATCTGACCAACTTCTACAAGAGCCCGACCGGCCGCAAGTTCATCCAGGTCCAGGACCAGGTTGGCCGCGACGTCGTGAACGGCCTGATGCAGAAGTACATGCCGCAAGCCATCAAGGCGACGCGCGCGCAAGCCGATCAGGAAGTGGCGAGCGTCAAGCCGGGCAAGTAAGCACGGCGGCATCGTCCTGACCAAAATCCGCTGAGGGGCGCTCCGCCCCGCGCATTGGCGGGTTTTCAGGACAGTGCGATAATGGCTGTTTGCGCGCGAGCGCAAGCAGCCATTTCTTTTTCGGGTGCGAAAACGCGGTCATCGTTCCGTTTGCCGTTTCTTTCGCACCTGCCAGTTCGGAATTCCGGGATCTCCAGATGCGCGTGTTCAATTTCTCCGCCGGCCCCGCCGCCATGCCAGAAGAAGTGCTGAGGCAAGCAGCCGATGAAATGCTCGACTGGCAAGGCAGCGGCATGAGCGTGATGGAAATGAGCCACCGCGGCGCGGAGTTCATGTCGATCCACGAAGCGGCGCTCACCGACCTGCGCGAACTGTTGAAGGTGCCGGCATCGCATCGGATCCTGTTTCTGCAGGGCGGCGGCATCGGCGAAAACGCGATCGTGCCGATGAACCTGCTCGGCAAGAAGCAAACCGCCGATTTCGTCGTAACCGGCTCCTGGTCGACGAAATCGTTCAAGGAAGCGCAGAAGTACGGCACGCCGCATCTCGCGGCGAGCGGCAAGACCGAACAGGGTTTCACGCGCGTGCCGGCCTTCAACGAATGGCAACTGTCGGACGATCCGGCCTACGTGCATCTGTGCTCGAACGAAACCATCGACGGCGTCGAGGCCTTCGAGATTCCGGATCTGGGCGACATTCCGCTCGTCGCGGACGCTTCGTCGCACATCCTCTCGCGCCCGATGGACATCGCCAAGTACGGCGTGCTCTTCGGCGGCGCGCAGAAGAACATCGGCATGGCGGGCGTGACCGTCGTGATCGTGCGCGAGGACCTGCTCGACCGCGCGCTGCCCATTTGTCCGTCGGCGTTCGAATGGAAGATCGTCGCGGAGAACAACTCGATGTACAACACGCCGCCCACCTACGCGATCTACATCGCGGGGCTCGTCTTCAAATGGCTGAAGAAGCAGGGCGGCCTCGAGGCGATCGAAAAGCGCAATGTCGAGAAGGCGGAGCTGCTCTACGACACCATCGATTCCAGCGATTTCTACGTCAACAAGGTCGAGCGGCCGAATCGTTCGCGCATGAACGTGCCGTTCTTCCTCGCCGACGAATCGCGCAATCTGGATTTCCTGGCCGGCGCGAAGGCGCGCGGGCTGTTGCAACTGAAGGGCCACAAGTCCGTCGGCGGCATGCGGGCATCGATCTACAACGCGGTGCCGATCGAGGGCGTACGGGCCCTCGTCGATTACATGAAGGAATTCGAGCGCACGAGCGCTTAAACCGCATCAGACATCAAGCACCGCATGGACGACGATCTCAATTCAAGACTCAAACCGCTGCGTGAGCGCATCGACGTGCTCGACGCGCAACTCATCGCGCTTCTGAATCAGCGCGCTTCCGTCGCGCTGGAAGTCGGCGAGGTGAAGAAGCATTTCAACGCGCCCGTGTTTCGTCCGGAGCGCGAGATGCAGGTCATCGCGCGCCTTCAGGAAATGAGCGACGGCCCGCTCGCCGACGAGCACATCGCGTCGATCTGGCGCGAGATCATGGCCGCGAGCCGCGCGCTCGAGCAGACCATCAGCGCGGCGTTCCTCGGTCCTGTCGGCACGTACAGCGAACAGGCGATGTTCGAGTACTTCGGGCATTCGATTCAGGGCGTGCCGTGCCCGTCCATCGATGAAGTCTTTCGCGCGGTCGAAGCGGGCGCGGCGCAATACGGCGTCGTGCCGGTCGAGAATTCGGCGGAAGGCGCGGTGTCGCGCACGCTCGATCTGCTGCTGCAGACGTCGCTCGTGATCGGCGGCGAACTCGCGCTGCCGATCCATCACAACCTGCTGACCGCGTCCGGCACGCTCGATGGCGTGACGCGCGTGTGCGCGCATCCGCAGGCGCTCGCGCAGTGCCAGCGCTGGCTCACCGCGAACGCGCCGCATCTGGAGCGCAAGGCGGTGTCGAGCAACGCGGAAGCGGCGCGCATGGCGCTCGAGGATCCGACCGTCGCGGCCATCGCCGGCGACCGCGCCGCGACGCACTACGGCCTCGGTGCGGTGTTCTCGATGATTCAGGACGACCCGCACAATCGCACGCGCTTCGCGATCGTCGGCAAGCAGCCGACCGATTCGAGCGGTCACGATCAGACCTCGCTCATCGTCACGGTGAAGAACGAAGCCGGCGCAGTGTTCAAGCTGCTGGAGCCGCTCGCGAAGCACGGCGTCTCGATGACGCGCTTCGAATCGCGCCCGGCGCGCTCGGGCACGTGGGAGTATTACTTCTATATCGACATCGAAGGCCATCGCGACGATCCGGCGGTGGCCGCCGCGCTGGATGAGCTGGGGCGCAAGGCCGCGTTCCTGAAGATCCTCGGCTCGTATCCGCAGGCGCGCTGATTCTGCTCGTGGGCCGCCGCGTGCGTTCGCGGCGGTCTGGTTTTCCTGCGTCGACGACGCGTTTTTATCGATGTCCCGTGGCTGCGTTCTCTTTCAATAAACTGGTTATTTTCGGCGTCGGCCTGATCGGCGGATCGCTCGCGCGCGCATTGCGTGAGCGCGCGGGGCTCGCGGGGCGTGTCGTCGGCGTGGGGCGCTCGGCTGCGTCGGTCCAACGGGCGATCGAGCTCGGCGTGATCGACGAAGCCGCCGCGCTGGACAACGACACCGCGCTGTCGAACGCGCTGAAGGACGCCGATATCGTGCTGCTCGCGGCGCCCGTCGCGCAGACCGAACCGCTGCTCGCGCGTCTCGCGCCGTTTCTCGATGCGCGGACCATCGTCACCGACGCCGGCAGCACGAAATCGGATGTCGTCGCCGCGGCGAAGCGGGCCCTGGGCGCGCGCGTCGCGCAGTTCGTGCCGGGGCATCCGATCGCCGGGCGCGAGTCGAGCGGTGTCGATGCGGCGCTGCCCGAGCTTTACGTCGACCGCAACGTGGTGCTGTGCCCGCTGCCCGAAAACGCAGCGGACGACGTGGAACGCGTCGCGTCGATGTGGCGCGCGACCGGCGCCTGCGTGCGTCAGATGAGCGAGGCGCAGCACGATCGCGTGTTCGCGTCGGTGAGTCATTTGCCGCACGTGCTCTCGTTCGCGCTCGTCGATCAGATTCTCGATACGCCGGATGCAGAGCTGAAGTTCTCGTTCGCCGCGGGCGGCTTCCGCGATTTCACGCGCATCGCGGCGTCGAGCCCGGAAATGTGGCGCGATATCTGTCTCGCGAACCGCACCGCGCTGCTCGCGGAACTCGACGATTACACCGCCGTGCTCGCGCGTTTTCGCGCGGCGATCGACGCATCGGATGGTGCTGCACTCGAAGCCGCGTTCGCGCGTTCGCGCGTCGCCCGAAAAGAATGGCAGGAACGCGGCGGCATCAAGCCTTCGAACGACGTCGCCGCGAAATAAGGACACACTATGGAACATCTCGATCTCGGACCTTTCTCCCGCGCGTCCGGCACGGTGCGCTTGCCCGGCTCGAAGAGCATTTCGAACCGCGTGCTCTTGCTCGCGGCCTTGTCGAGCGGCGAGACGTCGATCACCAATCTGCTCGATTCCGACGACACCCGCGTGATGATCGCCGCGCTCAAAACGCTCGGCGTCGATGTCCGCGAGGACGGCGAACGCGTCATCATCGGCGGGACGGGCGGCGCGTTTCCGTCGAAATCGGCGGAGCTGTTTCTCGGCAACGCGGGCACGGCGGTGCGCCCGCTCACCGCGGCGCTCGCGGTGAACGGCGGCGAATATCGCGTGCACGGCGTGCCGCGCATGCACGAGCGGCCGATCGGCGATCTCGTCGACGGGCTGCGTCAGATCGGCGCGAAGATCGATTACGAACTCAACGAAGGCTTCCCGCCGCTCAGGATTCACGCGGCGAAGATCGCGATCGACAAGCCCATCCGCGTGCGCGGCGACGTGTCGAGCCAGTTCCTCACCGCGCTGCTGATGAGCCTGCCCGTCGTCGAAGGCCGTAACGGTCCCGTTACGATCGAGATCGAAGGCGAACTCATCTCGAAGCCCTACATCGAAATCACGATCCGCCTGATGGAGCGCTTCGGCGTGACCGTCGAGCGCGACGGCTGGGCGAGTTTCACCGTGCCGGCGAGCGCGGGCTACCGGTCGCCGGGCGCGATCATGGTCGAAGGCGATGCGTCGTCGGCGTCGTATTTCCTGGCGGCGGGCGCGATCGGCCACGGGCCGGTGCGTGTGGAAGGCGTCGGGCGCGCGAGCATTCAGGGCGACGTCGGTTTCGCGGATGCGTTGAATCGCATGGGCGCGAACGTCATGATGGGCGACGACTGGATCGAAGTGCGCGGCGTCGAGTCCGACGACGGCAGGCTCGCGCCCATCGACATGGATTTCAACCTGATTCCCGACGCCGCGATGACCATTGCCGTCGCCGCGCTCTTCGCGAGCGGCGCGACGACGCTGCGCAATATCGCGAGCTGGCGCGTGAAGGAAACCGACCGCATCGCCGCGATGGCGACCGAGCTGCGCAAGGTTGGCGCGACAGTGGAAGAGGGCGCGGACTATCTCGTCGTCACGCCGCCCGCGACGCTGAACGCCGGCGCGGCCATCGACACCTACGACGATCACCGCATGGCGATGTGCTTCTCGCTCGTGAGTCTCGGCGGCGTGCCGGTGCGAATCAACGATCCGAAGTGCGTGAACAAGACTTTCCCGGATTATTTCGACCGTTTTTCGACGCTCGTGAAAGCGTGACCGGAGCGCATTGCCGTGAAACGCGATGAATTCGACTTCAATGACCGTAATAACGGGCCCGACCGGCCAGATTCGATGAAACCGACCCGTCCATTCGACCCCACTCCAGTGATCACCATCGACGGGCCGACGGCGTCGGGCAAGGGCACGGTCGCGGCGATCGTCGCGGCGACGCTCGGCTTTCACCTGCTCGACAGCGGCGCGCTCTATCGGCTGGCCGCGCTCGCCAGCATCCGCTACGAGATCGAAAAGGACGACGCGTCCGGCCTTGCAAAACTGGTCGAAGCGCTTCATATCACGTTCCGCGAAGGGTGCGCGCAGCTCGACGGCGCGGACGTTTCCGGTGAGATTCGCCAGGAAGAAGTGGGCAATCGCGCCTCTGCGATCGCCGTCCATCCCGAAGTGCGTCAGGCGCTCGTCGCGCGCCAGCGGGCCTTTCGCAAGCGCCCGGGGCTCGTCGCCGACGGCCGCGACATGGGCACCGTCATCTTCCCGGACGCCACGCTGAAAGTGTTTTTGACCGCGAGCGTCGAGGCACGCGCGGCGAGACGGTATAAGCAATTGATGCAAAAAGGTTTTTCTGCTAATATGGATGACTTGCTGCGCGATTTGCGTGCGCGCGACGACCGGGACATGAACCGGAGCGCCGCGCCGCTCAAGCCTGCGGCGGATGCGAAGACGCTGGACACCTCCGGTTTGTCGATCGATCAAGCGGTTGAACAGATCATCGGCTGGTACAGCGAAGTTCGCGTCTGAATGAGTGGTAGATGTAAGTGAAGTAGAAGTAAGGTGCTCCGTTTGATGACGGGGCGTGTGTTAAACCTCTTAACCCCGTATGGCCTGCCGCATTTCGGGTCAAACCCGCGGTCCAATTCCGGACCACCGCGTCAGACTGTGCAAATACAGATTTTTATGTCCGACCTGCAAACCTCCACCCCGAATACCGAATCCTTTGCGGCTCTGTTCGAAGAGTCGCTGACCAAGCAGGACATGCGCGCCGGCGAAGTGATCTCCGCCGAAGTCGTGCGTGTCGACCACAACTTCGTGGTCGTCAACGCTGGTCTCAAGTCCGAAGCCTATATTCCGCTCGAAGAATTCCTGAACGACGCGGGTGAAGTGGAAGTGCAGGCGGGCGACTTCGTTTCCGTCGCGATCGACGCGCTGGAAAACGGCTATGGCGACACCATCCTGTCGCGCGACAAGGCGAAGCGTCTGGCTTCGTGGCTGTCGCTGGAAAAGGCGCTGGACAACAACGAACTCGTGACCGGCACGATCACCGGCAAGGTCAAGGGCGGCATGACCGTGATGGTCAACGGCATCCGCGCGTTCCTGCCGGGTTCGCTCGTCGACACGCGTCCGGTCAAGGACACGACGCCGTACGAAGGCAAGACGCTCGAATTCCGCGTCATCAAGCTCGATCGCAAGCGTAACAACGTGGTGCTGTCGCGCCGCGCGGTCATCGAAGCGACGCAGGGCGAAGAGCGCGCGAAGCTGCTCGAGACGCTGAAGGAAGGCGCGATCGTCGAAGGCGTGGTCAAGAACATCACCGACTACGGCGCGTTCGTGGACCTCGGCGGCATCGACGGCCTGCTGCACATCACCGACATCGCATGGCGCCGTGTGCGTCACCCGTCGGAAGTCCTGTCGGTTGGCCAGGAAGTCACCGCCAAGATCCTCAAGTTCGACCAAGAGAAGAACCGCGTCTCGCTCGGCATCAAGCAGCTCGGCGACGATCCGTGGGAAGGCATCTCGCGCCGTTACCCGTCGGGCACGCGCCTGTTCGGCAAGGTCACGAACATCACCGACTACGGCGCATTCGTCGAAGTGGAATCGGGCATCGAAGGCCTGGTCCACGTGTCGGAAATGGACTGGACCAACAAGAACGTTGCACCGTCGAAGGTTGTCCAGTTGGGCGACGAAGTCGAAGTCATGGTTCTCGAGATCGACGAAGACCGCCGCCGTATCTCCCTCGGCATGAAGCAGTGCAAGCCGAATCCGTGGGATGACTTCAGCCGCAACTTCAAGAAGGGCGACAAGATCAGCGGCGCCATCAAGTCGATCACCGACTTCGGCGTGTTCATCGGTCTGCCTGGCGGTATCGACGGTCTGGTTCACCTGTCGGACCTGTCGTGGTCGGAAACCGGCGAAGAAGCCGTCCGCAAGTACAAGAAGGGCGACGAAGTCGAAGCCGTGGTTCTGGGCATCGACGTCGAGAAGGAACGCATCTCGCTCGGCATCAAGCAGCTCGAAGGCGATCCGTTCAGCAACTTTGTCGCGATCAACGACAAGGGCGCAATCGTCGACGGCGTCGTGAAGTCGGTGGACCCGAAGGGTGCCGTCGTCGCGCTGAACGCGGATGTCGAAGGCTACCTGCGTGCTTCGGAAATCGCACAGGACCGCGTGGAAGATGCGCGCAACGTGCTGAAGGAAGGCGACAAGGTCAACGCGATGATCATCAACATCGATCGCAAGTCGCGTGGCATCAACCTGTCGATCAAGGCGAAGGATTCGGCCGAACAGCAGGAAGCCATGCGCAACCTGCAGGGCGACTCGAACGCCGCCGCGACCGGCACGACCAACCTCGGCGCGCTGCTCAAGGCCAAGCTCGACGGCCAGAACAGCTAAGCCCTTAACGGCACAGCTGCAGTATGACCAAATCGGAATTGGTCGCCCAGTTGGCGTCGCGATTTCCGCAACTTGTCCTCAAGGATGCGGATTTCGCGGTGAAGACGATGCTCGATGCGATGTCGGAGGCCTTGGCCAACGGTCACCGCATCGAGATTCGCGGCTTCGGCAGCTTCGGGCTCAATCGTCGTCCTTCACGCGTCGGGCGCAATCCCAAGTCGGGTGAGAAAGTGTTGGTGCCGGAGAAATTCGTGCCGCACTTCAAGCCGGGCAAGGAGTTGCGCGAACGCGTCGATGGTCGCGCGGGTGAGCCGCTGAAGATGTCGAATGACGACGATGCCGACGATCTCTGATCGGCGCGCATCCCACTGATGATCCTTTGGATTGGTCAGTTCGCGGCGTCCGGCCACGAGGCAATCGACCAGGAAAGCACCCTTCGGGGTGCTTTTTTTATGCGCGGCGTTTCCGATGCGACGGGTGCGTTGTTTGCTAAAACGTCGTGCGCGGAAGCGTCGGCTGCCTGTGCTCAGGAGCATCATTTACAATACCGGTCACTTTGACCTGGGTGTTCAACCGCGCAGGCCGACCGGAAAGGGACGGCCCGTGTGGTGCAACCGCTCTTGCGAGACCCTACATGAAATTCATCGTCTGGCTGATCCGCATTCTGGTTTTCGTGCTGCTGCTGGTGCTGGCGCTCGCCAATACTCAGACCGCGACGCTGAACTTTCTCGCGGGCTACGCGTGGCAAGCGCCGCTGATTCTGATCGGCCTTGCGTTTTTCGTCGTGGGATTGCTGGCGGGGCTCGTGTCCGCGGTGCCGGCGATGCTGCGCCTGCGCATGGAGAACGGGCGGCTGAAGCGCGAGCTGCGCGTCGCGCGCGAGACGCCGGTGGTGAAAGAAGAGCCGCCGATGCCGCCGCTCATCTGACGTGGCGCGAAAGCGGACACCCAACATTCAACGACTAAACGCATGGATCTAGACTTCTGGTGGTTGCTCGTCATCCCCGTCGCTTTCGCGCTGGGATGGATGGCATCCCGCTATGACCTGAAAACGCTGTTGTCCGAGAATGCGAACCTGCCGCGCTCGTACTTTCGCGGCCTCAATTTTCTGCTGAACGAACAACACGACAAGGCGATCGATGCGTTCATCGAGGTCGCCAAGCTCGACCCGGAAACCATCGAACTGCACTTCGCGCTCGGCAACCTGTTCCGCCGCCGCGGCGAGACCGACCGCGCGATCCGCGTGCATCAGAATCTGTTGAGCCGCGCCGACTTGCCGGTCGCCGAACGTGACCACGCGCTTTACGAGCTCGGACAGGACTTTCTGAAGGCGGGCCTGCTCGATCGCGCGGAGGAAACCTTCAAGTCACTGAACGCGGGCGAGTACTCGCTCGGTGCGCAGCGCGCGTTGCTCACCATCTACGAAATCGAGAAGGACTGGCCGAAGTCGATCACGACGGCCGAGCAGATCGAAAAGATGGGCGCACCGTCGCTGCATATGGAAATCGCGCATTTCCATTGCGAACTGGCGCAGGAAGCCTTGCAGCGCAAGAATCCTGATAGTGCGCGCGCCGAATTGAAGCTCGCGCTGGCGTCGAACCCGGACAACGTGCGCGCGACGATCCTCGCGGGCGATGTCGAAGCCGCCGCCGGCAACGTCGATGCGGCGATCGCCCACTGGAAGCGCGTCGAGGAGCAGAACGAGGCGTATCTGCCGCTCGTCGCCGAGAAGCTGATGAAGGCGTACGGCGCGCTCGGGCGCAAGGACGAGGGCGTCGATCTGCTGATCGATTACGCGACGCGCTATCCGTCGAACGATCTGCTCGATGTCGCCTACAAGCACGTGCAGGAGTTGCGCGGTCTGGAAGCGGCGCACGAACTCGCGCGCCGGCAGATGCAGAGCGCGCCGAATCTCGCGGGCATGACGCGGCTGCTCGAAGCGCAGGAAGCGACGGCCGAGGAGCCGCGCCGCGGCGAGCTCGAACTGATGCGTAATCTGGTGAAACAGCGCACTAAGAATCTGCCGCGCTACACGTGTCAAACTTGCGGATTCCGCGCGCGGCTATTTTATTGGCAATGCCCCGGCTGCAGCGGCTGGGAGACGTACGCGCCGCGCCGCGTCGAGCCGATCACGAGCTCGGTCTGAGCCCGCGCGCGGCAAGCATGAAATCGGGCGGTGCGTGAGTGCGCCGCTTCAGCCACCGGCATTTCAGAAACCACCGGAAAGCGTATGAAAGTAACCATCGTCGGCACCGGTTACGTCGGTCTTGTGACCGGCGCGTGTCTCGCCGAAATCGGCAATGACGTGTTTTGCGTGGACGTCGATCCGCGCAAGATTGAAATCCTCAACAATGGCGGCGTGCCGATCCACGAACCCGGCCTTCAGGAAATGCTGAGGCGCACGCGGGCGGCGGGCCGCATCCAGTTTTCGACCGACGTGAAAGCGAGCGTCGAGCACGGCGATATCCAGTTCATCGCCGTTGGCACGCCGCCCGATGAAGACGGCTCCGCGGATCTGCAATACGTGCTCGCGGCGGCGCGCAACATCGGCAAGTATTCGAACGGCTTCAAGGTGATCGTCGACAAATCGACGGTGCCGGTCGGCACGGCGCTGCAGGTGAAGCGCGCCGTCGAGGAAGAGCTGAAGGCGCGCGGGCTCGAGGGCTCGGAGAAGCACGGCTTTTCGGTCGTGTCGAATCCGGAGTTCCTGAAGGAAGGTGCGGCCGTCGACGACTTCATGCGCCCCGACCGCATCGTGATCGGCATCGACGACGACCGCGCGGGCGATCTCGCGCGCGAGAAGATGAAGCGTCTCTACGTGCCGTTCAACCGCAATCACGAGCGCACGCTCTACATGGACGTGCGCTCGGCGGAGTTCACGAAATACGCGGCCAACGCGATGCTCGCCACGCGCATCTCGTTCATGAACGACCTGTCGAATCTCGCCGATACCGTCGGCGCCGATATCGAATCGGTGCGGCGCGGCATCGGCTCCGATCCGCGCATCGGCTATCACTTCTTGTATGCGGGCTGCGGTTACGGCGGCTCGTGCTTCCCGAAGGATGTGCAGGCGCTCGCGCAGACGGCGCGCGAGAACGGCAAGACCCTGCGCATTCTCGAAGCGGTCGAAGCGGTCAATCACGACCAGAAGGAAGTGCTCGTCAACAAGATCGTGAAGCGCATGGGCGAGGATCTGCGCGGGCGCACGTTCGCCGTGTGGGGCCTCGCGTTCAAGCCGAATACCGACGACATGCGCGAGGCGTCGAGCCGGCGCATCGTCGAGGCGCTGCTGCAGCGCGGCGCGACGGTGCGCGGCTATGATCCCGTCGCGCGCGAAGAGGCCGAGCGCGTGTTCGCGCTCGATCTCGCGGATCGCCCCGAGGACATGAAACGCCTGCAGTTCGTGAAGACGCAGCAGGATGCGCTGACGGGGGCGGATGCGCTCGTCATCGTGACCGAATGGAAGGAATTCAAGAGCCCCGATTTCGGGCACTTGAAGAGCGCGCTGAAGACGCCCGTGATCTTCGATGGCCGCAATCTGTATGAACCGGAATCGATGACCGAGATGGGCATCGACTACTACGCAATAGGACGTCCCCATGTCGAACTCGACCGCAACGGCACTCGTATCTAACACCGATATTCCCGTCGTGCCGCTCGCGCGCATCTCAGCGGCGCGCGTGCTGGTGGTTGGCGACGTCATGCTCGACCGCTACTGGTTCGGCGATGTCAACCGCATCTCGCCCGAAGCGCCCGTTCCGGTGGTGCATGTGCAGCGAAAGGAAGATCGTCTGGGCGGCGCGGCCAACGTCGCGCGCAATGCGGCGGCGCTCGGCGCGCAGGCGGGGCTTCTGTGCGTGGTCGGCCACGACGAGCCCGGCGAGCGCATCGTCGAGCTGCTCGGCGAGAGCAAGGTCGCGGCGCATCTGGAGCGCGACCCCGAACTGCTCACGACCATCAAGCTGCGCGTGCTGTCGCGCCAGCAGCAACTGCTGCGCGTCGATTTCGAGAACACGCCGAACCACGAGGTGCTGCGCGCGTGCCTCGCGCGCTTCGCGGAGATCCTGCCGCAGCACGACGTGATCCTCATGTCCGATTACGCGAAGGGCGGCCTCACGCACGTCACGCAGATGATCGCCGACGCGAAGCGCGCCGGAAAGCCCGTGCTGGTCGATCCGAAGGGCGATGACTGGGACCGCTATCGCGGCGCCACGCTCATCACGCCGAACCGCGCCGAGCTGCGCGAAGTGATCGGGCAATGGAAGTCCGAGGAAGATCTTCACGAGCGCGTGACGAAGCTGCGCGAGGAACTCGATCTCTCCGGGCTGCTGCTCACGCGCTCGGAAGAGGGCATGACGCTCTTCACGGAGAACCAGGTGTTGCACACTTCGGCCGAAGCACGCGAAGTGTATGATGTCTCGGGCGCGGGCGACACCGTCATCGCAACGGTCGCGACCATGCTGGGCGCGGGCGTGCCGCTCGTCGACTCGATCGTCTATGCGAACCGCGCGGCGGGCATCGTCGTGGGCAAGCTCGGGACGGCGACCGTCGACTACAACGAACTCTTCGCCTGACCTTATCCGACACATCGCCATGACCATCATCGTTACCGGCGCTGCCGGATTCATCGGCAGCAATATCGTCAAGGCGCTCAACGAGCGCGGCGAGAACCGCGTGATCGCGGTCGACAACCTCACGCGCGCCGACAAGTTCAAGAATCTCGTCGATTGCGAGATCGACGATTACCTCGATAAAACCGAGTTCGTCGAGCGCTTCAGGCGCGGCGATTTCGGCAAGGTGCGCGCGGTGTTTCATGAAGGCGCCTGTTCGGACACGATGGAAACCGACGGCCGCTACATGATGGACAACAACTTCCGCTACAGCCGCGACGTGATGGACACGTGCCTCGCACAAGGCGCGCAGTTCCTGTATGCGTCGTCGGCGGCCACGTATGGCGGGTCGAGCCGCTTCGTCGAAGAGCGCGAACTCGAGAAGCCACTCAACGTCTACGGTTATTCGAAGTTCCTCTTCGATCAGATCGTGCGGCAGGTGCTGCCGAAGGCGCAGAGTCAGATCGTCGGCTTTCGCTACTTCAACGTGTACGGCCCGCGTGAGACGCACAAGGGGCGCATGGCGTCGGTCGCGTTCCACAACTTCAACCAGTTCCGCTCGGAAGGCAAGGTCAAGCTCTTCGGCGAATACAACGGCTATGCGGCCGGCGAGCAGACGCGCGATTTCATCTCGGTCGAAGACGTCGTGAAGGTGAACCTGTTCTTCTTCGATCATCCGGAGAAGTCGGGCATCTTCAATCTCGGCACCGGGCGTGCGCAGCCGTTCAACGATATCGCGTCGACGGTCGTGAACTCCTTGCGCGCGCTGGACGGCGAGGCTTCGCTGTCGCTCGCGGAGCTCGTGCAGCGCGGACTGATCGAGTACGTGCCGTTCCCCGATGCACTGCGCGGCAAGTACCAATGCTTCACGCAGGCGGATCAGTCGAAGCTGCGCGCGGCAGGTTACGACGCGCCGTTCCTGACCGTCCAGGAAGGCGTCGATCGCTACGTGCGTTGGCTATTCGGCCAGCTATAAACGCGTTTCGAGTCTCTCTACACTGGGTCTCGCGGTCGGCACTGTCGCCGGCCGGTTCTTCACGGAGACTCAGTCATGTTCAAGCAAGCACTCTCGTCGATCGCCGCGTTCGCGCTCATGTTTTCCATCGGCAGCGCGTTCGCGGCCGTCGACGTCAACACCGCCAATTCCGATGCGCTGCGCGGCATCAAGGGCATTGGTCCGGCGAAGGCGAAAGCCATTCTCGACGAACGTCAGGCGCACGGCCCCTTCAAGGACGCCAACGATCTCAGCACGCGCGTGAAGGGCATGGGCGGCAAGACCGTCCAGCGTCTCGAAGCGGAGGGGCTGACGATCGGCGCTGCGTCGAAGACCGCGGCGGCCGCCCCGTCCGGTAACGCCGCACCGCCCGGCGCCGCAAACTCGGCTGTCGCGACGCCGGTTTCGGCGTCCACGTCGGCCAAGCCTGTCGTCGTGAAGAAATAAGCGATGACGCAGGGCGCGCCACGGTACACGGCGCGCCATCGATCTCCTTCAGCCTTCGGATGTTTTTGGGCTCCCTGCGGCTTGCCTCCCCGCGGGGCTTTTTGCGTGCGCGGGCGGCGCATACGCGAGGCAAACCATCCGCGTATCAGGGGTGCGCCGGCATCGACGGGACCGCTGGGCTACAATCGGAGCATCCCTATATCAAAATCCCACGGCAGACGCGTTCTCCGGCGGGAATGGAATCCGCTCCGCATATGGCTTACATGACTATCGAAGACACGGTCGGCAATACGCCGCTCGTGCAACTCGTCCGCGTCGTGGACGATGAAATCCGCAGCCGCAACAACGTCGTGCTGGGCAAGCTGGAAGGCAATAATCCGGCGGGCTCGGTGAAGGACCGCCCGGCCCTGTCGATGATCAGGAAAGCTGAGGAGCGCGGCCGCATCAAGCCGGGCGACACGCTGATCGAAGCGACGAGCGGCAACACCGGCATCGCGCTCGCGATGGCCGCCGCGATGCGCGGCTACAAGATGGTGCTGCTCATGCCCGAAGACCTGTCGATCGAGCGCCGTCAGAGCATGGCCGCGTATGGCGCGGAGATCGTGCTCACGCCGGTGACGGGCGGCATGGAATACGCGCGCGATCTCGCGGATCAAATGCAGCGCGACGGCAAGGGCATCATCCTCGACCAGTTCGCGAACCTGGACAATCCGCTCGCGCATTACGAAGGCACCGGCCCCGAGCTGTGGAAGCAGACGGAAGGCCGCCTCACGCACTTCGTGTCGTCGATGGGCACGACCGGCACGATCATGGGCGTGTCGAAGTATCTGAAAGAACAGGATCAGAAGATCGAGATCATTGGTGCGCAGCCGGAAGAGGGCTCGCGCATTCCGGGCATCCGCAAGTGGCCGGAAGCCTATTTGCCGAAGATCTTCGATCGCAGCCGCGTGGATCGCGTGGAGAACGTGAGTCAGGCGGCATCAGAAGCGATGGCGCGGCGCCTCGCGTCGGTGGAAGGCATTTTCGCCGGCATCTCGTCGGGCGGCGCGTGCGAAGTCGCGCTGCGCGTCGCGCGGCAGGTCGAGAACGCGACGATCGTGTTCATCGTCTGCGATCGCGGCGACCGTTATCTGTCGACGGGCGTGTTCCCGGCCTGATAGCGCGATTTCGCCCGCCCAATGAGAAAACCCCGGCAAGCCGGGGTTTTTGCTTTTCAGCGCTGACGGCGCGTCACTGCGGATTCGTGCCGGTGTCGCCCGCCATCATGCGCGTCTTCACTGCCTCGCCGAGCTGATACACCGCGAGCGCGTAGAAGAAGCTGCGGTTGTAGCGTGTGAGCACGTAGAAGTTCTTCAGACCGAGCGTGTATTCGGTTGCGCGGCCGGGCGTCGGCAGATCGACGACGGTGAGCGGCGTCGGCGCTTCGGCTGCGATGTCGAGGCCCGGTTCGTCGATCAGCATGCCGGCCTTCGTCAACTGCGCGAGCGACCATTTCGGCTCCGGCGAGCCATCGGCTGCCGCTTGCGCGATGCCCTGACTGCCGACATCGCCGGCGATACGCCACACGACCGGCCGTCCCGGCTGCCAGCCGTTCTGCTTCAGATAGTTCGCCACGCTGCCGATGGCATCGGCCTGGCTCGTGCGCAGATCGATGCGGCTGTTGCCGTCGAAATCGACCGCGTATTGCACGATGCTGCTCGGCAGAAACTGCGGGATGCCGATTGCGCCGGTATACGAACCGAGCACGCTCGTCGGGTCGATCTGCGAGTCGCGCGTCCACACCAGCAGATCTTCCAGATTCTTGCGGAAGGTCGCCATGCGCTCCACGCGGTTCGGGGTGTTCGGGTAATCGAAGGTGAGCGTGGTCAACGCGTCGAGCGCGCGGAAGTTGCCCATGTACTTCCCGTAGATCGTCTCGACGCCGATGATCCCGACAATGACCTCCGGCGGCACGCCGAACTGCGCGGCCGCGCGCTGAAGCGTTGCCTGATTCGCGCGCCAGAACTTCACGCCCGCATTGATGCGCACAGGCTCGATGAAGCGCGACTGATACGCGCGCCAGTTCCTGGCCTGCGGCGTGGGCGACGGCAGGACGAGCTTCGCAGCCGTCGCCGAATAGCTCACGTGGCTGAACAGGTCGTGCAGCGCGGACGAATCGAAGTCGTAGCGCGCGACCATGTCGTTGATGAACGCATCGACATTCGGATTGTTCGCGTAGCGCTGCGGCACGATCTCTTCTTCGAACACCTGCCCTTGCGGCGTCGCATTTTGCGGCTGCTGTGATTGCGCAAAGGCACTGTTGACTGAGAGAAAGCCGAACGCGCAAACGAGGGAGACGAGGAGTGCGCGCTTTGCCGGCTTGAATGGGGCCGTGAAGTCGAACGGAGCAAACGGGAAAGTCATAGTGTGCGTGGTTGGGGCGGTTTGGGTGACGCCGGGGCGCGGGCGGTGAGATGCCTGTGAATTGAATTCGAACCGCAACGATCCGCAACGATTCTCAACGAAACGCAACAGCCTGCAGCGTGCCTCGCGCGAGTGCTCGGCCGGCAAGGCGTCGGGGCAGTATAACCGACGCTTCGCGCCCGTATTGCCCGCGTGACCAAGGGACGACGGACGTGCCGAACGGTGTGGTAACTTAACGTCAATTGCGCGGCGCGTGGTCGCGTATGACGAAAAAACACGAGACGAGAGCCGACAAAAGCGGCATTGCGAGACATCATGGCCACCGGCTTTTACTCCCACCCCGACTGCCTACAGCACGACAACGGACAGTGGCATCCCGAATGCCCGGCGCGTTTGCAGGCGATCGAAGATCAACTGATCGCGAGCCGGATCGATGCGCTCATCGAGCGCGAGGAAGCGCCGCTCGCCGACGAAACCGAGCTCGCGCGCGTTCACACGCAGGCGCACATCGATTACATCAAGAGCCGTACGCCCGAATCGGGCAGAAGCGAGCTCGACCCGGATACGTCGATGTGCCCCGAGTCCTACCGCGCGGCGCTGCGCGCGGCGGGCGCGGCGATCGCGGCCACCGATGCGGTCATCGGGGGGCGTTACGACAACGCGTTCTGCAGCGTGCGCCCGCCGGGCCATCACGCGGAGCCCGCCCGTGCGATGGGCTTCTGTCTCTTCAACAACGTCGCGATCGCCGCGCGCCATGCGCTCGAGGTGCATGGCTTGCAGCGCGTCGCGATCGTCGATTTCGACGTGCATCACGGCAACGGCACCGAGGCCGCGTTCTCCGGCGACTCGCGCGTGCTGATGTGCAGCTTCTTTCAGCATCCGTTCTATCCGTTCAGCGGCGCCGACAATCACGCATCGAACATGGTCAACGTGCCATTGCCCGCGCGCACGAAGGGCATGCAGGTGCGCGAGGTGGTCGACATGCTGTGGCTGCCGCGGCTCGAGGAATTCAAGCCGCAGATGATCTTCGTCTCCGCCGGCTTCGATGCGCATCGCGAAGACGACATGGCCAACATGGGCCTCGTCGAAGACGATTACGCGTGGATCACCGAGCAGATCCGCGCGGTGGCGAAACGTCATGCGCAGGGGCGCATCGTGAGCTGTCTGGAAGGCGGATATAACCTGTCGGCGTTGGGGCGCAGCGTTGTCGCGCATCTGCGCGTGCTTGCGGAGATCTAGCCGGGCGCATGCGTGCGCGCGTAATCGGCACGCACGAGCGTCCAGTCGATCAATTCGCGAATGACGCGGTCGCGGTCGAGGTCGTTGAGCGTCTCGTGCACGCTGCCTTCGTAGATCGCGAGCGTGCTGTCGGCCGATCCCACGTTTGCCTCGAACTCGCGGCTGCCGGCGGGATCGCATATCGCGTCTTCCGAGCCGTGGAATACGAACAGCGGCAACGCAATCGCGCCGCGCTTCTGCGCGACGCGCTCCATCCCGGCCAGAATCTGCGCGGCGGTGCGTGCCGGCACAGCGCCGTGATGCACGAGCGGATCGCGCCTGTACGCCTGAACGACGCCTGGCGCGCGCGACAGCATCGCCGGATCGATGCTGAACGCGGCCACGCGCGGCAAGACCAGGCCGACGATGCGGCTCAGCTTCGCTTTCCAGCGTGGCGTCGTCGCGCCGATTTTCAATGCGGCACTCGACAGGATCAGGCCCGCCAGCTTCCGCTCCTGCGCGCGCTCCGCGACATAGAGCGCCGCGATCGTGCCGCCCATGCTGTGACCCATCAGAAAGAGCGGCGTGCCGGCGGGCGGCGTCGCCGCGCAGGCTTCGAGCAGCACATCGGTGTCGCGCAGATAGTCGGTGAACACGCGCACCCACACGCGATCGCCCGACGACTTTCCGTGCCCGCGCAGATCGATCGCGATCAGCTCGATCCCCGCCGCGTTCAAAGGAATCGCGAGCGCGTCATAGCGCCGCGCATGCTCCCCGAGGCCGTGAACCAGTCCGATGCGCGCCTTCAGCTCGACGTCCGGCGCAGGCTGCCAGCGATGCAGGAACAGTTCCACGCCGTGTCGCGTCGTGACGGCGCTCGTCGAATAGATGTTGCGTGACATGAGTCGGTAAATTCCCCGGAGTTATTAGCCGATCCGAAATCATTATTAAACAGAATGTAACGCGTCCTGTAAAATCACCGGCGACGGTACTAAACGGCTATGAACGAGCGGCGGCCGGCTGCGCGGGTGCTTTCACCCGGCGAGCCTTCCGCCGTTTGCATTTTTATGATCGAAATACGCAACCTTTCACAACGCTTCGCAGGGCCCCGAGGCTGGGTCGAAGCGCTGCACAACGTCAATCTGACGATTCCCGCCGGCGAAGTATTCGGCATCATCGGGCGCAGTGGCGCGGGCAAGAGCACGCTGGTGCGCACCATCAATCTGCTGACGCGGCCGAGCGAAGGCAACGTGATCGTCGACGGCCGCGATCTCATGACGCTCGGCACCGACGATCTGCGCGCCGCGCGCCGTGACATCGGCATGATCTTTCAGCACTTCAATCTGCTGAGCTCGCGCACGGTGTTCGACAATGTCGCGCTGCCGCTCGAGCTCGCGGGCAAGAAGCGCGCGGAGATCGAAGCGGCCGTGCTGCCGCTGCTCGATCTCGTCGGCCTCACGACGCACAAGGACAAGTATCCCGCGCAGATCAGCGGCGGGCAGAAGCAGCGCGTGGGCATCGCGCGGGCGCTCGCGAGCAATCCGAAAGTGCTGCTCTCCGATGAAGCCACGTCCGCGCTCGATCCGGAAACCACGCGCGCGATTCTCGATCTGCTGCGCAAGATCAATCGCGAGCTCGGTCTCACGATCGTGCTCATCACGCACCAGATGGAAGTGATCAAGCAGGTGTGCGATCGCGTCGCGGTGCTCGACGCGGGGCGCGTGGTCGAAGAAGGCAATGTCGTCGATGTCTTCATGCAGCCGCATCACGACGTCACGCGCGCGCTGCTCGGCGATGTGATCGCGCACGAACTGCCGCCAGCGTTGAAGGCGCGCGTCACCGAGCGGCTGAAGACCGGCAGCGGTCATTTGCTGCGGCTCGCGTTCTCGGGCTCGGGCGTCGATCAGCCGATTCTCTCGGAGACGATCCGCCGCTACGAGCTCGACTTCAACATCCTGCATGGCCAGATCGACGAGATCCAGGGGCAGGCGTTCGGTTCGCTCGCGGTGCTGGCGGGCGGTCAGCCGGTGAAGATCGCCGAGGCGATCGAATATCTGCGTGCTCAAGGTGTCGTCGTGGAGGAGTTGTCCCATGTTGAGTGAAATGTTCGACATGTTCGTGCAGTCGTTCTGGGAAACGCTGATCATGGTCGGCATCTCGGGACTCGTCGGGGCGGCCGTCGGCTTGCCGCTCGGGGTGCTGCTCTATCTCACCGATCGCGATGGCGTGCTGCGCAACGTCGGCGTGAATCGCGTGCTCGGCGGCATCGTCAATGCGGTGCGCTCGACGCCGTTCATCATCCTGCTCGTCGCGGTGATTCCGTTCACGCGTCTCGTCGTCGGTTCGTCGATCGGAACGGCGGCCGCGGTCGTGCCGCTGACCATCGCGGCCGCGCCGTTCATCGCGCGGCTCGTCGAAACCGCGCTGCGCGAAGTGGATCGCGGTCTCATCGAAGCCGCGCAGGCGATGGGCGCGACCACGAGCCAGATCGTCTTCAAGGTGCTGCTGCCGGAATCGCTGCCGGGCGTCGTCGCGGGTCTGACGATCACGTTCGTGTCGCTCGTCGGCTATTCGGCGATGGCGGGCGCGATCGGCGGCGGCGGGCTCGGCGATCTCGGCATCCGCTATGGTTATCAACGTTTCCTGCCGGAAGTGATGATCACGGTCGTCGTGATCCTCATCGTCTTCGTTCAACTCGTGCAGTCGTTCGGCGACTGGCTCGTTCGTCGTCTCAGCCACAAATAACCACTCGAAAATCATGCAACGTCGATTCATTCTGAAGTTCGCCGCAGCGCTTCTGGGCGCAACGCTGTTCAACGGCGTCGCGCACGCCGATGAATCCATCAAGATGGGTGTGACGGGCGGCCCGCACGCGCAGATCATGGAGGTCGTGAAGCAGGTCGCCGCGAAGAACGGCCTGAAGATCACGGTCGTCGAGTTCTCCGACTACGTGCAGCCGAACGCCGCGCTCGCCGCCGGCGATCTCGACGCGAACAGCTATCAGCACTTGCCGTATCTCGAGGCGCAGGTGAAGGATCGCGGCTACAAGCTCATCAAGATCGCCGACACGGTGACGTTCCCGATGGGCATCTATTCGAAAAAGCTGAAGTCGCTGTCCGCGCTCGGCAACGGCGCGCGCATCGCGGTGCCGAACGATCCGACCAACGGCGGGCGCGCATTGCTGCTGCTGCAGAAGCAGGGGCTCATCAAGCTGCGCGCGGACGCGGGCCTGAAGGCGACGCCGATCGATATCGTCGAGAATCCGAAGAAGCTGAAGATAGTCGAGCTCGACGCGGCGCAAATCCCGCGTTCGCTCGATGACGTGGATGCCGCCGCCATCAACACGAACTTCGCGATGGAAGCGGGCCTGAAGCCGAAGTCGGACGCGATCGCGATCGAGGATCCGCGCGGCCCGTACGTGAACATCATCGCGATCCGCGCGGCCGACAAGGACAAGCCGTGGGTCGGCAAGCTGATCGCGGCCTACCATTCGCCGGAGGTGAAGCAGTTCGTCGAAGGCAAATATGCCGGGGCGGTGATTACGGCCTGGTAATCGTTTTCAGCGGACGATTCGGGTTTTCGTGGATATAAATAGAACGATCGTTCGATAAAAATAAGCCCATACCTATTGCGGGACAACCCGGTCCCCCCCGGAGATGGAGGGGACAGCGGACGCGGCGCTCGTATAATGACGCTGGGTTGACGTAATCGTAACTTTGGAGCGTGTGCATGAAAATTCTGGTGCCAGTCAAGCGCGTGGTCGACTACAACGTGAAGGTCCGTGTGAAGTCGGATAACACGGGTGTCGATATCGCCAATGTGAAGATGTCGATGAACCCGTTCGACGAGATCGCCGTGGAAGAGGCGGTGCGTCTGAAGGAAGCGGGTGTCGCTACGGAAGTGATCGCCGTGTCGTGCGGCGTGACGCAGTGTCAGGAGACGTTGCGTACGGCTTTGGCCATCGGCGCGGATCGCGCGATTCTGGTCGAAAGCGCTGATGAATTGCAGCCGCTCGCGGTCGCGAAGATCCTGAAGGCGCTGGTCGATCAGGAGAAGCCGGAGCTCGTGATTCTCGGCAAGCAGGCTATCGACGACGATTCGAATCAGACCGGTCAGATGCTCGCCGCACTGGCGGGTCTGCCGCAAGCGACGTTCGCATCGAAGGTCGTGATCGCGGACGGCAAGGCCACGGTGTCGCGTGAAGTCGATGGCGGCGCGGAAACGCTGTCGCTGAAATTGCCTGCAGTCGTGACCACGGATCTGCGCCTGAACGAGCCGCGCTACGTGACGCTGCCGAACATCATGAAGGCGAAGAAGAAGCCGCTGACGACGGTGAAGCCCGCTGATCTGGGCGTCGACGTCGCACCGCGCCTGAAGACGCTGAAAGTCACGGAGCCGCCGAAGCGCAGCGCCGGCATCATGGTGCCGGACGTGAAGACGCTGGTCGAGAAGCTCAAGACCGAAGCCAAGGTGCTGTAAAGGAGACGCGAGAAAATGACGATTCTGGTAATTGCGGAACACGACAACGCGTCGATCAAGGCAGCGACGCTGAACACGGTTGCAGCTGCGTCGAAGATCGGCGGTGACATTCATGTGCTGGTTGCGGGTTCGAACGCGCAGGGCGCGGCGGACGCAGCGGCGAAGATCGCAGGCGTGGCGAAAGTGCTGCTGGCCGATGCGCCTCAACTCGCCGATGGCCTCGCGGAAAACATCGAAGGCACGGTGCTGAACATCGCGAAGAATTATTCGCACATTCTGGCTCCGGCAACGGCATACGGTAAGAACATCGCGCCGCGTATCGCAGCGCATCTGGATGTCGCGCAAATCAGCGACATCACCGCAGTCGACAGCGCCGACACCTTCGAGCGTCCGATCTACGCGGGCAACGCCATCGCGATCGTTCAGTCGATCGATCCGATCAAGGTCATCACGGTTCGTGCGACGGGTTTCGATCCGGTCGCGGCGGAAGGCGGCAGCGCATCGGTCGAAAAGATCGAAGCCGCAGCCGATGCGGGCATCTCGCAGTTCGTGAGCCGCGAAGTGACGAAGCTCGATCGTCCGGAGCTGACGAGCGCGACGATCATCGTGTCGGGCGGCCGTGGTCTCGGCAGCGGCGAGAACTATACGAAGACGCTGGAGCCTTTGGCCGACAAGCTCGGCGCGGCGCTGGGCGCATCGCGTGCGGCAGTCGATGCGGGCTACGTTCCGAACGACTTCCAGGTTGGCCAGACGGGCAAGATCGTTGCGCCGCAACTGTATGTCGCGGTCGGCATCTCGGGCGCGATTCAGCACTTGGCCGGCATGAAGGACTCGAAGGTCATCGTCGCGATCAACAAAGACCCCGAAGCACCGATCTTCAGCGTCGCGGATTACGGTCTCGTCGGCGATCTGTTCACGGTCGTGCCGGAACTGGTGAAAGAGCTTGGCTAACCGCGCTGTGTGAGTCGAGCACTCGCAATAAATTAAGCGAAAGGGCGCGACATACGTTGCGCCCTTTTTTTGTACCCAAATATCTGAAAGCGGAGGAGACAACACGATGAGCTACAGCGCCCCGGTCAAGGACATGCTGTTCGTGGTGAAGGAACTGGCGGGTATCGACAGCATCGCCGCGCTGCCCGGTTACGAGGACGCGGGCTTCGACACCGCGCAGGCCGTGGTCGAGGAAGCCGCGCGTTTCTGCGGCGAAGTCATCGCGCCGTTGAATGTGATCGGCGACCGCGATCCGAGCGCCTGGGCGAACGGCGAAGTCACGACGACGCCCGGCTTCAAGGACGCGTTCCGTCAGTTCGGGGAAGGCGGCTGGCAAGGCGTCGTGCATCCGTCGGACTTCGGCGGACAAGGCTTGCCGAAGCTCATCGCGACGCCGTGCATCGAAGCACTCAACTCGGCGAATCTTTCTTTCGCATTGTGCCCGCTGCTCACCGACGGCGCGATCGAAGCGCTCCTCACCGCCGGCAGCGACGAACAGAAGGCGCAATATCTGCCGAAGTTCATCTCGGGCGAATGGACCGGCACGATGAATCTCACGGAGCCGCAGGCCGGCTCCGATCTCGCGCTCGTGCGCACGCGCGCGGAGCCGCAGGGCGACGGCACGTTCAAGGTCTTCGGCACGAAGATCTTCATCACGTACGGCGAGCACGATATGGCGAAGAACATCGTGCATCTGGTGCTCGCGCGCACGCCGGACGCGCCCGAAGGCGTGAAGGGCATCTCGCTCTTTCTCGTGCCGAAGTTCCTCATCAACGAAGACGGTTCGCTCGGCGCGCGCAACGACGTGCATTGCGTGTCGATCGAGCACAAGCTCGGCATCAAGGCGAGCCCGACGGCCGTGCTGCAATACGGCGATCACGGCGGCGCGATCGGCTATCTGATCGGCGAAGAGAATCGCGGTCTCGAGTACATGTTCATCATGATGAACGCGGCGCGCTTTGCCGTCGGCATGCAGGGCGTCGCGATTGCCGAGCGCGCGTATCAACAGGCCGTCGCGTATGCGAAGGAGCGCGTGCAGAGCCGCCCGGTCGATGGCAGCGCGAAAGAGCCGGTCACGATCATCCATCATCCCGACGTGCGCCGCATGCTCTCGACGATGCGCGCCTACACCGAGGGCGCCCGCGCGCTCGCATACGTCGCGGCGGCGCACAGCGATCTCGCGCACGGCCATCCGGACGAGGACGCGAAGAAGAGCCATCAGGCGATCTATGAATATCTCGTGCCGATCGTGAAGGGCTTCAGCACGGAGATGTCCGTCGATGTCGCGAGCCTCGGCGTGCAGGTGCACGGCGGCATGGGCTTCATCGAGGAGACGGGCGCGGCACAGCATTATCGCGATGCGCGCATTCTGCCGATCTATGAAGGTACGACGGCGATCCAGGCGAACGATCTCGTCGGCCGCAAAACCGTGCGTGACGGCGGCAAGGCGGCGCAGGCGCTGCTCGCGCAGATCGACCAGACCATCGCGGCGCTCACCGAAGTGGATGGCCAGCCGTTCAAGTCGATGCATCGGCACTTGAGCGCGGGAAGTTTGTCGCTCGCGCGCGCAATCGAGTTCATCGTCGCGAAGTTCAAGAGCGATCCGAACGCCGTATTCGCGGGCAGCGTGCCGTATCTGCGGCTTGCGGGCATCGTGTTGTCGGGATGGCAGATGGCGCGCGCGATGCTCGTCGCCCATTCGAAGCGTGCGGACGACGAGCGCTTCTACTCAGCGAAGATCGCGACGGCCGAGTTCTTCGCGGAGCACATCCTGTCGCACGCGCCGGGGATCGAGGCGTCGATCATCAGCGCAAAGGGCACGGAAGGCGTGCTCGCGCTGAGCGAAGATCAGTTCTGAAAACGACAAAGGCGCCGCGAGGCGCCTTTGTTCTTTCGTGCATCAGATGAATTACGCGTTCGCGTATCCCGGACGCGTATTTACGCCGACATCGCCGAAGTAGCGATGCACCGACAGATCGTCCGCGCGGATCGCGGGCTGTTTGCCGGACATCAGATCCGCGAGCAACTGGCCGGAGCCGCACGACATCGTCCAGCCGAGCGTGCCGTGTCCCGTGTTGAGGAACAGGTTCGGCACCGGCGTGCGGCCGACGATCGGCGTGCCGTCCGGCGTCATCGGGCGCAGGCCGGTCCAGAACGTGGCGCTCGCCGTGTCGCCGCCGCCCGGGAACAGGTCGTTCACGCACATTTCGAGCGTCTCGCGGCGCGCATTCTTCAGCTTCTTGTCATAGCCGACGATTTCCGCCATGCCGCCCACGCGGATGCGGTCGTCGAAACGCGTGATCGCGATCTTGTACGTTTCGTCGAGCACGGTCGACACCGGCGCGCGGTTCGTATCGACGATCGGCGCGGTGATCGAATAGCCCTTCAGCGGATAAACCGGAATCTTGATCAGATCGCCGAGCAGCTTCGGCGAGTACGAGCCGAGCGCGACGACATACGAATCCGCCGTCACCAGCTCCTTGCCGCACTGCACGCCCGCGATGCGGCCGTTGGCGACGGCGAGCGCATCGATCGACGTGTTGTAGCGGAACTTGACGCCCAGCGCTTCGGCCATGGCGGCGAGGCGCGTCGTGAACATCTGGCAGTCGCCGGTTTCGTCGTTCGGCAGGCGCAGGCCGCCCGTCAGCTTGTGCGAAACGGCGGCGAGCGCGGGTTCGGCCTTCTTCAGCTCGTCGGCGGTGAGCAGCTCGAACGGCACGTTGGCGTCCTTCAGAACCGCGATGTCCTTGCCTGCGCCGTCGAATTGCTGTTGCGTGCGGAACAGTTGCAGCGTGCCGCCGGTGCGGCCTTCATAGTGAATGCCAGTGTCGGCGCGCAAGGCTTGCAGGCAGTCGCGGCTGTATTCGGCGAGGCGCACCATGCGGCCCTTGTTCACCGTATAGCGATCCTGCGTGCAATTGCGCAGCATTTGCCACATCCATTGCAGCTGGTTCATCGTGCCGTCGAGGCGGATCGCGAGCGGCGCATGCTTCTCGAACATCCATTTGACGGCCTTGAGCGGCACGCCAGGTGCGGCCCACGGCGATGCGTAACCCGGGGAGATCTGTCCGGCATTCGCGAAACTCGTTTCGAGGGCGGGGCCTGCTTCGCGGTCGATGACCGTGACTTCGTGGCCGGCGCGAGCAAGGTAATACGCGCTCGTCACGCCAACGACGCCGCTTCCGAGAATAACGATTCGCATGTGATCTCCAGTTCGATTTCGCTGGACAGCCTGTCAAACCTGCGACACTCTGTCCGTCTAGTGTTATCGACTATAGTATTGAGATCGAGCCAGTTTTAGTTATTGTATTTGGGCGATTTTCAGGAAAAACCAATGCGAACACAGCGAAATCCGGTCCGCGCGCTCGACAAGCTCGATCACAAGATCCTGAACATCCTTCAGGAGGACGGCCGCATCGCGATGAAGGATCTCGCGGAGCGCGTCGGGTTGTCGGTGACGCCTTGCATCGAGCGCGTCAAGCGCATGGAGCGCGACGGCGTCATCATGGGCTATTACGCGCGCGTGAACCCAACGGAACTGGGTGCGGCGCTGCTGGTTTTCGTCGAGATCACGCTCGATCACAAGAGCGGCAACATGTTCGAGCAGTTCCGGCGCGAGGTGCAGAAGATTCCGGAAGTGCTCGAATGCCATCTGGTATCCGGTGAGTTTGACTATCTGATCAAGGCACGCATCGGTGAGATGGCGGACTATCGCAAGCTGCTCGGCGACATCCTGCTGCAGTTGCCGGGCGCGGTGCAGTCCAAGAGTTATGTGGTGATGGAAGAGATCAAGGAGACGCTCAAGATTCTCGTCGAGACGTGATTTTTCGCTTGCGATGAAGGCGCGATACTGTATATTTATACAGTATCAATCGTTGGATTTCCGTCGCAATGTCATCGCCCGATCGTGAGTATCCCGTTGCACCGCCCGCTCCGTTGAAGGGGCGCGGCGCGGTTACGAATATCCAGGGCCGCTACGAAAAGGACGAACGCGAACGCGTCGACGACGGCTGGCAGCACGTCGACGATCCCGAGAACGATGGTGCGCCGCCGTTGCGCACGCAGGTTTTCGAGGAACACGCGAAGAGCATCCTCACGCGCAACAGCTCGCCGGACATTCCGTTCACCGCGTCGCTGAACCCGTATCGCGGGTGCGAACACGGCTGCATTTATTGCTTCGCGCGCCCGACGCACAGCTATCTCGGACTCTCGCCGGGACTCGATTTCGAAAGCCGCATCTACGCGAAGATCAACGCACCCGACCTGCTCGAGCGTGAACTGGCGAAACCGAACTACGAACCCGATCCGATCGCGCTCGGCGTGAATACGGACGCCTATCAGCCGGTCGAGCGCGAACTGCAGCTCACGCGGCGCGTGATTCAGATCCTTCACGACTGCGGGCATCCGTTCGCCGCTATCACCAAGTCGTCGCTGATCGAACGCGACATCGACCTGCTCGCGCCGATGGCCGAGCGCGGCCAGGTCATGGCGGCGATCACCGTTACGACGCTCGACGCCGACATCGCGCGCACGCTGGAACCCCGCGCGGCAACGCCGGCGCGGCGCCTGCGCACCATCCGCACGCTCGCCGAAACCGGCATTCCGGTGGGCGTGAGCATCGCGCCGGTCATTCCGTTCGTGACAGAGCAGGATATGGAGCGCGTGCTGGAAGCATGTGCGGAAGCGGGCGCGACGAGCGCGAGCTATATCGTGCTGCGTCTGCCGTGGGAAGTGGCGCCGCTCTTCAAGGACTGGCTGGCTGCGCATTTTCCTGATCGCGCGGATCGCGTGATGAGCCGCGTGCGCGACATGCGCGGAGGGAAGGACTACGACTCGAACTTCGCCACTCGGATGAAAGGCGAGGGCCTGTGGGCGGATATGCTCAAGCAGCGCTTTCAGAAGGCGACCAGGCGTCTCGGACTGAACGCGCGGCAGCGCGGCATTCTCGACATGTCCGAGTTTCAGCGGCCGGCGAAGCATGCCGCACCGCCCGCCAGCCCTCAGCTCGATCTCTTCTGACGTTTTATTGCGACAGCGTCTTCGCTGCTTCGATCTGGCTCTCGAAGTACGTCTGAAAGGTGAGCGCGAGGCCGGTCATCAGCAAGAAGGCGCCGATCAGCAGCGAGAACATCACGACGAAGATGACGGTCCAGCCGGAACGGCTGTTGCGGCCGGTATGGGCGTTGAACTGCGCATCCCATTTGGCGTCCGGCCGCAAGCCGTAGACGATGGCCGACAGAAACGCGGCGAGCAGCGAAAGGGCGCCCGGAAACGCCATCGCCCAGCCCAGAATCGACGTGCGCTCGGTTTCCGCGAGCAGCAGATAGCCGAACGCGCCCAATACGATGCCGACGATGTGCGCCCAGCCCCATTTGTCGCGCATGCCATACAGATAGAAGCGGTGCAGACCGATGTAGCCGAACAGGAAAGCGAGCGCCGCGGTGAGCGTCTTCGAGCGGAAATACGGCGGAACCTGCTTGCCGGCCGGCTTGGAGCCGGATTGTGTGGCGACGGACGAGGAAGTCATCAGCGAAAGCGGTGGTGAGAGGAGGCGGGCGCGGTTTCGAACCGGCGCCGGTCTGCCATTTTACGCCGACGACCGCGCCCGCCACCAAGGGCGCGTTGCCGCATCGGCGTGATTTCCGGTATCCGGAAACGCGTCGGATTCCGCGCGAGCAGCGCCTATCATCCAAAAAATGCGTTAAGTGTTTGTTAGGGCGTCGGAATCCGGCTATAATCGCCTGTTCTCGTAGTTCCGAACCCCGGTTTTCAAGGATTTCAGCATGGTCATCATCCGCTTGGCTCGTGGCGGCTCGAAGAAGCGCCCGTTCTACAACATCGTCGCAACCGATTCGCGTAGCCGCCGTGACGGCCGCTTCATCGAGCGCGTTGGCTTCTACAACCCGGTCGCCACGAAGGGCGAGTCGCTGCGTATCGCTCAGGACCGCCTGACGTACTGGCAAGGCGTCGGCGCGCAACTGTCGCCGACCGTCGAGCGCCTGGTCAAGCAAGCTCAGCAAGCCCAGCCGGCTGCTTAAGCTCGCTCGTCGACGCTGTAGCAACCGCTCGAAACCTGCCCAAAGGTTCGCCGATGTCCACGCGCGATTCTGAATCCGGACGCGCTTCCGGAAGCATCGGCAAACCGAAGCCGGGGCAAGATGAAGGTGCCGCCACGTTTGGTGCGTTTGTCCGCAAGCCGGGCGCGCGTCGCGTGGCGGTCGACGTTTCGAGCGCAAACAAGTCCGGAGACGTAATCGAGTCGATCGAGGCTTTGCCTGACGATGCCGTCGAAGTCGGTTTCATCACCGATGCCTACGGTCTCAAAGGCTGGGTCAAGGTCGTACCGCACGCCAACGGCAAGCAGGGCGGCGACGCGCTTCTGAGCGCGAAACGCTGGTGGCTCGTGAAGGGCCGCGATCGCAAGTCCGCGCGCTGTCTGCAGTCGAAGGTGCACGCCGATACCATCGTCGCGCGTCTGGGCGGCTGCGAAGACCGCGATGCGGCCATGTCGCTGAAAGGCCACTCGGTGCATATCGCGCGCAGCGATTTCCCGAAGCTCGACAGCGAAGACGAATTTTACTGGGTCGATCTCATCGGCCTGGATGTCGAGAATGAGGCGGGCGTCGCGCTTGGCCGCGTCGCCGATCTCATCGACAACGGCGCGCATTCCATCCTGCGGATCGAGTATCCGGACGCTGACAAGGATGGCAAGGCCGTCACCGGCGAGCGGCTGATTCCGTTCGTCGGCGTGTATGTGAAGACGGTGGACCGGGCGGCGAAACGTATCGTCGTCGACTGGGACGCTGACTATTGAACATCGGCACGTTACGGAGAGAGCGATGCAGTTCGATGTCGTGACGCTCTTTCCCGAAATGTTTCGCGCGCTGACCGACTGGGGTATCACCAGCCGGGCGGTGAAGCAGGAGCGGTTCGGTCTGCGCACGTGGAATCCGCGCGATTTCACCACGGACAACTACCGCACCGTCGACGATCGCCCGTACGGCGGCGGCCCCGGCATGGTCATGCTGGCGCGTCCGCTCGAAGACGCGATCAACGCGGCGAAGGCTGCGCAGCGCGAGCAGGGCATTACGTCGACGCGCGTCGTGATGATGTCGCCGCAAGGTGCGAAGCTGGACCACGACCGCGTCATGCGGTTCGCGCAGGAACCCGGTCTCGTGCTGCTGTGCGGCCGTTACGAAGCGATCGACCAGCGTCTGATCGACCGCGAAGTGGACGAAGAAGTGAGCCTCGGCGATTTCGTTCTGTCCGGCGGAGAGCTTCCCGCGATGGCGCTGATGGACGCAGTCGTGCGCCAGTTGCCCGGCGTGCTGAACGACGCGCAATCGGCGGTGCAGGACAGTTTCGTCGACGTATTGCTCGATTGTCCGCATTACACGCGGCCGGAAGAGTACGAAGGCACGCGGGTTCCGGATGTGCTGCTCGGCGGCCATCACAAGGAAATCGACGCGTGGCGCAGGCGCGAAGCATTGCGCAACACATTCAACAAGCGGCCCGATCTGATCGAGCGGGCGCGCGCAGGCAAGATGTTGAGCCGTGCCGATGAGGCATGGCTCGCAGAACTCGCGAAGGAAGCGTCGAAGCCCGCATAGGCTTCGGGCGGACGAGCGGGAAAATGGGGGTGCCGGCTCGAAGTCGGCGCCTGAAGCAAACCCATCCTCTACCGGGGCCTGACTCAAAACAAGGCACGCAACTCCGGCAAGATGGCACAAGGAGTCAGTAATGAATCTGATTGAGCAACTCGAGAAGGAAGAGATCGCACGCGTTCTGGGCGAGAAGACCATCCCCGACTTCGCGCCGGGCGATACCGTCGTCGTCAACGTGAACGTGGTCGAAGGCACGCGTAAGCGTGTCCAGGCATACGAAGGCGTCGTCATCGCGAAGCGTAACCGTGGCCTGAACTCGAACTTCATCGTCCGCAAGATTTCGTCGGGCGAAGGCGTCGAGCGTACGTTCCAGACTTACTCGCCGCTGCTCGCGAGCATCGTCGTGAAGCGCCGTGGTGATGTTCGCCGCGCTAAGCTCTACTACCTGCGCGAGCGTTCGGGCAAGTCGGCTCGAATCAAGGAAAAGCTGGTCTTCAAGGACAAGACTGCCTCGGCGGAGTAATCGGCCAGGTCGGTCCCTTGTCAGACGCAGTACGGAAAAAGCACCCCATGTGGGTGCTTTTTTCTTTGGTGTGTTCCAATTGAGTCTTCGACAGACCCATTTCCGACCCGTGTCCACCGGCAAGACTTCGACTCCTCGCATCCTCGAACCCGAAAAGATGCCCGTCCTGACGACGGGTGAGACTCTCCCGCCGGTTCCGCCCGAGCGCCTCACGCCTGAGGGTTTGCGCGCGCGTTTCGCGATGAATCTCCACTGGTCTCAGGAAGAGCGCGAGCAACGCATCAAGGCAATCGGCGGCGATCCGCGCGTGGCGTCGGTGCTGGTGCCGCTCGTCGTGCGCGAAGGCGGGCTGACGGTGCTGCTGACGCAGCGCGCCGATCATCTCTCCGATCATGCGGGGCAGATCAGTTTTCCCGGCGGCCGCCGCGAACCCGAAGACGCCGATGCCGCCGCCACGGCGCTGCGCGAAGCCAACGAAGAAGTGGGCCTGGGCGCGGAGCATTGCGAGATCGTCGGCGCGATGCCCGAATATCTGACGGGCACGGGCTTCAAGGTGACGCCGATCGTCGCCCTCGTGTATCCGCCGTTCACGCTCGAGGCCGACACGCGCGAAGTCGCCGATATCTTCGAGGTCCCGCTCGCGTGGCTCATGAATCCGGCGAACCACGAAGTGCGCGTGTTTCGCTGGGAAGGCGGCGAGCGTCGTTTTTTTGCCATGCCTTATGTGCCGGGCGAAAGAAAGGCGCCCTATTTCATCTGGGGCGCAACGGCGGGCATGTTGCGCAATTTCTACCGCTTCCTCGCGGCTTGAGCGAAAGCGCGCGCGAAGTGCGCATTGCTGCGATTGCGAGCGCGATGGCTTCGCACGCAAAACGCGACAGGCGCTGTGCTATCGTTACGCGAAACTCGAACTAAACCGACCGTTTCGGCGCTTCGCATGACTTTTTTCTCCGTATTGCTGGCTCTCATCATCGAGCAAGTGCGCGCGCTGTCGCCGCACAATCCGATTTCGGCGTTGCTTCAATACCATGCGGAATCCACCGCGCATGGTTTCGACGCCGGCAAGGAGAAGCACGGCATTGTCGCGTGGCTCGTCGTCGTGTTGCCCTGGACGCTCGTCGTCGGGCTCGTCTATTACGTGCTGTACCACATCAACTTCGTTCTGGCATTCCTGTGGAACGTGGTGATCGTGTATTTCACGCTCGGCTTCCGTCAGTTCAGCCACTATTTCACCGACATCCACCTCGCGCTCAACAACGACGACGTGCCGCGCGCGCGCGAAGTGCTGACCGAATGGACCGGCATGGACACGGTCGACATGCCCGTCAGCGAAATCGTGCGTCATACGCTGGTCCACGCGGTCGTGGCGTCGCATCGGCATGTATTCGGCGTGTTCTTCTGGTTCCTGATTCCGATCGGCCCGGCGGGCGCGGTGCTTTATCGGATCGCGGAATATCTGGCGCGCGCGTGGTCGAAGCCGAATCCGGAGCGCACCGCCGAGTTCTCGTCGTTCGCGCAGCGCGCGTTTTTCATCATCGATTGGGTGCCCGCGCGCCTGACCGCGCTCGGCTTTGCGATCGTCGGCAATTTCGAGGACGCGATCTACGCGTGGCGCAATCACGCGCGCCAGTGGCCGGACGCGAACGAGGGCGTGTTGCTCGCCGCGGGCAGTGGCGCGCTGGGCGCGCGTCTCGCGGGGCCGCTCGCCGAACCGCTTTCGGTCGAGGCGCTGGCCGTCGGCGAAGCGAGCCCGCTGCCCGTCGGCGACGACTGCACGCCGCGCACGCTGCAATCGGCGGTCGGCCTCGTGTGGCGCGCCGTGATTCTGTGGATGTTGCTGCTGCTGATGCTGACCATCGCCGTATGGCTGGCGTAGTCAGTCGTCCAGGGGATCGCGCGCCGTCTGACACTGCCAGCACACAGTGAACTGCGGCTCCAGCCATTCGCCGCATTGCTTGCATTTCCAGGGCCGGGCGTTCGCGTCCGGCCCTTTTCGTGCGCCCTCCAGAAGGCGCAGCGCAAGCGCTTCGTCGCGATCGTCGACGATCCATATCTCCGGCGCGCACTGATCCGCCGGAATCTCGCCCATCGCGCCGTTCAGATAGCGGTTATGCAACTCGCAAGGCACGCCCGCGGCCGCCAGCACGTTCACCCAATGCTGCGCCGTGATCAGGTTGGGGGCGCGCGTGAGCCGCTTCATCGAACGATCTGGCTGGCTTCGTGAACGAGTTGCGCGTAGAGCGCGTGGCGCTCGGGCCTGATCTTGCCGGCTTCGACCGCTTCGAGCACCGCGCAGCCGGGCTCGTGCAGATGATGGCAGTTGTAGAAGCGGCAGTGGCCGAGATACGGCCGGAAATCCGCGAACGCACGCTCGAGTTGGCCCTCGGACAAGTGATGCAGGCCGAACTCCTGAAAACCCGGCGAGTCGATGAGCGCGCCGCCGCCGGGCAGGTCGTAGAGTCGCGTGAACGTGGTCGTGTGACGGCCGCTGTTGAGCGCCGAGGAAATCTCGCGCGTCGCGGCATCGGCATCGGGGACGAGCAGGTTCACGAGCGTCGATTTGCCCATGCCGGACTGGCCGAGCAGGATCGTCGAGCGGTCTTTGAGGCGCGCGTCGAGTTGCGGGTGCACATTGCCGGGTGCCATTTTCGCGGACAGCTCGATGACCGTGTAGCCGAGCTCGCGATACGGCGCGAGACGTTCGCGCGCGAGCGGCAGCGCGCTTTCGACGTCGATCTTGTTCAACACGATCAGCGATTCCAGTCCATGCGCCTCCGCCGCGATCAGCGCGCGCCCGAGCAGATCCTCGCTGAAGTGCGGCTCGGTGGCGAGCACGATCAGCAGTTGATCGAGATTCGCGGCGAAGAGCTTCGACTTGAACTGGTCCGAGCGATACAGCAGATTGCGCCGCTCGCCGATTTCGACGATCACGCCCTGATCCGCCGACGATTGCTCGTAGCTCACGCGGTCGCCCACGGCCACTTCGCTTCGCTTGCCGCGCGGGAAGCACTGGAGCATCGCGCCGCCGTCTTCGGGCGTTACGAGATAGTGCCGCCCATGCGCTGCGATCACGGTGCCTTCGAGTCGCGCGCCCACACCCGGACGCCTGGAGCCGCGCGTCATGCGGCGTGCTGCATCAGGCGGTCGATGCGCTGCGAGGCGGGTGGATGCGAATAGTAGAACGCGGTGTAGATGGGATCGGGCGTGAGCGTCGACGCGTTGTCCTCGTAGAGCTTCACGAGCGCGTTCACGAGATCCTTCGGATCGGTCTGGCTCGCGGCGAAGGCATCGGCTTCGAACTCGTTCTTGCGCGATGTCAGGCTGCCGAGCGGCGTGATGAAGAACATGAACACCGGCAGCACGAGCATGAACAGCACGAGCGCGAGCCCGTTGTTGCTGCCGACGAGCGACGGCCGCACGCCCAGGCCTTCGTAGAACCACGTCGTTTGAATGAGCCAGCCGAGCAGCGCGAGCATCGCGAGGCTGATGCCGAACATGACGATCATCAGCTTCAGCACGTGACGGCGCTTGAAGTGGCCGAGTTCATGCGCCAGCACCGCTTCGATTTCGCTGCCGGAAAGGCGCGCGAGCAGGGTATCGAAGAACACGATGCGCTTTGCCGCGCCGAAGCCCGTGAAATACGCGTTGCCGTGCGCCGAGCGGCGGCTGCCGTCCATCACGAACAGGCCCTTGGCCGCGAAGCCGGTGCGCGACATCAGATTCGTGATGCGCGCGACGAGCGCCTCGTCCTTCAGCGGCTCGAACTTGTTGAAGAGCGGAGCGATGAAGGTCGGATAGATGATCATCGCGAGCAACTGGAACGCGACCCACACCATCCACGTCCAGAGCCACCAGAAGGTGCCGGCGCGGTCCATCAGCCAGAGCGTGAGCAGCAGAAGCGGCGCGCCGATGACGATCGCGAGCAGCGTGCCCTTCACCAGATCGACGAAGAAGAGCTTCTTCGACATGCGGTTGAAGCCGAACTTTTCCTCGATCACGAAATGGCGGATGTAATCGAACGGCAGGTCGATGACGCTCGTGATCGCGACGACCGACGCCACCAGCGCGATCTGTCCGAGATAGCCGCGCCCGAGCCAGTCCGAGATGGCGAGATCGAGCGCCTGCACGCCGCCGAGCAGCGTCAGCGCGACGAGCACGACCGCGCTCGTGACGACCTCGATCATCGTGAGGCGGGTGCGTTCGACGGTGTAATCCGCGGCGCGCTGATGCGCGGTGAGCGGGATCGTGCCGGAAAACTGCGCGGGCACGCCGTTGCGATGCGCGGCGACGTGGCGAATCTGCCGCGACGCGAGCCAGAGCTTGGTCGAGACCATCGCGACGAGGGCGACGACGAAGATCGTCGAGAAGGCGAGTGTGAGGTTGGCCATCCGGGCATTCCGATTGAACTATGCGAGAATTATAGGTTCTTGGCCGTGCCGCCGCGCAGTGTCGAATCCGACATCCCGCAACGAGCAAGACAGCGAGCGGGCACGGCATTCCCACCTCTCAGGCCGCTTTCATGACCGACATCTCCGCCACTCCCGAATCAGACGAAAACGCGCTCGTGCGCAGCGACATGAATCTCGTGTGGCTCGATATGGAGATGACCGGTCTCGATCCGGACAACGATCGCATCATCGAGATCGCGGTGGTCGTGACGAATTCGACGCTCGACAAGATGGTGGAAGGGCCGGTGCTCGCGATTCATCAGTCGGACGAAACGCTCGGCCGCATGGACGAGTGGAACCGCAATACGCACGGCCGCTCGGGGCTGACCGAGCGCGTGAAGGCATCGACGGTCGATGAAGCCGAAGCCACGCGCCAGATCCGCGATTTTCTCGGCCAGTACGTGCCGCCCGGCAAGTCTCCGATGTGCGGCAATTCGATCTGCCAGGACCGACGTTTCATGGCGCGCTGGATGCCGGAGCTGGAAACCTTCTTCCACTACCGCAATCTCGACGTCAGCACCCTGAAGGAACTGTGCCGCCGCTGGCAGCCGGCGATCTACAAGGGCTTCCAGAAGCGCGCGATGCACACGGCACTCGCGGACATCCACGAGTCGATCGACGAGCTCAAGTATTACCGCGAGCACTTCCTGATTCCGTCGGCGCCGGCCGCCGCGTCCTAATCTTTCGGCGGGCGGATCGCGCTCTTCGGGCGGAACGCGGCGACGACTTCCGCCCGCGTTTCGATATAAGGCCCGCCGATCAGATCGATGCAATACGGTACCGCCGCGAAAATGCCCGGCACTTTCGCCTTGCCGTTCTCGTCTTTGAGGCCTTCGAGCGTCTCGCGGATCGACTTCGGCTGCCCCGGCAGATTGATGATCAGCGCGGCGTGATCGTCCGTTTCGCGAATCACCGCGACCTGCCGCGAAAGAATCGCGGTCGGCACGAAATTCAGGCTGATCTGGCGCATCTGCTCACCGAAGCCGGGCATCGGCTTCGTGGCGACGGCGAGTGTCGCTTCCGGCGTCACGTCGCGGCGCGCGGGGCCGGTGCCGCCCGTCGTCAGCACGAGATCGCAGCCGTGCGTGTCGACGAGCTCGACGAGCGTCGCGGAAATCGTGGCCGCGTCGTCCTGGATCAAGCGCGTCTCGGCGCGAAAGGGCGTCGTGAGCGCCTCGCCGAGCCACGCCTGCAACGACGGCAAGCCCTTGTCCTCGTAGACGCCTTGAGACGCGCGATCGCTGATCGACACGAGTCCGACGATCAGTTCGTCCGGATGATTACGCTTCGGTTTCGTCATCGCGATCGTCCTCGTCGCCTTCGATGTCTTCGTCTTCATCGGTCACGCCCGCCGCGTTCTTGATCCACTGGAACAGCTCGCGGTAATAGCGCGGCGGCTTCTGCTGCTGACGCTCCTTGCGCGCGTTGCGGATCAGCGTGCGGCCTTCCTGCGGATCGACGCCCGGATGATTGCGGATGAATTCGGTGAGCGCGGCGTCGTCGGCGAGAAGCTGCTCGCGCGTGCGCTCGATCCAGTGCATCCGCGCGGTTTCGGCCTTGTTCACGCCGCGATGCGTGTCCAGCGCGGTGCGCAGCGCAGCGATTTCGTCTTCGGTCAGCGAGCGCATGACCTTGCCGACGTATTGCAACTGGCGGCGCTTGCCCTCGTGATCGGTGATGCGGCGCGCCTCGCGCACGGCGTCGCCGAGATCCTCGGGCATCGGCATGCGTTTGAGCGCGTCTTTCGGCAGCGCGATGAGCGCTTCGCCCAGCTCCTGCAGCGCGTGCATTTCGCGCTTCAGCTGGGATTTGCTCGGGCGGTCGTAGCCGTTTTCGTCGGTCTCGCGCGCGTCGTCGCGGCCGGAATCGATCGGTTGAATGCGGGTTTTACGGTTCATCCCGACATTGTAGCTTGCGCCCGCATCGCGCCCGAACCGCGCGCCGAAGCTTGGCGGGTCAATGCGCGCTGTCCTTGCTATGATCGCGTGATACGTCGATCCGCTGTTCGGCGTTCGATTGCGAGCGCTTCGAGCCCGGCATTCCGAAGCAACCACGACACGCGCGGGCGCACACCGCCCGGCTTCCAAAGGCAACCCAACATGGCAGCAGACATGGACGTCAAGCAACGCTACTTCCCGCACACGCAGGACGAGCTGAAGGAGATCGCCTCCGACATCCTGCGCTACGCGAAGGAACTCGGCGCGAGCGATGCCGCCACCGAGATCTCCGAGGGCGACGGCCTGTCGGTGAGCGTGCGGCGCGGCGAAGTCGAGACGATCGAGCACAACCGCGACAAGATGGTCGGCGTGACGGTGTTCATCGGCAAGAAGCGCGGCAACGCGAGCACCGCCGACTTCACGCGCGACGCGCTGCGCGACACGGTCGCCGCCGCGTACAACATCGCGCGCTTCACGGCCGAGGACAGCGCGGCGGGCCTCGCCGAAGAAGCATTGCTGGAGAAGACGCCGCAGGATCTCGATCTGTATCACCCGTGGGACATCGACGCCGAAGAGGCCGCGGAGATCGCGCGTCGGGCGGAAGCAGCCGCGTTCGCGGTCGACAAGCGCGTGACCAACTCCGAAGGCGCGAGCGTCTCGGCGCAGCATTCGCAGTTCGTGCTCGCCACGTCGCGCGGCTTCATGGCGGGCTATCCGTATTCGCGTCATTACATCGCGTGCGCGCCGATCGCGGCGGCCGGCCGCGACATGCAGCGCGACGACTGGTACACGTCGAAGCGCGATGCTTCCGCGCTCGCCGCGCCGGAAGCGGTCGGCCGTTACGCCGCCGAACGCGCGCTCGCGCGCCTCAACGCGAAGAGCCTCGACACGCGCAAGTGCCGCGTGCTCTTCGAGGCGCCGCTCGCGGCGGGTATTCTCGGCGCGTTCGTGCAGGCGGTGAGCGGCGGCGCGCTGTATCGCAAGACCACGTTTCTTGTCGACAGTCTCGGCAAGCCGGTGTTCGCGCCGCATATCCAGATCGTCGAGGACCCGCACGTGAAGGGCGGCATGGGCAGCGCGCCTTTCGACGAGGAAGGCGTGCGCACGCA
This sequence comes from Caballeronia calidae, assembly GCF_900044055.2. Classification (GTDB taxonomy): domain Bacteria; phylum Pseudomonadota; class Gammaproteobacteria; order Burkholderiales; family Burkholderiaceae; genus Caballeronia; species Caballeronia calidae. The sequence continues at coordinate 71,745 of NZ_FCOX02000016.1, read as the reverse complement.
GCGGCGCAACGTGGTCGAGGATGGCGTCGTGCAAGGCTATTTCCTGTCGACGTATTCCGCGCGCAAGCTCGGCATGCAGACGACCGGCAATGCGGGCGGCTCGCACAATCTCACGATGAGGAGCAAGCAAACGAATCCCGAAGACGATTTCGAGGCGATGCTGAAGAAACTCGATACCGGCCTTTTGCTCACCGAGCTGATGGGGCAGGGCGTGAACTACGTGACGGGCGATTATTCGCGCGGCGCGTCGGGCTTCTGGGTCGAGAACGGCAAGATTCAGCACGCCGTGGAGGAAATCACCGTGGCCAGCACGCTGCAGGAGATGTTCCGCCATATCGAGGCGATCGGCGCGGATACGGTCGTGCGCGGCACGAAGGAAATCGGCTCCGTGCTGATCGAACGGATGACGGTCGCGGGGCAGTGATCCGCGTCGGCTGAAACGCAAAAGCCCCGGAATGTCCGGGGCTTTTTTCATTCCGCGGCGGCGATGCGCTCGTAAGTGACGAACGCGAAGTCGAACGCGTTCGGCGGCGCCGCGCGATGCGTTTCGCGCGAGACCTCGCGCCAGTGCGCCGGATCGGGTGCGGGAAAGCGCGTGTCGCCGTCGAAGTCGGCGTCGATCTCGGTGACGATCAGCTTGTCGGCGCGGAGGATGGCATCGCGATACAACTGCGCGCCGCCGATCAGGAACGCTTCCTTCGCCGGCTCCAGTGCGAGCGCCGCTTCGAGGCTCGTCACGACGTCGCAGCCTTCATAACGCCGCTCGGCGTCGCGCGACACGACGATATTGCGCCGCCCGGGCAGCGGCCGGCCGATCGATTCATGCGTCTTGCGGCCCATGATGATGGGCGCGCCCATCGTCGTGCGCTTGAAGAAGGCGAGGTCCTCCGGCAGGCGCCAGGGCAATTGATTGTCGCGTCCGATCACGCCATTGCGCGCGCGGGCGACGATGAGGGTCAGCGTCGTCATGAGCAAAGAGGTCGAGGCAAACTGGCGCGCGCGGGCCGCGCCGCCGGGGCACCGATTCTAACCGACGCTTCCGTTCCGACCGGCGCGCGATGCGCCGCCCGCCTCATTCCTCCGGCGAGCCGTCGCCGAATGGCTCAGCCGCGTGAGACGGCCCGGGCGGGATTTCGTCCCATAGCGTGACGCTGATCCCCGAGCCTGTCGGACGAACGGCGGGCACGCGCATCCACGCAGGTTCTTCTGCTTCCTCGCCGCTTCGCTGCGCGCCGGATGTTTCCCCGCGCCTGAATGAACTATCGAGAGCCATCTTGACGACATAATCCAAGGTAACTATTCCCGGGTATGTGAATACCGGAAATAAAGTAATCGTCCGGCCGGTATGACGATTAAGCAAAGGTGAGTGCAGGGGCGAGGTATGAATGCGTTGATTAAACGGTATTTCTTACCTTCCGGCGCGCTGCAAATTGAGCGAATACTGTGCCAACTACCGGGAACCGTTGCCGCACAACGAATCGCCATAATCAGACGTAAGCGCGTGCCGAAACTTTGCCGGAAAACGTTTCACCTCTGAAACATGACGGCAGAAAAACATGAAGTTCTCGCCAAATCGGTATAAGCTTTTGTCTTATTAAAATGTGCGTAAAGACAGTGATATTCGTGTGAGAAATTCTCGCCAGGCCCGTCCCATCAAGGTTTTGTGGCTAATCTGGCGACTCTTGCGATATATGTTTCCGGGGTTTCTTGGGTTATAGTAGTCTCTCAAAAACGGCACAGAATCAGACATAAAGGGTTTCGTGGACGGTGCAGGTTCGGTCGCGCCGTGTTCCGGGGGCAACGTATCGAATGGCAAGTCCCTGTGCAGACGTTTCCAGAGAAACGTGCAAGGGCAACGAAGTCTGCGATGTCGCGAGCCTGAACTACGTGACCTTTTCAACGAATGTTGAACAAAGGATCTGAATAATGGACGTCGCTCGGCGGCAACTCATCTATGTGACTCGCGATCCAAGCGAGACGCTGTGCGCGCGATTCGAGGAACGCGGCTGGCACATCGAAATCGTCGCGAACGCGCGCGATACACGCAAGGCATTGCGGAACGATCTGGCGACGGGCGGTCTGCTGGATCTGTCGAGTCATTTCGAATCCCATGAACTGGCGGCGTTCGAATCGTCGCTGACTATGACGAATGTGGGCTGGGTCGCGACCACCGTTGCGGGCCAGTTGGAGGATGCCGCCGTGCGGCGGCTGATCCGCGATTATTGTTTCGATTACGTGACGCTGCCGACGTCGAACGACCGCATCGTCGATTCCGTCGGTCATGCGTATGGCATGGTCGCGCTGCACGACGCCGCTTCGAATGATGCGCGCGTCGAAGGCCGCGCCGAGGGCGAAATGGTCGGCTCGTGCGACGCGATGCTCGCGCTGTTCCGCTCGATCCGGAAGGTCGCAATGACTGACGCGCCCGTGTTCATCTCAGGCGAATCGGGCACCGGCAAGGAACTGACGGCGGTCGCCATTCACGAGCGATCGGCGCGCCGGGATCAGCCGTTCGTCGCGATCAACTGCGGGGCGATTCCCGCGCATCTGCTGCAATCCGAGCTCTTCGGCTACGAACGCGGCGCGTTCACGGGCGCGAACCAGCGCAAGATCGGCCGGGTCGAAGCGGCCAACGGCGGCACGCTGTTCCTCGATGAAATCGGCGACCTGCCGCTCGAAAGCCAGGCGAGCCTGCTGCGCTTCCTGCAGGAACGCAAGGTGGAGCGCCTCGGCGGCCACGGCTCGACGCCGGTGGACGTGCGCATCATCTCCGCGACCCACGTCGACATGCAGACCGCGATGATCGAAGGGCGCTTTCGCGCCGACCTGTATCACCGCCTGTGCGTGCTGCAGATCGACGAGCCGCCGCTGCGCGCGCGCGGCAAGGACATCGAGCTGCTCGCGAAGCACATGCTCGACCGTTTCAAGAAGGACGCGAGCCGGCGTCTGCGTGGTTTTTCGCCCGACGCGATCGCCGCGATCCACAACTACGGCTGGCCGGGCAACGTCCGCGAACTCATCAACCGCGTGCGGCGCGCGATCGTGATGTCGGAAGGGCGTCAGATCACCGCGCGCGATCTCGAACTCGGCGAGTATGTCGAAGTCGCGCCGGTTTCGCTCGCGCAGGCGCGCGAGGCGGCGGAGCGGCAGGCGATCGAACTCGCGCTGCTGCGCCATCGCGGACGCCTCGGCGACGCGGCGCACGAGCTGGGCATCTCGCGCGTGACGCTGTATCGCCTGCTCTCGGCGCACGGCATGCGTCACATCGAGGTCGATGCGCCGTCGGAGCACGCCACGCGCGGCTGACCGCGAGGTCGTCGGAATTCACGGACGGGCGCTTCGGGCGCCCGTTTTTTCGTGCCTCGGCACTAGAGCGCCGGCTCCCGGCGCTTGGTAAAATCTCTCTTTACGCCTTCCGTTCGCGAGGGCGCGCGGCAAACCCCAGGGAACATCGAATGAAACAGTATCTCGAGCTCGTCCAGACGATTCTCGATACCGGCACGTGGCAGGAAAACCGCACGGGCATCCGCACGATCAGCATTCCAGGCGCCATGCTGCGCTTCGACTTGCAGCAAGGCTTTCCGGCGGTGACGACGAAGAAGCTCGCGTTCAAATCCGCGATCGGCGAGCTGGTCGGCTTTCTGCGCGCGTCGAAGAGCGCGGCGGACTTCCGCGCGCTCGGCTGCAAGGTCTGGGACGCGAACGCGAACGAAAACCCGCAGTGGCTCGAAAATCCCTACCGGCAGGGACCGGACGATCTCGGCGACGTCTACGGCGTGCAGTGGCGCAAGTGGCCCGCGTACAAGCTGGTCGACGCCTGCGCGGGCGATCAGATCGCCGACGCCACCAATCGCGGCTATCAGCTCGTGACGAGTTTCGTCGAGAACGGGCGGGAGCAGGTGCTGCTCTACAAGGCGATCGATCAGTTGCGGCAGTGCCTCGACACGATCATCGAGCGTCCCACCGACCGTCGCATTCTGTTTCATGCATGGAATCCGGCGAAGCTCGACGAAATCGCGCTGCCCGCATGTCATCTGCTGTATCAGTTCATCCCGAATGCGGCGACGCGAGAAATCTCGCTATGTCTGTATATCCGCAGCAACGACGTCGGGCTCGGCACGCCGTTCAATCTGACCGAAGGCGCGGCGCTCCTGCATCTCGTCGGCCGGTTGACGGGGTATAAGCCGCGCTGGTTCACGTACTTCATCGGCGATGCGCACATCTACGAGAATCAGCTCGACATGCTGCACGAGCAGTTGAAGCGCGAGCCGTTGCCGTCGCCGCAGCTCATCATTTCGGATCGCGTGCCCGATTACGCGGTCACGAAGCGCTACGAGCCGGAATGGCTGGAGAAGATCGAGCCGAAGGATTTCGCGCTGGAAGGGTACAAGCATCACGAGCCGCTCACCGCGCCGATGGCGGTGTAAGTCGATCGTTCCGCTACACACGCAAACGCGCGGCTTCGGGCCGCGCGTTTTGCGTTTACGGCTTAGCCGCGATGACGCTCGTTGCCGCCGCCGTGCTGCGGCTGTTGCGCCTGCGGCTGCTGCGATGGCTGCTGTGACTGCTGACGCGGCTCCTGATGTGGCATCTGCGGCGGCGCCTGACGCGCTTCCTGATGCATCGGCTGGCGCGGCGGCTCGGGATGGAACTGCGGCCGCTGCGCTTCATGCTGCGGTCGCGGTTGCGGCATCTCGTGACGCGGTTGCGGCGCGGGCATCATCGGCGCGCGCGGTTGTTCGACGCGCGACTGACGGTAGGCCTCGGGTGGCGGTCGATGTGCTTGCGGCGCGGGCGGGGCATGCTGTGCGAACGCGGGCTGCATCGGCATGTTTTGCGGGCCATGTTCCGGGCGAGGCGCGCGGTCCGGTTGTGGCTGCACCGCCATCGGCGCGTGGGGCTGCGCGGGCGCCTGCGTCTGGGGAGTCGGCGCGCCGTGCTCGACATGCGGCGCGTTGACGGCTTGCTGCGTGTGCGGTGCCATCGGCGCCGGCGTTTGATGCATCGGGATGCGCGGCCCGTTCGCGGCGTCGCGCCCATGCGATGCATCGCCGTGCGGGAAGCTTGGATCGCCACCGAATTGCGCCGTTTGCGGCGGACGTGGCACGCCGTTGCCGTGCGGTTGCATTGGCTGCATCGGCTGACCGGCGCCTGGCGTCGTGGCGGCGAAACCCGGCCGTTGCGGGGCGCCGCCCGCGACCACCGACCGCGCGGGTCCATGCGTCGCGACCAGATGCACATCGTCGAAGCGCGCGCCCGGTCGACGCCCATCACGATCCGGCTGCGCGAACCGGTCATGAAAAGCCGGCGGCGCGACCGGCGCACGCGTCGCCACGACGGGCCGCCCGAAGCCGCCCTGCGGCGGCCGGTAATCCGCGCGCCGTGTCCCGGGCGCGAAGCTGTTGCGCGTCGGTGCGATACCCGGCGCGCCCGCGAAGAAGCGCGGATTGCGCCAGCGCGACGGATCGACCGCATACGGCTCGCGTCCGACCGGCCGACCATGCACGAACGTGTTCGCGGGCACGGCGGTCAGCGCATGCGGCGCGCGATAGTTGATGTACGTGTTGTTCACGTAGACATTGCGGTTCACGCGCTCGTAGTAGCGCGGGCTCCATCCATCGCGATGAGGACGCCACGCCTCGCGCGGCCCGAGCGGGAACCACGCGACGCCCGCCGCCGCGATGCCCCCGACGGTCAGCGCGACGTTCCATCCGACCGGGCTGCCGCCATCGCCGACGAACGCGACGAGCGCCGGCGCATAGGCAGGCGGCGCGCTCACGGCCATCGGTCCGGGCACCCACGCCCACTGCGATCCCACGTATGCCCAGCGGCCGTAGTGATAGGGCGCGAAGCCCCACGGCGCGTCGTCGATCCACGTCCAGCCCCACGGGTCCTGCCAGGCCCAATGGCCTTGTCGATACGGCGCCCAGTCGGCGGAGACGGAATTCGGCACCCACACCGGCCCGTACGACGGATCGGAGCGCCACGTGCCGTTGGCATCGAGATCCTGATAGCCGGGAACGTCGCGCGACACATAGCGAGCGGAGATCGAGCGGTCCTCGGATGCGTCGCGGCTCGCGGCCCATTGGTCGAACGCGTCCGGCGCGGGTGCCGCGTCCGCCGATGCCTGCTGGAGGCTCGTGCCCTCGAAGGTCATCTGCTGGCCGCCCGCGAGCTGCACCGAGCCGCCGTCGCCATACGCGGTGACGCCGCCGCTGCGCACCGTGACCGTGGTCGCGCGGCCGTCGGGGGCGACGTCCACGCGCACATCGCCGGGCGTCGTGAGCGCGAGCGCGGCGTTGGGCGTGTCGATTTCGTAGCTCGCGCCGGGCGGCAGATCGCGCACGTGCGTCGACAGCGTGCCCTGCGAAACCTTGAGCTGCGCGGTGTCGTCGTCGAGCGCGAGAATCGAGAGCGCCGTCTTCGGGCCGAGCCGGACCGCGGTCGAGCCGATATGCAGTTCCGAGCGCGCGTTCTCGTCGTTCCAGAGCTGATCCCCGGTCGTGAGCGGGCGGTTGATCTGCGCGTAGGACCAGTCGGATGCGCCCGCCGGCTCCGTCGTCACGGTGCCCGCCATGTAGTTCAGCCGCGCGATGCGCCCGGGCGGATCGACTTGCTCCGCTGGCGCCGTCACGGCGGGCGCCGTCTGCGCGAGCGCCGTCATCCCCGATGTCGCTGAAAGCGCGCACGCGCACAAGGTCGCGGCGGCGATGGTCCTGGTTTTCATTTTGTGTTCTCCGGCGGCCGCGCGCGCGCCTGCCCGACGCTGTCGGTTCGCGAGGCCTGTCGGATCAATGTATCGCCCGCGCGTGTATCCGTACGATGCCGTTTGTAACCGCGCACAGGTGCGCGTAACAAAGCTTTATCGCGCGGAAAGGAAGCCTTCGAAATGCCGATGCCCCGCTGGCGTCACGCGCAATACGCGGCGCTTCGCGGTGTGCTCGATCCAGCCGCGCGATTCGCAGGCTTCGAGAAACGCCGCGCCGAGTGCGCCGCCCAGGTGCGGGCGGCGCTCGCTCCAGTCGATGCACGTGCACGCGAAGCGCCGCCGCCGCGCGCGCTGCGCCTTCAGGTCGATGCCGAGTTCGGCGAAGGCCCGCGCGCCTTCCGGCGTGGCGTCGAGCGCGGCGGGTCCATGCGTCAGGGCGGGTTCATCGGCGGGGGCGAGCCAGTGGCGCGTGAGCATCCGGTCGAAGATCTGCACGGCCAGCTCGCCCGCGAGATGGTCGTAGCAGGTGCGCGCGAAGCGCATCTCGACCGGCACGGCGGAAGGCGGCCGCTCGGGCGCGCGTTGCGGCGCGCTCGCCCGCGCGAGATTGGCGAGCGCTTCGATGGCCGCGGCGATATCGGGCGTGGCGATGCGATAGTAGCGATGCCGCCCGCTCACTTCGAGCGCGAGCAGCCCGCCTTCGGTGAGACGCGCGAGATGCCCGCTCGCCGCCGATGGCGACAATCCCGCGATCATCGTCAGTTCGCCGGCGGGGCGCGCGGTGCCGTCCATCAGCGACCAGAGCATCGCGGCGCGGCCCGGATCGGCGATCAGCGCGCCGATGCGCGACAGTCCGGGGAAATGGCGCGCGCGGGAATCGATGTCGTCGAAAGCGGAGTTCATGGCGATATCCATATCGGGCGAAGTCGTCGTGCTGTCCACTCTAGCGCGAGTCCGCAACCGATGTTTCACCGCGCGCCGAAATGTCGATGCACGAGGCGCGGCGCTAGAATGGCCGCTGGCAATTCGACGCAGCAGGGAGAACCAGCATGTCCAGACTTTTGATCGCGAGCGTGCTCGGCGCGCTGTTGCTCTGTGCGGGCTGCGCGGGCGCGCCGTCCTCATCGGCGGGCGGGGGCGGCAGCATCACGATGTACGGCACGATCGATCAGGGCATCACCGTTCACGACTAGTGCCTTTTTCGCTTCGTATAATCGGCGTCACATGACTCCAACGATGACGCCATCATGAATACGCCGACCCCATCCCCCATTCCTGCCGTCCCGAAGAGCCGCGCCGAAACCACCTTCCGCTTTCTCGCCGAGCCGACCTCGGTGAACTTCGGCGGCAAGGTGCACGGCGGCGCGCTGATGAAGTGGATCGACGAAACCGCCTACGCGTGCGCCGCGATGTGGTCCGGCCGTTACGCGGTGACGGTGAGCGTCGGCAATATCCGCTTCCGGCGGCCGATTCTCGTCGGCAATCTGGTGGAATTGCGCGCGCGCGTCGTGACGACGGGGCGCACCAGCATGCACATCCACATTTCCGTGCACGCGGGCGATCCGAAAGTCGGCGAGCTGCAGCAGACGACGGATTGTCTGATGGTGTTCGTCGCCGTCGATGAAAAAGGCCAGCCGACGCCCGTGCCGTCCTTCGTGCCGGAGACGGACGAGGAGAAGCGCCTCGCCAAATACGCGATGGATGTGAAGGATGCGTTGGACGCGATCGTCGAACTGAAGCCGGAGGAAGTGGCGGCGGGGAAGGTCTGAAGGGAATCGTACCCAATTGGCAGACTCCTTCTCGATGTAGCAACATCACTACATAGAGAAGGAGTTGCATCATGACCATCACAACGTTATCCAGCCGCGAACTGAATCAGGATGTGACTCGGGCAAAGAAGGCAACCAAAGACGGCCCGGTGTTCATCACGGACCGTGGCAGGCCGGCTCATGTGCTGTTGAGCATCGAGGAATATCAGCGCCTTGCGGGGCAAAAGCGAAACCTCGTCGACGCGCTTTCCATGCCGGGTCTCGCCGATGCCGACTTTGGGTTTCCGCGTTCACGCGCGCTTCCTCGCGCGGCGGATTTCGAATGATGTTCCTGCTCGATACCAACGTCATTTCCGAACTACGCAAGGCAGGCGACGGCAGAGCGGATGCGAACGTCACGCGCTGGCTGTCAGGCGAAGACGCTGCGAGTTTCTACATCTCAGCGGTGACGCTATTCGAACTCGAGCTTGGCATCCTGCGCATCGAGCGGCGCGACACAGAACAAGGGGAGCGACTACGCACGTGGATGCGCACCCGTGTCGTTCCTGAATTCGCGGAGCGGACCTTGCCGCTCGATTCAAGCGTGGCGCAGCGTTGCGCCAGGTTGCATGTTCCGGATCCGCGTCCTGAACGGGACGCGTATATCGCTGCCACGGCTCTCGTCCACGGTATGACGGTCGTCACGCGGAACGTGGCCGACTTCGCTCCCCGCGGCGTCAGCGTGATCAATCCGTGGGAGGTCTCCGCGTGAGACCTCCCGACTGTTGAACCGGATTCCGAACAGCGGCATGAAGCTTACTTCTTGCCGACCATATCCCCCGGCTTGACCCACTCATCGAACTGCTGCTCGGTCACATGACCGAGCGCCAGCGCCGATGCCTTCAGCGTCGTGCCTTCCTTGTGCGCCTTCTTCGCGATCTGCGCGGCCTTGTCATAGCCGATATGCGGATTCAGCGCCGTCACGAGCATCAGCGATTCGTTGAGCAGGCTGTCGATGCGCTTCTCGTTCGGCTCGATACCCACCGCGCAGTTGTCGTTGAAGCTCAGCGCACCGTCCGCGAGCAGGCGGATCGACTGCAGCACGTTATGCGCGATCATCGGCCGGAAGACGTTCAGCTCGAAGTTGCCGCTCGCGCCGCCGAAGTTCACCGCGACGTCGTTGCCGAAGACCTGGCAGCAGAGCATCGTGACGGCTTCGGATTGCGTCGGATTGACTTTGCCCGGCATGATCGAGCTGCCCGGCTCGTTCTCCGGAATCGACAGTTCGCCGAGCCCGCAGCGCGGTCCGCTCGCGAGCCAGCGGATATCGTTCGCGATCTTCATCATGCCCGCCGCGACCGTCTTCAGCGCGCCGTGCGCGGCGACGAGCGCATCGGCGGCGGCCATCACTTCGAACTTGTTCGGCGCGGTCTCGAAAGGCAGGCCGGTGAGCTTGCCGATCGCCGCCGCGACCTTCGCCGCGAAATCCGGATGCGCGTTCAGCCCGGTGCCAACCGCCGTGCCGCCCTGCGCGAGCTGATACAGATGCGGCAGCGAAGCCTCCACGTGCCGGATGCCCTGATCGAGCTGCGCGACATAGCCTGAAAACTCCTGCCCGAGCGTGAGCGGCGTCGCGTCCTGCAGATGCGTGCGGCCGATCTTCACGATCGTGTCGAAGGCCTTCGCCTTTTTGTCGAGCGTGTCGCGCAGCGTCTTCAGCGACGGCACCAGATGCTTGACGATCGCATACGCGACCGCAACGTGCATGGCCGTCGGAAACACGTCGTTCGACGATTGTCCGCGGTTCACGTCGTCGTTCGGATGCACGAGGCGTTCTTCGCCGCGCTGACCGCCCATGATCTCGCTCGCGCGGTTCGCGATCACCTCGTTCAGGTTCATGTTGGTCTGCGTGCCCGAGCCGGTCTGCCACACGGCGAGCGGGAATTCATCCGGATGCTTGCCGTCGATGATTTCCTCGGCCGCCTGCATGATCGCCTTGGCCTTCTTCGAATCGAGCACCTTCAGCCCTTCGTTCACCTCGGCGGCCGCGTGCTTGATGACCGCGAGCGCCGTGATCAGTTCAGGCGACTGCTTTTCCGTCGAAATCTTGAAGTTTTGCAGCGAACGCTGCGTTTGCGCGCCCCAGAGCTTGCCGTTCGGCACGGCGATCTCGCCGAACGTGTCCTTCTCCATCCGTACGTCGCCCTTCGCGTTCTGTGTCATGGCCTGAAGTCCCCTTACGAAGTTGGATCAGAGCTGCTTGTCGACGGGCAGAAGCATGAAGAGGCCCGTCATCACGTTTCGATAAAAACCGGCCTCGGGATCGAAATTGTAGGAGACGATGCTGCCGTTTTCCTCGGTGGTCCAGACGAGGCCCGACTGCGGCGAGCCCGTGTGCCGCAGTTCCGCGGTGACCGCCGCGCTCGCCAGCTGCACCTGCCAGCTCACTTTCGGCGCGATGCCGTTGGCGAAGAGTTTCGCGGCTTCGTCGGCGATCGGCTTGCTGTGGATCACGAGCGCGAGCTCGGTGTTCAGTTTCGCCGAGCGAGGATCGAGATTCATGGATCCGATCACGAGGATACTCCGATCGATCACATAGGCCTTCGCATGAAGACTCGCGCGCGATCGCGAGCCGAACAGACCCGCGCGCGGACTGCCTTCGCCTTCGATCTGAACCGGCTTGAATTCGTACAGTTCGACGCCGCGCTGCAACAGCGGAATGCGATACGGCGCGTAGCCCGCCTGCACCGCGACGGCGTCGGTGGCGGCGAGCGAGTTCGTCAGCACCGCGACGCGCACGCCGCGCTTCGTCAAGTCCCCGAGCGCCTTCACGCCCGCGTCGTGCGGCACGAAGTACGGCGACAGGATCAGGAACTCGCTCTGCGCATCCTTCAGCAGACTGACGAGGCGTTGCATCGGCGGGCTTTTGTAGGCGTCGCTCGGATGCTCGATCTTCGACGGCGCATCGACCTGGAACTCCGTCGGCGCCCACACGAGGCCCATTTCATCGCGCGCGATCTGCTGCGCGAGCGGCGTCGCGTTGAGCGGCTTCGCGTTCAGCGGATCGGCCTGCTGGCGCCAATGCGCGCGCAGATCGTCGCGGGTCTTGTCGAGCTCGGACGGATCGAACTGCTGCTTGTTCAGCGCGCGCAGCGGATAGGCGAGCGCGCTGTTCCAATAGTCGTCGAAGCTCGCGGAAATCTTCTGCGTGACGGGGCCGGCGGCAAACGCGTCGAGATCGCGGAACTGCAGCGTCGGGCTCGCGCTGAAGTATTCGTCGCCGAGATTGCGCCCGCCGATGATCGCGATCTGGTTGTCCGCGATCATCGCCTTGTTGTGCATGCGGCGCGTGAAGTGGCTGAGATTCGTGAAGAAGTTCTGCGTGCGCTCGGAGAAGCTGCTCCGCGCGCTGCCGTACGGATTGAACACGCGGATCTCGATCTTGTCGTGGGTGTTGAGCGCCGCCATGATCTGGTCGATGTCCTTGAAGTTCAGGTCGTCGACGAGCATCCGCACGCGCACGCCGCGATCCGCCGCATAGAGCGCCGCGCCGAGCAGCAGCTTGCCGGTGTTGTCCTCTTCGGCGATGTAGTACTGCATGTCGAGCGTCTTCGTCGCCGCGCGCGCGAGGGCGATGCGGGCCTGGAGCGCATCGGTGCCGGTCGGCAGCAGGCGCACGGCGGATTGATCCGGATGCTGCCTTTCGAGCGGCGCGAGCGCGGTCGAGAGCGGCGTGGCTTCGCTCGCGGGCAGCGCGTGGCTCGTCGTGCGATCGAATTCCGTCGCGGGCGGCCGCGTCTCGCAGGCGGCGACGAGCACCGTCATCGTCAGGACGACGGCCACATCGCGCACGGCCGCGCTGAATCTTCGTTTCGGCGCGACGCGCTGATCGATGTCCTCGCGGTTTCCGTCACGCCATGCGGCTTGCAAGCATCCCCGGCTTTCCGACACTTCGATTCCTCGTTCTAGTTGTTCCGACTCGCATGTCTGGCACGTTCGGCGGATGATCCGATGCGAAGCAAGAAGCGTTCTCGCGTCGTACGTCTCGAAAATATTCTAGGGGAATCGAAGAACGACCGGAGGAGGGGACAGTGACGGAGCGAACGGACGAAAAGCAGGGACGAAAAAAAGCCCGCTGGCTGAAGCGGGCTGAGAACCCCTGTCACAGATGTCTCAAGGAGGAGACGAGTTCATCGTAGCAATGCGCGCCGCGCGGACCAACCAAGCATTCGTGCTATGCAAATCGGCGCGGGCGTCGGGTGCATATCACGCGCGCATCAGACGTGGCCGTGCGGCGCGGCGCTCGCGGCCTTGGCGTCGTCGGGTCGGGGCGCGACGCCCGTTTCGATGAACTTCCGGCTGATGCGATGAAACCGCAATGTCATCAGCACGGCGACGCTCGCGAGTCCGGCGGCGAGACCCCACCACAGGCCCTTTGCGCCGAGCTCGAAATGGAACGCGAGCACGTAGCCCGTCGGAAAGCCGACGCCCCAATAGCCGAACGCGGCGGCGAGCATCGGGATGCGCGTGTCCTTCAGGCCGCGCAGGCAGCCGGAGCCGACCGTCTGCATGCCGTCGACGATCTGGAACACCGCCGCGACGCCGAGCAGCGACGCCGCGAGCGCGACGGTATGCGCGTTGGCGGGATCGTCGAGATTCAGATACAGGCCGACGATCGCGTGCGGCACGGTGATCAGCACGAGCCCCGAGCACATCATGAAGCCGACGCCCAGCGCCAGCGCGACGAAGCCCGCATGGCGCGCCGCGACGGGCACGCCCGCGCCGACCCAGTAGCCGACGCGCACGTTCGCCGCCTGGCCGATCGCGAGCGGCACCATGAATGCGACCGACGCGACGTTGAGCGCGATCTGATGCGCGGCGAGCGGCGCTTCGCCGAGGAGGCCGACCATCATGCCGGTGGCGAGAAAGAGCGTCGATTCGACGCCGTAGGTGATCGCGACCGGCCAGCCGATGCCGAAGAGCTCGCCCATCAGCGGCAGGCGCGGGCGCGCGCGCACGACGAAATGCCTGTAGCGCGGCCGCAGATGCAGCACCGCGACGAGCGCGATCGCGATGCCCCACACGGTGATCGTGGTCGCCGCCGCCGAGCCGAGAAAGCCTTCGCGCGGCAGGCCGTAGGCGCCGTGGATCAGCCCGTAGTTGAGAAAGCCGTTGACGAACACGCCGCCGATCGAGATCCACAAGAGCCGCCGCGCCGCGCCGATCGCGGGCAGGAACGCGCGCATCATCCCGACGCCGATGAGACTGCCGGGCGTGCCCCAGCGCAGCACCGCGCAATATTCGCCGACGTTTTTAGCGAGCGTCGCCGGCTCGTGAAACGCGAGCAGGATCGGTTCGGCGTAGCTCAGCAGCACGAAGGCGGGCACGGCGAGCAGCAAGGACAGCACGAACCCCGTCCAGTAGATGCTCGGGACACGCTCATCGGCGTTCGCGCCGCGCGCATGCGCGACCGACACGGACACCGACGTCAGCACGCCTTGAAGCAGCGTCACCACGACGAAGAAGAGGTTCGCGCCGAGGCCGCCCGCGGCGAGCGCGTCGGGGCCGAGCGAGCCGAGCAGGATGGTGTCGGTGACGCCCATCGCCATCTGCGAAAGCTGCGCGATGGCGAGCGGCGCGGCGAGGCGCGCCGTGTCGACGGCGTGACGCGAGAGGCTCGGCGGTCCTTGATGCGCGCGGGCGGCGCGCGTGGCTGGCGGTTGCATGATCGATCGGGTCGAAACAAAAGGCCGCGCACGTGCACGGCCGGACTGGAACGCGAGGGGGCGAAAAGCGGAGCGCGATGCGCAACACGCGCTGACGGAGAACCGACGCTGAAAACCCGGCGCTGAAACCAGAACGAAAGACGACTAGCTTATTGCGTCGCGCGCGGCGTGTCGATGACGCGTTCTCTTATGAGCGTTATTCCGAACCGCGCGGGGCGTTCGGGACGCACTAGTCGGGCGCGCGCACGTGGATCGTCTGGCCGTCGAGCTTCACCTTCTGACCCGCGCGGATCTTGCAGGTCTTGCGCGTCTCGACTTGCCCGTCGACGGTGACATCGCCCATCGCGACGCGCGCCTTCGCCGAGCCGCCGCTGTCCGCGAGGCCCATCAGCTTGAGCAGATTGTGAAGTTCGATGAAGTCGCCCGTGAGGGTGAATTTGAGTGGCGGCATGGGACGGGCGAAGCGGGAAAGCGGGAAAAGGCCTCAATCATAAACCACCGCCGCTTGCGCGCCGCCGCGCCGGGCACGGGCCGTGCTGTTTGCCCGAAAGACCGGTAATCGGAACGCAAGCGAGCGCGTTGGCAAATGTAGCCAGATGAAACCGTCGGTAACAATGACTGGTTTTCGCGAACTCGCCCGATCGACGGCTGGTCCGACGTTGTGATCGATGCAGCTTCGGTCATCTTTTTCCAATCGACAAAAGTCGCGCGGACCGCTCGGTTCACTGTCGCAAGAGCGCCGCCGACGCCAACTAAAGAGAGGACTAACTCATGACTCGCGCACGAATCCTTTTGATCGGTTCCGCCATCGCCACGCTCGCCGCTTCGGGCGCCTACGCGCAAACCACGACGCAGTCCGCGCCGGTGCAGCCGATGCAGCCCCAGACCATGCAGCCCCAGACCATGCAGCCGATGCAGGCCGCGCCGGGCGCCGCCGCGCCGGGGCAGCAAGGCCAGATGCCCACGCAGGCGCAGCAGCCGGTGACGCCGCCGCAGCAAAACGTCGTCGCGCCCGCGCCGACCGATCCGCTCGTCCAGCGCCGCAATGCGAACGCGGAGGCGAACGCCGAATACAGCGCGTCGAAGAAGGCATCGAAGGCCGAGCTGAAGGCGCAGAACCAGCAGGCGAAGGCGCAATACAAGGAAGAGCTGAAGAACGCGAAGATCAACCGCAAGGCGGACAAGGATGCCGCCAAGGCAGAACTGAACGCGACGGAGCCGGGCACGCCGAAGGACACCGGCCTGCAGCACTGAGCGTGAAGCGCCGCGAGGCCGGTTGACGGTCTCGCGGCATCGAGAAAAAGAGGGAGGACATCATGAATAGAAAAACCAATGCACTGCTGGCCGCGCTGGTCGCGGGGACGTTCGCGAGCGTGAGCGCGGCATCGTTCGCGCAAACGACGAGCGACGCGCCGATGACGCACGCCGACAAGAAGGCCGCGAAGAAGCAGGCCGAAGCCGACAAGGACGCGGCCGTCGCGCAGGCCAAGGCCGACAAGGTGAAGACCGAGTCGCAATCCGAAGCCAACGAAGCCGCCGCCGACGCGAAGCTGAAGAACGCGAAGAAGGCGCAGTAAGCCCGCGCTCTTGCAGCCCTGCGAGCCCGGTTCCCAGCGAACCGGGCTCGCTGCTTTGTGGGGCCAAAAGCCCTGACGAGCCAAAGACTTGCGCGCGCGGGTTGTATGGATATACAGTATGCGTCACTCTTTTCCCGTGCTTCTTCCTCACGTGCTCACGCTTCCCGACACCGCCGACACCGCTTCCGAATCCACCGCGAAACAGGTCGCCGACTATCTCGCGAAGCTGAACGAGGCGCAGCGTCAGGCCGTCGAATTCGGCGTCGATGAACCCGGCCGCGCGGGCGGTCCGCTTCTCGTGATCGCGGGCGCGGGGTCGGGCAAGACCAACACGCTCGCGCATCGCGTCGCGCATCTGCTGGTGAAGGGCGCGGACCCGCATCGCATTCTGCTGCTCACGTTTTCGCGCCGCGCGGCGCTCGAAATGACGCGGCGCGTGTCGCGCATCGCGATGAACGCGCTCGGCACGCGCAGCGCCATCGCGCAGGGTCTCACGTGGTCGGGCACGTTTCACAGCGTCGGCGCGCGCCTGCTGCGCGATTACGCCGATCTCGTCGGACTCGCACCGTCGTTCACGATCAACGACCGCGAGGACTCTGCCGATCTCATGAACCTCGTGCGGCACGAGCTCGGTTTGTCATCGAAGGAAAAGCGCTTTCCGGCCAAGTCGACGTGCTTCGCGATCTACTCGCGCGTCGTGAACACGGGCGCGTCGCTGGCGACCGTGCTCGACCAGTCGTATCCGTGGTGCCGCGAATGGGAAGCGGACCTGAAGCGCCTCTTCGCCGCGTACGTCGCCGCGAAACAGGCGCAAAGCGTGCTCGATTACGACGACCTGCTGCTCTACTGGTCGCATCTCGCGGCTGAGCCGTCGGTCGCGGCGGATCTCGCGAGCCGCTTCGATCACGTCCTCGTCGACGAGTATCAGGATACGAACCGCCTGCAGGCGTCCATTCTGCTCGCGATGAAGCCGGACGGGCGCGGGCTGACCGTCGTCGGCGACGATGCGCAGTCCATCTACTCGTTCCGCGGCGCGACGGTGCGCAACATCCTCGATTTTCCCGGCCATTTCGAGCCGCCTGCCGCAACCGTCACGCTCGATCGCAACTATCGTTCGACGGAGCCGATTCTCGCGGCGTCGAACGCGGTGATCGGGCTCGCGTCCGAGCGCTATACGAAGAACCTCTGGACCGACAAGGCATCGGCGCAGAAGCCGCGCGTCGTCTCCGTCGCCGATGAAGCCGATCAGGCGCGCTATGTCGTCGAGAAAGTGCTCGAAGCGCGCGAAGGCGGCATGAAGCTGAAAGCGCAGGCGGTGCTCTTTCGCGCCGCGCATCACAGCGCGACGCTCGAAATCGAGCTCACGCGGCGCAACATTCCGTTCGTGAAGTTCGGCGGGCTCAAGTTTCTCGATTCGGTCCATGTGAAGGACGTGCTCGCGGTGCTGCGCTGGGCGGAGAATCCGCGCGATCGCGTCGCGGGCTTTCGCGTCGCGCAGTTGTTGCCGGGCATCGGTCCGGCCATCGCGGGGCGCTTGCTGGATAGCGTGAGCGCGCCCGACGCCGTTGCGCCGAACGCCATTGCCACGTTCCAGGCGCCGGCGCGCGCGAGCGATGACTGGCCGCGCTTCGTCGGTCTGATGGCGAAGCTCTGCGGGCGCGAATCGGGCTGGCCGGCGGAGTTCGAGATGATCCGGCGCTGGTACGAGCCGCATCTCGAACGCAATCACGAAGACGCGGCCATTCGCATCGGCGACGTTTTGCAGATGGAAAGCATCGCGTCGACGTATCCGACGCGCGAGCGCTTTCTCACCGAGCTCACGCTCGATCCGCCCGACGCGACCAGCGACGAATCCGGCGTGCCGATGCTCGACGAAGACTATCTGATTCTCTCGACCATCCATTCGGCGAAGGGGCAGGAATGGCGCAACGTGTTCGTGCTGAACGGCGTGGACGGCTGCATTCCGTCCGATCTCGGCACGGGCAGCGACGAGGAAATCGACGAGGAGCGGCGGCTTTTATATGTCGCGATGACGCGCGCGAAGGAAGACCTGCACATCATCACGCCGCAGCGTTTCTACGTGCACAACCAGACGCATCTCGGCGACCGGCACGTGTGGGCGCAGCGCACGCGCTTCATTCCGCCGCATCTGATGCAGAACTTCGAAGCGGCCGCGTGGCCGCCGGTGATCGCGCCTGCCGCGCCGACGGCGGCGGGGCTCGCGGCGGCCGCGAAAGCGAAGATCGATATCGCGGCGCGCCTGAAGGGGATGTGGGACTAAGGGCGGTCGCGTTCAGCGCTGCGCGCGCGAGGTTCGCGGCGCGCGCGGCGTCGGCGCGAAGATGCTGCGTAGCCACGCGGCGAAGCGCGTGAAGCCGTCGTAAGGCTCTTCGACGAAGAGTTCAGGCCGCAGCGCGCGCAGATACTCGAGCACCTGCTGCGCCTCCTGCTTCTGGATCGAGCCATAAACAATGCCGAGCCGCAGCAGGCAGCGCAATTCGCCGAGCTTCTCGCGCGCGGTCGACCCAATGCTGGCTTCCACCGCAATCTTCGTTTCGTACACGCGCTGACGCAGCGAATCGGCGAGACGCCATGCGGGCGTCTGCATCTTCTCTTCGACATCGCGGATATCCGCCGCCGCCGACTTGATCTGCGACGCCAGCATGTCCACTTGCGACACGTCGCCCTTCGCCTCGGTGACGATGGCCGTCGCCCATTCGCGCGACGCCCTGACGAGATCCTCGGCGGTCCAGTCGGCGCGGATCGCGAACGCGAAACCGTGCTCCGCCGCCTGACGGATCAGGATTTCGACGACGTCCGGAAACTCCTTGTCGAGCGCGCGCTTCGCCCACGCGTACTGGCCGTGAGTGAGCATGCGCTGCACCGCCTGCTCGGTGAGCGGCGTGTTGTTGTCGAGCAGCTTCGCGCGCAGGAAGTCCTCGAACGACGGCGTGACGAATTGTGGATCAAGCTTCAGCGACAGACGCAGAAACGCTTCGAAGTCGCGCTGCAGCGAAGCGATCGTCTCGTCGCGAAGCGAAAGGGTGATTTGACGCATGTTGGTTCCCGGTTCCGCTTCTCGGCATGCCGATGGCGGGAAATGCTTGCGGCGCCGCTAATCAGGCGGAGTCCATTCGTTTCTGATATCGGCGCGATTTCCGGGAACTTGAGGCTTCTTCGAGGCTTTTTGAAAGCCGTTGGGCAGTGAATCGGCGACAGGGGTTCAGCGCAGCACCACGAACTGCCAGAAGAAAAACACCGCGAGCGACACCGCAATCGTCAAAAGCGGCCGCTTCGTGAGCGCGCAAACGATAATCGCGACGATCGCCGCGACCAGCTGCGGATTGCGCCACGTGATCTCGGCGCCGCTGCCGTGCGGCGAGACGGTCATCGGCACGATGATCGCGGTGAGCACCGTCACCGGCACGAACGAGAGGGCCGTGCGCACGATGGGCGGAAACGGAATGCGCTCGCCCAGCACGAACACGGCGGCGCGGATCGCATACGTGACCACCGCCATGCCGACGATCAACCAGACATAGTTCATTGCGTGCGCTCCTTCGGATTCTTCAGGCGGTTCTTCTCCTGCGGACGATTTTCCATCAGCGTGAGCACCATGCCGACCGCGACGCCTACCAGCACGGCCGCGAGCAAGCCGAGCTTGTACGGCCAGCCCTGCCACGCGAACGACAGCACGCCCGACGCCAGCGCCGCCGCGACGAAGCGCACCGCGACGAGCTGCGGCACGATGATCGC
Organism: Caballeronia calidae; assembly: GCF_900044055.2. Lineage (GTDB taxonomy): Bacteria > Pseudomonadota > Gammaproteobacteria > Burkholderiales > Burkholderiaceae > Caballeronia > Caballeronia calidae. Next base: position 52,229 of record NZ_FCOX02000016.1, on the reverse strand, counting down.
GATGAAGGTCGCGACCATCGCGAAGTCGAGTCCGAGCGATTTCAAACCGGGGAACGCCGCGCCGAACAGCAGGCCGATGAGCGTCCACATCTGCCAGTTCAGATACATCGCGACGCCGGAGCCGAAGAAGTAGTGCGGGCCGGTCTCGCCGGGCGGGCGCTTCTGATAGTGCGCGTAGGCGACCGCGAAGACTTCGTCGGTCATGATGCCCGCGAGCGCCCAGCGCCAGCGGCGCGGCAGATGCGCGACATAGGGCGCGAGCGTCGCCGAATACAGCACGTGACGCAGATTGACGACGAGCGTCGTCGCCCAGATGACGGCGAAGCTCGCGTGCGATGCGATCAGCCCGACCGCAATGAACTGCGCGGAGCCCGCGAACACCGCGAGCGACATCAGCTGGCCGTGCCAGAGCGTGAGCGGACTTGCGGTGACGAGCGTGCCGAAGATCACGCCGAAGGGCGCGGCGCCGACCATCATCGGGATGGTGTCGCGGGCGCCGGCGGCGAATTCGCGCAGCCCGGAGCCCGACGAATTCGCGGACGGTTGAGCGGGTGTTGCTTTCAAGATTTCCTCCTATGGAAGCGAGGATACGTAAAACACCGGTTCGAATGCTTGTACGTTCTTGCGCTTTCGCGTCGCCGGAACGCGCGGATCAGCGCCAGCGGCCGGGCGGCACGCCGAACGTGCGCTTGAAATGACGCGTGAAATGGCTCTGGTCGGTGAAGCCGCTCGCCGCCGCGACATCGGTCACGGAGGCGCCCGCGCGCAACGCGGGCAGCGCACGCACGATGCGCATCTGGTTGCGCCACGCGTGCGGCGCGAGTCCCGTTTCGCGCGTGAAGAGGCGGGCGGCGTGGAAGGTCGAGAGGCCGACCGTCTGCGCCAGCTCGGCGAGGGTGAGCGGTTCGAGCAGATCGTCGGCGAGGCGGGATTTCATCGTCGCGACGCGGTTGGCATCGGCGGCGAGCGGGGCGATGCCGGGGCGCTCCAGCGCGTGACGGCCGATGAGCGTCGTCACGGCATCGACGAGCGCGGTTTCCGCGGCGAGCGGATCGACGCCGCTTTCCAGCAGCCGATGCGCGCACACCAGCCGCCGCGCGAGATCGGTGTCGCGGATGATATCGACGGGAAACCACGGCGACGCCGCCGGCCGCGCCGACATCTCGCGCGCGAGATCCTCGACGAACGGCACCGGCAGATAGAACACGCGATACCGCCAGCCGGCATCGACGGCCCGCGCGCCGGTATGCACTTCGCCGGGATTGATTACCGGCACCGAGCCCGCTTCGGCCACGTGATGCGCGCCGCGGTAGTCGTAGCACTCGGCGCCCGCTTCGATGACGGGCACCGTGTAGGCGTCGTGCCAGTGCGGCGAGAATTCGTGGTCGTAGTATTCGGCCGTGACCATGTCCGCGTCCGGCACGAGCGGCGAGCGCCAGTAGCGTGCGGCATTGCGGAAACGGGCGGCGTTCATGACGGAAGAAATCGGCAGCGGGAGGCGGAATCGGACAGTTTACAACTTTGTCGCATCCCGGGCCGGACAGTTGGACCTCACTTGACCGGTATGGTCGTGCCCGCGGGCACCGGCACGGCGGTCACGCTGTTCTTCGGGCTGCCGGTCGCGATGCGGTCGCTGTAGGTCAGATAGACGAGCGTGTTGCGCTTCGTATCGACAATGCGCACCACATGCAGCGTCTTGAAGATGAACGACATGCCGGCGGAAAAGACATCGGTTTTCTGCTTGAGCGGCTGTGTGATCTTGATCGGCCCGACCTGGCGGCAGGCGATCGACGCTTCCGTCGGATCTTCCGCGATGCCGAGCGTGCCTTTGACGCCGCCCGTGCGCGCCCGCGACACATAGCAGGTCACGCCTTCGACGAGCGGATCGTCGTAGGCGTCGACACTCACGCGGTCCGAGCCGGTGAAACGGAAATTGGTATTGACGCTGGCGATTTCTTCCCCGTGCGCGAGTCCCGCGCCGAGGAAAGTAGCGAGCGATGCGGCGAGTGCGAGGACGGAGCGTTTCATCGTCAGCCTTCAGAAAAGAGAAAGGGCGTCGTATTGTATCGACGCCCTTGACTCTTTTGATGCATCGCCGCGCTGCCGGTCAATGAAAGATCAGATACAGAATCACCAGCACGATCACGGGAACGCCGAGCAGCCATCCGAGCAGATAAGGCATGTTGTCCTCCTTCGCGTGTTGTTTGTTGACGGTTCCAGTATCGCGAAGCAGAACGCCGCACGTTAGCCGTGCGCGTCCGAAATCCATGTAGGCGTTGTCCTATCACGACTTTCTTGACGCTTACAGATTCGTAATGTGATTCGATTCAAGCGACACGGTTCTTCTTCGCCATCAGGTCGCGGTAGAGCGTACGCACGTAATCGAGATGCGCGCCCGCGCACTCGCGCGCCCGCGCCGGATCGCGCGCGACGATCGAATCGAAGATCGCGCGATGCTGCGCCAGCAGGGTCGCTTCGATCTGGTCGTCATAGTCGACGAGCCGGTGCGACGTCAGCATCGATTCGCGCACGAGCTCGTCGAGTCCGTGCATCACGTGCGTCAGCGCGACGTTGTGCGTCGCGTCCGCGATCGCGAGATGGAACGCCGCATCCTTCTCCGCGATGCGCGTGCTCTTCTCCACGACGGCGGTCCGCAGCGCGTCGAATGCGGCCGCGATGCGCGCGAGATCGGCTTCGGTCGCGCGCTCGGCGGCGTAGGCGGTGGAGAGCGTTTCGAGGCCGTGGCGCAGTTCCAGCACATCGGCGCTCGCGTCCGGTTGCGCTTCGAGCAGGGCCGCGAGCGGATGCGACACGAGCGGCGCCGTCACGTCCGATACGACGAAGCCGCCGCGTCCGGCCGCGCGGATGAAACCGTCCGATTCCAGCCGGATCAGCGCCTCGCGCAGCGACGGGCGCGACACGTTCAACTGCTCGGCCAGATCGCGCTCGGCGGGCAGGCGCTGACCGGGCAGCAGCGTGCCGTTCGAAATCAATTCCCGAATCTGCCCGGACACGACATCGGAAAGGCGCACTCGGGCGTAGGAATGCGCATGGACGGGCTGGAAGGTCATCGTTCGCCGCGAATGGAAGGTGGAACCTGAGGATTGCCCCAGTTTGACACGAAACAGCCGCCTCTTTAAAGTCTTGGTCAGACCAAGCTTACCAAGCGCCGCCCGTCATCCTCGCAATCGGACCTCCATGAAAGTTGCCCTGTTCGTTCCCTGTTTCATCGATGCGTTCTATCCGCAGGTCGGCATCGCCACGCTGGAGGTGCTCGAGCGCCTCGGGCTGGACGTCGATTACCCGCAGGATCAGACCTGCTGCGGCCAGCCGATGGCCAATAGCGGCGCGCACAAGGTCGCCGCCAGCGCCGAGCGCGTGTTCGCGCGCAATTTCGCCGACTACGACTACGTCGTCGGGCCGTCGGCGAGTTGCACGCACCACGTGCGCGAGCACTTCACCGCGATCGAGCAGACGAGCGCGGTGCAGAAGGTGCGGCGCAATACCTATGAACTCGTCGAATTCCTGCATGACGTGTTGAAGGTGCGCGAGTTTCCGTGGGCCGAGTTTCCGCACAAGGTCGGGCTGCACAACAGTTGCAGCGCGGTGCGGCATTTGCGCGAGACGTCGAATTCGGAGATCGCCGGCACGCCGTATTCGAAGCCGCGCGCGTTGCTCGAAGGCGTGAAGGGCATCGAGTTCGTTGCGCCCGCGCGTCCGGACGAATGCTGCGGATTCGGCGGGACGTTCTCGGTGACGGAAGAGGCCGTCTCCGTGCGCATGGGGCAGGACAAGGTGCGCGATCACGTCGGGGCGGGCGCGGAGTACATCGTGTCGGGCGATATGTCATGTCTCATGCATCAGCAGGGCTGCGCCGAGCGCATGAAAGCCGATGCGAAGTTCATCCATATCGCGCAGGTTCTGAACGGAGCGCGCGCATGAGCAAAACCGTTCGTATCGATCACGCGAAAGCGGCGGGCGCGTTTCTGCAGAAGCCGGATCACGTCGCGTTCCACGACAAGCGCCTGTGGGATTTGCGCACCAAGCGCGACGCGCAGGCGCACGGCATCCCCGAATGGGAGGCGCTGCGCAATCTCGCGTCGGGGATCAAGGAGCACACGCTGTCGAATCTCGCGGATTACATCGCGCAGTTCGTCGATCAGGCGGAGAAAAATGGCGTCGTCGTGCATTTCGCGGCCAATGCGGAGGAGCACAACGCGCTCGTCCACAAGCTGATGAGCGAGCGCGGCATGACATCGCTCGTGAAGAGCAAGTCGATGCTGACCGACGAGTGCTACATGCGCGATTACCTCGAGCCGCGCGGCATCACGGTGATGGAAACCGATCTCGGCGAGCGGATTCAGCAACTCGATCATCAGGACCCGAGCCATATGGTCGTGCCCGCGGTGCACAAGCTGCGCGCGGACGTGGCCGAGCTGTTCGGCAAGACCATCGGCACCGATCCGAAGAACAGCGACATCCACTATCTCGCCGAAAGCCAGCGCATGAACACGCGGCCGTATTTCGTGCGCGAAAAGACGGCGGGCATGACGGGCTGCAACTTCGCGGTCGCGGAGACGGGCACGGTCGTCGTGTGCACGAACGAGGGCAACGCGGATCTGTCCGCGAACGTACCGCCGCTGCATATCGCGTCGATCGGCATCGAGAAGATCATCCCGACGATCGCCGATCTCGGCGTGTTCGTGCGGATGCTGTCGCGCAGCGCGCTCGGTTCGCCGATCACGCAATACACGTCGCACTTTCGCGCGCCGCGTCCGGGCGCGGAGATGCACTTCATCCTCGTCGACAACGGCCGTTCCGAACGGCTCGCGATGGACGACTTCTGGTACTCGCTCAAGTGCATCCGCTGCGGCGCGTGCATGAACACGTGCCCGGTGTATCGAAGGAGCGGCGGCTTGTCCTACGGCGGCACGTATTCCGGGCCGATCGGCGCGATCATCAACCCGACCTACGATCTCAAGCGCTACAGCGCGCTGCCGTTCGCATCGACGATGAACGGCAGTTGCACCAACGTCTGTCCCGTGAAGGTGAATATCCACGAGCAGATCTACAAATGGCGCGAAGTGATCGCCGAGAAGCACGAAGTGCCGTTCGTGAAGCAGGAAGTGCTGAAGATGGCGGGGCGCCTCCTCGCGAGCCCGACGCTTTATCGCGCGACGGTCGCCTCGCTCGGCGGCGCGCTCAAGCGTCTGCCCAACTTCGTGCTCTATAACCCGCTGAATATCTGGGGACGCCAGCGCGACTTGCCCGAAGCGCCCGCCGAGACTTTTCACGAGTGGTACAAGAAGAACCGTTCATCTGCCGGACAAGTTGCCAAATGACGACCCGCGAAGCTTTTCTATCGAAGATCCGTGCGGCGCAGCCGGCGTCGCGCCCGCGTCCCGATGTGCCCTTGTTTCCGACGCCCGAAGGCGATCTGCGCGAGCGTTTCGCCACGGCGCTCACCGCGATGGGCGGAACGTGCGTGGAGGCGTCGAGCGCGGAGGAGGTTCAGGCGATGATTGCCGCGCGTTTCGGCGCGGACGCGATCGTGGCGTCGGCGGTGGCGGGCATCGAAGGCAATCGCGCCATTTCGTGCGATACCGCGCCGGCGTCGCTTCAGGATGTCGATGTCGGCGTCGTGCGAGGGCGCTTCGGTGTCGCCGAAACCGGATCGGTCTGGTTCAGTGAGGAAGAGTATCTCGTGAACTCGATCGGCTATCTGGTGCAGCATCTCGTCGTGCTGCTCGATCCCGCGCTGCTGGTCGAAGGCTTGCAGCAGGTTTATCGACGGCCCGATTTCAAGTCGGCGCGTTATGCGGTGCTGGTGACGGGGCCATCGGCGACGGCGGATATCGAAGGTGTGCTGATTCGCGGCGCGCAGGGCGTGCGCTCGCTGACGGTCGTATGGCTTGCGTGAAGTTTCAGGCAGCGCGGAAAAACAAAAAGCCCAGTCGCGTGACTGGGCTTTTTGCTTGGAAGCTTTTTGGCTCCCCGACCTGGGCTCGAACCAGGGACCTACGGATTAACAGTCCGGCGCTCTACCGACTGAGCTATCGGGGAACAACTGAAACATCTACATCTGCAACTGAGATAAAAAACCCAGCCGATGGACTGGGTTTCTTTGAAACCGCTTGCTGGAGTTTTTGGCTCCCCGACCTGGGCTCGAACCAGGGACCTACGGATTAACAGTCCGGCGCTCTACCGACTGAGCTATCGGGGAACAACTGAAACATCTACATCTGCAACTGAGATAAAAAACCCAGCCGATGGACTGGGTTTCTTTGAAACCGCTTGCTGGAGTTTTTGGCTCCCCGACCTGGGCTCGAACCAGGGACCTACGGATTAACAGTCCGGCGCTCTACCGACTGAGCTATCGGGGAACATCTACAGCAGAGAAGCGGAATTATAGGGAGCTGGTGCTAGGGTGTCAACGCTAAATCGTCATTCAATACACTTTTTTGCATTGAACAATCCGATGTTGGCGGCCTGGCCGCAGCGAAATCAACGCTCGAGCAGGTTCAGCTTTTCCTTGACGTCCTTGAACTCGTCCGCTTCAGGAAGCGAGCCCTTCGTCTTCGTGATGCTCGGCCAGTTGCGCGCGAGCTCGGCGTTCAGTTCGGTGAAGTGCTGCTGGTCCGAGGGCACATCCTCTTCGGCGTAGATCGCGTTTACCGGGCATTCGGCGACGCACACGGCGCAGTCGATGCACTCGTCCGGATCGATCGCGAGAAAGTTGGGACCTTCGCGGAAGCAATCCACCGGGCACACGTCCACACAATCGGTGTACTTGCACTTGATGCAGCTTTCGGTCACAACGTGAGTCATTCAGGCTCCTGCATGCGTAATTCGTGGGGGCGGCGCCCTGGGCGGCTGCATGGGCCGCGAGATGCGCGTGGCGAAACGCATATTGTAGCGTAACGGTAAAAGCGGGCGCGAGCCGCGCGAAGCGCCCTTTATATCGATTCGTGATGTATGTATGCGCGCCTTCATAATAGGGCGGAGCATGGGTCATGCCCTCGCGCACATTCGGGTAACATGACCCTAAAGACCGGCTCGCGCTCGCAATAGATATCAGGCCAAGGCGCGTGGTCGATTCGCGTGGATGTTCCCGTCAGAACCATGATCATCAATTCGCTGCTCGATACCGACCTCTACAAGTTCACGATGATGCAGGTCGTGCTGCATCATTTCCCTGCGGCGCATGTCGAGTATCGCTTCCGCTGCCGCACGCCGAATGTGGATCTCGTGCCGTATATCGACGAAATCCGCGACGAGGTGCGCCAGCTCTGCAGTCTGCGCTTCGAGGAAGAGGAGCTGGACTATCTGCGGCGCATGCGCTTCATCAAGAGCGACTTCATCGATTTCCTCGCGCTCTTTCATCTGAACGAGAAGTCCATCCGCATTGCGCCCTCGCCGAAGAACAACGGCGAGATCGATATCGAAATCGAAGGGCCGTGGCTGCACACGATCCTCTTCGAGATTCCGGTGCTCGCGATCGTCAACGAGGTCTATTTCCGCAACACGCAGCGCAAGCCCGAGTTCGAAACGGGCCGCGAGCGCCTGCGCGACAAGATCAAGCTGCTCGCCGCGCCGCCCGAATACTCCGACTGCAAGATCGCCGATTACGGCACGCGCCGGCGCTTCTCCGGGCAGTGGCACGAGGAAGTGGTGCTGACGTTGAAGGAAAAACTCGGCGCTCAGTTCGCGGGCACGAGCAACGTCTTCTACGCGATGAAACACGGTCTGCGTCCCTTGGGAACGATGGCCCACGAGTACCTGCAGGCGTGTCAGGCGCTGGGTCCGCGTCTGCGGGATTCGCAAATCTTCGGCTTCGAAATGTGGGCGAAGGAATACCGCGGCGACCTCGGGATCGCGCTGTCGGACGTCTACGGCATGAAGGCGTTCCTGCGCGACTTCGACATGTACTTCTGCAAGCTCTTCGACGGCGCGCGCCACGACTCCGGCGATCCCTTCGACTGGGGCGAGCGCCTCATCCGGCATTACGAGGAAAACCGCTGCGATCCGCGCACCAAGGTGCTGGTATTCTCCGACGCGCTCGATATCCCCAGGGTGCTGCAACTGTATGAGCGCTTTCGCGGGCGCTGTCAGCTGGCGTTCGGCGTCGGCACCAATCTCACCAACGACCTCGGCTATCAGCCGCTGCAGATCGTCGTCAAGATGGTCCGCTGCAATGGTCAGCCGGTCGCGAAGCTCTCGGATTCGCCCGGCAAGAACATGTGCGACGACAAGGCTTATCTCGCGTATCTGCGCCAGGTATTCGGCATCGAGCAGCCCATCGAAGAAAACTGATCGCGCTTTCTGCGCGTTCGGCCTATGCCGTTCGGACGAGGTTCGTCGCCGAATATCGCTCGCTATAATTCGGACGCGTCGATCAAACCGGCGCGCACGAAACTCAAGCACGCAAACACGAGGACGGCACCATGGATACATCGGCCGCGCGCCGCAATATTCTCGCGCGCATTCGCAGCGCGCAGGGCCGTCGCGGCACGCCCACGGACGCCGAGCGCGCAACGGCGCAAGAGTATGTCGAGCGGCATCCCGCGGGTCCGCGTCCTCCGCTGCCTCAGTCTCGGGACGATCTCATCGCGCGGTTCCGGCTCGAAGCCGAGCGTCTTTCCTCGACGGTCGCCGAAGTCGAGTCGCTTGCCCATGCTCCCGCCGAAGCCGCGCGCTATCTGCAGTCGCTGAATCTTTCCACGGATGTCGTCGCGTGGCCCGCGCTCGCCGATCTTCCATGGGCGCAAGCGGGCATTCAGGCAGCGCTGCGCAAACCGGCGGACGCCGATCTCGTCGGCATCACCGGCTGCTTCTGTGCGACGGCTGAAACCGGTTCGCTCGTGCTGCTGTCCGGCGCCGATACACCCGCGTCCGGCGCACTCCTGCCGCAGACGCATATCGCGATCGTGCCGGCGTCGCGCATCGTCGCGGCGCACGAGGACGCGTTCGCGCTGATGCGCGCCGAGCGGGGCGAGTTGCCGCGCGCGGTGAACTTCGTATCGGGGCCATCGCGTACCGGCGATATCGAACAGACCATCGTGCTCGGGGCGCATGGGCCGTATCGCGTGCATGTGATCGTCGTGCGCGGAGCCTGAATCAGATGCGGCGGACCGTTTTCGGCGTCTTGTGCGCGGCGCTGGCGCTGATCGGTGCGCCCGCCGTCGCGGCCACACCCGGCGGCGCGACGCTTCCGGCAACCTGGGGCATTCCGTTCATCGGCATCCTGTTTTCCATCGCGGTCTTTCCGCTCGTCGCGCCGAAGGTCTGGCATCACCATTTCGGCAAGATCGCGGCCGCGTGGGCGCTCGCGTTTCTCGTGCCGTTCGCGCTCGCGTTCGGCATCGGCACGGCGGGCAGCGTGCTGGTTCACGCGATGCTCGAAGAGTATGTGCCCTTCATCATTCTGCTGGCGTCGCTCTATACGGTGGCGGGCGGCATCTGCGTGCACGGCAATCTGCATGGCTCCGCGCGTCTCAATACCGGACTGCTCGCACTCGGCACCGTGCTCGCGAGCCTCATGGGCACGACGGGCGCGGCCATGCTGCTCATTCGTCCGCTCCTGCGCGCGAACGACAATCGCAAGCACGTCGTGCATGTGGTCGTGTTTTTCATCTTTCTGGTCGCGAATGCGGGCGGCTCGCTCACGCCGCTCGGCGATCCGCCGCTGTTCCTCGGCTTTCTCAATGGCGTCGGCTTTTTCTGGACGACGCTGCATCTCGCGCTGCCGATGCTCTTCGTCTGCGCCGTGCTGCTCGCTCTGTTCTACATGCTCGACAGCCACTACTGGCGCCGTCACGACGCGCGCTCCGCGTTTCTCGACCCGACGCCCGACACGCCGCCGCTCGGCATCGACGGCAAGATCAACTTCGCGCTGCTCGCGGCGATCGTCGCGCTCGTGCTGATGAGCGGCATCTGGAAGCCGGGCATCGCGTTCGATGTCTTCGGCACGCAGGTGCAGTTGCAGAATCTCGCGCGCGACGTGCTGCTCATCGTCGTGCTGCTGGCCTCGCTCGCGCTCACGCCGAAAAGCGCGCGTGCCGGCAACGCGTTCGACTGGGCGCCCATCGAGGAAGTGGCCAAGCTCTTCGCCGCGATCTTCATCACCATCGCGCCGGTCATCGCAATTCTCCGCGCGGGCGAGGCGGGCGCGTTCGCGGGCATCGTGCGCGCGGTGTCGGATGCGCATGGCAAACCGGTCGACATCGCTTATTTCTGGGCGACGGGCCTCTTGTCCTCGTTTCTCGACAACGCGCCGACCTATCTCGTGTTCTTCAATCTCGCGGGCGGCGATGCCCGCACGCTCATGACCACGGACGCCACCACGCTCGCCGCCATCTCGGCGGGCGCGGTCTTCATGGGCGCGAATACGTATATCGGCAATGCGCCGAATTTCATGGTGAAGGCGATCGCCGAATCGCGCGGCGTGCGCATGCCGAGTTTCTTCGGCTTCATGGCGTGGTCGGGCGCGATCCTTCTGCCGCTTTTTGCCGTTCTGGGCTGGCTGTTTTTCTAGGAGCAATCGATGAAGAAGGTACTTGTCGCGCGTCCCACGTTCCCCGATGTGATCGAACGCCTGAAACAGTATTTCGATGTCGAAGCGAATCTCGGCGACGTGCTTCCGCAGGACGAATTCGCGCGCCGTCTCGCCGATAAGGACGGCGCGTTCACCGCGGGCGAGTGGGTCGGCGACAAGGAGCTGGCCGGCGCACCGAACCTGAAAGTGGTCGCGAACATGGCGGTCGGCTACAACAACTTCGACATGAAGGCGTTCGACGCGCACGAGGTGCTCGGCACCAATACGCCGAACGTGCTGAACGAAACCACCGCCGATTTCGGCTGGGCGCTGATGATGGCCGCCGCGCGCCGCGTCACGGAGTCCGAGCACTATCTGCGCGCGGGCAAGTGGCAGAAGTGGTCGTTCGATTCGTTCCTCGGCAACGATGTCTACGGCTCGACGCTCGGCGTGATCGGCATGGGACGCATCGGCCAGGCGCTCGCGCGGCGGGCGAGCGGCTTCAACATGCGCGTGATCTATCACAACCGCTCGCGCGTCGCGCCGGAGATCGAGCGGGAGCTGAACGCCGAGTACGCATCGAAGGAAGACCTGCTCAGGCGTGCGGATCATGTGGTGCTCGTGGTGCCTTACTCGAAGGAGAGCCATCACACGATCGGCGCGGCCGAGCTCGCGCTGATGAAGCCGACGGCCACGCTTACGAACATCGCGCGCGGCGGCATCGTCGACGATAACGCGTTGATCGTCGCGCTGCGCGAGAAGCGCATCGCGTCGGCGGGCATCGACGTGTTCGAGGGCGAGCCGGATTTCAACCCGGATTTCCTGCTGCTCGATAACGTCGTGCTGACGCCGCACATCGCGAGCGCGACCGAGGGCACGCGCCGCGCGATGGCCAATCTCGCGGCGGACAATCTCATCGCCGCGCTGGGCGAGGGCCCGCGCGCCGGCAATCCGCCGAACCCGATCAATCCGGACGTACTCAAGAAATGACGGAAATGCTGGTTGGCGCGGTCGCCTTGCTGGCGGCCGCGCTGGTGGTCTCGCTCATCGCGCTCGTCATGACGATGCGGCGCCACTCGAACGCGGTCATCTTCGATGAGTTCGAAGCGCTCACCGATCGCGTCAACGACATGGGCGAGGCCCACGCGCGCGCGCAGGAAAGGCTCGAACGCGGCCTGCGCGGCGATATCGCGGAAAGCGCGCGCGTGTCGCGCATGGAGTCGCAAAGCGGCTTCACGCAATTTCATCAGACGCTCGCGACGCAATTGGCGAGCACATCGAGCGTGCAGAACGCGCAATTCGATGCGCTCGCGCAGCAACTCGCACAACAGAGCCAGCAGGCGCGCGAGGATCAGGGCAATGCACTCAAGCGTTTCGCCGATTCCATGTCGCTGCATCTGTCGCAGCTATCGGAGGCGAACGAGCGGCGGCTCGCGGAAGTGCGCGCGACGCTCGAAGCGCGCCTGAAGGACATCGAAGCGAACAACGCGACGAAGCTCGAAGAAATGCGCAGAACCGTCGACGAGAAGCTGCACGCGACGCTGGAGCAGCGGCTCGGCGAATCGTTCAAGCTCGTGTCGGACCGGCTGGAACAGGTGCATCGCGGGCTCGGCGAAATGCAGACGCTCGCGGCGGGCGTCGGCGATCTGAAGAAGGTGCTGACCAACGTCAAGACGCGCGGCATCTGGGGCGAAGTGCAGCTGGAATCGCTGCTGGAACAACTGCTCACGCCCGATCAGTACGCGAAAAACGTCGCGACGATTCCGAAGAGCAACGAGCGCGTCGAGTTCGCGATCAGGCTTCCCGGCCGGCACGATGCACCGGGCGCGCCGGGCGATGCCGCCACGCCCGTGTGGCTGCCCATCGACGCGAAGTTTCCGCGCGAGGACTACGAGCGCCTGATCGATGCTCAGGAGCGTGCCGATCCGGCCGGCGTCGAGGACGCGTCCCGCGCGCTCGAAGGCCGCTTGCGCGCGGAAGCGAAGTCGATCGCGCAGAAGTACGTCGCGCCGCCTCACACGACCGACTTCGCGCTGCTCTTCCTGCCGACCGAAGGGCTCTACGCGGAAGTGCTGCGCCGTCCCGGTCTGAGCGACGCGTTGCAGCGCGAGTATCGCGTGACCATCGCCGGACCGACGACGCTGACCGCGCTGCTCAACAGTCTGCAGATGGGCTTCCGCACGCTCGCCATCGAGAAGCGTTCGAGCGAGGTGTGGCAGGTGCTCGGCGCGGTGAAGACCGAGTTCGGCAAGTTCGGCGAAGTGCTGGCGAGAACGAAGACGCAGCTCGAGACCGTCACGCGCTCGATCGAGGCGGCGCAGACGCGCACACGGCAGATGGGCAAGCGCCTGCGCGATGTCGAGGCGCTGCCGGGTGAACAGGCGGCGGGGCTGTTGGGCGATGCGCTCGGCGATCCGTCATCGCCCGAAAGCGACGACGATCTCTGAGTTACGAGGCGAGGCGTTCGAGCGGCTCGCCCGTCACGCGCACGATGCGCCAGTCGGGCAGCACGGTCGCGCCCATTTTCTCGTAGAAGTCGATCGCGTTCTGATTCCAGTCCAGCACCGACCACTCGAAGCGGCCGCACTGGCGCTCGACCGCGAGCGCGGCGAGATTCTTGAGCATCAATGTGCCGAGGCCGCTGCCGCGCATCGAAGGGCGCACGTACAGGTCTTCGAGATAGAGGCCGCGCTTGCCGAGGAAGGTCGAGAAGTTCTGGAAGAAGAGCGCATAGCCGACGATTTCGCCCGCCTGCTCCGCGACGAGCGCCTCGGCGGCGGGGCGCGCGCCGAAGAGCGCGTCGTGCACGCCTTCTTTCGTCGCAATGAACAGGTGCGTGAGCTTCTCGAACTCGGCGAGCTCGTACATCAGGCCGAAGATCGCGGCGACGTCGCCGGGTGTGGCCGATCGAATGTCAGGAGCGCTCACGCTTCCTCCGGTGCATCGGACAACACGATCTCGATGCCGCCGAAACGCGACGCCACCCAGTTGTACGCGTGACACGCGATCCACAGCAGAACGAAGCCGAGAATCGCGTTCAGCAGCAGCGCGCTCGTGACGGTGCTCACTTCCACCGAGCCGTATCGCACGAACGCGACCACGACGCCGAGCAGCACGATCGGCACGCTGAAGGTCAGATACACGAGGATCAGCGCCTTGGCGGTCTGTCCCGGTGCAATGGATGAAATCTGCTTTTTCATGGAAGGAAGCCCCGTCTATCGATGTAGGAATGGTTGTCCTGGCGATGCTCGTTGCCGCGCCCGTCAGATCAGGCCGTCGAACGGCACGATGTCGACGTCGTCGCCGGCGTCGATGTCGCCGCGCGCATGCTCGAGCACGATGAAGCAGTTGGCTTCGCTCATCGAGCTGAGCACGCCGGACCCCTGCGGGCCGGTCGTGACGACGCTCCAGCGGCCGTCGTCGTCGCGCGTCGCGATGCCGCGCTGGAACTCGGTGCGGCCCGCGCGCTTTTTCGTCGGCCCGGCAGCGGTCGCGCGGATGACCGCGAGCGGTTGACGCGTCGCACCCGACATCGCCAGCAGCGCCTCGCGCACGATGAAATAGAACGTCGCCATCACGGCGACCGGATTGCCCGGCAAGCCGAAGAATAGCGCCGACCTGCCGGTGCCCGCGCGCTCGCCCGACCACAGGCGGCCGAACGCGAGCGGCCGGCCGGGGCGCATCGCGATCTTCCAGAACGCGACGTCGCCGAGCGAATTCATCAACTCGCGCGTGAAGTCGGCATCGCCGACCGACACGCCGCCCGAGCTGATGACGACATCCGCGCTTTCGGTCGCCTGCCGCAATGCCTTTTCGAGCGATGCGCGGTCGTCGCGCACGATGCCGAGATCGATCGTCTCGACGTCGAGGCGCTTCAGCATCGCGAAGAGCGTGTAGCGGTTGCTGTCGTAAAGGCTGCCCGGGCTCAGCGTTTCGCCGACGGAGCGCAATTCGTCGCCTGTCGAAAAGAACGCCACCGTGAGACGCTTGTGCACGGCCACTTCGCCGATGCCGAGCGATGCGAGCAGGCCGAGATCCGACGCGCGCACGATGCGGCCGGCGAGCAGCGCCGGCTTGCCTTTCGCGAGGTCCTCGCCCGCGAGGCGGCGGTTCTGCCCGGCGCGGACAGCCGCGCTGGAGAAGCGGATCGCGTCGCCTTCGCGGGTCACGAGCTCCTGCGGCACGACGGTATCGCATCCCGGCGGGATGAGCGCACCCGTCATGATACGCACGCATTGATTCGCGCCCGGCGCGGTGGTGAACGGCCGTCCGGCGAGCGCCGTGCCTGCGACGGCGAGGTCCAGTGCGCTCGCGCCGCGCGACAGCGCTTCGCTCGCGAACGCGTAGCCGTCCATCGCGGAGTTGTCGAAGGCGGGCACGTCGATGGGCGAGATCACGTCTTCGGCGAGCACGCGGCCGAGCGCATCATGCAGGCCCACACGCTCGATCTGCGCGTCGCGCGTGCGCGGCATCGCCCATTGACGCACGATGTCCTGCGCGGCGGCGACTGGCAGCGCATCCGGATCGTAGTGGGCGACGCAGGCGGAAAATTCCTTGGACGTGGTCATGAATCGGCGTGGATCGCGGCCGGAATCCGGCGAAGAAGCAGCCACGAGGCCGCGCGGTGGTTGAGCGCCCGAACGTCAGAAGGCCGCGAAGGCGGCCGTGCGCGAACAGTCGGGTTGCAAATCGGATTGAATGAGTCAGCGGCGGTGCAGATCGGCCAACTGCTGTAAATCATTGATATTGTAAAACGCGCGTTCATCGTGAAATCGGACTTCCGCCGCCGTGTGGCGCGCGTACCACGCGCGAACCTTACGCTCGCCGGCGTCGAGCCAGGCGTCGAGATCGTCGGCGAGGGACGTGCGCACGAGCGCGAAAACCGGATGCGCCATGACTTCGCCGGACGCATCGACCGTCGCGGCGTAGGCGATGTCGGCGTGATGTGTGACGAGCGCGTGCATCAGCGCGGCGCCGAGATGCTCGTCGACGTAAGGGGCATCGCACGGCGCGGTCAGGACGAATTCGGTCGTCGCGGCGCGCAGCGCGGCAGCAATGCCGGCGAGCGGTCCGGGATAATCCGCGTGGGTGTCCGCGATGACGCGCGCCCCGAACGCCGCACCCAGGCGCTCATAGTCCTCGATGGAGCGATTCGCGCTGATCAGGACCGCGCTCGCTTGCGGCGCGATGCGCCGCATCACGTGCAGTGCGAGCGGCTCGCCGCGAAACGGCTGCATGCCTTTGTCGACGCCGCCCATGCGCGAGCCGCGTCCGCCCGCGAGCACGAGCGCAGTGACATTTGCGGATGAATGAGCGTTCAGCACGAGCCGCCGCCGCGCTCAGCCGCCGATGTACGACATCTCGACACGAGGCGCATCCTCGCGCGATGACGCCGACGCGCTGCCGCGCAGTTGCGAATAGCGGTCGCCGCGCGCTTCCCAGATGCGCGAGATCGCCGTCGCGACTTCGTCGTCGCTCGCGCCGCCGCGGATCAGGCCGCGCAGGTCGTGGCCCGACCCCGCGAAGAGGCACAGATAGAGCTTGCCTTCGGTGGACAGACGTGCGCGCGTGCAGGAGCCGCAGAACGCGCGCGTGACGCTGGAAATCACGCCGATTTCACCGCCGCCGTCGCGATAGCCCCAGCGCTGCGCGGTTTCGGCGGCCGTGTGCGCTTCGAGCGGTTCGAGCGGGAAATGCGCGTCGATGCGCTCGACCACTTGCGCCGACGGCAGCACTTCGCTCATGTTCCATCCGTTCGACGCGCCGACATCCATGTATTCGATGAAGCGCAGAACCGCGCCGCTGCCTTTGAAATGGTGCGCCATCGGGACGATTTCCTGATCGTTCGTGCCGCGCTTCACGACCATGTTGACCTTGATCGGATCGAGCCCGACGGCTTGCGCCGTTTCGATGCCGTTCAGCACGTCGGCGACGGCGAAATCGGCGTCGTTCATGCGGCGGAAGAGGGCGTCGTCGAGTGCGTCGAGGCTGACCGTCACGCGCGACAGACCCGCGTCCCTGAGCGAACGGGCCTTGCGCGCGAGCAGCGAGCCGTTCGTCGTCAGCGTGAGATCGAGCGGACGGCCTTCCGGCGTGCGCAGCAGCGAGAGCCGCTCGATCAGGAATTCGATGTTCTTGCGCAGAAGCGGCTCGCCGCCCGTGAGACGGATCTTTTCCACACCATGCGCGACGAACACGCGCGCGAGCCGTTCGATCTCCTCGAACGAGAGCAGGGCGGCGTGGGGCAAGAACTCATAATGCTTGTCGAACACTTCGCGCGGCATGCAGTACACGCAGCGGAAGTTGCAGCGGTCCGTGACCGAGATGCGCAGGTCGCGAAGAGGACGCGCGAGCGTGTCCGTAAGCAGCCCGGACGGCGACGTCGCGGCGCCGGAATAATCCGGAATCGAACTGACATCGGCCAGGGGAATGATGCGTCGGGACATGATGGCTGGGGGTTCGGCTCGGCCGCTGCGGCCTTGTTCGAATAATGGTTTGATCGTCCCATTCTAGCGGAACCGGGCGCCGAGGCGCACGGTCACGAGGTCGCGGTTTTCCCGCAGTTTCGTGCGCGATTTCATGCGCTAGGCGGCAAAACAAAACGCCATCGACCGGAATCGATGGCGTTCTTTTACTGCAGCCGTTTCACCGGAGCGAACCGGCTTGCGCGAGTGCGCTTAGTGGACGCTCTTGCTGGTTTCCACCTGCTGCATCGGCGTGGTGTCGGCCGGCGCGAGCGGTTTGCGCTCGCGCGGCACGCGCACCGGCGCCGGCACACGCTCGGCGGCGGCGTTGGCTTCACGCAGCTTGCTCTCGTCGGTGTTGACCCAGACCAGGCCGGCGCGCTCCAGCATCGGCTGAAGGGCTTCGGCGGCGATCGGCGTCGACGTCGCGGGCGCTGCCGGCGCGGCGGCCTTCACGGGCTCCGCAACGACGGCGACCGGTTCCTCGGCAGCCACGGACGCTTGCGCTTGCGCGTGCTCGACGGGCTTCACCGGCTCGACGGCGGTTGCCTCGGGCGTCGGCGCGACGGCGGCGGTTTTCACCGGCTCGGCGGCTTCGGCGGGCTCGGCCGCGACAGGCTCGACGGGCGTCGCAGCCGCTTCGACGGGCTTGGCCGCTTCGACGGGCTTCGCTTCTTCGACCGGCTTCGGCTCTTCCGTCGCGACGGGTGCGACGGGTGCAACCGGTGCGAACGGATCCGCGGCCGTCGTCTCGACAACCTTCGGCGTCGGGCCGAACGGATTCTCGACCGCCGGCGCCGGAGCGGGCTTCTCGAAGAGATCGAACGTGGCCGGCTCGGGCGTTTGCGCCTTCAGTTCGAACGGCTCGGCTTCGATGGCCTTCGCAACCGGTGCTTCCTCGGCTGCGGCGGGTGCCTGCTGCGCGGCCTCGACCGGCTGAGCGACCGCCTGAGAAACCGGCTCGGAAGCGGGTTCAACAGCGGGCTGCTCGACCGGTTGCGGTGCGGCAGGGCGGGTTTCGCGACGCGCTGCCGCTTCCTGCGCGGCTTCGGCGTCGAACACGCCGGCTTGCGCGGAGACGCTTTCTGCCGCGCCTTCGGCTTCCGCGACGTCAGCCGCGTGATTCACCGTCATGCCTTCCTCGTCGCGCTCGCGACGGCCACCGCGACGGCCACGGCGACGACGACGACGCTCTTCGCCGTCACGCGCTGCGGCCTGATCGGCCGATGCGGCGTCGATGCCGACCTGTTGCGCGGCGTCGGCATTGGCTTGCGCCGCTTCGACGATTTCCGACGGCACCGTTTCGCCTTGCGTCAGCGCCTCGACGGCTGCTTCCGGCTGCGGCTTGCGGCGCTCGCCACGTTCAGCGCGTTCGGTGCGCTCGCCGCGTTCCGCGCGCTCGCCACGATCAGGGCGTTCGCGGCGTTCCTGACGCTCGGCCGCTTCCGGACGCGCGGCGCGTTCCACGTTGCGATCGCGGGATTCGCGCGGCTCACGCGCTTCACGCGGCTCGCGTGCCTCGCGGGGTTCGCGTGCTTCACGCGGCTCGCGCGATTCACGGGCCTCGCGCGGTTCACGAACTTCGCGCAGTTCACGTCCCTCGCGACCTTCACGGCCGCCACGGGCTTCGCGATCCTCACGACGCGCGCCCTGACGGCCCGCGCCATTGCCACCCGTTGCCGCGCCCGCTGCGACGCCTTCGCGTCCGGTGCCACCGCCGCGACGATTGCGGTTGCGATCGCCGCTGCCGGTGCGCTCGCCGCGCTCACGCGGAGCGCGCGGGGCCGGTTGCGCCTCGACGGGCGCCGGCGCCGGCGTCGGCGCAGGCTGAATGCCGAACAGATTTTTGATCCACGCGATGAAACCGCCGCTCGCCGGCACGGGCGCCGGAGCCGGCGCGGCCTCGACGGGTGCGGGCTTGACCGGCGCGCTCGGCGCCGGCTTCTCGGGCGTGATGCCCTTCACGGCGGCTTCCTGCTTCGGCTTCACTTCTTCGGTGCGCTTGCTGTAGCCGGTTTCGGACTCCAGTTCGCTCGCCGCTTCGACGGCCATCTTCCACGACGCGCGCGGATCGTCGAGGCGCGCGTCGTCGTGACGCAGGCGCTCGAGCTTGTAGTGCGGCGTCTCGAGATGCTTGTTCGGGATCAGAACGACGTTGACCTTGAAGCGCGACTCGATCTTGTTGATTTCCGAGCGCTTTTCGTTCAGCAGGAAGGCGGTCACCTCGACCGGCACCTGGCAATGGATCGCCGCGGTGTTTTCCTTCATCGCTTCTTCCTGAATGATCCGCAGCACTTGCAGCGCGGACGATTCGGTATCGCGGATATGGCCCGTGCCGTTACAGCGCGGGCAGGTCACGTGACTGCCTTCGGAGAGCGCCGGACGCAGTCGCTGACGCGACAGCTCCATGAGGCCGAAGCGCGAAATCTTGCCCATTTGTACGCGGGCGCGATCGTGCTTCAACGCGTCTTTCAGACGTTGCTCGACTTCGCGCTGGCTCTTGGCCGATTCCATGTCGATGAAGTCGATCACGATCAGGCCGCCCAGATCGCGCAGGCGAAGCTGGCGCGCGACTTCGTCGGCGGCTTCGAGATTGGTGCGCGTCGCGGTTTCCTCGATGTCCGCGCCTTTGGTCGCGCGAGCCGAGTTCACGTCGATGGCGACGAGCGCCTCGGTGTGGTCGATCACGATCGCGCCGCCGGAAGGCAGCGGCACCGTGCGCGAGTACGCCGTTTCGATCTGATGCTCGATCTGGAAGCGCGAGAAGAGCGGCACGTCGTCGTGATAGCGCTTCACCTTCTGCAGGTTGTCGGGCATCACGATATCCATGAAGGCGCGCGCCTGATCATGGATTTCGGTCGTGTCGATGAGGATTTCGCCGATATCCGGCTGGAAGTAATCGCGAATCGCGCGGATGACGAGGCTCGATTCGAGATAGATGAGCATCGGCTGACCGGCGACGCCGCTCTGCGACGCGGCTTCGATCGCGCGCCACAGCTGCATCAGGTAGTTCAGGTCCCACTGGAGCTCTTCCGCCGAACGGCCGATACCCGCCGTGCGCGCGATGATGCTCATGCCTTCCGGCAGTTCGAGCTGCGCCATGGTTTCGCGCAGTTCCTGCCGCTCGTCGCCCTCGATGCGGCGCGACACGCCGCCGCCGCGCGGATTGTTCGGCATCAGGACGAGGTAGCGGCCGGCCAGCGAGATGAACGTGGTCAGCGCCGCGCCCTTGTTGCCGCGCTCTTCCTTCTCGACCTGAACGATGAGTTCCTGGCCTTCGCGGAGTGCATCTTGAATGCGCGCGGAGCGCATCTCGACGCCGTCGCGGAAATACTGGCGCGCGACTTCCTTGAACGGCAGAAAGCCGTGGCGGTCCTCGCCGTAGTTGACGAAGCAGGCTTCGAGCGACGGCTCGATGCGGGTGACGACTCCCTTATAGATGTTGCCTTTGCGCTGTTCGCGCCCGGCGGTTTCGATGTCGATGTCGATGAGCTTCTGCCCATCGACGATGGCGACGCGCAATTCTTCTTGCTGCGTCGCGTTAAACAGCATGCGTTTCATGAAACGGCTCCAGAGCGGCTCCGCCTTCCTTCATCGAGCGAATCGGCGTCGGTGACCGGTAGATCACGCGCGCGAAGCGGGAAGGTGGGCGTGCCACGCTTTTTGTGTGTTGTCACAAAGCACGCTGGAGCGGGACTTCTGGCGGGAGAATTGCCGAATGCAGGCGCAGGCCCGAAACAGGGCGGCCGCGCCGTGGGGCCCATGCGAAGCAACTGAGAGACGCCTCGGAGCCGCGCGGCTCGTGGCGAGGATGAACGGCGGCGCGGCGGCTCGCGCGTCTCAAAATGGACGCGCCGAACCGGCCCGCGCTCTTGCAAAGAGCCTGAATCCTCCCAACGGCGGCGGCGGGGAAGAGCGGTCTCGCGCAAACCGGCGCGATGCTTCGTGACCGATCCTCTTCGCTGCCATGCCGCGCCGGCGCGGCCGCGGGCTCGATTGCTCCCGTCGGCTCGCGGCCGTGTGTCTCGCCTCATTGCGGCGTCGTCGCGCTTCGCAGAAATCAGCGCAGCAGCGGTGTCGCCGTCAGTTGTTCGCAAAACCGGCGAGCGTCGATTTGCCTTTTTCTCCCGCTCGATGGCAGGGCCGATCCAGGCGGGCATCCGGTTGATGGCCGGACGCCGTCGCTTCTCGCCGATAAAATTCTTTTTGACCAAAAATCCGTTACCGACCGGCGATCGACTCGACCGAACGCGCCTGTGGGCTCCGTCCCTGCCGGTGATATCGCCGTGCGTGCAACTCGTTGCTCTCGATTTTCCGGGTGAGCAACCGACCGTGGGCGCAAGTAAAATAACGGTTTATCGCTTGCACCTATACAGTCTGATCAATCTTGGCCGTTGCTTGATCCTAAGCGTCGACCTTTTCAGGCTGTTCGCAAATTATATTCAGAATGAATGAGTTAGGCAAAACATCCCATAAACAGGTCGCAAGCGAACAGGTGTCGATGATCGAAGTCGATGAGACTGCCGCCGGTCAGCGGATCGACAATTTTTTGCTGCGCGTCTGCAAGGGCGTGCCAAAAAGCCATATTTACCGGATCCTCCGGAGCGGCGAAGTGCGCGTGAACAAGGGCCGCATCGATGCCGCGTACCGGCTCGAGTTGGGCGATCTCGTGCGCGTGCCGCCCATCCGCATCGCCCGTCAGGACGAGGCGCCGGTGTCGTCGAACGCGCCCGCCGCCGAGTTTCCGATTCTCTTCGAGGACGACCATCTGATCGTCATCGACAAACCGTCCGGCGTCGCGGTGCATGGTGGCAGCGGCGTCGCGTTCGGCGTGATCGAGCAGTTGCGCAATGCGCGCCCTCACGCGAAATTCCTGGAACTGGTGCATCGGCTGGATCGCGAGACTTCGGGCGTGCTGATGCTCGCCAAGAAGCGTGCGGCGCTCGTCGATCTGCATGAGCAGATCCGCGAGAATCGCGTCGACAAGCGCTACTACGCGGTCGGGCACGGCGACTGGCTCGCCGATTGGGGCCGCCGGCGCGTCGTGAAGGCGCCGCTGCACAAATATGTCGCGGCGGACGGCGAGCGGCGCGTGCGCATCCAGGAAAACGGGCTGCCGTCGCATACGGTCTTCAATCTGATCGAGCGCTGGCAGGACTACGCGTGGGTCGAGGCGGAGCTGAAAACCGGCCGCACGCACCAGATCCGCGTGCATATGGCGAGCATCGGCCTGCCCATCGCGGGCGACGCCAAGTACGGCGACTTCGCGCTGAACAAGGAACTCGCGCGTCCGAGCGCGAAACCGTCGCTGAAACGCATGTTTTTGCACGCGTACCGGCTGAAGATCACGCATCCGGCGACGGGTGCGCCGCTGCAACTCGAAGCGCCGCTGCCCGTCGAATGCAAGCGTTTCATCGAGCAACTGAAAACCCGAGAGACAGAATAAATGGCGCGGCAGCAATTCGATCTGATCGTTTTCGACTGGGACGGCACGCTGATGGATTCGACCGTCCATATCACGCGCAGCATTCAGGCTGCGTGCCGTGATCTGGGTCTGCCGGTGCCGGCCGACGAATCGGCGAGCTATGTGATCGGGCTGGGCCTGAAGGACGCGCTGCAGATCTGCGCGCCGACGCTCGATCCGTCCGATTACCCGCGCCTCGCGGAGCGCTATCGCTTCCATTTCCTGACGATGGGCCAGCACACCGAGCTCTTCGGCGGCGTGCGCGAGCTGCTTCAGGAGTTGCGCGATCTCGGCTATTTCCTCGCCGTGGCCACAGGCAAGAGCCGCGTCGGGCTGAATCGCGCGCTGGACCAGTCGCGGCTCACGAGCCTCTTCGACGGCACGCGCTGCGCCGACGAAACCTTCTCGAAGCCCCATCCGGCGATGCTCCATGAACTCACGCGCGAACTCGGCCAGGATCTCGCGCGCACGGTAATGGTCGGCGACACGACCCACGACCTGCAGATGGCGATCAATGCGGGCGCGGCGGGCATCGGCGTGGGCTACGGCGCGCATCCGGCGGATTCGCTGGCGGCGCTGCAGCCGAAGTTCTGCGCGGACAGCGTCGCATCGCTCGCCGGCTGGCTGCGGGAGCACGCATGAGCGAGCCGCTGCAGGACGCGGTCCGGGTATGCGCGGCCGATGAACTCGTCGACGGCGGCGCGGGCGTGCGCATCGGCGCGACGGAGGCGAGCGGCGATGCGGTCGTCTTCTTCGTGCGCTACGACGGCCGGCCGTACGGCTATCTGAACCGCTGCGCGCACGTGCCGATGGAACTCGACTGGAACGAGGGTCAGTTCTTCGAAAGCTCGGGCCTATACTTGATGTGCGCGACGCACGGGGCGATCTACGAGCCCGACACCGGCAAATGCGTCGGCGGTCCGTGCCGCGGCGCGCGGCTGCGGCCGGTGAAGGTCGAGGAGCGCGACGCGCCGGAAGGCCGCGCGATCTTCTGGCTGCCCGACGAAGCGTTGCGCCCCGCCTGATCCCTCTTCACACCACTGACCACGCATGTCCGACAACTTTCCGCCACGCGGCGACGACAACTGGGAGCGCAAGGCGCTCGAACGCATCGCCATGGCCGCCGTTCGCGAGCAGCGTGCCGCGCGGCGCTGGCGCATTTTCTTCCGCTTTCTGTTCCTCGGCGTGATCGCGCTGATCGTGTGGGGCGTATTCGATTTCACCGGCGATCGCGTCGCGAAGGCGGGCAAGCACACCGCGCTGATCGACCTCCAGGGCGAAATCTCCGCGAACAGCGATGCGAGCGCGGACAACATCGACGCCGCGCTGCAAAGCGCGTTCGAGGACGAGAACACGGCGGGCGTGATTCTGCGCATCAATAGTCCGGGCGGCAGTCCGGTGCAGGCGGGCATCATCAACGGCGAAATCCGGCGGCTGCGCGTGAAGTATCCGAAGACGCCGCTTTACGTCGTCGTCGACGACATGTGCGCGTCGGGCGGTTATTACGTCGCGGCGGCGGCGGACAAGATTTACGTCGATCGCGCGAGCATCGTCGGCTCGATCGGCGTGCTGATGGACGGCTTCGGCTTCACCGGCCTGATGGACAAGCTCGGCATCCAGCGCCGGATGCACACGTCGGGCGCGAACAAGGGCGCATTCGACCCGTTCTCGCCCGAAACGCCGCAGATGACCGCGCATGCGCAGGAAATGCTCGATCAGATCCACACACAGTTCATCGACGCGGTGAAGCTCGGGCGCGGCAAACGTCTGAAGGATGATCCGGAGCTCTTCTCCGGCATGTTCTGGACGGGCGCGAAGAGCGTCGAGCTCGGTCTCGCCGATGGCTTCGGCGACGCCAGTTACGTCGCGCGCGAGATCATCAAGCAGCCGGAGATCGTCGATTACACGCAGAAGGAGAGCATCAGCGAGCGCGTGGTGAAGCGCTTCGGCGCGTCGGTCGGCG
The DNA here is from genome assembly GCF_900044055.2 of Caballeronia calidae. Classification (GTDB taxonomy): domain Bacteria; phylum Pseudomonadota; class Gammaproteobacteria; order Burkholderiales; family Burkholderiaceae; genus Caballeronia; species Caballeronia calidae. The sequence goes on along the minus strand of NZ_FCOX02000016.1, from coordinate 27,804 downwards.
ATGCCGCCGTGCGCGCGCTCACGCTCGGCGGCAAGCTCCAGTTGCGCTGATCCTTACGACGCCAGCAGCAGGAAGATCGCCGGGCGCTTGTGCAGGTCCGGCGCGGCCTGCTTCTTCCAGTCCGCCGCGGTGCGCGTGACGATGGTTTCCGCCGGCAGCGTCAGATCCACCGCGACACAGATCAGCGTCGACGGCGCGCACGTGGCGATCAGCGTGTCGAGCATCGCCCGGTTGCGATAGGGCGTCTCGATGAAAATCTGCGTCTGATTGGCTTTGCGCGACAGTTGCTCCAGTTCGCGAAGTCGCTTGCCGCGCTCGCCGGCGTCCACCGGCAAATAACCGTTGAACGCGAAGCTCTGGCCGTTCATGCCCGAGGCCATCAGCGCGAGCAGAATCGAGCTCGGACCGACGAACGGCACCACTTTCACGCCGCGCTGATGCGCGCGCCGCACGAGCAGGGCGCCCGGATCGGCCACGGCGGGACAGCCGGCTTCGGAGACGAGACCTGCGTCGGTGCCGGCGAGAATCGGCGCGAGCAGCTTGTCGATGTCGGCGGGCGGCGTGTTGACGTTCAGTTCGCGCACCTCGATTTCCTGGATCGGCCGTTCCGTGCCCACCTTTTTCAGGAACGCGCGCGTCGTCTTCGCGTTTTCGCCGATGTAGTACGCGAGCGCGGCGGCCTGCGCGCGCACCGGCTCGGGGAGAACGTGTGCGAGCGCGGCGGAGTCGCCTTCGCCGAGCGTATTCGGGATCAGATAGAGAATGCCGCTCATGCTGCCCCCAGAACCGGATACCCGGCGTGCGCGAGCATGCCCGTCAGCGCGATCAGCGGCAAGCCGATGAGCGCCGTCGGATCGTCGGATTCGATCGCTTCCAGGAGCGCGATGCCCAAACCTTCCGCCTTCGCGCTGCCGGCGCAGTCGTAAGGCGTCTCGGCGCGCAGATAAGCCTCGATCTGCGCATCCGAGTAGTGGCGAAAGCGCACGCGCGTGACGATATCGGCGGATTGCGCTTCGCCGGTGCGGCTGTCGAACAGACACAGCGCACTATGGAACTCGACGCTGCGGCCACGCATCGCCTGAAGCTGCGCGAAGGCTTTTTCGTGCGTGCCGGGCTTGCCGATCTGCTTGCCGTCGAAGGTCGCGACCTGGTCGGAGCCGATCACGAGCACGCCGGCTCCGGCGTCAGCGTCGATGCGCGCTGCCGTGGCGCGCGCCTTGGCGATCGACAGCCGCACGGCCGTCGCTTCGGGCGTTTCGCCGGCGAGCGGCGTCTCGTCGATGTCGGGCGAGAGGGCATCGAACGGAATGCGCAGGCGTTCGAGCAATTCGCGCCGATAAGGTGAACTCGACGCCAGAACCAGGCGCGGCGGCTTTTTTGAGGCTTCGGACATAAAGCGAATCAGCAAAAATGAGTGTAAAAACGACAGGCGGCGGGCAAGCCCTTAAGTATTTGACTCGAAAGAATAAAGCCGATATGATTTTGGGCTTTTCATCGGTACGTGCGTAGCAGGAGCTCTCTATGCAACGCCGATGACCCGGTGGCAGCGGCTTGCAGGCGCCCAATGCGTCATGAAGCACGTCACGAAGCACGAATGCCGGCTCGATGCAAATTCGGGCAAGCCACGCCTGCTGTATACGGCGCCGCGGTGCATACTGAACGCTCACCCACCGGAAGCACTAACCAAGCAAGGCCAAGCAGGAGCGCACATGACTCAGAATCCTGGCAAACCTGTGAGCCCCGCCGATCCGCGCGCGCTCGACATTTACGATTTCGCCAAGAGCGGCAGGCAGGCGGCCGGCGCGCTGCGTATGTCGCAGATGCCGCGCATGTTAGCCGAAGTACCGGCAGATGCGCCAGATGGCGACGTCGCGTTCACGTGGCAGGGCGAGGGTTCGACCCAGCCGGAACTGCAGGACGACGGCACGGAAGCGCCGCAGCCTTATCTGCGCCTCGCGGTGCACGGTTCGGTGTGGCTCACGTGCCAGCGCTGTCTTCAGCCGTATTCGCAGCATCTCGATGTCGATGCAACCTATCGGATCGTGGCGACGGAGGAAGAGGCGGACGAATTTCCGCTCGACGACGATGAAGTCGAAGTGATCGTGGGTTCGCGCCAGTTCGATCTCGTCGACTTGATCGAAGAGGAACTGTTGCTGTCCTTGCCGCTCGTGCCGAAGCACAACGTGTGTCCCGAGGTCCACGAAAGCTTGCTTCCGGGCGATGCGGACGACGAGTCGGATGAAAGCGGTGCAGCGGAACAGGAAGAAAAGCCGAATCCGTTTGCCGCGTTGGAGAAGCTCAAACAGGGCGGCCCCGGCGGCAAGAAGCACTGAAATGATTTTGTAGCACGCAACAAACGGTAGCGCGATGTGCGCACCCGATGGCCGAACGGCCGAGGGCTGTCGGCGGATCGGGCTGTGTTAGAATTCGCAAAATTTTTCTGGAGTAATCATGGCAGTTCAGCAAAACAAGAAGTCGCCGTCGAAGCGCGGCATGCACCGTTCCCACGACTTCCTGACGGGCGCTCCGCTGGCCGTCGAGCCGAGCACGGGCGAAGTGCATCTGCGTCACCACGTGAGCCCGAACGGCTACTATCGTGGCAAGAAAGTCGTCAAGACGAAGAACGACTAAGCGTTCATCGACGCTTGATGCGCTTGTCGGAACCGTTTCGCGGTCACGCGGGCGCAGCTTGCTCTTGACACTTTCCCGGTACGACGAGAAGGCGGCATTTCACTGCCGCTTTTTTGTGCCCGAAATTCGTCGCGTTCCATGACTGTAAAGATAACCATCGACTGCATGGGAGGCGACCACGGTCCGGCCGTGACCGTTCCCGCTGCCGTCAATTTCGTGCGCTCGCATCCCGACGCGCACCTGATGCTCGTCGGTATCGAGCAGGCCATCCGCGCCCAGCTCAAGAAGTGCAAGGCGCTCGACGAGTCCCGCCTGAGCGTCGTTCCCGCAAGCGAAATCGTCGCGATGGACGACCCGGTCGAGGTCGCGCTGCGCAAGAAAAAAGATTCGTCGATGCGCGTCGCGCTCAACCTCGTGAAGGACGGCGAGGCGCAGACCTGCATTTCCGCCGGCAATACCGGCGCGCTCATGGCGGTGTCGCGCTATGTGCTGAAGACGCTCGCCGGCATCGAGCGTCCCGCCATCGCGTTCGCGATGCCGAGTCAGAAGGGCTACACCACCGTGCTCGACCTCGGCGCCAACGTCGATTGCGAGCCGGAGCATCTCCTGCAGTTCGCCGAGATGGGCCACGCGCTCGTATCGGCGATCGAAGGCCGCGAGCGGCCCACCATCGGCCTGCTCAACATCGGCGAAGAAGTCATCAAGGGCAACGAAACGATCAAGCGCGCGGGCGAGCTCCTGCGCGCGAGCACGCTCAACTTCTACGGCAACGTGGAAGGCAACGACATCTATAAAGGCACGACGGACGTCGTCGTGTGCGACGGCTTCGTCGGCAATGTCGCGCTGAAGACTTCCGAAGGTCTCGCGAAGATGCTCGCCGACATCATCAAGGAAGAGTTCAGCCGCAACTTCGCTTCGAAGCTGATGGCGCTCGTCGCGCTGCCCGTGCTCAAGCGTTTCAAGAAGCGTGTCGATCCCGCGCAATACAACGGCGCGGCGTTGCTCGGACTGCGCGGACTCGTCATCAAGAGCCACGGCTCGGCCGAGGCCTTCGGGTTTGAGTGGGCTATCAAACGCGGGTATGATGCCGTCAAAAATGGCGTGCTCGAACGCCTGGTGCGCGCGATGGAAGAAAATGCGCCCGCCGCGCGCGAGGCCGAGGCGAACGCTCCCGCGGCCGATGCGTCGGCTGCCGCGGATCAATCGATCCAGCAGGCCGCTTCACCGCCCGCTTCATCGCCCGCTTCATCGCCCAACTCGCAGCCGAACCCGCCGGACGAGTCCGGTACGGCGCTACATTCGAAGGCATAATGGCTCAATCCAATCTTTACTCTCGCGTGCTGGGCACCGGCAGCTACCTGCCGTCCGAGCGCGTCACGAATCAGGACTTGGCGGACCGTCTCGCGAAGCAGGGCGTCGAGACGAGTGACGAATGGATCGTCGCGCGCACCGGCATTCATGCGCGTCACTTCGCGGCTCCCGATCAAACCACGAGCGAGCTCGCGCTCATCGCATCGCAGAAGGCCATCGAAGCGGCGGGCGTCGATCCGCAATCGATCGATCTGATCATCGTCGCGACTTCGACACCTGACTTCGTGTTTCCGAGCACGGCGTGCCTGCTGCAGAACAAGCTCGGCATCAAGAACAACGGTGCCGCCTTCGACGTGCAGGCCGTGTGCTCGGGCTTCGCCTACGGCGTCGCGACCGCCGACAGCTTCATTCGCAGCGGCCTGAACCGCACGGCGCTCGTCGTCGGCGCGGAGACCTTCTCGCGCATCCTCGATTTCAACGACCGCACCACCTGCGTGCTGTTCGGCGACGGCGCGGGCGCGGTCGTGCTGCAGGCATCCGAAGAGGCGGGCGTGCTGTCGAGCGCGCTGCACGCGGACGGCAGCTACTCCGACATTCTCTGCACGCCGGGCAACGTGAACGGCGGCGTGGTTCAGGGCAGCGCATTCCTGCACATGGACGGCCAGGCGGTGTTCAAGCTCGCGGTCAACGTGCTCGAAAAGGTCGCGCTCGAAGCGCTCGACAAGGCGAAGCTCACGCCGGAAGACATCGACTGGCTGATTCCGCATCAGGCCAATATCCGCATCATGCAGAGCACGGCGCGCAAGCTGCATCTGCCGCCCGAGCGCATGGTGGTCACCGTCGGCGAGCACGGCAATACGTCGGCGGCATCGATTCCGCTCGCGTTCGACGTCGCCGTGCGCGACGGCCGCATCAAGCGCGGCGACAACGTGCTGATCGAAGGCGTGGGCGGCGGCTTCACGTGGGGCGCGTCGGTCATCCGCTACTGATTCGCTGATCAAATCCCTCTACCTATTCGTAACTGATCCCTCTTCATCGCTGACCCCGCGCGCTGCTCCAGCGCGCGGTCCATGAGGACATGCGGATCATTCCAATCAACGAGGACGATATGGAATTTGCGTTCGTTTTCCCCGGACAGGGCTCGCAATCGATCGGCATGCTCAATGCATTCGCCGATCACGCCATCGTGCGCGAGACCGTGCAGCAGGCCTCCGACGCGCTCGGCCAGGACCTCGGCAAGCTGATCGCCGAAGGTCCGGCGGAAGAGCTGAACCTGACGACGAACACGCAGCCCGTCATGCTGACGGCGGCGTACGCGATCTACCGCGTGTGGGAAAAGGAAACGGGTCTGAAGCCTGCGCTCGTCGCGGGCCACAGCCTCGGTGAGTACACCGCGCTCGTCGCGGCGGGTGCGCTCGCGTTCGCCGACGCCGTGCCGCTCGTGCGCTTTCGCGCGCAGGCGATGCAAAGCGCCGTGCCGGTGGGCGAAGGCGGCATGGCCGCGATCCTCGGTCTCGACGACGACACGGTGCGCGCCGTGTGCGCCGAAGCCTCGTCGGCGGGTGTGGTCGAAGCGGTGAACTTCAATGCGCCCGCGCAAGTGGTGATCGCCGGTTCGAAGGCCGCGGTCGAGAAGGCGTGCGAAGTGGCGAAGGCGAAGGGCGCGAAGCGTGCGCTGCCGCTGCCGGTGTCCGCGCCGTTCCACTCGTCGCTGCTGAAGCCCGCGTCGGATCAATTGCGCGACTATCTCGCCAAGGTCGAGATCAAGGCGCCGCAGATTCCGCTGATCAATAACGTCGACGTCGCCGTGGTTTCCGATCCCGCCGCGATCAAGGATGCGCTGGTGCGTCAGGCCGCGGGTCCGGTGCGCTGGGTCGAGTGCGTGCAGGCGATGGCGAAGGATGGCGTCACGCACGTCATCGAATGCGGTCCGGGCAAGGTGCTCGCGGGTCTGACGAAGCGCATCGACGGCAATCTCGTCGGCGGCTCGATCTTCGATCCGGCGTCGCTCGAAGAAACGCGCAAACTGATCGCTGCGTGATCGTTGGTTAAGGAACTGAATATGAGCCTCGAAAATCAAGTAGCAATCGTCACGGGCGCGTCGCGCGGCATCGGGCGCGCGATCGCGCTCGAGCTCGCGAAGCAGGGCGCCACCGTCATTGGCACGGCGACCAGCGAAAGCGGCGCCGCCGGCATCGGCGAAGCGTTGCAGCAAGCGGGCGCGAAGGGCCGCGGCGCGGTGCTGAACGTCAACGACGCCGCCGCGGGCGATGCGTTCATCGACGGCATCGTGAAGGAATTCGGCGGCTTGAACATCCTCGTGAACAATGCGGGCATCACGAAGGACCAGCTCGCGATGCGCATGAAGGACGACGAGTTCGACGCCGTCATCGACACGAACCTGCGCGCGGTCTTCCGCCTGTCGCGCGCCGTGCTGCGCCCGATGATGAAGGCGCGCGGCGGCCGCATCATCAACATCACGTCGGTGGTGGGCTCGTCGGGCAATCCGGGTCAGGCGAACTACGCGGCCGCGAAGGCCGGCGTCGCCGGGATGACGCGCGCGCTCGCGCGTGAAATCGGCAGCCGCGGCATCACCGTGAACTGCATCGCGCCGGGCTTCATCGACACCGACATGACCAAGGTTCTGCCCGAAGAGCAGCGCACCGCGCTCACTGCCCAGATCCCGCTCGGCCGCCTGGGCGCGCCCGAAGATATCGCGCATGCCGTGGCGTTCCTGGCATCGCCGTTCGCCGGGTATATCACCGGCACGACGCTGCATGTGAACGGCGGCATGTATATGTAATGCCGTAATAGGCATTTCGCCGAATTTCGCTTAATATCCGCGCCGGGACGGGCGCGCAAAATGCTCAAAAGAGCTTCGTGCGCACCGCTTCAGCGCGACAGTGAAGAATCGATGCACCGCAATCGGCAGCGCTCTTGATGAAGCGCACCGGGCGGCGGAGCATGGAACTGACGCGCCGTATTTTGCGGGTCCAAACCTGATAAAATGCGCGCACTCGTATTTTTGAACTTTTTTCCCCTCGGAGGGCTGCATGGACAACATCGAACAGCGCGTGAAGAAGATCGTCGCCGAACAACTGGGCGTGGCGGAAGCCGAAATCAAGAACGAAGCTTCGTTCGTGAACGATCTGGGCGCTGACTCGCTCGATACGGTCGAACTCGTGATGGCGCTGGAAGACGAATTCGGCATGGAAATCCCCGATGAAGAGGCCGAAAAGATCACCACGGTTCAGCAGGCGATCGACTACGCTCGCGCGAACGTCAAGGCCTAAGGCCGGACGCGCCAGCGACTCATCGCTCAATCAGTTGATGTTTCGTCGCTGCAGACCGATTTGACAGCCACAGGGCACACAGGGCGGTTTCCTGTGGCCGCTGTGGCTTTTGTTTTTCGTCATTCTATGGATAAGGGGTTACCGTGAGCCGTCGTCGAGTTGTTGTTACAGGCCTGGGGCTCGTGTCGCCTGTCGGCAATACTGTTGCCGACGGCTGGGCCAATCTGGTCGCGGGCAAGTCGGGCATCGCCAATATCACGAAGTTCGACGCAACGAACTTTTCCACGCGTTTCGCGGGCGAGGTGAAGGGCTTCAATATCGAAGACTACATGCCCGCCAAGGAAGCACGTCATATGGATACCTTCATCCATTACGGCTTCGCCGCGGGCGTGCAGGCCATGCAGGACAGCGGCCTCGAAATCACCGATGAAAATTCGGAACGCGTGGGCGTCGTGGTCGGCTCGGGCATCGGCGGCCTGCCGATGATCGAAGTCACGCAGACCGAGCTGCTCAATCGCGGTCCGCGCCGCATCTCGCCGTTCTTCGTGCCGGCATCGATCATCAACATGATCTCCGGCCATCTGTCGATCCGCTTCGGCCTGAAGGGCCCGAACCTGTCGATGGTCACGGCCTGCACCACCGGCCTGCACTGCATCGGCGAGGCGTCGCGTCTCATCGAATACGGCGACGCCGACGTGATGATCGCGGGCGGCGCGGAAGCCACGGTTTCGCCGCTCGGCATCGGCGGTTTCGCGGCGGCGCGCGCGCTCTCGCAGCGCAACGATGACCCCGCGACAGCGAGCCGTCCGTGGGACACCGACCGCGACGGCTTCGTGCTCGGCGAAGGCGCGGGCGTGATGGTGCTCGAAGAGTACGAGCATGCGAAGAAGCGCGGCGCGAAGATCTACGCGGAAGTGCTCGGCTACGGCATGAGCGGCGACGCGTATCACATGACCGCACCGCCCGAAGACGGCGACGGCGGCCGCCGCGCGATGGTCAACGCGCTGAAGAACGCGCAGGTCAACGCCGACCAGGTGAACTACGTGAACGCGCACGGCACCTCGACGCCGCTCGGCGACATCGCGGAAACCATCGGCATCAAGCGCGCCCTCGGCGATGCGGCGAAGAACGTCGTCGTGAACTCCACCAAGTCGATGACCGGCCACCTGCTGGGCGGCGCGGGCGGCCTGGAATCGGTGTTCACGGTGCTGGCGATCCACAATCAGGTGTCGCCGCCGACCATCAACATCTTCAATCAGGACCCGCAATGCGACCTGGACTACTGCGCGAACACTGCGCGGGAGATGAAGATCGACGTGGCGGTGAAGAACTCGTTCGGCTTCGGCGGCACGAACGGCTCGCTCGTCTTCAAGCGCCACTGAGCACGGCGCGCTCGTCATCACGGAGTTCGGCATGACGGGCGCGCGCGTGAATCGGCCGCATCGTGACGAAGGCGTCGCGATGCGGCCGTCGCGTTTTCTGCTGGGCGCGATGTTCGCATTCGCGTGCGTCGCGGGTGCGTCGGTATTCCAGTGCGTGCTCGCGCACGCCCAGCACGCCGGGGATGCGGCCGTGGCGTGCGCCGCGACGCTTGCGGCGCTCGGGCTCGCATCGTATCGATGGATGCGCGCACAGCCGTCGGCGATCAGCCTGCATTCGGACGGCCTCACGATCCGCAGCCGAACCGGCGAAATGCGGCACATGCGCATCGCGGGATGCGCGCAATGGAGCGGGCGCCTGCTCGCGCTGACGCTGCTCGATGCGCGCGGACGCCGCGACACCCTCGTCGTCGCGGCCGATTCCGTCGATGCCGACACCTTCCGCCAGCTTTCCGTCCAGGCCCGCCGCGCCGCCGCGTCTCACCTGTAACGACTGTAACGGCGCATGAGCGTTCCGGTCGCCTTACAGGCGGTAACGCTACAATAGCCCTCCGCGCAACACCCCCAAGCTAAACGGATTTCCCAGGTGAGCGAAAAAGAAATCGACCAATTGCTGGTCGAGCGTGTCCAGAAGGGTGACAAGGCCGCGTTCGAACTGCTGGTCGCCAAATACCACCGCAAGATCATTCGACTGATCTCACGCCTCGTGCGCGACCCCGCCGAGGTCGAGGACGTCGCCCAGGACGCCTTCATCAAGGCTTATCGCGCGCTGCCGCAATTCCGGGGCGAATCGGCGTTTTACACCTGGCTCTACCGGATCGCTGTCAATACGGCAAAAAACTATCTTGCAACTCAGGGCCGCCGGGCTCCCACTTCTACCGAAGCCGATGCGGAAGAAGCGGAAACTTTCTCCGACGCAGACCAACTAAGGGATATCAACACGCCCGAGTCGATGTTGATGAGCAAGCAGATCGCTCAGACGGTCAATGCCGCGATGGCATTGCTGCCCGAGGAATTGCGCACCGCCATCACGCTTCGGGAAATTGAAGGACTGAGCTACGAGGAAATCGCCGAAATGATGGATTGCCCGATCGGCACCGTCAGATCGAGAATTTTCCGTGCTCGCGAAGCCATTGCGGCAAAATTGCGTCCGTTGTTGGACACTCCCGAAGGCAAACGCTGGTAAGCGGCAAAGCACGGGGCAAGGGCGCGATATCTGGGTTAGTTGGTGTCACTACGGGGTGGGGTCAAAGATGGGGCGCATCATGGGGTCGGTCTCGATGCAGAATCAAACACAAGCGGGTTCGCGCGGCGAGCGCATGTCGGCATTCGTCGACGGTGAGTCGCTCGACGAGATTGGCGGCATCAGCCAGTTTCTCGCGGACCTGAAAAGCGATGAACGCGCGGCGTGGTCTGCCTATCACCTGATCGGCGACGCCCTGCGCTCCGACGATCTCGCGGTCAGCCCGGCGCGCAGCAGTGCGTTCATGACCGCATTCTCCGAACGTTTTGAAGCCGAAGCGCATGTTCTCGCGCCAGCGGCGTTGCCGGCGGCGGCAAAAGCGCGCGGCAGCCTGCTGCGTCGTCGCGTGATGCCGGCCTTCGCTGTCGCTGCCGCGGCGGCAACGCTCACGTGGATCGTCGTGCCGCAGTTGCAAGGCGTGGACAGCCACGGCGGCACGCAGGTCGCGAGCGTAGCGCCGGCGGATTCGATGCAGCGTGTCGCGCTGGCGTCGGTGCCGGCAGCGACCACGCGCGCACCGATCGTCGAGGCGAACATCATCCGCGACGCCGATCTGGACCAGTATCTCGAGGCGCATCAGCAGTTTTCCCAGCAGCCTTCGATGCCCGGTTCCATGCCTTTGATTCGCGCGGCGGTTACATCGCAAGGCCAATAAATTAATGCTGAGTGTGCGGTTGAATAAAACAAAATACTGGGGGCGGCTGCCGGCATTGATGCTTTGCGCGGCCGCATTGTTGACAGCGGTATCGAGCTCATTCGCTCAGGGAGACGATCCCGCCGCTGTTCGCAAATCGGCCGCCAGCCTGCTCAACCGCATTCACGAAGCGGCCCAACAGCAGAACTACGAAGGCACGTTCGTTTATCAGCGCGGCGCGACGGTGCAGTCGTCGCGCATCACGCATGTCGCCACGCGCGGCGACGGCGAATACGAATCGCTCGAAAGTCTCGACGGCGCGCCGCGCAAGATGCTGCGCCACGACGACGACATGTTCACGTTCGTGCCCGAGCGGCATTTGCTCGTGGTCGAGCACAGGCAGAACCGCGACTCGTTCCCGGCGCTGCTCTCGACCACCGGCGATCAGGTGCTGTCCGTCTACGAGCCGAAGCTTCTCGGCAACGACCGCGTCGCGGGCGTGGATAGCCAGGTGATCGAGCTCGATCCGAAAGATTCCTATCGTTTCGCCTACAAACTCTGGGCCGACGCCAAAACCGGCCTGCTGCTGCGCGCGCAGACGCTCGGTCCGGACGGTCAGGTGCTCGAGCAGCTTTCCTTCTCGCAGGTGCGCATTGGCGGGCCGATCGACAAGGCGCCGATCGCGAACGGCATTCGCAGCACGTCGGGCTGGACCATCGTGCGCCCGCCGGTGCAGGCGGTGGACATGGAAGCGCAGGGCTGGCAGCTGACGCCGAATATCGCAGGCTTTCGCAAGATTCGCGAACTTCGGCGTCCCATGGCGTCGAGCCAGCAGGGACAACCGCCGATTCCTGTCGATCAGGCCGTGTTCTCCGATGGCCTCGCGACCATCTCGGTCTTCATCGAGCCGGTGGAGAAAAATACGCGCAAGGAAGGCGCGGGCAACAGCGGCGCCACGCACGTGCTGGTCAAGCGCCGCGGGGATTTCTGGATTACCTTGCTCGGTGAAGTGCCGCAAGCCACATTGCAGCAATTTGCCTCTACCATAGAATACAAGCCTTCCAAGTAATCCAGATCCCGGCCTTCAACCTATGAGCAACTTCTCGCTGCGCAAGTTCATCGCGGCCGCGGCGCTCGCCGTGTGCCTGCCGTTCGTATCGCACACTGCGTCAGCGGCGCCCACGGTGAACCTGCCGGACTTCACGACGCTCGTCGACAAGGTGGGGCCGTCGGTGGTGAACATTCGCACGACGTCGCGCGTCGGTTCAAGCAGCGATCTGCGCGGCTTGCCGCCCGGTCTCGATGAAGGCGACATGTCGGAGTTCTTCCGCCGCTTCTTCGGCATTCCGATGCCCGGCCAGCCGGGTTCGCCTCGTGGTGGCGGAGGCGGCGGAGGCGGCGGTGACCAGGGCAAGGGCGGCAGCCGCAGCATGCCGCCGGACGATAACCAGGACAACTCGGAGCAGAGCAGCGGCGTCGGTTCGGGCTTCATCCTGTCGACCGACGGTTACGTGATGACCAACGCGCACGTCGTGGACGACGCGGACACCATCTACGTGACCCTCACGGACAAGCGCGAATTCAAGGCACGTCTCGTCGGCGTCGACGAGCGCACGGACGTGGCCGTGGTGAAGATCAGCGCGTCGAATCTGCCGGCGATCACCATCGGCGATTCGAACAAGGTGCGCGTCGGCGAATGGGTGCTCGCGATCGGCTCGCCGTTCGGCCTCGACAACACGGTGACCGCGGGCATCGTCAGCGCGAAGGGCCGCGACACCGGCGATTACCTGCCGTTCATCCAGACCGATGTCGCCGTGAATCCGGGCAACTCGGGCGGTCCGCTCATCAACATGGCGGGCGAAGTCATCGGCATCAACTCGCAGATTTACAGCCGTACCGGCGGCTTCATGGGCATCTCGTTCGCGATTCCGATCGATGAAGCGATGCGCGTCGCCGATCAGTTGAAGACGTCGGGCAAGGTGGTGCGCGGGCGCATCGCGGTGGCGATCGGCGAAGTGACGAAGGACGTGGCCGATTCGCTCGGTCTGCCGAAAGCGCAGGGCGCGCTCGTCTCGAGCGTCGAATCGGGCGGGCCGGCCGACAAGGCGGGTGTGCAGCCGGGCGACATCATCCTGAAATTCAACGGCCAGAACGTCGAGACCGCGACCGATCTGCCGCGCATGGTCGGCGACACCAAGCCGGGCACGAAGACCACGCTCACGGTCTGGCGCAAGGGCCAGACGCGCGATCTGCCGGTTACCATCGCCGAGATGCAGCCGGACAAGGTCGCGAAGACCGAGCAGAAGAAGGCGCCGCAGCCGAAGGAGCGCGCGAGCAATTCGCTCGGGCTCGCGGTGAGCGACATTCCGGCCGATCAGAAAAAGGCGCTCAAGCTGTCGAGCGGCGTTCAGGTCGATGCCGTCGAAGGGCCGGCGGCGCGCGCGGGTTTCCAGAAGGGCGACATCATCATGCGCATCGGCGATACGGATATCACGAGCGCGAAGCAGTTCCAGGAACTCGCGCAAGGTCTGGACGCCAGCAAGATGGTCGCGGTTCTCGTGCGACGCGGCGACAACACGCAGTTCGTGCCGCTGCGTCCGCGCGTGCCGGCGCAGAAGTAAGCGGCATGACTCGGGCTTCGGGCGCGCGTTTTGTCCTGTACGGGCGCGCCTGGTGTCATCTGTGCGAGGACATGCGCGCCAAACTGGAGCCGATCGCGGCGCGTCACGGCTTGGGCATCGAATGGATCGACATCGACGAAGATCCGGTCCTGGAGGCGCGCTACGACGAGCGTGTGCCGGTGCTCACACTCGATGGCATCGAACTATGTCAGTACCGTCTCGACGTCCGCGCCGTGCACGCGGCGCTCGATGCGCGCGGTCCATGACCCGGACGAAGGCGAAATCCGACGGGGCCCCCCCGTTTTCGGCTAAAATACAGAAGTTTTCCCCAAATTTTCAAGGCGTGCTCCGCGTTGGTGAGGGCGCGCCTTTTTCGCTTGATCGGCACTGAATGAATCATATTCGTAACTTTTCGATCATTGCGCACATCGACCACGGTAAGTCCACGCTCGCTGATCGCATCATCCAGTTGTGCGGCGGCCTGTCCGACCGCGAGATGGAAGCGCAGGTGCTCGATTCGATGGATCTCGAGCGCGAGCGCGGCATCACCATCAAGGCGCAGACCGCGGCGCTGACGTACAAGGCGCGCGACGGTCAGGTCTACAACCTGAACCTGATCGACACGCCCGGACACGTCGACTTCTCCTACGAAGTCAGCCGTTCGCTCTCCGCCTGCGAGGGCGCGCTGCTCGTCGTCGATGCGTCGCAAGGCGTCGAGGCGCAGACGGTCGCGAACTGCTACACGGCCATCGAGCTCGGCGTCGAAGTCGTGCCGGTGCTGAACAAGATCGACCTGCCCGCCGCGAATCCCGAAAACGCGATCGCCGAAATCGAGGACGTGATCGGCATCGACGCGACGGACGCCACGCATTGCAGCGCGAAGACCGGTCTGGGCGTCCAAGACGTGCTCGAATCGCTGATCGCGAAGGTCCCGCCGCCCAAGGGCGATCCGGACGCGCCGCTGCAGGCGCTCATCATCGATTCGTGGTTCGACAACTACGTCGGCGTCGTGATGCTGGTGCGCATCGTCAACGGCACGTTGAAGCCGAAGGACAAGATCAAGATGATGGCGACCGGCGCGCAATACCCGGTCGAGCATGTCGGCGTGTTCGCGCCGAAGTCGACGAACCTCGCGGAGTTGTCGGCGGGGCAGGTGGGCTTCGTGATCGCGGGCATCAAGGAACTGACGGCAGCGAAAGTGGGCGATACCGTCACCGTCGCGAATCGTCCCGCCGCCGAGCCGCTGCCGGGCTTCAAGGAAGTGAAGCCGCAGGTGTTCGCGGGTCTCTATCCGGTCGAGGCGAACCAGTACGACGCGCTGCGCGAATCGCTCGAAAAGCTGAAGCTGAACGACGCGTCGCTGCAATTCGAGCCGGAAGTGTCGCAAGCGCTCGGCTTCGGCTTCCGCTGCGGCTTCCTCGGGCTTCTGCACATGGAAATCGTGCAGGAGCGTCTCGAGCGCGAGTTCGACATGGACCTCATCACCACCGCGCCGACGGTGATCTACGAGGTCGAGCAGCGCGATCGCACGACCATCATGGTCGAGAATCCGGCGAAGATGCCGGAGCCGTCGAAGATCGAGGAAGTGCGCGAGCCGATCGTCACCGTGAACCTGTACATGCCGCAGGAATATGTCGGCTCGGTCATCACGTTGTGCACGGCCAAGCGCGGTTCGCAGATCAATATGCAGTACCACGGCCGTCAGGTGCAGCTCACCTACGAAATCCCGATGGCGGAAATCGTGCTCGACTTCTTCGACCGTCTGAAGTCCACGTCGCGCGGCTATGCGTCGATGGACTACGAGTTCAAGGAATATCGCGCGGCGGATGTCGTGAAGGTGGACATGCTCATCAACGGCGACAAGGTCGACGCGCTGTCGGTCATCGTGCACCGTTCGCAGAGCCAGCATCGCGGCCGCGAAGTGGCGTCGAAGATGCGCGAGCTGATTCCGCGTCAGATGTACGACGTGGCGATTCAGGCGACCATCGGCTCGAACATCATCGCGCGCGAGAACATCAAGGCGCTGCGCAAGAACGTGCTCGCCAAGTGCTACGGCGGCGACATCTCGCGTAAGAAGAAGCTGCTCGAAAAGCAGAAGGCCGGCAAGAAGCGCATGAAGCAGGTCGGCTCGGTCGAAATCCCGCAAGAGGCTTTCCTGGCGATTCTGCGCGTCGACGAATGATCGGGTCGGCGCCAGGCAAACAACGATAACAACCGGAAGCGATTGATGAATTTCGCATTGATTCTTTTGATTCTCGTCGTATTGACGGGTATTGCATGGGTGCTCGACAAGCTGGTGTTTCTGCCGCAACGGCGCCGCGCCGCCGAGGCCGCGGTGGCCGAGTTCGACCGCCAGCAGGAACGCGTCGGCGAGCGTTTCGCCGATGAAAACGCCGCGCAGACGCGCGCCCGCCTGCGCGACGACAAGCTGCGCCAGCCGTGGTGGCTCGAATACACGGCGAGCTTCTTTCCGGTGATTCTCGCGGTGTTCGTGGTGCGTTCGTTCATCATCGAGCCGTTCAAGATTCCGTCCGGCTCGATGGTTCCGACGCTGCTCGTCGGCGACTTCATCCTCGTGAACAAGTACGAGTACGGCCTGCGCATGCCGATCACCAACACGAAGCTGACGAACGGCAGCCCGCTGAAGCGCGGCGACGTCGTGGTGTTCCGCTATCCGAAGGACGAATCGGTCGACTACATCAAACGCGTGATCGGCCTGCCGGGCGATACCATCGCGTATGAAGACAAGAAGCTCACGATCAACGGCAAGCCGGTGCCGGAAACGCCGTTGCCGGACTATTTCGACGATGAGCGCATCGGTTACGCGAAGCAGTACACCGAAGACCTCGACGGCCGCAAGAACAACATTCTCAACAATCCGCAAGTGCCGCCGTTCGTCGTGGGCGCGGATGATTTTCCGTTCCGCGACAACTGCAACTACAACGCGCAAGGCGTGACGTGCAAGGTGCCGCCGGGCAACTACTTCATGATGGGCGACAACCGCGACAACAGCGCGGACAGCCGCTACTGGGGCTTCGTGCCGGACAAGAACATCGTCGGGCGCGCGTTCTTCATCTGGATGAACTTCAGCAATCTGAAGCGCGTCGGCTCGTTCCAGTGATCTTCATGACGCCGGCTTCCACGGCCGGCGTTCTCGCATAATCAAAATTTCCTTCGAAACGGCGTGAAGAAGTTCGGCTAACGCTGTCTCGTCACGCGGTTTCCGGTGTGGGCGGGCGGAATCGCCTGTCTGTCGCCCGCGTTATACTCTGCACATGCCATCTTCTCCGTTGGAAAGCCGGCTGCGGTACGAATTTCGCAATGCGGAATTGCTGCGCCAGGCGATGACCCACCGCAGTCACAGCGCCACGCACAATGAACGGCTCGAATTTCTCGGCGATTCCGTTCTAAATTGCGTGGTGGCGGCGCTTTTGTTCCAACGATTCGGCAAACTCGACGAAGGCGACCTGTCGCGCGTGCGCGCCAATCTGGTCAAACAGCAGTCGCTTTACGAAATCGCACAGGCGCTCAACGTGTCCGAAGACCTGCGGCTCGGGGAAGGCGAACAGCGCAGCGGCGGTTTTCGCCGTCCGTCGATTCTCGCCGATACGCTCGAAGCCATCTTCGGCGCGGTCTTCCTCGACGGCGGTTTCGACGCCGCGCATACCGTCATCAAGCGGCTCTACACGCCGGTGCTGGATCACATCGATCCGCGCACCATCGGCAAGGATGCCAAGACGCTGCTCCAGGAATATCTGCAGGGCCACAAGATCGCGCTGCCGACGTACACGGTCATCGCGACGCACGGTGCTGCGCATAATCAGCAATTCGAAGTCGAATGCACGGTGCCGAAGCTCGAGGTGAAAGTGTCGGGCTCGGGCGCGAGCCGCCGCGCTGCCGAACAGGCCGCGGCGAAGAAGGCGCTCGACGAGGTCATGACCGCCGCGCCGACGCTCGGCGTGAAGCCGAAGCGCAAGGGCGCGCGCGCGGCGAAACTGGCCGAGCCGGAAGTCGTGCCTGGCGTGACCGGCATTCAGGCCGCGCTCGATCTGCGTTCGCCCGACCGGCGAGAGCGTCATTACGGCGCGCACGGCGCGCAAGCGGCCGTCCCGGAACGCCAGCCCGCAGCCCCGCTCGCCGTGATTCGCGCGACGCACGTCGAGCCGTCGGCGGGCGCGTATGCCGCCGCCGACAAGCCTGAACGCGCGGTGATCCACAAGCCGGAAAAGGCGGCGAAGAGCGAAGCGGCGCAGACGTCCGAGCGTAGCGCGAATGCGGACAAGCCCGCGTCTTCCGACAATCGCGACGACGCTGCCGAACCGCGCAACGGCGCAAGCCCGGACGCGCCTGCGGGCCGCGTCGCGCGTGCCGCCGACGCCGGCCACTGACGCGCACCGCCGCGTCCATCGCTTCCATTGCGTCCTTTGCGTCCATCAAGCACCCGCGCCCCAACGATTTCTTGCCGCACACATCTATGAACGCTCCTATTTCTTCCGGTTTCCGCTGCGGCATGGTCGCGATCGTTGGCCGCCCGAACGTCGGCAAATCGACGCTGATGAACGCGCTCGTCGGCCAGAAGGTGAGCATCACGTCGCGCAAGGCGCAGACGACGCGCCACCGCATCACCGGCATCAACACCTTCGATGACGCGCAGTACATCTTCGTCGATACGCCCGGATTCCAGACGCGCCACAGCGGCGCGCTCAACCGCTCGCTGAATCGCGCGGTGACGTCGACGCTGACGTCCGTCGATGCGATTCTCTTCGTGATCGAAGCCGGCCGCTTCGGCCCCGACGACCAGAAAGTGCTCGACCTGATTCCCACCGGCACGCCCACGCTGCTGATCGCCAACAAGCTCGATCGCGTCGGCGACAAGGATTCGCTTTTCCCGTTCATGCAGCAGATGTCCGCGCTGCGCGACTTCCGCGAGATCGTGCCGCTGTCGGCCAAGAATTCGGACGACATCAAGCGGCTCTTGTCCGTCGTGAAGCCGTACCTGCCGGAAGGCGAGCCGATCTACGGCGAGGACGACCTGACCGACCGCAGCGAGCGTTTCCTTGCGGCGGAGATCCTGCGCGAGAAGGTGTTCCGCTGGACCGGCGACGAGCTGCCGTACACGAGCACGGTGCTCATCGACAAGTTCGAGACCGAAGGGCGCCTGCGCCGCGTCTTCGCGACGATTCTCGTCGACCGCGACATGCACAAGGCGATGATCATCGGTCAGAAGGGCGCGAAGCTGAAGCAGATCAGCACCGAGGCACGGCTCGACATGGAGAAGCTTTTCGACGGCCCCGTGTATCTGGAAACTTTCATCAAGGTGAAGAGCGGCTGGGCCGACAACGAAGCCGGCCTGCGCGCATACGGCTACGAATGAGGCATGGACGACGCCCCGAACGACGCCCGGATGGTTCCGTCCGCCGATGATCGTCCCGACGACGATTTCGACGCGGACGAGCGGCCGGCTGCGCGCGTCGTTCCGAAGCGCACGCGGGCGTCTTCGTCTTCGTCCGCGACCGGAAGTAGCGAAAAGAGACCGCGCGCCGCGCCGCGTTCCGACTTCCGTATCGCCGAGCAGCCGGGCTTCGTGCTGCACAGCTATCCCTATCGCGAGACGAGTCTCATCATCGATGTGTTTTCGCGCGACCATGGGCGCGTCGCGCTCGTCGCAAAAGGGGCGAAGCGTCCGCATTCCGCGTTGCGCGGCGTGTTGCAGACGTTTCAGCCGCTCGGGCTGTCGTGGTCGGGCAAGGGCGAAGTCCGCACGCTGACGACCGCCGAATGGGTCGGCGGCATGCTGCCTCTGACCGGCGATGCCTTGCTCTGCGGCTTCTACGTCAACGAACTGCTCGTGAAGTTCTGCGCGCGCGAGGACGCGCATCCGGCGCTGTTCAATCACTACGTGCTGACGCTCTCGCGTCTCGCGCACGACGAGCCCGCCGTGCAGGTGTTGCGTTCGTTCGAGCGCGTGCTGTTGCGCGAAACCGGCTACGCGATGAACCTGATGCGCACCGTCACGCGTCAGCCGGTCGTCCCGGAAGGCCGCTATGTCTTCGATCCCGACCGCGGCGTGCGCGAAGCCTCCGACGATCTCCCGGCGCAATGGCCGGTGATCTCGGGGCAGACGCTCATCGACATGGAGCGCGACGATTACACGAACCCGCAGACCGCCGCGCAGAGCAAGACGCTGATGCGTTTCCTGCTGAACCATTACCTGGGCGGTACGCCGCTCGCTACCCGTCAGATACTGATCGACCTGCAAAAACTATGAGCTTCTTTCTCTCATCGCCTGCGAGCGTGATCGATCTGGGCGTGAACATCGATCACGTCGCCACCCTGCGCAATGCGCGCGGCACGTCCTATCCCGATCCGATCCGCGCGGCGCTCGCCGCCGAGGAAGCGGGCGCCGATGCCATCACGCTGCATTTGCGCGAGGATCGCCGCCATATCGTCGATGCCGACGTGCGCACGCTGCGCCCGCTTCTCAAGACGCGCATGAACCTCGAATGCGCGGTGACGCGCGAAATGCTCGACATCGCGTGCGAGATCAAGCCGCACGATGTCTGCCTCGTGCCGGAAAAGCGCCAGGAAGTGACGACCGAAGGCGGACTCGATGTCGCGGGCCGGTTCGAAGAGGTGAAGGCCGCGTGCAGACAACTCGCCGATGCCGGCGCGCGCGTGTCGTTGTTCATCGATCCGGACGAGACGCAGATTCGTGCCGCGAAAGAGGCGGGCGCGCCCGTCATCGAACTGCACACGGGCCGCTATGCCGAAGCGCATGACGAAGCCGGACAGCAGCGCGAGTTCGAACGCGTCGCGGCGAGCGTCGATTTCGGCAACTCCCTCGGCCTCAAGGTCAACGCGGGCCACGGCCTGCATTACACGAACGTGCAGGCGATCGCCGCGCTGCCGGGCATCGTCGAGCTGAATATCGGGCACGCGATCGTCGCGCATTCGATCTTCGCCGGCTGGGACAACGCCGTGCGCGAGATGAAGGCGATCATGGTCGCATCGCGTCTCGCCGCGATCCACGCACGCTGAGCGCTCACGTCATGGCGATCTATGGAATCGGCACGGACGTCGTGCAGGTGAGCCGCGTCGCGGCGGTGATGAGGCGCACCAAGGGGCGCTTCGCCGAGAAGGTGCTCGGGCCCGACGAACTGCGCATCTATCACGCACGGAACGCGCGTTCCGAAGTGCGCGGCCTCGCGTTTCTCGCGACGCGCTTTTCGGCGAAGGAAGCGTTCTCGAAGGCGATCGGCCTCGGCATGCGCTGGCCGATGACCTGGCGCGCGCTGCAAACGCTCAACGAGCCGAGCGGCAAGCCGATGATCGCGGCATCCGGCGAGCTCGCGCAGTGGCTGGAGCAGCGCGGCATCACCGCGAAGGTCACGGTGAGCGACGAGCGCGACTACGCGGTGTCGTTCGTGATCGCAGAAGTCGCCGACCCGGTCTGAGTTCAATCCAACCAACACAAGAAGCCAATTGAATCCGATGAAACGCACTCCCGGCCCCGTCATGTTCGACGTTGCGGGCACGACGCTGAACGACGCGGATATCGAGCGACTCACGCATCCGATGACCGGCGGCATCATTCTCTTCGCGCGGCATTTCAAGGATCGCGCGCAGCTCGTCGCGCTGACCGATGCGATCCGCGCGGTGCGCGATGACATCCTGATCGCCGTCGATCACGAAGGCGGCCGCGTGCAGCGCTTCCGCACCGACGGCTTCACCGTGCTGCCCGCGCCGGGCAAGCTCGGCGAGCTGTGGGACCGCGACGTGCTCGCCGCGACCAAGGCCGCCACCGCGTTCGGCTATGTGCTCGCAGCCGAATTGCGCGCGTGCGGCATCGACATGAGCTTCACGCCGGTGCTCGATCTGAACTACGGGCAGTCGAAGGTGATCGGCGATCGCGCGCTGCACAGCGATCCGCGCGTCGTGACGATGCTCGCGAAGAGCCTGAATCACGGCCTCGCGCTCGCCGGCATGGCGAACTGCGGCAAGCACTTTCCGGGTCACGGTTTCGCCGAAGCCGATTCGCACGTCGCGCTGCCGACGGACGATCGCCCGCTCGACCAAATCCTCGCCGCCGACGTGCGTCCGTACGACTGGCTCGGCATGTCGCTGGCGTCGGTGATTCCGGCGCACGTCATTTACACGCAGGTCGACGACAAGCCCGCGGGCTTCTCGCGCATCTGGCTGCAGGACATCCTGCGCCGCAAGCTCGGCTTCAACGGCGCGATCTTCAGCGACGATCTCTCGATGGAAGCCGCGCGCGCGGGCGGCACGCTCACCGAGGCGGCGACGGCCGCACTCACGGCGGGCTGCGACATGGTGCTGATCTGCAATCAGCCGGACGAGGCGGGCAAGGTGCTGGAGCAACTGCGCTACACGCCGTCGAAGGCATCGGCGCAGCGTCTTAAGCAGATGCGTCCGCGCGGCAAGGCGCTGCGCTGGAGCAAGCTGCAGGCGCATGTGGACTATCAGGCGGCGCGCGCGCTGGTCAAAGAGATGCTCGGCTGAATCCGCTTAGTCAAAGAAAAACGCCACGGCTCGAAAATCCGTGGCGTTTTTTTTGATCAGTCGAAATCAGGACGATTCGAGCTTCATCCGTTGCAGCTTGTTGTAAAGCGTCTTCGGGCTGATGCCGAGCAGCGTCGCCGCGCGATGCCGCGTGCCGCCGACCGCTTCGAGGGTCGCGCGAATCAGCATGTCCTCGACATCCGCCAGCGCGGTGCCGACCGTCACGGAGACGCTGCTGCCGTTCAGACCGCGTCCGCCGAGGCCGCCCGGTTCATCGACGCGCAAGGTCTCGATGGTCTCGCCCGACGCGTGATACGCGCGCCGCACGCGCTCACGCATCTCGCGCACGTTGCCCGGCCATTCGTTGCCGATGCACTCGCGGATGAACGCCGGGCTGATGCGCTTCGGCGACCCGCTCGTGATCCCGGCGATGTGATTCTCGCGGTTGAGTTCGTCGACGAGCGTTTCGGCGATCAACGCGATATCGTCGTCGCGTTCGCGCAGCGGCGGCAGCATGATCGACGACGCCGAGAGGCGCTGGAACAGGTCTTCGCGCATCGCGCCGCTCGCGACGGCTTCGCGGATCGGCGTGCGCGACGCGGCGATCAGTCGGAAGTCCGTCATGATGCGGTTGCTGCCGCCGACGCGCATGAAGGTCTGCGAATCGAGCGCGCGCAAGAGCGCTTCCTGCTGCGCGGGAGGCAGGGAATCGATCTGATCGAGAAAGAGCGTGCCGCCGCCTGCCTGCTCGAGCAGGCCCGGCTCGCGGTTCTCCGCGCCCGCGAAGGCGTTGCGCTCGTGCCCGAAGAGAATGCTTTCCATCGTGCGCTGCGAGCCGTCGCCGGCATTCCGATGCGCGGAGCAGTCGAACGTGACGAACGGGCCCTTGCGGCGGCGGCTCAGTTGATGAATCGTGCGTGCCGCGATCTTTTTTCCGGTGCCCGGCTCGCCGCAGATCAGCACGGCGGCTTCGGTCGGCGCGGTGTGCTCGATCAGGTCGTAGACGTGCTGCATTGCCGCGCTGCGCCCGATCATGTCGCCGAAGTGGCCGAGCACGCGCAGCGTCGAGCGCAGCGCCTGGACTTCCTCGGTGAGTTCGTAAGGGCGCGGAATACGCGCGAGCAGGCTGCGCAGACGCGGAATGTTCACCGGCTTCAGCAGATAGTCCCAGATGCCGTGCCGCAAGCCTTCGATCGCGCTTTCGACCGTCGCGTTGCCGGTCATCACGATGACGGGCAGCGCACCGTCCGGCGGTTGCGAGGGCAGGCTCGGCAACAGATCGAGACCGCTCCCGTCCGGCAGGTTCAGGTCGATCAGCACGACGTCGGGGATGAAGCGGGTCAGCGCGGAGCGCGCTTCGGCGAGCGTCGTCGCGGTATCGACGGAGAAGCCGTCTGCCGTGAGGATCGCGGACAGGCCGGAGAGACTATTGGGATCGTCTTCGACAATCAGTGCGTGTGGCATGGCGGACCAACGTATCAAAGTGGACTGTAATGCGCCGTTGCCGCTTGCGGCTCGGGCGTGTCGTGGGCGGGGCGCGGCGCCTTCTTCCGGCATCCGGCGCGCGTCCCGCTGCGCTTGTTGTCCTGCATTACTCGTTCGTCATTTATCGGGGCGTGCGCGTCACTGCGGCCTGAGGTGCAAATCGTTGCTGACCGATTGCACTCCCGGGACGCCGCGCGTCACGGCGAGCGCTTTCTGAATCTGCACCTCCGAATCCACATAACCAGACAACTGCACGACGCCGCGATAGGTCGCGACGCTCATCGGCAAGACCTTCAGTTGCGGGTCCGCGACGAGCGCGGCTTTCACGCGGGCGGCGAGCGCGGCGTCGTCGTTGGCGATCTCACTGCCCGGATTCGCCGATGGCGCTGGCGTGGACTTGCAGCCGGCGGTCAACGCGAAGACGGGCAATGCGAGCGCCGCGATGATCAGAAACCGGCTAGCGGTGAAAGGCATGTTGTGCATGTCGGTTCTGAAAACTTGATCTGAGCCATCAAGCAGAAAACGTGCCACACAGTTAATTTTTCCGATGCAGGCGATACGCGCGGACCAGGCGCCGATTCCTGCTTCAATCGTGGTCGACGTTTAACGGGTTGCAACCGGTAAAGTTTGCCTGAATTTGTCAAAAAATTCATGCAAAAGAAAAAGCGCCCGCGATGGGGCGCTTTTTTTGGAGCGGGCGGAAGGTGCGTTACACCTGCCGCCGGCTTTCGATGCAGTTGCGTGGGGCTTACGCGCGGCTGCGGTATTCGTTGGTGCGGGTGTCGATTTCGATCTTGTCGCCGATGTTGCAGAAGAGCGGCACCTGCAGTTCGAAACCGGTGTTCAGCTTGGCGGTCTTCAGCACCTTGCCCGACGACGTGTCGCCCTTCACCGCGGGTTCCGTGTAGACGATCTCGCGCACGAGCGTGGTCGGCAGTTCGACCGAGATGGCCTTCTCGTTGTAGAACACGACTTCGCACGCCATGCCGTCTTCGAGGTAGTTGAGCGCGTCGCCCATCATTTCGGCTTCGACTTCGTACTGGTTGTAGTCGGCGTCCATGAAGACGTACATCGGGTCCGCGAAGTACGAATACGTCACTTCCTTGCGGTCGAGCACGACGACGTCGAACTTGTCGTCCGCCTTGTACACGGTTTCCATGCCGGCGTTCGTCAGCAGGTTCTTGAACTTCATTTTCACGACCGCGGCGTTGCGGCCCGATTTGTTGTACTCGGCGCGCTGCACGACCATGGCATCGTTGCCGATCATGACGACGTTGCCGACGCGGAGTTCTTGTGCGGTCTTCATAAAACTAAGTCCTGTACGAATGAATGTTGGCTTGAATGCCTGGAAATGAATCGATCGGACGGCGGCGCTGCCCGTGTTCATGGCGGCGCGACGTGCGAGAGTTCTTGCTAACGAGGGATTTGCCGGAGCTTGCCTTTGGGGCGCCTTCTTCTTTGCTCTGAGGCCGGCCTTCGGGCTGCCCCGACCGGCGCAATATCGATGCTGCGACCCGTCTCCTCGGATAACCGCTTATTTTAACTGAGTTTTTGCCTCTTTGGCCAGTCGGATGGCCTGGGCGATAGCGGCGCGGACGCCATATTCATCTGACGATCCGTGAGGTGGCGTGCGCGACGAGATTGCCCGCCAGATCGCCGATGCGCGCCAGTTCATCGGCCCAGCGCGCCGCGCGCGCCTCGAGCGCCCGTCGATGGCCCCAGAAGTCCGCCCAGTCCGGCACGCCCGCGCCGTTCCACGCGTGCCAGAAGCGCGTGACCGCGTCGCGCTCAGTCGCGTCGAGCGCGCGGGTGTAATGCGCGAGCGCGGCGTCGAGCTTGGGCACGTGGGCATCGTCGGCTTGTGGGTAGATGTGCCAGACGAACGGCTTTTTCGCCCATTGCGCGCGCACGAAGGAATCCTCGCCGCGCACGAAGTTGATGTCGGCGGCCCAAAGCAATTCGTCGAAACGCGGCTGCTCGACGAAGCCGAGCGCATGCGCTTCCAGTGCGCCGGCGCGCGCCGTCATGCCGGCGGAGAATTTCGGCAAGCCGAAAAAGCGCGCGAGCGCGCCCGAGATGCGGCCTTCGGGCACGAGCACGACGACAGGCGCGTCGCCGTCGCGCCATTGGGCGAGCAGCGAGTCGACGGCAGGGTTTTCATAGGCGAACAGCGATACGACCGTCTGCGCGGCGCCGGGCCGCTCGATGCCTGCGCGCTCGCGCCACCACGCCGCCGCATCGAAGCGCGCGCGGCGGGCGTCGAGATCGCGCTCCTTCAGCACACCGCCGGTGCCCTTGCCGAGCCCCGGAAAGAAGAAGCTCTTGTCGAGCGGATAGCGCGGGTGCGGAGAAGGCCGCATATGGAAATCGGCGACCCAGTCCTCGCCGCTCAGATACTCCAGATTGATCCAGACCGGCTTCGGATCGCGGCGCGCCATCGCGGCGATGTACGCATGGGGCAGCTCGCACGCGAACGCCTCGATCACGACATCGGCGATGGCGAGCGTGTCGCCCGCGTGCGTGGGCTCGCGCCAGTGCTCGATCGCGATGCCCATGGCTTCCTGGCGCGCGAGCGTCGCATCGACTTCGGGGCAGAGCGCGTGAAACGCCTTCAGATCGTCGACGAAGAGCCGCACGCGCCAGCCGTGCTCGTCGCGCAATTGCCGCGCGAGGCGCCAGCACACGCCGATGTCGCCGAAGTTGTCGACCACCGCGCAGAAGATGTCGCAGGCGAGTTCCGGTGCGGCTGGATGCGTAGTCATGAGGACGAAGGCGCGCGGCGTAATGTTCTAAACTGGCGATTCTAGTGCGACACGCACGCTCGTGTCCGTGGGCCTCGCGTTAAGAGGCATCGACTAGAGGGACATCGCCTGAGACTTCGGTTTTGGTCGCTCTACCCTCCGCAGGCGGCCCCCTTGTGGGCCGCGCCCTTGTAGTAGGGGTGGTTTCGGCCACTTCCTGGATGGAACGAACCGCGGTGCAGCTTGGCCGTGGAACGTGTTGCATTAGTCTGGTTATCACCAGATTCCGCCCAGTCAGCGGCTTCACTTCCGCTGACAAAGCGGAGTGTTGTTTGCAGCGTTCGCCGCCTAGTGTGGTGAACCCGCTACACGATACGAGCGAAAGCTCGGGATGTCATTGTTCGGCCCGACCTGCAGTTTGGGGGAGGGCAGTGAACCTGCTGTACGACCAGCAGTAGCCTACGAGGACATGCGTCACTGGCAACGGTGGGGTGTGAAGCTCCTCGGACAATGTAGCCCCCGGACGTATCGGGCGGACCGTTCCCGTGAGGGGACTGTTCGGAGACTCCCAGCAGCGAGGGGGTTGAGGAGCTAGGCTGGCTGATAAGGTTAATGTAAGTGAACTGCTGATAAACCTCGTTACCAGTGAGGAGCCAAAGCTGCTTGAAACATCGGGCTCTAACCAAAACGGTAAGTGGTCGGATAGCCCACTTAGAATTTGGGCTACGTCGTCACAGCACCACCGGGGGATAGGCAGAACCTACGTCAGTCGTGTGACATGCCGGGAACGTGGTAAGCCCGTATGGTCGCCAGCGCTGTACGGCTGGCAGACGGACCGTAAGGAACGTTGTTGATCATGCGGGTATGGGAGGACGGAAAAAGCGAATGCCGGGCTGTAATGGCACGGATAGGGGTTGAGACATCATCCCACGCGAAAGCGGGCAGACTTCCGTCTGGTCTACCGTCGCAAGGCGGCTGACTACCCTCTGTAACTTGGTCAGGTACGGGTGCATGCGCCCGTACTGAGGTGTTTGTCCGAGATAGGGGCGCACGCGCTCCTATTGAGGTGTCTGTTGTTCCCTAGAGGGGTGTGTCTGCCCCTCTGGGGAGATGCGCCTTCTGCCTGGGGACTTTTTCCAAGTAGGAGAGCAGCATGAAAGTATCTGGTCGAAAGACCGGATCTGCGCTTTCCCACGCGCCTGTCAACTGGAATGCCGTCAATTGGCGGAAAGTTGAGCGGAACGTGAGAGGGATGCAGATTCGAATTGCGAAGGCGACGCGGGAAGGTGACTGGCGCAGGGTGAAAGCCCTGCAACGGATGCTGACTCGCACGTTGTCCGCGAAGCTGTATGCGATACGACGTGTTACGCAGAACCAGGGTGCGCGAACGGCTGGAGTCGATTGCGAACTGTGGGACTCGCCTGAGAGCCGGTGGGAAGCCATCGGCAGGTTGAAGCGGCGCGGATATAAGCCTTTGCCATTACGGAGAGTTTTTATCCCCAAGGCCAATGGAAAGGAGCGTCCTTTGGGCATTCCGACCATGCGGGACAGGGCGATGCAAGCCTTGTATCTGCTGGCTTTGGAGCCGGTAGCAAAGTCGACGAGCGACCCGAACTCGTATGGGTTCCGGATCAATCGTTCAACGGCTGACGCTATGGGTCAGGTACGAGCTTGCACGTCCCGGAGGAATTCGTCCCGATGGGTACTGGAAGCGGATATCAAAGGCTGCTTTGACCACATCAACCACGATTGGCTGGAAAACCATGTCCCCATGGACAGGGAAATTCTCCGGAAGTGGTTGAAGGCTGGCCTGATTTACAAGGGGCAGCTACAGGCGACTGAGGCCGGTACGCCGCAGGGAGGCATCATAACGCCACCAACAACAGAGCAAACTGCCGCATAAAATGGAGCCTGCGCATTTCGAGGGAGTGCCTGGCGCCCTGGTC